>NZ_CP017450.1:4800000-6174401 GCF_001753185.1 Klebsiella sp. LTGPAF-6F
CGTCGCCTTTTAATCCCGTCGGGCGATAAAAAACCTTCATCTTGCTTTTTACCGCAATCAGCAACTCGTTTTTCGCATCCGCCGACGACGAGGGTATTGACTTAATATTCAGCCAATACACGCTTTCCCGATCCTGAGGCGGCGCACTACCGGTTAACATCACGCGAACGGAGTTCTGCGCATGCGGGTTGAGTTTAAATAAAGGCGGTGTGGTAATAAAAGCGCTGTCACCATCGTCACTATTTTCACTGTTACTGACCCATGACTGAATTAAATACGGCGTATTATCCGGGTTACTCACGCTGATGGCCGCCTGACTACTGCTACCATTATAAATAAGCCGGGTACCGCCTATTTCCACGCCACTGATGGCTGCTGTAGAAATGAGAAATAAACTCACGGCGATTTTTTTTAATACTTTCTGAAACATGAAAAGATCCTGAGAGAATAAATCAGGGCCACAGAGGGCCCTGCTTTTACTGGTAAGTCACGGTAAACGATGTCGAAGCGTTTGCCGTGCCTGCTCCAACGGCGCCCGTTGCCATATATTTAGCAAAGTAAGTCAGGGTGTTGTTGACATCTTCCTGCAGATTCACGCTGGTCGAGGCGGAACCAACCGGAATCAGCGTTGCGCTGTCCTGCTCATAGAGCGCGACGCCGACGTTGGCTGCGGTTTGTCCATTGTTCAGGGCCAGAATGGAGGGGTTAGCCGCGTTCGTTGTACCATCAAAGCGGACGCTGGCGCTGGAAATACTGTCCGGGCAGGATTTCAGCACAATGTTAAAACGCTTCGCCGCCGCCGTCGCGCCATTCCCTCCGGCGAAAGCCGCGGTCGAGATGGTGCCGAGATCAACAGGTTGAGAGATAGCCGTGGTATCAACCACGCACGCGGTACCGGTGATATTGCCGGTAAAGTTAATTACCCCATCAGCGGCATTTGCCGTCTGAAATACGGCCAGAGACATAACAGCAGAAATCAGTGCGATCTTTTTCATATTTAAATTCCAGGTAGTTAATCCAGTTGTAAAAAAATAAATAAGTAATAAAAAATCCTTGTGACTTTTACCTCCATAAAAATGCTGAAAGAAGCAGGCTATTTAGCCATATTCATAAACACTCTGCTTGTAGAGTTCGCTGCGCACGATATTTTGATACAGCGAAATACGATTACCTTGCTGTAGTTTAAAAATCAGGCTGCGCCGATGTGTATAAAAGGTCTTCATCGTCATCCCTAACTGCCGGCTAATCTCTTTGACATCAAGTCCTTTTTGCATACAAGAAAGTACTTCTTTCTCTCGACGAGATAGCGAGTATTTCACTCTATAATTATATTGAGAGTTCTTGACCAGTAAACCTGATAGAATCTCATTCAACCGACACTTCTTGTCAATAAAAACAAAATCTGCCATATGCTTTAATGCATAGTAATCAAGATCGTTGGTGATAAAAACAATAACTTTCCTGCCGGGAAAGATATGTTTTCTTACCTCTGACAGGCTTGTCGTCTCAATATCTATAATAGAGTAATTTTCATCAATCAACCCCGGCGTTAACAACGCACTGATGCCGACGATAAAGAAGTAATCATCAGAAAAAACGGAATCTGACAAATTCATAAACTTACCTTTTCGGCATAATCCTCTTTGTTATTTAGCGTCAGAAACCCTCTCGTGTTTCGGTGTAAAATTTACAGAAATTAAATTTTTATAACAGCACAAAAGTAATGGATTTCGTCTAAGTCGTTAAAAACGATCGTTTCTACTACCTTTTCATAATTCATAGATCATTAATCCACCTCAACGCTTAAAAATCAAATCAAAACACCAACATGAAATCAAAATACGGAATTTAAAGCTACTACCAACCATAGGCACAACTTAATAACCTGTGGATTTTGATAGCCAGAACTTGTTATAATCATCTATTTAGATTTTTCTTAGACAATATTCCGTTAACCGTTAACGAAATATATTGCATCCGAACAGGGCTAATTTTACTTGGTTAACAACAGAGCAACATCAGCGGTGGCTTAATATTTTGTCAGGAAGCGCCTACAACTGTAGGAAAAGTGGCTATGGCTGGAAGTTATCGATGGCCCGATCCAGCTCATTGAGCGCGCTTTCGATGCGGTCTAAAATATCGAACAGTTCCGCCGCTGAAATAGCGCCTGGCAGCCGCGCTTCGAGAGGCTGGACGATATTGATTAATTCATTGCCCCCCAGCAGCTGGGCAGTGCCGTTGAGGCGATGAATATGTTGCCCCACTGCCGGATAGTTCTCATCGCGTGCGGCCGCTCGGGCTGCTGCTAAATCGAGACGATTTTCCCGCTGTGCATCATGCAGCGCCGCAAGCATAAGCGCCCGATTACCATGCGCCAGCACCGCCAGCCGCTTCTCATCGAATACCGCCGCCTGAATCTGGTTCACTCCGGCCAGCAGCCGAGAGATCTGCGCGAGGGTAATCGGCTTGAAAAGACAATCGGTCATTCCGGCCGCAACACAGCGCTCGCGCTCATGCTGCTGCGCGGTCGCGGTCACCCCCCAAATGGGAAGATTGCTATCAAATCTTCTCACCTCCCGGGTCAACGCAATACCGTCCATCAGGGGCATGTTTAGGTCAGTAATCAATAAATCGTAACGGTCCTGCTGAAGATAGCGTAATGCCTCTTCACCGTTTTCCGCTTCATCCGCGGCAACGCCAAGCGAGGCCAGCTGACGTTTTAGCAGCAGACGGCTGGAGGGGTGATCGTCGGCAATTAATACCCGCAGCGCTGTGCCGATAACGGTAGTCATGGGCCCGGTTTCAACGACTTCAGGGATGGCATCATATGATGTTTGCACCGGAAGGCTCAGCGTCACGCTGGTCCCCCGATTGCGTTCACTTTGCAGAACTATCGAGCCGCCCATCTGCTTCATCAATGCCCTTGCGATAGCCAGTCCCAGTCCTGAGCCGCGATGAAGCTCCCCCGCTTTCCCCTGGCTAAAGGGCATAAATAGCGACTGTTGTTCTTCACCGCTGATGCCGGGCCCCGTGTCGTTTACGGAGATCGTCAGCGTGCGATCGCGCTTGCTGGCCGATACCTGAACGCGGCCATGATGAGTAAATTTCACCGCATTCCCGATAAGGTTCGTCAGAACCTGTCCCAACATTTGCGGATCAAGCTGCATCGCTTCTTTTGGATCCAGCTGCGAGTCGTAGCGCAGCGCTATCCCTTTCTGCGCCGCAAGCGCGGTAAAAAGTAATATTTTTTCTCTTATCAGCGCATCAGCATGCACCCACTTCGGCACTATATCCTGCAAACCAGACTCTATCTTTTCCAGATCGAGGATCTCGCCAATCAGTTTCAACAGCGAGCGTGAAGCCATCGCAGCGTGTTCAACCGACGTTTTATCCTCTGGGCTGAGGCTTGTCGTTGGAAGCTGCAGGAGCTCCAGAAATCCCACAATGGCGCTGACCGGGGTGCGGATCTCATGGCTCATATGGGAGAGGAATTCCCGTTTCTCTTGATTCGCTTTCTGCGCTTTATTCTTTTCCATTTCCAGCAAACGCTGCGACTCTTTTCTTCTCCGCACTTCCCGCGCCAGATAGACCACCCAAAGTAAGGTACTTAGCACCAGCAGTGAAGCGAGAGCCGCGACCAGATAGAATGGCCGGTTATACAGCTCCCAGGTGTCTATTCTGACGTCCGGCAGACGTATCCATTTGCTGACTATCTGTAAAATTTCTTTCTGTGGAATATCATCAAGCGCTTTATCAAGAATCTGCCGTAATTCCGGTTCCGAACGGGGAACGCTAAAGCTGATTGCCGCCGGCTGCGCCTCGGGTAGCGGCAGCCACGTCAGCCGATCGGGATAATAATGCTCGCTGAGATAACGTGCGGTTAGCTGATTAGAAATCGCCGCGTCCACCTTTCCCGTTGCCACAAGATTCAATGCCACGCTGGAGTTTTCCACTTCTTGCCAATGGATATCCGGATGGCGGGCTTTCATTTGCATCAGTAACGTATGATCGGCGCTGATGGCCACGTTCGCACCCGCCTTTAGCGCTATCGCCTGAGCGTCCTCTTTTCTGACAACGGTAACAAACTGGGTGGTAATAAAAGGATGAGTGAAGGAGAGATTGCTTTGGCGACTCAGGTCATAGGTCGCCGCCTGGACAATATGCCAGTTGCCCTTTTTCATCTCCGAAAGCATATCTTCATGCGAGTTGACGACAACCGTTTCGTACTGCATACCGGTTTGCAGACTAATCAGATTCAGTATATCCCCGACTATCCCGCGTACTTCCTGATTATTGTCGGCCATGGTGTAAGGCGCAAACCACGGATTAATAATGACTCGCAGCGTTTTGTTCTTTTTTAGCCACTGTTTTTCACGAGGTGTGAGATTGAGCGGTTCGAGCAGAAACGAGAGATTGCCTTTATCGATCATCGACTGAGCAATTTGCCCGTGCTGATTTTCATCTATTGCGCTGATAGTTCTGTTGACGATGTTCAGCAAACGCTTTTGCTTCTCTGAGAATAAAAAGTGGCTCGTTTTCTGCGGCGAAGGCCAATATTTAACCGTACTCAACGCCAGACTGAACTCCTGGGAAAGCCAGGTGCTGGTGGTCAGCGAATCACCCATAAACCATCTATTTTGTCCGTTAGCAACGGAGTTCAGCGCCTCCTGATAGCTGGCGTAACTGGCTATTTCGGCGTTAGGGAACGACTGATGAATAAAATCGGCATCAGGATAGCCATCAACAACCGCAACGCGTGTACTTTGCGGGCTTTGCAAAGGGCCCATCACGTTGCCCAAAGAGGTCACCAGTTCCGGCCATGAATGCACCAGTGACCCGGAGAGCTGGATCCCCTCTTCAGCGAAGGGAAGCGTTTCAAGACCGGTTAACACCGTATCTATCTCGCCTGCCCGTAGCGCGCGAATCGCATCGGCGCGATTTACGTAGCCCAGCACGATAATACGAATATTCAGCGAGGAATGAATCAACGTCAGATAGTCCGCATTCATTCCCCGGTAGCGTCCGCTGAGGGTGGTTTGCACCAGCGGAGGCTGTCCCGGTTGATAAACCCCAACGCGTAGCGCTCTCTTCTGCAGCAGCCAGCGCTTGTCATCCTCACTCAAATAAACCGGTACCGGCGTAATATAACTATACCCCGATAGTTCCAGCTCAACGGGCGGCTCATTCTGGGCATATACGGCGCGCGCGCTGACGGCCCAGAGGACAAGGAGGATCGCAAACCGTAGTACCATCTTCAGGTCAGCTTATTCTGATGGGCAAAAGAGAGTAGTTCGATCAGTGATTTACAGCCTAACTTTTCCATTAATCGCGTCTTGTATGTGCTCACCGTTTTACTGCTAATAAACATCGCCTCGCCGATCTGCGAGTTGTCCAGGCCGCTGAGCATATAGCTCATGACCTTCATCTCCTGCGCGGAAAGGGACTCCAGACGCTGGCTATCCGTTAGCGCCGCCGACGGTTCTTCGAGGAAAAAGGGAAAATAGCTATAGCCGTTTTGCGCCGCGTTAACCGCGGCGAGAATATTGTCCATATCCTGTTTTTTACTAATAAACGCATTCGCGCCGGCTTGCGCGCAGCGTTTACTGTAATAGCGATCGTTCTTTGCCGACACCACGATCAACGTGCCGCTAAAGCGCTGCGCTCTGAGTTTCTCCACCAGCTCAACGCCATTTATATCGGGAATGTCAACATCCACAACGACAATATCCACCGCCATTTTGGTCAATGCCTTTAAGGCGGTAGCCCCGTCTTCATACTCTTTGATAATGGTAATGTGCTGCTTTGCCAGCACGCCACGTATGGCCATACGCGCCAGGGGATGGTCATCCACAATAACGGCGGTACGAGATAGATGCTCACTCATAGGCTACCTGAAAACGGTGATTTTGCGGAGACGACATACACAGGATGATATCCTAAAGGTGCCGCCGGTGGGTTTATTAATTGGTAATTATTGTACCGCCCTCTCTCACCACACCTGCTTTTCACACCTCGCCCCGTATGACGAAGCGGCGCATTACGCCGGGGAGGCCTCGGGCGTCACCGTCTTTGAGTCAAACCTCATGCAGCTGGATTGACTGCAGCCGGAAGCGATCGCTTGAAAGCGGGATGGGCAATATTCTGCCCGCCAGGCGATAGTTGCAGCCATGATGTCCGTCCCGGACATCTGACTACCCCCCTGGTATGCGGGCGATGGCTTTGCGGATACGCAAGTCGGCGGGGAGCCGCTATCGATCGCTCAGGGAATGAGTTCGAAGGTAATGGAGATTAAGGTATCCGGGTTCAGGTCCGCTGGCGTGGTGCTATACAGCGAGCCGGCCTGTCCATATAGCGTGACCGTTCCGCCTTTTAATCCGGATGATAATACTTTGGCCATTAGCGGATCGATTTGCTTATCGTAAACCATCTTTGAATTCATCGTATTGAGTATCGGCGTACCATCAAGCTTCTTCTCAAGGATATTCATAGACAAAGTCTCATTCGACTTGTACGACTCCTTTCCTTTTTTATCAACCACAAAATAGACACCATTAGGCAAAATCTCATATTTCTTGTTTTTGATTTTAGCCATGATTCTTTTTTCAATATCGACGTACTTAGACGATAGTTGTTCGTTAAGCATGTTAACGATACTTTCTATTTCATTTTCTTTAATTTTAAGTTTTTTATTATAAGCGTCGTTAAACCCGGAAACCAACGCTGAAGGCGCCAGCTTGACATTATTGTCGGCCATTTTATTCACATCGGATAGCGCCTGGGTAAGGTAGAAAACGCCGAGCGCATAGGCATTTTTATGACTTTTATCCGCAAGGCTTAAATCACTTTGCTTGATGGCCAGGCTATCGAGCGTAGACTGTAATTTTTTATTTTTATCGTTTAAAGCAGCGACTGAAACATCATTTTCTTTCTGCGCGGTTGCGGCGGCGGCGTTCAGCTCGGCGTTCTTTTTGGTCAGCGCATCAAGCGCGGTTTTCTGCTGCTCTTCCCTCTCCGCGTGCTGCTTGTTCAGCATGGCGATCTGCGCCGACAGCGCACGGGTGGTCTCATCCTGCTTTTTCTGCGCCGCTTCGGCGGCGGCGGCCAGCTCGGCGTTCTTTTTGCTCAGCGCATCAAGCGCGGTTTTCTGCTGACCTTCTCTCTCCGCGCGCTGCTTGTTCAGCATGGCGATCTGCGCCGACAGCGCGCGGGTGGTCTCATCCTGCTTTTTCTGTGCAGATTCGGCAGCGGCGCGCAGTTCCAGATTCTTTCCCGTCAGCGTATTGATCGTCGATTTCTGCAGGTTCTCACTCTGCTCCTTCTGCGTTTTCAGCGCGGCAATCTGCACAGATAGCGTGCGGGAGGTCTCATCCAGTTTTTTCTGCGCCGCTTCGACAGCGGCGGCCAGCTCGGCGTTCTTTTTGCTCAGCGCATCAAGCGCGGTGGTCTGCCCGCTTTCGTTCTGTGCACGCTGTGCCGTCAATGCGGCAATCTGCGCCGTCAGCGAGCGGGTGGTCTCATCCAGTTTTTTCTGCGCCGCTTCGGCAGCGGCGGCCAGCTCGGCGTTCTTTTTGCTCAGCGCGCTCACGGCGGCAGTTTCGCCGCTCTCTTTCCGTACACGCTGTTCACTCTGAGCCTTCAGCTCGGCGATCTGCGCCGACAGTTCGCGCGTCGTTTCAGCGCGCTTTTTCTCCGCCGCTTTGGCGGCAGCGCTCAGCTCCGCATTCTGTTTCCGCAGAGCGTTAATCGTACTCTCTGTTTTATTCTGATGACTTTTTTTTCTGACGACGTCCTGCTTCTGAGGCGTTTTTTTATCAGGGCTATCGTTATTTTGCTTAGACGAGACCGACTCCCCGCTGGCGGCGCCTGAGGCCGGCGGATTGTTTATTTCGAGTTTCGATATATTATCAAGGAAGTCTCCCCGCTCAGCACGAGCAGGAAACACAACAATAAGGGTAAAAAGAGCAAATACAATCGCAGGACCTCGTAGATTGCATATATTCAGTTTCCCCTTAGCGTCCATCATCTGGCCAGCCCATCCTTGAGTTCAGCTTTTCTTGCCCGGCTTTCAAACTCTTTAATTAATTTCTGCGAAATGCTATTACACTTATCGTTTATCTTGTATTCAAAAAGCGGTGTAATCGTTGATTTTACGCTGGCGGAGGTTTGGTCTGAAACAGAAGCATAAAACTTAGCGTCATTGATTAAACCATACAGCTCGTTTGAATCCTGCTGAAACTTTTTATCGAGCTTAACTAAAGCGTCGGCATCCTGGATACACTGCTGTAAAGCAGGAACCTGCGCGGGCTGTTCATTTTGAATGACATCTTTTTTTATGAGTGCGCTCTGCGGTTTTTTACCATTAGTACACCCCTGTAATAAACCTACAGAAATGCACACCAATGCCAATAAGCTATTTCTTATCATCTTCCCATCCATTAGAAAAAAAATACGTCAAAAATATATTTGTCGATTGCAGCAGAAAAAATTTTAACAAACAACGTCAGGCGTTGGATTTAACATTAATTCAGAAAAAACACACAAAAAGGTCATTTTTTAACCAGATTGGGAATGGGAATTATCCAGGTGCAGGACGATATTTTTATCTAAGCTTTTTCTCACACCCATATGATTAATGACACATTACCTTTTATATGCCTGATATTGAGCGGTCTTTTTACAATTCAAATCAGGCATAAGCTGTTACTCATTCAATACGAATCTCATTCACTCCACTTCGGTCTGGCCACCGTATTCTTCTTGAGTAGATTGCGAAACTCCTTCAGGTAGGGTTCGTTGCTGCGCCCGCGCTTGCATATCGCCGAGAAGGGAGATTGAAAACCAAACTCATTGGGCAGCAGTACGCGCAGGCGATTCTCCTTAATCCACGGCCAGGCGTAGTGCTCGGGAAGGTAGCCGATATATTTCCCGGAGAGGATGAGCAGCAGCTGCGCATCGACGGTTTCAACGGTCGCGCTGCCCTTGCTGAACCCGCGCCGCCGGAGATCGCTGGTATTCCAGTAGCTGCGCGTCACCAGCGGACACTGGCTGATCAGCTCTTTATCGAGCTGTCGACTGAAGAACATGGGATGCAGGTCGCTGCAGTAGAGCCAGTGCTGCTCGCGATAGAGCGGTTCGCTGATGATGTTATGCACCCGCGAGTTGTAGCTGCCGATGGCGAGATCGATATGGTTATTCAATACGCCGTTAAGCTGTTCCGCCGGGGTACGGATAATCAGCTTGATATGCACATTAGGAAACTTATCGCTAAAGCTGCGCAGCACGACCGGTAGCGACAGCGCGGTCTCCGTCTCGATGGAATCGAGCGTTGAGATACAAATCGTGCCGCTATGCTCGCCTTTCAGCAGCGCCGACTGGCGCTCCAGTTCATTCAGTTCGCTCAGCACGCGGATCGCCTGCTGTAAAAAATGCTGCCCTTTTTCGGTCAACGCAAAGCCGCCGCGCCCGCGCTGACACAGGCTAAAGCCAAGCTGGCCTTCCAGCTGCGACATCGCATTGCTGATCGCGGAAACGGAAATCCCCAGCTCCTGCTGGGCCCGGCCATAGCTCTCAAGACGGGCCACCGCCTCAAAAACCTGGAGCTGTCGAATGTTAAGCGTCGCGTCGTTAAGCATAGCGTCTTAGTTCACTAATAAATGAACTAAGTATTTGCGGCAGACGATTTAAAGTCCAGCACATCTTTCGCACTATCCCTGCTGTTGAGTTTTGTTTGTCAGATTCAGGAGCTGAAATGGATAACGTCTTTCATCAACCGCAGGGTGGCAACGAGATGCCGCGTTTTGGTGGCCGCGCCACGATGATGCGCCTGCCATTTATCGAAAATTTACAGGGACTTGATGCAGCGTTTGTCGGCATCCCGCTGGATATCGGAACCTCACAGCGTTCCGGAACGCGCTACGGACCGCGCTATATTCGTACCGAATCGGTAATGATTCGCCCGTACAACATGGCCACCGGCGCCGCGCCTTTTGATTCATTGTCGGTGGCAGATATTGGTGATGTACCGATCAATACCTACAACCTGCTCAAATCGGTGCAGATTATCGAGGATTACTACACCGGTTTAAATAGTTTTCCGCTTATCCCCCTGACGCTGGGGGGCGATCACACCATTACCCTGCCGATCCTGCGCGCGCTGACCAAAAAGCACGGTCCGGTTGGGCTGATTCACGTCGATGCCCACACCGATACCAACGATGAGATGTTCGGCGAAAAGATTGCCCACGGCACCACCTTCCGCCGCGCCGTCGAAGAGGGGCTGCTGGATCTTAAACGCGTCGTGCAGATTGGCCAGCGCGCGCAGGGCTACGCCGCCGGTGACTTCCAGTGGGGCGTCGATCGCGGTTTTCGTCTGGTTCAGGCCGAGCAGTGCTGGCACAAATCTTTGACCCCGCTAATGGCCGAAGTGCGCCAGCAAATGGGGGCTGGCCCGGTTTATCTCAGCTTCGATATTGATAGCCTCGACCCGATCTGGGCCCCCGGCACCGGAACCCCGGAAGTGGGCGGACTGACGTCGATTCAGGCGCTGGAAATCGTGCGCGGCTGCCGCGGCCTGAACCTGATTGGCTGCGACCTGGTCGAGGTCTCGCCCCCCTACGACGTCAGCGGCAACACGTCCCAGCTGGCCGCCAACCTGCTGTATGAAATGCTCTGCGTTCTCCCGGGCGTGAAATATCCATAGAGGAAAAACCATGCAGCTTAACGTCTTTCGCACGCTGTGGGGCGTAACCACTCCGTGGCAGCAAACAGTCAGCGAACTCCGGAGCGTCGGCTGCTGCGGCATTGAAGCGCGGGTTCCGCTGACGCGAGAAGAGCAGCGGGCGCTGGCCCAACGCATCGAAGCGTCCGCGCTTGAGTATATCGCCATTGTGTTCAGCGGCGGCGGCGTTATTCCGGCCCAGGCCGAGACGCCCGCGCAGCATCTGGAGCGCTTAAAAGAACGTTTTGCGGCGGCAAAAGCGCTTAATCCGCGCTTCGTCAATCTGCTGGCCGGTAACGACCGCTGGCCGCTGGCGCAGCAGGTGGATTTTCTCGGCAGAGCGCATGAGCTCGCCACCGAATATGAGCTGTTCTGCAGCTTTGAAACCCATCGCGCCACGTCGCTGTATAGCCCGTGGCTAACGCTGGAGATAATTCAACAGCTGCCGCAGCTGCGCTTTACCGCCGATATCAGCCACTGGATCGTGGTAAGCGAACGCCTGCTGGATGACCCCTGCGATGACTTCAGCGCCTTTATCGAACGGGTCCAACATATTCAGGCCCGCGCCGGGTACGACCAGGGGCCGCAGGTGCCGCACCCCGCCGCGCCGGAATATCGGGCGGCCCTGCGGTTTCAGCAGCGCTTCTGGGAACAGATCTGGCAATCGCAGCGCCGGCGCGGCTACCAGTACACCACGCTTACGCCGGAATTTGGCCCCGATGGCTACCTGCATCACCTGCCGTTTACCAACGTTCCGGTCGCCGACCTGTGGTCGCTGAACGCCTGGATGGCCCAGCGTGAACAGCAGCATTTTGTTGAATTCACCTCGCAAACTGAATAAGGAACGGAAGAAATGACCGCTGCAAAAAGTTCGTTTACTGAATTACCGACCATCGATATCAGCGACCTGGCCTGCGACGATCTCGTCCGACGCCAGGCGGTAGCCGACGCCATCGGCCAGGCGGCCCGCGAAGTCGGCTTTTTCTACGTTACCGGCCACGGCATCGCGCCTGAACTGATTGCCGGGATCCGCGCGGCGGCCAAAGAGATTTTCGCCCTGCCGATGGAGCGCAAGATGGCGTACTACATCGGACAGTCGAAAAGCCATAAGGGCTACGTTCCCGAAGGGGAAGAGATTTACGGCTCCGGCAAGCCGGATCACAAAGAGGCGTTTGATATCGGCTTTCAGGCCGCCGACGACCACCCGTTCGTCGTGGCGAAAACGCCGCTGATTGGCGCCAACGAGTGGCCGGACGTGCCGGAATTTCAATCCCGCGTGCTGGCCTACTATGACGCGGTCTTCGCCCTTGGGCATCGCCTGTTTGACGCCTTCGCTCTCGCCCTTGGCCTGCCGGAGGGCTATTTCAGGTCGATGGTTACCTGCCCGCCGTCAAAGCTGCGTCTGATCCACTACCCCTTTGACGCCAGCGCCGAAGATGTTCCCGGTATTGGTGCACACACCGACTATGAATGCTTCACCCTGCTGCTCGCCGACCAGCCGGGTCTTGAAGTGCTGAATGAAGATAGCGACTGGATCGACGCCCCGCCGCTGAAGAACGCGACCGGAGAAGAGGCTTTCGTGATTAATATCGGCGACATGCTGGAAGTCCTGAGCGCTGGCACATTTGTTGCAACCGCACACCGCGTACGCAAGGTGCCGCAGGAACGCTACTCCTTCCCGCTGTTTTTCGCCTGCGACTACCACACGCTGATTCGCCCGCTGCCGGGCTTCCTTGAGGCAGGCGAAGCCAGCGAGTATCAAGAACTGAGCATTGGTGAGCATATGTGGAGCCAGGCGTTACAGACCTATCGCTACCTGCGCGAGAAAGTCACCCGAGGCGAGCTCCAGCTCCCCGAACGCGCCCGCGGCACTAACACCTTTGGCCATCTGAAAAAACAAGCACAGCAAAAAACCGTAAATAACCCGTGAGGATAAATGATGAACAAAACGCTAAAAAAAATCTCGCGCCGTGTGGCTTTATCCATCGCCGTCACCGCTTGTTTTTCCCCGCTGGCTCAGGCCGCTGAGCTGCTGACCGAGGGCGTCTTTAAAGTCGGGATGGAGGTGACCTATCCGCCTTTTGAATCCTATGACAGCAATAACAATATTGTCGGCATCGACCCGGAGTTCGCGGCGCTGATCGCCGAACAGCTGAAGGCAAAACCGCAGCTTATCGACACGAAATTCACCAGTCTGATCTTAGGTATCGGTAAGAAATACGATGCGGTGATCTCCGGGATGTACGTGACGCCCGAGCGCCAGAAGCAGGCGGACGCCATCCCTTACGCCCTGTCCGGCGCGTCCATTATTGCGCTGAAAAGTAGCGCCATTCAGCCAAAAACGGAAGACGAACTGTGCGGCGTGAAGGTAGGTCTGCAGGCGGGTACCGCCTGGGTTTCCAGCCTGAAAACGCACTCCGACGAGTACTGCCTGAAAAACGGCAAACCGGCCATTAGTATTCAGGAATTCCCGACCGCGCCGGAAGCCTCCCAGGCTCTGCTGTCGAAAAATATCAACGCCCAGTTAGAAATCGCCCCGGCGGCGCAAATTATCGTCGAGAAAAGCCGCGGCCGCCTGGCCATTAGCTCGAACCGTCTGGTCTATCCGCTGCCGCTGGGAATTTACGTCGCCAAAGGCAACACCGAGCTGGCCGAGGCCATTAAATCAACGTTAGCCACCCTTAAAGCCAACGGCAAATATGACGCCATCATCAAGAAATACAACTTAGAAAGCATCAATTAATACAATAATTAAACGGGAGTCGTTATGGAGTTCGATTGGGGATACTTTTTTTCATTATTTAGCGTTGGGGCATTCTGGCAGGCGTGTGTCACCGTGGTTGTCGTCAGTTCATTGTCCTGGTTTATTGGCCTGATATTAGGTTTTCTTTTAGCCTGCGCGAAGCTCTCTGGCCCGCGCTGGCTGAAGGTTCCCGTCGAACTCTATATTTGGTTTTTCCGCAGCGTACCGCTGATGGTCCTGCTGGTCTTTGTCTATAACCTGCCGCAGCTGTTTCCGGCCACCCAACCGCTGCTCGGCGTTCCGTTTATTGCCGGCCTGGTCTCGATGACGGTGACCGAAGCGGCCTACATGGCGGAAATCCATCGCGGCGGCCTGCTTTCGGTCGCCAGGGGGCAAAGCGAAGCCGGGCATGCCTTAAGCTTTAGCTTTATCGGGATTCAGCGCTTAATTATTATCCCGCAGGCGTTTCGTATTTCCCTGCCCACGCTGATTAACGAATACATCACCATCATCAAGCTCAGCTCGATTCTGTCGGTTATTTCGCTGCCGGAGCTGCTGCTGACCGGCCAGCGCCTGTACGCGCAGAATTTTCTCGTCATGGAGACGCTGCTGGCGGTCGCCATTTACTACGTTATGGTCGTCACGGTGTTTAGCTGGCTGTTCCGGGCGCTGGAAAACCTGCTGGATATTCAGCGTAAGCGCCCGCAAACGCTCAACGAGCATGAATGCGAAACCCTACGCCAGAATCTGAAGCCGCCGGTACAGACGCAAAAAGCGCAGGCCGCCAGCGGCAACCCGCCGGCGCTGGATCTGCACGCCATCGAAAAATCCTGGGGCCAGCACCACGTGCTGAAAGGCATCGACCTGAAAGTGGAAAACGGCGAGGTAATCAGCATCATCGGCCCGTCCGGCTCCGGCAAGACCACCCTGATCCGCACCATTAACGCCCTTGAAAGCATCGACGGCGGCGAGATCATTCTTTACGGCGAGGATTACCTGAAGGGCGCCTCCATTGTTGATAAACAGCAAATGCGCGCGGGCGTACGCCGCATCGGCATGGTGTTCCAGGGCTTCAACCTGTTTCCCCACCGCACGGTGCTGGATAACGTGATGCTCGCCCCGCTCTATCACAAGCTGCTCGACCGCGCCGCCGCCAGAGAGCAGGCGCTGTGGCTGCTGGATCGCGTCGGTCTGCTGGCGCACGCCGAAAAGTACCCGTACCAGCTCTCCGGCGGCCAGCAGCAGCGCGTGGCCATCGCCCGCGCCCTGGCGCTGAAACCGGACATCATGCTGTTTGATGAACCCACGTCGGCGCTGGACCCTGAACTGGTTGGCGAAGTGCTGAAGGTCATTCAGTCCCTCGCCCGCGAAGGCATGACGATGATTATCGTGACCCACGAGATGGACTTCGCCTTATCAATTTCTGACCGGGTGGTGATGATGGAAAACGGCGTCGTGCAGAGCGATATGCCGCCGCAGCGCATTCGCAGCGATGCCGCCGATCCGACCCTCACCCGCATTCGTGAATTTATGGGAGTGCAATAAATGGCAACTGAACGGGAACTACGCCAGCAGCTGGCCGCCGCCTATCGTCTGGCGGCGCTCTTCGGCTGGGAAGACACGCTGTATACCCACTTCTCCGTGCGCCTGCCCGGCGACGGCGAGCCGCGGTTTTTAATTAACCCCTTTGGCATGATGTTTGACGAAGTCACCGCCAGCAACTTAATCGTGGTCGATATGCAGGGCAAGGTCGTCGAGGGCAGCGCCCCGGCAAACTCGGCGGGATTTACCATTCATAGCGCGGTCCATATGGCCCGGGAAGACGCCCACTGCGTGATCCACACCCACACGCTGCCGGGGATGGCCGTTGCCGCCTGCGCAGACGGGCTGCTGCAGCTTAACCAAATCAGCACCGAATTTTATCAACGCGTCGGCTACCATCCTTATGAAGGCGTCGCATTCGATCTCGATGAACGCGTGCGGATCCAGCGCTCGCTCGGCGAGAACATCGCCCTGATCCTGCAAAGCCACGGGCTGCTGTCGGTCGGGCGCACCGTCGCCGATGCGTTTTACATCATGTACTACCTGAACCGCGCCTGCGAGATCCAGATGGCCGCCGCGCAGCTGGCGCCGCTCGGCCCCATCCATACGATACCTGAACCGCTGAGCCGGCACGCCGGTGAGCAGCTGATGGGGGTTGAACATGAACGCCAGCTGGTGTGGCAGGCGTGGCTGCGGCGCCTGGACCGCCTTGATACTTCTTATAAGAGCTAATGCCTATGACCCAGTTCACCATCGTCGTGGATTGTAACGATCCTCAGTACACCCGGGAGCTTTGCGCCGCGTTCGCGCTATTCCCGGAAGTGAAAGCGGTTCTGCCCGAGGACCCCGCCGCCCGCGAGGCGCAATACGCCTGCTGCTGGTTTCCCGACCCGCAGCTGCTGGCGCGCTCGCCTCAGCTGAAGCTGATCCAGGCCGCGTCTGCCGGCGTAGACCATTTGCCCGCCAGCGTTTTCGCCAGCGACGTTCCGCTCTGCCGGGTGGTGGATGAAGATTTTCGTCACGGTATGTTTGAATACGCGCTGTGGGGCGTGCTGTGGTTTCAGCGTCGCTTTGACCGGGCGCTGGCCCACCAGCGCGAGCGCGTCTGGAAGATGTATCCGCAGCGAGCGGCGGCCGATTATCACGTTGGCGTCATGGGCCTCGGCGAAATTGGCGGCTATATCGCCTCGCAGCTGGCCGCGCTGGGGTATCGGGTTTCCGGCTGGGCGCGTAGCGAAAAATCCCTTGCCGGCGTGCGCTGCTACCACGGAGAGGCGCAGGCTGGCGAATTCCTTGGCCAGCTGGATGCGCTGATCAACGTCCTGCCGTTAACCGGGCAGACGCGAGGCATCCTCGCCCATCCTTTACTGCAGCAGCTGCCCGACGGCGCGTCGCTGATTAACTGCGGCCGCGGCGAGCATATGGTGAATCAGGACGTGCTCGAGGCGCTGGATAGCGGCAAGCTGTCCGGCGCGGTGCTGGACGTCTTCCCCGTCGAGCCCCTGCCCCAGGAAGACCCGCTGTGGCAACACCCGCAGGTGGCGATCACGCCGCATATGGCCTCCATCGCGCAGACGGAGGTGATTGCCCGCCAGCTGCTGGACAACATCCGGCGGCAGCAGCAAGCGCTGCCGCTGAAAAACCTGGTGAACAAACGGAGCGGTTATTAACCTTGCGCGTCAACGGCGGGATGTCCGTGGGTTAACCGTTGCTCCGTCTGGTTGATATGATGCTCAATGACCGCCCGGCGCCTATCGTCTGGCGGTAATCGTTTTAGCAGCAACCGCCACGCCGTCAGCGCCTCGCTGAAATGCGCCTGCTCTGATGCACTGAGCGCGTACAGATTAAGCAGGCGGTCGTTAACGCGCTGGCTCTCCATCAGCTGGCGCACCAGCGCACCGCCCCGCGGGTCAGATACCCGCAGCAGCGCCTCCGCATAGCCAAATGCCGCGCGATCGTTATCCGGAGCCAGCGCGTAAGCGCGAGCATAGGCCTGAGTCGCCATAGCGGCGTTATCCAGGACCCTGCCGAGACGCCCGAGCATAAGCCAGTCCTCAATAGAAGCATCCGGATTTTGCCACAGCGTCGTGCGTAGCCCGAGGGCCAGACGCCGCAGCTCGTCTTCATCAAGCGGCTGCGCCTTTGGATCCTGCACCCGCGCCAACAGAGCCGGCGTCTGAGCCACCGCCTGCTGCCAGCGTTGCACCTGCTGATAGTGGCCGGTCTGGCTATAGCTGACCGCACCTACCACCAGCGCAAGCACCGCGCCAGGTATAAAAATCCACGGCCCGGCGGATTTATCCTCCGGCGCCCGGCCGTCAGAAAACGTCTCCAGCCCTGGCCTGACGCGGCGGCGGGAGCGGGCCAATATAGCCCAACCGCCCATGGCGATCGCAGCGGCCGGCACGACCCACAGCAGCATCGTCAGCGGGGTTAATGGCGGATCGTAGGTGACGAAGTTGCCGTAGCGCGCCACCATGTAGTCCACAATATCGCTGTCGCTTTTTCCTTCCTGCATAAGCGTAAAAACTTTCTGCCGCAGGTCGGCCGCGATCGCGGAACTGGAATCCGCAATGCTATTGTTCTGGCATTTCGGGCACCGAAGCTGCTCCGTGAGCAGGCGAAACCGCTGTTCCTGCTCCTCGTCCTTAAACGGCATGACATCAATAGCGGCCAGCGCGTTTGCGCAAAGCAGCAGCAGCGCGCTCAGTAATAATCTCATGGCGCATCCTCCCGGCTAAACTTCTCCCACAGCGGCCTGAATTCGCGCTCCCACACCCGATCGTTAAGATCCCCCGCGTGGCGGTAGCGAATGATCCCCTGTCCATCGATCAAAAACGTCTCCGGCGCGCCGTAGACTCCGAGATCCAGCCCGAGCATCCCGTCGCCGTCAAACAGGCTCATCGCGTAGGGATTGCCCAGCGTGTTCAGCCAGCCAATTGCTTTCTGCCGATCGTCTTTGTAGTTCAGGCCCACCACGCGGATCCCCCGCGCGGAAAGCTGATTCAAATACTGATGCTCTGCGCGACAGGTCGGGCACCAGGTCGCCCAGACGTTAAGCAGCAGCGGTTTGCCCTGGGCCAGCGCATCCGACTGAAAATGCTGCCCGGGATCTTCCAGCGCCTCAAGACGGAAAATCGGTACCGGTTTTCCGATCAGCGCCGACTCCAGGCTATTGGGATCGTCCCCTTCCACATTACGCGCCAGCTGCCACAGCAGCAGCATCGCGATAGCCATAAAAATGACCAGCGGCATCAACAACGTACAGCGCTTCATCTGGCCTCCGCGCCAGGATATCCGCGGCGCGGGCGATAGCGCGGATCGCACAGGCACAACAGCCCGCCCAGCGCCATCAGCACTCCCCCGGCCCAAATCCAGCGTACGAACGGTTTATAATAAAGGCGTACGGCCCAGGCGCCGTTGCCCAGCTCTTCGCCCAGCGCGGCATAGAGATCGCGGGTAAATCCGCCGTCAACCGCCGCTTCGGTCATCATGGCGCTGCTGCTGTGGTAAAAGCGCTTTTCCGCATTCAGTATCGCCTGCGGTTCGCCGCGTCGCATGACGCCAATCACCGCGACGGCGGAGCGATAGTTTGGGCCGATCGCCTCTTTGACCTCACGGAAAGAAAAACGATATTCATGGACATCGACGCTGTCGCCCACCCGCATGCGCACGTCGCGCTCCACGCTGTAATTTTGACTAAAGGCGATACCCACGATGGTGACCGCCAGCCCGAGGTGGCCTGCGACCATTCCCCAGTAGCTGAGGGTCATCCTGGCGCCGCGTGAAACCCGCAAAGCGATCTCTACTCCCGCCAGCACAAAGACCCAACAGGCCATCGCCAGCCCGACCACCGTCATGGCGACAATCTTATCGCCCAACCACCACGGCAACAGAAGCGACAGCGCCAGCGTGCTTGCGCAGGCAATAACCAGCAGCCCCCTGAGCTTACGCGGGCGATCGCGCCCCCAGCGCACCAGCGGGCCGATGCCCATCAGGAGCGCAAACGGCGCCATCAGCCAGCTAAACATCGTATTAAAGAACGGCTCGCCAATCGAAATACTGCCGAGGCCCAGCTGTTTATGCACCAGCGGCAGCAGCGTACCCAGCAGCACCGTGAGCATAGCGGCCATCAGCAGAACGTTGTTGCCGAGCAGCAGCGACTCGCGCGACCAGAGCGCATTATTTACCCGAGAGCGGACTTTATAGCCACGCATGGCGAACAGCAGTAAAGAGCCGCCAATGACCAGCACCATAAAGGCCAGAATAAACATGCCGCGCGCCGGGTCGGAGGTAAAAGCGTGAACCGAGACCAGCACGCCGGAACGCACCAGAAAGGTCCCCAGCAGACAGAGCGAAAATGCGCAGATAGCGAGCAGAAGCGTCCACGCCTTGAAGCTGGCGCGCTGTTCAGTGACCGCCAGCGAATGCAGCAGCGCGGTGCCGGCCAGCCATGGCATCAGCGACGCGTTTTCCACCGGATCCCAGAACCACCAGCCTCCCCATCCGAGCTCGTAGTAAGCCCATGCGGAGCCCAGCACAATACCGAGCGTCAGGAAGGCCCACGCCGCCAGCGTCCACGGGCGAGAGAAGCGAGCGAAGGTGCTATCCAGCCGCCCGCTCAACAGCGCGGCTATCGCCAGGGCAAAACTCACCGAGAAGCCCACATAGCCCATATACAGCAGCGGCGGATGGAAAATGAGCCCGGGGTCCTGCAACAGCGGGTTCAGGTCGCGCCCTTCAATGGCAAATTCCGGCAGCGTACGGGCAAACGGGTTGGAGGTGAACAGAATAAACAGCAGAAAGCCAACGCTGATCGTTCCCATTACCGCCAGCGCCCGGGCGACAATATCAAGCGGCATTCGCCTGCTGCGCAGCGCTACCGCCACTGTCCAGCCGCTCATCAGCAGCACCCATAGCAGCAGCGAACCTTCATGTGCGCCCCAGGCTGCGGCCACGCGGTACCGGACCGGCAGCTGAGTATTGGCGTTACTGACCACGTAGCTCAACGTAAAATCGTTGGTAATGAAGGCGTTAATCAGCACCACAAAGGCGCCCATAATGAGGATGAACAGCAGAACGGCAAATACCCGGGAAGAGGCCATCATTCGCCTGTCCCCCCGCGCCGCGCCCCACAGCGGATAGACGGAAAGCAGTAGCGCGACGCCAAGCGCCAGGCACAGCAGCCCGTTGCCGACTTCAGGCATCATAAGGATGTGTCCCTGTAGGCGCTATCCGGGCGACGATGGTTGCTCTCCATCGCTTTTTCCACGTCTGGCGGAGTGTAGTTCTCATCGTGTTTGGCGAGCACTTCTTTCGCCTGTATCCGGTTGTGCGCATCAAGCTCGCCCTGAACCACCACGCCCTGCCCTTCGCGGAACAGGTCCGGCAGAATGCCTTCGTAGCTGACGTCCACCGAACCTTCGGCGTCATAGATGCTAAAACTCACCTGCAGCGAATTCGCATCCCGCTTCACGCTGCCGGGCGCGACCATCCCACCGACGCGCAGACGCTGACCCCGCTCGGGCCGCTGCTGCGTTTCGCGCTTGCCGTAGAGGATTTCGCCAGGCGTATAGAACAGGTCGATACTGGAACGCAGCGCATAGAGCACCAGCGCGGTGGTCAGCGTTAGCCCGGCGAGCACCGCAAGGGCGACCCACAGCCGGTTTTTGCGGCGAATATTCATGTCGCCTCCCGCGCCGCGCGCCTGCGGGCTTCACGGGCGCGCTGCCGGGCGATATCGCGCAGAATGACACGATGCAGGGTCGCGCTGTGCGCGACCAGCGCCGCCAGCGGAAGAACGGTCAACGCCACCGCCAGCCAGACGTAAAAGGCATAGCCGCCCATGGCCAGGAAATCACTCCAGCTTGTAAATGCGCTGCTCATCGACGACCTCTTTTTAAAATCAGTTCACTGACCCACGGGCGACGTTTTTCCATGAGCAAAATCAGATTCCGCATGCGCATTAGGGCCAGCGTGATAAACAGCAGCAGGTAGCCGATAATCGCCAGCCGCAGCGGCGCGCGCATCGCCGGAGCGATGCTTTGCTGCATATTCGTTGAGCCCTGATGCAGGGTGTTCCACCACTCAACCGAGTAGTGAACTATCGGTAAATTCACCACGCCAATCAGCACCAGAATAGCCGCCGCGCGCCCGGCCAGACGGCGATCGTCAAAAGCGTGCCACAGCGCTATCGCGCCGACGTAGAGAAACAGCAGAACCAGCTCAGAGGTTAATCTGGCATCCCAAACCCACCAGGTTCCCCACATTGGCTTACCCCACGCGGAACCAGTCACCAGCGCCACAAAAGTAAACACCGCCCCCACGGGCGCCATCGCCGCCAGCGCCAGATTGGCCATTTTCATCTGCCAGACCACGCCGAAGAACGCCGCGGCCGCCATCAGGGCATAAATGCCCATAGACCACATTGCCGCCGGAACATGCAGATAGATAATGCGATAGCTCTCGCCCTGCTGATAGTCCGCGGGCGCAAAGCCAAATCCCCAGACCCAGCCCGCGAGCAGTACCAGCGCGCTGGCGCCGCCCAGCCACGGAGCGACCCTGCCGCAGAGCTGATAAAGCCGCGGCGGATTCGTCAGTTGAATCCCTGTTTTCCTCATATTTCAGTCACTAGAAATAAAGTTAAATCCATTGATAAGCCCGGGCTGAATCCCTGGCGCCGCAAACCTGATAAGCGCCATCCATCAAAAACCGCGCTAGTGCAGACTGACGCGTAGCGCCGCCGCCGTCGCAAAGGGGCTTAACGTTGCGCTGCCCGCCAGCAGCGCGCCCAGTATCGCCATATACCCCGCCACGGGCAGATGCATGGAGGCCGCATCCATCGCGGCGGTAGCAAAAATAAGTAAGGGAATAGTCAGCGGCAGAACCAGAATGCTTAACAGCGCGCCGCCGCGCTTAAGTCCGACGGTGAGCCCCACGCCCGGCGCGCCAAGGAACCCCAGCGTCGGCGTCCCTAATAGCAGGGTCAGCGCCATAATTTTCCAGCCATAGACGTCCATGCCCAGCAGCAGAGCCACCAGCGGCGACAGGATCAGCAGGGGCACACCGGTGACCACCCAGTGAGCCATCACTTTAGCCACGACCACCGCCGGCAGCGGCAAAGGCAGCAGCATCAGCTGTTCAAGGCTGCCGTCCTGTAAGTCGTCGCGAAACAAGCGCTCGAGCGCCAGCAGCGAGGAGAGCAGCGCAGCGACCCAAATAATGCCGGGCGTCAGCCGCGCCAGCAGCTGCGGCTCCGGACCAACGGCGAGCGGAAACAGCGTAATGACAATCAGAAAAAACCACAGCGGATTGGCGATTTCCGCGCGATGGCGAAACGCGACCCGCAGTTCAAGGCAAAAAATCCGCCACATCACGGTTCCGCCCTCTCGCCGCGCAGCGCAATGCGTCGAATCCTGTCGGATGCCGCGCTAATTGATTGATGGGCAGTGAAAATGACGATGCCGCCTTGCTCCGTGTGCTGCGCCATGCGCTGAATCAGGCGTTCGACGCCCTCCGTATCGACGGCGGTAAAAGGTTCGTCGAGGATCCACAGGCGGGCGCGGGTCAGCCAGAGGCGCGACAGCGCCACGCGCTGCTGCTGACCGGCGGAGAGCTGGTTAACAGGAATATCGTCGAAGCCGGCAAGCCCGGCCTGCTTAAGGGCCTCCCGGCACTGGGCGATATCATCGTGTTGATGAAGAAAGCGCAGGTTTTCCATGGCGGTCAGCCTGGCTTTGATTCCCGGCTTATGGCCAATCCACAGCAGGTTTTGCTGGTAGCTATCGCGAACGCGATGCAGAGGGCGGCCTTGCCAGTAGATTTCTCCGGCATCAGCGCGGGCCAGCCCGGTAAGCAGGCGCAGGAGAGTGGTTTTCCCCGCACCGTTGCCTCCGGCTATCTGCACCCAATCGCCCGCCGAAACGCTGAATGAAAAATCTTTCATCAGCGTCCGACCATCGCGTTCGCAGTGCAGTTTAATGGCCCTGAGCCAGCTCCGGGAACTTTCGCTCATCATCCCGTTATTGCCCCGGCTGATACGGCGTATAAACACCGGTCAGGCTATGCAGAAAAGCGACAATATCATCGATATCTTTTTGCGCTAAATCCGTACCGACCTGATAGCGCAGCATCAGTTTTACTGCGCCATCAAGCGTCGGAACATCACCGCGATGAAAATAGGGCGCGGTGAGCGCCACGTTGCGCAGACCCGGCACTTTTTGGCGTAATTTATCCCGTACCTCTTTCGTCACATTCATTCGGCCAATATCAGCAGCCGTGATTTCACCAAAATTAAAATCACGCTTCAGCCCCAGCGGTTCAAAAGAGCGGCCGCCGAGAATAATACCGCCGTGACAGGTAGCACATTTATTATCTTTAAATAGCTGATAGCCATGTTTTTGTTGCGCGGTCAGCGCGTCTTCATCACCGCGCAGCCAATTATCAAATGGCGCGTCGGGGGTAATTAATGTTTTTTCAAATTCAGCGATAGCGTCAGTAATGCGTTCACCGCTAAAACCTTGCGGATAAACGGCTAAAAAATCCTTTTTCAATACGGGATCTTTATCCAGTTTATTAATAATGTCTTCCCAGGATTTTGATGCCATCTCAATGGGGTTTAACGGCGGGCCACCGGCCTGTTCTTGCAGCGTTGATGCCCGTCCGTCCCAGAATTGCTCAATATTAAAGACGGAGTTAAATACCGTTGGCGCGTTAATTGGCCCAACAGCGCCCCCCACGCCGATAGACGTTTTTCTGCCATCGACCCCACCCGCGTTTAACGCATGGCAGTGTGCGCAAGAAATGGTGCTATCCCCGGACATTCGCGCGTCGTGATAAAGCCGAAAACCCAGCGCAGCTTTCCGCTCATCAACGGGCAGCTTTTTAGGGATCGGCTGGAGAGGTTCATTGCGATGCTGCGCGGCGGTATCAGCGCTGGCGTAGTAGCGCTCGCGCTGGTGCTTAATCCAGTTGAGTATCTCAATACGTTCGCTGTCGCTAACGCCGCCGGCCCAGTGCAGCGCGACGTATCGCGTAGGCGGCATCGTTTGATGCTGCATAACCCACTCAATCTTGTTTAATTCACTTTGTGAAACGGGTTTATCGTCAATCAGTGACGTACGCACGGATTGAAGGTTAAAGGATTTGTATCCCAGCTGTACGTCATACTCCATCAGCTGTTTGGCAACGGGAAAAACGGCGTAAAAGGGCAACTCCGCCGAGGGCGTATGGCAATAGTCGCAACCTTTTTCACTAAAAAAAGAGAGAACTTTATTATTCTCGGCAACCGCCGAGAGCCGGACGTCGTTTTTTTTAATACGCTGACTGTCGTAATACCAGATATAGCCTGACAACCCTAAATAACATAACACGCCTGCGGTAATGACCGAGGCTGTAATGGTCGCAATTTTCTTCATAAGATCATTCCTTTGAGGCATTGCAGCTGAGATAATGACGTTTTATATTTATAGTTTCACGTAACATCATAGCGGTGACGGCGCCGTGGATATTGATTAACGTCAAAGCCGATGACAGGCAGGACCTATAGATATAATAAACACACCCTATCATCACTATATTATTCTGCGCTGCGCGCGGCGGCGAAAAACCTCACTCCCTTGCTCAATCCTCCATGTATTCATTCTTATTATATAAACGGGTAAAACATTAATAAGAGGATTCACATTAGCGTGTTTCCATTAAGCAGTAAAAAAGAGAGATGAATTTTATCTCACCCTACCAATTCATATTTTAAATTTGCTCTCGCGGCAGAAATAAAAAGCGGAAAAATAATTCCGCCTGCGTTTGAAAAGCTAAGAGGATTAACCCCTTAGCGTTGGGCGTCGGCCTGCCAACAATGCGATCAGCGCAACCGCAACCGGCACCAGCGAACCCCACAGCACGGCATTCCAGCCGAAGAGGTTCATCAACGCGCCCGAGGAAAATGAGCCAATCATCATGACGCCGAAGACAATAAAATCATTCAGCGATTGCACCTGAGTTTTCTCTTCCGGCCGGTGGAAATCCATAATCTGCGCCGACGCGCCGGTAAAGCCGAAGTTCCAGCCGATACCCAGCAGGATCAGCGACAGCCAGTAGTGCATCACGTCGATACCGGCGAGGCCAACCATCACCGACAGCAGCAGCAGAACTAAACCGGCCGCGTTAATACGCCGGGCGCCGAAGCGATTAATCAGCTTGCCGGTAAAAAATCCGGGACCGTACATGGCGATCACGTGCCACTGAATGCCCAGATTCGACGCCTGCTGGGAGATCCCGTGCATATGCATGGAAAGCGGCGCCGCGGTCATCAGGAAGTTCATCACCATATAGGATATTGCGCCGCTAAAAACCGTCCGGGAAAACCCCGGCTGGCGCACGATTTCGCCCAGCGGGCGCCCGCCCGATTTGGCCTGCGCCGCCGGCTCGGGGGTTTTTACTCCCAGCAAGACCAGCGCGGATACCGCCGCCACCAGCCCCTGAGCGATAAAGGTCATCGCAAAGGTGTGCGGCGGCCACAAATTCATGGTCGCGGTAACCAGCATCGGGCCGATGATCCCCGCCGCCACGCCGCCGCCCATGACCAGCGAGAGCGCCCGCGCGCGCCGCTCGCCGCTGACGCCGTCGGTAGCGGCAAAGCGAAAGGACACCGCCACCGCCGCATAGGCGCCGCCGAAAAAGGCCGCGAGACAGAACAGTCCGAACGAAGCGATCGCGACCGCCAGCGCCGCCAGCGCTCCCGTCAACACGCCGGCGCCGGTACCGACCATAAAGACCGTTTTGCGCCCGCGTCTTCTGGCCAGCGCGCCAAACGGCAAAATACAGGCCGCCATCCCCAGCACAAAAATGGTGATGGGCAGCGTGGCCAGCGTCGGCGAGGGCGCGATGGCGTTGCCCACAATCGCCCCTGTGGCGTAAAACACCACCGAGTTTGCTCCTGCGAGCGCCTGCGCCGTCGCCAGGCGAACAATATTTTGGTTTTGCTGTCCGACGGGCAGCGTTATCTCAGCGCTCATGACTCTCTTTATCCTGAATTCGTTTGCGTTATGCCAATACCCTGACTGACATAATGAACGTAATCAGACATGACGACCAGCCATCACGCCGCCATCAATATCCCAAACCGCGCCGGTCACCCAGCGGGTGCTATCGCTGAGCAGAAACGCCACGGTTTGCGCGATATCATCAGGCGTGCCGACGCGGCCAATGGGATGGAAGCCGTCAAAGCTGTTCATCACATCCTTCACATCCTCTTTAGGGATAAACCCTTCATATATCGGCGTATGCACCACCGCCGGCGATACCGCATTGACCCGAATCCCGCTGCCGCCCAGCTCAATCGCCAGATTTTTGGTCAGCGCATGCAGACCCGCTTTCGCCATGGAGTAGGCTGACGACGGCGTTGCGCCGATGGCCTGCTGCGCCCACATCGAGCCGATATTCACAATCGAACCTTTGATGCCATTAGCCAGCATATTGCGCACCACCTCACGGGTGATAAAAAACGTCGCGCGGTTGAGATGCATATACCGATCGTAGTCAGCCATTTCATGTTCGATAAACGGCTTCGGGAAGAAAACGCCGGCGGCGTTGACCAGCAGGCTGATATCCTGATGTTCCGCGTTAATAGCGGCCATAACCTGCTGCATACCGCTTTCGCTCGTCAGATCAGCGACGATAACATCCACCTTCCCCGCTGCCGCCAGCGCCTGACGCGCCTGTTCGGCCTTCTGCCGACGATTGCCCACCAGCACCACGCTGCCGCCATTCTCCACCACCCGTTTGGCCGTCGCCAGCCCCATACCGCTGGTCCCGCCAACCACTAACAGTTTTTTCCCCATAAACGCCGTATTCATCATTCACCTCTTCACGCTTGATTTGTGTGGCCTAAGCATGCCTTTCCTGCAGCGCGCTGACGAATGAGAAGAAATAGCCCAACGACAAAGAAAATCTATCTTGATGACCTATACTGAGACGCAAATTCACTGAGGGATATTCACCATGCGTTCGCTTAACCGACTGAAATGGCTTCACGCATTTGAAGCCACCGCCCGCCACGGCAGCTTTACCGGCGCGGCGCGCGAGCTGGGCGTGACGCCCGCCGCCGTCGGGCAGCTGGTCAGAGCGCTGGAAGAGTGGGTCGGCCATCCGCTGCTGCACCGTACCCGTAGCGGTAAAGAGCGTCTCACCCTGGTGAGCGAGGCGCAGGCGGCGCTGCAGGATATTACTCAGGGGCTGGATAAGCTGGAGAGCGGACTGAATAAGCTTCGCGGCCGCCGGGCGCGTTCCGTGGTGGTGATTACCGCCTCGCAGGTGCTGATGATGAACTGGCTGATGGAGCGCTTAAACCGCTTCTCTGAAGTCCATGATAATATCGACCTGCGCCTCAACGTTACGGAAAAGCTGATGGACGTGGCCCACGGCGAAGCGGATTTGGCGGTACGCTGCGGTCGCGGCGACTGGCCCGGGGTCAATAAAACCTGGCTGATGGATGAAGAAGCGGTGCTGGTGTGCAGCCCGCTAATCGTCCCGGCAGACAAAACCGCCTGCGGCGAGTGGCTGGCGGCGCAAAAGCTGATTCATGATGATACGCCCTATCCCGGCGCCAGTTTTCCATCATGGGCGGAAGTGCTGGAGGCCGCTCAGGCGCCAACGGCGCGCGATAGCGGGTTGCACATTAACTCAACGTCGGCGGTCATCCTGGCCGCGCTCAGCGGGCGCGGCGTCGCTATTGTTCGCCGGGCGCTGGTACAACAGCTCCTCGCCACCGGCCAGCTCGTTCAGCTACACCCGGCCCGCCGCTGGCCGCTCACCTGGTCCTACTATATTGTGACTCCCCAGCATGCGGTCATGCGCCCGGAAGTGAAGGTGTTTTATGACTGGCTGCTTCACGATGTGCTGGCGGAAAACCCGATGCGCTGAATATCTTCCGCCACACCCGCATAGAAAACCTTTATTGCTTTATGGTTTTAGCTGGTCATGAATGCGCCACTTCTGTTTCAGCACGTTTTTGTCCTGGCTGGCCAGCCACTGGTTAACCTTGTACAGCAGCTGCGGGTTATCTTTATTCATCATATAGACTTTGAAGCTGGCGGTGCCCGGGAACGGCTGCTCATTGGCCACGCAAAACACGCCCGGCTCATTGCTCTGGTAATAGACGCCCTCAATCAGGTCGGTCACCATCATATCCGCCGTTTTCTGCCGCAGCGCTTCAAGATTATCGATATTGTTTTTCACCCGAATAATCTGCGCCTGCTTGATATGTTCATCGACAAAGCTTTGGTTGGTGCCGCCCGGATTCACCACCACCTTCACGTTTGGCTGGTCGATTTTTTCCAGGCTACCGAGCGCCGGCGCCGCCGCGCAGTTAGCCAGCGCAATCTTGCCGTTCGGCACCACCGGCTGGCTTAACGCGAAATCTTTCGCCCGCGCTGCGGTTTCCGTCACCCCGCCCATGGCGATATCAAACTTATCGGCCTTCAGGTCGGCGGAGAGCGTGGGCCAGCTGGTCGTCACAAAGCTCACCTTTAGCCCAAGCCGCTTGACGAGATCTTTCGCCATATCAACATCGTAGCCCACCAGCTCCCCGGCTTTATTATGAAACGCCAGCGGCGCGTAATCGCCCGGGACGCCGACTTTAAGTTCGCCGCTTTGTTGAATGCTGTTCATGTCGCGCGCCTGGGCGCCAAAGGCGACGGCAGCGATGACGAAAACAAGACCTGACTTCAACTTCATCGTTATATCCTTGTTCAAATGTGAACCGTTTATGATTACACCGCGCTGCGCAGCGGATGCTGTTTATTGTTTATAAAATCTTTAATCATGGATACCGTCAATACCGGCGGCGAGAAAGGCGGCATCGTTCCTTCGGCCACCCGCCCGGCGAGCTGCTCGCAAAAGCGCTCAACCTGATTAACCGGATACCCGGCAATATCCTGGGCGGAGTAACGCCACCATCGTAGCGCCATCAGCTGCTCAATAATCGCCTCGCTAAAGCGCATGCGGATGATCTTCGCGGGATTACCGCCGACGATGGCGTACGGTGCGACGTCTTTGACCACCAGCGCGTTGGCGGCAATGACAGCCCCATCGCCAATAGTGATCCCCTGCGCCAGGGTGACATTCTGGCCAATCCACACATCGTTGCCGATGGTTATCGGCCGGGGCGTTTTCGCAAAAGGATAAAACTGGTTGGTCCTGCCGCTATCGGCAGCCAGCGTCGCCATCACGCCGGAATGATGGGCATAAAACACCGGGCTGGCGCTGGCCCACTCCAGGGGATGTCGGTCGCCGAGCACCTGTAACCGATCGGCAATCGACGTGTAGCGCCCCACGTTAATCAGCGCCGGCAGCAGGGTTCGCGTATAGCTAAAGGCGCCCAGCGAGGCCAGCCGTTCGCCGCAGCGCCCCCAGTAGGTGGTATAAGCCTCGGTGGCTAAGTTTTCCGGTATCTCAATCGACAGGTCGTCACGGTAAAAGACGTGGCTACAGGCCAGCGTCTGCCCGCCGACAAAAATCCGCTGCGCCTGCAATAGTGGCTTAAGCTCCCCAAAGGCGATTTTCATTATCGATTTTCCCGCACAAAAGTATTCCCGGACAGCCGCTTAATCTCTCGATCATTGATAGCGTACCGATCCGCTCGCCGTGCGAAAAATCGTTATGACTTCTCTTTTTTGTGAGCGACAGCGCGAAAGCGACGGTCAGTTATACTCCAGCGCAAACGTCACCATGCTATTGGCGGTACCGGCGGTTACCACGTCATCCGTCTGTACGTACTGGGCGTTAAAGTTGATATTTTCCGCCGCACCCGCGCTGCTGGCGGTAATCCGCTTGAGTACAGGTAAGTTACTGGCCTCATTGATTTTGGCGCCGGTTCCGGCGGCGGGCGCTGGGGCACTGTTATTGCCGTAGGTGAGCCTGACGCCCACACCGCTCGCGGAGGCGTTTGCTTTACTTAGCGCCAGTGTATCCGTCCCCCCGGATGGCGAGGTGACGCCAAAAAAGCCGATGCGGATATCGGTTGGCGTGGAGCAGAAGACCGGTATGGAGAAGCGCTTCGCGACGCCGCCGGTGGTGTTTTTGCCCTTAAACTCCGCTTTATTTACCGTGCCGAGGCTAACGTGAATATTCGCGGTTGAAACCTGACAGCTGCCGCTGCTGCCGATATCGACATTCAGCGCCGCCATATCGAGCGTGACCGGCGAGCTGGCGACAAAACCGCTGCGGCTGTCGGCCTGCTGCTGGATAGTGAGTTCGCCAATCTGCGGCTGCACCGGAACGTTTGCGTGGTTGCCGCTGACCAGGGCGACATTGCCGGTCTTATAAAACGTCACAAAGACTTTCACCACAATCTGCTGCTGGTTCAGCAGATTAGCCATCTCATTGCTGTCGCAAACCGTCACGGATTCCCCATTACCGGCCGCATGGCTGCCATCAATAAAGCGAACGGCGCCGCCGCTGCACTGGAAGCCCAGCGAGTATCCTATGCCGTCCAGCGCTGAGGGGAACACGTGCTGACCGCCGATTGACAGCGGCGTTGAGGCCGTTTTTAGCTGCCGATAAACCAGACGCTTTGCCACCGCTTTCGGCACCTGAAGATCGCAGGAGAAATGAATCCCGCTGCCGTTATCCGCCATCATGCCGGTCATCTGGGTATTCAACGGCAGCGTGGGCAGGTACTTGATATTCTGGACGTTCACGGTCATCTGACCGATATCTCCTCTGCAGGTTTCCGCCCAGCCGCTGTGGCTATAAATCCCCGCCATCAGCAGGAATAAAAACGATACTATGCGCAAAATCACCTCTGTGCAGACCTACTGGCAGAGGCCTGAGACGGTTTTAACCGGACTCTGCCCCTGCTGTACGGTATCGGTAAGATGGAAATGCAGCGCGCATCTCCGTGAGAGATTGTCGGCGTTCCAGGCGGCATCGAGCGTCCCTTCTTGCGGAATACCGCTCAGATAGACCTGCCCGCCATCCGCCACCATGCCGCCCGGCGCCGCGCCCCGATCGTCTTTTGCTTTACGCAAGCGAACGCTGGCGCCGAACGGCAGCGGGCCGTGGCTATCGCTGAGGGTAAACAGCACGCGGCTGCCGATGTGGGTCTGATAGTTTGCCTGCACCACCGCCCCGCCGCCGGGGATCACCGTCTGCCCTTCAAGTTCAACATCGGCATCGTCGGCCAGCGATTCGGTATCGAGCGTAATGGTGTTTTTGCGATACGCCGTCAGCGAGGGCACCACCGCATAGCCCCGCCAGTCGGTATGCACGTTGCTGCCGTTCTGAATCGCCACGTCGGCGGCTCCCGGAGCGCGTACGATGGCAAAGCTTTCGCCGACGGTCTGACCCAGCGTCACGCCATGAGGATGGGCGACGATGGACCCCGATGCGCCCCAGGTCAGCTGATGGCTTGCGCTATCGCGGCGATAGCCGAGCTGCGCGGTTCCATAGCCGCCGTGGTAATCGAGCGATGCGCTGCTGTTGCTGCCCTGGCCGCCGTTAACGTAGCCCTGCTGAAGGGAGTAGTAGAGATTGGGATTGCGCGGAAGCGAACCGTACAGCGACGCCTGCTGCGAGGTGCGTCCGTTACTGTCGGAGGTAGTGCTGTAGCTAACCGCGCTCTCGGACAGCGGGCCGCCAAGCGGAATGCTCAGGTTCAAGGACCACGAGCGATCGTCTTTTTGGCGATCGGATGACTGGGTGTAGTAATAACCCACGCCCCACGAAACGCCTCGCCAGGCGCTGTAAAAACCGAGATGGATCGTTTCATCGCGGCTCTGGCGGTGCCAGTACTCCTGCGACCAGGCGGAAATCGCCAGGCTGCTCATACCGCCAAATGCCTGAGAAAGGGAGACCTCTTCGCGGCTGCGCTTGTTATCCAGCAGACCATTGCGGCTCTCAAGCGCGCTGGCTTCGCTGAAGTCGTAATAACCGCCGGAGGAGTAGCGATAGCTGGCGAGGCTAAATGAGGTGCCGGTGCCGGCAAAATCCTTCTGGTACTGCACCCGTACCGAATGGCCGGCCGAGCGCTTTCCCGACGGCGTCGTGGTGTTCGCCCATGTCGCATCGCCTCCAAGCGATCCGAGCTCGCCAAAACCGCGCCCGACGCCGAGCGCCCACGACTGGTAATCCTGCGCCAGCTGGCTACCGCCGTAGAGCGTGAATTCAGCCGGTAGCCCATAAAAGAGCGTACCCTGCAAAAACGTCGGCGAACGCGCCTGGCTCTGCTCCGAATGGTAGCGTCCGGCGCTCAGGCTGAATTTCACGCGTCCTTCCCGCAGCATAAACGGGACGGCTGAAAAAGGCTGGGTAAAGGTCCGCACCGAACCATCGCTCTCTTTTACCTGCACCTCGAGATCGCCGCTTTGCGCCGTTGGATAGAGGTCGTTTATCGCAAACGCCCCCGGCGAGACGAACGTTTCATAGATAACGTAGCCATGCTGGGAGATGGTGACTTTGGCGTTGCTGTGCGCCATTCCGCGGATCGTCGGGGCGAAGCCGCGCTGGCTATCCGGCAGCATTTCATCATCGGACATCAGCTGAACGCCGCGAAACTGCACGCTGTCGAAAACGTCGCCGGTCGTAAAGGTATCGCCCATCCGCAGCAGGCTTTTGAGTGACTTCAGGTCGCGCTGTAGCCAGGTACTCTGTGAATTCCAGCGCCGGGTCCGGTCATACTCCATCGACGAGACGTTACGAAGGCGCCAGGCGCCGAGGTTAACCCCGCTGCGTAGATTCAGGTAGCTGGAGCGGCGGCTGTCATCCGTCTGCCGGGTTTGCGACCCGGTCAGGTTATAGTTAACAAACGCCGCCGGGATACCATCATCCCAGCGCGTCGGATCCACGTATCCGCGGCTTTGGGCGTTCATGGCCGCCTGGGGAATACTTAAGTTCAGACGCTGAGTGGCGAAATCAAAACGGCTGCTGGCATCGGGGATGTAGCGCTCGATGCGAGTAAACGTTTCTCCCTCATGCAGGGTATTAAACGCCGGGAAAGCGCTGACGTTGACGCCATATTCCGCCAGCTGCGCCGGGGTTAACTGCGGCCGCAGTTCGCCGTTGCTGTCGACAAATGTCACCTCGCCCTGGGCTATCTCCTGGTTATTCACCCAAATGCTGACCGGGTATGTCCCGGGCTGCTGGCCGCCTGCTTTAGCAAAATAGTGTAAATCAGCGGTCTTTTGCTGCGGATTGGCAAATTCTAATGCCGCCGGATCAAAGTAGTCCTCCGCCCGCGCGATACCGCTTTGGTACAGCAGAAAAAGCGCCGTCGGCAATAATAAAATCCCGCCGGTTGGCGCCGCGATCGCCGAATAAACGGAAGTCATATCCGAAGTGTTATTTTTCACAATATCCTGACCAGGCGAAGCAAATTAATTACTGTTGCGCGTAATCCGTAATACCACCGAAGTCATTAATGGCGCGCCATTTAACTACCCCGGAATGAGTAATCGGCCACGCTTTATGATCAAAGGGGCCAATCATGCCGGGTTGCGGAATATCTGTACCGCCAACCGAAATAACAAAAAAGGAGACAAAATAGGGCGTCGGGTTTTGGGCAACCAGCCTGGAACCTTCAATGTTAAACGTCAGCTTGCGCCATGCATCGTCAGGCTCGCCCGCCAGACCATTCGGGCGATAGAAGATCTTAAACTTTGATTTAATATTGACCTGAAGCTTGTTCACTTCATCTTGTTTCGTTGGAGCAATACTTTTCACATTGAGCCAAAAAACGGATTCGCGATCGGTGGGCAGCGTTCCACCAATATAGTTAATACGCAATACGTTCTGCTGTTCAGGATCGAGACGGAAAAGCGGCGGCGTCACAATAAAAGGCACCCGGCTTTTATTGTTTTCCGCATAGTTTTCCACCCACGATTGCACCAGATAAGGTGAATGAGTATCAGCGTTGGTGACCGATATTGCGGCTTCACGTTTCCCTTCCTGATAAACAACACGGGTTCCTCCCATGACAATACCGGCCTGTGCCGCAGTTGATAGCAATAAAAAGGCTATCGCGGCGATCGTTCGTTTCATAATGACTACCGTCCGGGAATAATAAAAGCGGGTATCACTGCCTGAAGCTGATAAATAATCTGCATTAATTATGCCGACCCTATTTCAGCCGGGCGGCGGCTGGCGGCTTACCCGGCGTGGGAAGCCATGAATAACCGCAGCTTTACCCGCTTCCAGGGTATTAGTTGTAAACCATATTGAAGTTGGCCGTACCGTTGGCAGAACCGGCGGAAACCGCGCTGGTTGAGACATAGTCAGCAAAGAATTCCAGATCGGCGGTACCCGTTGCCGCGCCGCTCGCGCCAGCGGTAACGCTGTGGCCGCGTGAGACGGCGCCGAGATCAACCGGCGTCGACTTATCATCTTCATACAGCTTTATCGCTACCCCACTTGCGGTACCGTTTATCGCCAGCAGATCGCTATTGTTGGTATCGCGGGTACCGTCAAATAGCACCGAGACGGTGGTAACGGTAGAAGGACAATCTTTCACTTTGATATGGAAGGCGGTTTTGGTCGTTTCAGAACCTGCGCCGGTAAAATAGCTGCTCGCCCATTTCCCCAGATCGACGCTCTGATTTGCGCTGGTGCTATCAACATTACAGGAGGAATCGGTAATCGATCCGGTAAATTCTACCTGCCCACCCGTCCCCTGCGTGCCCGCATTAGAACCGGGATTAACGGTCATTGCCGATCTGGCGGGTTGTGAAGGCGAGGATAATGCGCTAGCGGACACCAGAGCACCGACAAACATTGCCATAATACGAAATTGCGTTTTCATTATTCATCTCATCTCTAACTTATATTTTCGACAGATTGCGCGCGAGGGCTTAAGCCCCGGGCAAATCTGCGTGCAGATCCTCCATGTTAATAATATTCGCGTTCCGTCCGCAGGACATCAGGCAGCAAAAATAAGCTGCTTAATTGGCTATTTTGATAAAAAGAAGTTCTTCGGCGAAATTCATAAACCCTTTATTAAGGTAACAAATAAATACTATCCCTACCGATTACAAATCGCAATATTTTGTTATGTTAATGAAATGCTGTTTTATTTTACATATAAAGATAATATTAAAAACATTATGCGCATTGTTAATTAATGCAACCAAAAATCACGATGCAATAACATCAAAAAGCAACATCAGGCGGCGTAATTTAACAATCCCCTCTAATTTCACCGCGATTTTTCGGCAATAATTCTGTGAGCGGACTGGGTTTTTATAGAATATTAGGATAAATCTTAGATTGGCTTTTATCTTATTTTCGTTATCGAATAAACAATAATCACGCGAGTCATTATAAGCAGGAGATATTGATGACAAGTGTATTTCATCTGAAAGCCGGAGAGGAAAGATGAATAACAACACTTTCATTATGGAATAATAAACCCGCAATCGATGCTGAAGATTGCGGGTTATCCTAAAATAAATAGCTGACAGGGACGATCAGAACAGGCCCAGCGGCGCGGTACCGTAGCTCACCAGCAGGTTCTTCGTCTGCTGATAGGCATTGAGCGCCATCTTATGGGTTTCGCGCCCTACGCCGGACTGTTTGTAGCCGCCGAACGCGGCGTGCGCAGGGTAGATGTGATAGCAGTTGGTCCACACCCGACCGGCCTTAATGCCGCGCCCCATGCGATAAGCCAGGTTGGTATCCCGCGTCCACACCCCGGCCCCAAGGCCAAACTGGGTTTGGTTTGCAATAGCCAGCGCCTCGGCTTCATCTTTAAAAGTGGTGACGCCGATAACCGGGCCAAAGATCTCCTCCTGGAAGCTGCGCATATCGTTGCGGCCCTGAATCAGCGTCGGCTGAATATAGAAACCGTTATCCAGTTCGGCAGAGATGCTGGCGCGTTCGCCGCCGGTCAGGATCTTTCCGCCTTCATCGCGAGCGATCTTAATATAGGAAAGGATCTTATCGAACTGCTGACGCGACGCCTGCGCGCCGATCATCGTATCGGTATCAAAGGGGTCGCCGCGGCGAATTTGCGCCACCTTCTCCATGACCCGCGCCATAAAGGGCTCGTAAATAGACTCCTGAATCAGCGCGCGGGACGGGCAGGTACAGACCTCACCCTGATTAAAGAAGCCCAGAACCAGGCCTTCAACCGCCTTCTCGATATACTCTTCTTCGCCTTCCATCACGTCGGCAAAGTATATATTCGGCGATTTACCGCCCAGCTCAACGGTACAGGGGATAATGTTTTCCGCCGCGCAGGCCATGATATGGCGGCCTACCGGCGTTGAGCCGGTAAAGGCGATTTTGGCGATGCGTTTACTGGTTGCCAGCGCTTCGCCCGCCTCTTTGCCAAATCCCTGAACCACGTTAAGGACGCCCGCCGGGAACAGATCGCCAATAATCTCCAGCAGCAATGTAATGCTGAGCGGCGTCTGCTCTGCCGGTTTCAGCACCACGCAGTTGCCCGCAGCCAGCGCCGGAGCGAGCTTCCAGGCGGCCATCAGCAGCGGGAAGTTCCACGGAATAATTTGTCCGACCACGCCGAGAGGCTCATGGAAGTGATAAGCCACCGTCGTTTCATCAATCTCCGCCGTGCTTCCCTCCTGCGCGCGCAGGCAGCCGGCGAAATAGCGGAAGTGATCGACCGCCAGCGGCAGGTCGGCGTTGAGGGTTTCGCGGATCGGCTTACCGTTATCCCAGCTCTCCGCTACCGCCAGATATTCCAGATTGGCCTCAATACGGTCGGCAACCTGCAGCAGCAGATTAGCGCGGTGCTGAGCCGACGTTTTGCCCCAGGCGTCGGCGGCCCGGTGCGCCGCATCAAGGGCGAAGTCGATATCTTTGGCATCAGAACGCGGAAACTGCCCGATGTTGCTACCGTCGACCGGGGAGGTATTCATAAAGAATTCTCCACCGATGGGTTCAACAAATTTACCGTCAATAAAGTTACCGTAGGCTGACTTCAGTGAAACCAAAGCGCCCGGTGTGCCAGGATGAGCATAACGCATCGCGAATCTCCTTCATGTAGGGTTGAGGGCAGCGGCATATTAGTTTTGTACGGCGGCTCGCTGCGTCTCTCGTCTATTGCAGGGGTTATGCCATTTTTTATATTTTAAAAAAGAAATTAATTTTCAATAAATTAGATAGGTCACGTCACTTTCTGTCGCACAGAATCTCTCTTATGTGTCGCAAATCGCAACACCACGAAAACCATATAGCTACAATATTGCAACACAAATTAAACGATGAGGTGTCCCGTGCCAGGAAATCCGTTTGCCCTGACGCCAGAGATCGAAGCGAACCCGCTGCTCAGCGACTCCTGGTGCCGTAGCCAGCGCTATGGCCTCGACCCCGCCACGGATGACTTCCCTCGCCTGCACGCCAGCGAACTGGCCGACAGGCTCGCCAGACACAGCCGCCTGCAAACGCTGGCCCAGCCGGTCGTTAATGAGCTATCCCGCAAAGTCAACGCTCTGCAATCCGTCGTGGTTCTCTCTGACGCCAGCGGTCTGGTTTTGCAAACCTTTGGCGATACGCACGCCATGCAGAAAGCGCAGCGCTTCGCTTTAGCGCCGGGCAACCTGTGGAGCGAAAGCGGACGCGGAACCAACGCCATTGGCACCGCGCTGGCGATTGACGACAGCTGCGAAATCGATGGCCGCCAGCATTTTCTGACCAGTAACCAGGGTCTTTATTGCGCCGCCGTGCCGCTGCAAAGTCCCGATGGCAAAATAGCCGGGGTACTGGATATCTCCGGCCCGGCCCGGTACCCGCACGACCGCACGCTGGCGTGGGTAAAAGGCGCCGCGAAGCAGATAGAATATCTGTGGGTTAAACAGAGTCTGCATCCGCAACAGTGGCTGATGAGCCTGCATCCTCAACTGGAAAAGCTCGACGGCGTCGACGAATGTCTGCTGGTCTTTACCGACAATGTGCTGATGGCGGCTAACCGGCTGGCGATGCGCGAGTTCTCACTTAACGCAGATCGGTTCGGCCACCTCACGTTCCAGCAGCTTTTTCCGCAGCTGCGGCAAACCGCCGTCAGCGTACCGCTGCCGCTCGTCGCCGGAGATCGAAACTACTATTACCGTCTACGCGCTCCCGTGACCGCTGGCGTGGCGGTGACCGCGCGCCCCACCCTCGAGCTGCCTTTCTCCAGCCAGCGCGAAGGCGAAAAGCTGCTGCGCCTGCTTAACGCCGGGATTGGGTTGTGTATCGAAGGCGAAACTGGCTGCGGCAAAGAGTACGTCAGCCGTACCCTGCACCGGCACAGCCGCTGGAGCGGCGGCAAATTCGTCGCCATCAACTGCGCCGCGCTGCCGGAATCACTGATTGAATCCGAGCTGTTTGGCTACCAGCCCGGGGCGTTTACCGGCGCAAACAAAAACGGCTACATCGGCAAGATTCGCGAAGCCGACGGCGGCGTACTGTTTCTTGATGAAATTGGCGATATGCCGTTAACGCTTCAGACCCGGCTGCTGAGGATCTTACAGGAGAAAGAGGTCACGCCGCTTGGCGCCAGCCAGAGCTCGCCGGTTAATTTCGCGGTGATTTGCGCCACCCACCGCAATCTGGCGCAGCTCGTCGCGGAAGGGACCTTCCGCGAAGACCTGCTCTACCGCCTGCGTGAGTTTGCTTTAACGCTGCCGCCCCTGCGCGAATGGCCTGAACTGTCCGGGTTTATCCAACGATTGTGGCGCGAGCTGGGCGGAGAAAAGCGTCGTATCGCGCTGGCCCCGGAAGTTGTGCAACACCTGACGTCTCATCCCTGGCCGGGCAACGTCCGCCAGCTGCAAAGTGTGTTGAGGGTACTGCTGGCCCTCGCCGAAGAGGGTGAAACGCTGGGGATAGATGATTTGCCCCAGGAGTATCGAAGCCCGCCCGCCGCCCGCCCGCTGCGCGGGCTTCAGCAGCACGATGCGCAGCTGATTGCCGACACGCTGGCAAGCTATAACGGCAACATCAGTAAGGCCGCGCAGGCGTTAGGCGTCGCGCGCAGTACGCTGTATCGCCGTGCGGCCCGTCGCGGAAGCCATAGCGCATAGCCTTCTGATTCGCTCAGGGCGTGAAGCGCGGCGGTAGCCAGGCGAACAGGCGTCTGCTTATCGCTTCACACAGGGAGGTTAAGCGGTGCCCAATGCCCGACCAGATAAGCTTCGCGACGCAGACGCCGCAGACTGAAACCAACGCCGCCCCCACCATATCCAGCGGAAAGTGAACCCCAAGAAAGATCCGCGACCAGGCCACAGGCAGCGCCGCCAGCAGCAGAAAGAGCCCCGCGGCGCGTGAGCGCAGCGAGAGCAGTGCAAACGCAGCGCTAAACATCACCGTGCCGTGGTCGCTCGGGAAAGAGTTATCCGCCGGATGATTTATCCAGGTATGGCCGAGCGGGATCATAAACGGCCGCGGATGAAACAGCAGCATTCCGCAGATCGATCCCAATCCCAGCGCGATCAGAATACTCAAGGTACAAAACAGCGCCTGCCGATGACCCTGCCGCCCGCCGGAAAACCACAGCCAGAGCAGAATGGCCGGAACCACAAAGATGATCCCGCTCGCTGAAAAACGCGCCAATGCCAGGATCGCCTCCGGCGTGCCGGGGGTTGCGTTCAGCGCTAAAAAGGCGCTTTGATTAAGGGTTTCCAGTACGTTCATGGCGGTAGCTCGCGACAGTCATATTTCCGTCATTATCGCCCCCCTGGCTTAAGTTACGCTTAACCCGGCGCTCAAGAATCGTCCTGGTTTTGGCCACGCTGTTTAGCCACAGCGGCAGCCATTGCTGGCGTAATACGCTTTTTTATTTTAGACTTTACTAAATTTAGAAAAGACTAAAATAAATGAATACACCCGAACAGCTACAGGCCAGCGCCGGCGAAGCCGCCGCGCTGCTGAAAGCCATGAGCCATCCCAGCAGGCTATTGATTCTGTGCATGCTATGCGATGCGCCGGGCACCAGCGCCGGCGAACTGGCGCGGATAACCGGGCTGAGCCCCTCCGCAACTTCCCAGCATCTGGCGCGGATGCGTGATGAAGGCCTGATCGGCTGCGAACGTCAGGCGCAGCGCATTCACTACTTCATTACCCGGCCAGCGGTTCAGCAAATCGTCGCCGCGCTGAAGTCAATCTATTGTCCTTAAGGAGCCTTTATGCCTATTGCTACTCTTTCGCCTGCCGAAGCCCAGGCGCTCGTCGCCCGGGGCGGCCGGCTGATCGATATCCGCGATGCCGATGAATACGCCCGCGAGCATATTCCCGGGGCGGAGCTCGTGCCGCTGGCGACGCTGACGAATGGCGCAGCGCTGCACGCCAGTCCAGAAGAGACGATTATTTTTCACTGTCAGGCGGGATCGCGCACCCAAAATAACGCGGCCCGTCTGGCGCAGGCCGCCGCACCGGCGCAGGTAAAGCTGCTGGCTGGCGGAATTCAGGCGTGGAAAGCGGCCGGTCTGCCGGTGAAAGAGGATAAATCACAGCCGCTGCCGCTTATGCGTCAGGTACAGATCGTCGCCGGCGTCCTGATTTTGCTTGGCGTCGCTTTAGGTTACGCTTTCAGCAGCGGCTTTTTTCTGCTTAGCGCCTTCGTCGGCGCCGGCTTAACCTTTGCCGGTATTACCGGGTTTTGCGGTATGGCGCGTCTTTTGGCTTTGATGCCCTGGAACCGTCGCTAGCCTCTACCTCTTTGAGAGACTGTTGGTAACGCTTTTGCTGAGCTATGGTTATGTCAGCGAAAAGATTCATCAGCACACAGGAGAAGCAGTATGTTTTCAGTCGGTGACCTGGTACAACCGCGCGCGGGTGGGCCAAAACTTAAAGTCGTTGAAGTCCAGGACGATCGCATTATTGCCGTTCAGGCAAGCAACGAGCAGGGTGAGAAATATACGCTGAAGGCCGCCGATGTGACGGCTTATAAAGAAGACGGCGATTTTGGCGTGTGCTGATTAAGCCGGCTAACGATAACGGTGGGTCTCCCCACCGTTTTCAATATTAGATCAGGAAGCTATCGAGGGATTTTCCCTCAGCCACCGCTTTAGCCAGCGGCTTCGGCATACGTCCCTGCCCGGTCCAGGTTTTCTCGGCGCCGGTATGGTCGGTAAAACGATATTTAGCCGGACGCGGCTGGCGCTTTTTGCTCCCTTTCGGGGAAGCGCTATTGTAGCCCGCTAATTGTTCAGGGGTAATGCCGTCAGCCATCATTAATTCCAGCCAGGTATTTATTTTTTCCTGATGTTCTGCGCGCAGCGCCTGAGCCGCCTGCTCCTCAGCGCGTTTTTCTTCAGTGACGGTCCTTAGCTTTGCCAGCATATCTTCAAGCACGTCAATGGAGAATTCACGGGACATGGCGCGAAGTGAACGGATATTATTCAATTTCTCTAATAGTAATGACATATAATTCAAAAAATTCCCAAATAGCAAATGAAACAAAGATTACGGCGCTAGTTTAATTGATATGATAATGTATTTCCAGCCTTTCACTAATTCCTGATATAGCACCAGAAATGTTTAGCAATTAATAAGGCAAACAAATCGATAAAAGCGAAATTATCAACACTGAATAAATTCTTTTGCAAATAATACTATTCGCCAGGCAACGTCTTTATCTTATTACCTGTATGCTCAGCAGGTTATCCGTATATTTACGGTTGCGCCTCGCAGGGCGCTACGGGCGTTGATAGAATAGTCATGCAAAAAATCCGAATGCCCACCCAGCAGACAAATCAGCATATAATGCTACCATTCATCTTTTATACGTGTAAAAAACGCCAAAAGTGACACAACTCACACCGCTACGCGATTCTGTCGCGAAATCCCCCCTTACAACCCGGATTGGCTCTCATCTATATGACGTATTTATTTTACAACCAATTGAAAAACAATAAAAAAATCAGTAAAGAGAACAAAAGTAGCGTAACGAACAAAAAATAGCCTGACGCAGAGTATTTTATCGACCAAAAGCCTTTAAATAAAAATTTATAGCTAGTTGTCTCTTTTAATGCAGAGATATAATCTACGCACATCAAAACAGGCACCCAAAAACGCTGAATAACCGCGAATATTTTGGCATTATCGACTTCATTTTCGAGGAGCATACCAATGTTCTCTGCGCAGTCCCGCTTGCGTCATGCGGTAGCAGACACCTTTGCGATGGTGGTGTACTGCACCGTTGTGAACATGATGATCGAAATTTTTCTCTCCGGAATGACTTTCCAGCAGTCGTTATCTTCGAGACTGGTGGCGATTCCGGTGAACATTATTATTGCCGTGCCTTACGGTTTTTATCGCGATTTCGCGATGCGCCAGGCGCGCCGTATTAGCCCGTCCGGCTGGATGAAGAATATTGCGGATGTGGTGGCCTATGTGACGTTCCAGTCGCCGGTATACGTCGCGATTCTGCTGGTTGTCGGCGCCGACTGGCATCAGATCGCCGCGGCGGTAAGTTCCAACATCGTGGTATCGATGATGATGGGCGCAGCGTACGGCTATTTCCTCGACTACTGCCGCCGCCTGTTTCGCGTCAGCCCCTATCAGCAGGCCAAAGCCTGAGTTGATACAAAAAAGCGACTGGTTCAGCCAGCCGCTTTTTGTCAGCTATACTGCGTTTCGCCAAACAGGCCACTCAGAAAACGCTCAAGCGCCATGCGCGAACTGAACCCGTGTGGAATACCATAATGCTGCTGAGCATCGCCCGCTAAATAGAGCGGGAACTGCTCGTAGTGATCGCAGGTTTTGATATCCGACGCGGGCTCCGCAAGCGTTGTGCTGCGCTCTTTTAAAGCCGGATGAATAATTAACGCGGTACGCCCCATACGAGCTTCACGGTTCACATAAACATAATTATCGCCACGGCGATAGCCGTACGCTTTTTGCGTCACAACATCCATGGTGAAGCCGGCTTTTTCAAGAACACGCGCCACCTCATCGGGTCTTAAATACATACTCATTCCTCATTATCTTTTACCGCACGTTAACCTTACCTTATTCATTAAAGGCAACGCTTTCGGAATATTCCATAAAGGGCTATTTACAGCATAATTCAAAATCTTGTCCTACACTTATAGACTCAATGGAATTAAGGGAGAAACCAATGGCCAACCGAGCAAACCGCAACAACGTAGAAGAGAGCGCTGAAGATATCCATAATGATGTCAGCCAATTAGCGGATACGCTGGAAGAGGTGCTGAAATCATGGGGCAGCGACGCCAAGGACGAAGCGGAGGCCGCGCGTAAAAAAGCGCAGGCGCTGCTGAAAGAGACCCGCGCGCGGCTTAACGGCAATAACCGCGTTCAGCAGGCGGCGTGCGATGCCATGGGCTGCGCTGACAGCTACGTGCGCGATAAACCGTGGCAAAGCGTTGGCGCCGCAGCTGCCGTTGGGGTATTTATTGGCGTATTGCTGAATTTACGTCGATAATAAAACAGCCAGACCCATGAAGATAACAAATACGCGTCTACCCCTGCACTGCAGGGGTTTTTGTTATCTCTGCGGGTAAAGCGCGACATAAAGCTTACGCACAGCCTGATTCGCCATTTCGGCCGACGTCAGGTTGGTGAAGCTCATTATCAGCCCCCCTTCTCCCCGAGTCTCCATCCGCCAGTCGCTCAGCGCCTGTACGGCCAGACCGGCCCGTCTGGCGCGCTGCGCCAGAGGCCGATCGTCTCCGGCGACCCTGACCACCATCTGGATCCCGCCCGCCTGAGGCACGACGGTGAATCCCTGCGCCCGCAGCGCCGACTCAAGCCACAGTCGGCGCTGGGCATAGCTGGCGCGCATTTTCTTCAGATGCCGCCAGAAGTGGCCTTCGCGAATAAAATCCGCCAGCGTCTGCTGCCACAGCGTCGGCACGCTACAGCACATCAGCGCGGCCTGTTCACGAAACTGCGCCACCAGCGGCTCAGGCACCACCAGCCAGGCGGCGCGTAATGCCGGGAACAAAGACTTGCTGAACGCCCCGGCATAGATGACCCGCTGCGGGGCGTCGAGGCTTTTCAGCGGCGGCAGCGGCTTACCGTGATAGCGGAATTCGCTATCGTAATCATCTTCGATAATCCACGCGTTATTCTGCGCCGCCCATAGCAGGAGCTGTCTGCGCCTGGCCAGCGATAGCGCCACGCCGAGCGGGCTTTGATGAGCCGGGGTCAGCAGCGCGAAATGGGCACTCGGGTAATGCCGCTGCGCCCAGGGAATATCCATCCCGTCGTCGTCGACCGGAACGGGATTGATCGCCACCCCCTCGTCGTTCACTACCGGTCGGATCAGCGGAAACCCCGGATCTTCCATCCACATTTGCTGGCCAGGCCGCGCCAGCGTGCGCAAAATAAGGCGCATCGAGGCCGCGTAGCAACCGGTGATCAAGACCTGCTCAGGCCGACACTCAATACTGCGCGACAGACGCAAATAATCGACGATCGCCCGGCGAAGCGTCGGTTCACCGCTGGGATCGCCTGGCGCGAGGTCAAAACGCGTTTGCGTACGCAGACGCCGACCCATCACGCGCGCCCACAGGCCGCGTGGAAACAGATCCAGCGCGGGCAGCCCCAGCTGAAACGGCAGCGGCGCCGCGGGTTCATCGCCCGCGATGGGCTGAACGGGCGCGTTTTGCTGCGGCAGCAGCCGATCGCTGACAAAGGTCCCCGCCTGTCCGCGCCGCTCCAGCCATCCCTGCGCCACCAGATCTCCCCACGCGTTCTCAATCGTCGCCCGCGACACGCCAAGCTCCTGAGCATAGACCCGACTTGCAGGCAGCCTGCTGCCCGGAGCCAGCTCGCCGCGCTCAATCGCCTGCTTAAGCTGTCGGGCAATGCGCTGGTAGTGCGGAATTTTTTTACCGTCCATCATGGTCTGCTTTTTTCATCGCAATATGGCTATCTTATGCAGTCCATTATAGTGCTATTTTCCTCGCGTCTTAATGAGGAGAGTAAAATGAACACACTACGTCAGCCGTACAATGAACTGAGCCCGGAAGTCTATAACGCCCTGGTTCAGGCCAAAATTGCGCTGGAAAAAAGCGAGCTGGATGGCGCGCTGATCGAGCTGGTGTATTTGCGGGTATCGCAAATCAACGGCTGCGCCTTCTGCCTGGAGATGCACAGCAAAGCCCTGCGTAAATCCGGCGTCGCGCAAAACAAGCTGGACGCGCTGGCAGGCTGGCGGGTGAGCGCCCATTTCAGCGATGCGGAACGCGCGGCGCTGGCGTGGGCGGAATCGGTGACCCATATCGCCGAAAGCCATGCGGAAGATGCCGTTTATCAGCCGCTGCTGGACCATTTCAGCGCCCGCCAGATCAGCGATCTGACCTTCGCCATCAGCCTGATGAACGCCTTTAATCGTCTGGCGGTGAGTATGCGCCTGTAATTTCACGGCAAGAAATCCCGTCCCCCGCCGGATCCTCCTGCGGGGGCTAATCTTTACAAAAACCATATATATTGAGTTGTTGAACTTTTAAATAACTACATCTAGTATTTCCTTCAACGATAACCCATAGCACGCGACGTCAATTTTTACGTCGTACTGTTATCTTAAATGGAAATACGAATCATGCGCATTACTATTTACACTAAAAACGACTGCGTGCAATGCCATGCCACTAAACGGGCCATGGAAACCCGCGGGTTTGAATTCGACATGATCAACATCGACCACCACCCTGAAGCCGTCGATATGCTGCGCGAGCAGGGTTTCCGTCAGCTGCCGGTGGTGATTGCCGGAGAGACCCGCTGGTCCGGCTTCCGTCCCGATATGATCAATCGCCTGCGCCCGACAGCGTCAGCGGCCAGCGTATGAGCCTGATCGTCTACTTCTCCAGCAGTTCCGAAAATACGCACCGGTTCGTCCAGCGTCTGGGGCTGCCCGCCGTGCGTATACCGCTTAACGAACGCGAGCGCATCCAGGTAGACGAACCCTACATTCTTATCGTCCCCAGCTATGGCGGCGGCGGCACGGCGGGCGCGGTCCCCCGGCAGGCGATCCGTTTCCTCAACGATCCGCATAACCGCCAGCTCATTCGCGGCGTCATCGCCGCGGGCAATCGTAATTTTGGCGAGGCCTACGGCCGGGCAGGCGACGTCATCAAGCAGAAATGCGGCGTACCGTATCTCTATCGCTTTGAGCTGATGGGCACCCCGCAAGATGTCGACAACGTGCGTAAAGGAGTAAGCGAATTTTGGCAACGACAACCGCAGAACGTATAACCACCGAGGCGCCGGATTTCCACGCCCTCAACGCGATGCTGAATCTCTACGACAGCAACGGCCGCATCCCGTTTGACAAAGACCATCAGGCGGTAGCGGCGTTTATGGCCAACCACGTTGAGTCGAATACCGTGCCCTTTACCAGCCAGGACGACAAGCTGACGTGGCTGGTCGCCGAAGGCTATTACGACGCCAGGGTGCTGGCCCGCTACGATCGCTCGTTTATTCTTGCGCTGTTCGCGTACGCTCAGGGCTACGGTTTTCGCTTCCAGACGTTTCTCGGCGCATGGAAGTTCTATACCAGCTACGCGCTGAAAACCTTCGATGGTAAGCGCTACCTTGAAGACTTTGGCGACCGCACCTGCATGGTGGCCCTGGCCCTGGCGCAGGGTAACGAGGCGCTGGCCCGGCAGCTAACCGATGAGATCCTCTCCGGACGTTTTCAGCCCGCCACGCCGACGTTCCTCAACGCGGGTAAACAGCAGCGCGGCGAGCTGGTCTCCTGCTTTCTGCTGCGCATCGAAGACAATATGGAATCCATTGGCCGGGCGGTGAACTCGGCGCTGCAGCTATCCAAGCGCGGCGGCGGCGTGGCGTTTCTGCTCTCCAATCTTCGCGAAGCCGGGGCGCCAATCAAGCGTATCGAGAATCAGTCCTCCGGCGTGGTGCCGGTGATGAAAATGCTGGAAGACGCCTTCTCCTACGCCAACCAGCTCGGCGCGCGCCAGGGGGCCGGCGCGGTCTATCTGCACGCCCATCATCCCGATATCCTGCGTTTCCTTGATACCAAACGCGAGAACGCCGATGAAAAAATCCGCATTAAAACGCTCTCGCTCGGGGTGGTGATTCCGGATATCACCTTTCAGCTAGCGAAAGAAGATGCGCAGATGGCGCTGTTCTCGCCCTACGACGTCGAGCGCCTGTACGGTAAACCGTTCGGCGATATCGCGGTAAGCGAAATGTATGCACAACTGGTGGCCGACGCGCGGGTCAGCAAGCGCTGGATCCGCGCCCGCGATCTGTTCCAGCGGCTGGCGGAAATTCAGTTTGAATCCGGCTATCCGTACATCATGTTTGAAGACACGGTTAATCGCGCGAACCCGATTGCCGGGCGCATCAATATGAGCAACCTGTGCTCGGAGATCCTACAGGTTAACGCGCCTTCTACCTTTGACGAAAACCTGGATTACGCCAGCATCGGCCAGGATATCTCCTGCAACCTCGGCTCGCTGAATATCGCCCATACCATGGACTCTCCTGATTTCGCCCGCACGGTTGAGGTCGCGGTGCGCGGTCTGACCGCGGTGTCCGAAATGAGCGATATCCGTTCGGTACCGTCGGTCGCGGCGGGCAATGCCGCCTCGCACGCCATCGGCCTTGGGCAGATGAATCTGCACGGCTATCTGGCGCGCGAAGGTATTGCCTACGGCAGCGAAGCGGGGCTGGATTTCACCAATTTCTATTTCTATACCATCACCTGGCACGCGCTGCGTACCTCGATGCTGATAGCGCGGGAAAAAGGCACGCGTTTTGCCGGATTCGAGCAGTCGCGGTACGCCAGCGGTGATTATTTCCGCCCCTACCTGGAAGGCGACTGGCAGCCGAAAACGGCGAAAGTCCGCGCGCTGTTTGCCCGTGCCGGTATTGTCCTGCCCGACCGCGATATGTGGCGGCAGCTGCGCGATGACGTGATGCGCTACGGCATTTATAACCGCAACCTGCAGGCGGTGCCGCCGACGGGCTCTATTTCGTACATCAACCACGCGACCTCCAGCATCCATCCGATCGTGTCGAAGATAGAGATCCGCAAGGAGGGGAAAACCGGACGCGTTTACTATCCGGCGCCGTTTATGACCAACGACAACCTGGCGCTGTATCAGGACGCTTACGAAATCGGCCCGCAGAAGATCATCGACACCTACGCCGAGGCGACGCGCCATGTCGATCAGGGGCTGTCGCTGACCCTGTTCTTCCCCGATACCGCCACCACGCGCGATATCAATAAAGCGCAAATCTATGCGTGGAAGAAAGGCATCAAAACGCTCTATTACATCCGTCTGCGCCAGCTGGCGCTGGAAGGTACCGAAATCGAAGGCTGCGTGTCCTGCGCGCTGTAAGGAGAACAGGATGACCCATTTATCGCGCATCAGCGCCATCAACTGGAACAAAATTGAAGATGATAAGGATCTGGAGGTCTGGAATCGGCTGACCAGCAACTTCTGGCTGCCGGAGAAGGTGCCGCTGTCTAACGATATCCCCGCCTGGCAAACGCTCGCCCCGGCGGAACAGCAGCTAACGATTCGCGTCTTCACCGGCCTGACGCTGCTCGATACCATCCAGAATACCGTTGGCGCCCCGGCGCTGATGGCCGACGCCCTCACCCCGCATGAGGAAGCGGTGCTGTCGAACGTCAGCTTTATGGAGGCGGTGCACGCCCGCTCCTACAGCTCCATTTTCTCGACGCTCTGCCAGACCAAAGACGTCGATGCCGCCTATGCCTGGAGCGAACAAAACGCGCCGCTGCAGCGCAAAGCGCAGCTGATGCTGGAGTACTATCAGGCAGATGAACCGCTGAAGAAAAAAATCGCCAGCGTCTTTCTCGAATCGTTCCTCTTCTACTCCGGCTTCTGGCTGCCGATGTACTTCTCCAGCCGGGGGAAGATGACCAACACCGCCGATCTGATTCGCCTGATCATCCGCGATGAAGCGGTACACGGTTATTACATTGGCTACAAATTCCAGAAGGGGCTGGAAATAGTCAGCGCCGAGAAGCGCGAGGAGATGAAAAACTTCGCCCTCGACCTGTTGATGGACCTGTATGACAACGAACTGGCCTACACCCGCGAACTGTACGCCGATAGCGGCTGGATTGAGGAGGTCAACGCCTTTCTCTGCTACAACGCCAATAAGGCGCTGATGAACCTCGGCTACGACGCGCTATTCCCGGCGGAAATGGCCGCCGTCAATCCGGCGATCCTCGCCGCGCTTTCGCCGAATGCCGACGAAAACCACGACTTCTTTTCCGGTTCAGGTTCATCGTATGTGATGGGAAAAGCGGAAGAAACCGTCGACGGCGATTGGGACTTTTAGCCTTACTTTCACCAAGAATATATCAGCATATTTCCTGGTGATTTATTTCACATTATTTGTTTTCGCCTCACTCAATATCTTTCGGTCATCACCGTGTCATATTCAACAGCATGCCCTCGATTTTCGCCTGAATTAACGCAACATAACTAAAAAATATCGACCATAAGTCATTCGCGCTCAGCCCTTACATCACGGGGGATGCACCGGAATTCTCCCTTGCGCATTTCCCTGGCAACGCCACATAAAGGGTTGTCACAGATTCTCAGTATGTTAGGGTGTAAAAAAGCAATTATCATCACCGGGTACCGTATCGATATTAATAAATAACAGGAAACACTCTATTGCATGGCAATTAAATTAGAAATCAAGAATCTCTATAAGATATTTGGCGAGCACCCGCAGCGGGCTTTCAAATATATCGATAAAGGACTATCGAAAGAACAAATACTGGAAAAGACGGGGTTATCGCTTGGCGTAAAGAACGCCAGTCTGACCATTGAAGAAGGCGAGATATTCGTCATCATGGGGCTCTCCGGATCGGGGAAATCTACCATGGTTCGCCTTCTCAATCGCCTGATTGAACCCACCCGCGGCCAGGTCCTGATCGACGGCGTCGATATCGCTAAAATCTCTGACGCCGAGCTCCGGGAGGTGCGCAGAAAAAAAATTGCGATGGTTTTTCAATCCTTTGCGCTTATGCCGCATATGACCGTGCTCGACAACGCCGCTTTCGGCATGGAGCTGGCCGGCGTGCCGACTCAGGAACGCCAGGAGAAAGCGCTGGAGGCGCTGCGCCAGGTCGGCCTGGAAAACTACGCTCATGCCTACCCGGACGAACTCTCCGGCGGCATGCGCCAGCGCGTTGGTCTCGCCCGCGCGCTGGCGATTAATCCCGATATTCTGTTAATGGATGAAGCCTTCTCCGCGCTCGACCCGTTAATTCGTACCGAGATGCAGGATGAGCTCACTAAATTACAGGCCAGACATCAGCGTACCGTGGTCTTTATTTCCCACGATCTTGATGAAGCCATGCGTATTGGCGATCGGATTGCCATTATGCAAAATGGTGAAGTGGTTCAGGTCGGTACGCCGGATGAAATACTCAATAATCCGGCCAATGATTATGTCCGAACCTTCTTCCGCGGCGTCGATATTAGCCAGGTGTTCAGTGCCAAAGATATTGCCCGCCGTAGCCCGGTGGGGCTGATTCGCAAAACGCCCGGCTTTGGCCCGCGCTCCGCGCTGAAATTGCTGCAGGATGAAGACCGCGAATATGGCTACGTCATTGAACGCGGGAATAAGTTTGTTGGCATTGTCTCCATTGATTCCCTGAAAGCCGCGCTAAGCGAAGGTCAGGGAATTGATGCGGCGTTAATCGACTCACCGCAGGCGGTGGATGCGCAAACGCCGCTCAGCGAGCTGCTCTCTCACGTCGGCCATGCACCGTGCGCGGTGCCGGTTGTCGACGAGGGGCACCAGTACATCGGCATTATTTCCAAACGGATGCTGCTGCAGGCTTTAGATCGCGAGGGGGCAAACAATGGCTGATCAATCTAACCCGTGGGACACCGCACCGGCGGCGGATAGCGCAGCGCAATCCGCCGATGCCTGGGGCACCTCTACGCCGGCGCCGACCGATGGCGGCGGTGCCGACTGGCTGAGCAGCGCGCCCGCGCCGCAGCCGGAACACTTCAATATTATGGACCCGTTCCATAAAACGCTGATCCCGCTCGACAGCTGGGTCACGCACGGTATCGACTGGGTCGTGATGCATTTTCGTCCGGTATTCCAGGGAATACGCGTACCGGTGGATTACATCCTGAGCGCCTTCCAGCAGCTGCTGCTGGGTATGCCGGCGCCGGTGGCGATTATTATTTTCTCGCTGATTGCCTGGCAGATTTCCAGCGTCGGCATGGGCGCGGCGACGCTGATTTCGCTGATCGCTATCGGCGCTATCGGCGCCTGGTCGCAGGCGATGGTGACCCTGGCGCTGGTGCTGACCGCGCTGCTGTTTTGTATGCTGATCGGCCTGCCGCTTGGGATATGGCTGGCGCGGAGCCCGCGGGCGGCGAAAATTATCCGTCCGCTGCTCGACGCGATGCAGACCACGCCGGCGTTTGTCTACCTGGTGCCCATTGTGATGCTGTTCGGTATCGGCAACGTTCCGGGCGTGGTGGTCACCATTATCTTCGCCCTGCCGCCGATTGTTCGTCTGACCATTCTGGGGATTAACCAGGTGCCGGCGGATCTGATTGAAGCGTCGCGCTCCTTCGGCGCCAGCCCGCGTCAGCTGTTGTTTAAGGTTCAGCTACCGCTGGCCATGCCGACGATTATGGCCGGGGTCAACCAGACGCTGATGCTGGCCCTGTCGATGGTGGTCATCGCCTCAATGATTGCCGTTGGCGGTCTCGGCCAGATGGTACTGCGCGGCATCGGTCGCCTTGATATGGGCCTGGCCACCGTTGGCGGCGTCGGGATTGTTATCCTCGCCATTATTCTTGACCGTCTGACTCAGGCCGTAGGACGGGACTCACGCAGCCGAGGCAACCGCCGCTGGTATGCAACCGGCCCACTGGGGCTGATAACTCGCCCTTTCTGTAAATAAGAGCCCATCCCCCCGGCAGCCGGGGGGATAGACTTCCCTTCTGATAAGTAAAAGGAACAACGATGCGACATACAGCGATCCTTGCCACAGCGTTAACCGCCCTCATTTCCACCACCGCCTTCGCGGCGGATCTGCCTGGCAAAGGCATTACCGTTAAGCCGATTCAGAGCACCATTTCGGAAGAGACCTTCCAGACCCTGCTGGTCAGCCGCGCGCTGGAGAAACTCGGTTATACCGTCGATAAGCCGAGCGAAGTGGATTACAACGTTGGCTATACTTCGCTCGCCTCCGGCGACGCCACTTTTACCGCCGTCAACTGGCAGCCCCTGCACGACGATATGTACGCTGCCGCCGGCGGGGATAAAAAGTTCTACCGCGAAGGCGTGTTTGTGAACGGCGCGGCGCAGGGCTACCTGATTGATAAGAAAACGGCCGAGCAGTACCACATCAAATCTATCGACCAGCTAAAAGATCCGAAAATCGCCAAACTTTTTGACACCAACGGCGACGGCAAAGCCGATCTGACCGGCTGTACGCCGGGCTGGGGCTGTGAAGCGGTCATCAACCATCAGCTTGATGCCTACGGCCTGAGCAATACGGTAGTGCACAATCAGGGCAACTATGCGGCGATGATGGCCGATACCATCGCCCGCTATAAGGAGGGCAAACCGGTGATCTACTACACCTGGACGCCTTACTGGGTCAGCGACGTGCTGAAGCCGGGTAAAGATGTCGTCTGGCTGCAGGTGCCGTTCTCTTCCCTGCCGGGCGAACAGAAAGATATTGATACCAAACTGCCAAACGGCATGAACTATGGCTTCCCGGTGAACACAATGCATATTGTCGCCAACAAAGCCTGGGCCGAGAAAAACCCGGCGGCGGCGAAACTGTTCAGCATCATGAAGCTGCCGATTGCCGATATCAACGCCGAAAATGCCATGATGCACGCGGGACATGGTTCTGAGGCAGATATCCAGGGCCACGTCGATGGCTGGATCAAAGCCCACCAGCAGCAGTTTGACGGCTGGGTGGAAGAAGCGCTGGCCGCGCAGAAATAGTCTCCCAATTTATAGCCAATTCCCGGAGGCGATGCTACACATCTGTCCGGGCTACAAAACCCGTAGCCCGGGCAAGGCGCTTTGCGCCGCCCCCGGGGAAGACGGCCTCCTGCACAACACGACATCTCCTGTTTTAAATGATGGATTAATATGCAAATAAACTGCATAACTTTAGCCATCAACGTTTTCGTTACTGTTAAGCCGCACCGCTCTCTGCTAAGGTAAATCCACCTGTTTAATCATGTGATTTTCACGTGAGTTATTAATAAGCAATTCCTATGGAAAATCCTGACGCATTGACGCACTCTCCTCCCGCTGACGCGGCCACGCTGGCTGAAGGCCTGAAAGACAGCCTGCCGATCGTCATCAGCTATATTCCCGTGGCCTTCGCCTTCGGCCTCAACGCCACTAAGCTCGGCTTCACTCCGCTGGAAAGCCTGTTTTTCTCCTGCATTATTTACGCGGGCGCCAGCCAGTTCGTGATCACCGCGATGCTGGCGGCGGGAAGCTCGCTGTGGGTCGCCGCGCTCACCGTCATGGCGATGGACGTTCGCCACGTTCTCTACGGCCCTTCCCTGCGCAGCCGCATCCAGCGCGCGCTGAGCAAGAAAAAAACCGCGGTATGGGCATTCGGCCTGACCGATGAGGCCTTTGCCGCCGCCACCGCTAAACTGGTACGCGACAATCGACGCTGGAGCGAAAACTGGATGATCGGTATCGCTTTGATGTCCTGGGCGTCATGGGTCTTCGGTACGCTGATCGGCGCTTATTCGGGCAGCGGCCTGCTGACCGACTTTCCGGCGGTGGAAGCGGCGCTGGGCTTTATGCTTCCCGCGCTGTTTATGAGCTTTTTGCTGGCTTCTTTCCAGCGCAAGCAGTCGCTTAGCGTAACCGCCGCGCTGGCAGGGGCGCTGGGGGGGATCATCCTGTTTTCCATTCCCGCCGCCATCCTTGCCGGGATCGTCTGCGGCTGTCTGACCGCGCTGGTGCAGGCCAGCATTGAGGGGATGCCCGATGAACAGTGATGTTTTAATTATCGGCGTCGTGGTCGGCTGCGTAAATTATCTGTTCCGCTATCTGCCGCTGCGCCTGCGCGCCGGGAACGCGCGTCCGACGCGTCGCGGGCCGGTCAGCGTGCTGCTGGACACCATCGGCATCGCCTCTATTTGCGCGCTGCTGGTGGTCTCCAGCGTACCGGAAATTCTCCACGATGCCCGCCGCCTGCTGCCCACGCTGGCTGGCTTCGCCGTGCTGGGCCTGGCTTTCTGGAAAACGCGCAGCATTATTTTGCCTACACTATTAAGCGCCCTAACCTACGGTGTTGTCTGGAAAATCGGCACATGGCTATAAGCTTAAAGTATCAATTTCTGTCAATAATTCATTTGATTTATTTGTCACAATAGTTATTATATCGACTGTAATTAATGAGGTCATAACCAAAATGGATAGTTCGTTTACTCCCATTGAGCAAATGCTCAAGTTCCGCGCCAGCCGTCACGAAGACTTTCCTTTTCAGGAGATTCTGCTCACCCGTCTTTGCATGCATATGCAGGGAAAATTGCTGGAAAACCGCAACAAGATGCTGAAAGCGCAAGGGATTAACGAGACATTGTTTATGGCGCTGATCACGCTCGAGTCTCAGGAAAACCACAGCATTCAGCCTTCCGAGCTGAGCTGCGCGCTGGGCTCTTCGCGTACCAACGCCACGCGCATTGCCGACGAGCTGGAAAAACGCGGCTGGATTGAGCGCCGAGAAAGCGATAACGATCGTCGCTGCCTGCATTTACAGCTTACCGAAAAGGGGCATCAGTTCCTGCGCGAAGTGTTACCCCCGCAGCACAACTGCCTGCATCAACTCTGGTCTTCTTTAAGCACCAGCGAAAAAGATCAGCTCGAGCACATCACCCGTAAGCTGCTTGGTCGCCTTGACCAAATGGAAGAGGATGGCGTGCTTGCGGAGTCTCTGCGCTAAGCGCGGAACCAACCGCTCAACAATTTTTCTGGATTGACAAGGAAAACGGACAGGCCAGCAGATCTTCTGCTGGCCTTTCTGATAAACAGGTCGGCTCAGCCGATGTGAAATAATAAGATCGTGGAGAATAACATGAGCGCAAATGCGGAGAGCCAAACCCCGCAGCAACCGGGCAGCAAAAAAGGGAAACGTAAAGGCGCCCTCCTGCTGCTGACCTTGCTCTTTATTATTGTTGCCGTGGCATACGGGATTTATTGGTTTTTGGTACTGCGTCACTTCGAAGAGACCGACGACGCGTACGTGGCAGGGAATCAGGTACAAATTATGGCGCAGGTGTCCGGCAGCGTGACGAAAGTCTGGGCCGACAACACCGACTACGTGCAAAAAGGCGATCCGCTGGTCACCCTCGACCAGACCGATGCCCAGCAGGCGTTTGAAAAAGCGCAAACCCAGCTGGCCGCCAGCGTACGTCAAACGCGCCAGCAGATGATCAACAGCAAGCAGCTGCAGGCCAGCATCGACGTGAAAAAAACCGCGCTTTCCCAGGCGCAGACCGACCTTAACCGTCGTATTCCGCTGGGGGCCGCCAACCTGATTGGCCGCGAAGAGCTGCAGCACGCGCGCGACACGGTTGCCAGCGCGCAGGCCGAACTGGACGTGGCGATTCAGCAATACAACGCCAATCAGGCGATCGTTCTGGGCACGAAGCTGGAACAGCAGCCTGCGGTGCTGCAAGCGGCCACCGAAGTGCGTAACGCCTGGCTGGCCCTGCAGCGGACGAAAATCGTCAGCCCGATTAGCGGCTACGTTTCGCGTCGCTCCGTACAGCCCGGCGCGCAAATCACCACCACCACCCCGCTGATGGCCGTCGTGCCAGCGACCAACCTGTGGATTGACGCCAACTTTAAAGAAACCCAGCTGGCGCACATGCGTATCGGTCAGCCGGCCACCGTGATCAGCGATATTTACGGTGACGATGTGAAATACACCGGTAAAGTGGTCGGCCTCGATATGGGCACCGGTAGCGCCTTCTCGCTGCTGCCCGCGCAGAACGCCACCGGCAACTGGATCAAAGTGGTTCAGCGCCTGCCGGTACGTATCGAGCTGGATGAAAAACAGCTGGCAGAGCACCCGCTGCGCATCGGCCTTTCGACCCTGGTTGAAGTGAACACCACCGACCGCGGCGGCGAGATGCTGGCAAGCCAGGTACGTAGCGCTCCGGTTTACGAAAGCAATGCCCGCGAAATCGGCCTTGAGCCGGTCAATAAGCTGATAAACGACATCATCCAGGCCAACGCCGGATAATTCGGGGTGAGCGTAATGCAACAGCAAAAACCGCTGGAAGGCGCGCAGCTGGTCATTATGACCATTGCGCTGTCGCTCGCGACCTTTATGCAGGTGCTGGACTCCACCATCGCCAACGTGGCCATCCCCACCATCGCCGGTAACCTTGGCTCATCGTTGAGCCAGGGGACCTGGGTTATCACCTCGTTTGGGGTGGCGAACGCTATCTCCATTCCGATTACCGGCTGGCTGGCAAAGCGCGTAGGTGAAGTGAAGCTATTCCTCTGGTCGACGGTGGCGTTCGCCATCGCCTCCTGGGCCTGCGGCATGTCAAACAGCCTGACGATGCTAATTTTCTTCCGCGTGATTCAGGGGATCGTCGCCGGTCCGCTGATTCCGCTGTCGCAAAGTCTGCTGCTCAGCAACTATCCGCCCGCCAAGCGCTCTATCGCCCTGGCGCTGTGGTCAATGACGGTGATCGTCGCGCCGATTTGCGGCCCGATTCTCGGCGGCTATATCAGCGACAACTACCACTGGGGCTGGATCTTCTTTATCAACGTGCCGATTGGCATCGCCGTGGTGGTCATGACGCTACAGACCCTGCGCAACCGCGAAACCCGCACCGAGCAGCGGCGGATTGACGGCGTTGGCCTGGCGCTGCTGATTATTGGTATCGGTAGCCTGCAGGTGATGCTCGACCGGGGTAAAGAGCTGGACTGGTTCGCCTCAAACGAGATCATCATCCTGACCATTGTCGCGGTGGTGGCGATAAGCTTCCTGATCGTCTGGGAGCTAACCGACGACAACCCGATAGTCGACCTGTCGCTCTTTAAGTCGCGAAACTTCACCATCGGCTGCCTGTGTATCAGCCTCGCCTATATGCTCTACTTCGGCGCTATCGTGCTGTTGCCGCAGCTACTGCAGGAGGTATACGGCTATACCGCCACCTGGGCCGGTCTGGCCTCGGCCCCGGTCGGGGTGATCCCGGTAATCCTGTCGCCGATTATCGGCCGCTTCGCGCATAAGCTGGATATGCGTCGGCTGGTCACCTTCAGCTTTATTATGTACGCGGTCTGTTTCTACTGGCGCGCGTGGACCTTCGAACCGGGTATGGACTTCGGCGCCTCGGCGTGGCCGCAGTTTATCCAGGGCTTCGCGGTGGCCTGCTTCTTTATGCCGCTGACGACCATTACGCTTTCCGGCCTGCCGCCGGAACGGCTGGCGGCGGCATCGAGCCTGTCGAACTTCACGCGTACCCTGGCGGGCTCCATCGGCACCTCGATTACCACCACTATGTGGACGAACCGCGAGGCGCTGCACCATGCTCAGCTTACCGAATCGGTGACGCCGTATAATCCCAACGCCCAGCAGATGTACGATCAGCTGCAGGGATTAGGGATGACGCAACAGCAGGCGTCCGGCTGGATAGCGCAGCAGATAACCAACCAGGGGCTGATTATCTCCGCCAACGAAATTTTCTGGTTCTCGGCGGCAATATTTATCCTACTGCTCGGGCTGGTGTGGTTTGCCAGGCCGCCGTTTAGCGCCGGGGGCGGCGGCGGCGGCGCGCACTAAGGTTTGACCTGAAGGGATCTGCGGATCCCTTTTTTATTGCCCAACACGCAGGTTGTCCGGTTTACGCTAGTTGATGTCCAGTTCGCTGGAGATGCCTTTTCGCTCTGTCGTGCACGATGAAGATCCGCTAAGAAGGAGAAAATCATGCTGACTCAACCCGGTGAAAAATACCGTCCCTATCCGCCGATTGCCCTGCCCGACCGCCGCTGGCCGGAGCAAAAAATAACCCGCGCCCCCCGCTGGCTCTCCACCGACCTGCGCGACGGCAACCAGGCGCTGGCCGAGCCGATGGACAGCGCGCGCAAGCTGCAGTTCTGGGACTTGCTGCTGGAGTGCGGATTTAAAGAGATCGAGGTGGCGTTTCCCTCGGCTTCGCAAACCGATTTCAACTTTGTGCGTCAACTGATTGAAGAACGGCGTATCCCGCAGGATGTGACGATTCAGGTGCTGACCCAGGCGCGGGAAGATTTAATCCTCAGAACCTTCGAATCGCTGCGCGATGCCCACCGCGCCACCGTTCACCTCTATAACGCCACCGCTCCGCTGTTCCGCGAGCTGGTTTTTGGAATGAACAAAGCGCAGGTGGTCGAGCTGGCGACCCGCGCCACCCGGCTTATCCGCCAGCAGTGCGAACAGCAGCCGCAGACCCGCTGGCAATACGAGTATTCCCCGGAAACCTTCTGCTTCACCGAGCCGGAATTCGCGCTGGAGATTTGCGAAGCGGTGGCGGAAATCTGGCAGCCCTGCGCCGAACGGCCGATGATTATCAATCTGCCCGCGACGGTAGAAGTGAGCACGCCTAACGTTTATGCCGATCAAATTGAGTATTTTTGTCGTCACTTCTCGCGCCGCTCCGATGTGTGCATCAGCGTCCATCCGCATAACGACCGGGGAACCGGCGTCGCCAGCGCGGAGCTGGCGGTGATGGCCGGCGCCGACCGCGTCGAAGGCTGCCTGTTCGGCAACGGCGAACGCACCGGTAACGTCTGTCTGGTGACGCTGGCGATGAATCTCTACAGCCAGGGCGTCGATCCCCGGCTCAGCTTCTCCGAAATGAACCGGGTGGTCGAAATTGTCGAAAGCTGCAACCAGATCCCGGTTCATCCGCGCCACCCGTGGGCGGGAAGCCTCGCCTATACCGCCTTTTCCGGCTCGCATCAGGATGCGATCAAAAAAGGGTTCGATGCCCGCCGGCCCGGCGAACGCTGGGAAATGCCCTATCTGCCCATCGACCCGCAGGATATCGGCTGTAGCTACGAAGCGGTGATCCGCGTCAACAGCCAGTCCGGCAAAAGCGGCAGCGCGTGGCTGATTGAGCAGAATCATGGCCTGAAGCTGCCGCGCGCGCTGCAGCAGGATTTTAGCCTGCACGTTCAGCACGAAACCGATACGCATGGTAAAGAGATGACCCAGAACGCGCTGTGGCAGCTGTTTCGCGCCCGCTACGGACTTCTGCCCCAGCCGCCGCTTGCGCTGCTGGATTACCAAAGCGATAGCCAGCAGGACGGCCAGCTTTCTCTGCAGGCGACCCTGCGCATCGCCGGTGAAACGCGACGACTGCAGAGCCGCGGCAACGGCCTGCTGTCCGCCGCCGCCAGCGGGCTGAGCGGCCTGTTAAAGCAACAGGTCGTGATTAAAGATTATCATGAACACACTCTCGGCGAACGTAGCGACAGCCGTTCAGTGGCCTATATTCGCTGCGTCTTCCCGAATGGCGACAGCCGCTGGGGGGTAGGAATTGATAGCGACGTGGCGCGCGCCTCGCTGCAGGCGTTGTGCAATGCGATGAGCGCAGGCCATTACGCCGGCGAGCGGAAGTAGTCGCTGGGGGCCACGCCTATCACCCGGCGAAACATGGCGCTAAAAGCGCTATGGCTACCGTAGCCGAGATCCAGCGCCACCCGCAGTACCGAATGCCCCTGTGCCAGGCGAACCAGCGCTTCCATCAGCTTCGCCCGGCGCACCCACTCGCTCCAGGTGAGCGAGGTCTGCTGCTGAAAATGACGATTCAGCGTGCGCTCGCTCATGCTGCTCTCCTTCGCCGCCTCGGCGCTGCTCCAGGGTTCGCCGGGCGCTTCTCTTACCTTCTGGCATAAACGGCGCAGCGCTTCGCTTTGCGGCTCCGGCAGGCCAAACGGCAGCACCGCCATGCCGCGAATTTCATCGAGGATCAGTTCGTAAATGCGTTCATCGCGGCTGCCCGGCGCGTAGGATTCCGCCAGCGTCAGCGACGCGACGATCAGTTCACGCAGCAGCGGAGTCACCTGGACTATCTGGCAGGATGAGGGGAGATCGGCCCGGGCAAGGGGATCGATAAACAGGGTTCGCGCAGCCGCGACGCCGGTCACCCGTAGGGTATGCGGCGTACCGGCGGGCAGCCAGACGCCACGCCCCGGCGGCACAACCCAATAACCCTGCGCGGTTTCCACCCGCACCACGCCGCTGAGGATATGCAGCAGCTGGGCGCAATCGTGCTGATGCCAGGGTTCGCTATCGCCATGGGCGTAATCATGGGCAAAAGGCACCAGCGAACGGTGTTGAAAATTGAAGGTTAAAGTCGTCGACATCGCGGCGTCAGGGAGTAGCGGCCCGACGCAGTTCGCCGGGCCGTGGCAGAAGCACTAGATGTGCAGTTCTTGCAGTTTTTCTTTCGGCAGCGCCAGCTCATCGTTGCTGTTGACGCGGACATCGCGCTCAATAATATGGCGAGCGATTTCCTGAGCTTCCTCCAGCGAGTGCATGGTGTAGGTTCCGCACTGATAAACGTTCAGCTCCGGGATCTGATTCTGATCTTTCACCTTCAGCACGTCGGCCATCGCCGCTTTCCAGGCATCCGCGACGCGCTGCTCGTCCGGCGTACCGATCAGGCTCATATAGAACCCGGTGCGGCAGCCCATCGGAGAGATGTCGATAATTTCCACACCGTTGCCGTTCAGGTGATCGCGCATGAAGCCGGCAAACAGGTGCTCTAGGGTGTGAATGCCTCTTTCCGGCATCACTTCCTGGTTTGGCACGCAGAATCGCAGATCGAAAACGGTGATTTCATCGCCGTGAGGCGTGTTCATTTTCTTCGCGACACGCACCGCAGGCGCTTCCATTCGGGTATGGTCGACTGTGAAACTATCTAACAACGGCATTCTTCACCTCCGATAGTGATTTTTTTTAAAATAAAATGAACTCTTTTTGAGGCCGCGAGTCTGAGTATATGAAAGACGCGCATTTATTATCATCATCATCCCTGAATCAGAGATGAAAGTTTGGCCACAGTGATGTGGCCGTTTTCTTTTTTACGGCTCGTAAAACTACGCGTGCCGTGTCAGCAGCGCTTCAAACGGCTCGCTATCCGCCGCCTCCACCTTCTTCTGACGCTGTACCGATGCTTCACGCTCGGCGACAAAATCCGCTTCGCTTAAAATTTCCAGCGGCTCTTCGCGCAGCATCGTCCGATACCGATCGGCCAGCTCTCTGCCGGTACCGCCAATCCCCTCTTCAAGCATAGAACGCAGAATGCGCGCCGAGAAGGTTAATTCCGGATTATCGAAGCAGGCGACCAGCTCATCGCAGACCTGCTGATAGGCCTGGCATCCGTGGATGCTATCCAGCGTTTGCGCCACGCGGCGTAAATCGCGGAACAGATCTTTGCCGACCTGAGCCAGCGGGAACTGAGCGGTTTCGCAGCCAATACCCAGCGTCAGGCCCGGTTTACGGCCTTCCAGAATCACCCGATTCCAGTTGGTGCGCGTGCACAGCAGCTCGTCGCTGCTCATCTCCGGCGCATCGGCCAGCACGCACCAGACCATAAACAGATCGAGGAAACGCACCTGCTGCTCATCAACGCCAATCGGTGAGAACGGATTGATATCCAGGGAGCGAACTTCAATGTACTCAATACCGCCGCGCAGCAGCGCGTCGGAAGGCGTTTCGCCGCTGCGGGTCACGCGTTTCGGGCGAATCGGCGCGTACAGCTCGTTTTCGATCTGCAGCACGTTGCTGTTGATTTGCAGACGCTTGCCGTCTTTCTCCAGCCCAATATTTTCATACTCTTCGTAAGGCGTTTTAATCGCCCGCTTCAATCCTGCCACATACTCGTAGAGATCGTTAAACGTAATTCCGAGATTGCTTTGCGATTTATTGGTATAGCCCAGATCGCTCAGACGCAACGAGGTCGCATAAGGCAGGTAGTACATGCCGTTGCCGGCTTTCTCAAACGGCAGCGCCGTCGGTTTGCCCTGCAGGAACGACGAGCAGATCGCCGGAGAGGCGCCGAACAGGTATGGAATCACCCAACCAAAACGGTAATAGTTGCGAATGGAGCGGAAATAGCCCGCTGAAATCGCCTCTTTACCGCTTTCAGCATCCTCAACGCCGCACTTAGCCTGCCAGAAAGCCATCGGCAGCGAGAAGTTATAGTGCACGCCGGAGATGGTTTGCATCAGCGCGCCGTAGCGATTTTTCAGCCCTTCGCGATACAGCGTTTTCAGGCGGCCGATATTAGAGGAACCGTACTGCGCCAGTTCAATATCCTGGCCGGGCGCGATATAGCAAGGCATGCTCAGCGGCCACATCCGCTCGTCGCCAATATGGCGTGCGGTATAGCGATGAACATCGCGCATGAGGGTGAGCATATGCTGGATATCGCCATCAACCGGCGTAATAAATTCCAGCAAAGCTTCGGCAAAATCGGTGGTAATCCATTTATGAGTCAGCGCTGAACCCAGTGCCTGCGGATGACCGGTAGTGGCCAGCGTGCCGTCAGCGTTGACGCGCAGCGTTTCGCGTTCAAGACCACGTTGAATACCCTGCAGCGCCTGCGGATTTTTTTCCAGCCAGGCCAGCGCCTGTGATACGTCCGGGATCAATTTGACCTCCCGCCTGTCGAAATCGTTTGAATTAGCATAATTGTAATGGTTGAACCGTCAGTCCAATTAGTGCCACCACGTCATGCCCTGAAGCGTTATCGCCGCAATGACGATATAGCGTAATGCTTTGCCAAGGCATAAAAAAAAGAGCACTGGTCCCCAGGAAATGCGCATCCATCCCGCCAGTAAACACAGCAAATCGCCTATAACAGGCGCCCAGCTTAATAATAGCGTGACCGCGCCGTAACGCCTCAGCCAGCCGGTCGCCTTCTCCTGCCAGCGCGATGTTTTGCGCAGCGGAAACAGGCGCCCCAGAATAACGTTAGTTACCCCTCCAAGGCTATTACCGATTATTGCTATTAAAACCAGTAACCACGGCTGACTCACCCCCGCCAGGAGCATGGCGATCAACACCACTTCCGAGTTACCGGGAAGCAGCGTGGCGCTTAAAAAGCTGCTGGCAAACAGCGATATCAGCGACAGCGCGTCGCTCACAACAATCGCACGTCCACGGCATCCATTCCGGCCCGCTTCGCCGCCTGCAGACCGAAGTCCGCATCTTCAAAGACCACGCATTTTTCCGCCGCAACGCCCATGCGCTCAGCGCAGAGTAAGAAAGTATCAGGTGCGGGTTTATGGTTGGCGACATGATCGGCGGCAACCACCGCCGAGAAGTAGTGACGCAGGCCCAGATGGGCCAGCAGCGCTTCAGCAACGGCGCTCTCGCTGCCGGTACCGACTGACATCGGACGACGACCGTGCCACTCTTTAACCACTTCAATCAGCGGCAGAGGACGGACGCTATCAAGCAGCATCGCTTTCACCGCGTCCGTCTTTTCCCGCGCCAGAAGGTGAGGATCTAAATCAGCCTGGTTTAATTCGATAATGGCCTGAGCAATCCGCCAGGTTGGAGAGCCGTTAAGCGCGACCATAGCCTGCATATCAAAACGCATACCGTAACGTCCGAGAACCTCGTTCCATGCCTTACGATGCGTCGGCTCGGTATCGAGGATCGTGCCATCCATATCAAAAATCAGTCCTGCATAACGTTCGTACATCGTCTTCTCACCAACCGGTTAAGGAGGTCTTACTGTAACGCAAAAGGTCAGGTTTGTCGCTGCCAGCGGCAGATGCGACAAGGGCGCTCGAAGGCGCCCTTGTCGATACAGATGCAATCTGATGCGTTTATTTGATTCTTAAATCGTTCTCCACCACGCGAACGCCCTGCACTTTTCGCGTCACTTCTACCGCACGTTTAGCGCTTTCGGCGGATGAGACAAAGCCGCTCAGCTGTACACGACCTTTAAAGGTCTGGACGCTAATTTCCGAAGACTTAATCTCTTTATCATTGAAGAGCGCGGTTTTGACTTTGGTGGTCACGACGGTATCGTCAATGTACCCACCAGTACTTTCCTTTGTGGACGAACCTGCGCAGCCCGCCAGCGATACGGCGACCAGAAGCGTCGCGCAAAACGCAGATATTGCTTTGAACCATTTCATGGATTTCTCTCCTTGCACTTATCTCACCCAAAATCAGATCGATATACAGGAATAAATTATAGTGGAAAGAGGGAGTTGCCAATGAAAAAAGTGCTGAAGAATAAGGTGAATGATTGCGCTTAAAGGGTTTTGAGGCAAGGAGAGTGGCTGGCCGTGAAACAACAGTGGGTTCGCCCTTCGGGCCGTTGCTGAAGCAACGTTATCCTCCCTGGTGCTTGCGGCTAATACCGCCACCTCATTCACACCTTCGTTGCTGAAGGTATGGAGAATATGGTGCATCCGGGAGGATTCGAACCTCCGACCGCTCGGTTCGTAGCCGAGTACTCTATCCAGCTGAGCTACGGATGCATCGGGAAACTTGCTTTACTGCCGATATTGATACCGCTGCTAAAGCCGTATCAAGTAAGAGATGGTTCATCCGGGAGGATGACTCACTCGGTTCGCCCTTCGGGCCGTTGCTGAAGCAACGTTATCCTCCCTGGTGCTTGCGGCTAATACCGCCACCTCATTCACACCTTCGTTGCTGAAGGTACGGAGAATATGGTGCATCCGGGAGGATTCGAACCTCCGACCGCTCGGTTCGTAGCCGAGTACTCTATCCAGCTGAGCTACGGATGCATCGGGAAACTTGCTTTACTGCCGATATTGATACCGCTGCTAAAGCCGTATCAAGTAAGAGATGGTGCATCCGGGAGGATGACTCACTCGGTTCGCCCTTCGGGCCGTTGCTGAAGCAACGTTATCCTCCCTGGCGCTGGCGATTATCTCGCAGACCGTGAAACAACAGCGTAGCTGCTATCTCGGAGAAGATGGTGCATCCGGGAGGATTCGAACCTCCGACCGCTCGGTTCGTAGCCGAGTACTCTATCCAGCTGAGCTACGGATGCATCGGGAAACTTACTTTACTGCAGATTTTGATACTGCTGCTAAAGCTGTATCAAGTAAGATGGTGCATCCGGGAGGATGACTCGCCTTGCGGCTCGCCCTTCGGGCCGTTGCTGAAGCAACGTTATCCTCCCTGGTGCTTGCGGCTAATACCGCCACCTCATTCACACCTTCGTTGCTGAAGGTGTGGAGAATATGGTGCATCCGGGAGGATTCGAACCTCCGACCGCTCGGTTCGTAGCCGAGTACTCTATCCAGCTGAGCTACGGATGCAAAATGGCGGTGAGGCGGGGATTCGAACCCCGGATGCAGCTTTTGACCGCATACTCCCTTAGCAGGGGAGCGCCTTCAGCCTCTCGGCCACCTCACCACACGCCTCTTACGAGTGCTTCGAAGAACTTGTTTCTGCTCTTCGTCGCTGCGATGGCGCACATATTACTTTCTGGTACTTATAAGTCAAACCTTTTTTCGAGACCTTTTTTTCGTTTGCACACTTCCCGCGCAATTAGCCTGTGAAAACGGCAAAAAGAGTATTTTATCAACAAGAAATTGCTGATTACGCCGCGGCTAACGCAAAAGATAACTGTCGCGGATGCGGAGAAAGAGACAAAAATGAGAGGCTATCGGAGAGGAAAATTGGCAAAAACGGCGGGTGGAAGGAGGCGCCTCACAAAATAGCGAGGCGCGAAAACCTTAGTAACTGGACTGCTGGGATTTTTCAGCCTGGATACGCTGGTAGATCTCTTCACGATGCACGGAGACTTCTTTAGGGGCATTAACGCCAATACGTACCTGGTTACCCTTCACCCCTAAAACTGTCACAGTGACCTCATCTCCAATCATGAGGGTCTCACCAACTCGACGAGTCAGAATCAGCATTCTTTGCTCCTTGAAAGATTAAAAGAGTCGGGTCTCTCGTATCCCGGCATTATCCATCATATAACGCCAAAAAGTAAGCGATGACAAACACCCTACGGTGTAAGCAGTCACGGCATCACATTCTGTTAAACCTAAGTTTAGCCGATATACACAACTTCAACCCGACTTTATCGTTATCAGTGCTTCTCGCGCAAGATGCTGTAATCCGAGAATCACAGCATCTATGCAATTATAGTTATTACAGTTTTGCGCTTACCCAGCCTTTCACACTGGCTAACGCAGCAGGGAGAGCAGACGCATCGGTACCGCCGGCTTGCGCCATATCCGGACGACCGCCCCCTTTACCGCCCACCTGCTGGGCGACCATACCAATCAGTTCCCCGGCTTTCACGCGGTCTGTCACATCCTTAGACACACCTGCAATCAGAGAAACCTTACCTTCTGCGACCGTGGCCAACACGACAATCGTTGAACCCAGCTGATTTTTCAGATCGTCAACCATAGTACGCAGCATTTTCGGCTCAACGCCGGCCAGCTCGCTGACCAGCAGCTTAACGCCGTTAATCTCTTCCGCTTTGCTGGAGAGATTTGCGCTCTCCTGCACGGCAGCCTGCTCTTTCAGCTGCTGCAGCTCTTTTTCCAGCTGACGGCTGCGTTCTAACGCGGCGCGGACTTTGTCACCGAGGCTGTGGATATCCCCTTTCAGCAGCTGTGCAATATCGCCCAGCAGATCGCTCTGCGCGTGCAGCATCGCCATCGCGCCTTCGCCGGTCACCGCTTCGATACGGCGCACGCCAGCGGCGGTACCGGATTCAGAGGTAATGCGGAACAGGCCGATATCACCGGTGCGCGAGGCGTGCGTACCGCCGCACAGCTCGGTGGAAAAATCGCCCATACTCAGCACGCGAACGCGATCGTCATACTTCTCGCCAAACAGCGCCATCGCGCCGGATTCACGCGCAGCGTCAATATCCATGATATTGGTTTCGATCGGCAGGTTGCGACGAATTTGCGCGTTCACCAGATCTTCTACCGCACGGATCTCCTCCGGCTTCATCGCTTCAAAATGCGAGAAGTCGAAGCGCAATGCTTTGTCGTTGACCAGAGAGCCTTTCTGCGCAACGTGCGTACCGAGAACCTGGCGCAGCGCCGCGTGCATCAGGTGCGTCGCGGAGTGGTTCAGGCGGATACGCTGGCGGCGAGCCTGATCGACATCGGCCTGCACGGCGTCGCCGACTTTAAGCGAACCGCTGGTCAGTTTACCAATATGGCCAATTGCCTGGCCGTACTTCTGCGCGTCGCTGACCTGGAAGGAGAAACCGGCGCCCTTCAGTTCGCCTTTGTCACCCACCTGGCCGCCGGATTCGGCGTAGAACGGCGTCTGGTCGAGGATAACAACCGCTTCCTGACCGGCGTTCACCGCGTCAACCGCTTTACCATCGATAAACAGCGCGGTGACTTTGCCATTCAGTTCCAGGCTGTCATAGCCTTTAAACTCAGAGGCGCCGTCGACGCGGATCATCGCATTGTAGTCCGCGCCAAAGCCGCTGGATTCGCGCGCGCGACGGCGCTGCTCTTCCATCGCGGCTTCAAAGCCGGCTTCGTCAACCTTGATGTTGCGTTCGCGGCAAACGTCCGCGGTCAGGTCAACCGGGAAGCCGTAGGTGTCGTACAGGCGGAAAGCGGTTTCGCCGTCCAGCGTGTCGCCCTGCAGTTTAGCCAGCTCTTCATCCAGCAGCGCCAGTCCGCGCTCCAGCGTACGGGCAAACTGCTCTTCTTCGGTCTTCAGCACCTGCTCAACCTGAGCCTGCTGCTGTTTCAGCTCTTCGCCGGCGGAACCCATCACGTCAATCAGCGGGGCAACCAGTTTCCAGAAGAAGGTCTCCTTCGCGCCCAGCATGTTGCCATGGCGAATTGCGCGACGAATGATGCGGCGCAGCACGTAGCCGCGGTTTTCATTCGACGGGATAACGCCATCGGCAATCAGGAATGCGCAGGAGCGAATGTGGTCAGCGATAACGCGCAGCGACTTGTTCGAGAGATCGGTCGCGCCGGTAACCTTCGCCACGCTCTTAATCAGATCGCGGAACAGGTCGATATCGTAGTTGGAGTTGACGTGCTGCAGCACGGCGGCAATACGCTCGAGGCCCATACCGGTATCTACGGACGGCTTCGGCAGCGGTTCCATGGTTCCGTCAGCCTGACGGTTGAACTGCATGAAGACGATATTCCAGATCTCAATATAGCGATCGCCGTCTTCTTCCGGCGTTCCCGGAGGGCCGCCCCAGATATGGTCGCCATGGTCGAAGAAGATTTCGGTGCATGGACCGCACGGCCCGGTGTCACCCATCTGCCAGAAGTTATCGGAAGCAAACGGCGCGCCTTTATTGTCGCCGATGCGGATAATACGCTCGCGCGGTACGCCAACTTCATTTGCCCAGATATCGAACGCTTCATCGTCGGTTTCGTAGACGGTCACCCACAGTTTTTCTTTCGGCAGGGCGAACCAGTTTTCACCGGTCAGCAGCTCCCATGCGTATTTGATGGCATCCTGCTTGAAGTAATCGCCAAAGCTGAAGTTACCCAGCATTTCAAAGAAGGTGTGGTGACGCGCGGTGTAGCCGACGTTTTCCAGATCGTTGTGCTTACCACCCGCACGAACGCAACGCTGCGCGGTGGTCGCGCGCGAATAATTACGTTTGTCGAGACCAAGGAAAACATCCTTGAACTGGTTCATCCCGGCGTTGGTAAACAGCAGGGTCGGGTCGTTATGCGGCACCAGGGAGCTGCTCGCAACTACCTGATGTCCTTTACTATGGAAAAAGTCGAGAAACGCCTGACGGATCTCAGCGGTGCTCTTGCTCATAATTATCCTGAAATCAAGCTAACGAAATGTCGCTGGCAGCCACTACCCAGTATCGACCGGCAGGCTACTCACGAAAATAAAGTGGGAATAAGATAAGTTTTCTTCACGGGGAAGTAAAATCCCGGATGGGTCAATCTGCAAAATTTCGCCAGATTTCCTGAATATCCTCCATCAGATAGCCGCGGTAGAGCAAAAAGCGCTGAATTTTGACTTTTTCTGCAAATACGCTGGGCAGGGGGTCGCCATATTTTCGCTGCGCCTGCTCTTTGGCAAGCCGCGCCCAGTCGATTTCGCACTCGCGCATGGCTGCCTCTGTCGTCTCGCGGGAGATCCCCTTCTGCTTTAGCTCCTGGCGGACGCGCGCCGGGCCGTACCCCTTGCGGCTGCGGCTGGCAATGAACTGACGGACAAAGCGTTCGTCGTCCAGATAGCGGTTCTCAATGCACCATTCAACGACTTTATCGACCTCTTCCGGCGTCACATCTAACGCTTCAGGGCCGTTTTTGCTCATGACCGGTGCAGCCAGTTTTCGCCTTAGCTCCTGTTCGCTGTGGTCGCGCATTGCCAGAATGCGAATCGCGCGATCCAGCAGCCTGGCGTAGTCAGAGCGGCGGGATGAAGTTTCAGTCACGGTCAGCCTCGCTAATCAAAAAAAGCAAAAGGGCCGCATAAGCGGCCCCTTGTTAGTCTGTTCAGACGATATCAGAAATCTTGTTCGGTTTCCGCTTCGCTGTTGCCATCAACCGCGAAGTCCGGCGTGGAGTCCTGATTGCTCAGCAGCAGTTCACGAACTTTCTTCTCGATCTCTTTTGCCGCAGCCGGGTTCTCTTTCAGCCAGGAGATGGCGTTCGCTTTACCCTGACCGATTTTATCACCGTTATAGCTGTACCATGCGCCGGCTTTCTCAATCAGCTTCTCTTTCACGCCGAGATCGACCAGCTCACCGAAGAAGTTAATCCCTTCGCCGTAGAGGATCTGGAATTCAGCCTGTTTAAACGGCGCGGCAATTTTGTTTTTCACCACTTTAACGCGGGTTTCGCTGCCGACAACGTTGTCGCCCTCTTTCACCGCACCGATACGACGGATATCCAGACGCACGGAGGCGTAGAACTTCAGCGCGTTACCGCCGGTGGTGGTTTCCGGGTTACCGAACATCACGCCAATTTTCATACGAATCTGGTTGATGAAGATGAGCAGGGTGTTGGACTGCTTCAGGTTGCCCGCCAGTTTACGCATCGCCTGGCTCATCATACGCGCCGCGAGGCCCATATGAGAGTCGCCGATTTCGCCTTCGATTTCCGCTTTCGGCGTCAGCGCCGCAACGGAGTCAACGACGATAACGTCTACCGCACCGGAACGCGCCAGCGCGTCACAGATTTCCAGAGCCTGTTCGCCGGTATCCGGCTGGGAGCACAGCAGGTTGTCGATATCGACGCCCAGCTTGCGTGCGTAAACCGGGTCCAGCGCGTGTTCCGCATCGATAAACGCACAGGTTTTGCCTTCGCGCTGCGCGGCGGCGATAACCTGCAGCGTCAGCGTGGTTTTGCCGGAAGATTCAGGCCCGTAGATCTCGACGATACGGCCCATCGGCAGGCCGCCTGCGCCCAGGGCGATATCAAGGGAAAGCGAGCCGGTGGAGATAGTTTCCACATCCATGGAACGGTCTTCACCCAGGCGCATGATGGAGCCTTTACCGAATTGTTTTTCGATCTGGCCCAGTGCTGCCGCCAACGCTTTCTGTTTGTTTTCGTCGATAGCCATTATTACTCCTCTCATGCCGGGTGTAACCGGGTAGTGAATTCTGTTCTGTTGAAGCAATTATACTGTATAGTCATACAGTATCAAGTATTTTGTAGAAATTGTTGCCAGAGGAGATTTAGCGCGTAGGCCGTGGCCTGGCGGCGTACCGACTCGCGGTCTCCGGCAAAGCATTCGCGCCGGGTTACGCCCTGTCCGCTGGCGCTGGCCACGCCAAACCAGACGGTTCCCACCGGCTTTTCCGCGCTGCCACCGTCCGGCCCGGCGATGCCGCTGACCGAAATGGCATAGTCCGCGCGAGCCGCACGCAGCGCGCCGATGGCCATCTCCACCACCACCGGTTCACTCACCGCGCCATGGCTAAGCAGCGTCGCTTCGCTGACGCCAATCATCTGCGATTTCGCTTCATTGCTGTAAGTGACGAAACCGCGCTCAAACCATGCCGAACTGCCGGCGATATCGGTAAGGGTTTTGGCGACCCAGCCGCCGGTGCAGGACTCCGCCGTGGTCACCGTCGCACCGCGCGCTTTCAGCGCCATCCCCACCTGCTCGCTCAGCTGCATTAATTCCGAATCTGTCATTCGTCGCCCCACTTAAGCTGTACAAAGAGGCCATCAAAGATAGCACTTTCAACGGAGATATGGGGACGAGGTAACGAATTTACGAGTCGGCTGGCGAAAAACATCGGCTATGGCCAACGCCGCATTTTCGGATAGCCGCCCGGGGGCACCGGTGTCACAATTCACCGCACATATAAGGAAGAGTTAAATGAGAGGTTACCAGGAATGGCCAAAGCAACGCTTACCTCAGAGCAGAACGTGAAAAAAATTCGCCAGGTGCGCCTGTACCTGTTTGTATGCGGCACAGTTTCACTGCTAACCGCGCTACTGCATATTTTCACCCGCTCATTCAACCCGCTGTTCGAAGGCGTACAGATCCTGCTGGGCGTGGGCTGTATTGCCAGTGGATTCACATTGAACAAAAAAATCAAGCAGATACTCGCAGAACCATAGCGGCGGATAACCGGCCCATTGCGGGCCGGTTTTTATTTATTTCATACTCGCCGCGATCAGCTCCACGTTGTGACGCAGCATTTTCACGTAGCTGTCCGCCACGCCGCCCGGTTGAGAGAGCGCTTCAGGGTAGAGCTCTCCTCCCGGCTGCGCGCCCGTCGCGCTGGCAATCTGTTTAACCAGTCTTGGATCAAGCTGATTTTCCATAAACCAGGTATGCACCTCGTCGGCTTTAATTTGTCGAATTAATGCCGCCACCTGCGCCGCGCTGGCCTCACTTTCCGAAGATAGCCCCTGCGGCGCGAGGAAAGTCACGCCATAGGCGCGGCCAAAATAGCCGAAAGCATCATGGCTGGTCAGAACCTTACGCTTTGCCTGTGGAATGGCGGTGAACTGGCTTTTAGCCCAGCGATCGATCTCGTTAAGCTGGCTGATATAGCGCTTGCCGGAGGCCTCCAGCGCCAACTTATCTTCCGGGTCGGCTTTCACCAGGCCGTTGAGGATATTCTGCGCGTACAGCGCACCGTTCGCGGCGCTGTTCCACGCATGCGGATCGGTTACCGTTGCGCCATCTTCTTCAAGCGTGTGGGTTTTGACTCCGCGGGAAGCCACCACCAGCTCGCCTTTGAACCCGGATGCTTTAATCAGCCGGTCCAGCCAGCCCTCCAGCCCCAGGCCGTTGACCACCACCACATCGGCGTTGTTCAGCAGCGCGCTGTCTTTCGGCGAGGGCTCGAAGGTATGCGGATCGCCGTCCGGCCCCACTAGCGTATCCACATGCACATGTTCGCCGCCAATCTGCTGCACCATATCGCCCAACACGGAAAAACTGCTCACCACGTTTAGCGTTTTCGCCATCACCCCGTGCGATGCCAGACCCAGCGCCAGCACCAGCCATATCCCGGTACGTTTCATCATTGTCCTTACCCCATTAATTTACGCCAGCCGACAACCAGCCGGCTGCGCGAGCCAAAAAACACCGATACAAAAAAGAGGCCGCTGGCGGTCAGCACAATGGCGGGTCCGGCAGGCAAATTCGCCGCCCACGACAGGCTCAGCCCCATCCACGCGCAAAAACCGCCCATCAGCGCCGCCAGCAGCAGAATGCCCGGCAGCGTCCGCGCCCAGCAGCGCGCCGCTACCGCGGGCAGCATCATGACCCCCACCGCCATCAGCGTGCCGAGCACCTGAAACCCGGCCACCAGATTGAGCACCAGCAGGGCGAGGAACAGGCCGTGCAGCAGCGCAGGCACTCTTCGCGCATTCACCTGAAGCCAGACGCTGTCGAAGGCTTCGCTGACCAGGCCGCGATAAAACAGGGCGATGCAAATCAGCGTCAGGCTGGCAACGCCGGTCACAAACAGCGCCGAATCGCGGTCTACCGCCAGAATCGAGCCGAACAGCAGATGCAGCAGGTCGACGTTAGAGCCGCGCAGCGAGACCAGCGTGACGCCCAGCGCCAGGGAGCCGAGATAAAATCCGGCAAAGCTGGCATCCTCTTTTAAAAGCGTGCGTCGGCTGACCCACCCCGCCACCAGCGCCACCGCAATGCCGGCAATAAAACCCCCGACGGTCATCGCCAGCAGCGACATCCCGTTAAGCAGGTAGCCCACCGCCACGCCGGGCAAAATCGCATGCGAGAGCGCATCGCCCATCAGGCTCATGCGGCGTAAAAGTAAGAAGACGCCGAGCATGGTCGTGCTCAGGGAGAGCGCCAGGCACACCACCAGCGCGCGGCGCATAAAGCCAAACTCGATAAAGGGCTGAATGAAGGTGTGCCAGATCATGCCAGCCTCGCGGAGTGAAAGGCGGGCAGCACATCAGGCGTACTGCCCCAGCGGGCGCGCTGCGGCGTCAGCAGCATCGTTTCCGGGAAATAGTCGGCGACCCGCTGGTTATCGTGCAGCACCGCCAGAATCGTCTGCCCCTGCTGATGCATTTCCAGGATCAGCGCCATCAGCTCACGGCAGGTGGCTTCGTCGATGCCGGTAAACGGTTCGTCGAGCATCACCAGCGGCGCGCGCTGCACCATCACCCTCGCGAAGAGCATGCGCTGAAACTGGCCGCCGGAGAGCGCCTCAATCGGCGTTTTCGCCATCGCTAGCAGCCCCACCCGCGCTATGGCCGCGACGATACGCTGGCGCACCTCCCCCCCGAGCCCGCGCAGCAACGATACCTGCGGCCAGGCCCCCTGGCTGACGACATCCTGCACCGTAAGCGGAAACTGCGACTCCAGCGCATGCCGCTGCGCCAGCCAGCCGATAACCGGCCGTCCGTCGCGCCAGTGCAGGCGGCCGCTGACCGGCGGGATAAATCCGGCCAGCGTCTTTAACAGCGTCGATTTCCCACAGCCGTTCAGGCCGACGATAGCCGTCATACTCCCCGTTGCAATCGTGCCGCTAAGGGACGGCGCGATCGCCAGCCCTTCATAGCCAGCCACCAGATGATCGAGCTCTATCATGGCAGCGATACCGCCCACCAGGTTGCCAGCCACAGGGCGGCCAGCAGCACGCCGGCCATCGCCAGCCGGGCGATGCCTGAAGTCATCAATAAAGAAGTCAATGTTTACGCCTCAATAAAACGTTATAACATAACAATATTAAAAGAAGCGCGGAATGTAAATTGGCGTCAACAAAAGGAAATGCTGCAAAATGTTACAGACTCCTCTCCGGACGGAGAGGAGCACAGAAGACGGGATTACTGCATCCGGGCCTGAGAAACCGCCAGACCGAGCTGCCAGACGGCCATCGCGTAATGGGTGCTGTGGTTATAGCGGGTAATGGTGTAGAAGTTCGGCAGACCGTACCAGTACTGGTAGCCTGTGCCGATATCCAGACGCAGCAGGCTCGCCTGCTGGTGGTTACCCAGCGGCTGAGTCGGGGTAAGTCCCGCCGCCGCCAGCTGCGAGACGCTGTATTTGGTTTTGAACCCATTGTTCAGCCCAGGCGCCTGGCCCAGCGCCTGTACCGCAACCAGATCGCCGCTCACCCAGCCGTGCTGCTTGAAGTAGTTCGCTACGCTGCCGATCGCATCGACCGGATCCCACAGGTTGATATGCCCGTCGCCGTTAAAGTCCACCGCGTACTGCCTGTAAGAAGAGGGCATAAACTGACCGTAGCCCATCGCGCCGGCGAAGGAGCCTTTCAGATCGAGCGGGTCATCCTGTTCGCTGCGCGCCATCAGCAGGAACGTTTCCAGCTCGCTGGAGAAGTATTCTGCGCGGCGCGGATAGTTAAACGACAGCGTCGCCAGCGCATCGAGGATGCAGGTTTTCCCCATCACCCGGCCCCAGCGGGTCTCGACGCCAATAATCCCGACGATAATTTCCGGCGGCACGCCGTAAACCTGGTACGCGCGGTTGAGCGCATCCTGATACTGGTTCCAGAATGCCACGCCGTTCTGCACGTTATCCGGGGTAATAAACTGTTTTTTGTAGCGCAGCCAGGCGCCGTTTGGCCCTGACGGCGGCAGCCCGGTGGGCGCCTGACGGTCCATCAGACGCAGCACATAGTCCAGGCGTTTGGCCTGCGAGAGAATTTGATGCAGCTGCTGTCGGTCGAAGCCGTGCTTGCTCACCATTTTATCAATGAACTGTTCCGCCGCCGGGTTATTGGCGAAATCGCCGCTCATCTCCATCACGTTATGCTGTGGCTCAAGTAAAAAACCGCCCGTGCCGCCCGCCATTTCCTTTTCCGCAGGAGTTTGAGGTTTGCTGCTGCAGGCAGCGAGGAGAACGCACAGGGGGAGTAAAGCCAGGGAACGACGCTTCAACATGGGACATCCATTTAACAAATCGGCAAGGGGTAATTATGGTAAAGCATGCGCCCGCTCACAAGGAAGCGGCGGCAATGTAAATTCTTTTTTATCACCCTTTTCCTCTCGCCCCGCCGGATCCTTCGTTCACTCCAGCCACAACCTTTCAAAATAAAATATTTATCTTTCATTTTGCGATCAATATAACAATTTTAAACCTTTTAAAATGATTAAAATTAGCTGCCAGTTAGCAAGAAAAATAACACGCTGAAGGAGAGAACAATGATTGAAGTCGTTACCCACGGCGCCGAATGGTTTATCGGCCTGTTTCAGAAGGGAGGCGAGGTGTTCACCGGTATGGTCACCGGGATCCTGCCTTTGCTGATCAGTCTGCTGGTGATCATGAACGCGCTGATCAACTTTATTGGTCAGCAGCGGATCGAAAAGCTGGCGCAGCGCTGCGCCGGTAATCCGATCTCCCGCTACCTGCTGCTGCCCTGCATCGGCACCTTCGTTTTCTGTAACCCGATGACCCTGAGCCTTGGGCGCTTTATGCCCGAGAAATACAAACCGAGCTACTACGCGGCGGCCTCCTACAGCTGCCACTCAATGAACGGCCTGTTTCCGCACATCAACCCCGGCGAACTGTTCGTCTATCTGGGGATCGCCAACGGGCTAACCACCCTCGGTCTGCCGTTAGGGCCGCTGGCGGTGAGCTATCTGCTGGTGGGCCTGGTGACGAACTTCTTCCGCGGCTGGGTGACCGACCTGACCACGTCGATTTTTGAGAAAAAAATGGCCATCCAGCTTGAGCAGAAAGTGCATCTGTCAGGAGCGACATCATGACCCGTATTCGCATTGAAAAAGGCGCCGGCGGCTGGGGCGGCCCGCTCGAACTGGACGCCGTTGCCGGTAAAAAGATTGTCTATATCACCGCGGGCACCCGCCCGGCGATCGTCGATAAAATTGCCCGCCTCACCGGCTGGCAGGCGGTCGATGGCTTCAAAGAGGGCGAACCGCCGGAAGCGGAAATCGGCGTGGCGATTATCGACTGCGGCGGCACCCTGCGCTGCGGTATCTACCCGAAGCGCCGCATCCCGACCATTAATATCCACGCGACCGGCAAATCGGGTCCGCTGGCGCAGTACATCGTCGAAGACATTTACGTTTCCGGCGTCAAAGAAGAGAACATTTTCGCGCTGGAAGAGGGTCCCTCCCCGGCCCCGCAGGCCGCGCCTGCCCAGCCGGCGGCCCGCGACTATGACACCAGCAAGAAAATAACCGAGCAGAGCGACGGCCTGCTGGCCAAAGTTGGTATGGGGATGGGCTCGGTCGTGGCGGTGCTGTTCCAGGCCGGGCGCGACACCATCGATACGGTGCTGAAAACCATTCTGCCGTTTATGGCCTTCGTCGCGGCGCTGATCGGCATCATCATGGCCTCCGGCATCGGCGACTGGATTGCCCACGGCCTGGCGCCGCTCGCCAGCCATCCGCTGGGCCTCGTCACCCTGGCGCTGATCTGCTCTTTCCCGCTGCTGTCGCCGTTTCTCGGCCCCGGCGCGGTCATCGCCCAGGTTATCGGCGTGCTGATTGGCGTGCAGATTGGCCTTGGCAATATTCCGCCGCATCTCGCCCTGCCCGCGCTGTTCGCCATTAACGCCCAGGCCGCCTGCGACTTTATCCCGGTTGGCCTGTCGCTGGCGGAAGCGCGCCAGGACACCGTGCGCGTCGGCGTACCGTCGGTACTGGTGAGCCGCTTCCTGACCGGCGCGCCAACGGTGCTGATCGCCTGGTTCGTTTCCGGATTTATTTACCAATAAGAGGTGCCTGAAGATGACCGTGATTTACCAGACCACCATTACGCATATCGGCGCCAGCGCGGCGATGGCGCTGGACGAGCAGATGCTGATCACCTTCCGCGAAGGCGCCCCGGCCGATATCGAAGAGTACTGCTTTATTCACAACCACGGCGAGCTCTCCGGCGCGCTGGTGCCGGGCGCTGAGCTGCAGCTCGGCGAGCTGCGCTACCCGGTCACCGCCGTCGGCGACGTCGCCGAGCAGAACCTGCGCGAGCTGGGCCATATCACGCTGCGCTTTGACGGCCACCGCGAAGCGGAATTCCCCGGAACCGTACACGTGGCGGGGCCAGTGCCGGAAGGCATCGCCGCCGGCTGCGTACTGAAATTTGTTGCTTAAGTTGTAAGGAGAAAATTATGAATCAGGTTGCTGTTGTCATCGGTGGGGGACAAACCTTAGGGGAGTTTCTGTGTCGCGGGCTTGCCGCAGAAGGCTATCGCGTGGCGGTGGTCGATATTCAGAGCGATAAAGCGACCCGCGTCGCGCAGGCCATCAATGCAGAACATGGCGAAGGCACGGCGTGGGGCTTCGGCGCGGACGCCACCAGCGAAGCCAGCGTGGTCGCCCTCGCCCGCGGGGTAGACGAAATATTTTCCCGCGTCGACCTGCTGGTCTATAGCGCCGGGATCGCTAAAGCGGCGTTTATCAGCGACTTCGCGCTGGGAGATTTCGACCGTTCGCTGCAGGTGAATCTGGTGGGCTACTTCCTCTGCGCCCGCGAGTTTTCCCGCCTGATGATCCGCGACGGCATTAAAGGACGCATCATTCAGATCAACTCTAAATCCGGCAAAGTGGGCAGCAAGCATAACTCCGGCTATAGCGCGGCGAAGTTTGGCGGCGTGGGGCTGACGCAGTCGCTGGCGCTGGACCTCGCGGAGTACGGGATTACCGTGCACTCCCTGATGCTCGGCAACCTGCTGAAGTCGCCGATGTTCCAGTCTCTGCTGCCGCAGTACGCCACCAAGCTGGGGATCCCGGAGGAGCAGGTCGAGCAGTATTACATCGACAAAGTCCCGCTGAAGCGCGGCTGCGATTACCAGGACGTACTTAACGTGCTGATGTTTTACGCCAGTCCGCAGGCTTCATACTGCACCGGGCAGTCCATCAACGTCACCGGCGGGCAGGTGATGTTTTAAACCAGAGGTCCCGGATTGCGCTGCGCTTATCCGGGCTACAAAACCGGCACCCCGCGCCGATCCGTAGCCCGGGTAAGGCGCAACGCGCCGCCTCCGGGGAAATATCGCACACGCCTTAAGGAGACTTTTATGGTTACCGCACTTATCACTATCGCCGCCATCGCCTGGATAACCCAGCTCGCCTTTGGCGGCTGGCAGATCAGGCAGTTCAATCGCGCATTCGATCGGCTGTGCCAGCAGGGACGCGTCGGCGTCGGCCGCTCCTCGGGGCGGTTCAAGCCGCGCGCCGTCGTCGCCATCGCCGTCGACGAAAACGACCGCATTCGCGATACGCTGTTAATGAAAGGCCTCACCGTCTTCGCCAGGCCGCAAAAAATTCCCGCCCTCACCGGTAAGCATCTTAAGGAATTGCAGCCTGATGTGATCTTTCCCAATGATCCGCTCTGTCAGAATGCACTATCATTAGCGCTTAATCCGAAACATGGATAATTTCGTTGTGAACGTTAATATCTTGCGAAATTATCATTTCGAAACTTTAAACGCAGGATACAACGCCTATGAAACCACGTCAGCGCCAGGCAGCCATTCTCGAGCACCTGCAATCGCAGGGCAAATGCTCGGTCGAAGAGCTGGCGCAACACTTCGACACCACCGGCACCACCATCCGTAAGGATCTGGTGATCCTTGAGAATGCTGGTACCGTTATCCGCACTTACGGCGGCGTGGTGTTAAATAAAGACGAGGCCGATCCGCCCATCGACCACAAAACGCTGATCAACACCCATAAAAAAGAGCGGATTGCCGAAGCCGCGGTCAGCTTCATTCACGATGGCGACTCGATCATTCTTGACGCCGGCAGTACGGTGCTGCAAATGGTGCCGATGCTCAGCCGCTTCAATAACATTACCGTGATGACCAACAGCCTGCATATCGTCAACGCCCTCTCCGAACTGGATAACGAACAAACCATCCTGATGCCGGGCGGCACGTTCCGCAAAAAATCGGCCTCCTTTCACGGCCAGCTGGCGGAAAACGCCTTCGAACACTTCAGCTTCGATCGACTGTTTATGGGCACCGACGGCATTGATTTAATCGCCGGCGTCACCACCTTTAATGAGGTTTATACGGTCAGCAAAGCGATGTGCAATGCCGCCCGCGAAGTTATCCTGATGGCCGACTCGTCGAAGTTTGGCCGCAAAAGTCCCAATATCGTCTGCGGCCTGGAGAGCGTAGACAAACTGATTACCGATGCCGATATCAGCCCGGAATTTAAGCGGGCGCTGGAAGACAAAGGCATCGAAGTCATTATTACTGGAGAACATCATGAGTAACTTTCTGTTAGAAGCCGGACGCCAGACCCTGATGCTGGAGCTTCAGGAGGCGAGCCGCCTGCCTGAACGCCTGGGCGACGACTTCATCCGCGCGGCGGAAACCATTATCCACTGCGAGGGCAAACTGGTCGTCTCCGGTATCGGTAAATCGGGTCATATTGGTAAAAAGCTGGCCGCCACCTTCGCCAGCACCGGCACCCCGGCATTTTTTGTTCACCCGGCGGAAGCGCTGCACGGCGACCTCGGCATGCTCGACAGCCGCGACGTGATGCTGTTTATCTCTTACTCCGGCAGCGCTAAAGAGCTGGATCTTATCGTTCCGCGCCTGGAGGAAAAATCCATTCCGCTGCTGGCGATGACCGGTAAATCCACTTCACCGCTGGCGCTGGCGGCCAAAGCGGTGCTTGATATTGCCGTAGAGCGTGAAGCCTGCCCGATGCACCTCGCGCCCACCTCCAGCACCGTCAATACCCTGATGCTCGGCGACGCGCTGGCCATGGCGGTCATGCAGGCCCGCGGCTTTAACGAAGAAGATTTCGCCCGTTCGCACCCGGCCGGCGCGCTGGGCGCACGGCTGCTGAACAAAGTTCACCATCTGATGCGCCGCGACGGCGACGTGCCGCGCGTCGCCAACGACACCAGCGTCATGGACGCGATGCTCGAACTCAGCCGCACCGGCCTGGGGCTGGTGGCGGTCTGCGATGAGCGCAATCACGTGCAGGGCGTCTTTACCGACGGCGACCTGCGCCGCTGGCTGGTGGGCGGCGGCAGCTTACAGGATATCGTCAGCCAGGCGATGACCCGCAACGGCGTCACTCTGCAAGCGGAAAGCCGCGCGATAGAAGCCAAAGAGCGCCTGATGAAGCATAAAATCAGCGCCGCTCCGGTGGTGGATGAAAGCGGCCAGCTGGTCGGCGCGATTAACCTGCAGAATTTTTATCAGGCCGGGATCCTTTAAGCCCCAGACGCTTCGCCAGCCGGTGCAGGTTGGCGACGTCGAGCCCCAGCGCGCGGGCGGCGGCGGCCCAGCTGCGGCCATTAGCAGCCAGCGCGCTGGCGATCGCTTCGCGCTGGAACGCCTCCGTCGCCTCGCGCAGGCTCACCGCTTCCGCCGCCGGCTGCGGGCTGACGGTCGGCAAGGCTGGCGCTTCCCCGGCCAGCTGAAAATGCTGCGGCTCCAGCACGATATCATTACCCGCCTGCGTCGCCCGCGCCAGCACCACCGCCCGATGAATCGCGTGCTCCAGTTCGCGTACGTTGCCCGGCCATGACCAGGCGAGCAGCCTGGCCCGCGTCGCTTCGCTTAAAATCACCTGCGCCAGCCCCATGCGCAAACGGCACTGTTCGCAAAAATAGCCGGCCAGCAGCACCACATCACTTTCCCGCTCGCGCAGCGCCGGAACCGACAGCGGAAACACGCTCAGGCGATGATACAGGTCGGCGCGAAAGCGCCCCTCCACCACCTCCTGACGCAGGTCGCGGTTGGTGGCCGCCAGCACCCGCACATCAACCCGCAGGCTGCGATCGTCGCCGACGCGCTGAATATCGCCATACTGCAGCACCCGCAGCAGCTTGGCCTGGAGCGCCAGCGAAAGCTCGCCAATTTCATCGAGGAACAGCGTCCCGTTGTCCGCCATTTCAAATTTACCGCTGCGGTTGCTGATCGCCCCGGTAAACGCCCCTTTGACGTGGCCAAACAGCTCGCTCTCCGCCACGCTCTCCGGCAGGGCCGCGCAGTTGAGATAGACCAGCGGATTGGCCGCCCGCGGCGACCCCTGATGCACCGCTTTCGCCACCAGCTCTTTGCCGGTGCCGGTCTCGCCGCTAATCAGCACGTTTAAGTCAGAAGCCGCGACGATATCGATCTCTTTTTTCAGCTGCAGCATCGGCGCCGACAGGCCAATTATCTCCTGACGTTCGGCTGCCGGATACACGATAGCCTGCTCCGGCAGCACGTTTTGATTCTCCAGCCGGGCGATCAGCAGCGCGTTATTGAGCGCCCCGGCCACCAGGGCGGCAATCAGGCGCAGCTCCTCGTCGCTGAAGCTGTCAAAACGGTCCGCATCCATGCCGTCGAGGGTGAGCGCGCCGATCAGGGTTTGCCCGGCAAACAGCGGCAGGCCGACGCAGGCGTGCACCTTCAGGCTTTCCTGCCCGGGGATCAGGCCATCGTAAGGGTCCGGCAGATCGCTATCCGCCGGGAAGCGCACCACGTCCCCCGCCCGGGCAATCGCCTCCAGCCGCGGGTGGCCTTCAAGGGCAAAGCGTCGGCCAAGCACGTCCTGGGCCAGGCCATCAATCGCCAGCGGCACAAACTGGTGCGCCTCGTAGCGCAGCAGCGCCGAAGCATCGCAGCCGAGTATCTGCCGCAGGGTGGTAATCAAACGCGAAAAACGGTCGGCATGGCCGAGATCGCTTTGTAAATCAATGGCGATTTTCGCCAGGGCCTCGACGGAGAAACTCATTGTCGCCTCATAGTCATTTTGACACCAAACGTAGTCATATCGACTATTTTAACCATTGTCATTTTGACATCAACAGATTTAATAAAAAACATAAAACACTTAAAATTCAATTAATTAAAAAGTTGGCACGCAACTTGATATAAGCAAAACATCTTATTTGAACACTGCTGAATTAATTGAGGTTGCTATGTCTATTCTGGTTAAAAATAACATTCATTGGGTTGGCCAACGCGACTGGGAAGTGCGTGATTTCCACGGGACTGAATACAAAACGCTGCGCGGCAGCAGCTACAACAGCTATCTCATCCGGGAAGAAAAAAATGTGCTGATCGATACCGTCGATCATAAATTCAGCCGTGAATTCGTGCAGAACCTGCGCGGTGAAATCGACCTCGCCGATATTGATTACATCATTATCAACCATGCTGAGGAGGACCATGCCGGCGCGCTGACCGAGCTGATGACCCAGATCCCGGACACGCCGATTTACTGTACCGCCAACGCCATCGACTCCATCACCGGACACCATCATCACCCGGAGTGGAATTTTAAGGTGGTGAAAACCGGCAACAGCCTGGATATCGGCAACGGCAAGCAGCTGATTTTTGTCGAAACCCCGATGCTGCACTGGCCGGATAGCATGATGACCTATATGACCGGCGACGCGGTGCTGTTCAGCAACGACGCCTTCGGCCAGCACTACTGCGATGAACATCTGTTTAATGATGAAGTTGACCAGGTTGAGCTTTATGAGCAGTGCCAGCGCTACTATGCCAATATTCTGACCCCGTTCAGCCGCCTGGTGACGCCGAAAATTACCGAAATCCTCGGCTTTAACCTGCCGGTGGATATGATTGCCACCTCCCACGGCGTGGTCTGGCGCGATAACCCGACGCAGATCGTCGAAAAATATCTCGAGTGGGCGGCCGATTATCAGGAAGACCGCATCACGATTTTCTACGACACCATGTCCAACAACACCCGCATGATGGCCGACGCGATAGCCCAGGGCATTACCGACGAGGATCCGCGGGTGGCGGTGAAAATTTTCAACGTCGCCCGCAGCGATAAAAATGAAATCCTGACCAACGTGTTCCGCTCGAAGGGCGTGCTGGTCGGCACCTCAACCATGAATAACGTGATGATGCCGAAAATCGCCGGGCTGGTGGAGGAGATGACCGGCCTGCGTTTCCGTAACAAGCGCGCCAGCGCCTTCGGCTCCCACGGCTGGAGCGGCGGCGCGGTTGACCGCCTGTCCACGCGTTTACAGGATGCGGGCTTTGAAATGTCCCTGAGCCTGAAGGCCAAATGGCGCCCGGATCTCGACGCGCTGGAAGTGTGCCGCGAGCACGGCCGAGAAATCGCCCGCCAGTGGGCCCTCTCCCCGCTGCCGGCGAGCCAGGCCAAACACGCCGCGCCTGAGGCAACGCCCTGCGCAGCGCCAGCGGCAGCCGATCTCGGCCCGAAAATGCAGTGCAGCGTTTGCCAGTGGATTTACGACCCCGAACAGGGCGAACCGAACCAGGACGTCCAGCCGGGTACGCCGTGGAGCGAAGTCCCGGATAACTTCCTCTGCCCTGAGTGTTCGCTGGGTAAAGATGTGTTTGACGTTCTGGCATCGGAGGCAAAATGAGTGATGGCATCGTCATCATCGGCTCGGGCTTCGCGGCCCGTCAGCTGGTGAAAAATATTCGCAAGCAGGACCCGAATATCCCGCTGACCCTGATCGCCGCCGACAGCATGGATGAGTACAACAAACCGGATCTCAGCCATGTGGTCAGCCGCGGGCAGAACGCCGACGACCTGACCCTGCAAACGGCGGGCGAGTTTGCCGAGCAGTACAATCTGCGCCTGTTTCCGCATACCTGGGTCAGCGATATCGACGCCGAGCAGCACCTGGTGAAGAGCCAGGACCGCGAGTGGCGCTATGACAAACTGGTGCTGGCCACCGGCGCGACGCCGTTTATCCCACCGGTGCCGGGCCGCGAGCTGATGCTGACCCTGAACAGCCAGCGGGAATACGGTGCGGCGCAAAGCCATCTGCGCGATGCAAAAAGGGTGCTGATCGTCGGCGGCGGGCTGATTGGCTGCGAGCTGGCGATGGATTTCTGCCGCGCCGGCAAAGCGGTGACGGTGGTGGATAACTCCGCCAGCGTACTGTCGGCCCTGATGCCGCCCGAGGCCAGCAGCCGACTGCAGCATCGTCTGACCGACATGGGCGTGGATCTGATGCTGAAGTCCCAGCTGGAAAGCCTGACGCAGAGCGCCGACGGGATTCGCGTCACCCTTGACCGCCAGCGTACGATGACGGTGGATGCGGTGGTGGCCGCCGCCGGTTTACGCCCGGAAACGGCGCTGGCGCGGCATGCGGGGTTGAAAACTCACCGCGGCGTGGTGGTGAACAGCCAGCTGCAAACCAGCCATCCGGCGATTTACGCCCTCGGCGACTGCGCGGAAATCAACGGCATGGTCCTGCCTTTTCTGCAGCCGATTCTGCTAAGCGCCATGTGCCTGAGTAAAAATCTGCTGGCCCAGCAGGGAGAACTGAAGCTGCCGCCGATGCTGGTGAAGGTCAAAACGCCGGATTTACCGCTGCACCTGGCGGGCGATACCCGGCGCGAGGATCTGACGTGGAATATCGTTGCCGCCAAAGACGGCCTGGTCGCGAAAGGCGTTGACGCCGAGAACCAGCTGCGCGCTTTTGTGGTCAGCGAGGATCGCATGAAAGATGCTTTTGCCCTGCTCAAGCAGCTGGTGAGTTAACCTCGATGAAATAATGTTATCCCCGGGTCGCGGCGTAAACGCCTTACCCGGGCTACCGGATCTCAGACGGCAGTAGCCCGGGCAGGCGCCTTGCGCCGCCCCCGGGAGCAGCGCGCAGAGTGGCATAATTTCCCGGAGGCGATGCTGCGCATCTGTCCAAGCTACCGGCCAGCAGACGGCCATTAACCTGTAGCCCGGGCAGGCGCCTTGCGCCGCCCCCGGCGGCAGCGCGCAGAGTGGCAGAGTTTCCCGGAGGCGATGCTGCGCATCTGTCCGGGCTTGTATTATTAAAAAATCCAGAGAGAACCGGCCAGTTCCCTTTGGTGGTGGTCCGGATGCCGTGTCCGGGCTCAGACTTTTAGTCTGTTTGGTAGATCCCGCACCAGACCACCGTTATCCACAAGTGATAAACCGAACAGTATCATGGACCGGTTCACCCGGTACCCCGTATTTGCAAGGATGGTTACACCATGGAAAACGAAATTCACTTTATTGGCATTGATGTTGCCAAAGCTAAACTCGATGTCAATATGTTGCGGCCTGATGGCCGTCACCGCAGCAAGAAATTTGCCAACACCCCCGGAGGTCATGACGAGCTCGTCAACTGGTTGCGGGGACATCAGGTCATCCATGCCCATATCTGCATGGAAGCGACCGGGACGTATATGGAAGATGTCGCCGCTCATCTCTCTGACGCAGGGTATCAGGTCTCTGTTATCAATCCGATGCTCAGCAAAGCGTTCGTCCAGAGTCAGGGAATACGCAGCAAAACTGATACGGTGGATGCCCGCCAGCTGGCGTATTTTTGCCGGGAGAAACGTCCGGCGATATGGGAAGCGCCACATCCGGTTGAACGTGCCCTGCGGGCGCTGGTTCTGCGGCATCAGGCGCTGACAGAGATGCATGTTCAGGAGCAGAACCGGCGTGAAAGCGCGCGTGATGTTCAGTTGCCGAGCATAGACATGCATCTGCTGTGGCTGGATACGGAACTGAAACGTCTTGAAAGCAGATAAAAGACCTGACGGATGATGACCCGGATATGAAACACCGGCGCAAACTGCTGGACAGTATCCCGGGCATTGGCCCGAAAACTTCAGCGGTGCTGCTGGCTTATGTGGGGCTGAAAGAGAGGTTCAGGGAGGCGAGGCAGTTCGCGGCGTATGCGGGTCTGACGCCCCGGCAACATGAATCAGGCAGCAGTATCAGGCGGGTAAGCAGGATGAGTAAAATGGGCCATGTATCGCTGCGTCGGGCGTTGTATATGCCGGCGATGGTGACGCTGTATAAAACAGAATGGGGCAGGGAGTTCAGGGAACGGCTGGAGAAGAACGGAAAAAATGCAAAGCTGATAATCGGGGCGATGATGAGGAAGCTGGCGCAGGTCGCATACGGCGTCCTGAAATCAGGACGCCCGTTCGATGCCACACTGCATTCGAAAAATGCTTGCATGGCATAACAGTATCTACCGGATCCCAGACGGCAGTAGCCCGGGCAGGCGCCTTGCGCCGCCCCCGGGAGCAGCGCGCAGAGTGGCATAATTTCCCGGAGGCGATGCTTGCGCATCTGTCCGGGCTACCGCCAGCAGACGGCCATTAACCTGTAGCCCGGCTAAGCGCAGCGCGAGCCGGGGAAATGCCCAACCTACCGCGCCAGATTATCGTACCCGCGCCAGCGGTAGTTGAGCACCGACAGCACCCAGCAGGCCACGAACAGCCCGACCACCACAAAACCGGCGTCGCCGAGATGGTCGTTCAATGCGCCAACCCAGCGCCAGAGGCCGCCGCTCAGAGAGAACTTATCCATCAACAGCCCCAGCGCTTCCAGACCGCCGATAAACAGCGCCACCACCACCGAGGTGCCGGTAATGGTCATATTGTAATAGAGCTTGCGCTGCGGCTTGCTGAACGCCCAGCCGTAGGCGCCGACCATCAGCACGTTATCGAGCGTATCCACCAGCGCCATCCCGCTGGCAAACAGCGCCGGAAAAACCATAATCGACCAAATCGACACCCCGCTCGAGGCGCTGGCGGCGGAGATCCCCAGCACGCCGATTTCCGTCGCCGTATCAAAGCCGAGGCCAAACAGAAAGCCCACCAGATACATCTGCCAGCTGCGGCTAATCAGGCGGAAGGTTTTACCGAACAACCAGCTCATCATGCCGCCGCCGGTCATGACCTCATCGCTCACCTTTTCGCCCTGCTTCCACGCCCGAAAGCTGCGCCAGACGCTGCGCAAAATGACCAGGTTGATAAAGGCCATCACCAGCAGAAACAGCGCCGACACGGCGGTGCCGATAACGCTGCCGGTCTCGTGAAACCAGCTCATCTGCTGGCCAAACGCGGTGGCGGTCGCGGCAATCGCCGCCGAAGCCAGCACCACAATCGACGAATGCCCCAGCGAGAACCACGCGCCAACGGCAAAAGGCCGCTTCCCCTGCTGCATCATTTTGCGGGTCACGTTGTCGATGGCCGCGATATGGTCGGCGTCCACCGCGTGGCGCAGACCATAACCCCAGGCCAGCAGGCTGGCGGCCATCAGCGCGCCGCTGCCGCCGAACGCCGTAAACGCCCAGCCCCAGGTCAGCAAATTGGCGGCAATCAATGCCAGCACCAGCGCCGCTGCGCGCGGCTGCTGACGCAAAATCGTCACTATCATATCGGTGTCCTTTAAGCCTGCAGGCGGGCCGCAGCGATAACCGCCTGGCCGAGGGCAATCGCGCCATCGCCTGCGGGCAGCTGCTGCGGAAAGAGCAGAGTAAAATCGGCCAGATAAAAGGTCAATCGCGCCGTCAGCAGGCGGTTGTGCAGTACCCCGCCGCCGAAGGCCAGCGTGTGAATATTCCGCGCGTTCGCGCAATCGCGCATCATCGCCGCCAGCCCGCGGGCCAGCGCATCATGAAAGGCCCACGCTTTTTGCGCCGGGCTCGCCTGCCAGCTCAGCCACTGCTGCCAGAACGTCGCCAGATCCAGTTTTCCATCGCGCCACGGCAGCGTCGCCGGATGATCCACGCCTTCGCAGGTCGCCGCCAGCGCCTCCAGACGGCACGCCGCTTCCCCCTCATAGCTCAGAGTTAGCGGCGCGCACTCCAGCGCGCAGGCGACGGCGTCAAACAGACGGCCGCACGACGATGCCTGCGGCGCATTAATACCGCGCTCGATTGCCCGCGCCAGCAGCGGCCAGCTTTGCTGGCGCAGCGCGGCGGTGTCGGCATAATTCTGCCACTCGGGGACGAAGGCCAGGCAGTGGGCGAGCAGATTGCGCCACGGCTGACGCGCCGCGAGGTCGCCGCCGGGCAGCGCCACCGCCGGCAGACCGCCGAGATGCTCGCACTCGCGATAGTTGACCCGCAGGCACTCGCCGCCCCACAGCTCGCCGTTTTCCCCCATCCCGATACCGTCGAGGATCAGGGCAATCACGTCGCCGCCCTCCCGCGGCCAGCGGTGCTCGGCCAGGCAGGCGGCTGCGTGGGCATGATGATGCAACACGCGGTCCACCGGCAGCATAAGCGACGCCGCCCACCGCGAAGCGCGGTAGCCGGGATGGGCGTCGGCAACCACCCGCTGCGGGGTAAAAGCGTAAATCTCCTGCATCAGACGCAGCGCCTGCCGCCACTGCGCCTCGACGCCCTCCTCATCGAGATCGCCAAAATGCTGGCTGAGCACCGCTTCATCGCCGCGCAGCAGGCAGAACGTATTTTTCATATCCGCGCCGAGAGCCAGCAGCGGCGGTACGTCGTGGAAACCCGGCGGCAGCGCCAGCGCGTCCGGAACGTAGCCGCGGGCACGGCGCAGCATCTCGCCGCTTTGCCGCACCACGGAATCATCCATCCGCTGCACAATCTCGCGATTATGCAGCAGAAATCCGTCGGCAATTCCGGCTAAATCCGCCAGCGCCTCGGCGTTGGTTAACGCCGGCGGGCGGCCGCTGAGGTTGCCGGAGGTCATCACTAATGGGCGCGCCAGCGCCTGCGAAAGTAAATGCTGCAGTGGATTAGACGGCAGCATCCCCCCTACTTCCGCAAGCCCTGGCGCAATCTGGTCGCACAGGCCGGCCACCTGCGTTTTCTCCAGCAGCACGATCGGCGCGGCGGGAGAGGTCAGCAGCGTCAGCGCCGGTTCATCGAGCCCCGCCGTTGTCGCCAGCATCACCGCCAGCGGTTTCGCCGGGCGATGCTTACGCGCCCGCAGCTTCGCCACGGCCTCGCGGTTTCCGGCGTCGCACAGCAGATGGAAACCGCCCAGCCCCTTCACCGCCACAATATCGCCCGCCAGCAGGCGCGTAATCGTCGCATCTAAGGCGGCCTCGCCAAATAAATGCTCCTGCGGGCCGCGCCACTCCAGCTGCGGGCCGCACTCGGCGCAGGCTACCGGCTGCGCGTGAAAGCGGCGATCGGCGGGATCGCCATACTCCGCCGCGCAGGCGGGGCAAAGAGGAAACGGCGACATAGAGGTCAGCGGACGGTCGTAGGGCATAGCGCGAATAATGGTAAAGCGCGGCCCGCAGTGGGTGCAGTTGATAAACGGATAGCGGTAGCGGCGCTCCCGCGGGTTGTTCATCTCCGCCAGGCATGCCGGGCAGGTAGCGGCATCGGGCACAATCTGCGTGCGCATGCTTCCGGCCCCGCTTTGGCGGATGGTAAAGCCCGGCGGCGGCGCGGCCCAGACAAAAGGCGCCGCTGCCGCGCTTTCGATACGCGCCAGCGGCGGGCAGCGCCGGGTTAACGCGGCGAGAAATGGCGCATCATCGCCGACAAGGCGCACCAGCACGCCGTCGCCGTCGTTGCACACGTCGCCGCGCAGCTCCAGCTGCTGCGCCAGCTGCCAGACGAAGGGGCGGAATCCCACCCCCTGCACTTTACCGCGAATGCGGATTTGCACCCCGTTCATTGCGCGACCGGCTTACCAGGCCAGCGCGGTGCGGCGGCGTTTTTCGATATTCATCTGTTCGAGCTTATTGCGGTCGACGCAAATCAGCGCGTGGGTCGGGCAGGCATCCATACAGGCCGGGCCTTCCTCACGGTGGTGGCAAAGGTCGCATTTGTTGGCTTCGGCTTTTTCCGCCATCACGTTCAGCCCCGCGCCGCTGTGGCGGATAACCGGGCGCACCACCACTTCCATGGCGCCGTAGGGACAGGCCACCACGCAGGTTTTGCAGCCGATGCAGCGCTCCTGCATCACGTGGACGAAGCCCCGATCGCGGCTGATCGCGCCGTTCGGACAGACGTTGGCGCACGGGGCGTCCTCGCACTGACGGCAGGCGGTGGCCGTCGACACGTTGACGCCTTTGATCACGTGAATACGCGGTAAAAAGCTTTTTGGCGTCAGCGCGGCGCAGTCCTGATTTTCCTGATGAGAGACCACGCAGGCCACTTCACAGGTGCGGCAGCCGATGCATTTGCTCGCGTCGGCGATAATGAAACGGTTCATCCATTTCTCCAGCTGTAAGAAGGTTACGCGCCGGAGTATGCATAATGCGTTCCAACTTTTATATTACTGATATTAAAGAAGATAAATACGGGAGATGCTGTCATCGTCAGTTGTGACGATGACAGCTGACGACGTCAGGCGTGCGGGCCGGGAACCATCGAGTCGCGTTCAATCAGCTCGCCGGGGAAGATTTGCTGAAATTTAAAATCGCCGCCGTCGAGCATAAAGATCAGCCGGTTGATGCTCTCTTTGATCATCTCCGTCACCGGAACTTTGACGCTGGAGAGCGCCGGAACCATATACGGCGCCAGCGCGATATCGTCAAACCCCACGACCGAGACCTGCTCCGGGATCTTGACGCCGATCTGATGCAGCTGCTTCATCGCGCCAACCGCCATATCGTCGTTGCTCGCCACCAGCGCGCTGTAGCCGACGCGGCGCTGGCGCAGCGTCTCGACTCCCGCCGCGCCGGTTTCCGGCGTCCAGCGGCCTTCGACGACCAGATCGTTATTCAGGGCAATGCCGCCGCGGGCCAGCGCGTCTTTATAGCCCGAGAGGCGCTCTACGCCGGTTGGCGAATCCAGCGAACCGGTAATAAACGCGATTTCCCGATGGCCCAGCGCGATAAGCTTTTCCACCGCCATCATCGCCGAGGCCTTTTGATCGGACCAGACGCAGTGGCTGGCGTTGCGGCGCAGGCGGCGGTTGAGCACCATGATCGGCCGCTCATGATTTTCGATAATCTCATCCATCTCATCAACGCTGAGAAAGCGCGGATAGATAATAATCGCATCGCAGCGCAGATCGAGCAGATACTGAATCGCCTCGCGCTCCTCCTCGGCGCTGTGCTTGCCGTCGGCGAGGATCAGCTGCCGCCCTTTGTCTTCGGTCATCCGCGCCACGTGGTAAAGCAGTTCGCTGAAATAGACGCCGTGATAAAGGGTGTTGGTCACCACCAGCCCGAGGGTCTGGGTCTTTTTCGTCGCCAGGTTGCGCGCCAGCAGATTCGGCCGGTAACCGCTTTCGGCCACCGCCTGGAAGACGCGATCTTTGGTCTCCTGGCTGACATAGCCGTTCCCCGACAGCACCCGCGAAACGGTGGCCTTTGACACCCCCGCGCGCTTCGCTACCTCCAGCATCGTTGCCATGTGGTTATTCCTGTTGCCAATGTTGCCCGCAGTGTACTGCACGCGCAGCGCTTTTTCAGCATTTGCGCGTCGCCCGCGCTGATGCGCACAAAGCGATCAAAATCACAAAATCGAGATCTTATTTTTTTATTTCTTGTATGCATTCATGAAACTAATCATGATTTTGTGGAACCGGTTTCCTATGTATGCATGATGCCGCTCCGCTTTCCGGCGCGGTGACAAGCCAGTACCCCATTGATAAACAGGATAAAATCCGATGTCTAAAAATTATGCAGCTCTGGCGCAGCAGATTATCGCGGCAATTGGCGGCGCAGATAACGTTGCCGCCATCACCCACTGCATGACCCGCCTGCGTTTCGTGGTCAAAGACAACGAGCGGGTCGACAGCGCCACCCTCAAAGGGCTGAAAGGCGTGCTCGGCGTCGTACGTAGCGATAACCAGTGCCAGGTGATCGTGGGCAATACCGTCTCCCAGGCGTATCGCGAAGTGGTCGCGCTGCTGCCGGGGGATCTACGCCCCGCTGAACCGCAGGGGAAACCGCCCATTACCCTGAAACGCATTGGCGCCGGGATCCTCGACGCGCTGATCGGCACCATGTCGCCGCTGATCCCGGCGATTATCGGCGGATCGATGGTTAAGCTGCTGGCGATGATCCTCGAGATGACCGGCGTGCTGCCCAAAGGCGCGCCAACGCTGACTATTTTGACGGTTATCGGCGACGGCGCGTTCTTCTTCCTGCCGCTGATGGTCGCGGCTTCCGCGGCGGTGAAGTTCAAAACCAATATGTCGCTGGCGATTGCGATTGCCGGGGTGCTGGTACACCCGAGCTTTATCGAACTGATGGCCAAAGCCGCCCAGGGCGAGCACGTGGAGTTTGCCTTTATTCCGGTGACGGCGGTGAAATACACCTATACCGTGATCCCGGCGCTGGTGATGACCTGGTGCCTCTCCTATATCGAACGCTGGGTCGACCGTATCACCCCGGCGGTGACAAAAAACTTCCTTAAACCGATGCTGATCGTGCTGATCGCCGCTCCGCTGTCGATTCTGCTGATTGGCCCGCTCGGCATCTGGATCGGTAGCGCCATTTCCGCGCTGGTCTATACGATCCACAGCTATCTCGGCTGGCTGTCGGTGGCGATTATGGGCGCGCTGTGGCCGCTGCTGGTGATGACCGGGATGCACCGGGTCTTTACCCCGACTATCATTCAGACCATCGCCGAAACCGGCAAAGAGGGCATGGTAATGCCGTCGGAAATCGGCGCGAATCTGTCGCTGGGCGGTTCGTCGCTGGCGGTGGCGTGGAAAACCAAAAACCCGGAGCTGCGCCAGACGGCGCTGGCGGCCGCGGCTTCCGCGATTCTGGCGGGGATTTCCGAACCGGCGCTGTACGGCGTGGCGGTGCGGCTGAAGCGACCGCTGATCGCCAGCCTGATCAGCGGCTTTATCTGCGGCGCGGTGGCCGGTATTGCCGGGCTCGCCAGCCACTCAATGGCGGCGCCGGGGTTGTTTACCAGCGTCCAGTTTTTCGACCCGGCTAATCCGATGACCATCGTCTGGGTCTTCGGCGTCATGGCGCTGGCGGTAGTGCTGTCGTTTGTCCTGACGCTAATGCTTGGCTTTGAAGATATTCCGCAAGAAGAAGCCGCCGCCGACGCCAGACAGCGCCAGGCCGGCACCCAGGCTTCTCACGCCTGAACACCATTTTGTTAACGAGGTAACGCATGGCGACTTTTCCACAGGGATTTTTATGGGGCGGCGCACTGGCCGCCAACCAGTCCGAAGGGGCATATCTGGAGGGCGGCAAAGGGCTGACCACCGTCGATATGATTCCCCACGGCGCGCACCGCCTGGCGGTCAAGCTGGGGCAGGAGAAACGCTTCGCGCTGCGCGACGATGAGTTCTACCCCAGCCACGAGGCGATCGATTTTTATCATCGTTATAAAGAAGATATCGCCCTGATGGCGGAGATGGGCTTTAGCGTCTTCCGCACCTCTATCGCCTGGAGCCGCCTCTTTCCTGAGGGCGATGAGCTGGAGCCGAACCCGGAAGGGATCGCCTTTTATCGCTCGCTGTTCGAGGAGTGCAAAAAGCATCGCATCGAGCCGCTGGTGACGCTGTGCCATTTCGACGTGCCGATGCACCTGGTCACCGAGTACGGCTCCTGGCGCAATCGAAAAATGGTGGAGTTCTTCACCCGCTACGCCCGCACCTGCTTTGAAGCCTTTGATGGCTTGGTGAAATACTGGCTTACCTTCAATGAAATCAACATCATGCTGCACAGCCCGTTCTCCGGCGCCGGTCTGGTGTTTGAAGAGGGGGAAAATCAGGAGCAGGTGAAATACCAGGCCGCCCATCACGAACTGGTCGCCAGCGCCTTAGCGACCAAAATCGCCCACGAGGTGAATCCGCAAAATCAGGTCGGCTGTATGCTGGCGGGCGGCAACTTCTACCCTTACTCCTGTAAGCCGGAAGACGTGTGGATGGCGCTGGAGAAAGATCGCGAGAACCTGTTCTTTATCGATGTCCAGGCGCGCGGCGCGTATCCGGTCTGGGCGGCGCGGGTATTTCGCGAGAAAGGCGTGACTATCGCCAAAGAAGCGGGCGATGATGAAATCCTGCGCCATACCGTCGATTTCGTCTCCTTCAGCTACTACGCTTCACGCTGCGCGTCGGCGGAGATGAACGCCGGCAACACCAGCGCCGCCAATATCGTTAAATCGCTGAAGAACCCGCATATTCAGGCCAGCGAATGGGGCTGGGGCATCGACCCGCTCGGCCTGCGCATCACCATGAATATGATGTATGACCGCTACCAGAAACCGCTGTTCCTCGTGGAAAACGGTCTCGGCGCGCGGGATGAGATTGACGCTAACGGCGAGATTAATGACGACTACCGCATCAGCTATCTGCGCGAGCATATTAAAGCGATGGGTGACGCCATCGAGGACGGCATTCCGGTGATGGGCTATACCAGCTGGGGCTGTATCGATCTGGTGTCCGCCTCTACCGGCGAGATGAGCAAGCGCTACGGCTTTGTCTACGTCGACCGCGACGATGCCGGACGCGGCACGCTGGCGCGAAAACGCAAAAAGTCGTTCTGGTGGTATAAGAAGGTGATTGCCAGCAATGGGGAAGATTTGGCGTAGTGTGCCCCGCGGACTGAGGGAGCCTCAGCTTAGCAAACACCTGCAACACGGAAATTTTCCCCGGCTTGCGCTACGCTTAGCCGGGCTACAGGTTCATCAACGCCCGCGGACCGGTAGCCCGGGTAAGGCGTTTACGCCGCGACCCGGGGGAAAAAGTAAACTTGTTCACCCTGACCGAACTCCAGGCTCGCGCTGCGCTTAGCCGGGCTACAGGTTCATCAACGCCCGCGGACCGGTAGCCCGGGTAAGGCGTTTACGCCGCAACCCGGGAAAAAAGTCCACTTGCTCCCCCTGACCTAACTTCCGGCTACAGGTTCATCAACGCCCGCGGACCGGTAGCCCGGGTAAGGCGTTTACGCCGCGACCCGGGAAAAAGTCCACTTGCTCCCCCTGACCTAACTTCCGGCTACAGGTTCATCAACGCTCGCGGACCGGTAGCCCGGGTAAGGCGTTTACGCCGCGACCCGGGAAAAAAGTACGCTTGCTCCCCCAGGCCGAACTCCAGGCTCGCGCTGCGCTTAGCCGGGGAACGCCGGCTCCTCTGCGGCTTCAAGTGCCGCAAAACCGCCATTCCCCTGCCAGCCATCAAGCCGCGCGTACACCACCTCGACCGCGTCCTTAATCGGCTGGGTCATTGGATAATAAAAGCCGACGATATCCGGCTGAATGCCTAAGAAAATCACCTCGCCGATATCCTCTTTTAGCTGATCGATCAGATAGTTGAGCGGCATATTGTGGGTGGTCATCATAAACATCTCGGCGATATCGTCCGGATCGACGATGCGGATCTCGCCGGGATTCAGGCCCATATCGGTGGCATCGACGATCAGCAGGCGCTCGGGGCGCAGCTCGCGAATGGCGACGATATCGTTCTCCGGCGCGCTGCCGCCGTCAATCACCACCCATTCGCCGACGGGGTTAGCCGCGCACATCTCCGCCAGCAGCGGACCTGCGCCGTCGTCGCCCATCATACTATTGCCGACACAGAGTAAAACGTCAGTCACGGAGTCTCCTCACCATCAGGTAGATGGCGCTTTCCTGGTGAATATCATGCAGCATGCTGAGCAGCGTTTTGCTCCACGCCTGCTGCTCGGGAGTCTGCCGGGCCTGCGCTTTATCAAAAGCGTTGGCCAGCATCGTCACATGATTGCTGTCAATAACAATCTCGCCGTACTTCGGCACGCCTTCCATTTTTCGCCGCGCGGTGCTGCCCTCTTCGAGGGTCGCAATCCACGCCAGATACGCCTGCCACGGGCAGCTCAGCGCCGCCTCAAGGCAGTCGATGACGCCGAGGTGGTGGCCAATCGCCAGGCTGTAATAGACCACCTGCTGCGCCTGGTCGGGCGTCGCATCGTTCTCATCAATAAATTTACGGCTCAGCTGACTGAACACCACCGTCTCGCTCATCGGATACGCGCTCCCTCGACCACCTGGTTCAGATGGGTGACGATCTCGGTCAGGCGCGGATCTTTTTCCGCCTCCAGCCAGCGCACCACCTGGCTATCGCCCTGCCCCAGCAGGCGCATATAGTCGTCGGCTATCTGGCGACCGTAGCGATAGCCCGCCAGCCGGCGCGCTTCGCGGTCGATGCGCACCCGCAGCGGCTGTACCATATCCGGGTGCAGAAGCTCGGTCGGCCGTTCGTCCTGTTCGCCCGGCACGCGGGCGTGGATTTTCTGTTCCAGCAGGCCCAGCGCCATCGCGAAGCCGTACAGCGTCGCGGCGGGGGTCGGCGGGCAGCCGGGAATATAGACATCCACCGGCACGATTTTATCGGTGCCGCCCCATACGCAGTAGAGGTCGTGGAAGATGCCGCCACTGTTGCCGCAGGCACCGTAGGAGATACAGATTTTCGGGTCCGGCGCGGACTGCCACGCGCGCAGCGCGGGAGAACGCATCGCCCGGGTTACCGCCCCGGTAAACAGCAGAATATCGGCGTGACGCGGCGACGGCACCACTTTGATCCCAAAACGCTCGGCGTCGAACAGCGGCGAAAGGGTAGCGAAAATCTCGATCTCGCAGCCGTTGCAGCCGCCGCAGTCCACCCGGTAGACGTAGGCGGAGCGCTTAATTTTCTTCAGCAGCGATGCCTTCATGCTGGCGATGGACTCATCCACCGTCATCGGCACCGGAATGCCGTTTTCATCGCGCGGGCCTAATAAGTTGCTCATCAGCTGGCCTCTCTCATATGGCGAGTCAGTTCAATACGGTCGGACGGCACCAGGCACTTCTGGCGTTTACACTCCGGGCAGGTCTCAAAGCTTTCGCGATGCAGCTCGGCGCGGCTGTCGCCGTTGTGTTTGAGCAGCGCGATGGCGTAGTCGATCTCTTTCTGTACGGCGAACGGCCGTGCGCATACCCGACAGTGGCAGATGGCAAAACGCGACTGCTGGAGGAAATCCTCTTTTTTCCACACCGCCAGCTCGTACTCCTGAGAGAGCCTAATCGCCGCCGTCGGGCAAACCTCTTCGCAGCGTCCGCAGAAAATGCAGCGTCCGAGGTTGAACTGCCACGCCAGCTGGTTGGTGGCCAGATCGGTCTCCACCGTCAGGGCGTTCGACGGGCAGGCGTTAACGCAGGCGGCGCAGCCGATGCACTGCTGCGGGTTATGCTCCGGTTTGCCGCGGAAGTTTTTATCCACCGGCATCGGCTCCAGCGGGTATGAGTGCGTCGCGGTGCCGGTTTTGATGACTTTTTTAATAAAGGTAAACATGGCGATTCCTTATTTCAGCGGCGAGTTCTTACGCTCGATGCTGTAGCGCTCCAGCTCTTTGTACGGCACCACTTTGCTTTTCTTCTTGCGCACGTCGACTACGGTCATGCGGTCGGTGCAGGAGTAGCACGGGTCGAGGCTGCCGATAATCAGCGGCGCGTCGGAGACGGTATTGCCGCGCAGCATATAGCGCAGGGTCGGCCAGTTGGCGTAGGTCGCCGCCCGGCAGCGCCAGCGGTACAGCTTCTGGTTATCGCCGGTCATACTCCAGTGGATATCATCCCCGCGCGGCGCTTCTGAGAAGCCCAGCGCGAAGCGGTGCGGAATATAGGTGAAGCCCTCCACCATCAGCGGGCCGCCCGGCAGGTTATCGAGGCCAAAGTCGATCATGTTCAGCGCGGTGTAGACCTCGTTGATGCGCACCTTCAGGCGCGAGATGACGTCGCATCCCTGTTCGCTGTGCACTTCCATCGGCAGCAGGCCGTAGCCGACAAACGGGTGATCGGCGCGGGTATCGCGGGCGTGCCCGCTGGCGCGCACCATCGGGCCAACGTTGCTGAAGTCGCGGGCGATTTGCGGGTCGAGACGACCAATGCCCACGGTACGCTGCTCCATATTCGGCGTGCTGAGCAGCATATCCACCAGCTCCTGCACGTCGCGGCGCATCTGCTGCGCCAGCTGGCGGGTCTGGATCATGTCCTCTTTCAGCAGATCGCGACGAATGCCGCCAATCAGGTTCAGACCGTAGGTTTTACGCGCCCCGGTAAGAATTTCCGCCATCTTCATCGAGGTTTCGCGCACGCGGAAGAACTGCATAAACCCGGAGTCGAAGCCGGTAAAGTGGCAGGCGAGGCCGAGGTTCAGCAGGTGCGAGTGCAGGCGCTCCACCTCCAGCAGAATGGCGCGGATCATCTGCGCGCGCTCCGGCACCACGATGCCCATCGCGTTCTCCACCGAAGTGGTGTAGGCGGTGCTGTGGGCGAAACCGCAGATACCGCACACGCGGTCCGACAGGAAGGTGACTTCGTTGTAGCCCATCCGGGTTTCCGCCAGCTTTTCCATCCCGCGATGCACGTAGAACAGGCGGTAGTCGGCGTCGATAATATTCTCGCCGTCAACGAACAGGCGGAAGTGGCCCGGTTCGTCGGAGGTGACGTGCAGCGGGCCAATCGGCACCACGTTGTTTTTCTTGCTGCCCAGCTCGTTGATAAACTCGTAGGTTTCGGCGTCGGTGGTCGGCGCCGGACGCTGGCGGTAGTCCATGCTGTCTTTACGCAGCGGATAGAGTTCATCCGGCCAGTCGTCCGGCAGCACCAGCCGGCGCTCGTCCGGCAGCCCCACCGGCACCAGGCCGTACATGTCGCGCACTTCGCGCTCGCCCCATACCGCCGCCGGCACCCGCGGCGTCACCGACGGATACTCGGGTTTATTGGCGTCCACTTCCACGCGCACGGTGATCCAGCACTTCGTGCCCTGCTCCATCGACAGCACGTAGTAGACGGCGTAGTGGCCGTTCAGCTTGCGTTCATCGTTGCCGAACAGCACCGACAGCCAGCCGCCCTGCTTGTAGTACAGAAACTCGACCACTTCCGGCAGATAGTTGACCTTCACCGTGACCGTCAACTGGTCTTTGGTCTGCCAGGCTTCATCCAGCACCACGCCCGGAAAGGCCTGATGCAGCGCGGCGAGATAGTGTTGACCGATTTTTTCTTCAGACATGCTCAAACTCTCTTAAATCACGCCACCAGCAAGGAGACGAAGGCTAAAAAGGCAAAACCAAACCCGGCCCAGGTGACGCGGGAGGTGGCGCAAAAGCGCAGACGCGCCATGCTGTTTTCGAACAGCGCAATCACCAGCACGCCGAGCACCAGCTTGACGACGGCAACCACCAGCGCCAGCAGCAGACCGCCGACGCTAAAGCTGGTCATCTGTCCCCACGGGATAAATACGCCGACGAACATCTGCAGGACCACCAGCTGCTTGAGGCTGATGCCCCACTTCAGCACGCCGAAGCCGCTGCCGCTGTATTCCGAGAGCGGGCCTTCCTGCAGCTCCTGCTCCGCTTCCGCCAGGTCGAACGGCAGCTTGCCCATTTCGATAAAGGTGGCGAAGGCGCAGGCGCACAGCGCCAGAATCAGCGGAAGAGTGCGGGCGACAGGCCAGTGATAAATGGTGTCGGTGATGCTGCTGATATGGGTGGACCCCGCGACCTGCGCCGCGACCCACAGGCCGAGCAGCAGGATGGGCTCCACCAGCACGCCAAGCATCGCTTCGCGGCTGGCCCCAATAGCGGTAAACGGGCTGCCGGTATCAAGGCCGGAAATAGCAAAGAAGAAGCGGGCGATAGCGAACAGGTAGATCAGGGTGATCAGGTCGCCCAGCCCCGCCATCGGCGAATCAACGGTCACCACCGGCAGCGCGGTGGCGATGGTTAGCATCACGCCGACCATCACGTACGGCGTCAGGCGGAAGACCCAGCCGGAGGCATCCGGGCCAACGCTCTGGCGCCCCAGCAGTTTCAGAATGTCCCGATACTCCTGCAGCACGCCCGGACCGCGGCGATTATGCAGACGCGCGCGGGCGACGCGGGTCACCCCGGACAACAGCGGCGCGACGGCGAACAGCACCAGCGCCTGCAACAATGCAATTAATACGCTCATTCTCAGGCTCCTCGGGAAATAACAATCACCACCAGTACCGCCAGCTCCACCAGCGCCACGCCGCGAAATAGCGCGGGCGCGGAAGCGTTCTGCCAGCCGGGCACCAGGCGCACCGGGTTCAGCCAGTGGCGCAGTTTCAGAATCGGCGCAAAGGCTTCTTTCACCGGCATGGCGAAACCGTGGGCGGTCACCACCATGGATTTTTCATGGTCGTAGCCGCAGACCCAGGCCGCCCCGCGGGAGCGCGCCGGCAGGCGATCGCCCTTGAAGAAGATCATCAGCAGCAGCGGCAGCAGCGGGCAGGCAATCAGAAGAATGGCGATCATCGGCTGGGACACCGCGCTGGAGACCTCCGCCTGCACCGGAAACGCCCCGCTCACCAGCGGCAGCAGCCACGGCGCGGCAACCCCGCCAATCACGCAGCAGACGGCGGCCAGCACCACGCTAAAGGTCATCAGCCCCGGCGCGCAGGTGGCGTTTTCCGCCTCTGTGCTTCGCGGCGCGCCGAGGAAGGTGACGCCGTAGACTTTCGCCATACACATCACCGCCAGCGCGCCGGTAATCGCCAGGCCCACCGCCAGCAGCGGCCCGAGCAGGCGGCCAACAAACGCGTCGCCGGTGCTCAGCTTAAAGAAGGACTGATAGATAACCCACTCCCCGGCAAAGCCGTTCAGCGGCGGCAGCGCGGCCATCGCCATCAGACCCACCAGCATCGAAAGGGAAATCAGCGGCATTTTCTTGCCGATCCCGCCGAGCTTTTCGATATCGCGATGGCCGGTGCGGAACCACACCGCCCCCGCGCCGAGGAACAGGGTGGTTTTAAACAGGCTATGGTTGATCAGGTGATACATGCCGCCAATAAAGCCCAGCACCATCAGGGTCGGGTTATGGGTCGCCACGCCGGTGACGAACGCCCCGAGGCCGAGCAGGATAATGCCGATGTTTTCCAGGGTGTGGTACGCCAGCAGGCGCTGAATATTGTGCTCCATCAGGGCGTACAGCCCGCCGACGAAGGCGGTGATCATCCCCAGCACCAGCAGCATCACGCCCCACCACAGCGGCGGTACGCTGCCGGCCAGCGAGACCGTCAGGATGCCGTAGAGACCGACCTTCATCACCACCGTGGAAAACAGCGCGGCGGCCGGTGCGCTGGCGCCGGCGTGGGCCTGCGGCGCCCAGCCGTGCAGCGGAATAACTCCGGCCAGCAGCGCAAAGCCGACCAGGCCCGGCAGCCACAGCAGCGCGTTCTGCGGCGCCGCCAGCGCCAGCTGGGTAATCTGCGCCAGCTCAAGGGTGCCGTAGGACGACCAGACCAGCCAGCAGCTCCACGCCATCAGCAGCGTACCGAGGCGACCCAGCGCAAACCACAGCTTGCCGGACTGCGCGCAGCCGGTAAGAAACGCGGCGCAAAGGGCCATAATCTCCGCCATCACCACCAGCGCTCCGAAGTTTGTCACCACCACGGCGCAGACGGCGGCGGCCAGCAGCAGATTCACCAGCAGGCCGTTGGCTTTCACCTGCGGATGACGATGCCAGGCAATATTGAACAGCGAAATCGGCAGCGCCGACAGGCCGATCGCCAGCAGCCACAGCGCGTTGACGCCGCCCACGCGCAGGGTCAAATGCAGCATCTGCAGCATGCCGCCGCTAACGCGCTCCGGCATCAGCAGCGCCGTTCCGCCCGCCAGCACCAGCATCGCGCTGGCGACCGCTCCGCCAATCCCGGCGATCGCCCCGCTCAGCGGTTTGCGCAGGGCGAACAGAAACGCCAGCACCGCGCTGGCGGCGTACCAGGCCACCGCCTGATTCACTAAGGAAATCACACTCATTTCACGTCCCCTTGTTGCGCCTGGAACAGCGACAGATCGCCGAGATCGGTATTAAAAGTCAGCTGCCGCTTACGCTTGCTGGCCTGGGCGATATCGCGGATATCCACCAGCAGCAGCGCTTTGGTCGGGCAGGTGCGTACGCACGCCGGGCCCTGCTCATCGAAGTGGCACAGGTCGCATTTGACGGCGATGGCGCGCACGCCCGGCACCCAGTCGAGCAGCGAGCTGACGCGGGCCGGCGCCGGCGGCGCGGCGGGGGCCAGGGGCGTATTGGCGTTAGCCGGCATATCCAGCGGACGGCTGCCGGAAAACTCAATGGCGCCGAACGGACAGGCGATGCCGCACAGCTTGCAGCTTACGCACAGGCTCTCATTGAGCTGCACCGCGCCATCGACGCGATTAATGGCGTTAACCGGGCAGACGGCGGCGCAGGGCGCATCTTCACAGTGGTGGCACATCTGCGGCGCGGATTCTTTTTCATTGCGCATTAAATGCAGCCGGGGCATGGCTTGCAGGCCCTGCTGGCGGTGAGTCTCAGCGCAGGCGGCTTCGCAGGTGCGACAGCCGATACAGACGGTGGAGTCAGCAATTACAAAACGGTTCACCGGGTCATCCTCAGGTGAAAGTCATTTTTGACGAAAACAGGTTGCGCAGGTGTCAGCTTCGACACTTGTCGACACCTGACGATTAACGGGCCAGCGTCAGGTGGCTTAAATCCACCGGCTGGTCTTGTTCGATTGCCTCGTAGAGACGGTCGTAAACGCTGGCGATAGTCGCCAGATAGTGCTCCAGAACCTGCTCGCGATCGCGGTTGCTGATCCGGCCATCAATGGTGCCGTCTGAACCCAGCGTGGCCTGGGCAATCAGGCGTCTGTCGTCGCCGTTTTTGGTTTCGACGTAGTACTCGATGGTGTGGCTGTTAAAGCCCTCCGCCAGCGCCACGTAGACCTGAAAGTGGCCAAAAAGTACGAAGCACAGCTCTTTATCCGGCGCGCAGCTCATGGCGTGATGCAGACGCGCTTTCGACAGGGTTATTCCCTGTACCAGCGAGTTGCAATAGGTGTGCCACTGCTCCTGATGCTGGCGGTGACGATCGGCGATGTAGTCCGCCTTTTCACTTAATTCCCAAATAGTCATCCCGGATCCCCCGTTGTATGAGATGCACCGGTTAAGCACTTTTCATGCCAAAATTTAATTAATTGATTTTAAACATCTTTATAAAATTTCGGGAGGTAGAAAGACATGTCGATGACGACGTCTGCAGCGTGTCATCGACATTTTCGTGACATTACCTATGACCTGGCATCGTTATTGCATTAAAGGACCATCGCGATACGGAGGCACCATGCACGAAATCACTCTTAGCCAGCGGGCGCTGGAAATTATCGAACAGCAGGCGCTGCAGGCCGGCGCGCGTCGGGTGACCGGCGTGTGGCTGAAGGTCGGGGCGTTTTCCTGCGTGGAGGCCAGCGCGCTGACCTTCTGCTTTGAGCTGGTGTGCCGCGGCACGCTGGCGGAGGGCTGCGAACTGCATATCGCCGAACAACAGGCTGAATGCTGGTGTGAATCCTGCCAGCAGTACGTGCATCTCATCTCCCAGCACGTGCGCCGCTGCCCGCAGTGTCAGAGCGACCGGCTGCAAATCGTGGCGGATGACGGCTTACAGATTCAGCGACTAGAAGTGGAGTAATAAGATTATGTGTACAACCTGCGGCTGCGGTGAAGGCAACCTTTATATAGAAGGCGACGAGCATAACCCGCATTCGGCGTTTCGCAGCGCCCCCTTCGCGCCCGCCCCGCGCCAGATGATGAACATTACCGGCGTGAAAACCGATAACTTTTCCCCCACCCGCTCGGAGGCTGGCGACCTGCACTACGGTCACGGCGAGGCGGGTACCCATGCGCCGGGCCAGAGCCAGCGGCGGATGCTGGAAGTGGAAATCGACGTGCTGGATAAAAACAACCGTCTGGCCGCCCGCAACCGCGCGCGCTTCGCCGCTAAAAACCAGCTGGTGCTGAATCTGGTCTCCAGCCCCGGCTCCGGCAAAACCACCCTGCTGACGGAAACCCTGCTGCGGCTGAAAGAGAAAACCGCCTGCGCGGTCATTGAAGGCGATCAGCAAACGGTGAACGACGCCGCGCGCATCCGCGCCACCGGCACCCCGGCGATTCAGGTCAACACCGGCAAAGGCTGCCATCTCGACGCGCAGATGATCGCCGACGCCGCGCCGCGCCTGCCGCTGGATGACCACGGGATCCTGTTTATCGAAAACGTCGGTAACCTGGTGTGTCCGGCGAGCTTTGACCTCGGCGAACGTCATAAAGTGGCGGTGCTGTCGGTAACCGAAGGCGAAGACAAGCCGCTGAAGTATCCGCATATGTTCGCCGCCGCCAGCCTGATGCTGCTTAACAAGGTCGACCTGCTGCCGTATCTCAACTTTGACGTGGAAAAGTGTCTGGCCTGCGCCCGCGAGGTGAACCCGGATATTGACATCATCCTGCTTTCCGCCACCAGCGGCGAAGGCATGGACCAGTGGCTTAGCTGGCTGGAGACGCAACAATGTGCATAGGCATTCCCGGACAAATCTGCGCCATTGACGGCAATCTGGCGAAGGTCGAAGTGTGCGGCATTCAGCGCGAAGTCGACCTGACCCTGGTGGGCGCGGTTGACGATCGCGGCCAGCCGCGTCTCGGCCAGTGGGTGCTGGTCCACGTGGGTTTCGCCATGAGCGTGATTAACGAAGCCGAAGCCCGCGATACCCTCGAGGCGCTGCAAAATATGTTTGAAGTCGAGCCGGACGTCGGCGCGCTGCTGTACGGCGAGGAGCGGTAAATGCGCTATGTCGATGAATACCGCGCCCCGGAACAGGTGATGCAGCTGGTGGAACACCTCCGGCAGCGCGCGCGCCTGCTGCCGCATACCGCCGAACGTCCGCTGCGCATTATGGAAGTGTGCGGCGGTCATACCCACGCCATTTTTAAATTTGGTCTCGACCAGCTGCTGCCGGAAAATATCGAGTTTATTCACGGCCCCGGCTGCCCGGTGTGCGTGCTGCCGATGGGGCGCATCGACGCCTGTATCGATATCGCCAGCCGTCCGGGGGTGATTTTCTGCACCTTTGGCGACGCCATGCGCGTGCCGGGAAAAAATGGCTCGCTGCTGCAGGCTAAATCGCGCGGCGCCGACGTCCGCATCGTCTATTCGCCGATGGACGCCCTGAAGCTGGCGCAGCAGCACCCCGAGCGTGAAGTGGTGTTCTTCGGCCTTGGTTTTGAAACGACGATGCCCGCCACCGCCCTGACCCTGCGCCAGGCCCGCGAGCGCGGCGTCGCCAACTTCTATTTTTTCTGCCAGCACATCACCCTGCTGCCGACCCTGCGCAGCCTGCTCGACCAGCCGGATAACGGTATCGACGCGTTTCTCGCCCCCGGTCACGTCAGCATGGTGATTGGCACCGACTCCTACGGATTTATCGCCAGCGACTATCATCGTCCTTTAGTGGTGGCAGGATTCGAACCGCTTGATCTACTGCAAGGCGCGGTGATGCTGGTTGAGCAGACAATAGCGCGGCACAGCGACGTGGAGAACCAGTATCGCCGGGTGGTGCCCGATGCGGGCAACCCGCTGGCGCAGTCGGCCATCGCCGAGGTGTTTTGCCTTAGCGGCGATAGCGAGTGGCGCGGTCTGGGGGTGATTAACGACTCCGGCGTGCATCTGACGGCCGCGTATCAGCGTTTCGACGCCGAAGCGCATTTCCGCCCGGCGCCGCAGCGGGTCTGCGACGACCCGCGCGCCCGCTGCGGCGAGGTGCTGACCGGCCGCTGCAAACCGCACCAGTGCCCGCTATTCGGCAATACCTGCAACCCGCAGAGCGCGTTCGGCGCGCTGATGGTCTCATCGGAAGGCGCCTGCGCCGCCTGGTATCAATATCGCAGTCAGGAAATCGAAGCATGAAAAGCGTTCAGTTAGCCCACGGTAGCGGCGGTCAGGCGATGCAGCAGCTGATCGGCGACCTGTTTATGCAGGCTTTCGCCAACCCCTGGCTGGCGGAGCAGGAAGATCAGGCGCGTCTCGATCTCGCCCAGCTTAGCGCGCAGGGCGACAGGCTCGCCTTCTCCACCGACAGCTACGTCATCGATCCGCTGTTTTTCCCAGGCGGCAACATCGGCAAGCTGGCGGTCTGCGGCACGGCCAACGATGTGGCGGTGAGCGGCGCGCTGCCGCGCTATCTCTCGTGCGGGTTTATTCTCGAAGAGGGGCTGGAGATGGCCACCCTCGAAGCGGTGGTGAACAGCATGGCGCAGACCGCGCGGGAGGCCGGCATCGCCATTGTCACCGGCGATACCAAAGTGGTGCCGCGCGGGGCGGCGGATAAGCTGTTTATCAATACCGCCGGGATCGGCGTCATCCCTACCGGTATTCGCTGGGGGGCGCAGCAGATTAGCGCGGGAGACGTGCTGCTGGTCAGCGGCACGCTTGGCGATCACGGGGCAACGATCCTCAACCTGCGCGAACAGATGGGGCTTGACGGCGCGCTGTCCAGCGACTGCGCGGTGCTGACGCCCTTGATTCAGACGCTGCGCGACGTTGCTGGCGTGAAAGCCCTGCGCGATGCCACCCGCGGCGGCGTTAACGCGGTGGCCCATGAGTTTGCCGCCGCCAGCGGCTGCGGGATTGAACTGCACGAGAATAAGCTGCCGGTGAACGATACCGTACGCGGCGTGTGCGAGCTGCTGGGGCTGGACGCGCTTAATTTCGCCAACGAGGGCAAGCTGCTGATCGCCGTTGCCCGCGAGGCGGCGGAAAGCGTACTTGCGCATTTACGGTCTCATCCATTAGGCCGCGATGCGGCGATAATCGGCGAGGTTGTGCCGCGCGCGGGCGTGCGCTCTGTCGGTCTGTACGGCGTGAAGCGCACGCTGGATCTTCCTCACGCCGAGCCGCTGCCGAGAATTTGTTAACGGGGCGGGCCCCCGGATTGCGGCTAACGCCTTATCCGGGCTACAACACTGCGCCCACCTGTAGCCCGGCTAAGCGCAGCGCGAGCCGGGAAAAGCCAGCATGATTACCCAGCCCAAACCAGCGGGCACCCACGGATGGGTTAATGGCGGTCACAACCGCTTTATTAACAGACTATTATTTGTGTCATCACTTTCTTCTGCGCCGCTTTGCGGCGCTTTTGGACTTAAGCAATGTCGTATACACCGATGGGCGATCTTGGGCAGCAGGGTCTGTTTGATATCACCCGCATTTTATTACAGCAGCCGGACCTGGCCGCGCTGAGCGAGACGCTGACCGGCCTGGTGCAGCAGTCCGCGCTCGCCGACCGGGCGGCGATTATTCTGTGGCATTCCGGCAACCATCGCGCGGTCCGGCACGCCTGCGACGACGCGGGACAGCCGGTGAGCTACGAGGATGAAACCGTCCTCGCCAACGGCCCGGTTCGACGCCTGCTCTCGCGCCCGGATGCGCTGCATTGCGATAGCGCCACCTTTGCCGAAACCTGGCCGCAGCTCGCCGGCAGCGGACTCTACCCCACCTTTGGCTATTACTGCCTGCTGCCGCTGGCGGCGGAAGGGCGTATTTTCGGCGGCTGCGAATTTATTCGCGACGACAACCGGCCGTGGACCGAAAAAGAGTACCAGCGGCTGCACACCTTTACGCAAATCGTTGCCGTGGTCACCGAACAGATCCAAAGCCGGGTCAGCAACAACGTTGATTACGACCTGCTGTGCCGGGAACGCGATAACTTCCGCATCCTGGTGGCGATCACCAACGCGGTGCTCTCGCGGCTGGATATCGATGAGCTGGTCAGCGAAGTAGCCAAAGAGATCCACCGCTACTTCCGCATCGACGCCATCAGCGTGGTACTGCGCAGCAACCGCAAAGGTAAGCTCAATATCTACTCCACCCACTACCTCGACGCCAGCCACCCGGTACATGACCAGAGCGAAGTGGACGAAGCCGGTACCCTGACCGAGCGGGTATTCAAAAGCAAAGAGATGCTGCTGCTCAATCTCCACGAGCACGACCCGCTGGCGCCGTACGAAAAAATGCTTTTCGAGATGTGGGATAACAAAATCCAGACCCTGTGCCTGCTGCCGTTGATGTCCGGTAATACTTTGCTTGGGGTGCTGAAGCTGGCGCAGTGCGATGAAAAAGTCTTCACCACCACCAACCTCAAGCTGCTGCGGCAAATCGCCGAGCGCGTCTCGATCGCCATCGACAACGCCCTCGCCTACCGCGAGATTCAGCGGCTGAAAGAGCGGCTGGTCGATGAGAACCTCGCCCTGACCGAACAGCTCAACAACGTTGAGAGCGAGTTTGGCGAAATCATTGGCCGCAGCGAGGCCATGAACAGCGTGCTCAAGCAGGTGGAGATGGTGGCGCAGAGCGACAGTACGGTGCTGATCCTCGGCGAAACCGGCACCGGTAAGGAGCTGATTGCCCGCGCTATTCATAACCTGAGCGGCCGCAATAGCCGCAGGATGGTCAAAATGAACTGCGCGGCGATGCCTGCCGGGCTGCTGGAAAGCGACCTGTTTGGCCACGAGCGCGGCGCTTTCACCGGCGCCAGCGCCCAGCGTATCGGCCGTTTCGAACTGGCGGACAAAAGCTCGCTGTTTCTCGATGAAGTGGGCGATATGCCGATTGAACTACAGCCGAAACTGCTGCGCGTGTTGCAGGAGCAGGAGTTCGAGCGTCTCGGCAGCAATAAGCTGATTCACACCGACGTGCGCCTGATCGCCGCCACCAACCGCGATCTTAAACAGATGGTCGCCGATCGCGAGTTTCGCAGCGATCTCTACTATCGGCTGAACGTCTTCCCGATCCACCTGCCTCCCCTGCGCGAGCGGCCGGAGGATATTCCCCTGCTGGTGAAGGCCTTCACCTTTAAAATTGCCCGCCGTCTCGGGCGCAACATTGACAGCATTCCGGCGGAAACGCTGCGCCTGCTCAGCCGCATGGAGTGGCCGGGTAACGTGCGCGAACTGGAGAACGTCATTGAGCGCGCGGTGCTGCTGACCCGCGGCAGCGTGCTGCAGCTCTCCTTACCGGAAATGAGTATCGAGACGGAGCCGCTGGCGGCGGAAGTGCTGCCGGAGGAAGGGGAAGACGAATACCAGCTGATTGTCCGGGTGCTGAAAGAGAGCAACGGCGTGGTCGCCGGACCGAAGGGCGCGGCCCAGCGTCTGGGATTAAAGCGCACGACGCTGCTTTCGCGCATGAAACGGTTGGGTATTAATAAAGACCAGCTGCAGTAGGCACATCTTCAGAACGCTGTTTCATTTTGATTTTAATGAAACAGCGTTCTGTGAGACAACTCGCTTTACCCGTTCCTGATGAATGATAAATAAGCCTTTTCCTTAATGGAGATGCTTATGACGCGTTTACCTCTGGCCGCCGCCATCGCTTTGCTTTTGGCTTCTCAGGCTGCATTTTCCTCTCTTCCCACCTTTTCCGTCTGGCCCGGCGGTGAAGCGCCCGGCGCGAAAAACAGCCCGGCGAGCGAATCGTTGGTGGAGCGCAGCAAAGATCCCTCGCTGCCCGATCGCGCGGTCACCGGCGTTCGCGCTCCGACAATTACCGTTTACGCGCCGGAGAAGCCCAACGGTATCGCGCTGCTGGTGACGCCGGGCGGCTCTTACCAGCGAGTGGTATTGGATAAAGAGGGCAGCGATCTCGCCCCGGTATTTAACGCCCGGGGCTATACCCTGTTTGTGATGACCTACCGGATGCCGGCGGACGGTCACGCGGAAGGCAGCGAGGCGCCGTTGGCCGATGCGCAGCGCGCGCTGCGTACCCTGCGGGCGCGGGCCGCCGAGTGGCATATCGACCCGCAAAAAATCGGCATTATGGGCTTTTCCGCCGGGGGACACGTGGCGGCAAGCCTGGAGACCCGCTATAGCGAACCGGCTTACGCCGCCGTGGACGCGGTTGACCAGCAGAGCGCGCGGCCGGACTTCGCGGTGCTCGGCTATCCGGTTATTTCCATGGATCCGGCGATTGCCCATCCCGGATCGCGCAAGGCATTGATTGGCGAAACGGCGACGGCAGAGCGGCAGCACCGCTATTCACCGGAGCAGAACGTCACGCCGCAAACGCCGCCGACCTTTATTTTCCACGCGGTGGACGATCCTTCCGTGCCGGTGGATAACGCGCTGGTGATGTTTAACGCCCTGCGCGCGCAGCAGGTGCCGACCGAGCTGCATCTGTTCGCCGAGGGGAAACACGGATTTGGCATTCGCGGGACCCGGGGCCTGCCCGCCGCCGAGTGGCCGCAGCTGGCGATGAACTGGATAGGCTCGCTGGCGGAAATGAAAAAATAGCGCCGGTAATCCCCGGCTCGCGGCTGACGCCTTAGCCGGGCTACCTGTCCGCAGACGGCGGGGACCTCGAAGCCCCGGTAGGTACGGTTTCCCGGAGGCGATGCTGCGCATCTGTCCGGGCTACAAGTTCGTGCGGTTTGGTAGCCCGGACAGGCGCGTCAAGCGCCGCCTCCGGGGGATTTTGCCGAGCTATTTATCAGAACTGAAGCCGTTGCTGGTCGCCAGTTCGGCAAACCACAGCGCGTTGCGCTTTATCTGCCGCTCTCCGGTTTGCAGGTCGAGCCGCCAGAAACCGTAGCGGCGCTTGAACGAGTTAATCCACGACCAGTTATCGATAAAGGTCCACTGATGCACGCCAAAGCAGTTCGCGCCGTCGGCTATCGCGCGATGCAGCTGCACCAGATGCTCTTCCATCAGGCCGATGCGGAACGAATCGTCAATCACCCCGTCTGCGCCGGGTTCGCCTTCCGACTCAATATCCATCGCAATACCGATTTCCGCGAGGAACCACTTTATATTGCCGTAGTTATCGCGAATATTGGCGGCAATGTCATAAATCGCCTGCGGCAGAATCTCATTATTATCGCGATAAGGATTAAAGCGCCCTTGCGGATTCACGTAGTTTTCGAAATAGAACTCCGGGGTGAAATAGTCCAGCGTATAGTCGCTTTCGCGCGCCTTCACCCGGCGCGGAACGTAATAGTTAACGCCGAGAAAATCGACGCGCGATCCGGTAATCAGCTCCACGTCGGCTTTTGTCACCTCCGGCAGGCAGTCGTGCGCGGCCAGAATTTCGCACAGCGCTTTCGGGAACTGATGCTTCACCAGCGGATCGAGGAAGCTGCGGTTGAAGAACAGATCCGCATACCACGCCGCTTTTTGGTCTTCCGCGCTGTCGTTGCGGGTATAGGACGGCGTCAGATTCAGCACCACGCCAATCTCGCTTTCCAGCGCCAGCGCGCGAAACTCGCGCACCGCTTTGGCGTGGGCCAGCATAATGTTAAACGCCACCTGCGCCGCCAGCCTGCCGTCTTTCTTGCAGGGATAGTGGAAGTCGTACAGGTAGCCGCCCTCAACCGGCACAATCGGCTCGTTGAAGGTAATCCAGTATTTCACCTTGTGACCGAATAGCTCAAAAGCGGTACGGGCAAAACGCGCGAAGAGATCGGTCACGTGCGCCGACTCAAAGCCGCCGTACTGCTTTTGCAGCGCTTCCGGCATGTCAAAATGATAGAGGTTGATCATCGGCTCGATGCCGTTTTCAATCATCTCATCAAGGTAGGCATGATAGAAACGCACCGCGTCCGCATTGGGCGCGCCGGTTTCGAAGTCGTCAATCAGCCGCGACCACTGAATCGACGTGCGGAAGGAGTTGAACCCGGTCCGCTTCATCAACGCCACGTCCTGGGGATACTGATGATAGGTGTCGCAAACGGTTTGCGGCCCAATCTGCTGATAAAAACGTTCCGGCTGTTCGGCAAACCAGCTATCCCAAATAGAACGGTGCGGCTTGTTGCTTATCCCTTCCGTTTGCGGACCGGATGCCGCCGCGCCCCATAAAAAGCCTTCCGGAAACTGATACCGGGTCATAACGCCTCCTGTAAGTTAAAAAAGGCCGCACCCAACGGGCGCAGCCAATAAGCACTACTCTGCAACCACTTCAATCGATTTGATAAACATGTAGCCCCAGTCGCCGGCGAATTTACCGAAGTCGATGCGGTTATCGCCGGCCTTCAGCTCAACCGGCACCAGCAGCTGCTGGCCCTGCTCATCGGTCTGCGGGAATTCAACCGCGATTGGCGCGCCGTCGTTGACGATAAACGAGTTTTTCTTGCCGCCCCATTTGCCGCTGAACGTCACCCGCAGCTGATACTTGCCGGCCCACGGCGCGGAAACCTGCCAGCTGACCTTATCCCCGTCGTTGGCGAACGGCCCGAGGAAGCCGTCGTCGCCAATCGCCAGCGCGTCTTTTTCGCTTTTCGCCGCCGCAATCTTGCCATCGGTCACGTTCAATACCCCGCCGCCAAAACGGCAGTAGTCGGCGGGGACTTTACCGACGGCTTCCGTCACCGTGACCTTAACGGTTTTGCTGCTTTTGAGCAGGCCGTCATCGGCGCTAAAAGTCAGCGCGTATTCACCGGGGGCGCTGAACCAGGCGCGGGTTTCGGCTTTATCCGTCGCGCAGAAGTGGGCCTGCGCGCTGCCGCCGTTGCTCCAGCTCACCGTCACGTTGCGGTCCGGGAGGGCGTCATCGCGCCAGCTCGCGCTGAGCTGCACGCCCTGGTCCTGGCTGGTGGTGAGCGTCTCCGCCAGCGCCACTACCGGCGCCTGATTCGCCTGAGTATGCTTCACGCTAATCACGTTCGAAGGCGATGAACTGCCGCTCTCGTTTTTAGCGATGACGCGGTAATAGTACGTATTCCCCAGCCGCAGACTGCGATAGTCATCGCGGAACAGATCCATCGTCTGCGGGTTCCACTCGTTAACGCCGTCGGAAATGTCGCGCCCCACGACCTTCCACGGCCCGGATGGCGAATCAGCGCGCTCAACATCATAGGCGCGCCCTACCGCCGCCCCCAGCCAGTTGATCGCAAACGGTGAGTCCGTCGGCCGCAGCGTCGGCGCGTCAGGTTTCGGCAGCGGCGGCGCTTTCTCCTGCCCGTTCATCTGCGCGGCGGCGGTGCGCACCAGGTCGACCACCTCCATCTCCTGGTTGGCCTTACCTTCGACCGGGAAGCCCGGCAGATGGTAGCTGTAGTGGCCGGTGGACTCTTTGTGCCAGTAGAAGCCGCCGTCGTGACGATGACCGCGGAAGCCCCAGATTAAACCGCCCGCCGCCTGCGCGCCGTTGACTTCGCTATGGACGATCGACTGCATAATGGCGTTAAGCTGCTGCGCGTCCAGCAGGCCAAATTCGCCCACCATGTAGACTTTCTTACCCGCTGCCGCCGTCAGGTCTTTTTTCACCTGTTCGGGATGGTTGTTATCGGCATTGGTGTAGTAATGGTTGCTGACGATATCGACATGGGGATCGTTAAGCGCAAACGCATTAATTTTCTTATAGGTGCCATCCACCACCAGCTGGTGCGGCGCCCACTCTTTGATCCATGCGGCGGTCTGCTGAAGGAACGCCGCGTTGGTATCCTCCAGCTCGTTGCCGGTCTCCCAGGCCATAATCGCTTTTTCGTCATAGTAAGGGCGCCCGGTCACGCTGTTGGTACGGGTGATAACCTGACGAATCACGTCCAGATAGGCCTTGAAGGTTTTACTGTCGGTACGGTAAAAATCCTCCGGCTTTTCGTGGTAGAACGCCGCCAGCTGCTCGCGACCGCCCCACCACCACCAGTGATCGATAAACGGCAGAATCAGGCGCAGCCCCTGTTTGTCCGCCTCGGCGATCATGTTGTCGTACACCCGCATCGCCTTTTCGTTCAGGCGCGGCATGCCGTCGGCGGTTTCCGGGGCCAGAATATGGGTTTCGCGACCGCAGGCCTCGTCAAACGTCTGCTGCACCGAGAGCACGTATACCCGCTGCGCCCTGGCGCCGGTTTGCACGAGCGCTTTAATCCAGTTTTCCTGTTCCTCCGCCGTCGGCCAGCGGAAGTATTGCCCCCAGCCGCGCGAGTCGGCCTTGCAGGTACCGCGCGCATCGTCCTCGATACGGTGCAGTTCCGGCGCATGAATGCCCGCAAAGCGGAACACCTTGTCGCCATCTTTTAACGTTGCGCCGTCGCGGGTAATAAAGTGTTCAAAGTGCGACTGCTCCGCGGCCATCGCGCCTGCGCTTCCCAGCGCCGAAAGCAGCGCGACGAGCATCAGTTTTTTCACCGGCTTAATCATCGTTATCTCTCCTTAGAACCAGACTTCGGCCTGCACGCCGAAATTCAGCGTATCGGTGTCGCCGCTGCGCGAGTAGCTACCGGCGGAAAGGGTATTGGTGCTCCAGTCGTAGTTGCCGTCCAGCGCGTCGGATACCCCTTTATCCCACTTCGCGTAAGTCACGAAGAAGCGCAGCTGCGGGCGAGTCCAGAAGCCGGAATCAAAGGTCAGGGTCGGCGCGATGGTCACTTTAGTCAGGCCGCCTTTGCCTTTGCCGTCCACGCCTTTGTAGTTTTTATCGTCGAGATATTCGTAGCCCAGCTCGTACTGCATGGCGAAGTTTTTGGTGATCTGCTGGTACGGGCGAATCCCCGCCACCCAGCTGGTGCGCCCCCAGCCTTCGGCGTCTTCCGTCCACCAGCGGTAGTTTTTGTCTTTCTGATAGTAGGCGAACGTGGAGATTTCCCAGTCGCCGAGCGAGGCCATGTTATCCAGCACCACGCGCCAGGACTGGGTATCGTCGAGGTTTGCCCAGCCCCAGCCGTTTTTACCCAGCGAGTCCCCCGCCGCCAGGCCGCGCCCGTACTGGAAGACCACGCGAGAGTAGCCGCCGGTCAGGCCGTAAAAGCCGTCAAAGTTGTAAACGCCGGTCACGCCGTAGCCCTTCTCCGCCGAGGTCGGGTGCTTCTCGTTGCGGTTCATGTGGTGGCCAATCAGCTCAAGATCGAAGCCGGTGCCGCCGATCTTTTTCAGCCACAGGTTGAGCGAGTAGTCATCCGGATAGCCCTGATCGCCTTTATCGACCGGGTAGGCTTTGGTTTCATCCGTCGGCGAGAAGGCGTAAACCCCGGCATCGAAGCGCGCGAAGCCGAGATCCATGTTGTCGAAGCCGCCGCCGGTACCGTTGTACTGAATGTACTCCCAGTCGAACTGGTGGCTGGAGGTGTTGGAGCTGCTGTAGCGCTTACCGGCCCAGAAGGTCATTTCCGGGGCGAAGTCGAGGTTTGACAGTTCGGCAAAACCTTCACGGAACTGCACATCATGCCCGTCGTCATCCTGACAGTTCCAGTCTGAGGTGCATTTCGACTGATGGGTAATGTTGGCCTGGACTTTAGCCACCACGCCGCTGTCCGAGGTTAACGTCACCGTCGGGATCAGTTCGATCTTGGTGTCCTCTTCGTTGCCCAGACGCCACTTGCCGTCCGGCATCAGGCCAACGGAGTCGGCGCGGTTACCGTCGGCGTTGGCGAGGATCCCCGAACGGATATAGCCGTGGAGCATAAAATCGTACTTCGGATCGGCGATGGCGCAGTCGCTCATCACCGCGAGGGCGAGTAAAGACAGAGGTATTGAATGATTTAGCCTGATCATTTTTTATCCTTGGTTATTTTTTTATTAACACTGCCTGAGAACGGGAGGAAATTTACGGATCAAAACTGGAAATGTACATCCGTTAATGGAAAACGCTTTCCGTAATTGCCGGATGAGTTCACAAATTTAACGATAGCGGGCAAATATTCGTGATTTAGATCACGTCTTTAAGCGGAAATAAAAAAGCCCGCGCGCGGCGGGCTGTGGCAGGCAGGCGAAAAGCTTAGCGTTCGGCATCGGCGAGCTGCCGTTCATAGACCTTGAAGAACGGGCGATAGAGCATCCAGGCATTAAAAATGGCGAACAGGCACATGCAGAGGTTTTTCCAGCTGCCGTTGGCTGACCACGCCGCGCCGAGCGGCGCCGGCATCGACCACGGCAGCATCGCCACCGCCCGATCGAGAACCCCAAGATGGGTTAAATACCAGGCGATACAGGCATTTATCAGCGGCACAAAAAGAAACGGCAGCAGGAAAACCGGGTTCATGATAATCGGAAAGCCGAACAATATCGGCTCATTGATGTTAAACAGCGAGGGCAGCAGGCCAATTTTCCCCACGCTTTTCAGCTGCCGCGAACGGCTGCGCATCGCCATAAACACCAGCGGCAGCGTCGAGCCGATACCGCCGATCAGCAGGTAGAAATCCCAGAATCCCTGCAGGTAGATATGCGGCAGCGTAGCGGAACCGGCGGCCAGCGCCTGCTGGTTTTCAAACAGATAGGTCATCCAGAACGGGTTCATAATCCCGGTGATAATCAGCGCGCCGTGAATGCCGACAAACCAAAGCAGGTTGCAGATAAATAAAGAAATTAATACCGCAGTTAGGGTATCGGAGGCCACCACCAGCGGCCGCACCGCTTCGCTAATCAGCTCCGGTAAAATGCGCCCGGTGCTCTGCAGCAGCAGCGCGTTGATGACGCTAATAGAGAGCATCACCACCAGCAGCGGGATCAGCAGCTGAAAGCCGTTGCGGGTCATCACCGGCACCTCTTCCGGCAAGCGGATGCACCAGCCTTTCTTATAGAAAAAGCGCACGATTTCAATAGAGTAAGTGCTTGAAATCAGCGCGGTAAAAATCCCCATTCCGCCGAGGAAAATATTGGTCGCGCCGTTGTCGCGAAAGCCGATAAACAGCAAAAACGCCAGGCAGCCGGTCAGCCCGCAGAGCCGCTCCGGCAGCCGGTACTGCTTGGCAAGGCTGGCGCTGGCGCCGAAGGCCACAATCAGCGCCACCAGCCCGATAGTCAATTCAAAGGTTGGCAGCAGAATGGGCCGCAGCTGGAAATAGAACTGGCCGAAAGCCGATGCGCCGTTAATGGAAACGGGCGGAAACAAAATCGGCACCAGCAAACTTCCCACAATCACAAACGGCATCGCCAGCGCAAAGCTGTCGCGCATCGCCGTAATGTGGTTATTGCGCGTCAGAACGTTGGCCAGCGGCGCCAGCCGCTGCTCGATGATATCGACGGCAACATTCATCAACTGAATGTTCATAATCCTGCCTTTAAGAATAGAGGTGTCGCCAGGATGATCGCGCACTCCCGGGTAAAGTAAAAGCCCGCCATAGGTGATCGTGGTCACAATAAATAAATCCACAAACGGAAAGCGCTTTCCGTTTTATATCCGTTATGACTATAGTCGGCGCATCCATCTCATCAGGAGCGATATATGAAAAAGATAATGTTGTGCTGTTCCGCGGGCATGTCCACCAGCCTGCTGGTGAAAAAAATGATCGCCGAAGCCGAGCAGCGCGGTCTGCCGGTGGAGATCAACGCCTTTGGCGTCGCGGAATTCGATCAACAGGTCGGCCATTACCAGGTGGTCCTGCTGGGGCCGCAGGTGAAATACATGCAGAAAGATCTGCAAAAGCAGGCTGATAAATACGGTATCCGCGTGGAACCCATCAACATGATGGATTACGGCATGCAGAAAGGCGGCGCCGTACTGGATTTCGCGCTTTCCCTTATCGATAACAAAAACTAAGGAAAGATCATGAGCTCTCTGTACGCGAAGCTGATCGCCGTGATTGAACAGAAGATCACGCCTATGGCGGGGGCGATCGGCCAACAAAAATACGTCACCTCCATCCGCGACGGTTTTATTACCGCCCTGCCCTTTATGATCGTCGGCTCGTTTTTGCTGGTCTTTATCTTCCCGCCGTTTTCCCCGGATACGACGTGGGGCTTTGCCCGCGCCTGGCTGCAATTTTCGCTCGATCATCGCGATGCGCTGATGCTGCCGTTTAACTTCAGCATGGGGGTGATGACGCTGTTTATCGCCGTCGGGATCGCCGCCAGCCTGGCGAAGCACCACAATCTGGACTCGCTGACCGCCGGGATGCTGTCGCTGATGTCGTTCCTGCTGGTGGCCGCGCCGCTGAAAGATGGCCAGATCTCCACCGCCTACTTCTCCGGCCAGGGGATCTTCACCGCAATTCTGGTGGCGATTTACTCTACCGAGCTGTACGCCTTCCTCAAGCGCCACAATATTACGATCCGTCTGCCGCCTGAAGTGCCGGCGGGCGTGGCGCGCTCGTTTGAGATCCTGATCCCGGTGCTGGCGATCGTGCTGACGCTGCATCCGCTGAATCTGTTTATCGAAGCGCAGCTGGGCATGATCATCCCGGAAGCGATCATGTCGCTGGTGAAACCGCTGGTGGCGGCGTCCGATACCCTACCGGCGATTCTGCTGTCGGTGCTGGTGTGCCAGGTGCTGTGGTTTGCCGGCATTCACGGGGCGCTGATCGTCACCGGGATTATGAATCCGTTCTGGATGGCGAACCTGTCGATCAACCAGGCGGCGATGGCCGCAGGCACCGCGATTCCGCATATCTATGTCCAGGGCTTCTGGGATCACTATCTGCTGATCGGCGGCGTCGGCTCCACCCTGCCGCTGGCTTTGATGCTGCTGCGCAGTAAGGCGGTACATCTGCGGACGATTGGCCGGATGGGCGTGGTGCCGGGCGTATTTAACATCAACGAACCGATTCTGTTCGGCGCGCCGATCATTATGAATCCGCTGTTCTTCCTGCCGTTCGTGCTGGTGCCGATGATCAACGCAACCCTGGCCTACTTTGCGCTGAAGCTGGACCTGGTGAGCCGCGTGGTGTCGATGACGCCGTGGACGACGCCGGCCCCTATCGGCGCCTCGTGGGCGGCGAACTGGAGCTTTAGCCCGGTGATCATGTGCCTGATTTGCATGGCGACGGCGATGGTGATGTATCTGCCGTTCCTCAAAGCCTACGAAAAACAGCTGCTGGAGCAGGAGCACGCTAACGCGGCGGCCCAGGCCGAAAGCGCGCCGCAGTCCGCATAATTCATACTATTCAGAGGTTTGTCATGGAATTAGAAGAACAGGTAATGGGTATCATCATCAACGCCGGGCAGTCGCGTAGTCTCTGTTACGAAGCGCTGAGCTGTGCTAAAGCGGGTGATTTCGCCGCCGCCGACGAAAAAATGAAAGAAGCGGCGCATTTTGCCCGCGAGGCGCATTTGGTACAGACCCAGCTGATTGAGGCCGACGAAGGCGAGGGTAAAACCAAAATGACTCTGGTGATGGTTCACGCTCAGGATCATCTGATGACCTCGATTCTGGCGAAAGAGCTGATCGGCGAACTGATCGCCATTTACCGCTCGCGACCGCTGCACGCGTAGAGTTCCCCCTCCCCGGGGGAGAGGAGATGACGTAGCCCGGGTAAGGCGTTGACGCCGCAACCCGGGAAAACGGTAGATTCTCATGTCACCTGGCTGACTGACTTCCCGGCTCGCGCTGCGCTTAGCCGGGCTACCTGGACTGCACGCGTAGCGGCCCGGGAAACCGTCGACCACAATTAAGGACAACCATGCTACATCTGGGTTTAGACATTGGCGGCACCAAAATGGAAGCCGTCCTGCTCAACGCGGCGGGCGAATGCGTCTATCGCCAGCGCCGTCCGACGCATAAAGAGAGCTATCAGGCGTTTATGCAGCAGCTGCTCGGACTGATTGCGACCGTCCGCGACTGGAGCGAACGGCCGTTTACTCTGGGCATCGGCCTGCCGGGGGCTATCGACCCGCAAAGCGGCCTGATTAAAAACTGTAACTGTCTGGTGCTCAACGGCCACGACCTGCGTCATGACCTGATGCGGGAGCTCGGTCAACCGGTATGGATGGCGAACGATGCCGACTGCTTCACCCTCTCTGAGGCGGTAGACGGCGCGGGCGCGGGGGCAACGACCGTATTCGGCGTTATCATCGGTACCGGCTGCGGCGGCGGCGTCGCGGTGAACCAACGGCTGCTCAGCGGGCCTAACGCCATCGCTGGCGAATGGGGACACAATCCTCTGCCGGGCTATTGCCCCGAGCGCGACGGCCCGGCGCAGCCCTGCTACTGCGGCAAAGAGAACTGCATCGAAAGCTTTATCTCCGGTACCGGCTTTGCCCGCCGCTACGGCGAGCAGGCGCCTGCGGAAGCGATTATCGCCGCCGCGCAAAACGGCGAACCGCAGGCGCTGGCCCACTGGCGGCATTTTATTGACGCTTTCGGCCGTAGCCTGGCGTCGGTAATCAATATCCTCGATCCGCAGGTGATTGTACTGGGCGGCGGGCTCTCCAACGTCGGGCAAATCTATGAGCAGCTGCCGTCGGCGATTGTCCCGTATCTCTTTTCCGACAGCTGCCGAACGCAGATCAAACAGGCCCGCTTCGGCGACGCCAGCGGCGTACGCGGCGCGGCCTGGCTGCCGGTTCTGGCCGACGCTGAAGCCGGTCGGCGGTAGACACTTTTTTCAGCAGGTATGCTAAGCTAGGCGAAAATATTCAGACAGAAAATGCCATGCCAACCATTGATGATGTTTCAAGATTAGCGAATGTCTCCCGAGCGACGGTATCCCGCGTGCTGACCGGCACGCGGGGCGTGCGCGAAGAGAGCCGGGAAGCGGTGCTGCGCGCGGTAGAGGAACTTAACTACCGCCCGAGCTTTGCCGCGCAAAACCTCGCCAGTCAGACATCTAATCACGTGGGGCTGGTGATCCCGGCGAACGATGACAGCAGCGGCGCGCGCCTGCTGCCGATGCTCTCGCTAGCGCTGAAGGGGCTGAATAAAAACCTGATAGTTCAGTACGTCACGGATGCGGCGGAACAGGCGGCGGTCGTCGACGATTTACAGCGCCAGTGCGTGGCGGTGGTGGTGCTCGGCGCCGTCCCGGCGGATGCGCCGCGCAACGTGATCTCCTTTGACCGCTTCAGCATTGCCGGGGTCAATAATCAGGGCTACGACTACGCTTTTGCCACCGAAAGCGCCTGCCGCTACGTGATCGGCAAGGGCCATCGCAATATCGCGCTGCTCGTTGATAACGACAGCGATGACGCCAGCCGCCAGATGCTCGAAGGCTATCGCAACGTCCTGCAAAACTACTCCATCCCTTTTAACCGGCAGCTGATGCTGGCGGCCAACGATAACGTTGAACAGGCGCTGCTGACGCTGATTAACAGCTTCAGCAAATACTCGGTGATTATCGTGAAACGGGACCGCTACGCCGCCGAAGCGATGCGCCTGCTGCGCGAGTTCAACGTTGCCGTACCGCAAGAGGTCTCGCTGCTGAGCCTGGAAGATTCTCCCCTCGCCTCGCTGCTCAATCCGCCGCTGACCTGTATCTCCTGGCCGCTGGAGCAGCTGATGGAGAACTGCCTGCAGCGTATCCGCAACCTGATAGACGAGCGCCCCACCTTCTCTCCTGAAGGGCGCACGCTGGCGGGCCGCCTGATCCCCCGCCAGTCGGTGGCCGATCTCTCCTGATTTCAGCGTCCGGCCTTCCGCGTGGCCGGGCCTTTTCCTCTCCCGCCGCGGGTTCGCACGCTAATCATTCGCCTCACATCTAAATAAGAATTATTTTCATTTATAAATAGCTTGTGCTATATAACATAGCAATGGCTATAAATGATGATTAATTAACCGCAACGTTGTGAGGGACCTTATGCTGCACCTGCCACCCCTGAAGCATCTGATGTTTGCCGCCACGCTGGCGCTGCTGGCCGTCGCCCCCGTCCAGGCAAAAGAGAAATTTAAAGTGATTACCACCTTCACGGTGATCGCCGATATGGCGCAAAACGTCGCGGGCGACGCCGCCGACGTCAGCTCCATCACCAAACCGGGGGCCGAGATCCATGAATATCAGCCGACCCCCGGGGATATCAAACGCGCGCAGGGCGCGCAGCTGATCCTCGCCAACGGCCTGAACCTTGAACTGTGGTTCGCCCGCTTTTATCAGCACTTAAACGGCGTACCGGAAGTGGTGGTCAGCAACGGCATTCAGCCGATGGGCATCAGCGAAGGGCCGTATAGCGGCAAACCCAACCCGCACGCGTGGATGTCGGCGGACAATGCGCTGATCTACGTCGATAATATTCGCGACGCGCTGGTGAAATACGATCCTGCGAACGCCGACGCCTATCGCCACAACGCCGAAGCCTACAAAGAGAAGATCCGCCAGACCATGGCGCCGCTGAAGGCGGAACTGGCGAAGCTGCCGCAGGATAAGCGCTGGCTGGTGACCAGCGAGGGCGCGTTCTCCTATCTGGCCCGCGATAACGGCCTCCAGGAGCGCTATCTGTGGCCGATAAACGCCGACCAGCAGGGCACCCCGCAGCAGGTGCGCAAAACCATCGACACCATGAAGAAAGAGCGGATCCCGACTATCTTTAGCGAAAGCACCATCTCTGATAAACCGGCGCGTCAGGTGGCCCGGGAGGCCGGCGCCCACTACGGCGGCGTCCTGTACGTCGACTCTCTGAGCGCCGCCGATGGCCCGGTGCCGACCTATCTCGACCTGCTGCGCGTTACCACCCAAACCATCGTCCAGGGCATCAACGACGGACTAAGGAAACAGGCATGAGTCACGAGCTGCCGGGCCTCGCGGTCAACAACGTCAGCGTCACCTACCGCAACGGTCATACCGCGCTGCGCGATGCTTCGTTTAGCGTCCCGCGCAGCGCCATCGCGGCGCTGGTCGGGGTGAACGGCTCGGGAAAATCGACGCTGTTTAAAGCGCTGATGGGCTTTGTGCGCGTCGGAAAAGGCGATATCGCGATTCTCGGTCAGCCGGTTAATCGCGCCCTGCGGCAGAACCTCGTCGCCTACGTTCCGCAGGCGGAAGAGGTGGACTGGTCCTTCCCGGTGCTGGTGGAAGATGTGGTGATGATGGGGCGCTATGGCCATATGGGCTGGCTACGGCGGGCCAAACCGCGCGACCATGAGATTGTCGACGCCGCCCTGGCGCGGGTCGGCATGAGCGAGTACCGCCACCGCCAGATCGGCGAACTCTCCGGCGGGCAGAAAAAGCGCGTGTTTCTGGCCCGCGCTATCGCTCAGCAGGGAAAAGTCATTCTGCTGGATGAACCCTTTACCGGCGTCGACGTGCAGACCGAAGCGCGCATCATCGAGCTGCTGCGGGAACTGCGCGACGAAGGCTGCACCATGCTGGTTTCCACCCATAACCTCGGCTCGGTAAGCGAGTTCTGCGACTACACGGTGATGGTCAAAGGCACCGTGCTGGCCAGCGGCCCGACGGAAAGCACCTTTACCGCCGAAAACCTCGAACTGGCGTTTAGCGGCGTGCTGCGCCACGTGGTGCTGAGCGGCGCGGAAGAGCGGATTATCACCGACGATGAGCGGCCGTTTATCAGCCGTCGGGCGGCGGGAGGCGAAAGATGAGCTGGCTACTGGAGCCGTTTGGTTATCACTATATGCTGAACGCGATGTGGGTCTCGGCGCTGGTGGGCGGGGTGTGCGCGTTTCTCTCCTGCTACCTGATGCTTAAAGGCTGGTCGCTGATTGGCGACGCCCTCTCCCACTCCATCGTGCCCGGCGTGGCGGGCGCTTATATGCTCGGTCTGCCCTTCGCGCTGGGGGCGTTTCTTTCCGGCGGCCTGGCGGCGGGCAGCATGCTGTTTCTTAACCAGCGTTCGAAGCTGAAGGAAGACGCGATTATCGGCCTGATCTTCTCCTCTTTTTTCGGTATTGGCCTGTTTATGGTGTCGCTGAACCCCACTTCGGTGAATATCCAGACCATTATTCTCGGCAATATTCTGGCCATCGCCCCGGAGGATATTATCCAGCTGGCGGCGATTGGCTCTATTTCGATGGCGATTCTGCTGCTGAAGTGGAAAGACCTGATGGTGACCTTTTTCGATGAGAACCACGCTCGTTCCATTGGCCTGAATACCACCGCGCTGAAGCTGCTGTTCTTTACCCTGCTGGCGGCCTGTACCGTGGCGGCGCTGCAGACCGTCGGCGCGTTTCTGGTGATTTGCCTGGTGGTGACGCCCGGGGCCACCGCCTGGCTGTTGACCGACCGCTTCCCGCGCCTGCTGGCGATTGCCGTCGCGATTGGCAGCCTGACCAGCTTTTTCGGCGCGTGGCTGAGCTACTATCTGGACGGGGCGACCGGGGGGATTATCGTCGTCGCCCAGACGCTGCTGTTTTTAGCCGCTTTTGTTTTCGCGCCGAAGCACGGCCTGCTCGCCAGCCGTCGCCGCGCCAGGGAGGCCTCATGCTGAGCGCGCTGATTGAACCTTTCCAGTTCTCCTTTATGGTCAACGCCATACTGGTGGCGGCGATCGTTGCCGTCCCCTGCGCGCTGCTGTCGGTGTTTTTGGTGCTCAAGGGCTGGGCGCTGATGGGCGATGCCATGAGCCACGCGGTTTTTCCGGGCGTGGTGGTGGCGTATATCCTCGGTATCCCCTTCGCCATCGGCGCGTTTATCGCCGGGTTGTTCTGCGCCATCGCCACCGGTTATCTCGACGATAACAGCCGCATTAAGCGCGATACGATCATGGGCATCGTCTTTTCCGGGATGTTTGGCGCGGGCCTGGTGCTGTACGTGTCGATTCAGTCGGAGGTCCATCTCGATCATATTCTGTTTGGCGACATGCTGGGTATTTCCGCCAGCGATATTGCGCAAACGTCGCTGATCGCGCTGGCGATTGCGCTGATAATCGGGCTTAAGTGGCGTGATTTTCTGCTGCACGCCTTTGATCCGCAGCAGGCGAAGGCCAGCGGATTGCGCTGCGGGCTGCTGCATTATGGGCTGCTGTGCATGATTGCGCTGACCATCGTGGCGACGCTGAAAGCGGTGGGGATCATTTTGTCGATTTCGCTGCTGATAGCGCCGGGGGCGATCGCTCTGCTGCTGACGCGGCGTTTTGTCAGCGCCCTGCTGCTGGCGGTGGCGATAGCGTTAAGCTGTTCGCTGGGCGGCGTGTGGCTGTCGTTTTATCTCGACAGCGCCCCGGCGCCGACCATTGTGGTGCTGTTTACCGTCCTGTTCGTTATCACGTTTGTCTGGACGTCGGTTCGCGATAGTCAGACCACGGCTCGTTCCGGCGAAGCCCCGGGTCGCGGCTGACGCCTTACCCGGGCTACAGACCGCACGAATTGTAGCCCGGCTAAGCGCCGCGCGAGCCGGGGAGTTTATTGCGGCTTTTTGGGCCGATACTTTTCCGGTAACTCCGGCACCGGGCGTTTGTCATCGATCAGGTGGCGAATCGTCAGGATCGGGTGCCGCCAGAGCATCCGCGGCCCCGCCCAGCGCATAATCTGCTTCATCTCTTCGCGTTTCGCGGGCTGATAGCAGTGCACCGGGCACTGCTTGCAGGCGGGCTTTTCTTCGCCAAATACGCACTTATCCAGCCGCTTGTCGGCATAGCCGTTGAGCGCCTGATAGTGTTCGGCGTCGTCGCGGGCATCCGGGCAGCGGCGCTGGTAGAGCGCAATCATGCTGCTAATGGTCTTTTTTTCCCGCGCAATACGTTTGCCCGCCATCGCCTGTTCCCCCCGATAAAGATGCATTCATAATACACATTCAGAGAGGACGATGCAGCCCCATACTCCCTGAGGATTATGCCGGTTTATCCACGTGCCCCAGCGGTTTTTCCGGGAAGCACACATCGCGCACCCGGCGCTTGAGCTCCGCCGCGTCGGGGAAACCGCCATCCTGCTTGCGCTCCCAGATTTGCACATCATCAACGGCCACCACGAAGATCCCGCCGGTTCCCGGAACCAGCGTGACCGAAGCGATATCGGTGCTAAAGCTGTGCAGCAGTTCCTGTGCCATCCAGCTGGCGCGCAGCATCCAGTTGCACTGCGAACAGTAGGTGATGGTAATCGCGGCTTTATGGCTCATCGGCTTCTCGCTGTCGGTAAAAGGGCAAATTGTAAACAACTTGCAGATTAATTGAAGAATACATGATTATTTTGTTGCAAACGATAATACCTATCATTACCATTCGCAATCAACAAGCATGGAGAAAAAACGTCCAGTAACGGAATAACGGGACACACCTGCACTCTGGAAGTAACGCGTGAGCCAATACTAATAATGATTAAGGCGTGGCTACTATGTATAACTCCACTCAATCAACAGCATGGTTCAAGAAAAGCCTGCTGGTGACTTCTTTGCTTACAGCAATTTATCAGACTTCCGCCGGGGCGGCTGATACCACCGCGAAAACCACCAGCAGCGCATCGACTGATGACAGCTCGGAACGGATGACCGTTACCGCGCCGGCGCCGTTGCTGAAAGCGGGCAGCGAACATTCGATCGGCGCTCAGGAGCTGCAGGATAAAGGGGCCAACGACTTTGGCTCGATCATGCGCTACGAGCCGCTCATTAGCGCCACCGGCGCCAGCGGCGGTTCCGGCAACGGCAAAAGCGGCTTCGACCGCGGCGGCTATACCGGCTACAACATACGCGGCATGGAGAGCAACCGCGTCGGGATCGATGTCGACGGCATCGCCCAGCCGAACGCCACCGGGCGCAGCTACGCCAGCCGCGCGGGCCTTAATACCTTCGGTATGGGCCGCGACTATATTGACCCCTATATGTACGGCAGCATCGATATTCAGTCCGGGGCGACATCAACGGAAACCGCTAACAGCGCCATCGGCGGCAACGTCTCTTTCCGCCCGAAATCCGCGGATGACTACCTGCATCCGGGCAAAACCAGCGCCTTCGGCTACCGCAGCGGCTACGACTCGTCCGATCGCAGCTGGCACAACGGCGTCACCATTGCCGGCGGCGACGAGACCCTGCGCGGGATCTTCGTCTACAGCCGTCGCGACGGTCAGGAGACGGAAAATAACAGCGGGACCGTTGATTCCTATCCGGCAAACTGGCACTCGGACGCCTTTATGGCCTCCGGGATCTGGCAGCCGAATGACGAACATAAGTTCACCAGCACCTTCGATTATTACCATAAAACGAACCACACGCATTACGACGCCTGGGACTCCAGCGGCAACAGCGTTATCGGTACGTCAAACCAGACCAGCCAGACCCGCCGCTGGGGCCTGAGCCTGAAAGACGACTGGACGCCGATGAACGACTATATCGACAGCGTATCGACCAAAGTCTACTACCAGCATACCGAGGCCCATGACTGGACATATATGCCGGACAGCGTCACCCGCGCGATGCAAACGGTGAGCTCCGACTACGATACCGACACCTGGGGGATTCAGAGCGCGCTGGCGAAATCGATAGGCCGCCACGATCTGAGCGCCGGTTTTAACGCCAGCACGACGAAAACCCAGCGGCCGTTAACCCAGTCGCCAACCCCGAGCGCCTATAGCCAGATTATGCAGCCGGACGCCGACAGCCGCGGCTATATCGTCGCCGGCTTCCTGCAGGACAAAATTAACTTCGACCTCGACGGCCATAACTTTGCGGTTATCCCGGGCATTCGCGTGATGCATCAGTCGACCAAACCGGAAAACGTCTCCGATCTGGCCAACAACAGCAGCGTGCTGACCGGTTCCGACGTGTCAAATCTGTACGGTAAGAACGCTGATACCCAGGCGCTGCCGTCGCTGGTCTTGCAGTACGATATCACCCCGCGCCTGATGACTTATCTGCAGTATCAGCGCGGCGCGCAGTTCCCGAACGCCAGCCAGCTGTACGGTTCGTGGAACCTCGGCTCCAGCTACGCCGGACGCGCCCAGTATGCGCTGATCGGCAACACCGATCTGAAAACCGAAACCAGCGATAACGTTGAGTGGGGGATGAAGGGCGAAGTGGCGGAAGGCATCACCATGCGCACCGCGCTGTTCTACAACACCTATAAGAACTTTATCGCCTATACCCGCTACACCCGCGCCAATAATCCGACGCAGTTCACTAACGTACCGTCGAACATCTACACCATTTACCAGGCGGAAAACCGCGATAAAGCGTACATCTACGGCGGCGAAATCAGCGCTAAATTCAACTTTGGCACCTGGTTTGAAGAGGTTAACGGCCTGAGCGCCACCCTCGCTTACGGCTATAGTGAAGGGCAATCGAAATCCAGCTACAGCGGCGATAAGTACGTCGACCTCGATAGCGTCGCGCCAATGAAGGCCATCGTCGGCGTGGCGTGGGACGATCCGGCAAAAGTGTACGGCACCGCGCTGACCGCCACCTTTGTTAAGGGCAAGCGCGCCACCGCCACCAACCGCGAAAGCTATACCAACTCCGGCTCCGCGATTACCGATTCGACCAGCGAATATATGCGCGTTCCGGGCTACGGCATGCTGGACTGGACCGCGTACTGGCAGGTCGCGAAGAACGTGCGCGTGAACGGCGGCGTATACAACATTACCGATCGTAAATACTGGGATTATCTGAGCAGCCGCAATATCGAAACGGCGACGAACCAGGACGCCAACGACAGAGCGCTGGCGGTGATGCCTGGCCGCACCTGGCAGCTGGGCGTGAACGTCGATTTCTGACCGGCCAATAATAAGAAACCTGCTCCCCGGCCGCGCGCCGGGGAAACTCATCGTAGAGAAGGATGTGAATTATGCAAAACACCCAACCGCAACATACCCCGCTGTGGCAGCGCTATCTGACCACGAAAGCGCAATCCTCCGCGAAATACGCCCGCGATATCGCCGCCGAAATGGGGATTAGCGAAGCCGAGCTGACCGAAGCCCGCCTGGGCTACGATGCCGTACGTCTGCAGGACGACGCCCGCGCCATTCTGACGGCGCTGGAAACCGTGGGGGAAACCAAATGCATCTGCCGCAACGAATACGCGGTGCATGAGCAGGTCGGCGAATTTACCCATCAGCATCTGAGCGGCCACGCCGGGCTGGTGCTTAATCCGCGCGCCCTCGATCTGCGCCTGTTTCTCAGCCAGTGGGCCAGCGCTTTTCGCCTGAACGACAACGGCCGCCAGAGCATCCAGTTCTTCGATCCGCACGGCGACGCGTTGCTCAAGGTTTACACCACCGGCAATACCGACATGGCGGCCTGGGATGCGCTGATTGCCGGGCATACGCAGCAATCGCCTGCCCCGCTGGCGATTCGCCCGGCCGAACCGCTGAAATATGCCGACTCCGCCGACGCGGCGGCGCTGGAAAATGAATGGCGGGCCATGACCGACGTTCACCAGTTCTTCGGCCTGCTGAGAAAATATAGCCTGTCGCGCCAGCAGGCTTTCCGTCTGGTCAGCGACGACCTCGCCTGCCGGATTGACACCCAGACGCTGCCGGGCCTGCTGGAAACCATCCGCCAGGATGGCAACGAGATCATGATTTTTGTCGGCAACCGCGGCTGCGTGCAGATCTTCACCGGCGCGCTGGAGAAGGTCGCCCCGATGCGCGGCTGGCTGAATATCTTCAACCCCGCGTTTACCCTGCATCTGCGCGAGGAGAGCGTGGATGAGATCTGGGTGACCCGCAAACCGACCTCTGACGGCCACGTCACCAGCGTCGAGCTGTTCGCCAAAGACGGCACGCAGATCGCACAGCTGTTCGGTCAACGCAGCGAAGGCCACCCGGAGCAGGCGCAGTGGCGTGCGCAGGTCGATCGTTTGACCACCGAAGGGCTACTCGCATGAAGCACTGGCTGATATTACTTGCGGCGTTTCCGCTGTTGGCCAGCGCCGCCGCCGAGCGGATTGTGTCGCTCGGCGGCGACGTCACGGAGGTGGTTTACGCCCTCGACGCCCAGCGGCAGCTGGTGGCAAAAGACAGTACCAGCACCTGGCCTGCCGCCGCGCAGAGCCTGCCGGATGTGGGCTATATCCGCCAGCTGAACGCCGAGGGGATCCTCTCCCTGCGGCCGACGCTGGTGCTGGCCAGCGCCCAGGCGCAGCCCTCGCTGGTGCTGAAAAAGGTTGAAGAGAATAAGGTTAAGGTGATCAACGTCCCGGGCGGCTACGACCTGCCGGCAATCGAGGCAAAAATTGGCGTGATTGCCGACGCCCTTGGTAAGCAGAGCGAAGGTAACGCCCTGCGCCAGAAGGTTCATCAGCAGATCGCGCAAATTCCGTCGCAGCCCGTGAACAAGCGGGTGCTGTTTATTCTCAGCCACGGCGGCATGAATACCATGGTGGCCGGGAAACAAACCGCGGCGGATGGCGCAATCAGGGCGGCCGGGCTGCAAAATGCCATGCAGAGCTTCGACCATTATCGCAGCATGTCGCAAGAGGGCGTTATCGCCAGTACGCCGGACCTGGTGGTGATCTCCGCCGATGGGCTGAAAGGCATGGGCGGCGAAGCCGGGCTCTGGAAGCTGCCGGGGCTGGCGCAGACGCCTGCGGGACGCCATAAGCAGGTACTGGTGATAGATGATATGGCCCTGCTCGGCTTTGGTCCGCGCACCCCGCAGGCGGTGCTCGCGCTGCGGCAAAAAGCGGAGCTGCTGCCCTGATGCGCTCCCGCCCTGCCCGTCATCTGTGGTTAATGACGCTGCTGCTGATTGTCCTGACGCTGTTAGCCACGACCCTGGGCGCCATGCGTCTGCCGTTGGCCAGCCTGCTGCCCTCCGGCGATGAGATCCTGAGAAACATCTGGCTGACCATTCGTTTGCCGCGAGTGCTGCTGGCGCTGCTGGTCGGCGCCGCGCTGGCGCTCTCCGGCTGCGTGATGCAGGGGCTGTTTCGCAACCCCCTCGCCGATCCGGGGCTGTTAGGGATCAGCGGCGGCGCGGCGCTGGCGGTCGCCTGCTGGCTGGTGCTGCCTCTGTCGGTGCCGCTGCTCGTGGCGCTGTACGCCCCGATGCTGGCGGCGTTTATCGGCAGCATGGCGGTGATGGTGGTGATTTTTATCCTCAGCCGGGCGGGAGACGCCTCGCTTTCGCGCCTGCTGCTGGTCGGCATCGCCATTAACGCCCTGTGCGGCGCGCTGGTCGGGGTACTGGCGTGGATCAGCAACGATACCCAGCTGCGCCAGCTTTCGCTTTGGGGGATGGGCAGCCTCGGGCAGGCGGAATGGTCGACGCTGCTGGTGGCGGCCACGCTGATGATCCCGGCCTCTCTCGTGGTGTGGGCGATGGCTTCACGGCTTAACCTGCTGCAGCTGGGCGATGAAGAGGCGCACTACCTCGGCGTCAACGTTCGCGCCCTGCAGCGGCTACTGCTGCTGTGCAGCGCATTGCTGGTGGCGTCGGCGGTGGCTATTAGCGGCATTATCGGCTTTATCGGTCTGGTCGTGCCGCATTTGATGCGGATGTGGCTGGGGCCGGACCATCGCGGCCTGGTCCCCGGTTCGCTGCTGTGCGGCGCGATGTTACTGCTGCTGGCCGACACGCTGGCGCGTACCGTTGCCGCCCCCGCCGAGATGCCGGTCGGGCTGTTGACCAGCGTACTCGGCGCGCCGTGGTTTCTGTGGCTGATTTTTCGTCGGGAGAAAGAGCCCCATGGATAACCGCTATAGCGCGCGTTCGCTGTCGCTGCGTCTGGGTAACCGGCAGATTATTCATGATGTTTCGCTCCAGCTCTGCGGCGGTGGGATGACGGCATTGATTGGCCCCAACGGCGCCGGTAAATCAACCCTGCTGCGCCTGTTGACCGGTTATTTAACGCCCGACGGTGGCGAACGGGTGGTGGAAGGCCGTCCGCTGGAGAGCTGGTCGGCAGAAACGCTTTCCCGCCGGCGGGCGGTGATGCTGCAGCGTACCCAGCTTCACGCCGACTGGCCGGTTGAGACGGTTATCGCCATGGGCCGTTCGCCGTGGGGCGGCGTAGCAAATGAGGAGATGATCCGCCGGGTGATGGAAGAGACCGGCTGCGATCATCTGGCCGGGAGACGCTACCCTTCCCTCTCCGGCGGCGAACAGCAGCGGGTGCAGCTGGCCCGCTGTCTGGCACAGCTGTGGCGCGATGGCGCCCCCGAGGGCTGGCTGTTTCTCGATGAGCCCACTTCGGCGCTGGATCTCTATTACCAGCAGCACCTGTTGCGCCTGCTCAAACGTCTGACCCGCAGCAGCCGGCTGCACGTCTGCATAGTGCTGCACGACCTGAACCTCGCGGCGCTGTGGGCCGACCGGATTCTGCTGCTGTATCAGGGGAAGCTGGTAGCCGAGGGCACGCCGCAGGAGGTGATCCAGCAGCCGATTATCAGCCGCTGGTACGGCGCGGAGGTCAGCATGGGGGAACATCCCGATACGGCCGTTCCGCAGGTCTATCTGGCGCCGTGAACTGATAGCAGTGTTGCGCCAGAATAGCCCGATGCCAGCCAATAATCCTTTCCCGGCTCGCGCTGCGCTTAGTCGGGCTATAATTCGTGCGGTATGTAGCCCGGCGAAGGCGTCAGCCGCGCCCGGAGGACTCCATAAGGGCGCACGTTGTCAGTAAGGCATTGACGTCCGTTCCGTTCGTGATTAGCCGGTTACGGTCTTGAAGCCGTGCCATCCGGCGTCCGCGCCATCGTCCATGACGGAATGCCACCTTCGCACGGATACTTCGCCGCTTTGGCCTCATCAAGGTCAATTCCCAGACCCGGTTTATTATTTAGGTAGGCATAACCGTGGTCTATCTCCGGGCATCCCGGGAAGACATCGCGCAAGGCATCATTCATCGGCGTGTACTCCTGAATACCGAAGTTGGGCGAGCTAAGATCAAGGTGCATGTTCGCGCAAACCCCAACCGGTGAGATATCACCAGGCCCATGCCATGCGGTGCGCACACCGTTAAACTCGCTATACACCGCCAGTTTCTTAGCTGGCGTAATCCCGCCGATAGTGCTGACGTGGCAGCGGATATAATCGATCAGCTTATTGTCGATTAAGGGTTTCCACTCATTCACATTCACAAACAGCTCCCCCATAGAGATCGGCGTGGAGGCCTGCTGGCGGAGCATTTTAAGCCAGTCGATATTTTCCGGGGCGACAGGATCTTCAAGGTAGAAGAGCTGATATTGTTCAAGCGTTTTGGCGAGATGAATTGCGGTTACCGGCGTCACGCGCTCATGCACGTCATGAATGAACTCAACACCGAATCCCAGCTTGTTGCGCAGATGGTCAAACAGGCGAGGAACGCTTTTAGCATAAGCGTCCGGGTCAAAATAGATTCCCGGCGTTTTGCTGCGCGGGGAACGCTTCGGTTGGATATTTTTCGCCCGCGCCAGTTGGGTCGCAATGAGCTTAAGATCGTCGGTACCCGCGCCGCCGTACATCCCCATCTGACAGCGTACGTACTGGTATCCCTCTTCCATTCTGGCGCGGATATTGTCCTCGACTTCAACTTCGTCCCCGCCATCGGTATGGCAATACAGCGGAATGCCGTCGCGGCATTTACCGCCTAACAAATCATACACCGGCATGCCCGCCAGCTTACCTTTAATATCCCACAGCGCCATATCCACACCGGATAGCGCGTTGTTCATAATCGGTCCGCTGCGCCAGTAGCCGCTGACCGCGCCAGACTGCCAGATATCTTCAATTCGCGTGGGATCTTTGCCAATGAGAAAAGGCGCCATGTATTCATCTATAGCGCTTTTCACGGCGAAGATTCGCTGGGTAAACGTCGCACAGCCCAAGCCATACAGGCCTGGCTCGTTGGTTTCGACCTTCACAACCGCCAGATCAATGCCGCCGGGCGCCGTCAGAATCGTTTTCACGTTGGTGATTTTCAGGTTACTCACTTTAACTCCTCAGTTCACAGAATTAACTGCCTGCCATGCTGTAAGCGAATATCATCGCCACATTTGTAAGTTGTCCTACAACTTTGCGTTGTTATAACACGACGATTAGCGGCTCGTAACCTCAATCTTTATTTCTGTGATCGCGATCATGCCAGCAAACAAAAAAGATTAAAAAACAATATATACAATAAGTTATATAAAACACCTCATTTAAACAGGAGTTGTGTTTGTGATCTATATTGCAAATTTATTTTTAGCTTATTGCTTTTGCCTCACCAAAAAATCAAGCTTAAATAAGACAGTCGTCATACAAGTAAAATTAAGCGAGGAAATAAAAATGAGCGCATTATTCGATTTAACGGGAAAAACGGCTCTGGTCACCGGTTCGGCGCGCGGTCTGGGGTTTGCCTATGCGGAAGGCCTCGCTGCGGCAGGCGCCAGAGTGATACTGAACGATATTCGCGAAACGCTGCTGGCAGAGTCGGTCGATGTGTTGGCAAGTAAAGGCTACAGCGCGCACGGCGCGGCGTTCGACGTCACCAGCGAAGATGCGATTGAGAAAGCCTTTAGCAAACTGGATGCACAGGGCATTCACGTGGATATTTTGATAAACAACGCTGGGATTCAATACCGCAAGCCGATGGTAGAGCTGGAGCTGGAAAACTGGCAAAAAGTGATTGATACCAACCTGACCAGCGCATTTCTGGTCTCGCGCGCCGCGGCAAAACGAATGATCGCCCGCCGGTCCGGCGGTAAAATTGTCAATATTGGTTCGCTAACCAGCCAGGCTGCACGGCCTACCGTCGCTCCCTACACGGCGGCAAAAGGGGGGATCAAAATGCTCACCTGCTCCATGGCGGCGGAGTGGGCACAGTTCAATATACAGAGCAACGCCATTGGTCCAGGGTATATTTTGACCGATATGAATACTGCCCTTATCGAAGATAAGCAGTTTGATAGCTGGGTGAAAAACAGCAACCCATCGCAGCGCTGGGGCCGCCCGGAAGAATTGATTGGTACTGCGGTTTTCTTGTCCTCGAAAGCCTCAGATTATATCAACGGACAGATTATTTACGTCGACGGCGGCTGGTTGGCGGTTCTGTAATATCGCGGTGCATTCAGCATTTTTGCCTTTAAAATTTTCGGCGTGCCTGAATATTTACTATACGGGTCTGCCGATATCACACAGGTATAATTATGAAGGCTTCAAGATCACGACTCTTTATTCTCACATTGTTATTTATTGTCACCGCTATTAACTATATGGATCGCGCCAATCTTGCAGTCGCAGGCTCAAATATCCAGGATGACTTTAGTTTATCACCGACGCAGCTCGGTTTACTTTTTTCTATGTTCACCTGGGCATATGCAGCTAGCCAGATCCCCGTAGGCTATATTCTTGACAGAATAGGCTCCCGCATTCTGTACGGTGGCGCTATTATTTTATGGAGCGTATTTACTTTTATGATGGGCTTTTCGTCCCACCATCTTTTCTCGACAGCGACGGCATCCTTCGTCATGCTATTAGCTTGCCGGGCGTTAATTGGTGTCGCCGAAGCACCGTCATTCCCCTCTAATACAAAAATTATTGCTACCTGGTTTCCGGATCATGAACGAGCAAGAGCTACCGCCATATACTCCAGCGCACAATATATTGGTCTGGCTCTACTGACTCCAGCGTTGTCTTTTATCGTCGCCAATTATGGTTGGGAAATGTCATTCTATTTATCCGGCGGCGCGGGAATACTGTTTGGCATATACTGGCTGATATATTATCGCGACCCGCAGCACAGCACTACGGTGAATCAGGCAGAGCTTGATTACATCAAGGCTGGAGGCGGCTATGGCTCAGAGAACCAATCCGCCGTCAGTACAAAAATTGGCTGGCAGGATATTAAATTCTTCCTCTGCCGGAAGACCGTCTGGGGCCTGTTCATTACGCAGTTTGCCTGTTCCTCAACGCTCTATTTTTTTCTCACCTGGTTTATTGTTTATCTGGAAAAAGGGCTGCACCTTTCCATATCAAAAGCAGGGGTTGGTGCCATGCTACCTTATATTATGGCAATGTTTGGAGTGCTATGCGGTGGCACACTCAGTGATTTACTGCTGAAAAAAGGAAAATCCAGAACTTTTGCCCGTAAATTACCAGTAATGGCTGGTTTATTAGTTACAATGATTATTGCTTTAGTTAACTTTTTTGAAGACCAGCCGATTATTGCTATTGTGATACTTTCCATTGCTTTTTTCGCCAATGCCTTTTCAAATTTAGGCTGGGTAGTGTGGAGCGATGTCATTCCGCGAAATTTCCTCGGAACCATGGGCGGTTTTTTAAATATATGCGGAAATCTTTCCGGGATCGTCAGCCCGATTGTTATCGGGATCATTCTTGAGCGCACTCAAAATTTCCAATATGCCATGTGGTATATCGCCGCCGTCGCCGGATTGGGTCTGCTGGCCTATATCTTTCTGGTAGGTAAAATAGAAGTTATTTTACCCGGAGAGGCTAATCCAGATAGCCGCGATAATAACGCATTGCACCCGGCAACAAATAATAAATCCTGAGGTAATTATGAACACTGAGAAAATAACCTGTAACGCCTGTCTGGCACATGCTGAAAAAGACGTGCGGTTTGCAACACGCGATATTGAATACGGCAAGCATGATGTGTTGGTTAAAGTGGCCTACGGCGGGATCTGCGGTTCAGACATTCACTATTATCAACATGGTCGCGCGGGTATGTCGATTTTGAAACACCCCATGGTCATCGGCCATGAATTTGTTGGCGTGGTGGAAAAATGTCCGGCAGAGAGCGGTTTAAAGGTTGGTCAAACCGTTGCTATCAACCCCTCTTGCCCGTGTAACCAATGTGAGATGTGTCTTTCGGGCAAACAAAACATGTGTAGCTCAATGCGCTTTATGGGAAGCGCGCAGTTTAACCCGCACGTGAATGGCGGCTTTTCTGAATACGTAGCGGTTAAGCCGGAACAATGTATTGCATACGATAGTCGGGTGCCGGCCAACGTCATGGCTTTTTCCGAACCTCTGGCCGTTGCCATTCACGCGGTGAAAATGGCAGGCCAGTTAATTGGAAAACGTGTACTGGTGATTGGGGCAGGCCCTATCGGCTGCCTGATTCTGGCAGCGGCCAAAAGCGCAGGCGCCTCTGATGTGGTGGCCTGCGATTTAAGCCCGCGGTGTCTGGAACTGGCGCAACAGATGGGCGCCACTGCAGTGATGGATCCTCGGGATGAAAAGCGCAGCGCGTATTATCAGCAAAACAGAGGCTACTTCGACATAGTCTTCGAAGCCTCCGGCGCACCTGCGGCGATAGCATCAACGGTGGATTTCACCCGCCCAACCGGAACGATTGTACAAGTGGGTATGGGCGTAAGCCCGATAACCTGGCCGGTCTCTGCCATGCTGGTCAAAGAAATTAATCTGGTAGGCTCGTTCCGGTTTATTGACGAATTTACTATCGCAGTGCGCTGGCTTGAAGATGGCCGCATTAATCCGCGCCCGCTAATTAGCGCCGAATTCTCCCCTGCCAGCATTGAACAGGCATTGATAACCGCGGCGGACAAAAATATCTCAGCTAAGGTCCTCATTCGCTTTGAATAACCGCGACAAGCGCCCGGTCGGGCGCTTTGTTCTTAAAAGTGAATGTTATACAATGCTGCAATTCTCAGCACTCTACCGGACAGCGATCTTGAGCATAAAATCCATTCAAAAACAGAACGTTGTAAATGAAATTTATGATCAGATCAGCGCAAAGCTGCTGGATGGGAGCTGGCCGCCGGGTAGCCGCCTTCCGTCTGAAGCGGAGCTGACCGCTTCCTTTAACGTTAGCAGGGTCAGCGTGCGCAGCGCTGTCCAGCGCTTTCGCGATCTCGGCATCGTCGTCACTCGTCAGGGGAGCGGTAGCTACGTAAGCGATCACTTTACGCCGCAGATGCTGAGCAACGATCCTCGTCCCATCATGCATCTTAGCCGCGAAGAGTTTCACGATATGATGATCTTCCGCCAGACCGTGGAGTTCAAATGCGTGGAGCTGGCCGTTACTCATGCCACGGAAGAGGACATTCTTGAGCTCGAACAGGCGCTCAACAATATGCTGATTAACAAAGGCGACTACAAAAAGTATTCGGAGGCAGACTACGCTTTCCATCTGGCTATCGTCAGGGCCTCACACAACAGCGTCTTTTATAACGTAATGAATTCAATAAAAGATATTTATTACTATTATCTTGAGGAGCTGAATCGCGCGCTCGGTATCACCCTTGAGAGCGTAGAAGCCCATATCAAAGTCTACATGTCGATAAAAAATCGCGATGCCAGTACAGCAGTGAAAGTACTTAACGAAGCCATGTCGGAGAACGTTACCGCCATTGATAAAATTAAGTCTTCAACCAGCAGCAACAATTGATTAATCGCCCTCCCCTCTTATTACAACTTTCCGTTGCCGGTATCGCTACCGACAACGGCGGTTTTATAGTGCGTTAGAAAATTGCCCGATACAGCGCTTTAATCTCTTCCAGGTTAGTGTCACGCGGGTTGCCGCCGGTGCACACATCCGCCAGAGCCGCCGCCGCAAGGGCATCAATATCCTCTTCTTTCATACCGACATCGCGCAGGCGCGCCGGGATATTGACGTCGCGATTCAGCTGCGCCACCGCCTCAATGGCTGCCTGACGCGCTTCGGCAATCGGCAGGGTTGACGCCTGCTTGTTGCCGAGGGCCACCGCGATGTCGCGATATTTTTCGCCAGTATATTCGGCGTTGTAGGCCATGATATGCGGCAGCAGCACCGCGTTAGCCACGCCGTGCGGCGTACCGTAGAATGCGCCCAGCGGGTGGGCCATACCGTGGACCAGCCCCAGACCAACGTTTGAGAAGCCCATTCCGGCAATATACTGCCCCAGCGCCATCCCTTCCGCGCCCTGCGCCTCGCCCTGAACGGAAGCACGCAGCGAGCGGCCAATCACCTCGATAGCCTTCAGATGCAGCATGTCGGTGAGTTCCCATGCGCCTTTGGTGATGTAGCCTTCAATCGCATGGGTTAGCGCGTCGACGCCGGTCGCCGCCTTCAGGCTGGCCGGCATGCTGCTCATCATGTCGGCATCGATGATCGCCACTACCGGGATATCGTGCGGGTCGTAGCAAACAAATTTGCGCCGATTCTGTACGTCGGTAATCACGTAGTTGATGGTGACTTCGGCTGCCGTACCGGCGGTGGTTGGGATGGCAATCATCGGCACGGCGGCGTTTTTCGTCTCCGCCCCGCCTTCAAGACTGCGGACGTCGGCGAACTCCGGGTTATTAATGATGATGCCTATCGCCTTACAGGTATCCTGCGGTGAGCCGCCGCCGATAGCGATCAGGTAGTCGGCGCCCGACTGTTTAAACGTCTCTACGCCCTGCTGCACAACCTCAATCGTGGGGTTCGGGACCACTTCATCAAAAATGCTGTAAGGCAGCCCGGCTTCGTCGAGAATAGCAAAAACTTTTGTGGCGACGTTAAAACGAATCAGATCCTTATCCGTGACCACCAGCGCTTTTTTGAAGCCGCGTTTTTTAACTTCATCAACGATACAGCGAATCGAACCTGGGCCAAAATACGAGGTTTCGTTTAAAATCATTCTGTAAGCCATTTGTGCTCCCTCAATTCGAGTGTTTGATAACCATAATATTTAGCCCTACAGTAACGTGACTGGCGCAGCCATTTTATTAATTCATATCAATTAACACCCTAATTGCCCGGCACGCTGTTGCAGTTAATTAACCCATCGCACATTAGTCATGAGATCTGTCCAGCATACTGGACATCAGCGAGCATCAACTTTAATGACGCCCAGGGACACCAACAGTAATATATACCCGTCATACTTCAAGTTGCTTATGTGCTGGCTACGCTCATTCCCCCCAGTCACATAGTTATCTATGCTCCTGGGGACTCACTCCCTTGCCGCCTTTAAGCAACTCGAATTATTTAGGGTATAGACCTGAGAAAGATATTATCTCATGATGGATATTATTGAACTGGATCACATTATTTTATCTTTTACTGCCGATACGCATTCGTATAGCCAAAAAGGTATCTCTGCAGAAGCACAACAGAAACAGGAGGGACTCATGACGCTTAAGCCGGCGCACGTTAGAAACTGCCTTCGATTATTCTCTATACCTCTTTCTTATCCGTCTCCTTATCTCGCCGCCCGCCAACATCAAGTGCATCAGATGGTCATATCGTCGACTTAACACTTTAGAAACAAAAGCATCATTTCCTCAACAAAGCGGCCATCCCAGGCCGTTGGCTATCGATTAAAAACCTCTAATAAGAATTATCTGTCATTATTCATAATTGCTTATCGGCCTGTCGATAGCAAAACATCTTTTTCTTAAGAGTCGCGAGCTCTCATTATTAAGAATATTCTCTATCATTTGCGAGATATTAATTGTTAAAAATCTAAAAACATAAAAAAAACAGTCAAGATCTCTATCTTTATTGCAAACAACATTACCTCTTGTTAATATGGCCCTTGACATATATTATTTATTATAAAAATACCATTTATGATGCTTATTAATTTTTATTCTAATCACCTGACCATACTTCTCCAACGGCAGCAGTAAATGTCTGACTTTATAAATTGACATTTCGCACTTGTCCGCTAACTCACGAGTAAGTAACCCTTCAGGTTCATGTTCTTTTAATACATAAAGAATATACTCCTGCTCTGGTACGATTACCCCGGCGAATTTATTGATGCCCATTGAATTCATCAATACTCGTAAATTCTCAACTGCGGTTACAGAATTTTGATGCGAATGCGGTGTACAGGACGAAAATGAAATCTTCATGAGTCAGCTCCTTCTGTCATTAAGTACACGGCAGTATGGATTGACCCTACGAAAACGGCAACATTAGCTTTAAATTTCAACTTAAACAGTACATTTATCTGAAATTCACTTTTTTTTATGATAAAAACCCTGATATAAAGAGTGAATTTTTAATTCCGTGCGGAGATAAAAATGCGGTTCGATATAGAGGGATTTATTACATTTGATACTGAGGAAGCATCCCTGGTCAATCTGTTGACCGGTGATTGTATTGAACTCTCTGCTACTTCCACTCGCCTCCTGACCAATCTGTTACAATACCGTGGGGATATTATCTCTCGCGTTGACATTTTTCAGTCGGTGTTTGAAAAATATGGCGCCAGACCTTCTAATAGCAACCTGAATCAATACATCTCAACGCTGCGTCGCAGCCTTGCGGATCTGGGCGTTGAGAAAAATGTGATTATTACGGTACCGCGAATTGGCTTTAAAATTTCTGAGGAAGTCATTATCACCAGCGACAATGATTACTCCTCCTCTTTCACTCTCCCGACGCTGGCCCCCAGAACTTCCCAGACGTAGTTTGCTGTGGCAACACCGCAAAGTCGCCATTTTATTTATCCCGTTGGTGATAGCTTTGATGCTGCTTTCACAGTTTTTTACCCATCAAAAACAGTCCCCTACAGCGATTTTTACTCAGGATAAATGTATTTTTTATGGCGCAGGAGCGCTACGCGCGGGGGGAAATACTCAGAAATAAAAAGCTGTTCCCCTCGGGGCTCGATTGTTCTACACCCAAGAAAATTTATCTTTTCAACCGTCAATTAAATCAGGAACAGGACTTAGGTATTTATATGGATATATTCATACTCAAATGCGATATGAAGTACCAGCAGTGCCACAGTTACTACTATAAGGAAATAAAAAATGCGTAAATACGCTTTTATCGCGCTGGCCTGTACGCTAACGCTGGCATTAGCTTCCATCCTGTACATTTGTTTCAACAGCCATGACGCTTTCTCCTGTAAATCACAATACGATCTTACAGAGGAAATAAATGAGAATGTTCTCCGCTCCCAGGGCTTGCTATCCGCTGAGTTTTCCAACCATCATCTTATAATCAACCTTGAGGGATTGCTCACCAGCGCGGGAGATAAATACATTGTCTCGCGCACCCTCTCCATCACATTAAAAAAAAGCGCCGCTGCAGAGCATCTTTTTTATATTGCTGATTCGCAAACCACTCGCCACAACGGTGATAATACGCCTGATAACATCGCGCAAAAAATCCTCTTTGACAACCAAACTAATGATAGAATCATCTATATCAATCGCGTTAATGATGATACTATTTTATTCGGTAACCAAACGTTCCCACAATATGGTTGCCAGCGTCAAAAAAACAATCATTGATTGAGATTCATCTCATTAATTTTAATTACAAAGATATCATGACGATACATTTACTACCGACGTTAGCCAGCATCGCTAATATCATTGATATGATTAACCCACGGCTAAATCTGCACCATGTCAGAACGGCGTTTATCGCATCGCATCTGGCAAATTTAGTCAATTTTTCTGCGGCCCAGCGGCGTAAAACCATTCTCGCCGCTCTTATTCATGATGTCGGCGGATTAAATGAAAAGTCGCGCCTTGAGCCGCTCAACTACATCGATAATGAACATAATAATCACGCGCTAATCGGCAGCGAGTTGCTTAGCCGAATTCCGCTGTTTCGCCCGCTCAACAGAATCGTTCGCTATCATCACACCCGCTGGCGCAACGGTCTGGGGCGTTATATTGAAGGTGAGCGGGTACCCGAAGAGAGCCATCTGCTCTTCTTCGCTGACCGGCTGGATGTACTTTATTGCGAGCACCGTACCGACCATAGCGCCTTTTTAAGCAACAAGCTGGTCGACATCGTTGCTGCCGGAGCTAATATTTTTTATAAACAGGAGTATATTCAGGCCTTCAGAACGCTCTCCGCCGATGACCATTTCTGGTCTGTCATGGCATCCACCGACTATCGCGATTACATTAACGCGATCTCCGGCGTTCATAACGACACCCTCTCTTTACACAACCTCCGCGATATTGCTGAGCTGGTCTCTTTTATTATCGATCAATTCAGTCAGCAGACGCCCTGGCACTCCGCCGCCGTCGGGCACATTGCCGGTTATCTGGCGACAAAAATAGAAATGAGCGCGACGCAAGCGCTGAAAGTAGAAATTGGCGGGTTACTGCATAATATTTCCTGTCTGGATCATAGCCCGCCGTCAAAACGCGTTGGTGCGTCAGACAACGCCCGGCACACGCTTTATCCTATTGAAGGTATTGATGATATTTCTGAGTGGATGGCCATGCAAAATGGCCCCGCGCCGCTTCAATTACCCGAGGAAATCCTTACGCCAGAAGCCGTGCTTATCGCGGTGAGCCGACGGGTGGTCCATGCGCTAAATAGACCGAAAGCGGAAGAGAAGTCGCTGGCGCAGTTAATAAAAAATAACCCGGGAGAGGAAATTCCCCCGTTTATGTTATCCCTGATTGCCCAATATTCCCCACAAATTATCCAGGTCTATCGTGCAACCGCTGGCGAAATACAGGCGTTAATGAATCGCATTGCGCAACTCACGCATTCCCTTTAGAGGCTAACCCGGCCTAATCACAGACTCAGGCGCTCAATCCGCCGTCCAGAACCAGGGTTTGCCCGGTCATATACTGGCTCCCCTCACCGATTAAAAACGCCACCGCCTGCAGCACATCATCCGTTTCGCCCAATCGGCGTAGCGGTATCGCCTGGCGCATCTCTTTTAATTTTTGCGCGGGTATCTCTTCCAGCATCTCCGTACGGATCAGGCCCGGCGCCAGGCAGTTAACCCGAATGCCGAAACGCCCGACCTCCAGCGCCAGCGAGCGCGCAATACCGCTCATCGCCGCTTTACTCGCGGCGTACGCCGTCTGCCCCACGTTGCCCTTTAACGCGCTGACCGACGACATCATCACGATGGAGCCCCGCCGCTGCGTGAGCATCGCCGGCAGCAGCACCCGGTTCCAGTTCATCATCGCGATCACATTGGTGTCCAACACTTCGCGCCAGAGCGCGGCGTCCTGATGAATATGCAGGCCATCGCGAGCTATCCCGGCATTGTGAATAATCGCTTCCGGCGCCCCCCGCTCGGCCAGTAGCGCCTGCGCAAGCTGTTCAACCCGCGACGCGTCGTTGCCGTCGCAGACGTATCCCTGCACCCGGTGGGCGGAGTTTTCGCTCGCCGCCCGGGTGGCGTTAATCGCAGCCTCATCGCGGCCGGTAAAGACCACGTTCCCGCCTTGCGCCAGGCCGGTGACCAGCGCCCGGCCGATACCGCGGCTGCCGCCGGTCACTAATATCCATTGTTGCGTCATATCAGTTACCTGACTCTTTGCTGATGTGCTGACACAGTTCGCCCAGGGTGATCCCCGGATTGTGAATAAACCAGTCCGCCTCCAGGGTGATATTGAATTCACGTTTTGCCAGCACCATGAGCTCGACGTAGTCCAGGCTATCTAATTTCAGTCGAACCAGCGGCGTATTCTCATCAATCTCATCCGGTTCCAGGTCTTTCGCATCGCAAATCATTTCACATACTTTTTGCAGAACTTCATCATAGGCAGTCATAAATTATCCTTAATTATCAATTAGGCACGGGGCCAACTTTTAGCGTGACCACGTTGGTTATTATCAGGTTATCCAGCTGCGCCGCCGCGGCGATGCGCACCAGCGCCCCCTGTTCGACCTGGCCCACCACCAGCGAGGGCAGCAGCCAGAGCGACAGAGATTCGGGCCAAATCGGCGTCGCTTTGCCCGCGAGACGAGCATCAAACACCACCTCCTGGTGGGTTTGCAGCACCGGATAGCGGGTAAATATTTGCTGCAACGAGGTTTCCCCCGGCCCAAGCAGGGAGGCGATACTCTCCTGGCGCAGCAGCGCGGGATCGCCAATCAGCTGGCGGAACAGCAAGGCGTCAAGAAACTGCCACTGCGCCAGGTCGGGCCAGGCGGCGTTGAAGCACGACTGCAGCTCGCGTAGCGTCTTTGGCGCAATCGTGCAGGGCTGTTTACCCACCAGCGATTCCGGCCCGGCCGCCGTGCTCATCTGGCAGGAGAGGCAGAGTTCGCCATTGTGCGGATTGCTGACCGAAGTGGCGGACAAAAGGCGATTTTTGGCTACCCCGGGCGTTAACAGCCAGTCGGTATCGCACCATATTGGCCTGCGCAGGCGAACCTGGCATTTTACGTAACGCTCAGGGCGGTACAGCCGGGAGTGGGCATCGCGCTTCACGTCGAGCAGCGCGCGCATTCCGTGGACGCTCAGCTGTCCCGCGCCCATCTCGCGCGCTGCCGCGAGGTCGAAGTGAATAGGGTTTTCGTCGCCGGAAAACGCCGCCCACTGCTGCGCGTCGGCAAGGGTGTAGTGCAGCAGCGTCACGCGTGTTTCTCCAGCACCAGCGCGGCGTTCGCGCCGCCGAAACCAAAGCTCAGATTCAGCGCCCGATGTATCTCCCCCTGGCGGTGCCCTTCGGCGATATAGTCAAGATCGCACTGCGGGTCAGGCTGGGTTAAATGGGCCGTCGCGGGCAGGATCCCCGCCGCCATCGCCTGCAGGCAAACAATGGTCTCGAAGCTCCCTGCGGCGGCAATCAGATGCCCGGAGTAGGCTTTGGTGCTGGAAATCGGGATACGGTACGCCTCGTCGCCCAGCGCCTTTTTCAGCGACTGCGTTTCGTTGAGATCGTTGAGCGGCGTGGAGGTGCCGTGGGCGTTGATATAATCGAGGTCGGCAGGCTGGAGATCTGCGCCGCGCAGCGCCCAACGGATGGTCTGCTCGCGGGCTACGCAGTCCTCCGCCGGGGAGGTAAAATCCACCGCGTCGGAGAAATTAGCATAGCCGGTGACCTCCGCCAGGATCGTCGCCCCGCGCGCGAGGGCGCTCTCGCGCTCCTCCAGGCACAGCACCGCCCCGCCTTCCGAAAGCACGAACCCGCTGCGCTGCAGGCTGAACGGACAGCTGGCCCGCTCCGGCGACTCCGTTTCCCGGCTCAGCGCGCCGAGCACATCGATATTCCAGATCGCGCAAACGCTGTTTAGCGATTCCCCGGCGCCGGCGAGCAGCATGCTGGCGCGGCCAAAGCGAATCGCATCATAGGCCTCGCCGACAGCGATAGTGCCGGTGGCGCAGGCCGCGACCGGGGTATTTTGATAGCCGCGCAAATTCCACAGCTGGCTACAGGCGGCGGTGCTCACGTTGGGCATGGAAAAAAAGCAGCTAAAGGGCGAGGAGACGCCGGTTTTCTCAAACTCGGGTACCGCCAGATAGCTTTCATCCAGCCCTGCCCAGCCGGAGCCGATGATGGCGCCGCACATTAGCGGGTCATAAAACGCCGTGGGAGCTTCCCCCGCAAAGGCCATCGCCACCGCTTCCCGCGCGGCGGCCAGCGCCAGGCGCGCGTGACGCGGCAGACGCCGACGAATCGCGGCGGGAACCCCCTTAAGGCTGGGTTCATTCGCCACCTGACCGATAAAATGCGTGTGAATACCGTTCGCGGAGAGATCCACATAGCGGTAGCCGCGTCGATAATCCATGATGGCCTGCCAGCTTTCGGCGGCGCTATCGCCGAGGGGAGTCACCGCGCCATAGCCGGTTATCACCACGCGATAAGGGGAGTTACTGTGACTCATTCTGGGAAGTCCTCTGTTGCGGGTTAATGCCTCCCTGCGCCAGCCAAAGCTGCAAAGTGGCATAAAGATAGTCGTACTGGTTCTGCGCCAGGCTGTTCTGCACATCAAGCAGCGCGTCCTGGGCGTTCAGCAGAGTCTGATAATCCACCGCTCCTGAGCGGTAGCGGCTCCCGGTGAGCGCCAGACGCTGCTCGCCCAGCTGTAGCGATTGCAGCAGACGATCGCGCTGCTCGTCGGCGTTAAGCCGCTTCTCCATCGCGTTGTCCACCTCCGACAGCGCGGTATAGGCGGTGCGGCGAAAGTTCACCGCCTCCTGCTGTACCTTCACGCTGGCCTGCTCCACGGTGAGCTGTACCGTGTTCCACTGGATAAAGGGCGCGGAAACGCTGCTGCCCACGGTGCGCAGCGGGTCGTTAAACCACTGGTGAAAGAGCTGGCTTCCGGCGCTTAGCGTTCCCTGCAGCGAGAGCGTGGGATAGAAGCTCACCCGCGCGGCGTCTGAGCCCGCCAGCGCCGCCCGCAGGCGGGATTCCGCCGCCTGCAGGTCCGGCCGGCTGGCGAGCGCGGCCAGCGGCGTGGCGTTGGCAATGGCGATATGCTGACGTACATCCAGCGCGGAGGACTCATCGGTGTGCTGGGCCGGCGGTCTGTTGAGCAGCAGCGCCAGCGCGTTACGGGAAATCGCCCGCTGCTGCTTCAGGCTCAGCAGCTGATTCTGCCGGCTGATGACCGTCTGTCGCGCCTGCAGCACATCAAGCAGTCCCACTTTCCCCGCTCGCTGCCAGGACTCAATCTGCGCCAGCGTCTGCCTGGCGATATCCAGACTCGCCGCCTGATACGTCATTTGCTGGTTCAGCAGAGCGATGTTCCAGTACAGCTGCGCGGTGGTGTCAATCGTCGACAGGATCGTCGCCCGGTAGTCCTGCTCGCTGGCTATCGCCTCCCATTCGCTCTGCTCCCGGATCCGCGCCAGCTTGCCCCACAGATCCAGCTCATAGCTCAGGGACAGTGAGGCGCTGTAGCTCTCCTGCGAACCGCCGCTGTTGAGCGGTTTTGAGTTACTGCCGGAGCCGTTGAGGCTCGCGTCGGGGCTGATATTGGTCCGGGTGAGCCCAGCGGAAATACGCGCCTGCTTAAGGGTTAAGGCGGCAGCGGCGAGATCGTTATTGCTTTCCAGCACCTGCCCCACCACCCGCGACAGACGTTCGTCGCCGAAACGGTCCCACCAGCGCTGCGCTTTCTCCTGCGAGCGCGCGATGCTGTCTCCCTCCGTCCGCTGCCAGTTCTCCGGCACCGACAGCAGCGGGCGCTGATAATCGCTGCGGGTTAAATTCCCGCAGCCCGTCAGCAATACAATTAACGGTAATAAAGTCAGCGGTCTCATTCGCGGGCCAGCGCCTCCGTCAGGTTCAGTCGCGCCGCGCGGCGCGCTGGAAAATAGCCAAACGTCAGGCCAATCAGGGCGGAAAAACCGCAGGCCATCGCTACCGGCAGCCAGGTGAAGACCATGGAAAACTCCTGCGTCAGCAGGGCAAACAGGTTACCGGCGGCCCAGGAGCCCAATACCCCCGTCAGCCCGCCGAGCGCGCAGATCATCACCGCCTCAATTAAGAATTGATGCATGATGTCGCTGGGGCGAGCGCCGACCGAAAGCCGGATGCCAATCTCATGGGTGCGTTCGGTAACGGAAACCAGCATGATATTCATGACGCCAACGCCGCCAACCAGCAGCGAGATGGCGGCAATCGCGGTGATCAGCAGCGACATGGAGTCAGAGGTTTTTTGCAGCGCGTTGGCGAGCTGTTCGTCGGTCTGGACAAAGAAATCTTTTTTGCCGTGCTCGCGGATAAGATGCCTTTCCGCCCGTCGCGCCGCGTCCTGCGGCGACAGCGTTTCCTGAAAGCGCAGCGTGAGCGCCTCCAGCGGTTTGTCCCCGGAAATCCGCTGCAATAAAGAGGTATAGGGGATCCAGGCCGACATAAATCCGCTGACCACCTTCGGTCCCGGCTTGCTGGCGATGCCGATCACCCGCCACGGCGCGCCGGCGATTTGCACAATTTTACCCAGCGGATCTTCATTACCGGGAAACAGCGTCTCTTTGCTGGTTTCATCCAGCACCAGCACCGGTTCACGATCGTCGACATCGCGGTGGGTAAAACCGTTGCCGTGAAGGAAACGAATGCCCTGCAGCGAGAAATAGTCGGCGGAAACCCCGGAAAGAATAATCGAGGAATCAAACCCCTGGCGCACCGCGGTCGTCATGCTGGAGACGATCGGCGACACCCCAAGCGCCCACGACTGTTTGCCGAGGCTGGCGATATCATCCAGCGACAGCGCCCGCTCCATATCCGGACGCTTGCTGCCCCAGCCGGTGCCGGGGCGGATTTCGAGCGTGGTATTACCCAGCTTGCCAATCTCGTTCATGATGCTCTGCCGGGCGCCTTCTCCCACCGCCATGGAGGAAACCACGGACGAAATGCCGATGATAATCCCCAGCATCGACAAAAAGGCGCGCATACGATGCCCCAGCAGCGACCGCCATGCCATCCGTACCGACTCTCCGATACTGCGCGACAGCGAGGCCCGGCCGTTATCCTGTACCGCGGGCAGCCGCGGAATGCCGCGATTATCACGCGCGCCGTGGGTGCTGTCGGCGACCACCTGCCCATCGCTGATCTCGACGATCCTCTGGGCCTGCTGCGCTACCTCGCGATCGTGGGTCACGATAATTACCGTATGCCCGTCAGCGTTCAGCTGGTGCAGAACATCCATCAGCGCCCGGCCGCTGACGCTATCCAGCGCCCCGGTGGGTTCATCGGCGAGAATAATCTGCGCGCCGTTGATCAGCGCCCGACAGACGCTGACCCGCTGCTGCTGGCCGCCGGAAAGCTGCGCGGGTTTATGCGCCAGGCGCGCGTCAATGCCCAGCTTTTCCGCCAGCAGCGCAATGCGCGCCTGGCGCTCAGCGGCAGGCATCGCGGTATAGAGCGCAGGGATGGCAATATTCTCTTCCGCCGTCAAATAAGGCATCAGGTGATAGCGCTGAAAAATAAATCCCAGCCAGCGGCTGCGCAACTCCGCCAGCGCCGCGCTGTCGGCCTGATGGGTGGCGATGCCGTTGATATACACTTCACCGCTGCTGGGTTTATCCAGACAACCGATAATATTCATCAGCGTCGATTTACCCGAGCCGGAAGCGCCCATAATCGCCACCATCTCGCCGGGCATAATGGTCAGAGAGATGGATTTCAGCACCGGAATCAGTTGCGTCCCGGCAACAAAATGACGCGTGACGTTGTTTAGCAAAATTAACGGCTCAGCCATCAGACGGACCCCGCATCCTGCGGGATCACCACCCGCTCACCGGGCTGTAATCCTTCAAGAACCTGCGCATACTGGCGGTCGTTAATCCCGATGCGGATGGTGCGCTCCTCGCTGCCGTTCTCCTTTTGCACCACGACCAGGTAGCGCTCATCGCCGAGCGAACGCCCCAGCGCGGCAACCGGCACGCGCAGCGCATCTTTCACCTGCGCGATGCGGATAAACACCTGGGCGGTCATCGAGGTTTTCAGCAATCGCTGGCGATTATCCACCTCGAAGGTGCCGTTATAGTAAATGGCGCTGCTCTGCTGGTTACCGGCAGACGCGCCGGCGTTTTGTTCCTCCAGCGCCTCCTGCGGCGCGGGCTGGACATAGCCAAGCTCCCCTTCATAACGGGTTTGCGGGTCGGCAATGACGTAAAACCATAGCGGCTGTCCCGGATGGATTTTCTGGATATCGGCTTCGGAAATGCGGGTTTGGACCTGGACTTTATCGAGATCGGCGAGCACCAGAATCGTAGGCGCAATTTGCGAGGAGACGATGGTTTGCCCTTCACGGGTCACGATGCCCAGCACTTCGCCATCCATAGGCGCGAGAATGCGGGTATAGCCGAGGTTGGCGTTAGCGGTCTGCACGCTCATTTCCGCCTGCACAATCTGCGCCTCATTCACCGCTATCTGCTGAACCTGCGCGGCATACTGCGCCTGCGCCTGTTCGAGGTCGCTGCTCACGCCGGAGCCGTCGCGGCTCATGGCCTGCTCGCGCGCCAGCGCTTTACGGTACTGCACCAGCGTGGCCTCAGAGGCCTGCTTTTGCGCTCTGGCGCTGGCCAGCTGCGCGGTAGCGTTGCGTAAGTCGGAAAGCTGCAGCGTCGGGTCGATTTCGGCTAACAGCTGCCCTTTGCGCACCCGCTCGCCCTGGCGCACGTACAGCTTACGCAGCTGGCCGCTGACCTGCGCGCCGACGCTCACCTGGACGGCAGGTTTGATAATCCCGCTCGCCAGCACGACCTTTTCGATATCCCCGCGATCGAGCGTAACGGTATCAATCGACTCGGCCTGTGCCGGAAATGAGCGCTGATAATAGACGGCGGCAACAATGGCCAGCATAGCGACCAGCGCAAACAGCCACGTTTTACGGCGGCGTAAAAATGCTCTTCTCATTGCTCCACCTCTCCCTGTGTGATATCGCGCAGCTTGCCTTTCTTCAGGCGATAAACCCGCGTGAAGTGATGCAGGATCTGCTCGCTGTGGGTCACGACGATCAGCGTCTTGCCCTGTTCGCGGCAGTACTGGCACAGCGCGAGGATCGCCGTTTCCGCGGTTTCATCATCAAGATTGGCGGTCGGTTCGTCGAACAGCAGTATGGGCCGGGTGCTGTAGAGCGCCCGCGCCAGCATCAGCCGCTGACGCTGGCCTAAAGAGAGCGCCGAGTGGCTCTCGCGGATCAGCGCTTCCATTCCTCCCGGCAGCGCCTGAACCACCGGCCCCAGCGCCATTTTTTCGACCAGCGCCTCCACTCGCCCGCGATCGCTGTCGCTGTACCACGGGTCAAACAGGGTGATGTTTTGCAGCACCGAGGCGTTGAACAGGATGTCTTCCTGACTCTGTAGCCATACCTGCGACGCCAGCTGCTGCGCGCTCACCTCGTCGTTGTTCAGCAAAATTCGCCCATGCTGCGCGGAAAAAAGCCCTGCCATCAGCCGCAGCAGGGTGCTTTTTCCGGCGCCGGAATCACCCACGATCGCCAGCCGATCGCCGGGCTCCAGGATGAGATCAACGGCATTGAGTACCGGACGCTGCGGGTTGTAATGAAAGCTCACCTGCTCGAACGTCAGCCGCGGAACCGCTTCACCGCTGAGCGGAGCAAACTGGGGCGCAGCAGGCTCATGGCGGGTGAACAGGCCCTGCGCGCGGGTATCGATCACGTGCAGCTGTGATTTACGGATCACGGCATAAAATATCCGCGTGACGTAGGAGGTAAAAATCTGTCGTAAAAAGCTGTAGGCAAAAAAGTCGCCCAGCGAGATAAGCTTTGCGTGCACCAGCGGCAGCACCACCAGCATGAAAACCACCATCTCAAGGCTGCCGGTCAGCTGGTACAGTCCCTCTTTGACCTGCTGATAGACTTTCTGCCGCTGGAGGCAGGTGAAAAGGTCATGAGACAGACGGGCAAACTGCGCTTTACGCTGCGTCTCCAGTCCGGCGGTCTTGATGGTTAACACGCCCTGAAGCGTTTCCATAAAAAAGTCATTCAGCGTCGCGCTTTTCAGCTGCAGCTGCTGCGTATACCAGCGGTCGCGAAAAATGGCCCAGACGCTAATCAGCCCCATCGCCACAATACCCACGGCGGAAATCAGCGCCAGCACCGGGGAGATCCAGAACATAATGCCGATCGCGATAACGCAGATGATCCAGTCCGAGCGGAGCCCGTTATCCAGTTCGATTTTTTGCAGCATCCCGCCCTGCCAGGCGATAAAACGGCTGAAAACGTCCCCCGGCGCGCGTTTTTCAAAAAAACGCAGCGGATTATTCAGCAGGCGGGAAAAACCGATATCGCTTTTAAGCAGGACAAAGCGGCGAATAAATCGCTCGCTAATCACCCTGACGCCCAGCGCCAGCAGCGTGGATACAACAAAGGCGAGGATGAACCATAAATAAGGAAACTGCGTATTCTGAACGTCAGAGAAGGCCTGGTTGATCGCCCGGCTGACCATCGTCGGCATTAAAAACAGGGTGAGCGACACCAGGAAGGTCAAGAGCATCAGCTTATAAATGCCCGGAACCGCCGCGGTCTCCTTCAGGCTCATCGTCCGCGGCATCTCCTGCTGCGCGCCGGTAATAACCGGGTCCGGGCCGGCAATCGCGCCGGGCGACTCTTCAAGGATCAGCGCATAGCCGCTAATCTCTTTTTTTAATGCCGAGAAAGGCAGCCACTGCTGGCCAATCGCCGGATTCATGACGCAGACGTAATCCCCTTTTCGCCAGGCCAGCAGAACATAGTGGCTGGCGCCGTAGTGCAAAATGGACGGGAACGGCAGCGCATGAAGCTCAGCGTGATCGAACAATACCGGCGCGGTGGCAATGCCGAGCTGCTGCAGAATAACGGATAAATCGCTCAACGATGTCCCATGATCGGATGCCGGGAAAATTTCCCGCAAAGCCGGCAGCGAGCACGGAATATTCTGGGTTTGCGCCAGCATCGCAATACAGGAGAGGCCGCATTCATTGGTCTCTTCCTGGAAAACCATATCAGGAATAATCTTTTTCATGATGATGCATCAGTGATTAATAAAATAGAGCGAATGGCTGTGCCACAAAAGCCAATCCTGCGGATAGTCACGCAGGGTGTTTTCAATCATCGTCGGTAGCTTTGCCGCGACCTCTTTTGGCCTCAGCGGAGAATAGATCTTTATTTTTATCCCGTGCTGATAATAGAGGTGATAAAAAACCACCTGCGCCGATACGATGCGAGAAAACCGCTGTACCCCGCTATGTAATTTTGCCGGGCGGCCAAATATCCGGCAGCTTATTTTCCCGGACTGCGCTTCCGGGGTCTGCACGGTGTAATCGGCAGGAATGTCGGGAAAAATAATCATATTTTCCCGCCCTGCCGATACATTGGTCATTAACGCCATAAGCTCGCTAGCCAGCGATGTATTATCCTGGTGGATTGAGCAATAAGAGAGCGCGACGCCGCCCATTTTTCGGCTGGCGACGGTGTAGCTTTCCGCGCTGGAAGAGACCACTACGCTGGCTTTGCCCGGCGTCACGCCGGCCCCGACCATCGCCGCTAAGATATCGGAAACGCAGTGCAGCGGCGCAAGGACGACCGGCGTCTTTTGCGCCGCCAGGGGAGCGACAACGGCGTCAAGCTCTCGCGTGCATGCCTGCATCTGGGCCAGGGTGGCCGGGTGCTGTCCCCAGGTCGCCCCTGTCTCCAGCAGCTGGCGACGCATGGCTATCCATCCGGCATCAATTCGGCCCTCGACGCCCGTCAGGCAGCGGTAGTTTTGCGTCGCCACGGCGCTGCGGCCACGGTACTGTCTCCCCAGCAGCCGCAGCCGACACAGCGCGCGAACCGCCAGCAGCAGCAGCGGCATCGGGGTAAAACGCATGACTCTACGCACCGCTTTTTGGCCGTAGCCGGTAAGAGGCCGGTAGCGCCAGCTCAGCTGCGCGGACCATTTTCTTACGCTGAAGACGCTCCAGACGATGAGAAAGCGCGCCACGCTTACTCCTTATCCTGGGTTAACAGCTGGCGCAAATAGTCGGCAAATTCAGGAAACTGACGATCCTTCGCCACTACGTATTTTTTATTAACAATAAACAGCGGCGTCGCGTTAATGTCATAAAGTTCGGTGATTTTCGCCATATATTCCAGACGCTCGGCGACGGCCTGACTTTGGCGTAGCTGATGGTATTTATCGACATCAATACTATTCTTTTTCAGCCAGCCATTAAGCGTTTCCTCATCGGCTAAATTAATCCCGCGGGTCATTACCGCGTTAAATGCCTGGTCGCGCGTCTGGCGCTCAATACCCATGACTTCAAGGGTCGCAAAAACCGGCGCAAAGACCGCCAGGCCGTTATTCTCGCCAGTAATATGGATAACTTCAAAGGTGCTATCCGCGGGTAGCGTGGCGGCGAATTTTTCGATCTCTTCCTCGTTCGATGCGCAGTAGTGACAGCCATAGGACATCACTTCAATAATGCTTTTCTCATTTTTTATTGGGCTACTGGCAACGGTTGCGCTGTCAATTTCCCGCAGGGCGGAAGGCTGACTGCTATCCAGTGAAAATGTATTAAACACAAATATGTGATAGCACAGCACGGTAATTAGCGACGAAATTAACGCCACCAGAAACGTATAGCCAACGGCGGTAATAGGTTTTATCTTCATTTGATACCAGGCTCGCGAAAATAGCGGAGAAATACATGGAGGGTTCCCCCTCCATGTATCACATCAGTGATTAATAACGGGCGCTATTTGGCACGACGCACATGCTGTCCGGCGCATCTTTCATGCTAACGGTTGAACCGTGCTTATCCGTACAGGTGGTCACTTGTTTACAGGTAGAAACACCGCCAACGACCACTGTCTCGTAAGAGCTTGTGCAAGTTTCCTTGCAGCAGCCGCCAATAATAGTTGACGCTTCAATCATACTTAATTTTTGCATTTGTTAGATCCTTAACTATTTATATTGAAATGTATTTTTCTTACACTTACCTACTGGCTTAGCTATCTGCCAGTAATTCTGTCGATGTTAGACTTTGTATGCTGTTATACGCAGGGGGTGGCGACGATACATTTGAAAATATTAAACAGCTCTACGTTATTTTTAGCGTTTAACTTTTTCATCAGGCCCCGTTTGCAGCGGCTCAGTCGACGAACATCAATTTTTTGCTCAGAGGAAATTTGCGACAATGACTTCCCTTTGAATATTTCTTCCATTAACCACCAGTCATCGCTGGAGATACTGTTATTAAAATCCCGGGCTAACCACTTCTGTCGGGTATAATTAATTAGCGAGCGGCTATAAAATATTTTCTTTGCCACCATCGAATCAGCGCCTTCAATGAATTTAAAAAAGTTCTCCAGCGACTCATTTTTTAATAACCAGCTCGCCTCCGGGAGCAGCGAATGCAGCGCAAAAAACAGAGAAATATTATTTTCTCCTAATAAAATCACCAGCTGCTGATTTTCCCGGCAGTAGTACTCTTTAATGGTATATAGCGCATTAAAGCGTTCGTCCGGCAAACTGTCGACATCGCAGAGCACCCAGCGCAGCTCCTCTTTCTGCTTCGGCAGACGCAGCGTATTAATCAGCTGAGAGAACTGGTCGAGCCTTGAGAAAGCGCAGTCGCCGTCATGCGCGGCAAGATCGTCAACCAAAGAACGTACGCCTTCTGAGAAAAAGATATTTTTATCGTAGAGAAAGAAACGGCGGCTCATTTATCATCATCCTTGATCTATTCTACTGGTAATTAAGGGTGTAATACGCTGTTGCCTGGAAGGCACCGGTCTGCAAGGTTTTGTTACTCAAGGCGTCCGGTTCCCCTTCAACAAAAGCTTTAAAATTTAACTGCATGGTGGCATCGGAAATGGCGACCGCGGTTGTTGGCGTATTGAGTGAAATCGCCGTGCCGTTACTCTCTTCAAAACCAATGCCAATACCGCTGGCGGAATTTGGCGCTACCGGCGTAATCGCCAGACGGTCGCTCATATTGGCATTTTCCGTCCCGCTAAAGGTTACGGTAACGGAATTAAAAACATCGGTACTGCAATCCTTAAGCTCAATCACAAACGCTTTGGGCTGTGATTTGCTCTCCGCATAGAGCGTACGGGTTGAAATCTGGCCAAAATCCACGGCGATATTTTTGGATGAAGGAACGATACTGCAGCCATGGGCCGCGACGGTGCCTTTGAAGGTTAAGTCGCCGCCGATCAGTTCCCCACTGGCGTACGCCGGCGTGGCCGCCGACAGTAAGCCCAGAAGTACCATAGATGCGATAAATTGACGCATGCTGCCCCCTTACTGAAACTCAGCGACCACGGTGGCCGATGCCTGGAAATCCCCTTCGAGAACGTTGGTCCCGGCATTGGCAATCGGCGCGGCGGTGAGATTCCAGGTTCCCTGATTATTATTAAAACCCGGCACGTCATAAAATCTATTCGCGGCCACTAAACTGCCGCCTGAATCTTTCAGAATAATGCCAAGATTGGATCGATCGACGGCGCCGGTGGTCCCTAAATAATCGCTATTAAAACTGGCGGTATTGGCCTGCTGAATACCCAGGCGAATATTTAAATTACCGTTCGCGAAACTTCCCCCTTCGCATTTCACCTGAATAGGCACGGACCGGCTGTAATTATTGCCATTTAGCAGCGAACCCGAACTGGGGATGGTATCAAAATCAACGACGATCGGTGAACCTGAGTTAACAATACATTTATCCGGAACGGTAATGACCCCGGAATTAATCGAGACAATCGACATTGGAGTGCTGCCCATTCCTGAGCTATAGTTCCCCAGGCGGCCGTAAAGCTTGGCGATTTCTGTACCCAACAGGTTAACGCCGTTGACAATAGGCTTAGTAATCATAAACGTTACCCGCCCCTTGGCGCCGGACTCAAAGTTATTAAATTGGGTGGTTGGCGGAACGCATTTATTCTGAAAAGCGTTATTCGATTCATTATAAAAAGGCACCGCAAAATAATCCATGCGCTTACCATGGATATAAATTTCAATTTTTACATCCATATAATCATTGAGCTTTAAATAGCCCGGCGCGCTTCCCTGCTGCATCAGCGAGGCGGTCGCAGAGTAATAAATCGCCTGATTTTCCATAGGAATGGTACAGCTGGCTATACCAGAATATTGCCCACCCAATGAAAATTCATAAGGAATCGTTGCCCCAATGCTGTTATTGGTAATATCCTGATTGACCACGTCAATATTATACATTTTAGGTCCGCCGACCGGCGTAATTTCCCCTTCAATCGCCGCGCTGGCGTCAAGGGATAATAAGCCGCCGCAGAGTAAAAGCGTGACGTAAGATTTTCGCCCGATAACCATCATCGTCATCAGAGATACTCCATTTTTAAACGCAGCAGTCCGCTAAAGTTGCCCGCGGTCACGTTTCGTCCGGTTGACTCCAGCACGGCAATAAACGTCAGGCTGCTATCGCCGGTTTTCACAATAAACGGCGGCTGCGTTTGATTAATATCCAGCGCCCGCTCTTTGACATCCAGCAGGCGAATACCGGCTCCTGAGATGCTGCCGGTCAGGCGCAGCAGCTGGCGATTATGTTCATCCGATTCGCCGATAAAAGTGAGCTGAACCGCCTGCTCGCCGGTGGTGTAGAGATGCTTGCTGCTGCCCGTCGTCCGTGAGGCGATGCTGTCGCGCGCCTGTGAGGCGCCTTTCAGGCAATCTCTGAGTTCGACGCGAACCAGCACCGGCTGGCTCCGGTCGCCGGCCTGATGAAAACGGCGGGCGCTGATTTCACCCATCTCAATAATCTGCAGGCGGCTCTGCGGCGCCAGCACGCAAGGCGAGGCATAAACGGAGCCATTGAATATCACGTTACCGCCATCTTCCCCCTGATGATCCCGGTTATAGTGCTGTGGCTGTAGCGGAATATCAGCGTCGGCCAGCGCTGGCATACTGATACCGAATACAAACAGTGCTAATAGCGATAGACGCGTTTTCATCATCAGGTTCCTCTTTAATTACCCTTGCTGCGATGGCGGCAGCGCTTTACAGGTATTTCCTTCACAGCGATATTTCAGCTCCGGATGACCGCCATAATCGTTCACATACATCATGGCGAAATCTCGCACACCGCCGTCGGTTACGCTGAACTCCATGCTGGACTTCGGCGCAATCATAATCCCCGGAAACTTAGTGATTTTTTCACCCTTAACGCGGGACAAGCTAATAATGGTGATGTAATGGGGCGTCGGGTTTTGCGCGGTCATCTTATTGCCGCTCTTTTGAAAGACGACCTGGTCCTGCCAAATCTCGCTTTTGCTTTTGGGAATAATGGCCGTCGGGCGGTAAAATAATTTAATCCGCGACTGCATGGCTAACTGCAGGACATTCGCTTTATCCGGCTTGGGCGGGATTTCGCGCACGCTTAAATAAAACAGGCTTTCCCGATCCTGCGGCAGCTGGTTAATACCATCAGTTTTGGTGACCCGTGCCACCCCTTTTTGCCCGCCGTTAATCCGCTGTAAAGGCGGCAGCACCACCAGCGGAGAGGTAATCTTGTTGCCCTTGCTGTCCTCAACCCACGATTGCGCGAGGAAAGGAATATCCGGGCTGGTGTTGGTTAAATTCGCGCTCGCCGAGCTGTCTTTACCGGTGATGATAAGACGCGTGCGATCCAGCGAAACCCCTGCCTGAGCGGTACCGCTTACCGCCGCCAGCATCACAACGCCCATCCAGCAGAATTTGTTGCTTGTTATGCTCATTTTTGGCCTTTTATTACTGTCACTGTCATTTACACGGCAATAGCGCGGCTGTCGAACGACGCACGATGGTCGGCGGGATGGCAATCTGGCACTGCTTTTTCCCGCTCCACACTACGCTTAGCAGCTCCTGAGGATTAACCCCCGCCAGCCATCCCTGGCCACCTTCCATAATCATGGAGACGCTCACGCCATCGCCGTTGATAACCTCCGCGCCGAACGGTGGATAGGTACCGTCAGCCAGGCGAATAATCCCCATCATTTTTTCGCCCTTGGCCATGCCAAAGGTCTGATAGCCAATGGCGCCTTCGGTCAGCGTGGCAGTGCTGATGGCCTTTGCCGGTTCGATGGATTCCGACATCGCATCGACATCAACACGGGTATCAAAGCTGTTGTAGCTCACGATGTCCGGAATAACGGCAATGCCGAAATTGTTGGTTCTTGATTTACCGTCATTGAGCGGAACGTCGCCGATACCGTTGGTATTCACCATCACGCGCGCCGTGTTAAGCGTCGCGCCGCTGTTGTGGATCGCCGCCCCGTGCCGGGTAGCGGTAAAGCCGCCGCGCAGGGTGCTGCTCAGGGAAACGTAGTGATCCTGCTGATAGCTGGCGTTGCTGTTGATTTCGGCATACTGCGAGCGGCGCTGATAGTAGCCGTCGACGTTGGCATAGCCGCTCTGGCTCGCCCCGGCACGCAGTCGCCACAGGTTGTTGTAGTCGCTGCTGTCGGTGTACGAGAGCATCGGGCTGGTTTTGCCGTTATTGGTCTGTACATCGAGACCGCTCCATTTGCTATCGCCAACGGGAATGGAAAGCGAGAAAGCAATAGAGTCGTCTTTACGCCCTTCGTAATCGGAACGGTAGGCCGAAATATTGGTGGTGATCCCGCGAATATTACCGACGTTAAACGAGCGCCCTAACGAGATGCCGTAGCGATCCTGGCTGCTTCGATTCCAGTAATTCTGGTGGGTATAGGTCAGAAAGACGGTAGTCGCTTTGCCTGGCTCATCGGCCCAGAACGTTTTATTCCCGGTGATGGTATAGACTTCTTTTTCACGGCCAAGGCTGTCGTAACCCTCGTAACGCTCGTTGAGGTATTGCGAGAAAGAGCGGAAATCTTCCTGAGAGAAGCGATAGCCGGCGAAGGTAATTGAACTGTTATATTCGTCGAACGTTTTCGCATAGCTCAGCTTAAACGAGGTGCCTTTAAGCCGCTTCTGGTTTGACTGCTGGCTGTAGGATTCGGTGGCGTCCAGCGAGAGCGCGCCCAGTACGCTGAGATCGCGGCCAATACCGGCGGAGACCGCGGTATATTCCGCCCCTGCGCTTTGTAAACCACCGTACAGCGACCAGGCGTTGGTTATCCCCCAGGAGAAATCACCGGAAGCGAAACCTGGCCCCTGAATTTTATGGTTATAGCGGGACGGCGCGCCGACAGCCACGTTGTAACGCACGTAGCCGGGACGCGTAAGGTAAGGAATGTTGGCGGTGTTAACCTGGAACGTCGAAATGGAACCGTCCTGCTCCTCCACCTGAACATCCAGCGTACCGCGCACCGAGCTGCGTAAATCCTGAATGTTAAACGGCCCGGCGGGAACCGTCGTTTCATAAATAATGCGCCCGCTCTGCTTCACCGTCACTTTGGCGTTGGTCTTGGCCAGGCCGCGAATTTCCGGCGCGTAGCCCTGCAGGTTTGGCGGCAGCTGACGCTCATCGCTGGCGAGATTAAGCCCGGTAAAGCGCACGGTGTCGAAGACCTGAGAATCAAGGTAGATCTCCCCCGCCGTCAGCTTTGCCGCCATCATCGGCAGCGGACGGTAGGCGTAGATCTGATTCATGTCGAAATCAAATTGATGCGTCGCGCTGTAATAGCTGGTCTGATATTCGCCGCGCAAACGCCAGCCGCCGAGGTTAAACCCGGTCTGGCCGTATCCGCTCAGGGTGGTGTAATCTTCATGCATATCAAGCTGGCGGGTATATTGCCCGGTCAGACTGTAGTCGAGCAAAAACCCACCTATGCCCTGGTCCCAGCGCTCCGGCGGCGTCCAGTTCGGATCGTTGTATTTCATCCACGCCTGCGGGACGGTGATGTCCAGCACCCCGGCGTAGTTGCTGAGCGTAGCGCCAGGAAGGCTCAGCAGGTCATAGCAATCGGCAAACGGCTGTGCGACCTTTTTCTGCGCTTCTTCTTTCAACGCCAATCTGGCAAGAATTTCGCCGTTAATGCAGGCCTGGGTATGCTTCTGGTCCTTAGAAGCCAGATAACGAACCTTTTGCTGCCCCACCGCCTGGCCATTTATTTTAATATCTAATAAGTACTCGCCCGGCGGGACATAGTTGTCGGTGGCGAAACGGGTTAAATCGATATTGTCGCGATCGGCGGCATCCAGTACGTCGGTATTGAATTCCACGTCGGTTGAGGCACAAGCCATAGAAGCACAGCAGAAAAAAAGCATCTGAGAGAGGATTATTTTTATTTTTAGTTCTGCTGACATGACTATTCATCCCGAATCATTCAGTAAAATATCGTGCGCGGTAAACAAGCTACAACAGCAATAGCTGGCTTGCGTCTAGTTGTAATCCATATAAAAACGAGTGACGGCGTAAAAATCCCCAGCCTTAATATGTTGCTGAACCGGAACCAGCGAAGCGGTGAATTTCAGCGTATTATTCTCATCACTTAGCAGATATCCCGAAGAGGGTTCTCCAAAAGTTAAAACTTCCCCACGGCGATCGCGAATCTGTATACCAAACCCCTTTCCTTCCCCATCCGGAATTAATACGGTCGGGTCCTGCGATGACGCATTGCCGGTAAAAGTAATCGTGGCATAAGCACCGGGCGTTGATTGATTTTCACTGCCGTAAGACGCGCAGCCCACTAAGCGCACCAGAAAAGGCCGGACGAGCTTACCTTCTTGATCCATATTAATATCGCGAGCGGATATGTTGCCGAAATCCACCCATAGCTCCCGCGAGCTGGGATCAATATCGCAGGCGGCTGCAACCAGCTCCCCCGAAAGCGCCAGCTGTCCGGGCGTAAAATTAGTACTCGAAGCATGTCCGGAAAAGAGTAATACCGATACGAATAGCGCCATCAGTCTCTTTTTCTCTGTATCCTTAACCATACTCAGAATTCCATATTATCGGGTACACCATCCAATATCGCGGGGAGGAACCTCCCCGCGAGCGATAACTCAAAATCGATTATTGATAATCGATAGTGAAATTGATCGTTGACTGGAATGCACCCGCGGTTACGGTAGTGGTAGAACCGCTCGCTGCCGCTTCCGCTTTCAGGAAGGCCACGAAAGGAATGGTGTTAGTACCATCGACCAGGGTGACCGGCGTGGTCTGCGCGCCCCAGGTCACAGTCTGGCTAGCGCTATCTTTCAGGCCGATACCTGCACCAGATGCGGTACCAGAAGTAAAGGCAGCCAGAGTAGGATCGTTCGGGTTAACCGAAGTCGGGGTATAGGAAACAACGGCGCTGCTGGCGATGGTGGTATCGCAATATTGCAGCTCGATGTTTTTGGTTTCAGTTGCCTGACCACCGCCTTGCAGCAGGGAAACTGGAACCTGACCAAAATCAACGGTTACCGGGCTGGACGACGGCGCTAAACCACACGCGGTATTCACCAGCTCACCCTGAAGCTCAATCTGACCATTAGTGGTATCAGCCAGTGCAGACATTGAGCCGAGAGCAGCAGTTAATGCCACAGCCATAGCAACTTTATTCAGTTTCATAGAAAATTCCTGCGTTATAAATTTTTATCCTAAAGAGTAAGGAGCTATAAAATTGCTGAGTTATACTCTCATAACAATTTGCAGCCCTCCGCATCACCGAAAAATCCGTTTCAATAATTAGACTATTAATTAATATTAATAATTTAATTAAAGCCAGATCCCCTGGTCGACAAAAATACTAACAAATCATTTTTTAGGTAAAAAGAGATACATTTACAAAGGAATTAAAAAAAGATTTAACCTCGCGAACAATGCCACCATAGGAAATTAACTCGCAGAATGCTGAGATATATCCTAAAAACAAATTACGAAAGGTAATTAATAGAGGATAAACGAAAGATGTTGATGGTAAGAGAATTGTAACACAGATCACATTTTATTAACAAAGCCCCTTTTCTGCTACACGCAACGGTGAAAAGTAGACGGAATAAGGGAAATAACGCGAGGCGTACGACGCCGGTGAAAACGGATGTCTCCCCGTCTACACCATCGACCTGCATTCGCCAGTATAGCCTTTTTCCGCTGCGACCTCCTCCTCCGGCATACCGCCGCTGCTTCTTGTTTTCCTGACCTGAAGACTCCGTTATCATGCGGCTCATGAGTCAATAAACAGAAATGCACAGTTTCACGGGAACCGATGAGCGATAGCGCGACGTCATGAAAACAATAAACTCCGCTAACTCATTAAAACTTCAGAAAATGGACAGCAAAAACTGATGAGTACACTAGAGAATCTTGACGCCCACACCCCGATGATGCAGCAGTACCTGAGAAACCATCCTAATGCCATGAAAAACATACAGTAATTATCTTGTAATTTTCTTTGGTCTACGTATGAGATACATTTTTTGGACTTTAACCGGGTGTTCGAAGTCGCTTCAGATAGAAAAAGTTCTTCGACTTGGCTGGCTTCGGTAGGAGCAAGAAGCGATGGTGAGCCTTGACGGACGAAAGGCTACTTCAAAACAAAGTAACCTTTCCAATATCCCCATATATGGGGCAAGTAGTATATTAACTGCACATTGTGCAGGAGACGTATGACATAAAAACTCTTTTATTTATGGCATACTTAATAAATAACTTATTTTTTATTTATGTCAATAGGTTTTGGTTAAATATTTTTATAATAATTAATCGCCAGATTTATATTATAGCTTCGCTTGTGCAAGCGAAGATCTTATTGTTCTTTAATGAGTAATGCCAATTATAAGATAAGCAAGGGCTAACCCTACGAAGCTACTGCGTATGCTTCTTCGGGTTGACCTTGCTTTTCCGCCCTTTGGTTGGAAAAGGAAGAATAGCCACATATCCGACATTCTAATTACTTAATACTACAGCCCATAATAAAATAAACGCCTTCAATAACCAGTTAACTAAATAATTAAAAGTCAACCAAACTATAGCCAACCATCAAAATCACATAAATATGGCTACCGCTTTAACAATAGCCATCTATATTTAACTTAGGTTAATATTAATATAAACATAAAATTTAACTGTTGATCATTCAGATTCCTCAATGACAGGAGCATTTTTTAGTTCCTGATATTCATTATGACCAATCACGACAGATAGCATTACCCATCTTAATATTCTCCACCAGAGATAAACAACATCCCCCCCACTGGCAGTATCGTCATCTAATAACCCGTGTGCTACTGCATTTCTCAGATTAGAGCCAATGTTATTAGTTAACAGCATTTTTAACTCAAAAAGGAAATTCTCGTCAAAAACTTCCTTAGCTTTTGGTTTATCTAAAAGAGTTGATATAGATACTTCAGTGCTTTTTGCATTCATATCTATAATTGCAGAGTATTCACCTTGATCATAAAGTATCTTTCTAATTATATCTTCTAAAAGAGGGGCCAATAGGTGCACTGATGCAGAAAAATTGTACTCAAAGCCAAAATGCAGGGCTTGCGAGAAAAGGGCTATTTTACTATCGGGTATAAATCCACAATGTTCGCAAAGATCTTTAATAACTTTATAATCAATATAATACTCTTCACAAATTTGTTTAAGTGCAGGAGCAATTCTTGCCTGTATTTGTAGCGATATATATATTGAAAAACCTTGTGATAATGGAATTATAATATTCTCTAAGCTATAATCCTCATCTTTCAATTCATCAATTTCAACACCGTTTGTTTTAGCAAGAACTCTGCCATCTCTATCAGTTACTATGGAAGGAAATATACTTTGAAATGGGTGATTCCTAATACTTTCAACCGCATCTTTAATCATTCTTTTTTTATTGACTGGATGGGCAATAAAACAAAAATTGTAAAGAGAATGAATTATATCCTTTTGTTCTGAAACAAGTTCTATAGCTCGATTTACTTCAACGGAAATGTCTAATGGTTCTGTTTTTATTATTGCCATAGACTCATAGGCATGTTTACCTTCTTTTCTAATCATAGCTTTTAATGCTGTAATAGCTTCATCTACATCAAAGATCCCACGAAGTGTAATTTTTGATGCTTTATATTTTTTCAAGGATTCATTAAAGCAATTTACTGCATGCAGGCCTTGATACTCCCTTCCTTCTTCATCTAACAATCTGGCATGGTATAAATTCACTAATTGGCATTTATGATCACCATTTCCTTGGAAGATATCATTTTTATACCGCTCATATAATATTGTTAGACAACGATAAGCAGACACATAGTCTTTTGATTTTTTTGATTTATAGATAAATGTCCTTATTACTTTATTGATTAAGACATCATCTTCATTTTTGATGCTATTTGATGTTATTATATCCGCCATTTCACAGAACAAGTAGGGATTATTAGCCTCATGAAAACAAGTCATTATTTTTGATTCAATCACATCATACGCCGAGAACTCTTGAGTGAACTTTGGTAAATAAAGAGCTCTGTAGAAAACATCCTTTACGTATCCATACCAATTATCTTCCTTGATATCTAAGGATGAAAAAGCATTTAATGCCTCTGAAGCAAAATTACGTTGCCTTGGTTTCTTATAAAGCCACAACACATCATATAATCGGCCACGTACAGGTAAATGAGTTATCTTTTCTGCCAAAAAAGCAATATTATCTAAATCATCTTCACTTAACAAGTCAGATAAATTCTTCCCAGTAGATGGTTCTACATAAAATGTATTTTTCTTTTTAAGATGTATCCGAGCATTCAATATTGTATTAATTTTTTTAAATAAATCGCTCGAAGAAATTTCTTTATGCACTAACAAATTATAAGATATATCACCATATGAATTTATGTCCATAGAACATGCATTAATGATATCAATCATCCTTTCCATTTCTTTAATGTCTTTTTTCATTGTTCTTCCTTCTAAATCCATCTCATATTACTCTATAAAAATTATATTATAAAACATGAAAATATCAACCAGTTTGTGCACATTACAAAATTGGAATGACAGCGACACTCCTGTTAGAAATAATCACTTCCGCATGACAAATAAAACTTACATTTTATAAAATCCGGCTTACCAAACATTATATTTACAACATTACACACTTGACGTTTTATTATTATCTTTTATATATGGTTCATGACACAATTAAAATTTAGGTATTTATATGCATTATAATCCTCAAAAACAACAGCCTGATTTAACAAAAACATCGAGAAGGGGAAAATTTCATACTGAACGGCTACCAGAGAATGAAATCAGATCATACTGTGTAAGTGTCAGATTAAATGAAAATGAATTATCTATTCTGGAAGAAAAAAGAGGTTCCTATAAAAAAGGAGAATGGCTCAGGATGGCTTCGCTGAATAAACTTCCTTTGGTATTACCAGCGATTAATAAAAGTGCATGGGTAGAGCTTGGTCGCCTTTCACAAGATTTAAATCGCCTGCTGACATACCTCGATGGTAAAAGTCCTGACAGCGATCCAACAATGACAGGAATGCATGTAATTAAACGGCAGGTGCAGACACTTCGCACTCTTCTACTTCCCTCAACTTTTTGGAGTAATACAAATGAAAGGTATGCAGAAAATCAAGAGAGGTAAGCAATTTACAGGAGTAGTTGTCTATGCACTTGAACCGGCTTCACACCATAAAACTGATCCCAGGGTTATTGGTGGCAATATGGCCGGTAACAATATCGTCGACCTTATCCGCGAGTTTGGGCAAACAAAAATTTTACGACCGGATATCAAAAAACCAGTATGGCACAATTCTCTTCGCTTACCGCATGGAGAAAAATTGTCAGAAGCACAATGGGCAACCGTAGCCGACGACTATATGTCCCGTATGGGTTTTACTGATACACATCTTCGTTGCTATGTTCTTCATAATGATAAGGCTGGACAGCATATTCACATTATTGCCAGTCGTATCGATATTACTGACGGAAAGTTGTATCTGGGAAAAAATGAGAACCTTATCAGCACTCGAATTATCAGTGAGCTGGAAAGAATACATGGTCTCACAGAAACAGCGACTACTTCAAACCGACGAGCTCAGGGCATAAAGAAGCTTTCGCGCAACGAAAAGATGCTCTCTGAACGAACGGCAACTCCCTGCCCAAAAGTCGCTTTGCAAACTTGCATCGATAATGTGTTAGCCAATCGCCCAGATTTGTTATCGTTCATTAAGCAACTGGAACAAGTGGGTGTAACCTGCCAGCCCAACATTGCTTCGACGGGCAAAATGAATGGTTTTTCATTTGAATTTCGGGGGATTGCCTTCAAGGCTTCACAGCTTGGGAAAAGGTATGCCTGGTCAAATATTCAGACACTTATTGATTACTCGCCTGGACATGTAAAACTACTTAATACAGGATCTAAGTTTGCTCCTGCTCCTTGTAAACAGCCAGAAGCACAACGTCCCAGCAGAGAAACTATTCTCGATAAACTACTGCAACTCAACGAGCAAGTCAGAAATGAAAGGGAGAATGAACTTGCCCATACCATCCAATTGAACCAAAAACTACGCTTTACGGCCCATCAGATATCCAGACAACACCAATCCCACTTCCAGGTGTGGCTTCCATTTCTTAGCAGGCTCATACAACTGATCAGACAGTTGGGTAGTTCTGTGTTGTATGCGACCTCTCGTCCCTTTAGACAAATCTATCATCTTCACTTACTTACCTCCTCTCCTGAACCTGGCGATGAAATACATTCAGAACAATTGGTTAGCAAAGGATCCAACTACAAACCACATTCAAATAGTTCATTTTTACAATTTAGTCAAGAAATTATTGATCGTTTATATAGATCGATAATTCATTTACGATAGATAAAAACTATCAACAGGAATCCATCGATCGGTACAAGCAATTTTACTAAAGCAGTTCATTCATTGAAAATGCTCAAAAAGACATCGCCTTAAATCAGGTCAGGGAGTTGCAATGAGTAAGCAAACTGTTCAGTGCCCCTTTTGTTTTAAAGAAAGTCCCCACGGCGTAAAAATATGCACCGGATGCCATGCAAAAGTGGCCTATGGTGAAAGTCCGCTCAGTGTGGCCTTCCTGTTTCAATTCGTGGCCTTCGGTCTCGCATGGTTAGTATTTTCATTGACCGATAGCACTTCTGTTTCAGTCATTACGTTTTTTGCCAGCATCATTATTCTTATCTGTATAATTAAAAAGACATATGCAAACAGAGTTGTTTTTATTCAACGAAATTAATTCTGCACTGCATAAAACATTAAAATGAGAGAGCTTATGAACAGACTTATTGCTTCTGTATTTTTTATTTCCGTTTCCTTTACTTCTGGTTGCTCAACATCAGGCAATCAACATCTTAAAAACGAAACATCACAAAGTCTACAGTCGCAAATTACTAAAAATAAGACAACGAAATCAGAAATCACCGCCCTCCTGGGCGAGCCAGATACAAGAACCACTCTTGATAACGGTAATGAAGAATGGACTTACTTTATGAATAACAATCAGTTTGACGCCACCACATTCATCCCGATCGTTGGATTACTGACGGGTGGTTCACAGACACAGGCAAAAAGACTCGAAATCGAATTTAAAGACGAAACGGTCAGAAAGTGGACGCTCTCAGAAAATAACAGCAAGATGAAAACCAGTCTTATTCAATAACGCACTCTACCGTCTGGAGTTATTTTATGAAAACATATGCAATTACTACACTCATTGCCTCAATTTTTTTACTGAGTGGCTGTAATAATGAGCCCTCCGAGCAAGAACTTTATAATGCAATGAATAAGGTCGTGGAGCAGACGAATGCCATCGTCACATCCATAGCCGGTAAAGATGTCCCAAAAGACGCACTGCGGGAATTAAAATCAGTCAAAAAGCATGACTGTGTGAAAGTATCGGATAAAAGCTATAAATGTAATGTGACGGTTGTTGTCAATAACGACAAGGCCACCGCAGCTGTCACAATGGTCAAAACGGATGATGGCTGGCAGATCGTAGATAAGTAAAATTCCAGAAAATTATCCCCGCAGGCAGGATCCTGGATAACCAACTCCTGCTTTTTCTTACCCACATATCTCACCGTGCCACGAACTGAATAGTGTGCATAAAGCACATCACCTTATCCTCATAGCCTTTTCCTGCCACCTATAGGTGGTGGTACGTAATTCAATGAATGTGAAATGCTCTTCCTTTCATACTGTGCCAGCAAATCTGCATAGAGTTGTTCAACCTCCATGAGGTTACCAGAAATATAATCCACAAGCCCATTCAAGCAATAAAGCATCGTATGGCTGTTGTTGAGCTTTATTAGCACATTAGCCCTGAGTGATGAAACTACACCTGTGAACATCTGCATAATATTATCGACATGAAAACACGAGTTACAGTATTGCTTACGTGAGTAATAATATTTAAGGTGATATCCGACGAAAAGCACATACAGCTTTCGGTAAAACACAGCATTAATAGCATCATCACGATGCTGAGTGATATATTTATCAATCAACTGGATAAATTTTTCTTCCTGCGAAAGAGTAATGTTATTACACATAGCTTGATCCTTTTTTAGTTTTATAATCAAGTACTATCATGCCAACATAAAAAATCAACACCTAAAACAAAAATTTTTTTTATCATTACCAATGAGAAATAATTATCATCTTACTTTTTGGAAACAAAACAATAATATATGTAAGTTAAATAACAATCTTCCTTTAATCGAATTTAAAACCAATTAATAAAAAACCTTCTACGGATCTTTATGACAAAGTGCTTCGCACTGGCTTACGCCCCGTATACTGATACGAAGATATTGGTTTATACTTCTCTACGGACTTTCTTGCAGCACCGCTGAGTGCACAAAGCACTCACTCGCTGAAGTAGAAATAATTTCCCAGAGGTTTTCGGCGAAAGCCGGTTTTTATAATCATGTAACACAATGATTTTCAGTTATTCTGATATCTAAGCTCTTCTGCGACAACCTTGCTCATTATTTAACTCCAGATATCTGTATATGGCGTAATTATTTACATTTAGTCCAAAAAAATAATGATAACCGAAGTCCAATGGCGCAACACTGAAGTTGCGCAGACTTCATGACATTTATACACATAAGCATAATGGGTATATTCAATATGGAATCAAGCAAGACAATATGGCAGTTCCAATTAGTATTATAATGCTATGGTTTCTTATTTCTTTATTTATCTTTTATCTTGCGAAAGACAAATAAAATAAAACTAAGTAAATCATAACATTACATCGGATGAGCGGTAATAACTTCCATGAAGTAAATTTATTTATTTCATAACCTGAAACATTAAATCTACCACCCATAGTATTTAATTTAATACTCTACATATCAATATAGATAAAATAATTTATGTTTTTATGAATAAAAATTTGACAATTAAATAAAATATGCAATATATATTATCAGATAAACAACAAAAGGAGATAATATGATAAATACAAATGTTATTCTAACCAGAGAACAAAAATCCGCGATTGCAGAAGCATTAGACGTATCATTAGACGATTTAGAAGAACTTAGAATTAAAGCCAGTAATAAAAGGAAAACTTCCTTTAAGGATGATTTTTCCATGATTTTTAAAACTAATATCGGCACTCTGGCAAAAATGAAGCTAACACCAACTTCTTTTCGAATAATTATTTATCTTTTTTCAATTATTGACTATGGTAATATTCTTGTTAACTTCTCTCAATCAAGAGTAGCAAAAGATTTAGGACTACAAAAATCTAATGTTTCGAGAGCATTCAAAGAGTTATTTGAAAAGGGAATTCTAATTCGCAATACAGAAGACGATCATGTTTATTTGAACTCTAATTTATGCGTGAAAGGGATTCCTCATAAATTCAATGAGGAGCAAATGGATAGATTCAAAAAATCAAAAATAGAAACACCAGATCTTATGAATTCATTTAATTTTTACAAATCAAAAAAAAGATAGATTCATGGCTAATTATATAATTTGTACTAATCATGTTATAATAAGAAACTGCGTTGAAATTCACTCAATCATCAGATCTCGCATTCCATATTATTGTCACCTATCGAAAGTACTTATCTCTATAATATTTACCATGCTAACAAAATAAAAATCCTGATTTAATATGGTCTGACCCATCATATGGGAGCAAGGATAGGTCAGCCATTTTGTAAAATTATCCGATTGAATTCTATATTACAAATTCAATTATTAAGCCAGAGAGTATATTATTCTCGGACAGTAGGCTTACCGATATCAATAGCTTTCGCTATACCTGGATGTATCATGTACATGCACCCTTTTTTAATTTTCGGCATGACATTGAGTGCATTTCGTTCACGATAGGACCAATGGTAGAAATTATTATTTTCTTCTGCCACTCTTTCCTTATAACCAATTACATTCACATCATACCAAAACTGCAAAAAGGAACTATAATCATTTGTAATACTTGATGTCTCTTGTATTTCATTTTCGTGCCTATTTTTAAATGTATTGAAAGCTTCTCTAAATTCTTCTTCAGTAAAATTGCTATTGCCATCTAATAGTTGAAAAAATGAAATCAAAACATCAAACTGTGCATTTGATATATAGTAATTAGCATAATTTTTGACCTCTCCCAAAAGATACTGAGAATACACTTTAGTGAATTCAGGGCTGATAAAATCTTGCCATGAAAAATGGTTTAATGAGCCTCTCCCATCTTTTTTATATATATCAATAAGTATTTTTATTGCTGAAAATACATCTCGCGGCCTTTGATATGAAATGCGAAGAAGTCGTCTATACGACCTATTTTTACTGCCAGGTCTTTCCTCTTGAAAATATCTCTCCCAGCCACTATTGTCATTATTTTGTGAGATAAAATATTTGTCAGACATTTTATAAAGATCTGAATTTTTATAGCCTTGTTTAGATGTACTCCAGTCAAATACAACTGAATTATCTGAAAGTTTACAGTTTGAATTATGTAAATTTAGTGAATCAAAAACATCTGGTCTCAAAAGGAGAACTACTCTTGGCTTTTGAGGTGAGTTTGGCATATTTGAAAAAAAGTCCTTATTGAGACTCCAAGCCGCATCTGCCAACCCAGTTATACATTTCTGATATTCCGAAAAGTCAATACCGCTTGGCTTAGCATCTATTCCATCTAAAAATAATACAATTTGCTTATTTAATTTCAAACTAAATAAACTATCTTTCAATATTTTTTCACATTCCAATAATGAAGCTTTTATCGATGTCTGAGTTGTTTTTATTGAATTAGTTTCACTTGACTCAAATGCTATTTTTAATGCTTCCGGTATGTTTGCAGATAGTTTACCTCCTTCACTTAAGGAAGTAGCAAATTCAATAACATACTCAAGCTCAGGAATATGTGCATCCTTATCATAAGATGTTATTGCTGCTTCCAATTTGTGAAATTTATACGTTAATTTATGATACCATTTCTTTCTTTTTTGAATAATCAACTTACAGATAAGATAAAGAATAGTTGCTCGCCATATGATGGGATAATCAGTATATGACAACTTTCCTGCTGATTTTAAATTAATGAATCTAGTGTACTGAGAATCAGAGATTGGCAATAACTTCGCATTAATATTTTTAGGCTCATCATTTTGTATATGAAATGCTAATGCTGTTTTTCCAGTCCCTTTCTCCCCGACAAAATAATAGCAATTAGGATCGCAAGCTTTCTCAGAAAAACTTGTAGCAAGATATGAGTCCTTAAAAAACATTTTTTTATCTGGTGATGTATAATCTGTCGCATCAACAGAAGGGGTTATCAACTGATTTATTTTTTTCATAAGTTACTTATGTCCTTGTACAAGTATCATGTATTAAACTCACTTAGTATAAAAATAACCATGCTACCATTAAAAAAGTCAAAACCTTAATATACTATCTATCATCGTAATTATCTGCATGTTAATCAGTTGAGACGATTTTTAAAATGATTGATTTTTATTAACATCACTTTTTCACCCCCTTTGAATCAATATGAAATCTCTATTCTAAGAGTTTATCATTAATTATATGTTTTTCCTGTAGCAAATTTGATGTCAACACAAGCTCATTTAAAAAAATAACAAAAAAATCATTCCATATCTGCCGTTCCCTCGCACTATGCCAGTCCTCAGATAAAACTTTTTCAACAGAGATCCAGATAACTTCTGCACGAGTTGTATTTAATAGCTCCTTGAATATTTCGTCAGAAATAGTGAGGGCATGAGAGTAAATTTTATTATCAATAGACCAAAACGGTTCTGGCTTAGTAAAATCATTCAAACAAGTAAAAGCCAATCCTCGGACCTGTGCAGCCTCCATTGTACTGCTTACCTTATGACTATCCCGCCAAGCCCTTAAATCACCCAGTAGATAATTTACTCGTTGATTCCGTGCTTTGCTGTCTTCTGCTTGGTACTGGATATAAGCTGGGCCATTACCATTCTGGCGATAGCGAGCAAGAGTTTTGACACTCACACCAAGATAAAGAGCCGAAACTTCAGCACTTAGAGTTGCATCATCTGGCATATTACCAAATAAATGCCATACTTCGGCGTATTCCCTTAAAGTGTCTATTGCACTCATTCCCTTCTCCTAATTTACTGGTAATGGTGGATATTTCGCCGAAGCCAAAAGTGTATTATACAATCCTGGTGCCGTCATCAGCATATGAAGCTCAATCCTTTGAAGTGCCCCATAAATTCGTTCATTATCAGGCATTGCATACCTTTCAGTGGGATCGGTGGTATTGCGATGGTTGAGCAATCTTTTCACCACTGTATACGAGGTCAGTTCTTCTGCAACACGGCCAAAGGTCCTACGCAGATCGTGCATTCCTAACTTCATTATTCCGGCTTCCTGACAGATATACTCGCGTAAGCTTTTACTGTCTGAATAGTGCCCGACCTTGCTTCGTGACGAACGAGCCGGAAAAACCCATTTGCGTTTATCTGCTTGTTTTTCGGTATCGTTGACGATATCTCGTCGATCTTCCAGAATTCGCTTCGTAGCATCGCAGATAGGCAATTCATGGTCATTGCGGTTTTTTGTGTCGTAAAAGCGAATAACCCGGTTTTCGAGATCGATATAGCTGGTCGTTTTTGCTTCATCTTCTGTCAGAGCCTCTCGCCAGCACAACGAAGCCGTTTCTTCTTTTCTGGCCCCCGTCAGTACGGTCAACAACAGATAATCACACCCCAGACGATTGAAGCTTCTCTTGTTGTGTAATGCGGTAAGAAACCGTCCTAATGTATCCTTAGGTGATAAGGGGTTTCGAACACCTTTAGCACGATAGCTGTCTTCCAGTTCAGAACGAGTCCTGAACTTTTTCTGCACTTTCAGGATAGAAAATGGGTTGTATGACAACGAAGGTTGCCGCTGTTGTGTCTGAGCATTTCCAGCCTCAATTTCAATCGCATGTTTGACAGCAACATTGGCCCACCGGAAAGTCTGCTCTGCTGCTGTTCTAGCTTTTGCAGCAATCTCGTCAAACTTACGGAGGATTTCATTACCAGTGAGATCCTTGATTCGAAGGTTTTGCCACTCTTTTAATCGATTTTCTGCTTTGTCCAATACATTTAGGGTGTTGGGTTTAGCAGGCCTGGTTCTGCCAAGTAAGTGACTTCTGTATTGGGCAAAAGCTTCACTCACCGTCAATTCGGCAAGATCGAGTTCCCTCTTAATTTTGTTGGGATTTCTCTTTGTTGCGATCATTGTCTGAACCAACTGCCGAGCTACCTCACGGGCTTGATCGATACTTGGAAAATCAGACACATTTCCAACCTTGACTTTCAAGACAGAGCTTGGCTTCTTACCCTCACTGACATTACGATCTGACGAGGCTACTCTTCGCTGGATCACATAGGTTTTTTTCGTCAAACTGACCTTCACACCAAAGCCAACTGGTGAGTCGCGGTGGTCATCAAAAACTATGTAAGGTTTTTGCTCTGGGTTTGCTTCGAAAACGACTTTTCCCGCATGGTTAAGGGTGGGCTTCACACCAATGCTTAACTTATTGATAATAAAAGTCTGACTGAGAGTTGTTTTCAAAGTATCACCACTATTTGTAGCCCAAGAATGATTAGAAGGTAACCTATCACATTCTAGGCTACAAGTGAGCTACAAATTTATGGGTTTATGTGGGTTTAAAGGGGATTTACCTGGGGCCACATGAGCACCTGAAAGAATTAAAAAATGAGTAAAATCAATATGAATGAAGACATTGACAAGGACTTCTCTAGCCATACACCAATGATGCAGCAGTATCTCAAGCTGAAAGCCCAGCACCCGGAGATTCTGCTGTTTTACCGGATGGGTGATTTTTACGAACTGTTCTATGACGATGCGAAACGCGCATCGCAGCTGCTGGATATCTCGCTGACGAAGCGCGGCGCTTCCGCGGGCGAACCGATTCCGATGGCCGGGATCCCCCATCACGCGGTTGAGAACTATCTGGCTAAGCTGGTTAATCAGGGCGAGTCGGTGGCCATTTGCGAACAGATTGGCGATCCGGCAACCACCAAAGGGCCGGTTGAACGCAAAGTCGTCCGCATTGTGACCCCGGGTACCATCAGCGATGAAGCGCTGCTGCAGGAACGCCAGGACAATCTGCTGGCCGCCATCTGGCAGGATAGTAAAGGTTTTGGCTACGCCACCCTCGATATCAGCTCCGGACGTTTTCGCCTGAGCGAACCCGCTGACCGCGAAACGATGGCGGCGGAGCTCCAGCGCACCAACCCCGCCGAGCTGCTGTACGCGGAGGATTTTGCCGAGTCGTCGCTGATTGAGGGCCGCCGCGGCCTGCGCCGCCGTCCGCTGTGGGAATTTGAAATCGACACCGCGCGCCAGCAGCTCAATCTCCAGTTCGGTACGCGCGATCTGGTTGGTTTCGGCGTTGAAAACGCCCCGCGCGGCCTGTGCGCCGCCGGCTGCCTGCTGCAGTACGTCAAAGACACCCAGCGCACGTCATTGCCGCATATCCGCTCCATCACGATGGAGCGCCAGCAGGACAGCATCATTATGGATGCGGCCACCCGCCGCAATCTGGAGATCACCCAGAACCTGGCCGGCGGCTTTGATAATACGCTGGCCTCGGTGCTCGACTGCACCGTGACCCCCATGGGCAGCCGTATGCTTAAGCGCTGGCTGCATATGCCGGCGCGCGACACCGCCGTGCTGGTAGAGCGCCAGCAGACCATCGGCGCGCTGCAGGAACATTACACCGAGCTGCAGCCGGTACTGCGCCAGGTAGGCGACCTCGAACGTATTCTGGCGCGCCTGGCGCTTCGCACCGCCCGTCCTCGCGATTTAGCGCGTATGCGTCACGCTTTCCAGCAGCTGCCGGCACTGCGCGCGATGCTGGGGGACGTCGACTGTGCGCCAGTACAGCGGCTCCGGGAAAAGATGGGGGAATTTAGCGAGCTGCGTGAACTGCTGGAACGGGCGATTATCGATGCGCCGCCGGTACTGGTTCGCGACGGCGGCGTTATCGCCCCCGGCTATAACGCGGAACTCGATGAGTGGCGCGGCCTGGCCGATGGCGCGACCGATTACCTCGACAGACTGGAAGTTCGCGAGCGCGAGCGTCTGGGGCTGGACACGCTGAAGGTAGGCTACAACGCCGTCCACGGCTACTACATCCAGATTAGCCGCGGTCAGAGCCAGCATGCGCCGATCCACTACGTCCGTCGCCAGACCCTCAAGAACGCCGAGCGCTATATTATTCCTGAGCTGAAGGAGTATGAAGACAAAGTGCTGACCTCCAAAGGGAAGGCGCTGGCGCTGGAAAAGCAGCTGTACGATGAACTTTTCGATATGCTGCTGCCGCATCTTGGCGACCTGCAGCAGAGCGCCAGCGCGCTGGCGGAGCTCGATGTGCTGGTGAACCTCGCCGAGCGCGCGGAGACCCTCAACTACTGCTGCCCGACCTTTAGCGATAAGCCGGGTATTCGTATCAGCGAAGGCCGCCATCCGGTGGTTGAGCAGGTTCTGAAAGAGCCGTTCATCGCTAACCCGCTGCACCTCGCCCCGCAGCGGAGAATGCTGATTATCACCGGCCCGAATATGGGCGGTAAAAGTACCTATATGCGTCAGACCGCGCTGATCGCCCTGCTGGCGTATATCGGCAGCTACGTTCCGGCGGAAAAAGTCGACATCGGCCCCATCGATCGTATTTTCACCCGCGTCGGCGCGGCGGATGACCTGGCCAGCGGCCGCTCAACCTTTATGGTAGAGATGACCGAAACCGCCAATATTCTGCATAACGCCACCGAGCATAGCCTGGTGCTGATGGATGAAATCGGTCGTGGCACCTCGACCTACGATGGCCTGTCGCTGGCGTGGGCCTGCGCGGAAAATCTGGCGAACAAGATTAAGGCCCTGACCTTGTTTGCCACCCACTACTTCGAGCTGACCCAGCTGCCGGAGAAAATGGCAGGCGTGGCCAACGTCCATCTTGATGCTCTGGAGCACGGCGACACCATCGCCTTCATGCACAGCGTGCAGGATGGCGCGGCCAGTAAGAGCTACGGTCTGGCGGTTGCCGCGCTGGCCGGTGTGCCGAAAGAGGTGATTAAACGCGCGCGGCAGAAGCTGCGCGAGCTGGAAAGCATTGCGCCGAGCGCTGCCGCCACGCAGGTGGACGGTACCCAGATGTCGCTGCTTTCCGCTCCGGAAGAGACCTCGCCCGCGGTTGAAGCGCTGGAGAATCTTGACCCGGATTCGCTGACTCCGCGCCAGGCGCTGGAGTGGATCTATCGCCTGAAGAGCCTGGTGTAGTTCTCGTTTAACGTGAAAAAACGGCAGCGCCCTGCGGTGCTGCCGTTTTAACAAATGCAAACTGGGTGCGAGAGGATGCATCCTGACAACCAATACGCGGGGTTGCCCCCCGCGCTGATGCTATTTCTTCGATTCGTAAGCGAGAACAGCTTTAAACTCCATACTACGCTCTTTAATACTGAGTTCGCACAGCGAGCTGCGCACCAAAAGCGTAAATCCCAGTACCGTAATACACAGTACGACGATTGCCACAAGGGCATATTTTGTTAGCATGTCTTGCCTCCCTGCAAAGAAGAGACTAACATCTGAATTGTTCAGGTTCATTCGTCAGCCTCAGTTGATAGAAATATCTCCTGGGGCTTTCGTCTATCTGAATCCTTGTCAATGCTCAAAGCCAGATAGCCTCAAGCACCCGCCGCTATTCTATATTTTCCCGGCCGCGAAGCTTATCGGTAATTTATCAAACCCGTTGATTTTATTATAAACTGGAAGATGGCTCGCAAACGTATCTGCTCTATTAACCTTTTATGCAATTTGAAAATTTAATTAATAAATATTTTGCATTGATTAACTAAATATAAAAAGGCCCGACTAAGCGGACCCCGTTGATTTTAGCGTTTATCTTCCGCCAGCAGCGGCGGAATATGCGGCACCATTGGCGCGTCATCGATATCCTTTTGGGTCATGCGGAACGCTTCCGGATAATGTTCCCGGCTGGTGCGGCGTAGCGGTTCAGTATTCCGCCAGGTGTAGAAACAGTGCTGGCACTGGAATACCGTCCAGACATCTTTTACCGGCGATGTTGCCAGCACTTCAATATGTTCATCGGCGCAGCGTGGACAAATCATCTTCTTCTCCTTATTTACGGTTGGCCAGCATGGCGGTCAGTTTTTCAGCCCAGGCTTTGGTTTCAGGAAGATCCTGTACCGGCTGGCTGTAGTGGCCGCGCAGATCGGGCGCAACCGGCGTGGTGGCGTCGATAATCAGTTTGTCGGTGATCCCCGCCGGGCTGGAGCCTGGATCAAGCTCCAGGACCGACATATTCGGCAACTGCACCAGGTCACCCGCCGGGTTGACCTTCGACGACAGCGCCCACATCACCTGCGGCAGGTTGAACGGGTCGACGTCTTCATCAACCATGATCACCATCTTCACGTAGCCCAGGCCGTGCGGCGTGGTCATCGCCCGCAGACCCACCGCGCGGGCAAAGCCGCCGTAGCGTTTTTTGGTGGAGATAATCGCCAGCAGGCCGTGGGTGTACATCGCGTTGACGGCCTGCACCTCCGGGAACTCGGCCTTCAGCTGCTGATACAGCGGTACGCAGGTGGCCGGGCCCATCAGGTAGTCGATCTCGGTCCACGGCATACCGAGATAGAGGGACTCGAAAATCGGCTTGCTGCGGTAGGAAACCTTATCGATACGCACCACCGTCATATTACGGCCGCCCGAGTAGTGGCCGGTAAATTCGCCGAACGGGCCTTCAATTTCGCGCTTGCGGCTTTCAATCACCCCTTCGAGGATCACCTCTGACCCCCACGGTACGTCGAAGCCGGTCAGCGGCGCGGTGGCGATTGGGTACGGGCTTTCACGCAGCGCGCCGGCCATCTCATATTCCGACTGATCGTATTTCAGCGGCGTGGCGCCCATCAGGGTGATAATCGGATCGTTACCCAGGGTAATGGCGATCGGCAGGTCTTCACCGCGCTCTTCCGCTTTGTGCAGATGCAGAGCGATATCGTGCATAGGTACCGGCTGCAGGCCGAGTTTACGTTTGCCCTTCACCTCCATACGGTAAATGCCGACGTTTTGCTTACCAAAATTGTCCGGGTCGAGAGGATCGCGAGAAACCACGCAGGCTTTGTCGAGATAAAAGCCGCCGTCGCCGTCATTGAGACGGAACAGGGGCAGAATATCGAACAGATTAATCGCCTCGCCGTCGACGGTATTTTCCGCCCACGCCGGGTTTGCCCGCCGCTCCGGCGTCACCGGAAATTTATCCCAACGACGAATAAATTCGTCGATCTGATTTTTCACCGGCGTATTCGGCGGCAGCCCCAGCGAGATAGCGTGGTTCTGCCAGGAACCGATGGTGTTCATTGCCACGCGCGCATCGGTAAAACCGCGAATATTGTCAAACCACAGCGCGGGAGCGCCATCGCCGATGCGCCCGGTCGCGTTTGCCGCCGCGGCCAGATCCGGCTCCGCGTTCACTTCTTCGCTAATTTTCAGCAGTTGCCCCTGGTCGTCCAGCGCCTGCAAAAAGCTGCGCAAATCATCAAAAGCCATTATTCATTCTCCTGTGATACATTCTCTACCGCCCGCAACCCGCTCCAGCGGCGCGCTTTGTGATACTCCAGACCGAACTGATCCAGCACCCGCGTGACAACGTGGTCAGTGACGTCCTCAATGGTTTTGGGATGGTTGTAATAAGCGGGCATGGGCGGCACCATCGCCACACCCATGCCTGACAGGGCCAGCATGTTTTCCAGATGGATCGTGCTCAACGGCATTTCACGCGGCACCAGCACCAGCTTACGCCCCTCTTTCAGCACCACGTCCGCGGCCCGCCCCACCAGCCCCTCGGCATAACCGGCACGGATACCCGCCAGCGTTTTCATACTGCAGGGGATAACGATCATGCCGTCGGTACGAAACGAACCCGATGAGATGACGGCGGCCTGGTCCGCCGGACTGTGCGAGAAATCGGCCAGCGCAGCCACTTCACGGGCGCTGTAAGGCGTTTCCAGCTCAATGGTGGTTTTGGCCCACTTTGACATCACCAGATGCGTTTCCACTTCCGGCATCTCTCGAAGCGCTTTGAGCAGCGCCACGCCCAGCGGAGCACCCGTCGCTCCGGTCATCCCTACAATTAGCTTCATCATCGCCTCATAATTGTTCGTATACGAACATTTTTATTAAAACTACGCTTGATGAGCTTTTCGTGCAAGTGCGTTCGTACACGGCCGCATTTTTCATCAAAACAGGAAAAATGCTAAAACGCCTCCCGAACGGCTATCATAGAACCGACGGTTTGATTACGGAGTTGTCATGGAGTTAAAAAACGAGGCGTTTCACCTGCTACGCCAGCTTTTTCAGCAGCACACCGCCCGCTGGCAGCTTGAACTGCCGGACCTCACCAAACCGCAGTATGCGGTGATGCGTTCCATTGCCGAACATCCCGGCATTGAACAGGTGACGCTAACGGAAGCGGCGGTCAGCACGAAAGCGACGCTGGCGGAGATGCTGAGCCGAATGGAGAGCCGCGGTCTGGTTCGTCGCGAACACGATCCGGCGGACAAACGCCGTCGGTTTGTCTATTTAACCGCAGAAGGCGAAGCGCTACTGGCAAGCTCAATGCCGCTGGGTAACGCCGTTGATGAAGAATTTTTAGGTCGGCTGAACGATGAAGAGCGCCAGCAGTTTTCGCAAATCATCCACAAGCTGATAGCGCGAGAACCCAATTAACCCAGGCGCTCGCGGAGAAAATCAATAAACGCCCGGACCCTGACGGGAACGTGCTGCGCGTCCGGGTAAACCGCGTACACCCCCTGGCGCGGAAAGCTAAACGCCGGCATCACCTTCACCAGCGCGCTGTCTGCCAGCGCAGCGGCCACCAGCCATTCGGGCAGCAGCGCGATGCCGCTGCCCGCCAGCGCAAAGGCCATCAGCGCGCTGGCGCTATCTGCCGACAGCCGCGGCGCCTGTTTAATCTCGAAGGCGATGCTCTCCTCATCGGGCCCGGTAAGCGGCCAGCGGAGCGGCGCGGTCAGACGTTCATGAATAATCCACGCCGCGTGGGCCAGCTCCTCAAGCGTCTTTACAGGATGCTGCGCCAGCCATGATGGGGCAGCAACCGGGACGATGGCAAAACGCGATATCAGCGCCGCGCGGTAGCGCGAATCCGCCAGCGTCCCGAGGCGAATCGCCACGTCAAACCGTTCGGAGATTAAATCCGCGTGGAGAGAAGAAGAAACATGGCGCACGCGGAGCGCTGGATGCCGCTGGCTAAACTCCGCCAGCGCCGGGATAATCACCTGCGCGCCATATTCTGGCGTCGTTGTGATCCGCAGTTCACCGCTCAACCCCACGTGGCTGCCCCGGACGTCGTCCTGCAGGTTTTCCGCCGCTTTCAGCAGCGCGACCCCGCGATGATAGAAGAGCGAACCGGCTTCCGTCAGCGTCAGCCGACGGGTCGATCGCAACAGCAGCGTAACCCCCAGCTCGCTCTCCAGCTGGCGAATGTTGAAACTCACCACCGCCTTGGTCTGCCCCAGCGCCGTCGCCGCCGCGGTAAAACTTCCGCTATCGACCACCGCTACAAATATGTTCATCCGCTGCAGGTTCAGCATCGCGCCGCCAATTGTCAAAAAATTTCAGACAGTATATCTCCGAATGTCGTGTTTATTCGCCCTGACGCTGAGGTTTACAGTAGCGGCCTTCACGGGGGGTTTAATCAATGACGTATCGCAGCAAGGTCGCAACCGTTTTTCTGCTGGGTTTCTTTCTCGACTTAATCAATATGTTCATCGCCAGCGTCGCCTTTCCGGCGATGGGCCGGACGCTGCACGCGTCGGTGGGCGAACTGGCGTGGGTCAGCAATGGCTATATTGCCGGGCTCACGCTGGTACTGCCGTTTAGCGCCTGGCTCAGCCAGCAGTTTGGTACCCGGCGGGTATTCCTGCTTTCGCTCAGCATATTTAGCATTGGGGCTCTGGCCGCAGGAATGGCCGACTCGTTGACCAGCCTTGTCATGTGGCGCGCCCTGCAGGGGATGGGCGGCGGACTATTGATCCCGCCAGGCCAGTCGCTAACCTGGCAACAGTTCAGGCCTCACGAGCGGGCGAAACTTTCCGCCGCGGTGATGCTGGTCGGGCTGCTGGCGCCGGCGTGCTCGCCGGCGATCGGCGGGGTGCTGGTGCAATCGCTCAGCTGGCGCTGGGTTTTCTTTGCCAGCCTGCCGATCGCGCTGCTGACGTTCGGACTGGCAGCGCTGTGGATTAAGGATGAGAGACGCGTCGCGCGGCCGGGGGGACTCCTGCGTCTCTCACTACTGCGCGATCCGCTGCTGCGCTTTTCAATGCTGGTCTATCTCTGCGTGCCGGGGACTTTTATTGGCATCAATGTCGTCGGGATGTTTTATTTACAAAGCGTGACGGGGATGTCGCCCTCCGCCATCGGCGCCCTGATGCTTCCGTGGTCGCTGGCCTCGTTTGTGGCGATCGCGACGACCGGCCGCTATTTCAATCGTCTCGGCCCTCGCCCGCTTATCGCGGTAGGCTGCCTTCTCCAGGCAGTCGGGATCGTCACCCTGGCTGGCGTCAATGCCCATACCGCCAGCAGTATGCTAATCGCGGCATTTATATTCATGGGCGCAGGCGGCAGCCTGTGCAGCAGTACGGCCCAGAGCAGCGCGTTTCTGAATGTGGCAAACGGCGATATGCCGGACGCCAGCGCGCTGTGGAATCTTAACCGCCAGCTCAGTTTCCTGATGGGATCTGCGCTACTGGCAGCCTTACTGAGCGCCTTTTTGCTTTACTGGCCAACGCCGCAGGCGTGGCGTGGCGTATTTATCGCCGCCGCCGCGTTGACCCTGGCGCCGCTGCTGGGCTGCCTTACCTTCGATAACCGGGCGATAATCATGCGCCTGCACGGTAAAATGGAGAACAAATGAATCGCTATATTGCGGAAGTTATTGCGACCCACGTGGCTATAGAAAACTGGCTGAATCAGGGTGAAGGGAGCGCCGACGCGCTGATGCGTCGCTTTAGCCCGGACTTTACCATGATCCCGATAAACGGTATGCGCATGGATCATCAGGCGGTCAGCGCCTTTTTTCACGGGGCTCGCGCGAGCCGTCCGGGCTTAAAGATTGTCGTCGATAGTGCCGTCATACTTGCCGAATGGCGCGATGGCGCAGCGGTGAGCTACCGGGAAATACACGCGCTCCCCAGTAAAGCGGAAACCGCGCGCTGGTCGACGGTTCTTTTCCGTCTGCAGGAAGAGAAAATCATCTGGCGGCACCTCCACGAGACGGCGATCGCGTAAGCGACGGAGGCCCAAAAAAGAAAAAGGCCCAATCAAACGATTGAGCTTTTTTAAGAAAGGTGTCTTACTCGCGGAACAGCGCTTCGATGTTCAGCCCCTGGCTTTGCAGGATCTCCCGCAGACGGCGGAGACCTTCTACCTGGATCTGACGCACGCGTTCGCGGGTCAGGCCAATTTCGCGGCCCACATCCTCAAGCGTCGCGGCTTCATAGCCGAGCAGACCAAAGCGACGAGCCAGCACTTCACGCTGCTTGGCGTTCAGTTCGAACAGCCATTTGACGATGCTTTGTTTCATGTCATCGTCCTGCGTGGTGTCTTCCGGGCCGTTGTCTTTTTCATCGGCCAGAATATCCAGCAGCGCTTTTTCCGAGTCGCCGCCCAGCGGTGTATCCACCGAGGTAATGCGCTCGTTCAGACGCAGCATGCGGCTCACGTCATCAACTGGCTTATCCAGCTGTTCGGCTATCTCTTCCGCGCTTGGCTCGTGGTCCAGCTTATGGGACAACTCGCGTGCGGTACGCAGATAAACGTTCAGCTCTTTGACGATATGGATAGGTAAACGAATGGTACGGGTTTGGTTCATGATCGCCCGTTCAATCGTTTGGCGAATCCACCAGGTCGCGTAAGTCGAAAAACGGAACCCACGTTCCGGGTCAAACTTCTCAACTGCGCGAATCAGCCCCAGGTTACCTTCTTCAATCAGATCCAGCAGAGCCAGACCGCGATTGCCGTAACGGCGGGCTATCTTGACGACCAGACGCAGGTTACTTTCGATCATCCGGCGGCGTGACGCAACGTCACCACGCAGCGCGCGACGCGCAAAATAAACCTCTTCTTCGGCCGTCAGCAGTGGGGAATAACCAATCTCTCCAAGATAAAGCTGCGTCGCATCGAGCACCCGTTGGGTTGCTCCCTGCGAAAGAAGCTCTTCCTCAGCCAGATCGCTATCACTGGGTTCCTCTTCAACTAAGGCTTTCTCATCAAAAACCTCGACTCCGTTCTCATCAAATTCCGCGTCTTCATTTAAATCATGAACTTTCAGCGTATTCTGACTCATAAAGATGGCTCCTACCCGTGATCCCTGAGCAAAGCACCTTCCGCTAAACATCACTTAAAAGACGCCCGGACGAGAACCTTTTCTGCCCCGGTAAAGCAGGCATTCTGGCCGCCCTGGCGCCTCTTTTAGCGATACTGAGCTTATCCGTACTTTGCCAAATTATCGCTGCGGTAAATACTGCAGCGGGTTGACGGATTTCCCCTTGTAACGAATTTCAAAATGCAAACGTGTAGAACTTGTACCTGTGCTACCCATGGTAGCGATTTTCTGCCCCGCCTTGATATCTTGTTGCTCTTTTACCAGCATCGTATCGTTATGTGCGTAGGCGCTCAGGTAATCATCGTTGTGTTTGATGATAATAAGATTACCGTAACCGCGCAGTGCGTTACCGGCATAGACGACGCGCCCATCTGCGGTCGCGACAATAGCCTGTCCTTTACTGCCTGCAATATCAATACCTTTATTGCCACCTTCGGCACCACTAAAGTTCTCGATAACCTTGCCATCAGTCGGCCAGCGCCATGAAGAGATCGGCGAACTGGTTGACGTACTGCTTGCAGTCGATTGGGTTGTGCTGACAGCCGGGGCCGTAACAGGCGCGACGGTTATTGTCGTCGCAGGCTTGTTATTCGGCAACATCTTATTAGCACTCTGTTCACCTGAAGATTCAGAATACGTAATAGTTGGTTGGGACGCAACCACCACGGTGGATTTTTGTGCAGAATTTGCGGTTAACATCCCGCCGCTGCTGGCCTTCACGCTGGCCTGGGCGACAGGGTTATCTCCGGTGATTGGCTGACCGGATGCGTTGCCAACCTGCAGCGTCTGACCCACGTTCAGTCCGTACGGCGCCGGGATATTATTACGCTGCGCCAGGTCGCGGAAGTCGTTCCCGGTGACCCACGCAATATAGAATAGCGTGTCGCCGCGTTTAACAGTATAGGTACTGCCGCCGGTATAGCTACCTTTCGGAATATCCCCATACTTACGATTGTAGACAATTTTGCCGTTCACCGTTTGTACCGGCTCCTGAGCCATCGGCTGGACCTGAGCGGGCTGCGTCTGCACCGGCTGCGTTTGTACCGGGCGCGCCTGCGGAACGTTATTGGATGGAGGCGTGATCAGCATTCCGGAATTCGTGCTGGAAGACGAAGTCCCGCCAGCCGAGCTGACCGGCGCAGGCGGATTGTTGGAGCTGCTGCAGCCTGCCAGCCACAGTGACACCAGTGATAAAGCCGCAATGCGGCTTAAGGTAAAATTTGGGCTTCCCGCGCTCATTTATCCCCCAGGAATATGTTAACTACCAATATCTTGCTCACCGGACGGCGCCCGGCCAGGACACGAAAAATGTGTCCACCCTATGCCTAAATGCAGGCAAAAAAACCTGGAATAATCCGGGTTCAGGCTAACTCCCCCTTCACGAGGGGAACAAAGCGCACGGCTTCGACGGTATCAATGACAAACTCGTTGCCGCGCCGACGGATCCGCTTCAGGAACTGATGCTCTTCGCCAACCGGCAGCACCAGTACGCCGCCATCGTCCAGCTGCGCCAGCAGCGCGGCCGGAATTTCCGGCGGCGCGGCGGTAACGATAATCGCGTCGAACGGCGCACGCGCCTGCCAACCCTGCCATCCATCGCCGTGACGGGTTGAAACATTATGTAAATCAAGTTGTTTAAGACGACGGCGCGCGTGCCACTGCAAACTCTTAATTCGCTCAACCGAGCAAACGTGATGCACCAGATGCGCCAGAATCGCCGTCTGATAGCCAGAGCCGGTGCCGATTTCCAGCACCCGGGACTCCGGCGTTAGCGTCAGAAGCTCGGTCATCCGCGCCACCATGTAGGGTTGCGAGATGGTTTGCCCCTGACCAATCGGCAGCGCCGTGTTTTCCCACGCCTTATGTTCAAAGGCTTCATCAACAAACTTTTCTCGCGGAACCATGGCGATCGCGTTCAGCACGCGCTCGTCAATAATGCCCTGCGTGCGGAGCTGATTGAGAAGACTTTCAACACGTTTACTTACCATTGCGTATCAACTCCAACGCGATCCAGCCAGCCGCTAACCACCTCATGCGCGCCGTGGGCGGTTAAATCGACGTGTAGCGGCGTGACCGACACATAGCCTTCATCCACGGCGGCAAAGTCGGTATCCGGTCCGGCGTCGTACTTTTCGCCCGGCGGTCCGATCCAGTACAGCGTATTGCCGCGCGGATCTTTTTGCGGGATCACCTGGTCGGAAGGATGGCGACTGCCGCAGCGGGTCACGCGGATACCTTTGATCTGCTCAAGAGGCAGATCCGGCACGTTGATATTGAGAATGCGCCCGGTGCGCAGCGGCTCGCGGCTTAAAGCGCGCAGAATAGAGCAGGTGACCGCAGCGGCGGTATCGTAATGCTGATAGCCGTTTAGCGAGACGGCCAGCGCCGGAAAGCCAAGATGACGGCCTTCCATCGCGGCGGCAACGGTGCCGGAATAGATGACGTCGTCACCGAGGTTGGGTCCGGCGTTAATGCCGGAAACCACGATATCCGGACGCGGCCGCATCAGGGCGTTGACCCCGAGATAAACACAGTCCGTCGGCGTGCCCATCTGTACGGCGATATCGCCGTTATCAAAAGTGAAAGTACGAAGCGAAGATTCCAGCGTCAGGGAGTTCGACGCTCCGCTGCGGTTACGATCGGGTGCAACTATCTGAACCTCAGCGAATTCCCGTAAGGCCTTTGCCAGGCTCTGAATGCCCGGCGCATGAATCCCATCATCGTTACTCAGCAATATTCGCATAGTCACCCGTTGTATTGATAAGCTCCCTTACTACGCTGGTGGCGAAGCTGCCCGCGGGCAGCCAGAAACGCAGTTCAACGGTAACGTCATCCCACCAGTTCCAGCTCATCTGCTGGGGATAAAGCAGCATCGCCCGGCGGGCGGCCTCTACTTTTTCACGCACCAGCAGCGCCTGTAGCTGCGTCTCTTCGACCACTGCCGCCTGCTCGGCGGCCAGCGCATCCCGTTGGCTTCCCCAATCGCCGCTGCCCACAAGCGCAGCGGTAATCATCAGCTCGCGGTTATCTACCCGCGCCTGGAGTTCCGTCAGTTCTTCAGAGGCCGCAACGAACCAGCTTCCGCGCCCCGCTAATTGTAGCGCATCGCCATCAACAACCTGATTAAATTCCGGTTTTTTTAATCTAATACCAACCTGTTGATTAAACAATGCGCTGCGGGCCGCCGACAACCAAAAACTGCGTTTATTACGATCGCGCACCGGCGCGCCGCTCTCGGCCCAGCGCAGCGCCCCCAGCAGGTTACTGCCGCCGATACCGAAGCGCTGAGCGCCAAAATAGTTGGGTACGCCATGCTCAGCAATCGCCTGTAAACGCGTTTCGACATCGTCGCGATCGCTGATTTCGCGCAGCACCAGCGTAAACTGGTTCCCCTTCAGCGCCCCGAGGCGCAGCTTGCGCTTATGGCGCGCGTACTCCAGTACCTGACAGCCCTCAAGCTGAAATTTGCTCAGGTCGGGCATCTCTTTGCCCGGCACTCGGGCGCACAGCCACTGTTCAGTGACCGCGTGTTTGTCCTTCTGCCCGGCAAAGCTCACTTCACGCGCATGAATTTTAAGGAATTTTGCCAGCGCGTCAGCAACAAAACGGGTATTGCAGCCGTTTTTCAGAATACGCACCAGCACATGCTCGCCTTCGCCGTCAGGCGCAAAACCCAGATCCTCAACCACCACGAAGTCCTCCGGGTTGGCTTTTAGCAGCCCCTGGCTCAGCGGTTTTCCATGCAGATAAGTGAGTTCGTCAAAAGCGATCATTTCTCCGCCTTACGCAGCAGCGCCACCGCTTCACAGGCAATGCCTTCGCCGCGACCGGTAAAGCCCAGCTTTTCCGTGGTGGTGGCTTTGACGTTAACATCGTCCATATGGCAACCGAGATCTTCGGCAATAAAGATGCGCATCTGGGGAATATGCGGCAGCATTTTTGGCGCCTGGGCGATAATGGTGACGTCAACGTTGCCAAGGGTATAGCCTTTCGCCTGAATCCGCCGCCACGCTTCGCGCAGCAGTTCGCGGCTGTCGGCGCCCTTAAAGGCCGGGTCGGTATCCGGGAACAGCTTGCCGATGTCGCCCAGCGCCGCCGCGCCGAGCAGCGCATCGGTCAGCGCGTGCAGCGCGACGTCGCCGTCGGAGTGGGCCAGCAGCCCTTTCTCGTAGGGTACGCGCACGCCGCCGATGATGATTGGGCCTTCACCGCCAAAAGCGTGTACGTCAAAACCGTGTCCAATTCGCATTAAGCCTTCTCCTGGTGTCGGGAACGGGTAAGGTAAAATTCGGCCAGCGCCAGGTCTTCCGGGCGCGTCACTTTAATATTATCAGCTCGTCCGGCGACCAGTTCAGGATGAAAGCCGCAGTACTCCAGCGCCGAGGCTTCGTCGGTGATGGTCGCCCCTTCATTAAGCGCCCGCGTCAGGCAATCAACAAGCAGTTCGCGAGGGAAAAATTGCGGCGTCAGCGCGTGCCATAAATCGTTACGTTCAACGGTATGGGCGATGGCTGCCCTGCCCGGCTCCGCGCGCTTCATCGTGTCGCGAACCGGAGCGGCCAGAATGCCGCCCGTACGGCTGGTTTGGCATAGCTGAAGCAGGCGGCTGAGATCGTCCTGGTGCAGGCAGGGGCGCGCGGCATCGTGCACCAGCACCCAGTCGGCTTCGCCAAGAACCTTCAGGCCAGCGAGAACGGAGTCCGCGCGTTCCGTGCCGCCATCAACGACGGTGATTTGGGAGTGGTTCGCCAACGGCAGTTGGCTGAAGCGAACGTCGCCCGGGCTGACGGCAATCACTACCCGCTGTATAAGGGGGTTTGCCAGCAGCGCGGCGACCGCGTGCTCGAGAATCGTTTTGTTACCGATTGAGAGATATTGTTTAGGGCATTCCGTTTGCATGCGGCGGCCAAAACCGGCTGCCGGCACCACGGCGCAAACGCCCGGAAAAGTGGCTGCCATGTTGTAATCCTGGGCCTGTTTATCGATTATTCTGCTGTTGCCCCGCGGCCTGGTTGCGTTTTGACGCATCCGGCACCAGACGATAAAACGTTTCGCCCGGGCGGGTCATACTGAGTTCATTGCGCGCGCGCTCTTCGATAGCTTCCTGACCGCCGTTGAGGTCGTCAATTTCGGCGAACAGCTGATCGTTGCGTGCTTTTAATTTAGCGTTCGTTGCCTGCTGCGCGGAGACATCGTCGTTAACCCGGCTATAGTCGTGCAGACCATTTTTGCCGAACCATAGCGAGTACTGCAGCCAGACCAGCAAAGCCAATAACAGCAGCGTTAGTTTACCCATCCTGCCCCCTGAAAAACGGCATCATCATCCCATAACTCGCCCGAGTTCTCTACTCTGGCGCGCGGACGACGCCGCGTAACGCGGGGACTGTACCACATTTTTACCGTTGATACCCAGGCTAGATTCATTCGTAGAAAGGACTACCCCAGTAGCCAGAGGAACAGCAGACCGAACATCAATCCGACGGTTAAAATCGTCGCGCAGACGCTGTACTGAAGTTTGCCGTCCATTAGCGAATGCAGCGCGATGCCAACCACGACGGCAACCGGCATTAATGCCAGGAAGAACGGCCAGGTGTAGAGGAAGACAAATAGCGTGTTACTGCCATAGATCAGGAAGGGAATACCCAGCGCCAGCAGCCATGAAATAAAGCCAACGGCAGCGCCCGACAGAGACCAGGTGGTCTCGTCGCTGACTGCCGGCGGCGGTTCTGAACGAATAATACTGATGTTCTGGGTATTGCGCATATCGAATCCTGTTGACCTGGCGATCGGCATCCTGTGATGATGCCGCTGCCGTTTCAGGATCTGATAATATCGCTCTGTCGTAGCAGGTCTAATAATTGGTGCACCAAATTTGTTACCAATTGTTCACCGTCGAGGTGAATTTCGGCGCGCTCCGGGGATTCATACACTGAATCAATTCCGGTAAAGTTGCGCAGCTCCCCGGCCCGTGCCTTCTTGTACAGCCCTTTCGGATCCCGCGCTTCGCAGATCGCCAGCGGCGTATCGACAAAGACTTCAATAAAGCGCCCTTCGCCCAAACGTTCGCGCACCATCTGCCGCTCTGCGCGATGCGGTGATATAAACGCAGTCAATACTACCAGCCCGGCATCCACCATCAGCTTCGCCACTTCACCCACCCGGCGAATGTTTTCTTTGCGGTCGTCGTCGCTGAAGCCAAGATCGCTGCACAGGCCGTGACGCACGTTATCGCCATCCAGTAAATAGGTGCTCACGCCGAGCCGATGCAGCGCCTCTTCCAGCGCGCCGGCAACGGTGGATTTCCCCGAGCCCGAAAGCCCGGTGAACCACAGCACCACGCCGCGATGGCCATGATGCTGCTCGCGCTGCGCCTGCGTGACAGGATGCGCGTGCCAGACGACGTTTTCGTCATGCCGGGCCATTACTTGCCTCCCAGCAGGTCGCGGGCGTCCCAGTGCGGGAAGTGCTTGCGAATAAGCTGGTTCAGCTCAAGCTCAAACGCGCTGTATTGCGAAGCGCCTGCCTGAGCCTGCTCGTTCGGTTCGCGTACCATCCCTGCGCCAACGGTCACGTTAGTCAAACGATCGATAAAAATCAGGCCCCCGGTGACCGGGTTATCCTGGTATTTATCGAGTACCAGCGGCTCGTCGAAAGTCAGATCCACCAGCCCAATGCCGTTGAGCGGCAGCGATTCCACTTCACGCTGGGTCAGGTTGTTAATATCGACCTGGTAGCGTACGCCATCCACGCGGGCGCGGGTTTTCTTACCGGCGATTTTAATGTCATAGCTCTGGCCAGGCGTTAGGGCCTGCTCCGCCATCCATACCACATCAACGCTGGCGCTTTGTACCGCAGGCAGAGAGACAGTCGCGTCCACCAGCAGGTCACCGCGGCTGATATCAATTTCATCCTTCAGCACGAGAGTGATCGCTTCCCCGGCCGCCGCTTCCGGCAGATCGCCGTCAAAGGTGACGATGCGCGCCACGGTGGATTCCACCCCCGACGGCAGCACTTTCAGGCGCTGTCCTACGCTCACGCTGCCGGCGGCAACCGTACCTGAGAACCCGCGGAAGTCGAGGTTCGGGCGGTTGACGTACTGCACCGGGAAGCGCAGCGGCTGGCTTTCCACCACGCGCTGAATCTCAACGGTTTCCAGCACTTCCAGCAGCGTCGGGCCGCTGTACCACGGCATTTTATCGCTCTGGCTGGCGACGTTGTCCCCTTCAAGCGCGGAAAGCGGGACAAAGCGAATGTCGAGATCGCCTGGCAGCTGTTCAGCAAAGGTCAGATACGCTTCACGGATGGTGTTAAAGGTCTCTTCGCTAAAATCGACGAGGTCCATTTTGTTCACCGCCACCACCAGGTGTTTGATCCCCAGCAGCGTGGAGATAAAGCTGTGGCGGCGGGTTTGATCGAGCACGCCTTTGCGGGCGTCGATCAGCAGGATCGCCAGGTCGCAGGTTGACGCGCCGGTCGCCATGTTGCGGGTATACTGTTCGTGTCCCGGGGTGTCGGCGATAATAAATTTGCGCTTCTCGGTAGAGAAGTAACGGTAGGCGACGTCGATGGTGATGCCCTGCTCACGCTCGGCCTGCAGACCGTCCACCAGCAGCGCCAGATCGAGCTTTTCGCCCTGGGTACCGTGACGTTTGCTGTCGTTATGCAGCGAAGAGAGCTGATCTTCGTAAATCTGACGGGTATCGTGCAGCAGGCGGCCAATCAGCGTACTTTTGCCGTCGTCGACGCTGCCGCAGGTCAAAAAGCGCAGCAGGCTTTTGTGCTGCTGGGCATGCAGGTAGGCTTCAACGCCGCCTTCGTTGGCAATTTGTTGTGCAATAGTCGTATTCATGGCGGCTCCTTAGAAATAACCCTGACGTTTCTTCAGCTCCATGGAGCCTGCCTGGTCGCGGTCAATCACGCGCCCCTGTCGTTCGCTGGTGGTCGAGACCAGCATCTCTTCGATGATCTCCGGCAGCGTTTGCGCATTGGACTCCACCGCGCCGGTCAGCGGCCAGCAGCCGAGGGTGCGGAAGCGTACCATCTGTTTTTTGATCATCTCGCCGGGCTGTAAATTGATGCGATCGTCATCGATCATCATCAGCATCCCGTCGCGCTCCAGCACCGGACGCTCCGCCGCCAGGTACAGCGGAACAATTTCAATATTTTCCAGATAGATGTACTGCCAGATGTCCAGCTCGGTCCAGTTGGAGAGCGGGAATACGCGGATACTTTCGCCCTTGTTAATCTGGCCGTTATAGTTGTGCCACAGCTCCGGGCGCTGGTTTTTCGGATCCCAGCGGTGGAAGCGGTCGCGGAAGGAGTAAATACGCTCTTTAGCGCGGGATTTCTCTTCATCGCGACGGGCGCCGCCGAACGCGGCATCGAAGCCGTATTTGTTCAGCGCCTGCTTGAGGCCTTCGGTTTTCATGATATCAGTATGCTTGGCGCTGCCGTGCACGAACGGGTTAATCCCCATCGCCACCCCTTCCGGGTTTTTGTGCACCAGCAGCTCACAGCCGTAGGCTTTAGCGGTACGGTCACGGAACTCGTACATTTCGCGGAATTTCCAGCCGGTATCGACGTGCAGCAGCGGGAACGGCAGGGTGCCTGGATAAAACGCTTTACGCGCCAGATGCAGCATCACGCTGGAGTCTTTGCCGATGGAGTACATCATCACCGGGTTAGAGAATTCGGCGGCCACCTCACGAATGATATGGATGCTTTCCGCCTCCAGTTGCCGCAGGTGAGTAAGTCGTTTTTGGTCCATAACCGTTCCTTAAGCCAGATTTACTACAGAAGCCTTGAAGGCGTCTGAGGATGAGGTGTGTTGAAACCAGGCGAGCTGTTGATGTAATTGCACCACTTCACCCACCACCAGCAGCGCGGGCATCGGGGCGTCTTTCGCCAGGTTTTCAAGCTGTTGTAATGTGCCGGTCTTCGTTTGCTGATCGGCGCGGGTGCCGCGCGAGATTACCGCCACCGGGGTATCGCCTCCGCGACCGTTGGCGATCAGCTGAGCGCTGATTTCCGCCGCTTTCAGGCTGCCCATATAAATCGCCAGGGTCTGGCCGCTTTGCGCCAGTCGCGCCCAGTCGAGCGGCGAATTTTCAGCGCCAAAGTGCCCGGTAATGAAGGTTACGCTCTGGGCATAATCACGATGCGTCAGCGGAATACCGGCATAGGCCGTTGCGCCCGCCGCCGCCGTGACGCCCGGAACGACCTGAAACGGAATGCCCTCTTCGGCTGCGGCCTGCAGCTCTTCACCGCCGCGGCCAAAAATAAACGGGTCGCCGCCCTTCAGGCGAATCACCGTCTTGCCCGCTTTCGCCGCTTCCAGCAGCAGGCGGTTGATCTCCTGCTGCGGTACAGATACGCCGGCGGCGCTTTTGCCGACGCAGATTGTCTCCGCGTCCCGGCGCACCAGTTCACGTACTTCCGGGGTGACCAGGTTGTCGTAAAACACCACGTCCGCCTGCTGAAGGGCCTGCAGGCCGCGCAGGGTCAGCAATCCGGCATCGCCTGGCCCTGCCCCGACGAGAATAATTTCACCAGGGCGTTTTTCCGGCTGCCGAAGTTCATCTTCCAGCGCTTTTTCCGCTTCATCTTTATTGCCCGCCAGCATCAGGCTGGCAAAGCGACCTGTAAACACGCGCTCCCAAAAGCGGCGGCGTTCGGCGGTGGTTTTCAGATGGGTTTTAATATGGTGACGCCAGTAGCTCGCCGTTTCAGCCAGCCGCCCAAGGTTGGTGGGCAGCAGCGCTTCGATTTTTTCGCGCAAAATCCGCGACAGCACCGGCGCTTTTCCGCTGGAAGAGATAGCCACCAGCAGCGGAGAGCGATCGACAATGGATGGAAAGACAAACGAGCACAGCGCCTGATTATCCACGACGTTGACCAGCCGATAGCGCGCGTTAGCCGCGACATAAACGCGTTGGTTCAGCTCGTCATCTTCCGTGGCGGCAATCACCAGGAATACGTCGTCAAGCTGCTGCTCTTCGAATACGGTTGCCCGCCACTGAATTTCCTCGCGCTCGACCTTTTCGGCAAGTTCCGGCATCAACGTTTCGGCGACAATTTGCACCTTCGCTTCAGCGCGCAGCAAAAACGTAATCTTACGCGCGGCTATCTCGCCGCCGCCGATCACCAGCACGGGTCTGTCTTTCACTTCGGCAAATATCGGCAAGTATTCCACTGCGCAACAACTCTCTTACAATCAGCAATAGAGCGACTATAGGGTGCGGTTTAGAGCAAATGAAATTACGAAATGGAATGAGTTGTTACTCAAAAGAATAACGACCTGGGAAAGCAAATATCAAAAAGTGCTTAACACGCGGTTTTTCCACCATTTAAGAGCGATTGAAATTGTTTAACCCCGGTCACAGTTTCATACTACGCGGGTGAAATTGTTTTAAGTGCTAAAGGACCCCCCTATGTTTTCCGCATTGTGCCGTCGCCTGCTCCCCCTGGCGTTGGGCGCAGGTTTTGTCTTCTCCGCCGCCCCGGCATTCAGCGCCCCGGGCGAAACTGCCAATGCCCAGGCTCGTCATATCGCCACCTTTTATCCCGGAAGAATGACCGGCACGCCGGCCGAGATGCTGTCGGCCGATTATCTCCGCCAGCAGTTCGCCCAGATGGGTTACCAGAGCGATGTGCGCAGCTTCAATACCCGCTACGTCTATACCGATAGCAATCAGCGTAAAAACTGGCATAACGCCACCGGCAGTACGGTGATCGCCGCTCATGAAGGCCAATCTCGCCAGCAGATTATTATCATGGCGCACCTGGATACCTACGCGCCGCAGAGCGATAAAGATGTTGAAAACAACCTCGGCGGCCTGACCCTGCAGGGGATAGACGACAACGCGATGGGTCTCGGCGTCATGCTGGAACTTGCTGAACAGTTAAAGAACGTTCCTACCCGTTACGGTATTCGCTTCGTTGCCACCAGCGGCGAAGAAGAAGGCCGGCTGGGTGCGCAGAATCTGCTTAAGCGCATGAGCGACGCGGAAAAGAAAAACACCCTGCTGGTGATTAATCTCGATAACCTGGTCGTGGGCGATAAGCTGTACTTTAATAGCGGCCGCAGCACGCCAGCATCGGTGCGCAAGCTCACTCGCGACCGGGCGCTGGCTATCGCCCGTAGCCACGGCATCGCGGCCTTCACCAATCCAGGGATGAACCGGGACTTCCCGAAAGGCACCGGCTGCTGCAACGACGCCAGCGTTTTTGATAGCGCCGGGATCCCGGTACTGTCGGTGGAAGCGACCAACTGGTCATTGGGTAAGAAAGACGGTTATCAGCAGCGGAGCAAATCACGCAGCTTCCCGCAGGGCACGAGCTGGCATGACGTACAGCTGGATAACCTGCAGTATATTGATAAAGCGCTGCCGGGGCGTATTGAGCATCGCGGACGCGATGTGATGAAAGTGATGCTGCCGCTGGTGAAAGAGCTGGCGAAGGCGGAGAAGAGACCCGCCTCAAAATAGACTAACGATAAAATCAGGCAACAAGGACTGTCGCCATGATGCGTTTTCATTTTTTAATACCATTGTTGCTACTGGCTGCCAGCACGCGATCCATCGCCGACAGCCAGGTTTATATCTGGGCAGCTGAAAAAACGCTGCCCCGAACCTGTTCAGATAACAAATACGCCACCGCTGACATCTCACCTCTGTAAAATTACACCTGAGGTGAGTGGAGTATTTCGGAGTCCCATAAGTCGTTGAGCGCAGTTGCGATGCGCTCGCGCCTGACTGTTTCCCTTTCCATCTGACGCTGTTTGACCAGGGGTTTAAGCTGCGCAATAAACTCATGGGTGGGCGCTGGCAGAGTGCTTTCGTCAACGGGAATTTCTTGCCCGGTATCACGGTTAAAGACTTTTACACCGTAGGTTGGCACATGAGCAAAAACGGCCTTATCCTGCAGTGCTTCGCCAATACCTGACATCGTTTGCCCATCAAAGCGCAGCTGGACGGCCTTGCTCCACTTATCGCCAAAATAGATCATTCTGGATAAAAAGTAGCTGCCAAACGGCTCCCTGACGCCGCTTTCCGAGTGCATAAACCAGGCCCGGGAATCATGGATATAGTTATCATACAGATTGATCAGCCCGCTGATTTTATCGTTCTTCTCTCTTTTCAACAGGCACGGCTCAATATGCTGACGGAATCTGTATTCACCTGCCTTCTTAAACCGAAGATATTCATACGCTTCATTCTGATGGGTATATATATAGGCCGTTGTGGCAAGCATCGGATCCAGCATCTGTAAAAGCGTCGCCGTCGTGCTCACCTTCCGGGAAAAGCCGATTTCTGCGTTTGTCGCAATACTGCAGGTGGCCGAATCGATCGCCCCCTGCGTTTTTTGATTCGTAGCAGGTTTAAACAATGCGTCAGGACGAACTGCGCGCGTGTAGTCCGCCGCAAACTCGATGGCGGCTTCCCAGAGCTGGCCGCGGGCATTATTGGCATCGTACAACGGCTCCCCAATGAGGTCTGCCCCCGGAAACCAGTTTTCATCTCCCTTGTGTCTGGATTCCTCATTTTTACGCGCCTGCGCTATAGCTTCCGCTTTACATTGCAGGAGTGACCACTCGCGGGCAAGTGCGCGCTGCGCCTGCTGGCTGAACCCTGCCTCATACGGCTGGGCGGTAATCTCCGGGTGCTGGGATGCGTTCTGAAAGAAAGGCTGCGACGTGAGATTCATCGGCGATGTCCTGGGCGAAGCAAAACGTGCGATACGCCAGCCGGTCATCCAGATCATTTCCGCTTCCAGCATCTCTTCCAGACAGACTGACTCAAAACGAAACGGCGCGTAGATAGCATCGTCAGACAGCGGATCCTCCTGCTGATTGTCAAGGGAGAGGGTCGACCGCCAGTTGTTAAAGGTGTCTACCAGTGCGGGATAAAAATCAAATTCCCTAACTGAAGCAAAACTCATTTCCCGAAAGATATACATTTGCCTGAAATCCGGGTGCAACAGGGCAAAAACATCAGGATGAAACGACAGCGGCGCCCCGGCATCAATCGCGGCCGCATACATATCATGCAGGGTAATTTGCGATAACAGATCTCCCTCCCCGCCGCGACCTTTGCCCTGGTCGCCGGTAGGATACCCCCCGCCAACGTCGGAGTGCATACCGGGGTAGACCACTTCCTGAGTATTGGGCAAATAGCGGCCTGCGGCGGTACGGATGGAGTCCAGCGAAAACGCCTGACGCTGCTCGTGAGCCGCCACAAGGTGATAACAGCGTTTGATTAACCCCGACTGCGGCAGCGGCTGCGTCTGCCCCGCCCAGCCGTTGTGACCGGTGAAACCCGGCACCACGTTGGCAATGCCCACTGCCGGCACGGTATCAAACAGACCCAAAAATTCCACCGAGACCTTCACGCCCAGCAGCGTTCCCGCCGGGAAGCCGAGCACCCCCTCCGCCAGCGCCTCATCCAGCCAGCTGACAAAAGCGCGGGCTTCTGCCGCGCCGCGGGAAAAGCCGTACACAAACAGCTTTATTGCTACCGTCTTACACTGCGCGCGCACGAATTTTTCCTGCACCGGGCTTAATAGTTTTTCGAGCGTACGCAGCCGCACCCGCTTCTGGTCATGCATCGCTTCCCGCGAGTCTAAATAGGCCTGGTTAACTTTTTCACGGTTGTAAGACATCGCCATACTGCCCGCGAATAAACCCAGTTCCGCGCCCGCAAGAGTGCTGGAGCTGTTCATCGCCTGAACCGCCGTTTTCATTTTGCCGTTGCCGAGGAAATCTTTTGTAACGGTGTGACTCAGGGCATTACATAGCTGCACCAGCCCCCAGTTGATACGGTCCTCTCCTCCGACAGCAAACTGCAATCCCGACGAGTAATAGTCATAGGTGCCAATCCGCGGAAAGGGCGTACCGACGCCGGGGATATAGAAGGCATAAAAACCGCGCTCGTTTCCCTTGCGATCATCAGGCGCACAGGCGTGGTAAAGTTTTGCCACGTTGGACGGATGCGGCGGCGTGCTGGCAGTATCATTTGGCTCATTATTATTGGTGCCGTCAAAAAACAGGCTGATATGCAGGCTTTTGCAGCACAGGCTGCCTTTATTCTGACGGGATTCCTGGCGAAACAGCGCCTCCTCCCTGCCGGTTTTTATTATATTTGCGTTGACCTGCTGCTGGCTCAAAAGCAACCTTCCGTCTTTCGGAAAGGCGGGGGGAACCCAGCACGGATCGCCCGTGGTGGTAAACTGGTTATTCCCAAAACGTTCCCGAAGAGATTCTATTATTGAGGGCATTGGGCAGACTCCGGCAGATCGAAAGGCTCTTTAATCGGGTGGTCAGGATGCGTCACGCCGTGGCAGGTCGCGGTAACTTTAACCTGCTGACAGGGTAAAAAATGAACCTGCAGTCCGCAGGACTCTTCATATTCAGGAATGGTGGCCACCGCTTTATAATGGCGATAATTTGCTTCGTGAGCTTTCACATAATCGCGAAACTCTTTTGTTCCCAAGCGGGGCATATCCTTCGGAAACGGGTCAGGATCCACCTCCCACTCCACTGCCACCTGCATATTGGGCCGCCATTTTTCCGGCAGCGATATGCAGCAGGTAAATCCCCCGGCGTGTCCCCGGTAGCCGTTGACGGAGAACCAGTTGATATTCGTGCCTGCCACATGGTTATAGCCCTGTAGATCGGCCGCTACGTAGCTGGTCTTCCCGTTGCCGCGTGATTCTTCTTTTTCAATCGGGCCACAGCCCAAAAGTAAAAAACATAACAGCGGAGCTGCTTTAAATACTCCCTGCATATTACGAACTCCCTTTCATGTCACACTAAACGCGCAGTATCTACTGCGGGTATAAAACGCACAAGTTACCATAACTTAATTATGGTTTTCTGGCGGGCACCGGGCAGGCTCCTGCTGATGGCCGGGGTCTTTAATCGGGTAGACAGGATGCGTCACGCCGTGGCAGGTGGCGGTAACCTTAATTTGATGACAGGGTAAGATGTCCTTCACCGTCTCCACAGCCAGAAGTCATTCAGCTTGCTGGCCAACCTGCGGGGAAAAGGGGTTTTCCTGTACCGTTGACTGGGCACCGTCCTGTTGCCTGGACGGCGCAAGCACCGCCTGAACACACCGCTACAATCCGCGTAACCGATCCGTTGGATTTACGTTAGAGCGCTTCGAAAATATCTTCAGAATACCCGGAAGGCACATCCCTATCAGAATCAATCCTCCCCCGAAAATAACATTGGCGGAAAACGTTTCATGCAATAACCAGAGTGCGAATAGTGCGGAAAACACCGGCTCCAGATTGTAAATCAGAACGGCTCGCGTTGGCGTTGAATACCGCTGGAAATGCGCCTGAACCCAAAAAGCAATGACAGTAGAAAAGACTGCCGTTATCCCTAGCGCGATGACAAGCTTGCTACTCCAGTTACGAGGGAGAATCTCACCTCCGCTGATGTGCTGTAGCCCCAGAAAGATTACGGCCATCGTAGAGATCTGTAAAAACGTTAGTGTCATATTATTATGACGCGCGCAGAAACGATCGAGCGCAATAATATGTATGGCGGTGAACAACGATCCAATAACGACCAACCCATCTCCCAGATGGAGCTGCCATCCCTGGATATCGGCCATCAGATATAAACCCGCAAGACCAAACAATGTCGCTAATATCGCGTCAAAAGAGGGGCGTTTCCCCATCAATGGTCCCGTGAGCAATAACACCCAAATGACGCTGAGCCCCGCAAGAAAACCGGTATTTGAGGCCGTTGTTAACTGAAGACCATAAATAAGGAACACAAATGAAGTTCCCAATAGCAGACCCAGTAGTAGACCCGACAGCAATGTTTGTCGCGATAATGTTCCCAATCCTCTCAAGCTGAACGGCAGCAAAAAGAAGGCCGAAAGCAGAAAGCGTAGCCCTAACACCATCATTACCGGATAGGTATTGACCACCATTTTCATAACCGGAAAACCAATCCCCCAGCCCGCCGCAACAACGGCCAGCAATAGCTCGGCAACCCAGCGTTTTGGCTCTCTGGGCTTCATTTAATCCCCCCCAGGCGCTGGGCTGTACCGGCAAGCAACTCCACTGCTGTTTTAAGTTCTTCACGCTCCGTCATATGGCTAAAGCTCATGCGAATTGCCCCTTGAAGCAAGGCATCATCCAGCCCCATAGCGCTTAAAACATGGCTGGGTTTTTGTTCCGTTGAATGACAGGCTGAGGCACTACTGAGCGCAACTTTCATTTTGAGTTTTTTCAGAAGCATACTGGACTTAATGCCAGGCAAAGAGAAGTTCACGGTATTAGGCAGGCTTTGCGTCCTACAGCCATTTATCACAACGTCCGGCATTATTGATTCGAGGAGATCGATAAAATAACTCTTCATCTCTTTTTGAAACGCAATGCGCTGCGGATATGAGGAGATAAACAGCTCAGCAGCCTTTGCCATTCCAGCAATAGCAGGAAGATTCACTGTGCCGCTACGGATGCCTGACTCCTGACCTCCTCCATGAATGAGTGGCGAGTGCCGAAGGATGTCAGGCCGTGAGCTGTAGAGTGCGCCGACGCCTTTGGGGCCATAGAATTTATGAGCTGAAAAACTGACAAAATCAGGGCTGGACTGTGTCACCGAGAAGGGGAGTTTCCCCACGAGCTGGGCGGCGTCGCTATGGAATAATATACCGTGCTGGCGCGCTATAATTCCAATTTGATCCAGAGGCTGTAGAACACCAGTTTCATTATTCGCTGCCATGACAGAAATTAGTCGAGTTTCTGGACGGATAGCCTCTTTTAGAGCCTCAATGGAGACGCGTCCCAGACGATCGACAGGCAGAAAAGTAATGTCGACACCGTGTCGCCTGACATACTCACAAACTTTTAGCAGGCATTCGTGTTCGATCGAACTGGTAATGATATGAACCTTGCCGGTGTGTAAGAAGTAATCAGACACCGCTCGAATAACCGTGTTATTTGCTTCAGAAGCACCAGAATTGAAAGTGATAAATTCCGCATTAGCCCCAATCATTTGTGCCACAATGGCCCTGCACTCTTCTAAATAATTTTGCGCTCTGATCCCTTCATAATGACTGACAGAAGATGCATTGGCGAAGTATTCGTCAAAGCAGTGTATAACAGTAGCGCGGACTTCAGGAGCCATGTTGGTTGTTGCGTTATTATCCAGATAAATCATGTTTATATCCACTTCCTGTTAGACAACCATAGGGTCTGCTTTTATAGACGATACGGCACTGTATTCCATTTTAGCGATGTGGCCTTCATCATCGCCATAAAATATATTAGCGATGGTGAGATTATGATTTTGCGGTTTTTGCATAACAGTTAATGCGGTGCGGCCTTGTACCACCTTATTGTGATCTGAAAAATCAGACCAGTCGATGATCACAAAGTCACGGGATTCTGTAAATCGCTGTTTCAGTTTGAAAAGTATATCTTTATAGTGTTGGAAAATGATAGCTGGACATTTAGCAGTAAAAACGTCACCATTTTTTCTTGCTAAGACAAAAGGAATGACATCAGGGACTGATAACTTTATTTCAGTATGAGATCCATTTTCAGTAATCAATAATCCTTCCGTATTGTCCTTGAGTTTCTTTTTTATACTTTCGATGGACCGATTTTTACTGGTTCGCTCGGAAAAAACCATTAATTTATCGCGTTTGATGAGAGTATTTTTTTGGATAAAAAATTCAATTTCCTCAGGAAGTTCTCCAGCCGTTTGCGGTTCTGATATCTTTTCGAGTTGAGGGAGAGTACAGCTATCTTCAGAACAGGCAATCCCGAGATCGTCTACCAGAATACCGTAAACGAGTTTGATATTTTTTTGATATTTACTGATAAGTTTTTTTCCGAAAGCAACGGCATCAGATAGCGTGTTAAGCGCAAACTCGTCTGCGCCAAATTGCCGATTGAAATGACCGCCTTCGAGGTAGACAACGAGCTTACCGGCACTTGTGGCGTAACTATTTTCGATTATAACTTCCAGGGAAGAATGATAATCACCTTTAGGTACTATTTCCTTTTCTAATGACATGACGCTACCTTGCGCTTTATTTAAGAAAAAACTCCCCAGCAACAGCCAGTAAAAATGGGGAAATCGAGGCGTTCAGAAAATATTGGGGTATTCGAATGATGAGAGAAAATCCGAAATATATTCTTTCTGCATTCGCCCTGACTCAAAAATATAAATACAATTTGTGGCCTGTGTCAAGCCAGGTACAAATGAGAACCTCAATCACAACGGATAATTATGAGATAATATCGTAATGAAACATAAATCACTTATATTTCTAATGGGTATAGTTTAAAAGACCAGGAATAATAGTTCATGATCGATGGAGATTTTGTCAAAGCAGATTTGTAGTTGCAGAAAAATCCATGACGCCGGGAGACTGAAAATCGAGGCAATCCCGGCAGCCCATCTTTCAGCCTTCCATGCAGACAAGGACGAGGCCCGGCGACAAGTCAGCGGTTATATTCTGGTAGATAACCATAGCGCCAGGCTTCACCATGACAACAGTGGGCTGAAGCCGGAAGAATCAGATAGCAGATACCCTTTTTACTGTAAAATCGTCGCCAATATGGCTTACCAGGTCAAAAAAGGGTTCTGCTGTTTTAGCCGGATATTGTGGAAATCCCACAGGGCTACATTAGCTTTCGTGCAGCCCGCACTCTCTTTTCAGGCCAAAGAAGCGCGTTTCTTCCTCCGCCATCCCCGGCTCCCATTTCCGGGTGGTGTGGGTATCCCCCACCGACAAATAGCCCTGATCCCACAGCGGGTGATACTTCAGGCCGTGCTTTTGCAGATACTGATAGACGGTACGATTATCCCAGTCGATGATCGGCAGCACCTTAAACACGCCGCGCTGGATCGCCAGCACCGGCAGGTGGGCGCGGCTGCCGGACTGCTCGCGGCGCAGGCCCGCAAACCAGGTTTGCGCATTCAGCTCTTCCAGCGCCCGGTTCATCGGCTCGACCTTGTTAATATCATTGTACTTTTCAATACCCTCAACGCCCTGCTCCCACAGCTTACCGTAGCGCGCCTCCTGCCAGGCGGCGCTCTCCTTCGCCCGATAGATCTTCAGGTTCAGATTGAGTTTGTCCGTTAACTCGTCGATAAACTGGTAGGTTTCCGGGAACAGATAGCCGGTATCGGTCAGAATGACCGGAATATCCGGGCGCACCTGATTGACCAGATGCAGGCTCACCGCCGCCTGAATACCAAAGCTCGAAGAGAGCACATATTCGCCTGGCAGGTTTTCCAGCGCCCACGCGACGCGCGCTTCCGCGCTCAGCTTTTCCAGCTGGCTATTGGTTTCCGCCAGCTGCAAAACACGATCGACCTTCGGTAATGCGTTCAGCGCGTTTAGATCGAGTACGGACATAAGAACCTCGCTTGCCTGTTTCGCCGGGCGGTACTGCGTTTGCCCGGCCTACAAAACCCACAGGCCCGGATCGCTGCTCGCCACCGGGCACCTGGATGTTATTCCCAGAAATCACGAGCTGGGTCGAGCACCGGGCGAATGATGCCCGCACGCACCGTAAAGTCGCCGAAGCCTTCACCCGCTTCGCGCTCTTTCGCCCAGCGCCCTACCAGTTCGTCGATCGAATCGAGAATTTCCGACTCGGTAATATTTTCCCGATACATACGCGGAATACGCGTCCCGCTGCGGTTGCCGCCAAGGTGCAGGTTATAGCGGCCCGGCGCTTTACCGACCAGCCCCACTTCCGCCAGCATCGCGCGGCCGCAGCCGTTCGGGCAGCCGGTAACGCGGGTAACGATATGCTCGTCGCCAACGCCATGTTTGCTCATCAGCGCCTCGACTTTATCGATAAACGACGGGAGGAAACGCTCGGCTTCCGCCATCGCCAGCGGGCAGGTCGGGAACGACACGCAGGCCATAGAGTTTTCGCGCTGCGGCGTGACGGCGTTCATCAGGCCGTGATCGCGGGCCAGCTTCTCGATCTTCGCCTTCTGATCTTCCGGTACGCTGGCAATAATCAGGTTCTGGTTCGCCGTAATGCGGAATTCGCCTTTGTGGATCTTAGCAATCTTCAGCAGGCCGGTTTTCAGCGGGCGACCCGGATAATCAAGGATACGACCATTTTCAATAAACAGCGTCAGATGCCAGTTATTGTCGATACCCTTCACCCAGCCGATACGATCGCCGCGGCCGGTGAATTCGTACGGACGGATCGGCTCAAACTTGATGCCCGCCCGACGTTCCACTTCCGCCTTAAAGGTCTCAACGCCAACGCGTTCGAGGGTGTATTTGGTTTTCGCATTTTTACGATCGGTACGGTTACCCCAGTCGCGCTGGGTCGTGACCACCGCTTCCGCCACCGCCAGAGTGTGCTCCAGCGGCAGATAGCCAAACTCGCTCGCCGTACGGGCGTAGGTTTTCTTATTCCCGTGCTCAATCGATAAACCGCCGCCGACCAGCAGGTTGAAGCCGACCAGCTTGCCGTTTTCGGCGATGGCCACGAAGTTCATATCGTTCGCGTGCAGATCGATATCGTTCTGCGGCGGGATCACCACGGTCGTTTTGAACTTACGCGGCAGATAGGTCTGACCGAGGATCGGCTCTTCATCGGTGGTGGCGACTTTCTTCTGATCCAGCCAGATCTCGGCGTAGGCGCGCGTGCGCGGCAGCAGGTGCTCGGAGATCTTCTTCGCCCATTCGTAGGCTTCAGTATGCAGCTGGGACTCGTACGGGTTAGAGGTACACAGCACGTTACGGTTCATATCGTTGGCGGTAGCCAACGCGTCCAGCCCGACCGAATGCAGCATCTGGTGCACCGGCTTGACGTTCTTCTTCAGAATGCCGTGGAACTGGAAGGTCTGACGGTTGGTCAGACGGATACTGCCGTAGATGGTGTTATCGGCGGCGAATTTATCGATCGCCTGCCACTGTTTGGTGGTGATCACCCCGCCCGGCAGGCGGCAGCGCAGCAGCATCGCGTGACGCGGCTCCAGCTTCTGCGCCGCGCGCTCGGCGCGGATATCGCGGTCATCCTGCAGGTACATACCGTGAAAACGGATCAGCAGAAAGTTATCGCCTTTAAAACCGCCGGTCAGGCCGTCGTTCAAATCTTCCGCAATGGTGCCGCGCAGGTAGTTGCTTTCGAGCTTCATGCGCTCGGCGTCAGTCAGTTTACCTTCGACCACCAGCGGGCCTGGATGTTTTTCGCTCATTAGTAGACATCTCGCTGATAACGGCGCTCAACGCGCAGCTCACTTAAAAATTCGTCCGCCGCTTCGGCGTCCATCGCGCCGTATTCGGCAATCACTTCCAGCAACGTCTGCTCAACGTCTTTTGCCATACGATTGGCATCGCCGCAGACATAAATATGGGCGCCGTCGTTAATCCAGCGCCACAGTTCGGCCCCCTGCTCGCGCAGCTTGTCCTGAACGTAGACTTTTTGTTGTTGATCGCGGGACCAGGCCAGGTCGATGCGGCTCAGCACGCCTTCTTTGACGTAGCTTTGCCACTCCACCTGATAAAGGAAATCTTCGGTAAAGTGCGGGTTGCCGAAGAACAGCCAGTTCTTCCCTTCCGCGCCTTCCGCCGCGCGCTGCTGCATAAAAGCGCGGAACGGCGCGATGCCGGTGCCGGGGCCAATCATGATCACCGGCGTCTGCGGGTTGGCAGGCAGACGGAAGTTATCGTTATGCTCGATGAAGATGCGCACTTCGCCATCTTCTTCGACGCGGTCAGCCAGGAAGCTGGAAGCGCCGCCGGCCCGAGCGCGGCCTTCGATGTCATAACGCACCACGCCAACGGTGACGTGGACTTCGCTTTCCACTTCCGCCTGCGAAGAAGCGATCGAGTACAGTCGCGGCGTCAGCGGGCGCAGCAGGTCGACCAGCGCCTGGGCATCCAGCTGCGCCGGGGAGAAACGCACCATATCGACAATCGGCGTGGTCGCGGCGTAATGCTGGAGCTGTGCCTTATCGCCCACCAGCGGCAGCAGGGATTCGCTGCGGGTTAAGGTGGCATAATTTTCCACGATGTTACCGGTGTTGACCGTCAGCTCAAAGTGCCACTCCAGCGCTTCGGCGAGCGGCAGCGTTTTGCCGTCAACCGTGACCGGCTCCTCGCCCGTCAGCCACAGCAGCTCTACCAGCTCTTTCACCAGAGCCGGATCGTTCTGGTACCAGACGCCCAGCGCATCGCCCGGCTGATAGCGCAGGCCGGAGTCGCCGAGGTCGATTTCAATATGGCGCACATCTTTTTCAGAATCGCGACCGGTAATTTTTTGATTCACCGCCAGCGTCGCGGTCAGCGGCGCTTCTTTGGTATAGGGGCTGGTGTGGATCTCGTTCACCGATCCGCTGGCAATCAGCTGAGACGGGACGGCGGCAGGGGCGCGCGCTTTCAGCGCCTCAACCACCCGAGCGCGCCATTCGGCGGCGGCGGCCTGATACTCTACATCAGCATCAACCCGGTCGAGCAGGCGTTCACCGCCCAGTTCGGCCAGCTTATTATCAAAATCTTTGCCGGACTGGCAGAAGAATTCATAGGAGGTATCGCCGAGGCCAAACACGGCAAATGCGGTATCGGTCAGCTTCGGCGCTTTCTTCGAAAACAGGAATTTATGCAGCGCGACGGCTTCTTCCGGCGGCTCACCTTCACCCTGCGTTGACGTCACCACGACCAGCAGCTTTTCGGAGGCAATTTGTTTGAATTTATAGTCGCCTGCGTTGACCAGCTTCACGTTCAGCTGCGCGGCCTGCAGATCGTCGCGCAGCGCTTCAGCGACGCGGCGGGCGTTGCCGGTTTGCGATGCCGAAATCAGGGTAATGGACGGTACTTCAGCCGCCTGGGCTGGCGCAACAACCGCCGCGCCGGGCTGCTGGTTCAGCACCCCCCAAAAATAGCCGGAAACCCAGGCCAGCTGGGTGGGCGTGAAGTCAGTCGTGGCCGCCTGAAGGCGCGCCATTTGCTCCGGACTCAGCGGTAGCAAATTGGAAGGTGGGGCCTGTGTCGTCATGCGTTGTTATGTTCCAGTAAGCAAAGCTGTGATTCACGCCCTGTCAGCGTGATAAACAGAAGATAATGTATTTACTCTAAATAATTCGAGTTGCAGGCAGCGACACAGCGCCCATCAGGGCAAAGCCCAAGGCTGGGCCGAGTTATTGCCAACGCACATGCGGCTCGAAGTATGACGAGTGAGTAGGTTAACGGTGCAAATAGTAACAACTAAATAAAGGATGGAAATAACAAATAACCAAATGGACTAACCTGTTTTAGTTATAGTTATTAACAACAAAATCGATTAAATAAGCCCATGAAATATAGGCAATTAATTTGAACAGGCTGGATGAATGTGGCTATTTTCCGCTCAGGGCCGTTTTAGTTAATGCGAAAAAATGTGCTTTCCGGTACCCTACGGCGGTTTTTTGCCATATTGAGAAGAAAAGATGTCCACCACGCTGTTTAAAGATTTCACCTTTGAAGCCGCTCACCACCTGCCGCACGTGCCGGAAGGTCATAAGTGCGGTCGCCTGCACGGCCACTCTTTTATGGTGCGCCTGGAGATTACCGGTGAAGTCGATCCCCATACCGGGTGGATCATGGATTTTGCCGAGCTGAAGGCCGCGTTTAAACCCATCTACGATCGCCTCGACCATTACTACCTAAACGATATTCCCGGGCTGTCCAATCCGACCAGCGAAGTGCTGGCAAAATGGATCTGGGAGCAGATGAAACCGCGGGTACCGCTGCTGAGCGCGGTGATGATCAAAGAAACCTGCACCGCGGGCTGCGTCTATCGCGGCGAGTGATAGTGCCTTTAGCTGAATAAGACCCTGATAGCCCTGCGCTATCAGGGTTTTTTATATCACGCGATATTGAGGTACTTGTGCGTCTGCATCGATAAGCGCCAGTTGCGGGCGATACAGGTTTCGATGCACAGGCGCGTCGCGTCATCTTTCTGGCTAATCGGCTGAAGCGCGATAATACGCGGCTTTTCATCGGCCAGCGTTGCCAGCAGCTCATCCAGCGCTTCGATATCGCGCACGCGTCCAACCGGATGTTTAATTTCATCAGCCCGCTGTAGCGCCTGAGAGAGTACGTCATAGCCGCCGCGCATGTTCACCTTTGGCGACACCGTCACCCAGGTATGCGGCGTGCAGCGCACTTCATGGGTGCCGCTGGTTTCAATCTGGCAGCTAAATCCGTTTTGCTCCAGTAAAGAGGTTAACGGCGTTAAATCATGAATGCAGGGCTCGCCGCCGGTAATGACCACGTGGCGGGCCGTCCAGCCCTGACGCCCGATGATAGCCAGCAGATCTTCGCTGCTCGCCGGGCCCCATTTATCGCTCTCTTTGGTTTTTGCCAGAATGCTGAACAGCGACACTTCCCGATCGGCAAGCTTATCCCAGGTATGTTTGGTATCGCACCAGGCGCAACCAACCGGGCATCCCTGTAAACGAATAAAAATGGCGGGAACGCCGGTGAAGTAACCTTCGCCTTGCAAGGTCTGGAACATCTCGTTAATCGGGTACTGCATAATCATCTCTGCTTAGGGTTGTGAGCGCGCATTATCGCAGATTTGCCCGCGCAGATCTTGTCCCGCGCTGCGCCGCGTGGTGGGTAGAACCTAAACCTTAATGATAAACCTCCGGCAGCTGGCCGATTCCATTATCCCGCACCGGCTGATTTAATTAGCCTGATAATCATCAGGCGACTATTAAGCGGCACGGCTAAAATTTTTGGTGTAACAAAACATGTATAATTTTGAAAGCCAAAAATAAAATAACAAACTTAAAAATAATAAATTTCAACGATGTACAAATGGATACACGAAATAATGAATTTATTGTCATAGCTTAGGGTCAAATTCGATCCACGACGCTAAATTATCTTAAAATAACCTTAATAAACCGCACCTTATGTTCATTTTCCATTTAATATCCGTTTAATTTTCCGCGCCTAGAATCCAGTCAACCAACCATAATGAGACTGCATTCATGAATACATTATTAATTACTGGCGCGACCGGTTTTCTCGGTGGAGCAGTGTTAGAAAGCATTCTGAATAAAAAGAATGCGCCTAATCTATTACTGTTAGTTCGTGCAGATAATAGTGTAGCTGCCGTAGAACGGGTAAAGGAAAACCTGCGAAAATTCAATATTAGCGAAGAGAGATTAACGGCCCTGACGCCCGGCAACATTCTGCTGGGGGATCTGGCCAATCCGCAGCCCTTTCTCGACGACCCGCGCCTGAATCAGGTTACCCACGTGCTCAACTGCGCCGCCGTCGCCTCATTTGGTAATAATCCGCTTATCTGGAAGGTCAACGTCGAAGGCACGCTGCAGTTTGCCCGGCGGATGGCTCAGGTCGGCGGCCTTGAGCGCTTTCTGCACGTGGGCACCGCGATGTCCTGCTCGCCAGACCCCGATTCGCTGGTAGCGGAAAGCACGGCGTTTCGTGAACGCGCCGAGCATCTGGTCGAGTACACCCACTCTAAATCAACAATTGAGCGTCTCATGCGGCAGGAGTGCCCAACGCTACCGCTGGCGATCGCCCGTCCCTCTATTGTTGTTGGCCACACTCATCACGGCTGTCAGCCCTCCAGCAGCATCTTCTGGGTGTTCAGCATGGGGCTGATGCTGCAAAAATTTATGTGTTCGATGGAAGACCGCATCGATGTAATCCCCGTCGATTACTGCGCCGATGCGCTGCTGATGCTGCTTACCAGCCCGCTGGCGCGCGGAGAGGTGGTGCATATTTCCGCGGGAGAGGAAAACAGCGTAAGGTTTGCGGATATCGATAACGCGATGGCCTCCGCCCTCGAGCAGGCGCCGGTCGGCGATAAATACGCGCAGGTCAGCTATGAAACGCTGGTCAAAATGCGCCGTGAGCTGAAGGCTATTTTTGGCCCCTGCAACGAACGGCTGATGCTAAAAGCCATGCGCCTGTACGGCGCCTTCGCCACGCTTAACGTACGATTCAGCAACGACAAGCTGCTCAGCATGGGTATGCCAAAACCGCCGCGCTTTACCGATTACATTGACCGCTGCGTACAGACCACGCGCGGGCTTTCTATCCCGCAGCAAATGGCGGTAGATTTTAAGTAGCCGCTTTTGCAGGTATAAAAAAAGCCAGCCCGAAGGCTGGCTTTTTCATATCAGATTAAGACAGGCTTATGCCTGACCTTTGATCTCTTTACGACCGTTGTACGGTGCTTTTTCGCCCAGCGCTTCTTCGATACGAATCAGCTGGTTGTATTTAGCAACGCGGTCAGAACGGCTCATAGAACCAGTTTTGATCTGGCCTGCAGCGGTACCCACAGCCAGGTCAGCGATGGTCGCATCTTCAGTTTCGCCAGAACGGTGAGAGATAACGGCAGTGTAGCCAGCGTCTTTCGCCATTTTGATCGCAGCCAGAGTTTCGGTCAGAGAACCAATCTGGTTGAATTTGATCAGGATGGAGTTAACGATGCCTTTCTCGATGCCTTCTTTCAGGATCTTGGTGTTGGTTACGAACAGATCGTCACCAACCAGCTGGATTTTGTCGCCCAGTACTTTAGTCTGGTATGCGAAACCGTCCCAGTCAGATTCGTCCAGGCCATCTTCGATGGAGACGATCGGGTACTGTTTGGTCAGCTCTTCCAGGAAGTGGGTGAATTCTTCAGAGGTGAACGCTTTGTTGCCTTCGCCGGCCAGAACGTATTTACCGTCTTTGTAGAATTCAGAAGCCGCGCAGTCCATCGCCAGGGTGATGTCTTTGCCCAGCTCGTAGCCAGCAGCTTTAACCGCTTCAGCGATAACAGCCAGCGCTTCAGCGTTGGAGCCCAGGTTCGGCGCGTAGCCGCCTTCGTCACCAACAGCGGTGTTCATACCTTTAGCTTTCAGAACTTTAGCCAGGTTGTGGAACACTTCAGAACCCATACGTACGGCTTCTTTCAGGGATTTAGCGCCAACCGGCTGAATCATAAATTCCTGGATGTCGACGTTGTTGTCAGCGTGCTCGCCGCCGTTGATGATGTTCATCATCGGAACCGGCATGGAGTATTTGCCCGGGGTGCCGTTCAGCTCAGCGATGTGCTCGTACAGCGGCTGACCTTTAGAAGCAGCGGCAGCTTTGGCGTTAGCCAGAGAGACGGCCAGGATGGCGTTCGCACCGAAGTTAGATTTGTTTTCAGTACCGTCCAGGTCGATCATGATTTTGTCGATGCCAGCCTGATCTTTGGCATCTTTGCCAAGGATTGCCTGAGCGATCGGGCCGTTAACCGCGCCAACAGCTTTCAGTACGCCTTTACCCATGAAACGGGATTTGTCGCCATCGCGCAGTTCCAGCGCTTCGCGGGAGCCAGTAGAAGCACCTGACGGAGCAGCTGCCATACCGACGAAACCACCTTCCAGGTGTACTTCGGCTTCAACAGTCGGGTTACCACGGGAGTCGATGATTTCACGACCGATGACTTTAACGATTTTGGACATTAGGTTTTCCTCAGTACAAGTTAAACTAAAACTCCAGACAAACAATGCACCCGGATGGGTGCATTGCCGTTCTAACTCTTTTACTTCGCCTGACGCTTCTGGTACTCGCCAGCGGCTTTCACAAAGCCAGCAAACAGCGGATGGCCATCACGCGGCGTCGAAGTAAACTCCGGATGGAACTGACAGGCGACGAACCACGGATGGTTAGGCACCTCGATGATCTCGACCAACTGATCATCCCCGGAACGGCCCGCAATACGCAGGCCCGCATTTTCAATCGGCTTCAGCAACATATTGTTGACTTCGTAGCGGTGACGATGGCGTTCGGTAATGGTTGGCTCGCCGTACAGCTGGCGCACCAGGCTATCTTCAGCCAGCTGGCACTGCTGTGCGCCGAGGCGCATCGTGCCGCCGAGATCGCTCTTATCAGAGCGGACTTCGACATTACCGTCTTCATCACGCCATTCGGTAATCAGGGCCACGACCGGGTACTTACAGTCTGGCACAAATTCCGTTGAGTTGGCGTTTTCCATCCCCGCTACGTTGCGCGCGAACTCAATCAGCGCAACCTGCATCCCCAGGCAAATGCCCAGGTATGGAATGTTGTTTTCACGCGCGTAGCGCGCGGTGGCAATCTTACCTTCAACCCCGCGATAGCCGAAGCCGCCAGGAATCAGGATAGCGTCTAAATTCTTCAGAATTTCGACGCCGCGCGTTTCCACATCCTGCGAATCAATCAGCTTGATGTTGACGGTGACGCGATTTTTCAGACCGCCGTGTTTCAGCGCTTCAATCACCGATTTGTAGGCGTCCGGCAGTTCAATGTACTTGCCGACCATACCAATGGTGACTTCACCTGCCGGGTTCGCTTCTTCGTAGATAACCTGTTCCCATTCGGCCAGGTTCGCTTCCGGACAGTTTAAGCTGAATCGTTTACAAATATAATCGTCCAGCCCCTGAGATTTCAACAGGCCCGGGATTTTATAAATGGAATCGACATCTTTCATCGAAATAACGGCTTTTTCCGGCACATTGCAGAACAATGCAATTTTGGCACGTTCGTTCGCCGGAATAGCGCGATCGGAGCGGCAGACCAGAATGTCAGGCTGAATACCGATGGAGAGCAGTTCTTTAACGGAGTGCTGGGTCGGCTTGGTTTTGACTTCACCCGCGGCGGCCATGTACGGCACCAGGGTCAGGTGCATAAACAGCGCGTTTTCACGACCGATATCCACCGCCAGCTGGCGAATCGCTTCAAGGAACGGCAGCGATTCAATATCACCAACGGTGCCGCCGATTTCAACCAGCACCACATCATGGCCTTCACCGCCGGCCAGCACGCGCTCTTTGATCGCGTTGGTGATATGCGGAATAACCTGAACGGTGGCACCCAGATAGTCGCCGCGACGCTCTTTGCGCAGGACGTCAGAGTAAATACGACCCGTGGTGAAGTTGTTGCGACGGGTCATCTTGGTGCGAATGAAACGCTCGTAGTGACCCAGGTCCAGATCGGTTTCAGCGCCGTCTTCAGTAACGAACACTTCCCCGTGTTGGATTGGGCTCATGGTGCCCGGATCGACGTTGATGTACGGATCCAGTTTCATCATGGTCACGTTAAGCCCGCGGGCTTCGAGAATGGCTGCGAGGGAAGCTGCGGCAATGCCTTTACCCAGAGAGGATACGACCCCGCCGGTCACAAAAATATAGTTCGTTGTCATGCTGAACCTGAGAAGTTAGGTTTAAAAGACGATGGAATAACCAGGACGGGAAAGCAGTATACCCGATCATGACTGACGCCACAAACTTTCATTATCCCTCCTTTTCATCAGGCCCACACAAACGCAGGGAGTGAGAAAATAGCCGCTTTTGGCGAAATGTTTTTGACGTAAATCAAGCGCTTGTTATTTAAAAAATCACACAAATAGCGCTTGATCACGAAAACTCTTTAGAGATCAGTTTCCTGGCGTTTTACTTCCTGCCACACCCGCTCCATGGTATCGAGGTCAACGCCGGTCATTTCCAGGCCGCGCGCGGCGACAATCCGCTCAACTTCGCGGAACCTGCGCTCAAACTTCAGGTTGGCTTTTTGCAGCGCAACTTCGGCTTTTACCCCTAAATGGCGGGATAAATTGACCGTCGCAAACAGCAGGTCGCCCACTTCCTCCTCCAGTTTAGCTTCATCCACCACGGCCTGCTGCGCTTCGTGCATCACTTCATCTATTTCTTCGTGCACTTTATCCAGCACCGGCCCCAGAGAGGTCCAGTCAAAGCCTACCGCCGAGCAGCGTTTCTGGATTTTATGCGCGCGCATCAGCGCCGGAAGGCTATGCGGGATGTCGTCCAGCGCGGAGTGCTGGGACTTTTCCGCTCGCTCAGCGCTTTTGATCTGCTCCCAGCGGGCCAGCACTTCGCTGCTGCTACCGGCGCTCGCCTCGCCGAAAATATGCGGATGACGGCGCTCCAGCTTGTCGCTGATGGCGGCGCAGATATCGTTAAAATCAAAGCGCCCCTCTTCCTGCGCCATCTGAGCGTAGAAGACGACCTGGAACAACAGGTCGCCCAGCTCACCGCGCAGATCGTCAAAATCTTCGCGGGCGATAGCGTCGAGTACTTCATAGGTTTCTTCAAGGGTATACGGCGCGATGGTGGCAAAGGTCTGCTCTTTGTCCCACGGGCAGCCGTTTTCCGGATCGCGCAGACGCCGCATAATGCCGAGCAGGCGTTCGATTTGAGTCATAAGTCTGTCCTGATAAAAAAATGCCGGGTGGCGGTAGCGCCTGACCCGGCTGACATAAGCGTGGGAGTTTATCCGCCGTGCAGACGACGGGCGTCGATGACGTCAGGTACCTGATTCAGCTTCGCCAGTACGCGCCCCAGCACCTGCAGGTTGTAGATCTCAATGGTCATATCGATCGTCGCCATCTGCTGTTTAGTATCGCTGCGGCTGGCAACGCCCAGCACGTTGACCTTCTCATTGGCGAGAATGGTGGTGATGTCGCGCAGCAGGCCGCTACGATCGTTGGCCTGGACGCGCACCACCAGCGAGTAGCCCGCCGAGTAGCTCTCTCCCCACACCGCGTCAACGATGCGCTCGGGAGCATGAGACTGTAGCTCCGCAAGCTGATCGCAATCCGCGCGGTGCACCGAGATCCCGCGGCCCTGGGTGATAAAGCCCACGATCTCGTCGCCGGGAATCGGCTGGCAGCAGCGCGCAATGTGGTGCATCAGATTGCCGACGCCCTCCACCACCACGCGACCATTGTCTTTGCTGCGATTCTGCGGAGCGTGGGTTTTCTGCTGCAGCTGCTTTAACGCCGCCGCATCCTGCTCCGCCGCGCTGGGTTTATTAAACTGCGCCTGCAGGAAATTAACCATCTGGTTGAGGCGAATATCGCCCCCGCCAATCGCCGCCAGCAGTTCGTCCTGCTCGTTAAAGTTGTAGCGCGGCAGCAGATGCTTTTCCGCGTCCTTCAGGCTGATGCCCAGATGCTCGAGCTCATCATCAAGGATCTGTCGCCCGGCAAGAATATTCTTGTCGCGATCCTGCTTGCGGAACCAGGCGTGAATTTTGGAACGCCCGCGGCTGGTGGTGACGTAGCCAAGGTTCGGGTTCAGCCAGTCGCGGCTGGGGTTGGGCTGCTTCTGGGTGATGATTTCAATCTGGTCGCCCATCTGCAGCTGATAGGTGAACGGCACAATACGCCCGCCGATTTTCGCCCCGATGCAGCGGTGGCCGACATCGCTGTGTATATGGTAGGCAAAATCGAGCGGCGTCGAACCCGAAGGCAAATCCACCACGTCGCCCTTCGGCGTAAAGACATAAACCCGGTCATCAAAGACCTGGCTGCGCACCTCATCCAGCATCTCGCCGGAATCGGCCATCTCTTCCTGCCAGGCGATCAGTTTACGCAGCCAGGCAATGCGATCTTCATAGCCGCGCCCGCCGCTGGCCGCTGCGCTGGCGCCCTCTTTATACTTCCAGTGCGCGGCCACGCCCAGCTCGGCATCTTCATGCATCTGGCGGGTACGGATCTGAATTTCAATGGTTTTTCCGCCGGGGCCAAGCACGACGGTATGAATTGACTGGTAGCCATTAGGCTTGGGATTGGCGACGTAATCATCGAACTCATCCGGCAGATGGCGGTAATGAGTATGCACGATCCCCAGCGCGGCATAGCAGTCCTGCAGGCGCTCGGCGACAATACGCACCGCCCGCACGTCAAACAGCTCGTCGAAGGCGAGATGTTTTTTCTGCATTTTGCGCCAGATGCTGTAGATATGCTTGGGACGCCCGTAGACCTCAGCCTTGACGCCCTCGGTTTTCATTTCCGTGCGTAAATGGCTGACGAATTCATCAATATAATGTTCACGATCGATGCGCCGCTCGTGTAACAGCTTAGCGATTCGCTTATATTCCGCCGGATGCAGATAGCGGAAGCAGTAATCTTCGAGCTCCCACTTCAGCTGGCCGATCCCCAGGCGGTTGGCCAGCGGCGCGTAAATATTGGTACACTCTTTTGCCGCCAGTACGCGCTCATCTTCCGGCGCATCTTTCACTTCACGCAGATGGGCGATGCGCTCGGCGATTTTAATTACCACGCAGCGGAAGTCATCGACCATCGCCAGCAGCATGCGGCGAATGTTGTCCACCTGTTCAGAGGAGACCGAATCCGTATGGGTGGCTTTAAGCTGGCGTATCGCGGCCATGTCCCGCACGCCGTGGATCAGGGTGACGACCGATTTCCCTACGCTCTCCTGCATGATCTCTTCGCTGACGACGTTGCCGTCCGCCAGCGGGAAAAGCATCGCCGCGCGCAGCGTATCGATATCCATGCTCAACATGGAGAGAATTTCCACCATCTCCACGCCGCGCCATAGCAGGAGATCGGCCTGCGGATGCCCCTGCGTTTTCTCTCGACAATAATCCCAGGTTTCGGCTAAGCGTTCACACGACTGCTGGCTGGAAATTCCCAGACTCGCGATCCATTTCTTCGGGTCAAATTCACCAGCTTTATTTAAATGTGCACTTCTTACCGCAACCATTGTCCTCTCCTTAAGGGACCGCCTGCCGAAGTCGGCAAGCCTCAACTTTTACACTTCATCCTTCAAACCGCGCCAACGCTGGCGTTCGTCTTTTATCTCAGTCACCTGCTTCTGAGGATGCCGCTTCACTGCGATTTGAATGATTCTTGTGCTCAAACAACACCATTGATTCCAGATGTCCGGTATGCGGGAACATATCGAGCATCGCCAGGCGTTGAATGGTATATCCCGCCTGCAATAAAACGTCGCTATCGCGCGCCAGGGTCGCCGGGTTACATGAAACATACACCACCCGACGCGGCGCTAATTTTATAATATGTAACATAACGCCCGCCGCGCCGGCGCGCGCCGGGTCGAGCAAGACCTTATCAAAACCGTGCTTCGCCCACGCCTGGCGGGTGACGTCCTCTTCCAGGTTCTCATGGAAGAAAGTCACATTATGCAACCCGTTCAACGCCGCGTTCTCCTGGCCCTTCGCCACCAGCGCGGGAACCCCTTCAACGCCAACCACCTGCGCCGCACGCTTCGCCAGCGGCAGGGTAAAGTTGCCCATGCCGCAAAAGAGGTCCAGCACGCGATCCTGAGGCTGGATATCCAGCCATTCCAGCGCCGTGCGCACCATCAGCTGGTTTACGCCATCGTTCACCTGGATAAAATCGCGCGGACTGAACACTAAGCGTAGACCGTCCGAGGTATACCAGGGGGCTTCCCCGCGAATATGTTCCAGTATCTCGCTTTGCGGGGCGAGGTACAGGGAAAGACCGTGAGATTGCGAAAAACGTTCCAGCTTTTCTTTATCTGCCGCGGGAAGCGCCGCCGTATGGCGCAATACCATCAGCGGGCCGTTATCCGCCTGCACCAGCTCAACGTGGCCAAGCTGACGCACCGATTTCAATTCGCTAAGACATTCACGTACCGCGGGCAATAGCGCACCAAGAGTGGGCACCAAAACGGGGCACTGCACCACATCGACGATCTCGCTGGCGTTAGCCTTGCGGAAGCCCATCTGTAATTGTTGGGACTTTGGCTGATAATTCAAGCTCAGACGCGCCCGGCGGCGATAGCCCCACGGCGAAGCGGCTATAATGTCATCAACGTCGCGCTTCATCAGCCTCGCGAGCGCGGCGCGTTTGCTCTGCTGCTGCAGCTCAATGCTGGCGTGCTGCTGCTGGCACCCGCCGCAGATGCCAAAATGCGGGCAGCGCGGCGCCTGCCGCTGCGGGCTATCGCTAAGACGGCGTTTAACCTGGGCGCGGGCGTACTGTTTTTTATCTTCGACCACAACAACGTCAGCCTGCTCCTGTGGCAATAAACCGCTGATAAACAGCGCCTTACCCTGATGACGCGCAACGCCCTGGCCGAAGGGGTCAAGGTCATTTACTGTAACGGTTATGATCTGGCGCGTCGTCACACGCCGTTTTGCAGAGTAGAATTGCGCCATCGTAGAGATTTGTCTCAATTAAATATACTGACTCTGAATAAGAGTTCGGTCAGGATGAGCCAGAGTAACAACGCACCAGCCTCCTGAAAGATGATGTGTATATTCTCCCATAATGGAACCGCATGACCAACTACAGCCTTCGTGCCCGCATGATGATTCTTATTCTGGCGCCTACCGTTCTGATCGGTCTGCTGCTCAGTATTTTCTTCGTCGCACACCGCTATAACGACCTACAGCGCCAGCTGGAGGATGCCGGCGCCAGTATTATCGAACCGCTGGCGGTCTCCAGTGAATATGGCATGAATTTGCAAAACCGCGAGTCAATCGGGCAGCTCATCAGCGTGCTGCACCGCCGCCACTCCGATATTGTGCGCGCCATTTCCATCTACGACTCGCACAACAGGCTGTTTGTCACCTCTAACTTTCAGCTCGATCCCGGCGAACTTCAGCTGCCAAAAGGGGAACCCTTTCCCCGCCGCCTGAGCGTGGTGCGCCACGGCGATTTGATGATTTTGCGTACCCCTATTATCTCGGAAAGCTATTCACCGGATGAATCGCCGGGAAGCGATGCCAAGATGCCGGACAATATGCTGGGCTACGTGGCGCTTGAGATGGATCTCAAATCGGTGCGGCTACAGCAGTACAAAGAGATCTTTATCTCCAGCGTGATGATGCTGTTCTGTATCGGTATTGCGCTGATCTTCGGCTGGCGGCTGATGCGCGACGTGACCGGGCCGATCCGCAATATGGTGAATACCGTTGACCGCATCCGCCGGGGCCAGCTTGATAGCCGCGTCGAAGGCTTTATGCTCGGCGAGCTGGATATGCTGAAAAACGGTATCAACTCCATGGCCATGTCGCTGGCGGCCTACCACGAAGAGATGCAGCATAACGTCGATCAGGCGACATCGGATCTGCGGGAAACGCTTGAACAGATGGAAATCCAGAACGTCGAGCTGGACCTGGCGAAAAAACGCGCGCAGGAAGCGGCGCGAATCAAATCCGAATTCCTCGCCAATATGTCTCATGAACTGCGCACCCCGCTCAACGGCGTCATTGGCTTTACCCGCCTGACGCTGAAGACCGACTTAAACACCACCCAGCGCGATCACCTGACGACCATTGAGCGTTCCGCGAATAATCTGCTGGCCATCATTAACGATGTTCTGGACTTCTCTAAGCTCGAAGCCGGGAAGCTTATTCTGGAGAGTATTCCGTTCCTGCTGCGCACTTCGCTGGACGAGGTGGTCACGCTGCTGGCGCACTCGGCGCACGATAAGGGGCTGGAGCTGACGCTGAATATCAAAAACGATGTGCCGGATAACGTCATTGGCGACCCGCTGCGCCTGCAGCAAATTATTACCAACCTGATGGGCAACGCCATTAAGTTTACCGAACACGGCAATATCGACGTGCTGGTGGAACAGCGCGCCATCAGCAACTCAAGGGTACAAATTGAAGTCCAGATCCACGATACCGGTATCGGGATTCCTGAACGCGATCAGTCGCGTCTGTTCCAGGCGTTCCGCCAGGCCGACGCCAGCATCTCCCGTCGCCACGGCGGAACCGGACTTGGGCTGGTCATCACCCAGCGGCTGGTGAAAGAGATGGGCGGCGATATCTCCTTCCATAGCCAACCTAATCGCGGCTCGACGTTCTGGTTCCATATCAGCCTTGATCTCAACCCCAACGCGGTTCCCGACAGCGTGCCAACCCAGTGCCTGGCGGGTAAAAAGCTGGCCTATATCGAGGCCAACGCGGCGGCGGCGCAGTGTACGATGGAGCTACTGGCGACAACGCCGCTGGAGGTGGTTTACAGTCCGACGATGACCGCCCTACCGGATGCTCACTACGATATCCTGCTGGCCGGCATTCCCGTATCAATACGTGACCTGAGCCAGCATCGCGATAAGCTGGAAAGAGCCAGCAAGCTTGCCGATCATCTGGTGCTGGCCCTGCCGTGCCACGCCCAGGTCAGCGCCGAAACGCTGCGGCAGGACGGCATTGCCGCCTGTTTGCTTAAGCCATTGACCTCAACGCGCTTACTGCCGGCGCTGACGGCCTCCTGCCAGACGCAGCCAACGGTTCTGCCACCGCGTTCCGATAGTAAGAAGCTTCCGATGACGGTCATGGCCGTTGATGACAATCCGGCGAATCTCAAGCTTATCGGCGCCCTGCTGGAGGATTTAGTCCAGCACGTTATCCTCTGCGACAGCGGCCAGCACGCCGTCGAGCGGGCCAGAGAAACGCAGCAGGATCTGATTCTGATGGATATTCAGATGCCGGAGATGGATGGGATCCGCGCCTGCGAACTGATTCACCAGCTCCCTCATCAGCAGCAAACGCCGGTGATCGCCGTGACCGCCCACGCCCTGGAAGGGCAGCGAGAGAAATTACTCAGCGCGGGGATGAACGACTATCTGGCGAAACCCATTGAGGAGGATAAGCTCTACAGCCTGCTGCTGCGCTACAAGCCGGGAAAGACGCTACCGCCGCAGGTCGCCGCGGAGCCTGTTGAGCCGCCCGTTAACCATGACATCACCCTCGACTGGCAGCTGGCGCTGCGCCAGGCGGCGATGAAACCGGATCTGGCGCGGGAAATGCTGCAGATGCTGCTCGCCTTTATGCCGGAGGTGCGTAACAAGGTAGAAGAACAGCTGGTGGGAGAGCAGCCGGAAGGCCTGCTGGATCTCATTCATAAGCTTCACGGCAGCTGTAGCTATAGCGGCGTACCGCGGCTGAAAAAGCTGTGTCACACCCTTGAGAGCCAGCTACGCGCGGGCACCGCCGCCGAAGAGATGGAGCCGGAGTTTCTGGAGCTGCTGGATGAAATGGACAACGTCGCGCGCGAAGCCTGTAAGCTGTTGGGGATTTAGAGGATGTAAAACGCGAGCCCCGGTCTGCGCTTCGCGACCGGGGAAAAACCTATAATAGCCGGCCCATTTTCAGCACGGCGGCGACGTTTCTCGCCGTCATACGCACGTTTTCGGCGGCATTTTCCAGTGCTTGCTCCAGGGTGCAAACGGAATAAATCACGCTGAATACCGCATCCAGGCCGTGCTGATGCACGACGCCGACGTCAGCCGTCAGGCTCCCGGCAATGCCGATGACCGGCAGGTTGTAGCGTTTTGCCACCCTCGCCACGCCAACCGGCACTTTGCCGTGAACCGTCTGGCTATCGATGCGCCCTTCGCCGGTGATCACCAGGTCCGCATCCGCCACGATATCGGCAAGATGGAGCGCATCGGTCACAATCTCAATGCCCGGCCGCAGCTTTGCGCCGCAAAAGGCGTACAGGCCCGCGCCCATTCCCCCCGCCGCGCCGCCGCCTTCAAGATGCAGCACATCAAGTTCTAAATCGCGATGGATAATATCGGCAAAATGGGCCAGCGCGTTGTCAAGGCAGGGGATCATCTCCGCCGTCGCCCCTTTCTGCGGCCCAAATACCGCCGTCGCACCCTGTGGTCCCGTCAGCGGGTTGGTAACATCGCAAGCGACGTCAATACGACAGCCGGCCAGGCGTTTATCAAGTTCGCTAACGTCGATGCGCGCGAGGCTCTCCAGCGCGCGTCCGCCGGCGGCAATCTGCTGGTTATCTTTGGTCAGCAGTTTCGCCCCCAGCGCCTGCACCATCCCGGCGCCGCCGTCGTTCGTCGCGCTACCGCCGATGCCGATAATAATTTGCCTCACTCCGGCATCCAGCGCATGGCGAATCAGCTCGCCGGTCCCCCATGAAGTGGTCAGCAAAGGATTTCGCCGCGCCGGCGGTACGCTCTCCAGGCCGCTTGCCGCCGCCATTTCAATAAACGCACACTGCCTGTCGCCCGACAGGCCATAGAAGGCCTCCACGGGTTCACCGAGCGGACCGGTGACGGTGACCGCAATCCGGCATCCCTGGGTCGCGGCAACCATGGCTTCAACGGTTCCTTCGCCACCGTCGGCAACCGGCAGCTTAACGTACTCCGCATCGGCGTAAATTTCCCGAAAACCTTGTTCTATCGCGGTTGCGACATCCAGCGCACTCAGGCTCTCCTTGTATGAATCCGGTGCGATCACTATCTTCATATGCTGTCCTTAAAATGAACGATTACCCGACGCCGTGCAGGAAACCGGTCCCCGAAGGGACCGGTATTTCTTTAGCGCACCATGGACGGACGCTTGTTATCAAACGTCCAGTTCGGGATCAAATACTGCATGCCCATCGCGTCATCGCGCGCGCCCAGGCCGTGTTTCTGGTACAGCTCATGAGCTTTCATCACCCGATCCATATCGAGCTCCACGCCCAGACCCGGTTTCGCCGGTACCTGTACCATCCCGCCTTTAATTTCAAAGGGCTCTTTGGTCAGACGCTGGTTACCCTCCTGCCAGATCCAGTGGGTGTCGATGGCGGTAATTTTACCCGGCGCTGCCGCCGCCACGTGGGTAAACATCGCCAACGAGATATCAAAGTGGTTGTTAGAGTGCGAGCCCCAGGTCAGGCCAAACTCGTGGCACATCTGCGCCACGCGGACGGAACCCTGCATGGTCCAGAAGTGCGGATCCGCCAGCGGGATATCGACGGACTGCAGCGACAGCGTGTGGCCCATCTGACGCCAGTCGGTCGCGATCATATTGGTCGCCGTCGGCAGGCCGGTGGCGCGGCGGAACTCCGCCATCACTTCGCGTCCGGAGAAGCCCTGTTCTGCGCCGCACGGATCTTCCGCATAGGCCAGAGAGCCTTTCAGGTATTTGCCAATTTTGATCGCTTCATCCAGCGACCACGCGCCGTTCGGATCGAGGGTCACGCGCGCCTGCGGGAAGCGCTTCGCCAGCGCAACGATGGACTCCGCTTCCTCTTCCCCGGCCAGTACGCCGCCTTTCAGTTTAAAGTCATTAAAGCCATATTTCTCATACGCCGCTTCCGCCAGGCGCACCACCGCATCCGGGGTCATCGCTTCATCATGACGCAGGCGATACCAGTCGCATTTGTCATCGGGCTGGCTCTGATACGGCAGCGGCGTGGCTTTACGGTTGCCGACGAAGAACAGGTAGCCGAGCATTTCCACTTCGCTGCGCTGTTGGCCATCGCCCAGCAGAGACGCCACGTTCACGCCCAGATGCTGGCCCAGCAGGTCAAGCATCGCCGCTTCGATCCCGGTCACTACGTGAATTGTGGTACGCAGATCGAAGGTCTGCAAACCGCGTCCACCGGCGTCGCGGTCGGCGAAAGTATTGCGCACGGCGGTCAGCACGTTTTTATATTCACCCAGCGTCTTACCGACCACCAGCGGGATCGCGTCCTCCAGGGTGGTGCGGATTTTCTCTCCGCCGGGGATTTCACCGACGCCGGTATGGCCGGAATTATCTTTGATCACCACAATATTGCGCGTGAAGAACGGGGCGTGCGCGCCGCTCAGGTTCATCAGCATGCTGTCGTGGCCCGCGACCGGAATGACCTGCATAGAAGAAACAACGGGGGTCGAAAATTGTGCGCTCATAATTTAGTCCTTATTCAAATCAGTGACGGCCGAAAACGGGGCGTTTACGGTCAAAAGTCCATCCGGGGATCAGGTACTGCATTGGGCCTGCGTCATTACGCGCGCCGCCGGGCAGCTTTTTATACGCCTCATGCGCTTTCTGTACCTGCTCCCAGTCCAGCTCAACGCCAAGTCCTGGCGCGTCCGGAACAGCAATTTTTCCGTGCTTAATCTCCAGCGGATTTTTGGTCAGACGGCAATCTCCCTCCTGCCAAATCCAGTGGGTATCAATGGCCGTGGGGTTACCCGGCGCCGCCGCGCCGACGTGGGTGAACATGGCCAGTGAAATATCAAAGTGGTTATTGGAATGGCAGCCCCAGGTCAGGCCCCAGTCATCGCACAGCTGCGCCACGCGCACCGCGCCGGACAGGGTCCAGAAGTGCGGATCGGCCAGCGGAATATCCACGGCGTTCAGCATCACCGCATGGCCCATTTCGCGCCAGTTGGTGGCGATCATGTTAGTAGCCACCGGCAAACCGGTGGCGCGGCGGAATTCCGCCATCACTTCGCGGCCGGAAAAGCCCTGCTCGGCGCCGCAGGGGTCTTCGGCGTAGGTCAGCACATCGTTCAGCCCTTTGCACAGGGCGATGGCTTCATCCAGCAGCCAGGCGCCGTTTGGGTCGACCGTAATGCGCGCATCCGGGAAACGCTTCTTCAGCGCGCGGGCGGTTTCGATCTCCTGCTCGCCGGGCAGCACGCCGCCCTTGAGTTTGAAATCTTTAAAGCCGTAGCGATCCTGCGCGGCTTCCGCCAGCCGCACCACCGCCTCGCTGTTCAGCGCTTCCTGATGACGCAGGCGATACCACGCGTGGCTGCCCGGCGTGCTTTCCAGATAGGGCAGATCGGTCTTCGTACGATCGCCCACGTAGAACAGGTAGCCCAGCACGGTCACCGCATCGCGCTGCTTGCCCGGCCCCAGCAGTTCGCAAACCGGCACGTTGAGCGCCTTGCCCAACAGATCCAGCAGCGCAGCCTCCAGCGCCGCCACCGCGTTCACCCGCAGTTCGAACGTCCAGGCGCCTTTACCAAAGGTGTCGAAATCCGCGGCCTGGTTGCCTTTATGCACCTGCTGAACCACTTTATTCAGGCGGGCGATTTCCTGCCCCAAAACCATCGGGATCGCCTCCACCAGCGTCTGATAAATCACCTCGCCGCCGGGCGCTTCGCCGACGCCGGTATTGCCGGCGCTGTCGGTCAGCACCACGATATTACGGGTAAAGTACGCGTTATGGGCACCGCCGATATTGAGCAGCATACTGTCCTGCCCGGCCACCGGGATAACCTTCATGTCCGTGATAACGGGGCTCGATTGCGTTGTCATGATGATCGTCCTGCCACAGGTTTCAGTTCAATACGCTTAATATCGCCGACCAGAACCAGATAGCTCAGCACCGCCACCAGCGCATGGACGCCCACATAAATCAGCGCGCCGTTAAACGAACCGGTGGTGCCAACGATGTAGCCAATCGCAATCGGCGTCACGATGCCGGAGATATTGCCGAACATGTTGAACAGACCGCCGCTCAGCCCGCTGATCTCTTTCGGTGCCGTATCCGCCATGACCGCCCAGCCCAGCGCGCCGATGCCTTTACCGAAGAAGGCCAGCGCCATAAAGCCGATGATCATCCACTCCACGTTGACGTAGTTACAGAACACCATCACCATCGACAGCAGCATCCCCATCACGATCGGCGTTTTACGCGCGATGTTCAGCGAGCCGGTACGACGCATCAGCCAGTCGGAAATAATCCCGCCGAGCACGCCGCCCGCGAAGCCGCAGATAGCCGGCACCGAAGCGACAAAACCGGCTTTCAGAATGGACATGCCGCGCGCCTGCACCAGATAAACCGGGAACCAGGTGATAAAGAAATAGGTTAAAGCGTTAATGCAGTACTGTCCGATATAGACGCCAATCATCATGCGGGAGCCCAGCAGCTGCTTAATTTGCCCCCATTTTACGCTAAATGGCACCTTGGCTTTGGCCGCCGCCTGATCCATATTGATCAGCGCGCCGCCTGCGGCGATGTAATCCAGCTCTTTTTGGTTCACGCCCGGATGCTGGTTGGGTTCATGAATGACCTTCAGCCAGACAAAACTGATGATAATCCCGAGGCCGCCCATAAAGAAGAACACGTGCGACCAGCCCACCTCATGGGTCAGCCAACCCATGATTGGCGCAAAAATAACGGTGGCAAAGTATTGCGCGGAGTTAAAGATAGCCACCGCGGTGCCCCTCTCCTGCGCCGGGAACCACGCCGCGACGATACGGCTGTTTCCGGGGAAAGATGGCGCTTCGGCCAGGCCGACAAGGAAACGCAGGGTAAACAGCGCGACGATAATGCCGAAGCCGCTGAAGATATCGACGAAGCCCTGCAGCAGGGTAAACATGGACCAGATAAAAATGGACCAGAAGTAGACGCGTTTTGAACCGAAGCGGTCAAGCAGCCAACCGCCCGGGATTTGGCCGATCACATAGGCCCATGAAAACGCGGAGAAAACATACCCCATGCCAACGGCGTCAAGACCAATATCTTTGGCCATCTCCGATCCGGCAATGGATAAGGTGGCGCGGTCGCCGTAGTTGAAGGATGTGACGATAAACAGCATCACCACTATCCAGTAGCGAGCATTGGTGCGCTTTTCAGCGCCGCTCGCCGCCTGACTTAATGAACTCATTGTTGCACTCCTGAATCATAGCGTTAGCTACGTTCATTCTGAACAGCACAACCTGTAGGGTACTCAGAATGACGTGTTAGTGTTTTTCATTGTTTTCGTTATATCTGGCACTGCATTGGGAACTGGCAGGGAAAGTATAAAAAGAGGGGCTAGCGGGCTCACCGTGCAAATACACAGCTTTCACCGGCTGAGTAAATGTGATTTATGGCGTATGCCTAATGAGATGGGGGATGGTTCACGGAAATGAAAAACCGCGCGCGTTCAGAGGCGGAAACGGCGGTGCAAAAGGCAGGAGTGTGAATCAACTCTCTTGACCCCGTGAAATAGCCCGGTAAAGGCCCTGGCATTATACAGGTTTTAAGGCAAATGCCCGAAGCCAGCCACGTGGAGAATTGGTACGATCTTTTTGACCGTTAATCTGGCTCTGGCATTGAACATCAGTAAAAAAGGAGCGCCCTCTAGTGTAGGGAGAGGGCGAAACTTTTTAATCGAGCAGCGACGCCCACTGCGTTACCCATGGGTTAGAGACGCTTTCGGGTTCCGGATCTTCGCTGGCGTCAATCATCAGCATCTCGCCAACGCGCGTGCCGCCCTGTTCTTGCAATAACGCATCAAACTTTAGGCCGCCGCCGCAGAAGTTAGCGTAGGTGCTATCGCCCAGGGCGATAATCCCATAGCGTAAATGCGGCTGATACATATCTTTGATGCCTTCGTACAAGGGCACGATACTGTCCGGTAAATCGCCCTGTCCGGTGGTCGATGTCACCACCAGCACATATCTACCGCTATACGACTCCCAGTCTTTGACCTCGGGATCCTCAAAGACTTTCGCCTGATGCCCCAGCCCGCTCAAAATAGCCTGCGCCTCTTCGGCGACCAGGAGCGAATTTCCATACATCGTGCCGACAAAAATTCCGACTTCTGCCATGACTATCTCCCTGAATTGACCTGTATCTCTTCATCCTGACCGCAGTCGTCGGCAAACTCAACCCTTTCATTTAGCGGGAGAAGGCCGCGCCAGCCAAACTGCGACAGCGCGCGCATCCAGACGTCGTCAAGACCGGCGCGAATAACCAACGGTTCGCCGGTAAAGGGATGCGTTAACGAGAGCTGGCTGGCGTGCAGCATCAGCCGATCGCAGCCAAAGTGCGCCGCCGCGCTGCGATTCTGCCGCAAATCGCCGTGTTTGCTATCGCCGATAATCGGATGGCGAAGATGGGCAAGATGGCGACGTAGCTGGTGTTTACGTCCGGTTTTCGGTTCCAGCTCCACCAGGCTATAGCGGGTCGTGGGGTAACGGCCGGTCGCCACCGGCATCTCTACCGTCGCCAGGCCGCGATAATGCGTCACCGCCGGCTGCGGGTCTTTATTTTCGCGGGCAAACTTATCGGCGATTTTATCCAGTTCCTCAACCAGCGGGTAATCAAGCACCGCTTCGTCGTTCAGCCAGCCGCGAGCGATCGCATGATAGCGTTTCTGCATTTGATGCTGCTCGAACTGCTGCGACAGCAATCTTCCCGCTTCGCTCGACAGCCCCATCAGCAGCACGCCGGACGTCGGCCTGTCGAGGCGATGGGCGGTGAACACGTGCTGGCCTATCTGGTCGCGCACGGTCTGCATCACCACCACTTTTTCATCACGATCCAGCCAGCTGCGGTGCACCAGCCAGCCCGATGGCTTGTTCACCGCGACCAGCCACTGGTCCTGATATAAAATCTCCAGCATCAGGCTTCGCCGCCGGCAAACAGCGCATCCAGCAGGACCAGTTCGGCCAGCACCCGCTCGCGCACGGGGTGAGCATTATCCAGAGCCATCTCATAATAGGGCGCAACGGCGAAGTTCTGCGGCAGCGGCGTTCCGCTTTCCAGAAGCTGGTGCATACGCGGAATCAATACCCACTGCAGCCATTCAAGCGGCTCCATGGTGTCGAGGCAAAACGGCTGTTCGCTGGCAAACGCGCGGCTATCGGGGGCACTATCCTGCCAGAGTTCCGTTTCGCGCAGCAGCGCTTCAATGGCGAGCAGGCGCTCGCGCACGCGATGGTCAAGAGTCATGGGAAACCTCGGTGAGTTAAAAACCGGCGCAGAATAGCAAATTCAGACGAGAAATAAAAAAAGGGAGCACTGTATAAAACAGTGCTCCCGGTTCGTTTTGCAGCAATCCAGCTACATTGGTGCTCCCTGCTCGTCCTTGAAAACTTTTCCTGAGGTCTCCTGACCATGTTCATCCATAAACAGTTGCATCCTGCTTTCACACCACCCCGATGCGAAATAACTCATCCTTAAGTCTGTCCTGATCTTCCTGATCCACCGAACGTCCCGCTCGGCTCTCGTTCTCCTTCCTGGAGGTGTCCTTTTACGCAATCCTGCGTTATCCTGTGCTTCATCCTGATGCCTGTCCTTGCAACGCCATCCTGGCGGGTCCTGCAGAAGCGTCATCATCCTGATGTTCACTTCGTTTATCAACTCCCTGTCGATGTGTATAGAATCCCTGATTCCGCCCTGTCTTACAACCCTTGTTAAGACAATATCTTAAGATTAATCGTCAGTATCCTTAATGAGAAAATCATTAATCACTTGAAAAATATTATATTTCTTAAAATACGCCCCCTGAAGGATCGGCTTAAATGATGACGATCTCTTACAGGTCTTGTAAGAGATCTCTCACAAAAGTTTGGGTACTGTGGATTACAGAACTGGCTTAAGGGAATTAAGGAAACTCGCAAGCGAGGGAGAAAGGGTCGTCCGTTTTCGGGTGCCGAGGGTCTCTTTGATCACTTCACCGCTCATATTACAGACCGAAATGACCTCCAGTTCGCTGTCCAGCGTGGCGATAAACAGCGTGGGCGACAGCTTCAAACGCTTTTGCACCAGCAGATGACCAATCAGATTCTCCTGCACCCGCTGGAAATCATCCGGGCTCCAGGTTTGCAGCAGCGTCATGGTTTCATCGGCAGTTTCATCGGCAAAACGCGCCTGCATATCGCCGGCAAACTGAGTGGTATAATAAGCATGAAGCGGTTGTTGTACCACAATCTCCAGCGCCCGTTCAACCGCGTCAATATTTTGTGCTAATGAAAACGGCTGCGGCTGCCAGAAAACGCCGTCATCATCCGTGCCGTTGACGCACGGCGACGGGATACCGTAAAGCTCTTCGCTGCGCGGCAGGCTGGAGCGCTGCTGCTGCCACGCCTCACAATAACGTTGGGTAAATGCTTGTAGCGCTTCTGCGGTTTGCTGGTCCACCGGTTTCTCTCTTCACGTTAGACAGGATACACTTGGCATATAGTGTAACCGCTTTAACTATGGTGAAACATGTCTTCTTACGATAATCATCAGGCGCTGGCCGGCCTGACGCTCGGAAAATCAACCGATTACCGCGATACCTACGACGCCAGCCTGCTTCAGGGCGTCCCGCGCAGCCTGAACCGCGACCCGCTGGATCTGCACGCCGATAACCTGCCGTTTCACGGCGCCGATATCTGGACGCTGTATGAGCTCTCCTGGCTGAACGCCAAAGGCCTGCCGCAGGTCGCCGTGGGCCACGTGGAGCTCAGCGATACCACCGTAAACCTGGTGGAATCAAAAAGCTTTAAGCTCTATCTCAACAGCTTCAACCAGACGCGCTTTGCCGACTGGCAGGCGGTCGAGGCGACGCTGGCGCGCGATCTCAGCGCCTGTGCGCAAGGAGAAGTGAAGGTAGCGCTGTATCGCCTCGATGAGCTCGAAGGCCAGCCGGTCGCTCATCTGCACGGCACCTGCATCGACGACCAGGATATTGAAATCGATAATTACCAGTTCAGCGCCGATTACCTGCAGGACGCCGCGGCCGGCAAAGTGGTCGAAGAGACCCTGGTCAGCCATCTGCTGAAGTCCAACTGCCTGATTACCCACCAGCCAGACTGGGGGTCGGTGCAAATCCAGTATCGCGGGGCGAAAATCGATCGCGAAAAGCTGCTGCGCTATCTGGTGTCATTCCGCCACCACAACGAGTTCCACGAGCAGTGCGTAGAGCGCATCTTCAATGACATTCAGCGTTTCTGCCAGCCGGAAGCCCTTTCCGTTTATGCGCGCTACACGCGACGAGGCGGTCTCGATATCAACCCGTGGCGCAGCAATACCGATTTTGTGCCGGCCACCGGTCGCCTCGCCCGTCAATAGTAAACATTTTCACAATTTGCGCGCGTTAACCCGCGCGCAAGGTTGTGAAAACGCCATCAGCAGGGCTATTGTAATCACAGGAAGACGATAATCGTCCTGTAAGGAGTTCACTTGATTACACATGTTAGCCCGCTTGGTTCAATGGATATGCTGTCGCAGCTGGAAGTGGATATGCTTAAACGCACCGCCAGCAGTGACCTGTATCAACTCTTTCGCAACTGCTCGCTTGCTGTGCTCAACTCGGGGAGCCTGACCGATAACAGCAAGGAGCTTCTGTCTCGTTTTGAAAACTTCGATATTAACGTGCTGCGTCGCGAACGCGGCGTGAAGCTGGAACTGATCAACCCGCCGGAAGACGCTTTCGTTGACGGGCGTATTATCCGTTCCCTGCAGGCCAACCTGTTTGCCGTACTGCGCGATATCCTGTTCGTCTACGGCCAGATCCACAATACCGTTCGCTTCCCGAATCTCGATCTTGAAAGCTCGGTACATATCACCAACCTGGTATTCTCCATTTTGCGTAACGCCCGCGCCCTGCACGTCGGCGAAGCGCCAAACATGATTGTCTGCTGGGGCGGCCACTCGATTAACGAAAACGAATATCTGTACGCCCGCCGCGTCGGCACCCAGCTGGGCCTGCGCGAACTGAATATCTGTACCGGCTGTGGACCGGGCGCGATGGAAGCACCGATGAAAGGCGCCGCCGTCGGCCACGCGCAGCAGCGTTACAGAGACAGCCGCTTTATCGGTATGACCGAGCCGTCGATTATCGCCGCCGAGCCGCCGAACCCGCTGGTGAACGAACTGATCATCATGCCGGATATCGAAAAACGCCTGGAGGCATTCGTGCGCATCGCCCACGGCATCATCATCTTCCCGGGCGGCGTGGGCACGGCGGAAGAGCTGCTCTATCTGCTGGGCATTTTGATGCACCCGTCGAACAAGTCGCAGGTTCTGCCGCTGATTCTCACCGGGCCAAAAGAGAGCGCCGATTATTTCCGCGTGCTGGATGAGTTTATCGTCCATACGCTGGGTGAAGCCGCCCGTCGTCACTATCGCATTATCGTTGACGACGCCGCGGAAGTGGCCCGGCAGATGAAAAAAGCGATGCCGATGGTGAAAGAGAATCGCCGCGAGACCGGCGACGCCTACAGCTTCAACTGGTCGATGCGCATTGCGCCGGACCTGCAGATGCCATTCGATCCGACCCATGAGAATATGGCCAATCTTAAGCTCTATCCGGACCAGCCGGTGGAAGTGCTGGCAGCGGATCTCCGCCGCGCCTTCTCCGGTATCGTCGCCGGTAACGTTAAAGAGGTGGGTATCCAGGCTATCGAGAAATTCGGCCCGTATAAGATTCACGGCGACCCGGCAATGATGCGCCGCATGGACGATCTGCTGCAGGGCTTTGTGGCGCAGCATCGTATGAAGCTGCCGGGCGGCACCGCTTACATCCCCTGCTACGAAATCTGTTCCTGAGTTCTCTTCTGCTCTTCTCCCGGGCGGCTTACGCCCCCGGGCTATTTCTCCCCGCCCGGGCCGCACTCTTTCTCCGCTTTTTCGCTTCTCCATTCGCCCGTATGCTTTCCAGATAAATCATTCCTTTTATGAATTTTTAGCATCGTCTTTACAAAAGCCAATCGTTTGCGTTTCCAAAAACTGCAATAAATATCACCAGGAAAAACGCCTTTTAACGTAAAAACGTCGAGAACTTCGCATTTTTACAGTAAAAACCTCGTTATTACGTCGCGCCACTATTCTCTCATATGCTGAAAATGATAGCCTCCGCGCCACAAATCTCTGGCTGATCACCAGAAACAGGCTGTTGGACTAAAATTGCTTACATTTAAAGTGGATTATTGCATTTGAGATCGCGATCACTGATGCATTCACCATATAAATGTATCTTCCCGCACCAATTGTTACGGAGAAAATGCCTAAAAAACCGTAAACAAACGAATTTCATATTATTTGGTCTTTTTTATTCAATAGATTTTGTTGCTTCCTCCAGGAGATACAGATGGAAACCACTCAAACCAGCACCATCGTTTCGGATGCTACCCGTAGCGGTTGGCGTAAGACGGACACCATGTGGATGCTGGGCCTGTACGGCACGGCTATCGGCGCGGGCGTCCTGTTTCTGCCGATCAACGCCGGCGTCGGCGGCATGATCCCGCTGATCATCATGGCGATTCTGGCCTTCCCGATGACCTTCTTCGCCCACCGCGGGATGACCCGTTTCGTGCTGTCCGGTAAGAATCCGGGCGAAGACATCACTGAAGTGGTCGAAGAGCATTTCGGCGTTGGCGCAGGTAAGCTGATTACCCTGCTCTACTTCTTCGCCATCTACCCGATTCTGCTGGTCTACAGCGTGGCGATCACCAACACCGTGGAAAGCTTTATGCTGCACCAGCTGCATATCACGCCGCCGCCTCGCGCCATTCTTTCCCTGATTCTGATTGTCGGCATGATGACCATCGTGCGCTTCGGCGAGCAGATGATTGTGAAAGCGATGAGCGTGCTGGTGTTCCCGTTCGTGGTCGCGCTGATGATTCTGGCCTTTTATCTGATCCCGCAGTGGAACGGCGCGGCGCTGGAAACCCTCTCCCTGAGCAGCGCGACCGCGACCGGCAACGGCCTGTGGATGACCCTGTGGCTGGCGATTCCGGTGATGGTGTTTTCTTTTAACCACTCGCCGATCATCTCCTCCTTCGCCGTCGCGAAACGCGAAGAGTACGGCCAGGGCGCAGAGAAAAAATGCTCCAGCATTCTGGCCCGCGCGCACATCATGATGGTGCTGACCGTCATGTTCTTCGTCTTCAGCTGCGTACTGAGCCTCTCCCCGGCGGATCTGGCGGCGGCGAAAGATCAGAACATCTCGATTCTGTCTTACCTGGCGAACCACTTTAACGCGCCGATCATCGCCTGGATGGCGCCGATCATTGCGATGATCGCCATCACTAAATCCTTCCTTGGCCACTACCTGGGCGCTCGCGAAGGCTTTAACGGCATGGTGATTAAATCCCTGCGCGGTAAAGGCAAGTCCATCGAAATCAATAAACTGAACAAAATCACCGCCCTGTTCATGCTGGTCACCACCTGGATTGTGGCGACGCTGAACCCCAGCATCCTCGGGATGATCGAAACCCTGGGCGGCCCGATTATCGCGATGATTCTGTTCCTGATGCCGATGTACGCGATTCAGAAAGTCCCGGCGATGCGTAAATACAGCGGCCACGTCAGCAACGTTTTCGTGGTGATTATGGGCCTGATTGCTATCTCCGCGATTTTCTACTCTCTGTTTAGTTAATATCCCCCGCGCCGCCTGACGGCGGCGCTCCCGACAGCACTGGATGCATCATGATCAGCGTATTCGATATTTTTAAAATCGGCATTGGCCCTTCCAGCTCCCACACCGTTGGACCGATGAAAGCGGGCAAACAATTCACGGACGATCTTATTGAGCGCGGGCTGCTTTCCGAGGTAACCAAAGTCGTCGTCGATGTCTACGGCTCCCTTTCCCTGACGGGAAAAGGCCACCATACCGATATCGCGATTATTATGGGCCTGGCGGGCAACCTGCCGGATACCGTCGACATCGACGCGATTCCCGGCTTTATCCAGGACGTCAACACCCATGGCCGCCTGATGCTGGCAAACGGCCAGCAGGAAGTGGCGTTCCCGGTCGATCGGTGCATGAATTTCCACGCCGACAACCTGTCGCGGCATGAAAACGGCATGCGTATTACCGCCCTCGGCGGCGAGAAGGTTCTCTACAGCCAGACGTATTACTCCATCGGCGGCGGGTTTATCGTCGATGAAGACCATTTCGGCGTGACCCGCGAAGCGCCGGTCGCCGTACCTTATCCGTATAAAAACGCCGCCGATCTGCAGCGCCACTGCCGCGAAAGCGGGCTATCGCTCTCCGGTCTGATGATGCAAAACGAGCTGGCGCTGCACAGTAAAGAAGCGCTGGAGCAGCATTTTGCCGCGGTCTGGGAAGTGATGAGCAGCGGAATTGAGCGCGGCATCACCACCGAGGGGGTTCTGCCGGGCAAGCTGCGGGTGCCGCGTCGCGCCGCCGCGCTGCGCCGGATGCTGGTAAGCCAGGACAACACCAACAGCGACCCGATGGCGGTCGTTGACTGGATTAACATGTTCGCCCTGGCGGTTAACGAAGAGAACGCCGCCGGCGGGCGCGTCGTGACCGCACCGACCAACGGCGCCTGCGGTATCGTACCTGCGGTGCTGGCCTACTACGACAAGTTCATCCGCAAAGTGAACGCCAACTCGCTGGCGCGCTATATGCTGGTCACCAGCGCCATTGGCTCGCTCTATAAGATGAACGCCTCGATTTCCGGCGCCGAAGTGGGCTGCCAGGGTGAAGTCGGCGTAGCCTGTTCAATGGCGGCGGCCGGTCTGGCTGAACTGCTTGGCGGCAGTCCGGGTCAGGTATGCATCGCGGCGGAAATTGGTATGGAGCACAACCTCGGTCTCACCTGCGATCCGGTTGCCGGCCAGGTGCAGGTGCCGTGCATCGAGCGTAACGCTATCGCAGCGGTCAAGGCGGTCAACGCCGCGCGTATGGCCCTGCGCCGCACCAGCGAGCCGCGGGTGTGCCTCGATAAAGTCATCGAGACCATGTACGAAACGGGCAAAGATATGAACGCCAAATATCGTGAAACCTCGCGCGGCGGCCTGGCAATGAAGATTGTCGCCTGCGATTAACGCCCCCCTCCCGGTATGCTGCGGCATGCCGGGCTTCTTTTCCCTGCCCTCCTCCTTCATTTATGTTATATAAATGATAATTTAGTTATTTATTAGTTATAAAGACGATTTGTTACCTTACGGAAAAACCGCTCAAGGAGAACAAATCATGCTCAGATTATCCCGCCCGGCGCTGCTGCTACTGCTGGCAGGCTTATCCGCTTCCGCGCTGGCGAAAGCGCCGGAAACCGTGAATATCGGTTATCAGAAAGCCAATATCTTCGCGCTGCTTAAATATCGCGGCACCCTCGATGAAAGCTTCAAAAAGCAGGGTATCGCCGTCCGCTGGATTGAATTTCCCGCCGGGCCGCAGATGCTGGAAGGGCTGAACGTCGGCAGCATCGACCTCGCCGCCACCGGCGATGCGCCGCCGGCCTTTGCTCAGGCGGCGCAGGCGGATCTGGTCTATTTAGCCCACTCCCCGGCGAACCCAAAAACCGAGGCCATCGTGGTGGCGGAAAACTCGGCAATTAAGAGCGTGGCCGATCTTAAGGGCAAGCGCGTGGGGCTCAATAAAGGCTCCGACGTAAACTACCTGCTGGTGACCGCGCTGGAGAAAGCCGGGCTGAGCTATAAAGATATCACGCCGGTCTATCTGCCGCCTGCTGACGCCCGCGCCGCCTTCCAGCGCGGCGCTATTGACGCCTGGGTTATCTGGGATCCGTTCCTCGCCGAAGTGGAAACGAACGCCAAAGCGCGACAGATTGGCAATGCCGAAGGGCTGGTGCCGCACTACACCTTCTACCTGGCCAGCCGCAAATTTGCCGACACCTATCCGGATACCGCAAAGCAGGTGGTGGATGAGCTGGGTAAACTGAGCGAATGGGCCAACAGTCATCAGGACGATGCCGCCGGGATCCTCTCCACCTCAACCGGGCTGGATAAGGCTATCTGGCTGAAGACGCTGGCGCGTCTGCCTTATGGTGCCGAGCGTATGACGCCTGCGGTCTATAACGAACAGCAGGCGCTGGCGGATACCTTCACCCGTATCGGCCTGCTGCCGGTGAAAGTCGATGTTCGCAGCGCGACCTGGTCGCTGGATAAGCAGTAAGTCTTCCCTTCCCGGGTCGCGGCGCAGGCGCCTTACCCGGGCTACCGGCCCGCAGACGGCGGTGGATCCGTAGCCCGAACAGGCGCGTCAAGCGCCGCCTCCGGGAAAAACCTCCCGCCCCACAGTTCAGTCCCTCACCCTTCGGGGAGAGGGGGACCGGCAAAATTAACTCACCTTCTCTTCACTCCCGACCGCGACCTGCGCGCCGTAGCGATAGCCTGCGCCCGGATGCGGCGCAGCCAGCCGCGGGCCGGCGCCAAACAGCTTCTCGCGCAGGGTTCCCTCGCGATACTCCTGCTTAAACACGCCGCGCTTTTGCAGCTCCGGAACCAGCAAATCCACCACGTCGCGGAAGGTTTCGTGGGTCACCGCATAGGCGAGGTTAAACCCATCGACGTCGGTCTCTTCGACCCAGGACTGCAGCTCATCGGCGACCGTCTGCGGGCTGCCGACCACCAGCGGCCCGAAGCCGCCGATTCCCGCCCAGTCCGCCAGCTTCTGCACGGTCCACTGGCTGTTCGGATCGGCGGTGGAAAACGCCTCTACCATCGACTGAATCGCGTTGGTATGCAGATACTCCAGCACCTGATCCGGCTGATACTGACCAAGGTCGATGCCGGTCCAGCCGGAGAGCAGCGCCAGCGCCCCTTCGTAGCTGACGTACGGTTTATACTCCTGCCATTTAGCCTGGGCTTCACGGTCGGTTTCGCCGACGATGACCGTCTGCATATTGAAGATCAGGATGCTGCGCGGATCGCGCCCGGCCTCCTCGGCGCGACGGCGAATATCCGCCACCGTCTTTTTCAGCAGCACTTTCGACGGCGCGCCGACAAATACGCACTCCGCGTGGCCGGCGGCGAACTGCTTGCCGCGGCTGGAGGCGCCCGCCTGATAGAGTACCGGCGTACGCTGCGGCGACGGCTCACAGAGGTGGATCCCCGGCACCGAGAAGAAGTTCCCCTGATGGTTAATCGGGTGAATTTTTCGCGGATCGCTGAAGATCTTACGTTCCCTGTCGCGCAGCACCGCGCCATCCTCCCAGCTCCCCTCCAGCAGCTTATAGACCACCTCCAGATATTCATCGGCGTAGTCGTAGCGGGCGTCGTGGTCGGTCTGCGCTTTCTGGCCAATATTACGCGCCCCGCTCTCAAGGTAGGAGGTCACGATATTCCAGCCCACTCGCCCCTTGGTCAGATGGTCGAGGGTTGAAAGACGGCGGGCGAACGGATAGGGATGCTCAAAAGAGAGCGAAGCGGTCAGGCCGAATCCCAGATGCTCCGTCACCAGCGCCATCGGCGTAATCAGCGCCAGCGGATCGTTGACCGGCACCTGCGCCGCCTGGCGGATCGCCGCATCGCCGTTGCCGTTCAGCACGTCGTAGACGCCCAGCACATCGGCGATAAATAGCCCGTCAAACTTGCCCCGCTCCAGCAGACGCGCCAGGTCGACCCAATACTCGAGGTCTTTATACTGCCAGGAGCGGTCGCGCGGATGGGCCCACAGCCCCGGCGACTGATGGCCGACGCAGTTCATATCAAAAGCGTTCAGACGAATTTCACGTTGTGATGACATAGCACTCTCCACGGCGCGCCCCGCTGTCGGGACGCGCGCATAATCGTTAAAGGAATCAGGGGATAAAAGGCGTTCAGAACGCCGGACATCGGGCGGATTGTTTGACGCCCAGGGTCCGCAGCGCTTCGTCGGCCACGGCGGCGGCATGGTCGGCCACCTGCGGCAGCCCCATTAATTCTCCGAAATACGCCCGCGCGGCGGGTCCGGAAACCAGCAGATTGGGCGTAATCCGCCCTTCCCGGCCTATCGCCCGCGAGCGGGGATCGACGTCCAGGCCAAGGCCGAACGCATCGGCGCGAATCAGCCCACGCTGGCTCAGCTGACGCAGCAGCGGCTGGCTGTCGGTCAACCCGCCGTGCGCCGGGCCGGTGGTTAAAATAAAGTGGTCAGCGCTCACCCGCAGCGTTTCACCGCGCCGGGGCGTCAGGGTTAGCGCCAGCTTTTGCGCGTCGCCTTCCAGCGCCGTCAGCCTGGCCGCCAGCACCCGCAGGCTGCCGTCGCGCTGGCGCTGCTCAAGGACCCCGGCGACCTGCGGAGCGATACGGTAGCGGTGAACGTCCCAGTAGCTGCGCAAATGACGCAGGAAGCGCTGGCGATCGGCCACCGTCAGCCCCTGCCAGATGCTCTGCCCCTGATTACGCACCGCGTCCAGCACCACCTGCCAGGCCTGTCCCTGCTCCGCCGCGCGCTCGATATCCAGACGGATTTGCCGCAGCCGCTGGCGCAGCGTTCCGCAATCGTATTCGCCAGGCCAGGGTTCACTACTGCCGCTGAGGTTGCTGCGGGACAGCAGCCCACGGCGTGAAAATGCCGCGATCGGCCCCCGATGGCCCAGACGCGTCAGGGTCGCGACGGTGTCCGCCATCGTCAGGCCGGTGCCCATGACCGCGACGCTCGCTTCCGGGGCGATAGTTGCCAGCGCGCCCGCTCGCCAGGGGTTAGCGATGAGCGCCGGATGCGTTGCGAACGGCGTCGCCAGCGACGGCAGCGAGGGCGGCGGATGGCTGATGGCCAGCACCAGCAGATCGGCCTGCAGCCGACGCCCGCCGTCGGTGACAACTTCACCATGATTAACGCTCAGCGCCTGCTCGCGCAGATGCGTCAGCCGCCCGCCGCTGGCGCGCGCCTCCTCGGCGAAACGCTGGGCGACATAGCGGCCAAACTGACCGCGCTGCGGATAGACCGCGCCGTCTGCCAGCAGGGCATGCGGGTCATCCGCAAAGGCGGGCTGGCTGCGGTACCAGCGATCGAACGCGCCCTCCTCTTCACCGGCAAGCTGCATCCGCGCGGCAGGAACGTTAATCCGATGGCTCGGTTCGGTCGTGGAGTAGGCCACGCCCGCGCCGGGCACCTCGCGCGGCTCCAGCAGCGTGACCCGCACGCCAACCGGCGCCAGGCGCAGGAGATGAATCGCCACCGCCGCACCGCTAAATCCGCCGCCGACAATCACCACGTGCGGTTCAGTTTGCATAGCCCACCGCCTTCACAAATCGGTGTAACATACGCGCCTCCTCAGCTTGCGCTGACCTGTTTCACCGGACGCTTATCGCCGCCGATGGTTTCGCCAAACGGGCCGGTATTGACGCTACGCGCCTTCGGCTGATCGTGGCCTGCCAGCGGCAATAGCGGCATGACCAGGTCAGCGAAACGATGGGCTTCTTCCAGATGCGGGTAGCCGGAGAAGATAAAGTTGGTGATACCGAGCGCCTGATATTCACGAATGCGTTCTGCCACCTGCTGCGGATTGCCGACCAGCGCCGTCCCGGCCCCGCCGCGCACCAGTCCCACGCCCGCCCACAGGTTCGGCGCAATACGCAGATTGTCGCGCGATCCTTTATGCAGCGAACTCATTCGCGCCTGGCCTGTGGAGTCCATACGGGCAAAAATTTTCTGCGCCTGGGCAATAGTTTCGTCATCAAGGTGTGAAATCAGCCGATCGGCGGCGGCCCACGCCTCCTCTTCGGTTTCGCGAACAATCACATGCAGACGAATCCCGTACTGCAACGTGCGGCCCCGGGCGGCGGCGCGCTCGCGCACTATCGCCAGCTTTTCGGCCACCAGCGCCGGCGGCTCCCCCCAGGTCAGGTAGGTATCGATTTGATCGGCGGCGACGTCGATGGCTTCCTCAGAGGAGCCGCCAAAAAACAGCGGCGGGCCGTTTTCCTGTACCGGCGGAAACAGCACTTCCGCGCCTTCCACGTGGATATGCTCGCCGTGATAATCCACCTTTTCACCTTTCAGCAGGCGCGAGTAGACGTCGAGAAATTCGCGGGTGACCTGATAGCGTTCGCCGTGGCTGAGGAAAATACCGTCGCCTTTGTTCTCCACCGGATCGCCGCCGGTCACCACGTTAATCAGCAGCCGACCGCCCGACAGGCGGTCGAGCGTCGTCGCCATCCTCGCCGCCAGCGTCGGCGGCTGCAGGCCCGGACGAACGGCCACCAGATAGCGCAGGCGGCGGGTCAACGGCGCCAGCGCCGAGGCCACCAGCCAGGAGTCTTCGCAGCTTTTCCCCGTTGGGATCAGCACGCCGTAGTAGCCGAGGCTATCGGCCGCCAGCGCCACCTGCTGCAGGTAAGGCAAATCAACCGGGCGTCCGCCCTCCGAGGTGCCCAGGTAGCGGCCATCGCCGTGGGTGGGCAGAAACCAGAACACGTTGATTTTATCGTCGGTTTTTTGCGTCATTATCCATTTCCTATATAACCATATCCGATATTTATCGAAGAGTTGTTTTAATTTGGTTATATGAGTGTTAGCGATAATCGTGCCAATGGTGAATAAAAAATTAACAGTATAAATTCAGTGAGTTACAAAAAACCGAACCTTACGCCGCTGTTGCAAATGCCGCAGCCAATGCGTCCGGACTGCGGCATTTGCAACAGACCGGCGAGTTAGCCCTCTGGTTTCCGTCCCCGGCACAGGATAACTTCAGGGCATCAAATACCGGAGGTCACCATGCTGAATCCTGAATTTCCATCCTCTACGCCCGCGCTGATCGACCCGGCGTCAAAAGCGTTTCAGAGCCTGCTGGATAAACTGGCCCCCACCGAGGCGACCGTGCTGATTGTCGGCGAAACCGGCACCGGTAAGGAGGTCGTCGCCCGCTACCTGCATCACCATAGCCCGCGCCGCCACCGGCCGTTTCTGGCCGTCAACTGCGGCGCGCTCAGCGAAAGCCTGGCGGAAGCGGAGCTGTTCGGCCATGAAAAAGGGGCGTTTACCGGCGCGGTACAAGGCCATCCCGGCTGGTTCGAGGCGGCGGAGGGCGGCACCCTGCTGCTCGATGAAATCGGCGAGCTTAGCCTGCCGCTTCAGGTCAAACTGCTGCGCGTTCTGCAGGAGCGCGAAATCACCCGCGTCGGCTCGCGCAAGGCCATTAAGGTGGACGTGCGGGTGATCGCCGCCACCCACGTGGACCTGATGCAGGCCATCCGCGAGCGTCGTTTCCGCGAAGACCTCTACTATCGCCTGAATATCGCCCTCGTCCCGCTGCCGCCGCTGCGCCAGCGTCGCCAGGATATTCCCGTACTGGCGGACCATTTTCTCTCGCTCTACGCCCGCCGCCTGGGCCGCCCGGCTCGTCGTCTGGCCCCGGAGACGCTGGCAAGGCTGATGGAGTACCCCTGGCCGGGCAATATTCGCGAGCTGGAAAACACTCTGCATAACGCGGTATTGCTGAGTAAAGAAGAGGAGATCGGCCCCGCCCAGCTGCGGCTGACGACGCTGAACAATGAGCCCTCGGCGGCGGGCGATAATGAGCTCGACGATTTTATTCGTCGTCAGCTTTCCCTGCCGGGCGAGCCGCTGTGGGAGAGGGTCACCGGGGCGTTGATACGCGGCGCGATGGCCCACAGTGACGATAATCAAAGCCAGGCCGCGGCGCTGCTCGGTATTAGCCGCCACACGCTGCGCACGCAGCTGGCCAATTTTGGCATCATTAAAAGCCGCCGCCGTCAGGAGCCCCTCTTCGGCCCGGCGGTCAACAGCGTCTCTCGCGACCGGGAACTGCGCATCGGCTTCCAGCGCTTCGGCAATCTTGGCATCCTGAAAGCGCGGCAAAGTCTCGAGCAAGCCTTTGCCAGCCGCGGCGTCAGCGTGCTGTGGAGCGAATTCCCCGCCGGGCCGCAGCTGCTGCACGCCCTCGCCTGCGATGAGATCGATTTCGGCACCACCGGCGAAGCGCCGCCGGTTTTCGCTCAGGCGAGTAACGGCGAGCTGGTCTACGTCGCCTGGGAACCGCCCGCTCCGCAAAGCGTGGCGATGGTCGTCCCGCAGCACAGCGACATTCGCACCATTGCCGACCTGCGCGGCAAGCGTATCGCGCTGAATAAGGGCTCTAACGTGCACTGGCTGCTGCTGCATATCCTGGAAGAGGCCGGGCTGGCATTAAACGACGTCAAAGTGGTCTATATTCCGCCGAAATATCCGCTGACCGCCAGCGATTACCTGGCGGTGGACGCCTGGATGATGTGGGATCCGCTGCTCAGCGACGCGGAATATAGCGGCGAATTACGGGTTGTTGCCAGCGGCGAGGGGCGCGTCAATAATCACCAGTTCTACCTGTCGCGCCGCGACTACGCCAGCCGCAATAGCGATATCATGCAGCGCCTGTTAGCCGAGCTGGCGCAGACCGGCCAGTTTATTGACCAGCACCGGGAGCAAGCCGCCGGACTGCTCTCCGCCGAGCTGGGGCTTAACGCCGCCTCTCTGACGCGCGCCTTATCGCGCCGCAGCCATCGTCCGCGGCCGATGGATCTCAACGTGATTCGCGCCCAACAAAGTATCGCCGATCGCTTTTACGCCCTTGGGCTTATCCACAAACCGGTTTCGGTGCGCGAGGCGGTCTGGTACGGCGAAGCCACCAATAGCGATCTCGGCCTGCTGATGCACGTTGATTAGCCGGAAACTGCGAGTCATCTTCCTGATTTCCCTGGCGCCAATAGCCTCATCCGCGCAGCGATGTTACCCTGAAAGGCACTGCAATAAGAGCCTATTTATGAGGATATTCGTGGCCGTTCATCTGTTAATCGTCGACGCACTTAATCTGATTCGCCGCATCCACGCGGTGCAGGGGTCACCCTGCGTCGACACCTGCCTGCATGCGCTTGAACAGCTGGTGGTCCATAGCCAGCCAACCCACGTGGTGGCGGTATTTGATGATGAAGACCGCGGCCACGGCTGGCGACATCAGCGTCTGCCCGATTATAAAGCCGGGCGCGCGCCGATGCCGGAGACCCTCGAAGCGGAAATGCCGGCGCTGCGGGCGGCGTTTGAGCAACGCGGGTTTCGCTGCTGGGCGCTCAGCGGCAGCGAAGCCGACGATCTTGCCGCGACCCTGGCGGTCAAAGTGGCGCAGGCCGGCCATCAGGCAACCATCGTTTCAACCGACAAAGGCTACTGCCAGCTGCTGTCGCCAACGATCCGCATCCGCGACTATTTTCAGAAGCGCTGGCTTGATGCGCCGTTTATCGCCAAAGAGTTTGGCGTGACGCCGGAACAGCTGCCTGACTACTGGGGGCTGGCGGGCATCAGCAGCTCAAAGGTTCCCGGCGTGGCGGGCATTGGGCCGAAAAGCGCCGCCCAGCTGTTAACCGATTTTCAGGATCTGGAAGGGATCTACGCGCGGCTGGCGGACGTGCCGGAGAAGTGGCGCAAGAAGCTGGAAGAACAGAAAGAGATGGCCTTCACCTGCCGGGACATCGCGCGCCTGCAAACCGATTTACAGCTGGACGGCAACCTCCAGCAGCTGCGGCTGTCCCGGTAGCGCCGGGCTGCGGTGCGCGCGGCTTCCCGGAGGCGATGCTGCGCATCTGTCCGGGCTACCGGATCGCAGACGGTGAGCGCATTCCCCGGGTCGCGGCTTACGCCTTACCCGGGCTACCGCAGACGGCGGAATACCTGTAGCCCGGGCAAGGCGCGTCCTGCGCCGCCCCCGGGAGCAGAGCGCAGCGTGGCACCATTTCCCCGGAGGCGATGCTGCGCATCTGTCCGGGCTACCGGCCCGCAGACGGTGAGCGCATTCCCCGGGTCGCGGCTTACGCCTTACCCGGGCTACCGCAGACGGCTGAATACCTGTAGCCCGTAGCCCGGCTAAGCGCAGCGCAAGCCGGGGAATAACAGCGCCGGGGTATCAGCCCAGCACATCTCCCGGAAGCAGCCGGCAGAAGCCTTCGCTTACGGCATCACTCTTCGATTCGCAATCCGTAGGTTTTGAATTTCTCCAGCACGATAGCAATGGCCTCGTCGCCAAGAACCGGCACTGGGTCGGTGATGGCCAGAGTGCTGAGATAAAGCTGCGCCAGCACCTCAACTTCATGCGCCAGCCACAGGGCCTTCTCCAGATTCTCTTCACAAGCGATCAGGCCATGGTGCTGCAGCAGCGTAGCTTTGCGGTTTTTCAGCGCCACGGCCACATGCTCAGACAGCTCGCGGGTACCAAACGTGGCGTAGGGCGCACAGGGGATAGAGTTACCGCCCGCCGCCGCAATCATATAGTGAATGGCGGGAATGGGACGATTGAGGATCGACACCGCCGTAGAGTGAACCGCATGATTATGTACCACCGCGTGAGCATCAGGCCGCGTCTGATAAGCCGCCATATGAAAACGCCACTCGCTGGACGGCAGTTTGCCCTGTTCATGCTGACCTTCGGCATCGATATACACAATGTGCGCTTCCGTCAGCTTTTCGTAAGGAATACCCGTTGGCGTGATCAGCATCCCCCCTTGATAACGCACGCTCACGTTACCGGCGGTTCCCTGATTTAACCCCAGGCGGGTCATTTCCAGGCAGGTATCAATAATCTGCCGGGCCAGTCTATTTCGTTCCATTCTTTACCTCTCTTTATGATGCGCAATGCGACAACAGACGGCTCGCCGGAGATGACGCTCCGACGCTGTTGAATAGCTCAAATAATTACTCACCATCATCATCCCGAATAAGCAGAAAGGAATTTACATCCGCCGGTTCTGTGATTCCTCTCACTTATTTCAGTATAAAAACAACCGTTCATTGATTTTTGCTTTCTGAAAAATGCCCGTTCTTACTAATAGATTTAAAAACGGGCATTTTACTGATAGTTTTAACAACTGCCCGTTTTCCACATAATAAAATAAATCGGTCATCGACCCTGTGGGTTTTACAATTAACTTTCTCAAACGGTCATGTTTTTCTGATTATTAAAGTGATGATAATCACATAAAACCACCGAGTGGATACGAAGTGTGACCGCTATCATATTAAAAGGCTTTTTTAATTTGAAAATGAATTCATGAGTTCACTCCGTGATGTTTATTTCACTGTTGATGTCGTCACAAGAGCTCGCCTGATTTTTGCGGTCTGGTGGGCATAAGCCGGCTGCTGAACACGCTTCTGAACCAATGAGGATGCTATGGGAAACACAACAATACAAACGCAGAGTTTTCGTGCGGTAGAGACAGGGCAAAGCAAGCGCTACATTATTCCCTTCGCCCTGCTGTGCTCGCTGTTTTTTCTTTGGGCGGTCGCAAATAATCTCAACGATATTTTATTACCACAATTTCAACAAGCCTTTACCTTAACCAACTTCCAGGCTGGACTGATTCAATCCGCCTTTTATTTCGGCTATTTCGTCATTCCCATTCCGGCCGGAATTTTGATGAAAAAGTTAAGTTATAAAGCCGGCATTATTACCGGACTGTTCTTATATGCTTTTGGCGCCGCGCTATTCTGGCCCGCCGCTGAAGTTATGAATTACACCTTATTCCTGATTGGCCTGTTTATTATTGCTGCAGGCTTAGGGTGTTTAGAAACCGCGGCAAACCCGTTTGTTACCGTCTTAGGACCAGAAAGCGGCGGTCACTTCCGGCTTAATCTTGCCCAAACGTTTAACTCGTTTGGCGCCATTATTGCGGTGGTTTTTGGGCAAAGTCTCATTTTGTCTAATGTGCCGCATCAATCGCAGGATGTGCTCGATAAAATGGCTCCGGAGCAGCTTAGCGCCTATAAACACAGCCTGGTGCTCTCGGTGCAAACCCCGTATATGATCATCGTCGCGGTTGTCTTACTGGTCGCTCTGTTGATTATGTTGACCAAATTTCCGGCCCTGCAGAGCGACGACCATAGTGACGCCAACCAGAGTTCCTTCTCCGCTTCCCTTGCTCGCCTGGTCCGCGTTCGCCACTGGCGCTGGGCGGTGCTGGCGCAGTTCTGCTACGTCGGCGCGCAAACCGCCTGCTGGAGCTATCTGATTCGCTACGCTATCGAAGAGATCCCCGGCATGACGCCCGGTTTCGCCGCCAACTATCTGACCGGCACGATGGTGTGCTTCTTTATCGGCCGCTTCTCCGGTACCTGGCTCATCAGCCGCTTCGCGCCGCATAAAGTGCTGGCAGCCTATGCCCTGCTCTCGATGATCCTGTGCCTGATTTCCGCTTTCACCGGCGGCCACGTGGGTCTGCTGGCCCTGACGCTGTGCAGCGCCTTTATGTCGATTCAGTATCCGACCATCTTCTCGCTGGGCATCAAAAACCTCGGGCAGGACACCAAATACGGCTCCTCTTTTATCGTCATGACCATTATTGGCGGCGGGATTGTCACCCCGGTGATGGGCTTTGTCAGCGACGCCGCCGGCAACATCCCCACCGCGGAGCTGGTCCCGGCGCTGTGCTTTGCCGTCATCTTCATCTTTGCCCGTTTCCGTTCGCAAACGGCAGCTAACTAAATATTTATCCGAATAACGTGAGGAATCTGGAATGAAAAAAATCAGCTTACCGAAAATTGGCATCCGCCCGGTGATTGATGGACGCCGCATGGGGGTGCGCGAGTCGCTGGAAGAGCAAACCATGAATATGGCGAAAGCCACCGCCGCGCTGATCGCGGAAAAACTGCGTCACGCCTGCGGCGCGCAGATTGAGTGCGTCATCGCCGACAGCTGCATTGCGGGCATGGCAGAATCCGCCGCCTGCGAGGAGAAATTCAGCAGCCAGAACGTCGGCGTCACCATTACCGTGACTCCGTGCTGGTGCTACGGCAGCGAAACTATCGATATGGACCCGCTGCGGCCAAAAGCCATCTGGGGCTTTAACGGCACCGAACGCCCCGGCGCGGTTTACCTGGCGGCAGCGCTGGCAGCCCACAGTCAGAAGGGTATTCCGGCGTTCTCCATTTATGGTCACGACGTGCAGGACGCCGACGACACCTCCATTCCGCCGGATGTCGAAGAAAAACTGCTGCGCTTTGCCCGCGCCGGCTTAGCGGTGGCCAGCATGAAGGGCAAAAGCTATCTTTCCGTTGGCGGCGTGTCGATGGGGATCGCCGGTTCTATCGTCGATCACAACTTCTTCGAGTCCTGGCTCGGTATGAAAGTGCAGGCGGTGGACATGACCGAGCTGCGCCGCCGCATCGACCAGAAAATCTATGATGAAAGCGAGCTGGAAATGGCGCTGGCGTGGGCGGATAAAAACTTCCGCTACGGCGAAGACCAGAACGCGCAGCAGTATAAGCGCAACGCCGAACAGAGCCGCGCGGTGCTGAAAGAGAGCCTGCTGATGGCGATGTGCATCCGCGACATGATGCAGGGCAACAAGAAGCTGGCGGAAAAAGGGCTGGTCGAAGAGTCGCTGGGCTACAACGCCATCGCTGCGGGCTTCCAGGGCCAGCGCCACTGGACCGATCAATACCCTAACGGCGATACCGCCGAAGCGCTGCTCAATAGCTCGTTCGACTGGAACGGCGTACGCGAACCCTTCGTCGTCGCCACGGAAAACGACAGCCTCAACGGCGTGGCGATGCTGATGGGCCACCAGCTGACCGGCACCGCCCAGGTGTTTGCCGACGTGCGCACCTACTGGTCGCCGGACGCGGTTAAACGCGTCACCGGCCAACCGCTCACCGGACTGGCGGAACACGGCATTATCCACTTGATCAACTCCGGTTCAGCGGCGCTGGACGGCGCCTGCAAACAGCTCGATGCGGAAGGCAAGCCAACCATGAAGCCGCACTGGGAAATCAGCCAGCAGGAGGCCGACGCCTGCCTCGCGGCCACCGAATGGTGCCCGGCGATTCATGAATATTTCCGCGGTGGCGGCTTCTCCTCCCGCTTCCTGACCGAAGGCGGCGTACCGTTCACCATGACCCGCGTAAATATCATCAAAGGCCTCGGCCCGGTACTGCAGATTGCCGAAGGCTGGAGCGTAGAGCTACCGAAAGCGATGCATGACCAGCTGGATGCCCGCACCAACTCCACCTGGCCCACCACCTGGTTTGCGCCGCGCCTGACCGGTAAAGGCCCGTTCTCCGACGTCTACTCGGTGATGGCGAACTGGGGCGCTAACCACGGCGTGCTGACCATCGGCCACGTTGGCGCCGACTTTATCACCCTGGCGTCGATGCTGCGGATCCCGGTGTGCATGCATAACGTAGAAGAGGCGAAAATCTACCGCCCCTCCAGCTGGTCTGCGCACGGGATGGATAGCGAAGGCCAGGATTACCGCGCCTGCCAGAACTACGGCCCGCTGTATAAACGTTAAAAATGCCTGATGGCGCTGCGCTTATCCGGCCTACGGATGATACCGTCCCGTAGGCCGGATAAGGCGTTTACGCCGCCATCCGGCAACGTCTCGGGAGAGATTATGAAGAATGAAGTCATCCTGGTCCTCGACTGCGGCGCCACTAACGTACGGGCGATTGCCGTTGACCGCCAGGGGAACATTATCGCCCGCGCCGCAACGGCCAACGCCAGCGATATCGCCGTGGAGAACAGCGCCTGGCACCAGTGGTCGCTGGAGGCGATCCTGCAACGCTTCGCCGAATGCTGTCGGCAAATTGCCGACCCGCTCTCATCCTGCACGGTTCGCGGCATCACGGTCACCACCTTCGGCGTCGACGGCGCGCTGGTGGATGAACAGGGCAAGCTGCTCTATCCGGTCATCAGCTGGAAATGTCCGCGTACCGCGTCGGTGATGGACAATATCGGCCGCTTTATGCCCGCGCAGCAGCTCCAGCAGATCTCCGGCGTCGGCGCATTTGGTTTCAACACCCTGTATAAGCTGATATGGCTGAAAGAGAACCACCCGCAGCTGCTGGAGCAAGCCCACGCCTGGCTGTTCATCTCCTCGCTTCTCAACCAGCGTCTGACCGGGGAATTCACGACCGATATCACCATGGCGGGCACCAGCCAGATGCTGGATATCCACCAGCGGGATTTCAGCGCGCAGATTCTGCAGGCCACGGGGCTGCCGCGCCGCCTGTTTCCCCGGCTCGTTGAAGCGGGCCAGCAGATTGGCACGCTGCGGAGCGATGCCGCGAAAATGCTGGGTTTAGCCGTCGGCATTCCGGTTATCTCCGCCGGGCACGACACCCAGTTCGCGCTGTTTGGCGCGGGCGCGGAGCAGGATGAACCGGTGCTGTCGTCCGGCACCTGGGAAATTCTGATGGTGCGCAGCGCCCAGGTAGACACGTCGCTGCTCAGCCACTATGCGGGCTCCACCTGCGAGCTGGATTGTCAGCCGGGACGCTATAACCCCGGCATGCAGTGGCTGGCCTCCGGCGTGCTGGAATGGATACGCCAGCTGCTGTGGACACCTGAAACGCCGTGGCAAACGTTGATTGAAGAGGCCCGGGCCCTCCCCCGCGGCGCTCAGAAGGTGAAGATGCAGTGCGACCTGCTATCCAGCCCAACCGCAGGCTGGCAGGGCATAACGCTGAATACCACCCGCGGTCATTTCTACCTCGCCGCGCTGGAAGGATTAGCCGAACAGCTGGCGCACAATCTGCAAACGCTGCAGCAAATCGGCCACTTCAAAGCCCGCGAGCTGCTGCTGGTCGGCGGCGGCAGCCGCAACGCGCTGTGGAATCAGATCAAAGCCAACAGGCTGGAGATCCCCATTAAAGTACTCGATGACGCCGAAACCACCGTCGCCGGCGCCGCCATGTTTGGCTGGTATGGCGTCGGTGAATTCAGCAGCCCGGAGCAGGCCAGAGCGCAGGTGAGCTACCGGTATCGTTACTTTTACCCGCAAACCGAACCCGAACTGATTGAGGGAGTATGAGATGCTAAAAACGATTTCCCCGTTGATTTCCCCGGACCTCCTCAAAGTGCTGGCGGAAATGGGGCATGGCGATGAGATTATTTTTTCCGATGCCCACTTCCCGGCCCACAGCATGGGCCCACAGGTCATTCGCGCCGACGGCCTGCGGGTGAGCGACCTGCTGCAGGCGATTATTCCGCTGTTTGAGTTAGACAGCTACGCTCCGCCGCTGGTGATGATGGCCGCCGTGGAAGGCGACGTCCTCGACCCTCAGGTAGAAACGCGCTATCGCGAGGCGCTTTCCGGCCCCGCGCCCTGCCCGGAGATCGCCCGCATCGACCGCTTTGCTTTCTACGAGCGGGCGCAAAAAGCCTTTGCGATCGTTATCACAGGTGAGCGCGCTAAGTACGGGAATATTCTTTTAAAAAAAGGAGTAACGCCGTAATCTCATGCCGGAGCGCCCGTCTGATGCGGGCGCTCAGCGAACGCCAGGGTGAGAAAAATGAAAGCGGCACGACAGCAAGCGATACTAGACCTGCTCATTAACCATAACAGCCTGACCACCGAAGCCTTATCGCTACAGCTTAACGTCAGCAGAGAAACCATTCGCCGCGATCTCAGCGAGCTCCAGTCCCAGGGGAAAGTGCTGCGTAACCACGGTCGGGCAAAAGTCATTCACCGGCAAAGCCGTGACAGCGGCGACCCTTTTCATATCCGTCTGAAAAGCCACTACGCGCACAAAGCGGACATCGCCCGCGAGGCGCTTGCGTGGATAGAAGAGGGGATGGTTATCGCCCTTGATGCCAGTTCCACCTGCTGGTATCTGGCCCGCCAGCTGCCGGATATCGACCTTCACGTCTTTACCAACAGCCAGCCGATTTGCCAGGAGCTCAGCAAGCGAGAGAATATTCAGCTTACCTGCTCCGGCGGTACGCTCCAGCGAAAATACGGCTGCTACGTCAGCGCGTCGCTTATCTCACAGCTCAAAGCGCTGGAGATCGACCTGTTCATTTTTTCCTGCGAGGGCATCGACAGCGACGGCGCGCTCTGGGACTCAAATACGGTGAACGCCGAGTTCAAATCGCTGCTGCTTAAGCGAGCGTCGCAATCGTTATTGTTGATTGATAAGAGCAAATTTAATCGTTCAGGGGAGGCGCGGATCGGCCATCTGGATGATGTGCCGCATATCGTTTCGGACGTGTCGCAGTCGTAACGGCTATTGCAGCGCCGGATAGCGGCTTAACACCCTATCCGGCCTACAAAAGCGGCTAAACTAGCGTTCGTCGCGGCGACCGCCGACGGCAGCCCACAGGCGGCGAACGTGAACCGTCACCTCTTCGCGATCGTGATACAGCTGGCGCGCCTGGATTTGCGCGTTGATGCCGTGCTCGTCCAGCTGTTCCTGAATATAGGCCAGGTTGCGCGACAGCTCTTCGTAGCGTTTTTTCATCGGCAGCTTCAGGTTAAAGATGGTTTCCCGGCACCAGCCGTTCACCAGCCACTGGGCCATCAGCGCCGCCACTTTCGCCGGTTTCTCCACCATATCGCACACCATCCACGAAATGTTGTTGCGCGTTGGGCGGTACTTGAAGCCATCTTCGCGCAGCCAGGTCACCTGGCCGGTATCCATCAGGCTTTGCGCCATCGGGCCGTTATCCACCGAGGAGACCCACATATTGCGTTTCACCAGCTGATAGGTCCAGCCGCCGGGGCAGGCACCAAGATCCACCGCGTACATACCGTTCGCCAGGCGCTCGTCCCACTCATCCGCCGGAATAAAGACGTGAAACGCCTCTTCCAGCTTGAGGGTCGAACGGCTCGGCGCATCGGACGGGAACTTGAGCCGCGGAATGCCCATATAGAACGGCGAGTTGTTGTTAGACAACGAGTAACCGGTGTAGCAGCAGCCGGGGGCGATAAAGAACACGTGGACCACCGGACGCTTTGGCGTTTCATAGTTGGTCAGCACGCCCGCTTCGCGCAGCGCCGCGCGCAGCGGTACCGTAAACTTGCGGCAGAACTTCATCAGCTCTTTGCTTTCGTTGGTATCGGCCACTTCAACGCGCAGCTCGCCGCCCTTCTCCACCACGCCCTGCAGCATACCGACGATCGGGGAAATCCGGTCTTCCGGCGGCAGGTCGCGCAGCAGTTCGCCAACCACAAACATCTGGCGGGCAAACACCAGCGAGCTGAACGGCAGTTCGCGCACCAGCTTTTCGCCATCTTCGGCCTGGTAGCACTCAAAAATCACATAGCCGGAGTCGTCTTTTACCCGGGCAAAACCAAACACCTCAAGGCGCGAGGCCTTATCGGTAATTTCTGCTGCGCACTCTTTCTCAAACCCAGGGCGACAATAGAGGACAACTTTATTCATGAACAACGCCCTTACGTTTCAGACGAATTGCACCAATTAACATTAATATCCAACCGGCAAGGAAGCAGACGCCCCCAACCGGCGTAACGAACGCCCACAGGCGTAAATGCGAGAGCGCCAGACAGTAGAGGCTGCCGCTAAAAAGAACGGTACCGAGCGCCATAAAGACGCTGCTCCAGTAAAACCAGATGCTGATGCGGCGCTGCATCGCCACCGCCAGGCCAAAAATAGCCAGCGTATGGAATGCCTGATACTGCAGGCCGGTGTGGATCCAGCCCATTTCCGCAACGCCCATCGTTTTACTCAAAACGTGCGCGCCAAAAGCGCCCAAAGCCACAAAGATAAAACCGCTTATCGCGGCGAAAATCAGCATAAAACGGCTGGTCATGTGTTTACCCTACGATGATTTATTGTTCATAACGAAAGCGAAATTTTTCTTGTTCATTAGCCGCTTTTGCCAGAATCCACTGGCGGAAGGCGGCTATTTTACCCAGTTCTGCCTGACTGTCATGACAAACGAGATAAAACGCATTCTTACTGACCAGAACATCATTAAACGGGCAGACCAAACGGCCCGCCTCAATCTCGGACTGCGCCATCACATTGTTGGCCAGCGCGACCCCCTGTCCATGGATTGCCGCCTGCAGCACCATTGCGCTGTGGCTAAATATAGGTCCCTGTTGAACATTAATATGGTTTAGACCTAACTGGCGTGTATAAGTTTGCCAGTCGCGGCGGGAAGCATCGTGCAACAGGGTATGTTGCGCCAGATCGGCAGGCGTTTTCAACGCTTTATCGCCGGTGAGCAACAGCGGTGAGCACACCGGGAGCAGATATTCGGCGTACAGCTTTTCCACCCGCAGCCCCGGCCAGTTGCCGCGGCCGTAAAAAATCGCCACGTCGACATCGTCGGCCAGCTTATCCTCCTGACGGTCCACGGCCTGGATCCTGACGTCGATTCCCGGATAAGCTGAGTTAAAGCTTGTGAGCCTTGGCACCAGCCACTGAATGGCAAAACTGGGGAGCATACTGACGGTTAAGGCCCCTTTTGCGCTTCGGGCCTGAAGCTTGCGGGTCGCTTCGGTGAGCTGCGAAAAAATCTCTTTGATATCCTGAAAATAGCTCTGCCCCTCCTCCGTCAAAAGAAGAGAACGATTGCGTCGACGGAACAGCTTGAGGCCGAGGAAATCCTCCAGGGACTTGATTTGGTGGCTGACTGCGGCCTGCGTCACAAAAAGCTCATCGGCGGCGCGAGTGAAGCTAAGATGGCGGGCGGCTGCATCAAAAACACGTAATGCATTCAGAGGTGGCAAACGCTTGGACATAGTTATTCTGGCTTAGATGTTAAGGCAATTTAACAAACAGGAAACAATAGTTAACCTATTAGTTTTTTTTATCTGAGCTATTATAATTTGTCCGTTGAGCTTCTACCAGCAAATACCTATAGTGGCGGCACTTCCTGAGCCGGAACGAAGAGCTTTTTTTGGAATGCGTGTTCCAACAAGCTTTTGGCTTACGGTTGTGATGTTGTGTTGTTGTGTTTGCAATTGGTCCGGGTTTGCGGACCATGGTAGCTCAGCTACCCCTTTTCACTTCCTGTACATTTACCCTGTCTGTCCATAGTGATTTAATGTAGCACCGCACTGCGCGGTGCTTTTTTTTGCCTGCTATACCGAAATCACTTATCCAGTTCGCCCAGCTGTTTTACGTCAGAACGGTTAATCTGCTGCTTGTTACCCCAGGCATCTTTGTACGAAATCATGCCAGTATCATTATCCGTTTGCGGTTTGCCGTCGGTCACGATGGTGCGCCCATCGTTGGTATGCATCACGTAGTTGGAGGAGCAGGCGCTCAGGCCAAAGGTCAGCACACAGGCAGAAATAATTGCGGCAGTCTTATTCATTTTCATCTTTCTCTCCTTTCGACTATTTATACTGTTTATGATTCGTTCTGTACCAGGTTAAAACGCAAACCCAACACTATTCAGCATAACTATCTTTTAACCACCCGAAGTCATATTCAGAAAATTCCAGTCGTTAGCAGAAACCTTGTATCACCCGCCGATTTGCGCGACGATCCTGATATCGATACGAGGAATCTCATGAACGCATTCAACCCCGTCCAATTTCGCGCCCAGTTCCCGGCGCTGGCCGACGCCGGCGTCTATCTTGATAGCGCCGCGACAACCCTCAAACCGCTGGCGGTCATTGAGGCCAGCGACCAGTTCTATCGCCTTAGCGCCGGTAACGTCCACCGCAGCCAGTTCGCCACCGCCCGTCAGCTAACCGAACGCTATGAAAACGCGCGCGAACGGGTGGCAACGCTGCTCAACGCCCCTTCCGGCCAGGATATCGTCTGGACGCGCGGCACCACCGAAGCCATTAATATGGTGGCGCAGAGCTACGTGCGCCCGCGCCTGAAACCCGGCGATGAGATTATCGTCAGCGAAGCAGAGCATCACGCCAACCTGGTGCCGTGGTTAATGGTTGCCGGGCAAACCGGCGCGCGGGTGGTGAAGCTGCCGCTGGCGGGCAACCGCCTGCCGGACGTGGCGGCGCTTGGCGCGCTTATCACGCCGCGCAGCCGGGTGCTGGCGATTGGCCAGATGTCCAACGTCACCGGCGGCTGTCCGGATCTGACGCTGGCAATACGCCAGGCCCGCGCTGCCGGGATGGTGGTGATGGTCGACGGCGCGCAGGGAGCGGTACATTTCCCGGCGGACGTCCAGGCGCTGGATATCGACTTTTATGCTTTTTCAGGCCATAAGCTCTACGGGCCGACCGGCATCGGCGCGCTGTATGGCAAAAGCGAACGGCTGGCGGAGATGTCGCCGTGGCTCGGCGGCGGAAAAATGATTACCGAAGTCACCTTCGATGGCTTCAAAACCCAGCCCGCCCCCTGGCGCTTCGAGGCGGGAACGCCCAATATCGCCGGGGTGATCGGCCTGAGCGCGGCGCTGGAGTGGCTGGAGGAAACGGACATCGCGCAGGCGGAAAACTGGAGCCGCGGCCTGGCGACGCTGGCGGAAGACGAGCTGGCGAAACGTCCGGGCTTCCGCTCCTTCCGCTGCCAGGACGCCAGCCTGCTGGCGTTTGATTTTGACGGCGTTCACCATAGCGATATGGTGACGCTGCTGGCGGAGTCGGGGATCGCGCTGCGCGCCGGTCAGCACTGCGCCCAGCCGCTGCTGGCGGCGCTTGGCGTCAGCGGCACGCTACGGGCCTCCTTCGCGCCTTATAACACGCAAGACGATGTCTACGCGCTGGTGCACGCCGTGGACCGCGCTCTGGAAATACTGGTGGATTAATGACGACTTCTCACCCTTTTGGTACCCGCATCACCGAGGCATCTCTACGGCAGACCTTTACCCCGCTCAGCCAGTGGGAAGATAAATACCGCCAGCTGATTTTACTGGGTAAGCAGCTTCCCGCGCTGCCGGACAACCTGAAAGCGCGAGCCAAAGAGATTGCCGGTTGTGAAAACCGCGTCTGGCTGGGGCACGTTGTTGACGCCGAGGGCAAGCTGCATTTCTTCGGCGATAGCGAAGGCCGCATCGTGCGCGGCATGCTGGCGGTGCTGTTGACCGCCATAGAAGGCAAAAGCGCCGCTGAGCTGCTGGCGCAGGATCCGCTGGCGCTATTTGATGCGCTGGGGCTGCGCGGCCAGCTGAGCGCCTCGCGCAGTCAGGGGCTCAGCGCCCTGAGCGAAGCGGTGCTCGCCGCCGCCCGCGAGGTTGAGGTTTAAGCTTATCCCGGGGGCGGCGCTTGACGCGCCTTGCCCGGGCTACGGGTTCATGCGGTTTTGTCGCCCGGACAGGTGCGCAGTTTTGTAGCCCGGGTAAGGCGCCTGCGCCGCGACCCGGGAATTTACGCCGTCTGCCGCTCCGCCTTCGCCAGCATTTTCTTCAGCGCGTGGGAGACGGCGACAAAACCAAAGGTCGCGGTCACCATCGTCGCGGCGCCAAAGCCGGATGCGCAATCCATTCGCTTCGGCCCCTCAGCGGTGCTTTTCATCGCACAAACGCTGCCGTCCGCCTGCGGATAAACCAGCGCTTCGGTGGAAAACACGCAATCCACGCCGAGCTTACCTTTGCTGTTCTTCACCACCCCAAACTGGCTCTTCAAACGCTCACGCAGCTTTGCCGCCAGCGGATCCTGGATGGTTTTCGCCAGATCGGCGACCTGAATTTGCGTCGGATCGATTTGCCCGCCCGCGCCGCCGGTGGTCACCAGCGGAACCTTATGGCGACGACAGTAAGCGATTAGCGCCGCTTTCGGGCGCACGCTGTCGATGGCGTCAATCACGTAGCTAAAGCCAACGCCAAGATACTCGGCGACGTTTTCCGGGGTGACAAAATCGTCCACCACCGTGACCCGGCACTCGGGGTTGATCAGGCGAATACGCTCCGCCATCACCTCGGCTTTCGCCAGGCCAACGTTGCCGCCAAGGGCGTGGATCTGGCGATTGGTGTTGGTCACGCAGACATCATCCATATCGATGAGGGTAATCGCGCCAATTCCGGTTCTCGCCAGCGCTTCCGCCGCCCATGAGCCTACGCCGCCGATGCCGACCACGCAGACGTGCGCGTCGGCAAAACATTGCAGCGCCTTTTCACCATATAAACGCGCCGTGCCGCCAAAGCGCTGGCGCCAGGCATCGCTGATTACAACAGACATAAAACCTCAGAATTAGTGGACATTCCCGGGTCGCGGCGCAAGCGCCTTACCCGGGTGACAAAATCAGCCGTAGCCCCGGTAAGCGCAGCGCGACCGGGGAAGAGAACCGGCGTACTAGCCGCTAAAGACGTTGCCCGCGCCCGGGGCGTTTTTCAGCACCCATACGCGGCCGTAGTGGTTATACCAGCCGGCACGATGCCCGGCATCCGGGCCAATGCCCTGGTAAATATCGAAGTGCTGGCCTTTAATCGCCCCGCCAACATCGAGAGCCACCATTAAACGCAGCTCGTACTGGCCGTTAAACTTGCCGTTATTATCCAGCAGCGGCACCTCCGCCAGCAGCGTGGTGCCGGCAGGAACAATGGAACGGTCGGAAGCCACCGATGCCCGGCCGATCAACGGCACCGCGCTGGCGCCTTTCACCGGCGCAAAAGACTGCGGTTTAAAGAAGACGAACGACGGGTTCTGCTCCAGCAGCTCACGGACTTCCGCCTCGCTGTGTTTTTCGCCCCATTCGCGGATCGCCTGCATCGACATATCTTCGCGCTTCACTTCCCCGCGGTCGATCAGCACTTTACCGATGCTGTAGTACGGCCAGCCGTTTTTCCCGGCATAGCTGAAGAAGTTCAGCGGCGAGCCGTCGCCAAAGTCAATGTAGCCGCTGCCCTGCACGTCCATGATGAAGTTATCCATCAGCGAGTTGCTGTAGGCCAGGATGTAGTTGTCGCTCAGAGCGCCGGCGTAGATGCTGGCGCGGGACGGCAGCTTGCCGCGCTTCGGCGGCATCCGGTAAATCGGGTACTGGAACTCGCCCTGGCGAGTATGGCGCGCCTGCACCACCGGCGTGTAGTAGCCGGTAAACTGGACGTTACCGTAGTTATCCGTCCCCTGCATCTGCCAGGCGTCAATACCAAACTGGCTCAGCGTGCGGGTGTCGCCGCCGGAACGCAGCCACTCCTGAATCGCATTGTAGACGTTGCTCTGGCTGGTGTAGAGGCGCGGAGAGGCGCTACGAATCTGTCTCACCTGCTCGGAGAAATCGCCGGCGTTGATCGGCGAGCCGACCGCATCAGGTTGGTTAACCAATGAAAACGGCTGGGTGAGTTTACCTTCATTATACTGCTGACCGCGATCGGTCGGTTTTGAGGAACAGGCGGCCAGCATTGCCAGCATTGCGCCTGTTACTGCGTATTTTGCCCAACGTCCTTTCATGGTATCTCTTCTTTATGCTGCTAAGCCCGGGTGCGTGATGAAGATAACAAACCCCCAGGGCTAATGAAATGCGCTTAGGCACCGCAAAGGCAGTTTTGCGCAAAAAATAGGCTGGAAGTGATTCTATATGCACCATTTTTTACAAAATTGATGATTTCTGCCAAAAAGGGTTGCATCAAAACGTTAGCGGAGTATAGTGCGCTTCCACGGACGCGGGGTGGAGCAGCCTGGTAGCTCGTCGGGCTCATAACCCGAAGGTCGTCAGTTCAAATCTGGCCCCCGCAACCAATTAAAATCAGAGAAGTAACGTTACTCGATGGAAGAGTAATGACGGACGCGGGGTGGAGCAGCCTGGTAGCTCGTCGGGCTCATAACCCGAAGGTCGTCGGTTCAAATCCGGCCCCCGCAACCAATTAAAATCTGATGCAAGTTTACTCGATGAAGAGTAAAGACGGACGCGGGGTGGAGCAGCCTGGTAGCTCGTCGGGCTCATAACCCGAAGGTCGTCGGTTCAAATCCGGCCCCCGCAACCAACATCATAAACACCCTCAAGGGTGTTTTTTTGTTTCTGCGCTCCGCAAAATCTTATGCCTGATTCAGGGAACGGCGCAGCGCCGCTCCCCAGCCCTTTCTCAGCCCTTTGGCAACACAATATTGCTCGCCGCCAGCATGCCCATCTCGTGATACATCGCGCAGGCCGCTTCCACGATCGGCATCGCCAGCGCCGCGCCGCTGCCTTCGCCCAGACGCATCCCCATATTCAGGTAGGGCTCCAGTTCGAGATGCATCAGCGCCGTACGCGCGCCCTTCTCCGCCGAATAGTGGGACGGGATCAGATAGGGCTTCACTTCCGGCGCAATTCGGCACGCCGCCAGCGCCGCCGCGTAGGAGAGAAAGCCATCGAGCACCACCGGCAGGCCGCAGGAGGCCGCGCCCAGCATCACGCCCGTCATCCCCAATAAATCAAAACCGCCCACTTTTGCCAGCACGTCGAGACCATCGTTCGGGTCAGGCCGGTTGACGGCGATAGCCCGGTGCACCACTTCCACTTTATTAGCGACCTTCGCCAACGGCAGATTAGCGCCAATCCCGACCACCTCCTGGGCATCGCTTCCGGTCAGAACGCTGACAATCGCCGCCGCCGGGGTGGTATTGGCCATTCCGAGCTCCCCGACGCCAAACAGGGTGACGCCATCCTGCGCCAGCCCTCGGGTATAGCGCATCACCTCCAGCAGCAGCTCTTCCGCCTGGCCGCGGCGCATTGCCGGACCGACGGCGATATTGCCGCAGCCGCGCGCCACGCGCATGTTGATAACGCCCGGTATCAGCTCAGCATCGATCCCGACATCAATCACGTGCATTTTCGCGCCCGCCTGCGCCGCCAGCACGCAAACGCCGGTTTTCCCCAGCGTCATATTCGCCGCCTGGATGGCGGTCACCGCTTTCGGCGAGATGGCGACCCCTTCGTCCCACACGCCGTGGTCGGCGCACATCACCAGCAGCGCCTTCTTTTTCACCTGCGGCACGCCGTCAAGACCGGGCATGCCCGCCAGCTGTACGGCAAGATCTTCAAGGCGTCCAAGGCTTCCGGGCGGCTTCAGCAGGCCGTCGATATGAAGCCGGGCGCGCGCCATCGCGCTTTCATCAGGCGCCGGGATCGCGCCCAGTAGAGAGGTTAAGCTTTGCATAGAGGTTCTCGTCTTGTTGGCTGGCTCATGGCAGAGCCAGCAGGAAGAATAACGCCCGGTACGGCGCGCCTGGCCTATTTGATTTTTACGCCAATGCCCGACACCACCAGCCACACCTCGTCCGCCGCCGCAGCAAGGCGCTGGTTGACGCGTCCGGCGATGTCGCGGAAATGGCGGGCCAGACGGTTTTCCGGCACAATCCCCATCCCCACTTCGTTGGTCACCAGCACCACGCGGGCCGGGCAGCGCTGGCAGGCGGCAATCAGTACCGCGATTTCGGCGTCGATCGCCCGCTCCATCGCCGCATAATCCCAGTCGTCCGGCGCGCTGTCGCCCCCCAGCGCAAACAGCAGGTTGGTTACCATGGTGGTGATGCATTCCAGCAAAATCGCCTCCTCCGGGGCGATATCCGGGGTGATCAGTTCATCAAGCTGCTGCCAGCGCTCGGCGGTGCGCCAGTGCGCGGGCCTGCCGTCGCGGTGGTGCTGGATCCTCGCCGCCATCTCGTCATCAAAGATCTGCGAGGTGGCGATATAGAGTACCTGCGGCGCATGGGCGATCAGCGCTTCGGCATGGCGGCTTTTACCGCTGCGCGCCCCGCCGGTCACTAAAGTCAGCATACGGGCTCCTGATGTTGGCGCATGATGGCGTAGATTTTTTCGATATCAATATGCTGACGCATCGCGTCCGCCAGCAGATCGAACTGGCGAGATTTATACTGCGCATACTCGAAATCGCTATCCAGCGCCGCCAGCCCTTTACGCTGGCGCAGGCCGTTAACCAGCGCACGGGTAAATGCATCGCTATCGAACAGGCCGTGCAGATAGGTGCCAAACGCCAGGCCGTCATCGCTGACCGCGCCGTCCGCCACATTCTGGCCGCCTTTATGTAATTGCATCAGCGAACGGCAGCCGTCGCGCAGCTCGGTTTCGCCCATATGAATTTCGTAGCCGCTTACCGCCAGCCCCGCCGTTGCCGCCAGCCACGCCGGCAGCGCCGGAGCCAGAGTCGCCGTTACCTGGGTGGTCGTTTTGCTGTGCGCAAAGTGGGTGACGGTATTGAGCAACCCCAGCCCCGGCTGGGTGCCAAGCCCCGACTCCACCTCATCAATAATGGTTTCGCCGAGCATCTGGTAGCCGCCGCAGATCCCCAGCACCGGTACGCCCTTACGCCGGGCCTGCAGTACCGCGTGCGCCATGCCGCTCTCGCGCAGCCAGCCCAGGTCGCCGAGCGTATTTTTACTGCCCGGCAGGATAATCATATCCACGCCCGCCAGCTCCTGGGGCTGGCGAACATAGCGGACGCGGACGTCCGGCTGCGCCGCCAGCGCGTTGAAATCGGTGAAATTAGAGATGTGCGGTACCTGGACCACGGCAATCTCAATATCGCGCCTGTCGGTACGCAGATATTTCCCTTTTTGCAGCGCGACGCCGTCCTCATCTTCGAGATCGACGTCCAGCCACGGCATCACGCCGAGTACCGGGACGCCGGTGAGCGCTTCTATCTGCTCGATCCCGGAATACAGCAGCGCCACGTCGCCGCGAAATTTATTGATAATCACCCCTTTGACCCGCGCGCGCTCGCGGTCATGCAGCAGCGCGAGCGTGCCGTAGATGGAGGCGAATACGCCGCCGCGATCGATATCCGCCACGAGGATCACCGGGCACTGGGCCATCTCGGCCATGCCCATATTGACGATGTCGCGATCGCGCAGGTTGATCTCCGCCGGACTGCCCGCCCCTTCCAGCACCAGCACATCATGTTCGGCGGCCAGGCTGTTATAAACCGCGAGGATCTGTTCGCGCAGGCGCGGCTTGTATTCGTGATAGCTCACCGCGTCCATATCGGTCGCCACTTTGCCCATCAGCACCACCTGCGCTTTACGGTCGCTGGTTGGCTTAAGCAGCACCGGGTTCATGCGCACATCCGGGGTAGTGCCCGCCGCTTCGGCCTGGAAAATTTGCGCGCGGCCCATCTCTTTGCCATCCGGCGTGATACCGGAATTAAGCGCCATATTCTGCGATTTAAACGGCGCGGTGCGCTGCCCGTCCTGATAAAAGATGCGGCACAGCCCCGCGACCAGCACGCTTTTGCCGACGTCGGAAGCGGTGCCCTGTAACATAATTGCCAGCGTCATGACGCCTCCTTCATCGCGTTGTTTCGCATCCGCGTAAAAAATTCTTCTTCGGTTTTACACAGCGGCAGCCCGAGCTGCGCGTGCAGTTTCACCAGCCACGGCTGGGTGAGCCCGGCCTGGGCCATCAGTTCGCTGCGGGCAAACACCTCCCCGGGTTCGCCATGCGCCAGCACTTCGCCGCGGCGTAACACGTAAACCGCATCGCTGATTTCATAGATCAGATCGATATCGTGGCTGGAGATCGCCACGTGGTTGCCCCGATCGGCAATGCGCTTAATGATGTCGATCATCTGCGCGCGTCCCGAGGGATCGAGCCCCGCCGTCGGCTCGTCGAGCAGTAAATAGCGCGCCTGCAGCACCAGCGCGCCGGCTATCGCCACGCGCTTTTTCTGCCCGTGGCTCAGGCACTGAATCGGCTGGTGACGAAACCCCTGGGCATCGACGAGAGTCAGGGCATCGTCCACCCGGCGGGCAATTTCCTCTTCCGCAACCCCCAGGTTACGCAGGCTAAAGGCGATATCGCTGTCGATATCGGTATAGAAAATCTGCTGGTCCGGGTCCTGGAAAACGGTCGCCACCTGCTGACGCAGCGCCAGCAGGCCGCGTTTGCTGTAATCCAGCGGTTTTCCCTGCCACAGCACCGCCCCGCTCTGCGGGCGCAGCAGACCGCTCAGGTTCATAAACAGCGTGGATTTTCCGCAGCCGTTCGCCCCCACCAGTCCGGTCACCGCGTGACGGGAAAAATCCAGCGTCAGCCCCTTCAGCACCGGCTCGTCCTGATAGCGAAACCAGAGATCGGTCGTGGCAAGCATACTTATCCTTAGAGGTGAAAGTCACCCTGATACAGTTTGATATCCAGCGTGGTGCTCATCTGCTGGTAGCGGATCATCACCCGGGTAAACAGCAGCCCTACCAGCATCGCCAGCGAACGATAGCCCTTCGGCACGCTACGGTAGCCAAAACGTAATGTTTGCGCACGATGAATCGCCAGCGCTTCGTCTAACAGAATAAAAATAAAGCGCCAGGTCAGCAGGATTTGCTCGGTCAGCAGCCGCGGCACCCGCCCGCGCTTGAGCAGCACAATAAGCTGCGGGAACGGCAGATTCAGCACCAGCCAGAAGGTGGACGCCAGCGCCGCCAGGCTGCGCCAGAAGGTCTGATTGGCGGTCGTCAGCCCCTCCGACGTGATGCCCAGCCAGACGCTGCCCAGCGGCAGGCTCAGCAGCAGATCCTGCGGATTGCGGCTGACGCTAAACAGAATGGTCAGCACGCCGATCAGCAGGAAGCCAAACGGCAGCGCCATCCAGCGGCACCAGCGCCACGGCGAGACCCGCAGCAGCCAGCAGGTTAAGGCGGCAATCAGCGCCATTTCGATACCCTGCCCCAGCGGAGGCAGGGTAAAGGCCAGCACCATCAGCAGCAGCCAGAACAGGAACTTGCGCTCCGGCGCGACGTGAAACCAGCGGCTCTGATAGCTAAGTCGGTCAAACCCGGTCATCACGGCGCTGTCTGCCTTTGCTGTAGCCCAGAATATAGAAAATCACCGCCGCGCCGAGGGAGCCCTGGAGCGTAAACAGCAGGCTCTCAATTTCTCCACTCGCCGGTTCGTACAGCGGCTGGAACCACGGCTCATAATGCGGTGCGACCACCTGAATCTGGCTCTCCGCCTCGCCGTCCGAACCGCCAAACTCGCCGCCGTGATCGACAAAGAACGGCAGGATCACCAGCGCCACCACCATGGCTAACAATATCAGCGTCTTTTTCATGTTAATGCCCCTGTGCGGTAATCAGCTGACGTTTGGTCAACTGGTCGTAGATCATGACGGTTAACAGTCCTTCAGCAATGGCGATCGGGATCTGGGTCAGGCAGAAGATCCCCATAAACTTGACGATCGATCCGGTCGCGCCGGCGGTCGGATCCGGGAAGGCCACGCCGAGCTGTACGGAGGTGACAAAGTAGGTCACCAGATCCGCCAGCATCGCGCAGAGAAACACCCCGACATCGCGGCGAATGCCCGCGCGGCAGGCCATTTTCCACACCATATAGCCGACCACCGGCCCGATGACCGCCATCGACATCCCGTTCGCGCCGAGCGTCGTCAGCCCGCCGTGCGCCAGCAGCAGCGCCTGGAACAGCAGCACGATGGCGCCAAGGATCGCCACCACGCCAGGCCCGAAGAGAATCACCGCCAGGCCGACGCCGGTCGGGTGCGAACAGCTGCCGGTCACGGAAGGAATTTTCAGCGCCGAGAGGACAAAAATAAACGCCCCGCACAGCGCCAGCAGCACCTTCTGGTTGTTATCTTCCTGCACGATGCGGCGCAGGCGCACCAGCCCGTACCACAGGCAGGGTAAAAACAGCAGCCACCATGCCAGGGCCCACATCGGCGGTAAAAACCCCTCCATAATGTGCATCGCGAAAGCCTTTTCGGGTACCACTATCAGCAATAGCGCCGCAGCTAACCCGCTGAAAGACAGCTGTTTTAGCTGTTGTTCAAGTTTCATTCTGCATACTCCCACTGTTTATTGACCAGAATGGTCGAGAAATAGGGCAGCGGCTGGTCGTCGCTGACGTCACGGAGATGGTGCCAGCACTGCTCGCCCGGCAGCGTGGCTTCGGACATCATCAGCGCGGCATCCAGCAGACCGTTTTTCGCCAGCAGCGCTTTGATGCGGGGAAACCGCCCGTACACTTTCATCAGCACCAGGCTTTCATGCTGGCGCAGCGCCTGCTCGATTTCCGTTTCCGGCGCGGTGCAGGAGATCACCGCCAGCGACTGCTGCTCCATGGCCAGCGGCGTTTTTGAACGCGCGGCAATGGCGGCGAAAGAGGTGACGCCGGGAACAATCTCCAGCCACTCCGGGCTGCCGATACGCTGGAGTAAGAACACCCAGGTGCTGAACAGCATGGCGTCGCCGAGGGTAATAAACCCGACCTGCTTGCCCGCCTCCACTTCCTGCACCAGCGCGGCGGCGACCTCATCCCATACCGCCTCTTTTTCCGCGCTGTCGGCGCTCATCGGGAAATGGCAGCAGCGCACTTCGGTCCGTTCGCCGATATACTCCCGCACGATGGAGAGCGCGAGGCTGTCGCCGCCTTTACGTCCGGCGGGCGCGTAGAGAATGTCCAGCTTGCCCAGCACCCGCGCCGCGCGCACGGTGATCAGGTCAGCGGCGCCAGGGCCGGTACTCAGGGCATACAGTTTGCCGCTCATGCCGCCTCCTCCATCGCCAGGCTCAGCGCCTGCTGCAGGTGAGCGACGAACATTGCGCGCACCGCCGGATTCTCTCCCAGCCCGTTCAGCCACGGCGTCGCCGTGATACCGGCGGCGTTGAACAGCGTTTTCCAGGAGTCCTCTTCGTCCGAGGCCATATCGTTAATGGCGTGATCGCCGGCCACCAGCATCAGCGGCATCAGGTGCACGCCCTTCACCCCCTGCCGGCGCAGGCTGTCGATAAGAATATCGACTTCCGGATAGCTCTCGACCGCGCCGACCCGCGCCGGAAACCCCTTCGCCGTCATCATATGGTCCAGACAGGCGTAGGCGGCGAAAGCGTGATGGCTGGCGCCGTGGCCCATAAAGACCACCGTTTCATCGGCGGCAATCGGCGGCATCTGCTGGCGCAGCGCCTGCATCAGCTGGACATAATCGTGATGGCTGCTCAGCAGCGGCGCCCCCAGCGTCAGGCGGAGGAACAGCGGGCGCAGGCTTTGCACTTCGCGGACGATCTTTTCATATTCATCGCCGTTGATAATGTGCAGCGACTGAATCGCCACATCCTGGTAGCCCTGCTCGGCCAGCTTCTGCAGCGCCTGTAGCGGCGTATCAATCTCGATACCGTCGCGCTGCTTGAGCTTGCGGATAATCATCCCGGAGGTGAAGGCGCGAAAGGTGTCGCGGTCCGGGCAGCTGGCCGCCAGCTCGCGCTCGCAGGCGACGATATTCTTTTCACAGGTGTCGGGATAGCTGGTGCCAAAACTGACCACCAGAAGCGCTTTTTTCATTTCGGACTCCTTAAGCAGCGGCCAGCCAGCGCGCTAAGCGCCGGGCAAAGGCAGCCTGACTTTCCAGTAATTCTTCACCGGTCACCAGCGGTGCCGGGCGCGTAATCACGATGCAGGGGATACCGGCATCCAGACAGGGTTGTACTTTTTCCTGATAGCCGCCTTCGGCGCCGGAGGCCTTGGTGATCACCACATCGGCCCGGCACTGGCGGTAGAAAGCGGCGTTGAACTCGGCGCTGAACGGCCCGCACAGGGCGAAGATCTCGCCAACGCCGAACCCCAGTCCGGCGCACTGGGCGATGACATCGGCGACCGGCAACACCCGGGCCAGCAGCGTTTTTTCGCCTAATCCCGCCCGCCAGCGCGCCAGATCTTTGCTTCCGGTGGTGAGCAGCACGCGCGGACCGAAGCGCCGCGCCACCTCGCAGGCCAGTTCAATGCTCTCCACGGTATAGAGCAGCGGATGCCTCAGGCCGCTCAGCTGTTCAGGGCGCTGATAGCGGCTCAGCAGCACGCCGGCGGTTTCGCAGGCCCGGACGATATTGCGGCTCACCGCTTCGGCGTAGGGGTGCGAAGCATCGATCACCCAGCGGGTCCGGTTAGCCTTCAGCCAGGCGATCATCTCCTCCAGCTCGAGACGCCCGCAGCGCACCTGGCCGCGAATGTCTCCCGCCAGCTGCTGGCCGGTGGGCGTCGCCACCGACAGGGTGTATTCAACCTGCGCCGCGTCAAGCTGCTGGCACAGCGCCCGCGCGTCGCTGGTTCCGCCCATCACCAGCACCTCGCCGTGGCTCACAGCACGTAGCCTCGCGGGGTGATCATCAGGCCATCCTGGATATAGGTCGCTTTGTTGCCAACGATCACCAGGCTGGTCATATCGACCGGTGCAAAATCCATCTCCCCCAGGGTGGTCAACCATTTCTCCTGTTTTTTACGTCCGGCGGACTTCACGACCCCCACCGGAGTCTGCGCGCTTTTGCTGGCCGACAGCAGCTCAAAGGCGCGCGCCAGATGGCCCTCGCGGCCGCGGCTGCGCGGATTGTAAAAACAGATCACGAAGTCGGCTTCACCGGCGGCGACAATACGCTTTTCAATCACCGGCCACGGTGTCAGCAGGTCGCTGAGGCTGATATGGCAGAAATCGTGCATCAGCGGCGCGCCCAGCAGCGAGGCGGCGGCGATGCTGGCGGTCATCCCCGGGATCAGGCGGACTTCCACATCCAGCTTCTGCTTGCTGACCAGCTCAAGCACCAGTCCGGCCATGCCGTAAATACCGGCGTCGCCGCTGCTGATCAGCGCCACGTTATGCCCGGCCTGCGCCAGCTCAATCGCCGCCTGGCAGCGCTCAATCTCTTTGCACATGCCGGTTTTGATCACCTGCTTATCGCCGGTAAAGGCTTTCACCAGGTGCGTGTAAGTTTTATAGCCAACGACGATTTCCGCCGCCTGCAGCGCTTCAATGGCCTCCATGGTCATCATGGACTGCGAGCCAGGGCCGATTCCGATTACGCTTAACATCAGTGTGAAACTCCCAAAGTGATAGTGACGCCCTGTTCGCGCAGGGTTTCGCCCAACAGTTGCCCATGGCTCAGCAGCCAGGCCGCCGGGCCGGATACGCTCCCCACGCCGACGGTTTTTCTGACGAACGATGAGGCGGGAAAATGGTGCTCATGCTCGCGCAGCGCATCAGCGGGAAAGGTTTCGAACGGTACGCGACAGCAGGAGGCCAACTGAATCAGCCCCTGCTCGTGCTTCTTCAGCGTCACGCTGACGATGGCTTTCAGCGCCAGCGGATCCAGGCGCTGCGCCTCAAGCTGGCGCGCCAGCAGCGCTGCTAACAGCGGGAATGGCGTATCGCGACGGCAGCCAATTCCGGCGACCACCCGCTGCGGCACCAGCTTCCAGTGCGGCACGGCGATGGCCGGCAGCTCGTTGCGCAGCGTGACGCAGACCAGCGCGTCCAGCTCGGGAAGCTGGTGCAGATCGGTCACGGTGATAAATCCCCGCCGGTCGCAGCGGCTGACGTCTTCATCCAGTTCGTCGTCCCACCACAGGCCGACGCGCTGCTGGCTGACCAGCATCTGGTTGACGGTTTTCACCGCCGCGCGGAAATCGCTCATCCGGGCATTAAGCTGGAATGCCAGGATATCCAGCGCCGCCATCTCGTTGACGTCGGTGGCGGTGGTGATCACCGGGTCGGCGCCGAGCATCCCGGCCAGATAGCGGCTGAGGGCATTCGCGCCCCCCGCGTGGCCGGAAAGCAGGCTAATAACGTGCTGGCCGCGCTCGTCAATCACCACTACCGCCGGGTCGCTGAACTTGTCATTCACCAGCGGGGCCAGCACGCGTACCGCGATCCCGGTGGCGCCGATGAAAATCAGCGCCGAATAGCTGCTGAAGGCCTCGCGCGCGGCGCTGGCAAAACCGTTTTCAAAGGGGAGAAACCCCTCTTCCAGCAGCTTCTCGCTGGTAAAGCAGGTTAACGGCAGCATCGCCGCCAGCCGTTTCGCCAGCCGCACGCCGCCAGGGGTCAGGCAGAAAAGCGCGATTGATTCAGGCTTTACGGTATTCATGGCTAAAGTCCGCCGCGTAGAGTTTTGAGTAGTGATACTCAGAGCCCAGGAAATTCCCGACCAGAATGAGCGCCGTTTTGCGGATCCCCGCCTCGCGCACCTTGTCGCCGATATCCGCCAGGGTACCGCGTACGGTCTGGCTTTCCGGCCAGGTCGCTTTGTAGATCACCGCCACCGGCGTGGTTGCCGGGTAGCCGCCTTCCATCAGGCGCTCCGCCACCCGGTGAATACGCTGTACGGAAAGGTAAATCGCCATCGAGGTCTGGTGGCTGGCAAACGACTCAAGCTGCTCGCGCTCCGGCACCGGCGTGCGCCCTTCGAGGCGGGTAATAATCAGGCTCTGGGAGACTTCCGGGACGGTGTATTCGACGCCCAGCTCCGCCGCGGCGCCCAGAAACGCGCTGACGCCCGGCACCACCTGCCAGTCGATGCCGCGTTTGGTCAGCTCTTCGCCCTGCTCGCGGACCGAGCCGTACAGCGACACGTCCCCGGTCTGTAAACGCACCACCGTTTTCCCGGCTTTAACGCCGGCTTCCATCAGGTCGAGAATTTGCGCCAGATGCAGTTCGGCGCTGTCGTGACACTCGGCGCCGGGCGGACAGTACTCCAGCAGCGCGGTGTTTATCAGCGACCCGGCGTAGATCACCACCTGGGCCTGCTGGAGCAAGCGGTAGCCCTTGAGGGTAATCAGCTCACGGTCGCCCGGCCCTGCGCCAACGAACCACACACAACGGGGGTCAAATGTCTCAGCCATGGTTTTCTTCCTTCTGACAGGCGATAACAAAAACGGGATTATTCGGTTTGAAATAGTGGCCGCAGCCCAGCGCGGTCAGCGATGAAACGTTCAGCTGCAGGCAATCAACCTGTTCGATTCCCTTCAGCCGCAGATAGTCGAGAGCGGCGTTCAGGTTCTCCTGGAGGATAAAGGTCATCACCAGGCGACCGCCGGGGTAGAGCTGCTGCCACGACCAGTCAATCAGTTCGTCGAGGCGGCCGCCGCTGCCGCCCATAAAAATGGCGTCGGCCCGCTCGGTGATCACCATCGGCGCTTCGCCGGGCAGGATCTCAATGTTGCCGCAGGCGAAATGCTGGCGGTTTTCGTCCAGCAGCTGCAGGGCCGCGGGATTGCGTTCGACCGCCGTTACCTGCAGCGAGGGGTACTGCAACGCCGCCTCAATCGACACGCTGCCGGTACCGGCGCCGATATCAATCAGGTGGCTTGCCCGGTGTAGCTCAAGTTTGGCCAGCGCCAGCGCGCGAACCGCCTCTTTGGTCATCGGCACCTTCTCGCCGCGCAGAAAAAGCTCATCTTTCATCGAGGATCACCACCGCGTTCATCTCATATTCGCCGTCGACCTCACTGACCGGTAGCCAGCGGATCCGCTCGTTATCCATCGCCAGATTTTCGCCAATCACCATCCAGCGATACCCTTTACCCCGCGCCGCCAGCTGGGCGGCGATTTCCCGCGGCCCGCAGCGCCCGTCGGTCACCATCGCCACCTTGCGCTGGCGAGCCAGCTCATCAAAACAGACGTCCCGCCCGTGGCTGCTGGTCAGCCAGATATCGTTCATATCGATACCGGCCTTCGCGCAGAGATACTGCACCGCGCTGATGCCGGGGATAATGCGCACGCGCTCGATGCCAAAGTGGGCGATCAGCCGCGTACCGATGCCGTAAAACAGCGGGTCGCCGGAGGCCAGCACCACCACCTTCTGCGCTTCGCGTTCGCCGAGCCATACCAGCAGTTCGGCAATATTGGCGCCCAGCGCAAACCGTTCGCCGTCAAACTCTGGGAACTGCTGTAAATGCCGCTTGCCGCCCACCAGCGCGTCCGCGCTGGCGACCGCGTCCCGCGCCGCCGGCGTCATCAGATGCAGGCCTGACGGGCCCATGCCGACCACCGTTAACATGACATCTCCCGCGCAATCTCGACGATCGGCCGATTGCTGCCGAGGACCTTGTTATCAAAGGAGAACATGATGGCGTCGCAGACGGGCGGCGTTTTGGTAAAGCGCAGCATCTGCATCACCCGCAGGCAGATGCGTTCGGCAAGATGATGATAGATATGCTGAAAACCGTACGCGTCGATGTGCTCCATCGCCGCTTCGGTGGTATCGCATTCGCTCACCAGCTGCAGCAGCGCCAGCGGCGCGCCCAGCAGCGCCAGATGCGCGACCAGGGTTTCCATCCGCGCATCGGCGATATGGCTGTGGGTGTGGAAGATCCCGGCGGCGACTTTAATCAGCTTGCCGGGATGGCCAATCAGCACGATCTGGCGGAACCCCAGGCGCACGGCCTCTTCAATCATGTAGCCGACGAAGTTGCTCATGGTGACCACCACCTGCGAGTCGATGCCCATCTGCTCGCGTACAAAGCGCTCTCCGTGGTTGCCCGGCACCAGCACCACCCGCTCCAGCCCCGCCGCGCGCTTAATTTCCAGCTCCAGCGACAGCGAACGCTTCCAGCTCTCCTCCGACATCGGCGTCACGATACCGGTGGTGCCGATAATCGAGATGCCGCCCAGGATCCCCAGCCGCGAGTTATAGGTTTTCTGCGCCCGCGCCTCGCCTTCCGGGGCGAAAATCTCTACCGTCGCCCCGCGCGACGGGCCAATCGCCTCGCGCACCGCCGACTCGATGGTGTGGCGCGGGGTGCGGTTAATCGCCGGGCTGCCGATGGGCAGGCCGATCCCTTTGCGGGTGACCGTGCCGACGCCTTCGCCGCCGCGCAGGGTAATCTCGCCGGAATCGTCGAGCGTCACGCGGGCGAAAATCAGCATCCCGTGGGTGGCGTCAACGTCATCGCCGCCGTCTTTACGGATGGCGGCGATCGCCTGCTGCCCTTCAACGTGCGGCGACTCGACGTTAAGGCACAGGGTGACGCCGGAAGGGGTGACAATGGAGACCTGATGAATCAGATGCTGACGCATCACCATCAGCGCCGCGACCTTTGCTGCCGCCGTGGCGCAGGATCCGGTGGTATAGCCTTTGCGCAGCGCCTTGCCGTTGTGCCATACCGGGGCGTCAAAGGATTGCTCGCTCATCGCGCCCCCTGTAAGTGGTACAAAATGGCGTTGACGATGGCGGCGGCGACGTTGCTGCCGCCTTTACGACCCAGCGCGGCGATGCCCGGCAGGCCGCTCTGCGTCAGGGCCTCTTTCGACTCCGCCGCGCCGACGAAACCGACCGGCACGCCAATCACGCCGTTGACCGCGACGTCATGCTCCAGCAGACGAAACAGCGCGGTGGGCGCATTGCCGAAAACAAACACCTTCTCGCCCTCTTCGGCGACCGCGATATCAACCGCCGCCATCGAGCGGGTCATCCCCTGCGCTTTGGCCTCCGCCACCACCCGCGGATCGCTGATATAGCAGCGGCACTCGCCGCCGAATTTCGCCAGCAGGGTTTTATTGATCCCGGACAGGGCCATGGTGGTATCGGTATAAAGCGTGCAGGGCTGGCTCAGGGCGGCGCTCAAGCGCGGAAGCACGTCGGGCGAAAACCACAGGATATCCAGCCAGTCAAAATCAGCGGTGGTGTGGATCACCCGCTTGATAATGGCTTCGTGCAGCGGGCTGGCAAAGCGGTAGTCCGGGCGGGTCTGCGCAATAATATCGCCAATAATGTCGAAGCTTTTCGCCTCAATCGCCTGCGGTTGCTGGATATAGTGCATTCATTTGTCCTCAGGCAGCGCCGACCAGCCAGTACCGGACCGCCATAAATAGCGCCAGCGCCAGGGTCGAAGACACCCACATCAGTCGAATCGTTCGGGAAATATCGTCTACGGAAATATCGCGCGTCGCGTCGCCGATCCACGGTTTCTCCACGCGCTGTCCAAAGTAATCATTAGGGCCGCCAAGCCGGATGCCGAGCGCCCCGGCGACCGCCGCTTCCGACCAGCCGCAGTTCGGGCTGCTGTGGTTGTAGCGGTCGCGCCAGCCGATGCGCAGCGCGCGGCCGCCCGCTTCACCGCAGAGGAGAGCGGCGAGGCTGATAAGCAGCCAGCTCAGGCGGGCGGGGATAAAGTTGGCGACATCATCGAGGCGGGCGCTGACCATGCCGATGGCCCGATATTTTTCGTGCTTATAGCCGACCATCGAATCCAGGGTGTTGACCGCTTTATAGGCCATCGCCAGCGGCGCGCCACCCAGCAGCAGAAAGAAGAGCGGCGCGATAATGCCGTCGACGGTGTTCTCCGCGACGGTTTCCACCACCGCGCGATTAATCTGCTGCGGCGCAAGCTGCGACGTATCGCGCCCGACGATCCACGACAGCTTGATACGGCTCTCCGCCAGATCCCCCGCGCGCAGCGGGCGCTCGACGTCCCGCGCCGACTGCGCCAGGCAGCGTCCGGCCAGCACGGTGAAAATCATCCATACCTCAACCAGCCAGCCAAGCCACGGATGAATCGTCCGCGCCAGCGCCAGCACGCCCCAGCAGACGCTCCACGTTAGCCCGACCACCACCAGCCACATCACGGCGCCGCCGACGCGCAGGGCGACATCGCTGCGGCAATAGCGGCGCACGCCGCGCTGAACGGCGGCGATCAGGTTGCCTATCCAGCGCACCGGATGCGGCCAGCTCTGCGGATCGCCGATGATAAAATCGAGGAGCCAGGCAACGCCCCATGCCAGCAGCGTCATAGCGCGCTCCTTGCCGCAGCCAGCCAGTGGTTAAGCATGATGGGACGCTGCGCAAAGTGCAGGTGCAGATAGCTGGCGAACGTGTTGCCCACCTGCCAGCCGCCCGACCACTGCTGAAGGGTCATACCGTCGCGGACTTTGCGGCAGGCCAGGACCGCCGGGATCTCAGGGGTAAAATCCGAGTAGTGAAACTCATGCCCGCGCAGGGTTTCGCCGGGCGCCGCCAGCAGCGTTTGCCGCATCGCCCGCGCCTCGCAGTAGCCAAAGCGGGTAAGCCGTTTGCCCATCTTGCTGTGGCCGGGAATCAGATTGGCCATCGGATAGATGTCGCCGCTGGCGTCTTCAAGGGTGCTGCCGAGATACATCAAACCGCCGCACTCGGCGTAAATCGCCACCCCGCGCCGGTGCGCCTCCCGCAGCTGCGCCAGCATCGACGTATTGGCCGCCAGCCCGACGGCATGAATTTCCGGATAGCCGCCGCCGAGCCAAATCATCTGGCACGGCGGAAGCTCGCTATCGCGCAGCGGGCTGAAGCGCACGATATTCACCCCGCAGCGCTCAAGCAGCGTAAGGTTATCCGGGTAGTAAAAGTTGAAGGCTTCGTCGTCGGCCAGCGCCAGCGTCAGGCCCGCGCCGGCGTCGGGCGACGGCAGCGGGGGCCACTCCCCGGCGGGTAGGGCGGTGAGCTGGCTAAGAGCCAGGAGCCGTTCAATATCCAGCGTTTGCGCCAGCGTTTGGGCAAAATCGCGCCACGGCTGCTGATTGACCAGCGACTCGCGGGCGGTGACCAGCCCCAGATGGCGTTCAGGTAACGCCACCCCTTCCACGCGTGGTACGTAGCCGAGCACCGGCAGCCCGCAATAGCGTTCAATGGCGCCTTTGAGAAGCTGATAATGGGATTCGCTGTTGACGCGATTGACGATAACGCCGGCGATATTCAGGCTGGGGTCGAAGTGTTGAAATCCCATCACCGTGGCGGCGATGGAGGTGGAAACCGCTTTGCCATCTACCAGCAAAATGACCGGACAGCCGAGCTGTTTAGCCATCGCGGCGGTGCTGCAGTAGTCAGGGTCGGTACCGAAGCCGTCATACAGCCCCATCACGCCCTCAATGACCGCGATATCCGCCCGCTGCATCCGTTCGCAAAACAGCGCATTGAGCACCGGTTCCGGGAGCATAAAGCTGTCGAGGTTGCGGGAAGCGACGCCGCTGACGGCGGTGTGCCAGCCGGTATCGAGGTAGTCCGGGCCGACTTTGCAGGGCTGAACCCGCATACCGCGCTGCTTCAACAGGCTGAGCAGACCAAGCGTAACGGTGGTTTTACCACAACCGCTGCCGGTACCTGCGAGAATAAATGCGTGCTGCCTGGCTGCCATACCCCGATCCTGTGCCGGGTGGTAGGGCTGCGTGCATTCCCAGTCTTTCGACTGTACGCATCTGAGCAACCCACTTCCCACCGAAGTTGTTGATTATTACCGACAGGCAGGTCTTCTGGCTTAGCGTCGTCCTCTCCCATCCTTCCCAATCCGCTAAGCAGATCAGTGGTCATACCCGTCATACTTCACGTTGTATGTGCGTTGGCTTTACTTGTTCACCCCAGTCACTTACCTGTGTAAGCTCCTGGGGATTCACTCGCTTGCCGCCTTCCTACAACGCGAATTATTTAGCGTATATATGGGTTCGTCAGCATCACAGCAGCGGGGGCTGCGGGGGATTCACACCCCCTTCCCTGGCGCCTGTCGGTTTAGTCCGTCATGATTCGAGCGGGACTGCCCGGCTCGCATGATTTCCGGAATATCTTACGGAAGCTGGATGGCTCCCGTCGTGTTTAATTTTTAATTACCAAGGCCGTTTCATTACGCCGATGGCGCGCTGAAAGCCATTTCAGATATCACTCTATCCCATCAAATAAATAAAAACTGGTGCAGCTTATCGTTCTCTCATTATTATTTTGTTGCGCTATGACAATTTATTGCTCTGAATGAGATATTTTCATTTTAGAATGAGCCAGATACAAGGGCATATCAAAAATCGGCAATAACAAAATATTGTCATTTAAAATGACTCAGTTTGTGATCTGGCGTTAATTTGCTGGCGATAGGCCTGCGGAGTGACCTGATAAGCCTGGCGAAAAACTTTGCAAAAATAGCTGGTTTGCGAAAATCCTAAATTCCGCGCAATGCTGGCGATGCTCCAGTCGCTGTGGCAAAGCAGCTCTTTGGCGCTCACCATCCGCTGATGGTTCACCCACGCGTTAAAACCGATACCCTGATATTTTTTAAATAGCTTACTGAAGTAATAGGGGCTGAGATAAACGTGGGCGGCGACGTCTTCCAGGCGAAGCTCATCGGATAAATGGGCGTCAATGTAGCGCAGCGCTTTCTTCATTTTGCTGTCGTGAGGGCTGGCGACCCGGCTGGCGCGCGCGGGTTCCGGCTGCTGGGGATTATCTTTAATCACCACAAAGTTGAGCTGCTTTTTCAGGCAGTTCTCGACGATCAGCTTCAGTAAATCCGCGGAGGCAATCACTCTGGAGTAGTCCATCTCCGGCACGTCGCGGAACGCGTTGAGCAGCTCGGGGTCCGCCTGCCAGCCGTCGTCCACGTTGAGGATATCCACCAGTTCTACATCGTTGCTTAAGCGCACCTGCCCGCATAGCACGAAGCCCACAAGGTGCCCGGCGATAACCAGAGGAATGGAAAAATCGGTTAACCCGGCGTGGCAGCGGTAGATACAGAGCTGATCGGTTTTTGACGCCTCGAGGCCGCCGCAGCGGTCGCTCATCCGGCAGCGGGTGCTGTGCTGAGGGTGCTGGCGCATCAGCTGGCAGAAAGGAGTGAAGTTAAACAGTTCAGATATTTCATCACCGTGAATATTGACAACCACAACCGCCAGACTGGTGGCCTGCGCAAAATCCTGTGCGATTTTATTAATGAGTTCTGAGTTCAGTGTGCTCGCAGAAATCATGATAAAACCTCTCAGTTAATTTTTTGTTATAAATAAAACATTTCTTTAATATTCACTTCCTTTCATCATCATTTAACGCCAACGATAAAAGAATATTACGATAGCAAAAGTCTCCCATCCGTGGGAGACGTTTTTGGCCAGTTCGTGATACCGGTTCATGAAAATTTTTCGCTATTTCAGCGGATGCATTAATCCTCTAATTTACAGGTATTACACGGTAAGTTATTTCCTATCAGATAACGATAGATGGCCGCGCCGAGGCAGGCGCCGATCAGCGGCGCAATAATCGGCACAATAAAGTACGGAATATCCCTTCCGCCGGTCATCGCGATATCGCCCCAGCCCGCCATCCACGTAAACAGCTTCGGCCCAAAATCACGCGCCGGATTCATCGCAAAGCCGGTCAGCGGCCCGGTTGACGCGCCAATCACCGCCACCAGCAGGCCGATCAGCAGCGGGGCCAGCGGCCCTTTCGGCACGCCGTTGCCGTCGTCGGTCAGCGCCATAATCATCCCCATCAGCATGGAGGTGATCACAACTTCGACCAGCGCCGCGTGCCAGATGCTCAGCGAGGCCGCCGGGTAGGTGCTGAAAATACTCGCCAGCTGCAGGCTCTCAACGCTGCCGCGAGCGATATGGTGGGCGGATTCAAACTCGGTAAACATAGTGCTGTACAGCACATAGGCCAGCACCGCGCCGCCGAAGGCGCCCGCGACCTGGGAGACAATATAGGGGAAGACTTTGCGCCCGGGAAAACAGGCAAATAGCCATAACGCAACGGTCACCGCCGGGTTGAGATGGCCGCCGGATATTCCCGACGTCAGATAGACGGCAAGCGAGATCCCCAGACCCCAGATAATGCATATCTCCCACAGTCCGAGGCTGGCTCCCGCCACCTTTAACGCGCTCAGGCAGCCGATGCCGAAAAACAAAAACAGCCCGGTGCCCAGAAACTCGGCGGTACATTGCGCTTTTAACGAATCATTCATGGTGACACCTTCTTAGCAGAGTTCGTGTCCTGACCAGCCAACCTCCTGCTGGCAGTAGAGTACAACGGGCCCACTATATGAACTCCGCTCCGCAAATTGTTGGCAACCTGCTGACGGCGGCCCCGGAAAATTCGGGCATCAATAACAAATTATTGTCATTGAATAACTCAGAATAGCATTGCTCACGCGCGGATTTCGCAATTACGCCATCGCCATGACATGCAAAAATATTGCTAAAACCAACTCATCGTTTTCCAACAAACATCACAAATCAGTTTTTCTCGCATAGCAGATAAAATTAAATTCGTCATGAACAAATTTGTAAATATGGAATATACAAAACAAGATAATCACATAACAATAAATAAAAATAACAATTAAAATCAATAAATTAAATTTACGTTTAGCAATTTTATATTATTCAATACCCACTATTTTTTCACCATCAAATTCAAGTCAGCCATTCTTTTTCCTCGCATCTTCTTATAGTCCCAACTATCGGAACACTCCATGCGAGGTCTTTATGCAACAAGAAGCACTAGGAATGGTAGAAACCAAAGGCTTAACCGCAGCCATAGAGGCCGCTGATGCAATGGTTAAGTCAGCCAATGTGATGTTAGTGGGCTATGAAAAGATTGGCTCCGGACTGGTGACCGTCATCGTACGCGGCGACGTTGGCGCGGTAAAAGCGGCCACCGATGCGGGGGCCGCCGCCGCACGTAATGTGGGTGAAGTGAAAGCCGTACACGTCATCCCACGCCCCCACACCGATGTAGAAAAAATCTTACCGAAGGGAATTAGCCAATGAGCAGCAATGAGCTGGTGGAACAGATCATGGCTCAGGTGATTGCCCGCGTGGCAACGCCGGAACAGCAGGCCATCCCTACTGAAAACCATCCAATACGAGAGACGGCTATGGCAGAAAAAAGCTGCAGTTTAACGGAATTTGTCGGGACCGCCATTGGCGACACCCTGGGTCTGGTTATCGCCAACGTCGATACCGCCCTGCTGGACGCGATGAAGCTTGAAAAGCGCTATCGCTCCATCGGCATTCTCGGCGCCCGCACCGGCGCAGGCCCGCACATTATGGCGGCGGACGAAGCGGTGAAAGCCACCAATACCGAAGTGGTCAGCATTGAGCTGCCGCGCGATACCAAAGGCGGAGCGGGCCACGGTTCGCTGATTATTTTGGGCGGTAACGACGTTTCCGACGTTAAGCGCGGTATCGAAGTCGCGCTGAAAGAGCTCGACCGCACCTTTGGCGATGTTTACGGCAACGAAGCCGGGCATATCGAGCTGCAGTACACCGCTCGCGCCAGCTACGCGCTGGAAAAAGCCTTCGGCGCGCCGATTGGCCGGGCCTGCGGCATCATCGTCGGCGCACCGGCCTCCGTGGGCGTGCTGATGGCCGATACCGCCCTGAAGTCAGCCAACGTGGAAGTCGTGGCCTATAGCTCTCCGGCACACGGCACCAGCTTCAGTAACGAAGCCATTCTGGTGATTTCCGGCGACTCCGGCGCGGTCCGCCAGGCGGTCACCTCCGCGCGCGAAATCGGCAAAACCGTCCTTGCGACCCTCGGTGCTGAACCGAAAAACGATCGCCCGTCCTACATCTGATACCCACGAGGCTGATTCATGAGATCGAAAAGATTTGAAGCACTGGCGAAACGCCCTGTGAATCAGGACGGCTTCGTTAAGGAGTGGATCGAAGAAGGCTTTATCGCGATGGAAAGCCCGAACGATCCGAAACCGTCGATTAAAATCGTTAACGGCGCGGTGACCGAGCTGGACGGGAAACCGGTAAGCGATTTTGACCTGATCGACCACTTTATCGCCCGCTACGGTATCAACCTGAACCGCGCCGAAGAAGTGATGGCGATGGATTCGGTCAAGCTGGCCAACATGCTGTGCGATCCGAACGTTAAACGCAGCGAAATCGTCCCGCTGACCACCGCGATGACGCCGGCGAAAATTGTCGAAGTAGTTTCGCATATGAACGTCGTCGAGATGATGATGGCGATGCAGAAAATGCGCGCCCGCCGCACCCCGTCCCAGCAGGCGCACGTCACCAACGTCAAAGATAACCCGGTACAGATTGCCGCCGACGCCGCCGAAGGGGCATGGCGCGGATTTGACGAACAGGAAACCACCGTTGCGGTAGCGCGCTATGCGCCGTTCAACGCCATCGCGCTGCTGGTGGGCTCGCAGGTAGGCCGTCCGGGCGTGCTGACGCAGTGCTCGCTGGAAGAAGCCACCGAGCTGAAGCTCGGCATGCTGGGCCACACCTGCTACGCCGAAACCATCTCCGTCTACGGCACCGAGCCGGTCTTTACCGACGGCGACGACACCCCGTGGTCGAAGGGCTTCCTCGCCTCGTCCTACGCCTCTCGCGGGCTGAAAATGCGCTTTACCTCCGGCTCAGGCTCGGAAGTGCAGATGGGCTACGCCGAAGGCAAATCCATGCTTTATCTGGAAGCGCGCTGCATCTACATCACCAAAGCCGCGGGCGTACAGGGTCTGCAAAACGGTTCCGTCAGCTGCATCGGCGTGCCGTCTGCGGTGCCTTCCGGCATTCGCGCGGTGCTGGCGGAAAACCTGATCTGTTCGTCGCTGGATCTGGAGTGCGCCTCCAGTAACGACCAGACCTTCACCCACTCCGATATGCGTCGTACCGCGCGCCTGCTGATGCAGTTCCTGCCGGGCACCGACTTTATCTCCTCCGGTTATTCCGCGGTGCCGAACTACGACAACATGTTCGCCGGCTCCAACGAAGATGCCGAAGACTTTGACGACTACAACGTCATCCAGCGCGACCTGAAGGTGGACGGCGGTTTGCGTCCGGTTCGCGAAGAGGACGTCATCGCCATCCGTAACAAAGCCGCCCGCGCGCTGCAGGCCGTGTTTGCCGGAATGGGGCTACCGCCGATTACCGATGAAGAAGTTGAAGCCGCGACCTACGCCCACGGTTCGAAAGATATGCCGGAGCGCAACATCGTCGAAGACATCAAGTTCGCCCAGGAAATCATCAATAAAAACCGCAACGGTCTGGAAGTGGTGAAAGCGCTGGCGCAGGGCGGATTCACCGACGTGGCCCAGGACATGCTCAACATCCAGAAAGCCAAGCTGACCGGGGACTACCTGCATACCTCCGCGATTATCGTCGGCGACGGGCAGGTACTGTCGGCCGTCAACGATGTCAACGACTATGCCGGTCCGGCAACGGGCTATCGCCTGCAGGGCGAACGCTGGGAAGAGATTAAAAACATCCCTGGCGCTCTTGATCCCAACGAGATTGATTAAGGGGTGAGAAATGGAAATTAATGAAAAATTGCTGCGCCAGATAATTGAAGACGTGCTCAGCGAGATGAAGGGCAGCGATAAACCGGTCTCGTTTAATGCGCCGGCGGCCTCCGCGGCGCCCCAGGCCACGCCGCCCGCCGGCGACGGCTTCCTGACGGAAGTGGGCGAAGCGCGTCAGGGCACCCAGCAGGACGAAGTGATTATCGCCGTCGGCCCGGCTTTCGGCCTGGCGCAGACCGTCAATATCGTCGGCATCCCGCATAAGAGCATTTTGCGCGAAGTCATTGCCGGTATTGAAGAAGAAGGCATTAAGGCGCGCGTGATTCGCTGCTTTAAATCCTCCGACGTAGCCTTCGTCGCCGTTGAAGGCAATCGCCTGAGCGGCTCCGGCATCTCTATCGGCATCCAGTCGAAAGGCACCACGGTGATCCACCAGCAGGGGCTGCCGCCGCTCTCTAACCTGGAGCTGTTCCCGCAGGCGCCGCTGCTGACCCTGGAAACCTATCGCCAGATCGGCAAAAACGCCGCCCGCTATGCGAAACGCGAATCGCCGCAGCCGGTCCCGACGCTGAATGACCAGATGGCGCGGCCGAAGTACCAGGCGAAATCGGCCATTTTGCACATTAAAGAGACCAAGTACGTGGTGACGGGCAAAAACCCGCAGGAACTGCGCGTGGCGCTTTGATAAAGGATAACTCCATGAATACCGACGCAATTGAATCGATGGTACGCGACGTATTGAGCCGCATGAACAGCCTGCAGGGCGAGGCGCCTGCGGCGGCTCCGGCGGCTGGCGGCGCGTCCCGTAGCGCCAGGGTCAGCGACTACCCGCTGGCGAACAAGCACCCGGAATGGGTGAAAACCGCCACCAATAAAACGCTGGACGACTTTACGCTGGAAAACGTGCTGAGCAATAAAGTCACCGCCCAGGATATGCGTATTACCCCGGAAACCCTGCGCTTACAGGCTTCTATTGCCAAAGACGCGGGCCGCGACCGGCTGGCGATGAACTTCGAGCGCGCCGCCGAGCTGACCGCGGTACCGGACGATCGCATTCTTGAAATCTACAACGCCCTCCGCCCCTATCGCTCGACGAAAGAGGAGCTGCTGGCGATCGCCGACGATCTCGAAAGCCGCTATCAGGCGAAGATTTGCGCCGCTTTCGTTCGCGAAGCGGCCACGCTGTACGTCGAGCGTAAAAAACTCAAAGGCGACGATTAACTTCTCTAAGTAATTCGAGATGCATTGAGGCGGCAAGTGAGTGACAAATTCGTCTGGAACGAATTTGAACAGCCATAGGCTGGCTTTAGTGAGGGACAGGGATGTCCCTCATAACCCCGATGAGCTTACTGTAGTAAGTGATTCGGGTGAAAGAACGCAGCCAACAAAAAGGCAGTTTGAAGTACGACGAGAAAAGGGGCATGTGATGCGATATATAGCTGGCATTGATATCGGCAACTCATCGACGGAAGTCGCCCTGGCGACCCTGGATGAGGCTGGCGCGCTGACGATCACCCACAGCGCGCTGGCGGAAACCACCGGAATCAAAGGCACGTTGCGTAACGTGTTCGGGATTCAGGAGGCGCTCGCCCTCGTCGCCAGAGGCGCCGGGATCGCCGTCAGCGATATTTCGCTCATCCGCATCAACGAAGCGACGCCGGTGATTGGCGATGTGGCGATGGAAACCATTACCGAAACCATCATCACCGAATCGACCATGATCGGCCATAACCCGAAAACGCCCGGCGGCGCGGGGCTTGGCACAGGCATCACCATTACGCCGCAGGAGCTGCTAACCCGCCCGGCGGACGCGCCCTATATCCTGGTGGTATCGTCGGCGTTCGATTTTGCCGATATCGCCAGCGTGATTAACGCTTCCCTGCGCGCCGGGTATCAGATTACCGGCGTCATTTTACAGCGCGACGATGGCGTGCTGGTCAGCAACCGGCTGGAAAAACCGCTGCCGATCGTTGACGAAGTGCTGTACATCGACCGCATTCCGCTGGGGATGCTGGCGGCGATTGAGGTCGCCGTTCCGGGGAAGGTCATCGAAACCCTCTCTAACCCTTACGGCATCGCCACCGTCTTTAACCTCAGCCCCGAGGAGACGAAGAACATCGTCCCGATGGCCCGGGCGCTGATTGGCAACCGTTCCGCCGTGGTGGTCAAAACGCCATCCGGCGACGTCAAAGCGCGCGCGATACCCGCCGGTAATCTTGAGCTGCTGGCCCAGGGCCGTAGCGTACGCGTAGACGTTGCCGCCGGCGCCGAAGCCATCATGAAAGCGGTCGACGGCTGCGGCAGGCTCGATAACGTCACCGGCGAGTCCGGCACCAATATCGGCGGCATGCTGGAACACGTGCGCCAGACCATGGCCGAGCTGACCAACAAACCGAGCAGCGAAATATTTATTCAGGACCTGCTGGCCGTTGATACCTCGGTACCGGTGAGCGTCACCGGCGGTCTGGCCGGGGAGTTCTCGCTGGAGCAGGCCGTGGGCATCGCCTCGATGGTGAAATCGGATCGCCTGCAGATGGCAATGATCGCCCGCGAAATCGAGCAGAAGCTCAATATCGACGTGCAGATCGGCGGCGCAGAGGCCGAAGCCGCCATCCTGGGGGCGCTGACCACGCCGGGCACCACCCGACCGCTGGCGATCCTCGACCTCGGCGCGGGCTCCACCGATGCCTCCATCATCAACCCCAAAGGCGACATCATCGCCACCCACCTCGCCGGCGCAGGCGACATGGTGACGATGATTATTGCCCGCGAGCTGGGGCTGGAAGACCGCTATCTGGCGGAAGAGATCAAGAAGTACCCGCTGGCTAAGGTGGAAAGCCTGTTCCATTTACGCCACGAGGACGGCAGCGTGCAGTTCTTCTCCACGCCGCTGCCGCCCGCCGTGTTCGCCCGCGTCTGCGTGGTGAAAGCGGACGAACTGGTGCCGCTGCCCGGCGATTTAGCGCTGGAAAAAGTGCGCGCCATTCGCCGCAGCGCCAAAGAGCGGGTCTTTGTCACCAACGCCCTGCGCGCGCTGCGTCAGGTCAGCCCCACCGGCAACATTCGCGATATTCCGTTCGTGGTGCTGGTCGGCGGTTCGTCGCTGGATTTCGAAGTCCCGCAGCTGGTCACCGATGCGCTGGCTCACTACCGCCTGGTTGCCGGACGGGGAAATATTCGCGGCAGCGAGGGCCCCCGAAACGCGGTGGCCACCGGCCTGATTCTCTCCTGGCATAAGGAGTTTGCGCATGAACGGTAATCACAGCGCCCCGGCCATCGCGATCGCCGTCATCGACGGCTGCGACGGCCTGTGGCGCGAAGTGCTGCTGGGTATCGAAGAGGAAGGTATCCCTTTCCGGCTCCAGCATCACCCGGCCGGAGAGGTCGTGGACAGCGCCTGGCAGGCGGCGCGCAGCTCGCCGCTGCTGGTGGGCATCGCCTGCGACCGCCATATGCTAGTCGTGCACTACAAGAATTTACCCGCATCGGCGCCGCTTTTTACGCTGATGCATCATCAGGACAGTCAGGCCCATCGCAACACCGGTAATAACGCGGCACGGCTGGTCAAGGGGATCCCTTTCCGGGATCTGAATAGCGAAGCAACAGGAGAACAGCAGGATGAATAACGCACTGGGACTGGTTGAAACAAAAGGGTTAGTGGGCGCCATTGAGGCCGCCGATGCGATGGTGAAATCCGCCAACGTGCAGCTGGTCGGCTACGAAAAAATTGGCTCGGGCCTCGTCACCGTGATGGTGCGCGGCGACGTCGGCGCGGTCAAAGCGGCGGTAGACGCGGGCAGCGCGGCGGCGAGCGCGGTGGGCGAAGTGAAATCCTGCCACGTGATCCCGCGTCCGCACAGCGACGTTGAGGCCATTTTACCGAAATCAGCCTGATTGATGGCGAATAAGGAGCACCGCGTGAAGCAATCACTGGGATTACTTGAAGTTTGTGGTCTGGCACTGGCTATCAGCTGCGCCGATATCATGGCGAAATCCGCTTCTATCACGCTGGTCGCCCTCGAAAAGACCAATGGTTCAGGCTGGACGGTGATTAAAATTACCGGTGATGTGGCCTCCGTGCAGGCGGCCATCACCACCGGCGCACAGTTTGCCGGGCAGCGAAACGGCCTGGTGGCCCACAAAGTCATCGCCAGGCCCGGAGAAGGGATCCTGCGCGCGGAGGCTCCCCCGCCCTCCGTCATGCAACCTGAACCTGAAGCGTCAGGGACGGCTGATGTCGTTTCGCCAGCGCCAGCAGAAGAGCTTCCCCAGCAACACGGCGTGGTCAGCTGCAACCTGTGCCTCGATCCAAAATGTCCACGCCAGAAGGGTGAGCCGCGCTCGCTTTGCATTCATCCCGGCAAGCGAGGTGAAGCGTAATGGATAAACAGCTTCTGGAATCAACGGTCAGCAAAGTTCTCGACGAGATGCGGCTACGGCCCATCCCGCTGGGGGTTTCAAATCGTCATATCCACCTGTCGGCGCCAGATTACGAACGCCTGTTCCCCGGCCATCCCATCAGCGAGAAAAAGGCGCTGCTGCAGCCGGGACAGTACGCTGCGGAGCAAACCGTCACCCTGGTGGGGCCGAAGGGGCAGCTTAAAAATGTGCGCCTGCTCGGTCCGCTGCGCTCGGTAAGCCAGGTGGAAATCTCGCGTACCGATGCCCGAACCCTGGGGGTTGCGGCGCCGCTGAGGATGTCCGGCGATCTGAAAGGGACGCCGGGCATCCGCCTGGTCAGCCCTTTTGGCGAGCTGGAGCTGGCGTCAGGGGTTATCGTCGCGCAGCGGCATATTCATATGTCGCCGCTCGATGCGCTGATCCTGCGGGTCGCCCACGGCGACAGAGTTTCGGTGGCCATTGAAGGCGACGCGCGCGGGCTGATCTTCAACAACGTGGCGGTTCGCGTTTCGCCGGATATGCGCCTCGAAATGCACATCGATACCGATGAAGCCAACGCCGCCGGCGCCGATAACCCGCAGGTCTTTGCCCGGCTGGTAGGCCCGCGATGAACGGCGAAGTTCTGCAGCGCATCGTGGAGGTGATTGTCTCCCGGCTGCAGCGTCGCGCCCATAGCACGGCGACGCTGAGCGTGGCGCAATTGCGCGATGCCGACTGCCGGAGCCTGTTCTGCCAGCACGCATCGCTGCGCATTCTGCTCGTCGACCTGCCCCTGCTGGGCCAGCTGACGGAGGCGGAAACCGACGATCCCGCGGCCCGCAACATTCACGACGCGCTGGCTTTTGGCCTCTGCGTACAGCTCACCCTGCACCGCCAGCTGCTGCCGGTTATCCCGGTTAAAAAACTGGCCCGCCTGCCGGTGAACTTCACCGACGAGCGCGGAGTGCCGCTGATCCTGCACGCGGGTTCGGTGCTGAGCTATCGCGACGTCGCGCCGCTGGGCCAGGGGCGCCTGGTTATCCACCGCAAATGCCTCGTGACCGCGCTGGCGCGCGACGCGGCGCAGGCGCGGAATATTGAACTCATTAAGCAGGAGTAAATCATGCATCTGGCACGAGTCACGGGCGCGGTTGTCTCCACGCAAAAATCGCCTTCCCTGGTCGGCAAAAAGCTGCTGCTGGTGCGGCGGGTCAGCGCCGATGGCGAGCTCCCCGCCTCGCCGACCTCCGGCGATGAAGTCGCCGTGGATTCCGTCGGCGCGGGGGTTGGCGAGCTGGTGCTGCTCAGCGGCGGCTCCAGCGCCAGGCACGTTTTTTCCGGGCCAAACGAGGCCATCGACCTCGCCGTTGTCGGCATTGTCGATACGCTTTCACGTTAAGGAGCGACTATGGCGATTTATACCCGAACGGGCGACGCTGGCACCACCTCACTCTTTACCGGCCAGCGGGTGAGCAAAACCCACCCGCGGGTTGAAGCCTACGGCACGCTGGATGAGCTGAACGCCGCGCTGAGCCTGTGCGCCTGCGCCGCCGCGGATAAACACCACCGCGCCCTGCTCGAAGCTATCCAGCAGCAAATTTTCTGGTTTAGCGCAGAACTGGCCAGCGACAGCGAACGGCCGTCGCCGAAACAGCGCTACATCAGCAGCGAAGATATTTCCGCTCTGGAAGCCGCTATCGATCGGGCCATGGCCCGCGTCGAACCGCTGCACAGCTTTATTTTACCCGGCCGCTGCGAAGCCGCGAGCCGCCTGCATTTTGCCCGCACGCTGGCCCGCCGGGCCGAACGCCGGCTGGTTGAGCTGGCGGCGGAAGTCACCGTGCGCCAGGTGCTGATGCGCTACATCAATCGCTTGTCAGACTGCCTGTACGCCCTGGCGCGCGCGGAAGATAGCGATGCGCACCAGAACAACATCATCCGCGAAGTGAGCCGCCGCTATCTGGCCGCCAGCCAGCCGAGCCGCAGCAAGGAGACGACGCCCGTGGCCCTCTCATTCCACGATCTGCACCAGCTCACCCGCGCCGCCGTTGAGCGCGCGCAGCAGCTAAAGGTGCCGGTGGTGATCAGCATCGTTGACGCGCACGGCACCGAAACCGTGACCTGGCGGATGCCGGACGCTCTGCTGGTCAGCAGCGAGCTGGCGCCGAAAAAGGCCTGGACCGCGGTGGCGATGAAAACGGCGACCCATGAGCTGAGCGACGCCGTTCAGCCGGGCGCCGCGCTTTATGGCCTCGAAACGCATTTACAGGGAAAAGTGGTCACCTTTGGTGGCGGTTACGCCCTATGGCGCGACGGCTTATTAATCGGGGGTCTTGGCATCAGCGGCGGCAGCGTTGAGCAGGACATGGACATAGCACTGGCCGCCATCGCGGCCATTAACGTGGGAACTCATCAATGAATACTTCCGAACTCGAAACCCTTATTCGCACCATTCTTAGCGAACAGTTAACCCCGGGGCAAACGCCGGTCCAGCCGCAGGGCAAAGGGATTTTTCAGTCCGTCAGCGAGGCTATCGACGCCGCGCACCAGGCGTTCTTACGTTATCAGCAGTGCCCGCTGAAAACCCGCAGCGCCATCATCAGCGCAATGCGTCAGGAGCTGACGCCGCACCTGGCCGCGCTGGCGGAAGAGAGCGCCAATGAAACGGGGATGGGCAACAAAGAAGATAAACTCCTGAAAAACAAGGCTGCGCTGGACAACACGCCGGGCGTGGAAGATCTCACCACCACCGCGCTGACCGGCGACGGCGGCATGGTGCTGTTTGAGTATTCGCCGTTTGGCGTTATCGGGTCGGTCGCGCCGAGCACCAACCCGACGGAAACCATCATCAACAACAGCATCAGCATGCTGGCGGCGGGCAACAGCGTCTATTTCAGCCCGCATCCGGGAGCAAAAAAGGTCTCTCTGAAGCTGATTAGCATGATTGAAGAGATTGCCTTCCGCTGCTGCGGCATCCGCAATCTGGTGGTCACCGTGGCGGAACCGACGTTTGAAGCCACCCAGCAGATGATGGCCCATCCGCGCATTGCGGTCCTCGCTATCACCGGCGGCCCCGGCATTGTGGCGATGGGCATGAAGAGCGGTAAAAAAGTGATCGGCGCCGGCGCGGGCAACCCGCCCTGCATCGTCGATGAAACGGCGGATCTGGTCAAAGCGGCGGAAGATATCATCAACGGCGCCTCGTTCGATTACAACCTGCCCTGCATTGCCGAGAAGAGCCTGATTGTGGTGGAAAGCGTCGCCGAACGTCTGGTGCAGCAAATGCAAACCTTCGGCGCGCTGCTGCTGAGCCCTGCCGACACCGACAAACTCCGCGCCGCCTGCCTGCCAGAGGGCCAGGCGAATAAGAAACTGGTCGGCAAAAGCCCATCGGCCATGCTGGAAGCGGCCGGGATCGCCGTTCCGGCGAAAGCGCCGCGTCTGCTGATAGCGCTGGTTAACGCCGACGATCCGTGGGTCACCAGCGAGCAGCTGATGCCGATGCTGCCGGTGGTGAAAGTCAGCGATTTCGATAGCGCGCTGGCGCTGGCGCTGAAGGTTGAAGAGGGGCTGCATCATACCGCCATTATGCACTCGCAAAATGTCTCGCGCCTGAACCTCGCGGCCCGCACTCTGCAAACCTCGATATTCGTTAAGAACGGCCCCTCTTATGCCGGGATTGGCGTCGGCGGCGAAGGCTTTACCACCTTTACTATCGCCACGCCGACCGGTGAAGGCACAACCTCGGCGCGCACCTTTGCCCGCTCCCGTCGCTGCGTGCTGACCAACGGCTTTTCCATTCGCTAACCGAGGTCGCGATGAAGACTTTCTCACTACAAACGCGGTTGTACAGCGGTCAGGGTAGCCTGGCGGTGCTCAGGCGCTTTACCCACAAGCATATCTGGATCATCTGCGATGGCTTTCTTGCGCGCTCGCCGCTGCTGGAAACCCTGCGTCAGGCGTTGCCCGCAGATAACCGCATCAGCGTCTTTAGCGAGATAACCCCGGACCCCACTATCCATACCGTGGTGCAGGGCATTGCGCAAATGCAGGCCCTGCAGCCGCAGGTGGTCATCGGCTTCGGCGGCGGCTCGGCGATGGACGCGGCGAAAGCCATCGTCTGGTTTAGCCAGCAGAGCGGCATCAATATCGAAACCTGCGTGGCGATACCAACCACCAGCGGTACCGGTTCGGAAGTGACCAGCGCCTGCGTGATTAGCGACCCGGATAAAGGCATCAAGTATCCACTGTTCGACAATGCGCTCTATCCCGATATGGCGATCCTTGACCCGGATCTGGTGGTCAGCGTGCCGCCGCAGATTACGGCCAACACCGGCATGGACGTGCTGACCCACGCGCTGGAAGCGTGGGTCTCTCCGCACGCCAGCGACTTTACCGACGCGCTGGCGGAAAAAGCCGCCAGGCTGGTGTTTCAGTATCTGCCCACGGCGGTGGAAAAAGGCGACTGCGTGGCGACGCGCGGGAAAATGCACAATGCCTCAACGCTTGCCGGGATGGCGTTCAGCCAGGCGGGGCTGGGGCTTAATCACGCCATCGCCCACCAGCTTGGCGGGCAGTTTCATCTGCCGCACGGGCTGGCCAACGCGCTGCTGTTAACCGCGGTTATCCGCTTTAACGCCGGTCATCCGCGCGCCGCAAAACGCTACGCCCGGCTGGCCAAAGCCTGCGGCTTTTGTCCGGCAGACGCCAGCGATATGACGGCGATCAATGCGCTGATCCAGCAAATCGAACGGCTCAAGCAGCGCTGCGCGCTGCCGTCACTGGCGGTCGCGCTGAAAGAGGGACGTTCCGAGTATTCAGCGCGTATTCCGGCAATGGTGCAGGCCGCGCTGGCTGACGTGACGCTACGCACCAATCCTCGCCCGGCCAGCGCCGGGGAGATTCAGGAACTGCTGGAGGATCTGCTATGAGTACCGCCGTCAACGCTGCTGAAATGGCCTGGAGCGCCGAGGAGATCCGCGAGCGCGTGCGCGCGGCGGGCGTGGTCGGCGCGGGGGGCGCGGGGTTTCCCGCCCACGTGAAGCTGCAGGCGCAGGTAGAGATTTTTCTGGTGAACGCCGCCGAGTGCGAACCGATGCTCAAGGTCGACCAGCAGCTGATGTGGCAGCAGGCTGCGCGTCTTGTCCGCGGCGTGCAGTACGCGATGACGGCAACCGGCGCGCGCGAAGGGGTGATTGCCCTGAAAGAGAAATACCGCCGGGCTATCGATGCGCTCACCCCGCTGCTGCCTGCCGGTATTCGCCTGCATATTCTGCCGGATGTCTATCCCGCAGGCGATGAGGTGCTGACTATCTGGCTGGCTACCGGTCGCCGGGTCGCGCCCGCCGCGCTGCCGGCCAGCGTCGGGGTCGTGGTGAATAACGTGCAAACGGTCCTCAACATGGCCCGAGCGGTTGAGCAGCAGTTTGCGGTGACCCGCCGCACGCTGACCGTTAACGGCGCGGTCGCCCGGCCGCTGACCGTCACCGTCCCCATCGGCATGTCGCTGCGCGAAGTGCTGGCGCTGGCGGGCGGCGCGACGGTCGACGACCCCGGTTTTATTAACGGCGGCCCGATGATGGGCGGCCTGATTACCTCCCTCGATAGCCCGGTGACCAAAACCACCGGCGGCCTGCTGGTGCTGCCGAAAAGCCATCCGCTTATCCAGCGGCGGTTGCAGGACGAGCGCACGGTGCTTTCCGTGGCCCGTACCGTCTGCGAACAGTGCCGACTGTGTACCGATCTCTGCCCGCGGCATCTGATCGGCCACGAACTCTCTCCGCACCTGCTGGTGCGGGCGGTGAACTTTCATCAGGCCGCCACGCCGCAGCTGCTGCTGAGCGCCCTCACCTGCTCGGAGTGCAACGTCTGCGAAAGCGTGGCCTGCCCGGTGGGGATCTCGCCGATGCGCATCAACCGCATGCTCAAACGCGAGCTGCGGGCGCAAAACCAGCGCTACGAAGGGCCGCTCTATCCGGCCGATGAAATGGCGAAATATCGCCTGGTGCCGGTGAAGCGGCTGATCGCCAAACTGGGGCTGAGCCCCTGGTATCAGGAGGCGCCGCTGGTGGAGGACGAACCGGCAGTAGAAACCGTGACGTTGCCGCTGCGCCAGCATATCGGCGCCAGCGCGGTAGCGAACGTTGCGGTGGGAGAGCGCGTTACGCGCGGGCAATGCGTTGCCGATATCCCGGCGGGCGCATTAGGCGCGCCGATTCACGCCAGCATCGACGGCGTGGTTGCGGCCATCAGCGAACAGGCCATCACGGTGGTAAGAGGTTAACCATGTCTCAGGCTATAGGAATTTTAGAACTCACCAGCATTGCCAAAGGAATGGAACTCGGCGATGCGATGCTGAAAAGCGCCAACGTCAATCTGCTGGTCAGCAAGACTATCTGCCCGGGTAAGTTTTTATTGATGCTCGGCGGGGATATCGGCGCTATCCAGCAGGCTATTGAAACCGGTGCCTCGCAGGCCGGCGAAATGCTCGTCGACAGCCTGGTGCTGGCGAATATTCACCCCAGCGTCCTTCCGGCCATCAGCGGCCTGAACAGCGTGGACAAGCGCCAGGCGGTCGGCATCGTTGAAACCTGGAGCGTTGCGGCCTGCATCAGCGCCGCCGATCGGGCGGTAAAAGGCTCAAACGTCACGCTGGTGCGGGTGCATATGGCCTTCGGCATCGGCGGTAAATGCTACATGGTGGTGGCGGGCGACGTTTCCGACGTCAACAACGCGGTCACGGTAGCCAGCGAAAGCGCGGGCGAAAAAGGGCTGCTGGTTTACCGTTCGGTGATCCCGCGCCCGCATGAAGCCATGTGGCGACAGATGGTGGAGGGATAATGGAAAGACAGCCGACCACGGATCGCATGATTCAGGAATACGTTCCCGGGAAACAGGTGACCCTCGCGCACCTGATAGCCAACCCCGGGAAAGATCTCTTTAAGAAGCTCGGCCTGCAGGATGCGGTTTCCGCCATCGGCATCCTCACCATTACGCCCAGCGAGGCGTCGATTATCGCCTGCGATATCGCCACCAAATCCGGCGCGGTGGAGATCGGTTTTCTTGACCGCTTTACCGGCGCCGTGGTGCTGACCGGCGACGTTTCCGCCGTCGAGTACGCCCTCAAGCAGGTGACGCGCACCCTGGGCGAGATGATGCAGTTTACTACCTGCTCAATAACCCGGACGTAGCGCGATGAAACGTCTGATGTTTATCGGCCCCAGCCAGTGCGGTAAAACCTCGCTGACCCAGGGCCTGCGCGGCGAAGCGCTCCATTACAAGAAAACCCAGGCGATTGAATGGTCGCCGATGGCCATCGACACGCCGGGCGAATATCTGGAGAACCGCTGCCTTTATAGCGCTCTGCTGACCAGCGCCTGCGAGGCCGACGTTATCGCTCTGGTGCTGAACGCCGACGCCCAGTGGTCGCCGTTTTCTCCGGGTTTTACCGCCCCGATGAACCGCCCGACGATTGGCCTGATCACCAAAGCCGACCTGGCCGACCCGCAGCGGTTATCGCTCATCGAGGAGTGGCTCCGGCAGGCTGGGGCGCAGCAGATTTTTGTCACCAGCGCGCTGAATAATCTGGGTCTTGATGCCGTGCTGGATTTTCTGAATTCGAAGGAATCTCTATGTCTTACAAAATAATGGCCATTAATGCCGGCAGCTCATCGTTAAAATTCCAGCTGCTGGAGATGCCTCAGGGCGATATGCTCTGCCAGGGATTGATTGAACGTATCGGCATGGCAAACGCCCAGGTGACCCTCAAAACGCCGGCGCAAAAATGGCAGGAGACGGCGCCGATTGCCGATCACCGTGAAGCGGTCACCCTGCTGCTGGAAAAGCTCCTCGACCACCGGATTATCCAGAGTTTGCAGGATATTGACGGCGTCGGCCACCGCGTGGCGCACGGCGGAGAGCGCTTTAAAGATTCGACGCCGGTCACCGATGATACCTTAGCGGAAATCGAGCGCCTGGCGGAGCTGGCCCCGCTGCACAACCCGGTCAACGCGCTGGGCATTAACGTTTTCCGCCAGCTGCTGCCCGAAACGCCGTCGGTGGCGGTATTTGATACCGCTTTTCACCAGACGCTGGACGAGCGCGCCTTTATCTATCCGCTGCCGTGGCGCTACTACAGCGAGCTGGGCATTCGCCGCTACGGCTTCCACGGCACCAGCCATAAGTACGTCAGCGCGACGCTGGCGGAAAAGCTGGGCGTGCCGCTGAGCGCCCTGCGCGTGGTGAGCTGCCATCTCGGCAACGGCAGCAGCGTATGCGCAATCAAAGGCGGGCGCTCGGTTAACACCTCAATGGGCTTTACGCCGCAGTCCGGCGTGATGATGGGCACCCGCAGCGGCGATATCGATCCGTCGATTCTACCGTGGCTGGCGCTGCATGAGGGGCAAACGCCGGAGCAGCTTAATCAGCTGCTGAATAACGAATCCGGCTTGCTGGGGGTTTCCGGCGTGTCGCACGATTATCGCGATGTCGAGCAGGCGGCGGACAGCGGCAATCGTCGGGCGGCTCTGGCGCTCTCGCTGTTTGCCGAGCGCATCCGCGCCACCATCGGCAGCTATATTATGCAGATGGGCGGCCTGGACGCGCTGATCTTTACCGGCGGCATCGGCGAAAACTCCGCCCGCGCCAGGAGCGCCATCTGCCATAACCTGAATTTCCTCGGGCTGTCGGTCGATGAAGAGAAAAACCAGCACAACGCCACCTTTATCCAGGCCGAGAATGCGATGGTTAAAGTGGCGGTCATCAATACCAATGAAGAGCTGATGATTGCCCGCGATGTGATGCGCCTGGCGCTTCCCGAAGCGCAGACGTTAACCGTTTCAGCCTGAGCTCGCCGCCCGGCAAGTTGCGGTGAATCATGGTAATAGCGGGATCGGCATGACACTATGCGCTTAAAATTCTGAAACTTTACCCTAAATAATTCAAGTTACAGGACAAAGCACTTGTGCTTTGAACAGCGCTTGCGCTGGCCCCGTAGGGGCGAGGCCGCAGGCCGAGTAACGCGGCAAACGAGTGACAAATTCGTCTGGAACGAATTTGAACAGCCAAAGGCTGGCTTTAGTGAGGGACAGGGATGTCCCTCATAGTCCCCAGGAGCTTACATAAGTAAGTGACTGGGGTGAATGAGAGCAGCCAACGCCCCTGTAGCTTGAAGTATAACGGGTAAAAAGGTGAATACGTGGCCGTAGCACAATGCCCCGCCTCCTGCGGTGAACTCATCCAGGGCTGGATCCTCGGCAGCGAGAAGCTGGTCTCCTGCCCCGTTGACTGGTACAGCACCGTCGAGGTGGACTACGGTTCGCCTCGGGCGGATGAACGCCCGCTGGCGCGGGCGATGGTCGACCGGCTGCTGAGCTACTGGCGCTATCCGCCGGCGCTCAGCAAGGAGATTCGGATCGATATTTGCTCCACGATTCCGGTCGCCAAGGGGATGGCCAGCAGCACCGCGGATATCGCCGCGACGGCGGTGGCCACCGCGCATCATCTCGGCCATCCGCTGGATGAAACCACCCTCGCCCGGCTCTGCGTCTCCCTGGAGCCCACCGACAGCACCCTGTTCCGCCAGCTGACCCTGTTCGACCACAACACCGCCGCCACGCAGATTGCCTGCGGCAGCCAGCCGCAGCTCGATCTGCTGGTGCTGGAAAGCCCCGCCACGCTGCTGACCACCGATTACCACCGCCTTCCCCGGCTTGAGCAGCTGCACGCCCATTCCGCCGCCCTGCAGCAGGCCTGGGAGAAAGTTCAGCTGGCCTGCGAGACGGATAATCCGCGGCGGATGGGAGAGGCCGCGACGCTCAGCGCCATCGCCAGCCAGCATCTGCTGCCGAAGCCGGGGTTTGATACGCTACGGGGGCTGGTGGAAGAGTGCGATTTATACGGTATTAACGTGGCGCACAGCGGCAGCGTGGTCGGCCTGATGCTCGACCGTCAGCGTCACGATATTGAGTATTTGCAGCGACGGCTGGGAGAGACGCGGCTTAGCGAGCTCTGGCCCCGGCAGCACCTGCTGCGCATGGTGCAGGGCGGCGTCGAACTGCGCTAACGCTTCCGCAGCCATGCCCCGGGTTGCGGCGCTGCGCGCCTTACCCGGGCTACCGGCCCGCAGACGGCTGTAAACCCGTAGCCCGGATAAGCGCAGCGCGAGCCGGGGAGAAGACCGCAACAAAACCTCATGCTGTGCATCTTCCCCGGAGGCGGCGCTGCGCGCCTTACCCGGGCTACCGGCCCGCAGACGGCTGTAACCCCGTAGCCCGGCTAAGCGCAGCGCGAGCCGGGGAGAAGACCGCAACAAAACCTCATGCTGTGCACCTTCCCCGGAGGCGGCGCTGCGCGCCTGTCCGGGCTACCGGCCCGCAGACGGCTATGAACCCGTAGCCCGGCTAAGCGTAGCGCGAGCCGGGAAGAAGACCGCAACAAAACCTCATGCTGTGCACCTTCCCCGGAGGCAGCGCTGCGCGCCTGTCCGGGCTACCGGCCCGCAGACGGCTATGAATCCGTAGCCCGGCTAAGCGTAGCGCGAGCCGGGGAGAAGACCGCAACAAAACCTCATGCTGTGCACCTTCCCCGGAGGCGGCGCTGCGCGCCTGTCCGGGCTACCGGCCCGCAGACGGCTATGAACCCGTAGCCCGGCTAAGCGTAGCGCGAGCCGGGGAGAAGACCGCAACAAAACCTCATGCTGTGCACCTTCCCCGGAGGCGGGCTACCGGTCCGCAGACGGCTGTAAACCCGTAGCCCGGTCAGCACAGCGCCACCGGGAAAAACCGCAGAAGAACAATGGCGGCAGACATCTACTCGTTAAATACCCGCCTGAAGGCCGCCAGCAGCCGGGTATTTTCCTGCTGGCTGCGGATCGCGACGCGGAAGTAGCGCCCGTCGAGCCCTGGATAATTGGCGCAGCTGCGGATCAGGATGTGCTGCTGCAACATCGCGTATTGCAGATCCAGATCCGCCACGTCGCAGCGCAGAAACAGATAGTTTGCCCGCCCGGGATAGACCGTCAGGCCGGGAATATGGCGCAGCTGATGGTAAAAGCGCTGCCCCTCCTCCGCCAGCCACTGCCAGGTTTGCTGCTGGTAGGCGCTATCCTGGAGAATGATCTCCCCCGCCAGGGCGGCAAACGCGTTTATCGACCACGGCATCTGACGCTCGCGCATTCTCGCCACCGCCCGCGCATCGCCATTGACCAGATACCCCAGACGCAGGCCGGGAATGGCATAAAATTTGGTCAGCGAACGCAGCACCCACACGTGCGGGTTGTGGCCCAGCAGCGGAATAAATCCCGGCTCGTCGGGGATAAAATCGATAAACGCTTCATCGAGAATCAGGGCAATACCCAGCGACTGACAGCGTTCAGCAATCATCTCCAGCAGACGGCGCTCGGGCAGCAGGCCGGTAGGATTGTTCGGCGTGCAGAGAAATAAGCAGTCCAGATCCGGCGTCAGGGCGTCAAGAATCGCCCCGGTGAGCTGCCAGCCATCCTCCTCGCGCAGCAGAAATTCCCGCACCGCGCAGTCCACCGACTGCAGCGCCCGGCGGTATTCGGCAAAGCCCGGGGTGACGATCATCGCCTGGCGCGGCTTCAGCCCCTGAACCAGGGTAAAAATCGCTTCGGTTTCGCCGTTTCCGGCGAGGATCCACGAGGCGGGGATCTGATGGTGTTCCGCCAGCGCAAGGTGCAGCTGCTGATACTCAACGTCAGGGTAGCGCTCGGCGCAGGCCATATTGTCGAGGATGGCGCGCTTTAAACTTTCCGGCATCCCCAGCGGATTAATATTGGCGCTAAAATCCAGCAGCTGCGCCGCAGAGATGCCCATAAGCGCGGCGGCCTCGCGGATATTGCCGCCGTGCGCGCTCTTTAATAGAGCCATTTCACTTTCCTGTTGCGTTACCCTCGCCTTGCCAGCGTCGCGCCGTCGGCGAAGTAGGCTTTAATCCCTGCCAGAATCGACTCTGCAACTTCCTGCTGGAATTTCGCCGTTTTCAATTTACGCTCTTCTTCGACGTTACTGATAAACGCGGTTTCCACCAGAATCGATGGAATATCCGGCGCCTTCAGCACCGCGAAGCCCGCCTGCTCAACCCGGTTCTTGTGCAGGTTATTAATGTTGCCCATCTTTTCCAGCACTGCCTTGCCGAACTTCAGGCTGTCGGCGATGGTCAGCGACTGCACCATGTCGAACATCGTGTGGTCGACGTAGCGATCGCCGCTTTTGCTGACGCCGCCGATCAGGTCAGAGGCGTTCTGGGTCTGCGCCAGATATTTAGCCGCGGTACTGGTGGCCCCTTTGGTTGACAGGGCAAACACCGACGATCCGCTGGGCTGGCGGCTGGTAAACGCGTCGGCATGAATAGAGACAAACAGGTCGGCGCGCTGCTTCTGCGCTTTGGCGACGCGGACCTTCAGCGGGATAAAGACATCCTCGTTGCGGGTCATATAGACCTTCATATTGCCCTCTTTCTCGATCAGCGCGCGCAGCCGTCGGGCAATCTGCAGCACCACGTCTTTCTCGCGGGTGCGGTATTTTCCCACCGCGCCGGAGTCTTCGCCGCCGTGGCCGGGATCGAGCATGATAACAATGGGTCGATCGCGCCCGGCTTTACCCGGTTTAGGCCCGCTCTCCGCAGGCGGAACCTGCCGCTGAAGATCGCCTTTGTTGTAATCTTCGAGCAGCGCCAGCAGCGGATCCTGCACGTCGGTGGCGTTAGCGGGATAGAGGTCCATGACCAGTCGCTCTTTAAACCCGGCGACAGGAGCCAGCGCAAACAGCTGCGGTTTCACGTTCTGTTTCAGCTCAAACACCATGCGCACGGTTTGCGGATCGAACTGCCCCACACGAGCGGATTGAATATAGGGATCGTCACCGCGAATCTGACTCCCCATACCTTTCAGTACGGAGTTGAGATTAACCCCTTCCAGATCCACCACCACACGTTCAGGATTGCTGAGCGCAAACTGCCGATATTTCAGGATATGGTTGGACTCCACGGTGACGCGCGTGTAGGTCGATGATGGCCAGACGCGTACGGCAACCACCTGCGCCGCGGCAGCCAACCCAACCGGACTCACACTCATTAACCACATGGCGCCCGCCCCCTGTAAAAATCGGCGGCGGCTTAATCCTGACTTGTATCCCGACATGCCACTCCCAAGCAGTAAGAAATCATTCGTATTTAAAACAAACAGATTGACCGGAAACTTTAACGAAAGGCGCATAACCTGTCATCTATAAAAGGGTAAACAATCTTTGACACCCTGATTTGGCTCACACTGTTTTCCCGGCTCAGCCAAAAATTGGGGCTTGCGTTTGCCGGCGAAACAGAATAAAAATACAGTAATTACGAATAATCATGCATTGAGGTTGTGTCATGGTGAAGGAACGTCGCACCGAACTGGTAGAGGGATTCCGCCATTCTGTCCCCTATATTAATGCCCATCGGGGTAAAACGTTTGTCATCATGCTGGGCGGAGAAGCCATCGAGCATGATAATTTCTCTAGTATAGTCAATGACATTGGCCTGCTTCACAGCCTGGGAATTCGTCTGGTGGTGGTCTATGGCGCCCGCCCGCAGATCGATGCCAACCTTGCGGAGCATCGTCACGAGCCGGTTTATCATAAACAAACCCGAGTGACTGACGCCAAAACGCTCGAGCTGGTTAAGCAGGCGGCGGGCATGCTGCAGCTGGAAATTACCGCTCGCCTGTCGATGAGCCTCAACAACACCCCACTGCAGGGCGCCCATATCAACGTGGTCAGCGGCAACTTCATTATCGCGCAGCCGTTAGGCGTGGATGACGGCGTAGACTACTGCCACAGCGGGCGCATCCGGCGCATCGATGAAGAAGCCATTCACCGCCAGCTGGATAACGGCGCGATTGTGCTGATGGGCCCGGTTGCGGTGTCGGTCACCGGCGAAAGTTTTAACCTGACCTCCGAAGAGATTGCGACCCAGCTGGCGATTAAGCTGAAAGCCGAAAAGATGATCGGCTTCTGCTCATCGCAGGGGGTTCACAATCAGGATGGCGAGATCGTCCCTGAGCTGTTCCCCAACGAAGCCCAGGCGCGGGTGGAAGAGATGGAAGCGGACGAAGACTACAGCTCCGGCACCGTGCGCTTTCTGCGCGGCGCGGTAAAAGCCTGCCGCAGCGGCGTGCGCCGCTGCCACCTGATCAGCTATCAGGAAAACGGCACCCTGCTGCAGGAGCTGTTCTCACGCGACGGTATCGGTACCCAGATAGTGATGGAGAGCGCCGAGCAGATCCGCCGCGCCACCATTAATGATATCGGCGGCATCCTCGAGCTGATTAGCCCTCTGGAGCAGCAGGGCATTCTGGTCAGGCGTTCGCGCGAACAGCTGGAGATGGAAATCGATAAATTCACCATTATTCAGCGCGACAACACCACCATCGCCTGCGCCGCGCTCTATCCTTTCCCGGAAGAGAAGATCGGCGAAATGGCCTGCGTGGCGGTGCATCCGGATTACCGCAGCTCATCGCGCGGCGAAGTGCTGCTCGAACGCATTGCCGCGCAGGCGAAGCAAATGGGCCTCAGCAAGCTGTTTGTTCTTACGACCCGCAGCATTCACTGGTTCCAGGAGCGCGGATTTACGCCGGTCGACGTTGACCTGCTGCCGGAGAGCAAAAAAGAGATGTACAACTATCAGCGCCGCTCCAAGGTGCTGATGGCAGACCTGGCCTGATCCCTTCTCCCCGGAAGGCGCGCGGCCGACCGGGGAAAACCTCACTGGGCGGAAAAGATATCCGTCAGGCCGCTGCGTCGTTCGGTACGCGCAGCCACCGCCTGAGTCAGCACCTGCTCATCGGCATAGATCGACAGCTGCCGTTTCGCACGCGTAATGGCGGTATAAACCAGCTCGCGGGTTACCAGCGGCACGCTGCGCGAAGGCAGGATCAGCGCCGCGTGATCGAACTCCGATCCCTGCGATTTATGCACCGTCATCGCCCAGGCGGTATCGTGCTCCGGCAGACGACTTGGCTGTACCGACTTGATGCTGCCGTCGGGCATCGGGAACCAGACGCGCAGGCCATCGCCTCTTTCCAGCGCGATGCCGATATCGCCGTTAAACAGCCCCAGCGCGCTGTCGTTGCGGGAGATCATCACCGGCCGTCCTTCATACCAGCGCGAATGCCGCGGTAACGCGATCGCCCGCTTGCGGTTCAGCATCTGCTCCAGCTGTTCGTTCACGCCGCTGACCCCATACGGCCCCTCGCGCAGCGCGCACAGCAGCTGGAATTCGCCAAAGGCGGCGATCATCTCCTCGGGCTCAGCCCGCGCGCGCAGCAGCTGCAGGAAACGGCCGTAGCCCGCCTGCGCCTGATTCAGCATCGCTTCATACTCTTCGGTGGCGCTCAGCGGATACAGGGCGATATCGTCGAACGACTGACGCAGCGTTGCGCGTACCGCGCTGCGCTCGCCGCTGTTCACCGCCCACGCCAGATGGCCGATACCGGAATGGCGACCAAAACGGTAGCTTTTTTGCAGCAGGCACAGGCTGTCGCGCAGCGCACCGGCAACGTTGCCCTCGCCCGCCGGTACCGGCTGGCCGGTCAACCGGGCGAGCTGTGCCGCCCGCGCCGGGGTATAGCCTGCATTAACCCAGGCGCAAATATCCCCCAGCACCGCTCCGGCCTCTACCGACGCCAGCTGATCGCGGTCGCCAAGGAAAATCACCCTTCCGTGCTCAGGCAGCGCGTCGATCAGGCGCGACATCATCGGCAGGTCAATCATAGAGGCTTCATCCACCACCAGCACGTCAAGATGCAGCGGGTTGTCGGCGTGATAGCGCATCCGCTGGCTGCCGGGCTGCGCGCCCAGCAGGCGATGGAGGGTGCTGGCTTCGGTGGGCACCAGCGCCTTTTGTTGGTCGCTGAGAGGGAGGCGGCGCAGCGCAGCGCCGAGGGACTCGGTCAGGCGCGCCGCGGCTTTACCGGTCGGCGCCGCCAGGCGAATCCGGCAGCGCGGGCTGGAGAATGTCTGGATCAGCGCGGCCAGCAGTTTAGCGACGGTCGTGGTTTTACCGGTACCCGGACCGCCGGAAATCACCGAAATCCGTCGGGTCAGGGCGACCGCAGCCGCCACTTTTTGCCAGTCCGTTTCCTCGGCGGGCGGAAACAGCGCATCGAGCGTCGAAGCCAGCCGGGCTTCATCCACCTCCAGCACCTGATTGGCCTCATTGAAAAAGCGCGCGACGGTTAATTCGTTGCGCCACATGCGGTTGAGGTAAAGCCGTTCGCCGCAGAGGATCATCGGCGTCGGGCGCTCACCGCCGCTGACCGCCTCAGCATCGTTAAGCAGCGGCAGCCAGCCGTCCGGGGCGCCGGTCAGCTCAAGGATCTGCTCACTCAGGCCTGCCGCTTTTGCGCTCAGCAGCTCATCCTCGGCGAGACGGGAAATCGGCAGGCAGACGTGGCCTTCACCGGCATCGCGGCTGAGAATGGCGGCGGTGAGCTTCACCGCCGGATGCGCCTCCTGCGCCACCATGAGCGCAAACTGGACGTCCAGCGGGCGCAGCAGGCGCTGTTCAACCGCCTGCAGTAACAGTTCATCCATGGTCATAGCACAACCTCCTGGGTTTCCCCGGCAAACAGCGCATCGAGGCCGTTAATCAGCGGCAGCGCCGGCCGGGTGGCGAAGATACCCTGCCCGCCGTCCTGCCCGTCCATGCCGCGTAAAAAGAGATAAATAACGCCGCCGAAGTGGCGTTCGTAATCATAATCGGCAATGCGGTGGCGTAAATATCGGTGCAGCGCCAGGCTATAGAGCTGATACTGCAAATCGTAACGGTGCGAACGCATTGCCTGCCGCATCGCGTCCTGGGTATAGGCCTCGCGATTTTCCCCCAGCCAGTTGGATTTGTAATCCAGCAGGTAATAGCGGCCGTTGTGGCGAAACACCAGGTCGATAAAGCCTTTCAGCATCCCACGCACCTGGCGGAAATCGAGCGTTGGGGTATCCACGGAGAGCGGATCGTACTGACGAATCAGCGCATCCAGACGCAGGGGATCCAGCGGCTGTTCGATGGGCAGATAAAACGCCATCTCCACCTGTTTATCGCCTTCGCTCAGCTGATTAAGGGCGATGCCCGCGCCGGGCAGAGGGGTACGCAGCACGCCGTCGAGCCATGCGGTCAGTACCGGGGTCCACTTTTCCTCGAAGCCGCTCAGCTGGAGCCTGGCCGCCATCCAGTCGGCGGGAACCGGCTGGGTAAAATCGAGATCTTCGAACAAACTGTGGAGAAACGTCCCCGGCGACGCGCCGCGGGGGAACTGGTGCGGAGTAAGCTGCGGCTCTTCCGCGACCTCACCGACGCCGGCGGCATCGACATCCAGACGCGGCAGAAGATCCTGCGCCGCGCTGTGTCCATTCTGCTGCAGGCCGGAGTAGCTGGTGACCCGCCAGTCATCGGTCACCGAACGCGCGAGCAAACGGGCTGAAAGCGGCGGTAGCGCCGCCTGCGGAGCCTGCCACGGCGTTGGCGCAGCCGTATACGGGAGCTGCAGGGCGATCTCCCCGCTGCAGAACGCCTGCAGGCGGGCCATCAGCCCTGCGGCATCCATCGCTTCCCCGCCCTGCAGCAGGCGGCCCAGCGCGCTGTGGTGAAAATCGCTGGCGCCGGGCTTGTCGCTGCGCCGGGTGCTGAGCGGCGCAACGCCAAGGCTGCAGTGCCAGACCGCACGGGTCAGCGCGACGTAAAGCAGGCGCAGATCTTCGGCCAGGCGTTCGGCCTCCGCCAGCTCCATGCTGCCCTCCGCCTGCCCCAGGTCGAGAACGGCGGCAAAGGAAGTTCTGTCGTGATAAAACGCCTGATCCTGTTTACGGAAACGCGCAATAAACGGCAGCCAGACCAGCGGATACTCCAGCCCTTTCGATTTATGGATGGTGACGATCTGCACCAGGTGCTTATCGCTCTCCAGGCGCATCTGCTGGCTGGAGGCGTTGCTATCCGGCTCGGCGATATGCTGCGCCAGCCAGCGCACCAGCGCATGTTCGCTCTCCAGCTGGTTCGCCGCCTCCTGTAGCAGCTCGCTGATATGCAGGATATCGGTCAGGCGCCGCTCGCCGCCGCTGGTCGCCAGCAGGTTTTCGGCAATACGCCGCGCGGTCATCAGCGCGCGCAGCATCGGCATCACGCCGCGCTGCCGCCAGACTTGCCGGTAGCCGCTAAACTCTTCTACCAGCTCATCCCAGGCCCGTTCGCTCTGGTTGAGGTTTTCAATGTCCTGCGCGTTGAGGCCGAACATTGCGGTCGCCAGCGCGCTGCGCAGGGTATTTTCCCGCTCGGGGGCCAGCACCGCCTGCAGCACCCACAGCAGCTCCTGCGCCTCGGGGGTTTCAAACACGCTATCGCGATTGGAGAGATAAACGGAGGGAATCGACAGCAGCTGAAGGGCATCGCGAATTAACGACGCCTCCTGACGATTGCGCACCAGCACCGTGATGTCCGAAGCCCGCACGGGTTCAGCTTTTTCACCGCGCCACAGCAGCGCCTTGCCCTGCTGGCCCGCGCTGAGCCAGTCGCGAATTTGCGCCGCGCACAGCTGGGCCATAAACGCCTGGTAATCCCCCGCCCCGACGGCCTCGCCCGACATCAGCCAGATATTCATCGCCGGTACCGCAGCATCATCGACGGTAAAGCGCAGCCCCTGGTTTTTATCGGCCGACTTCACCGGCATAAACGGGATTTCGCGGAACATAAAGGGGTTATCGCTGAGGCTAAACAGGCGATTGACGCTATCAACCATCCCCGGCGCGGAGCGCCAGTTGGTATCGAGCGTATAGTGGGCGGTGACGTCCCCACGCGCTTTCATGTAGGTAAAGATATCCGCGCCGCGGAAGGCGTAAATGGCCTGCTTGGGATCACCAATCAGCAGCAGCGCGGTGTCTGCCTGACGCCGCCAGATGCGGCGAAAGATTCGGTACTGCTGGGGGTCGGTATCCTGAAATTCGTCGATCATCGCTACCGGAAAGCGCTGGCGAATCGCGCTGGCCAGCGCTTCGCCGCTCTCCCCGCGCAGGGCGTCATCCAGGCGGCTAAGCATATCGTCAAAGCCCAGCTCGCCGCGGCGGCGTTTCTCCCGCGCGACCGCTTCGCGGATTTCAACCATTGCCCTGGCAATCACCAGATCGGTCAAGGTTAACGGTGTCGCCAGCAGCGCTTCTACCGCGCTGAACAGCGGGTGTACCGGCGGCGCGCCGTCCGCTTTGGTGCGCTCAAGCAAGAAGGCCTGGGAGAACTTCTCCAGCGCATCCGGAAGCTGGTAGCTCAGGGTCTCTTCCTGGGCCCAGGCGGTCACTTTCTCCAGCCATTTCCCCTGATTGCCGCGATTAAACTTGCGCCGGTCGAGGCCCGAGTTTTCCAGCACCGCCTCAACCTCGCCCACCTGTGCCAGCCACTGCTGCTTCAGCGCGTTGATGCGTTCGATAATTTGCTGATGGCGTTCGGCCAGCGTTTCGTCAGCCGGCGGCGGCGATTTGAGCTGCGGCGCCTCTCCCTGTAGCCAGCGGTCGATGGATTTCAGCAGATCGCGCGGCCCTTTCCACGCTTCGTGGATAACCGCCGCGATGTCACGCGGCAGCGGATAGCAGTGGCGACGCCAGAAGTCGGCGCAGGCCTGATAGCGCAGGCGGGATTCATCTTCAATCAGCTGCTGTTCGAACAGCATGCCGGACTCAAAGGCGTTAAGGCTCAGCATCCGCTGGCAGAAGCCGTGAATGGTAAATACCGCCGCTTCGTCCATCTGCCGTTCGGCCAGCAGCAGCGTTTGCGCCGCCTGGGTTTTATCGGCGATTTCCGCCAGCAGCCCGGCGTAGAGGGGATTGTCGGTACTTTCGCGCAGGCAGGCGATACGCAGCTCGTGGATATTGCTGCGAATACGCCCGCGCAGCTCTTCGGTCGCCGCTTCGGTAAAGGTCACTACCAGCAGCTCTTCCACGCTGACCTGGCGGGGAAAGGCGGATTCCCCGCCCAGCCCCAGCAGCAGCCGCAGATAGAGGGCGGCAATGGTAAAGGTTTTTCCTGTGCCCGCAGAGGCTTCTATCAGGCGCTCGCCCGTCAGGGGCAAGCGCAGTGGGTCAAGAGACTCGGCGGTGTCGGTCATTCATTCTCTCGCATCAGGGGTAAGGATTTCTGCAATGCGCTGACGTTCTCCCAGACTTTGCCATCCTGCGGATGCGCGTATTCCGCCTTGCCATTCTGGCTACCGGAAACCTGGGAGAGAATTGCCATGCCCTGCGGATCCACCACCGTCTGATGGAAGAAGTCGGCAAGCTTTTGCGGCGTCAGCAGTTTAATCTGAGCCACTACTTTATCACGTGAATCGAAGCGCATATTACCGCGATCGAAATCTTTGCTCAGCTTCGACGCTTCATCGCCCAGCGTTTGCGGCGCTTCCAGCATCTGACCGATCAACGCCTGCTGAATCTGCGCAAACTCTTCCGGCTTCATTGCCCGCAGTTTGGCTTCCGCCGTGGGGAAGAAGGCCTGGAAACGCTGCCAGAGGTAAGCCGGCTGCTTATCGCTGCTTTGCAGCAGGAAGCCCATCCCCCACTGGCGGCCAACGTTCATCGAGAAGGCGAAGACCGCGTAGCCCAGCTGCTCTTCCGTACGTAGCTGGTTATAGAACCACGGCTGTACGATTTGCCCGAGGAGCGAGCTGGCGGCAGAGCTGGCGTATTCGTCCACGTCCGGCGGCGCGAAGACGGCGGCCAGCGCGGAATCGGTACTGTTGCCCGCTTTTTCAAAAATCGCCAGCTGTTTACGATCGACCAGAACGTCTTTGTTGCGGCACCACTCGTTGCCGTCGGCGCCCAGCTGTTTTTGAATCTGCCGCGCCATGGCGGTGGATTGATCGGCGGTAAGATTACCGATGACCATCAGCTCCGGTCGCCCTTTCGCCTTGAGATTATCGCGGTATTCCAGCACCTCTTTCAGGGTGATCGATGGCAGCAGCGCCCGACGCTCTTCGCGCTGGAAGTACGGCACCTGAGAAACCATCTGAATCGGCATGATCGCCTGATCGTAGGCTTTGCCTTTATCCGCCGAATCCATCATCTGGGCGTACCAGGATTTAGCCTGCTCCAGCTGCTCTTCGGTTGGCGTATAGCTGAAGTAACCGTCGAGCAGGGCGTTAAACAGCTCAGGTAGATGCTGCGTATAGCCGTTGGCGTTAACCATCAGGCCGTTATTCGCGCCGGTAGAGAAGCTTATCCCCCCGACCGCCGCCTGGTTGCTGAGCTGGTCGAGCGCAATGCCCGCCAGATAATCATTGAGCGCAAACATCACCTGCCGGCGGGCGCTGTCCATTGCCTGCGGGTTACGCAGAACCAGCGAAATATCCGCTTTCGGTTCGCTGGCGAAGTACTGGCTCGGCGCGTAAATCACCCGCAGCGTCGGTTCATCTACAATCAGCTGCGGATGCGGGTAAGCCTTGTCGCTTTTGATTAAGCTGAAATCATCCGGAATATAGGGGTTCAGCACCGGCAGCTTGAGGTCGATGGCGCTGGACTTCTGCTGCCAGTCGGCAAAGGTCTGCTCGCTGATCTTATCCACCTGATAGGGCGCATTGACGAAGTAGGCGGTCTTGTTATGCGGCTCTTTCGGGCTGATGTACCAGATGCGGGCGTTTTGCGGCGTCATCATCGCCAGGCGGTCTTCGATCGCCTGCGGATCGTAGCGATCGGCAATGTTGACAACGTCCAGCGTATGCTCGACCGGCACGCGGATCATGGTGTCCGCCAGCCATTCGACGTAATCCATATTGCGGTTGATGGACGGGTAGCGGAAGTCGAGCGCCAGCACGTGGGCCAGCTCATCAAAATAGCGCTTATCGATTCCCTGGCTGCGCAGCAGATTGAGGTAGCTGAAGATGGCCGCGGTCACTTCATCGCGGTGCGCCAGACCTTTGTCCGTCAGGGTCGCGGATATAGCCAGCACCCCGCTGTTGCCGTTCACCACCGGGTCGGAGTCCGCGCGAATCCCTTCAACCAGCCCCTGCTTTTGCAGCCAGTCTGAGAGCGTGCCGGGACTGCGATTACCGATCATATAGGTCACCAGCTCGTCGGTTTTGCTGCGGAACTGGTCGCTATTGTTATCAATGCGGAACTCCACGCGCAGCACTTTACGCGGCATCGCCGGGACGTAGTGAATGATGATGCCCTTTTGCGCATCGGTCACCACCGGGACGGTAATCTCCGGTTTGCTGATATCGTGGTTCGGCACGCGACCGTAGGTGGCCGCCGCGATGCTCGCCAGCTCCGGCAGAGGCTTGTTGCTGTAGATCACCGCTTTCATCAGGTTGGCGGAATACCAGCTATCGCGAAAGGCGTGCAGGGCGTCAAGCACCGGTTTGCCGGGCTTGTCGCTCAGCGTTTCAAGGTTACCGCCGGAAAACTGCGAGCCGGGGTGCGCCGGGTTAATGGTTTCCGCGCTAACCTGCGCCATTCGCATCCCGTCCCGGGTACGCGCCATCGTGAGCTCGGCGTTAACCGCATTACGCTCGCGATCGGCATATTTTTTATCCAGCAGCGGCGCGGCGATGGCGTCGGCCAGGCGATCGACCGCGCCGTCCAGGGCATCGTTTTCCACTTCGAGATAGAAGGCGGTGCGATACGGCGCGGTGCTGGCGTTGTGGCTGCCGCCGTGCATTTTGAGATACTCGGCGAGGCTGTCAGGCTGGGGATACTTTTTCGAGCCCATCAGCGTCATATGCTCCAGGAAGTGGGCCAGCCCCTGATGCTCGGCGGGATCCTGCAGCGATCCCACGGGAACGACCAGCGCCGACAGCGATTTTACCGCCTGGGGATCGGAAACCAGCAGCACTACCATACCGTTATCGAGGCGGATCGCCTGATATTGACGGGTATCTTTTTCGCTTTTACGGATGGTTTCCTGGATCGGTTGCCATCCGGTGTCTGCCTGACTTAACGGCGCCCAAAGGGCGGCCAGTAAAACAATAACCTTGAACCATAAACTGCGGGGCATTCACGGACCTCATCATTAACAAACCTGGCGCTGCATAATTGGCAGCCTTTATAAACATCAGTCCGTGATTCGTTGCGCATCATAAATGAACTGCCATCCAGTGCGCAATTTTTATACTATTACAATGTTATTCGGACTGATGGAAACGAAACACCGGTAGCAAATAACGCTGCGTTTGCGTCAGGATCTCTTCATAGTATTCCGCTTCCAGCGTGCGCCACAGGCGCTGATACCAGACGTCGGCACCTTCGCCGCTGACCACCATGTTCCCTTCATAAGCCTGAAGAAATTTACTGCGCGCTTTTTGCTGCGTCTCTTCGTCCATTAACATGACATCCTTTTCGGCGTCATAACAGACTTTTAGCCATGCGCCGCCGCTTTCCGGCAGCAGCAGCAGCGGTTTGGACATTCCCTGCAGGTAACCGTCAACCAGATCGTTGAGGTAGCCCTGGGCCTGCTCCTGCGCCAGCGGTGGAAAACGCCACTCGCCCTCTTTGCGCACAAACAGCCGACTTTCGCCGGTTCCGCCGCTAGCACAATAGACAAGATGCTCCAGCCAAAGTTGCATCCCCTGCGCCACGCTTAATAGCGAAGGCCGCCAGCGCAGCAAACCGTCGGATTGTACCTGCTGCAGCCAGCCGGTGATGTTGACTCCGCTGCATTGCAGATCGATTTCCATGCTCTGCCCCGGCTGGCGGCAGGCGATCACCCGTTCGGCCAGATTTTGCATCTCCTGCCGCTGGGTCTCCCAGGCCAGTTCGCCGAACGCGCCATAGGGTAGCTCGCCGGCGGCACGGAAGCGGCGATACATTGCCGAGGCGTCCTGCTGCTCAATCAGCGTATTGAGCAGCTGCTGGTTCAGCTGATAGCGGCTCAGCCCTTCGAGGGTAAAAGGTTCATCGTCGGGGATCTCGCTCTCCTCCGAGCGGAAATTCACCCGCAGCCGCTGCTGAAAGAACGCGCGAACAGGATGCTGCCAGAAGCGCAGCAGCTGTTCGAACGGTAAGTGATCGATGTCCGGTACCGGTAGCGGCTGGATGAACGCGCCGTGCGCTTCCCCCTGCTGGCTGGCGGCCGCCAGCCATTCCCGGGCATAGCTTTGATCTTCATTAGCCAGAAAATTGGCGGCATCGAAAGGCATGCGGGTATGCAGATGCGTGATGTGCTCTTTGACCCGCCGTTCGCTGGCATCGCAGTCCAGCTCTTCGTCCCCTTCCAGACAGTGGCTCTGGCCGATGTAGTCCGCCAGCTCCTGAACCAGAACGGAGGGATAGCGCTCGCTATTGTCCTGAATGGAACGGCCGATATAGCTGATATAGAGCTTCTGCTCGGCCGACATCAGGGCTTCAAGGAACAGATAGCGGTCGTCGTCGCGGCGGCTACGGTCTCCGCGCTGCGGCTTCTGGCTCATTAAATCGAAGCCCAGCGGCGCCAGGGTGCGCGGATAAACGCCGTCGTTCATCCCCAGCAGGCAGACCACCTTGAAAGGAATCGAACGCATCGGCATCAGGGTACAAATGTTAACCGGGCCGGCGAGAAAGCGCTGGCTGATGCGCTGCTGATCGAGCCTCTGGGACAGCTCATCGCGCAGCAAAGAGAGCGGTACCGTTTCGCCATACTGCGCGTCGACGCCGCCGTCAATCACCGCCTGCCACTGCTGTTCTATCAGCGCCAGGGCGGCTTCCGTTTCGCTGTCCGGAAGGAAGAAGTCGTTCAGCAGGTCGCGGCATACCGGCAGCCACTCGGCTAATGGGCGATCCTGGGCCAGCCCGCGGCGCCAGAGATTAAGCTGCATCAGCAGCGATGCCAGGTTGCCCACCAGCTCGGCGATAAGCCCGCTCGACTCATCATAAGGCAGCACCGAGCGCCACTCCCCTTCGCTGCTGTCCATGGCGTAGCCCAACAGCATACGCGTCAGGCCAAAGCGCCAGGTATGCTGGCCGGTAGCCGGGAGATCGAGTTCACGCACGTTGTCGTCATCCATTCCCCAGCGTACGCCGGATTCGTTAACCCACTGGCGCAGGTAGCGTAGCCCCTCTTCGTTAATGTTAAAGCGCGCGGCCAGCACCGGCACATCCAGCAGCGCCAGCACGTCTTCGCTGGCAAAGCGGCTGTCGGGCAGCGAAAGCAGGGTGATAAACGCCTGCAGCGCCGGATGCGATTCGCGGGCCCGCCGGTCGGATATCGCCCACGGCAGCCAGCGCTCGCCGCTGGCGCTGCCGAAGACCGCCTGAATATAGGGGCTGTAGCTATCGATATCCGCCACCATGACGATAATATCGCGCGGCGTGAGCTCGGGATTCTCTTCGAGCATCGCCAGCAGCCGGTCGTGCAGCACCTCAACCTCGCGCTGCGGGCTATGGCAGACATGAATCGTCAGGCTGCGGTCGTCCGCCGCCAGCAGCCGCTTGCTGCGGCTGTTGGCAAACTCCTCGGCGCTGCGCCCGGCCACCGCCGCATTACGCAGTTCGAGAATATCCGCCTGAAGATTATGCAACAGGTTATCCGGCGCGATATCGACAAAGGCGTCCAGCTCTTCATAGCGCTCAAGACCCGCCAGCAGGTAGATATAGTCGCGCCCCAGCTTGCCCCAGGAGGCCAGCAGCGGATTGCCGACATCCTGTTCCCCGGCATCGTTGAATAACCCCGGAGCCTGTTGCGTATCGCGAAACAGGGGCAGCTCTCGCGTCGTTTCGCGGTGGTGGCGGCGCTGGCGGGAGAGCAGCTTTGCCAGAAATGCCGGATCTTTAATGTCGCCCCAGTAGTAGCGGCACGGGTTAGTGAAGAGAACATATACATCGACATGCTTACCCAGCGCCTGGAGCGCCTGCAGGTATACCGGCGGCAGCGCCGAAATCCCGCAGATAAACACCCGCGACGGTAGCCCGGCGGGCGGCTGTTCGGCGGCCTCAAGCGCGCTGATAAAGCGTTGGTATAAATTGGCGCGATGCCACAGCGGCTGGCCCAGCTCAGCGGTATATTCCACCAGCGCTTTCCACAGCGGCGCCTGCCACTCCTGCGCGTCTCCAAGCCCGTCAACGCGCTGGTCGGCCTCCCAGCGCATCAGCCACTCGGGGCGATAAACCAGATACTGGTCATAGAGATCCGCCACTCTGGCGGCCAGCTGAAACAGCTTGCGCTTGTCGCTATCGTCGTGCAGATAGTGGCGCAGTAGCGTAAAGGCTTCATCGTTCAGCCGCTGCGGTAGCAGGGTCATGAGTTTCCAGCTCATACTTTGCTTGCTGAACGCGCTTTCTCCGGGAATATCTTTTAACACCCGCACGAACATGTCCCAGATAAAACTGGCGGGTAGCGGGAACTCAATGTTGGCCGCAATCCCGAAGCGCTGCGCCAGCGTCATCTGCAGCCACTGCGCCATCCCGGTACTCTGTACCAGCACCATTTCCGGCATAAAAGGGTCATCCAGCCGCTGGCGCTCGACGATGAACTCCATCAAGGCTTCAAGCACATCCAGACGGTTTGAGTGGTACACCCTTAACATATTCGCTCCTGGCTACTGACTGACCGGGCAGTGCAGCCGGGTCATCTGCGCCCGCCTGGCTGCGGGCATCGTGATCGTTACCGTGATGCTGACACATCTTTGCACCGATGTCTGCATGCGGGATACCTGGCGATTCTCGGGAATCACCGGTGGGCTAAGCTGACTGAATCGCCACGCATCGCGCCACAGCTGACGGTACTGGTTGAGCTGCATAAAGCCGTTGGCCAGCCCACGCTGATAGCCCGCCAGCGCAGTCACGGTTGCGATAAGCAAGACTAAAGCCAGCAGCGTTTCGGGCAGGCTAAACCCTCTCTGCCACCTCAGGGCATCTGGCATAGGCTCGCCTCCTTTAACGGGCAAAAATCGCTCCAGCCGTGGGACGAAAAACGGACGCGGTTTTGTTCGATTGCGCCTGACTGCCACAGCAGCATGCCGCCGCCACCGCTGCCGCCAATCAGCAATACCGAGGCGTCGCTAAAGACTCGCAGGCAGGCGCGCCAGCCGAGCGCCGCGTTCTGCTGGCAGCTAACCGTTTCCTGAAGCGGCCAGACGAGCCCCTTTCCCCACTGCAGCGCGGAATGCGCGTCAGCGGCATCGCCAAGCGCCCGCGTTTCGCTGGCCGTCTGCGCTAACAGCGAACGCTGCTGCTGGTGCAGCCCCTGGAGTAATAGCGTGCCGAGCGCTAACAGCAGCAGCACCATCAGCAGCGAAGAGAGCCCGCGCTGGCGATTCACAGGTTATATCCCGTTACGCCGTATTCCGCCCGCGCGCGGATTTGCGGGTCGGCGACCGAGTGCGCCGCAAGGGTAATCGATAATTCAGGCGCGAAGCCCGCCCTCTCCAGGCGCGTAACCTGAAACGCGGTGATCTGAATCGCCGCCGGGTTGGTCATTTTCTCCCAGCCTTTGCCGCTGCAGGCGCTTGCGCCGCGCAGGGTTTCCAGCGCGCCATCGCGCAGGCGAAACCCGGTGGTATCCGATTCCGATGACGGCGCGCTATTCCAGACGCCATCGCTGTTGCTATCCCAGCTCACCAGCAGGCAATCACCGCCCTTTGCGATATACAGCGCCTGCCCGTAACAGCGGCCGCGGCAGTATCCGGCGCGCTGCAGATGCTTCGCGACGGTGTAGATTCGCTGCCAGAGCTCATTTTCCAGCGACTGCTGCCGGGTCTGGCGAAGCGCGGCCCACTGCAGCGCCGGAAGAAAACGCGCGCTGCCGAGCAGCAGCACGGAGCTGATGGCCATCGCGATCAGCGTTTCCGGCAGGGAAAAGCCGCGCTGTTTTACAGACACGATGCCGTCTCCTCGCCGCGACACAGGCGGATGCGCCCCCAGTGAGAAACGATAATGTTCCAGCCGCCCGCCGCGCTTTGCAGGCGGATATGCCCGGCCCAGGCGGTATTACGCAGGCCATAAAACCCCAGCCCCGGCGTCATCGCGCTGAGCGAAACCTCCGGCCATAGCGGTTGCAGCGTGAAAGCGTCCCTGAGGAGACAGTCGGCCATCGCCCCGCTGGCGCTCAGGCACCAGCCCTCCGCGCTTTGGCCGACGCTTAATACCCTGTCGCGGTTGTGCCAGTTGGCGTCATCGCGTAGCAGTACCAGGTAGTCGCGGACCTGGCAGGCGGTTTGCCACAGGCGCTGCTGCCGTTGCCAGCTCTGCCAGCCGTACAGCCCGCTGGCGCCGAGAATGACAACCACGACCATGGTGAGCAGGGTTTCAATCAGGGTATAGCCATGTTCTCTGTTCATGGGTCGAGTATGCGGAGCATTGAGGCTTTATTCGAACGGTAAAATACGGGTTTGCGGCGCGCGCCGGAGAGTATTAAAGGCGTTGCAGCGGGTTTCAACAGTGCAGGAAATCTGCTCGCAAAAAAGCGTTCCGTCGGGGGAATAAAGCTGGCCGTCGGCCCGGCTGAGGCATAAAAAAACCGGCGCTCGCAGGCGCCGGTTTTTCGTCGTCACTTCCGGATTAAATCGCCACCGGCGCTTTAATCCCCGGATGCGGGTCGTAGCCTTCGATTTCGAAGTCTTCAAAACGGTAGTCGAAAATCGATGCCGGCTTACGTTTGATCACCAGCTTCGGCAGCGCCCGCGGTTCGCGGCTCAGCTGCAGATGCGTCTGCTCCATGTGGTTGCTGTACAGGTGCGTATCGCCGCCGGTCCAGACAAAATCGCCCACTTCGAGGTCGCACTGCTGCGCCACCATATGCACCAGCAGCGCGTAGCTGGCAATATTGAACGGCAGGCCGAGGAATACGTCGCACGAGCGCTGATAGAGCTGGCAGGAGAGCTTGCCGTCGGCGACGTAGAACTGGAAGAACGCGTGGCACGGGGCCAGCGCCATTTTGTTCAGCTCGCCGACGTTCCATGCCGAGACGATAATCCGGCGAGAATCCGGGTCGTTTTTCAGCTGTTCCATCACCGTGCTGATCTGGTCGATATGACGGCCGTCCGGCGCGGGCCAGGAGCGCCACTGCTTACCGTAAACCGGCCCCAGATCGCCGTTTTCATCCGCCCATTCGTCCCAGATAGTGACGTTGTTTTCGTGCAGATACGCCACGTTGGTGTCACCCTGCAGGAACCACAGCAGTTCATGGATGATGGAGCGTAAATGACAGCGCTTGGTCGTCACCAACGGGAATCCTTCCTGCAGGTTAAAACGCATCTGGTGACCGAAGATGGAGACGGTGCCGGTACCGGTGCGGTCATTTTTTTGCGTGCCCTCATCGAGCACTTTCTGCATCAAATCAAGATACTGTTTCATGGTTCCTCAAGAATTTTGTTGCTGCGGACGACAACGGTACGCCCAGACCATCATGATGATACCCGCAAGCACCATCGGAATCGAAAGAATCTGCCCCATGCTGATGTACTGTACCCAGCCGCCGGTAAACTGGGCATCGGGCTGACGGAAGAACTCCACGATGATGCGGAACAGACCGTAGCCAATGAGGAACAGGCCGGAAACGGAACCGGCCGGACGCGGCTTGCGGATAAACAGGTTCAGGATCAGGAACAGGACGACGCCTTCCAGCGCCAGCTCATAGAGCTGCGAAGCATGACGCGGCAGCGCGCCGTAGGTATCGAACAGCGATTGCCACTCAGGATGCGACGGCAGCAGCGCCAGGTCTTCCGCCCGAGAGCCGGGGAAAATCATGGTGTAGTGGAAGTTCGGATCGACGCGCCCCCACAGTTCGCCGTTGATAAAGTTGCCCAGACGCCCGGCGCCGAGGCCAAACGGAATCAGCGGCGCAATGAAGTCGGAAACCTGGAAGAAGGTACGCTTCGTGCGTTTGGCGAAAATGATCATCACCAGAATCACGCCGATCAGGCCGCCGTGGAAGGACATACCGCCGTCCCAGACGCGGAACAGATAGAGCGGATCGTCGAGGAACACCGGCAGGTTGTAGAAGAAGACATAGCCAAGACGCCCGCCGAGGAAAACCCCGAGGAAGCCGGCGTACAGCAGGTTTTCAACTTCGTTTTTTGTCCAACCGCTGCCCGGACGATTGGCCCGACGGGTGGCCAACCACATCGCAAAAACAAACCCAACCAGGTACATCAGACCGTACCAGTGCAGGGAGACCGGTCCAATGGAAAAAATTACCGGATCAAACTCCGGAAAATGCAGGTAGCCACTATTCATCTGTCACCATAAACACTTGTTATTCCGCCGAAAGTGGACAGCGGGGATCGTTCGCGCGCGTCAGAAACGGGCGCTCCAAAGGCTGCGAATGATAGCATAAGCGCGAAGGGCGATCCGCGCCGGACATGTAAAAGATATGTATACGAATGCGAATTCGCGGCTGAGCATTCCCGGAGGCGGCGCGCTGCGCCTGTCCGGGCTACCTGACCCTCAGGCCGCCCGAACCTCGTCAGCGTAGTCCCGGGTCACGGCTAACGCCTTACCCGGGCTACAAATTCATGAACCGTAGCCCGCGCTAGCGGCCGCCGCGAATCAGGCCGCCGAGTCCGCGTCGCTCCATAAAAGCCGCGACCTGATGGCGCACTTCGGCGGTCATCTGCGCTTCCAGGCTACGCTGGGAAAGCTCCTGGGCTTCATTGATATCGATGCGCCGCAGCAAATACTTCACTCTCGCCACCGAACGACCGTTCATCGACAGATGACGATAGCCCATGCCAATCAGGATCGTCACGCACATCGGATCGCCCGCCATTTCGCCACACAGGCGCAGGTCGATACCAAAACGCTCGGCGTCGCGGGCAATCATCGCCAGCGCCCGCAGTACCCCCGGATGCAGGCTGTCATACATACTGGCGACCCGGGTGTTGTTGCGATCCACCGCCAGAATGTACTGGGTCAGATCGTTGGTGCCAACGGAGATAAAATCAACGCGGTTCGCCAGCTGCGGCAGCATAAAGACCATCGACGGCACTTCCAGCATCACGCCAAGACGCGGGCGGGGAATGGCGTAGCCGATCATCTCTTCCACTTCGCGGCTGGCGCGATCGATCAGGCGACGAGCCTCATCCACTTCATCCAGGCTGGTGACCATCGGTAGCAGGATGCTGAGGTTTCCGGTTGCCGCGTTGGCCCGCAGCATCGCGCGGACCTGTACCAGAAAGATCTCCGGCTGATCGAGCGTGATCCGAATACCGCGCCAGCCAAGGCACGGATTCTCTTCGCTGATCGGCATATACGGCAGCTGTTTATCCGCGCCGATGTCCAGCGTGCGCAGCGTCACCGATTTCTCGTTGAACATCTGCAGCATGCCCTGATACTGGGCAACCTGCTCCTCTTCGGAAGGGAAGCCGCTTTGCAGCATAAAGGGGATTTCGGTACGGTAAAGACCGATACCGTCGACGAAATTGCCGAGTTTTTCTTCATGCTCGGGGCTCAGGCCCGCGTTGAGCATGACTTTTACCCGCTCGCCGCTTTTCAGTTCGGAAGCGCGTTCAAGATCGTCCTCGGCCAGGCGGCTAAGCTCGTTCTCTTCGCTGATCAGGCGCTGATACTCTTGCAGCAGCACCGGCTCGGGATCCACCAGCAGCTCGCCGCGATAGCCGTCGACAATCAGCGTATGGCCGTGCAGCAGCGAAGGCTGAATATCCGCCCCCATCACCGTCGGAATGCCCAGCGCGCGCACCATAATCGCGGCGTGGGAGTTCGCCGCGCCATCGCGCACCACCACGCCGGCTAAACGATCCTGAGGAACCTCCGCTAAGGTGGTGGCCGACAGTTCATCCGCCACCAGCACGATGCGCTCCGGCCAGGTATTGGGCCCCTGGATACTGTCATCGAGATGGAAAAGCAGCCGCTGGCCCAGCGTGCGCAGATCGCCCGCGCGCTCTTTCAGATAGCCGTCGCTGAGCGCGGCAAACTGTTCGGCGAATTTCTCGATGATCTTCTTCACCGCCCATTCGGCCACCGCGCCTTTATCCACTTCAGCGAACAGCTCGCGGCGCAGGCGCGCGTCGGAAAGCAGGTGCGAATAGAGGTCAAAGATGGCCGCCGTCTCTTTCTGCGCGCCGGCAGCGTAGCGTTTGCTGTAGCGGCGAAACTCATTCGCCGCCTCTTCCAGCGCGCCGGTCAGCCGCTCGCGCTCGGAAGCGGTATCGAGCGTCGAGGCTTCATAAACCTGCTCCATCAGCGGCAGGCTGACGTCCATCCAGCCTTCGGCAATCGCCACGCCTGACGAGGCGGGCAGCGCGCGGATGCGGGTCTGACGATATTGACCAAACAGCGCGTTCAGCTGGGATTGAGAGAGAATGCCGGCGATTTGCGTGGCCAGGGTGACCAGGAAGGACTCTTCGCTTTCGTCAAACTGGCGCAGTTCGCGCTGCTGCACAACCAGCACGCCGAGCAGCTGACGCCGCTGGATAATCGGCACGCCGAGGAAGGCGCGAAAGCGGCCCTCTTTGACCGCGGGAATATATTTAAAGCTGGGGTGCTTTTGCGCGTCGGCGAGGTTAATGGGTTCGGCCAGGCGGCCAACCAGGCCCACCAGACCTTCGTCAAAAGCGAGCGCAACGATGCGCCCGCGCGGCTTTTTCAACCCGCGCGTCGCCATCAGGTAATAACAGCGTCGGTCATTGTCAGCCAGATAAACCGAACAGACTTCCGTCTCCATCGCGGCGCAGATATCGGTGACCAGGATATCCAGCGCCTCGTTTAAACGCGGCGCACTCGCGACCTTCTCGACTATTTCTCGCAACCGAGTGAGCATAATGTGCGTGGCTTAACCTCTTTTACGTCGATATGCAGGCGCGCTTTGCGGCTTAGGCGTGCTTTCCGCCAGCGCCATGGTGACGCTGGCAAACTCTTTCATCACCCTGCGGTATACGTCGCGCTTAAACGACACCACCTGACGCACCGGGTACCAGTAGCTTACCCATCGCCAGCCATCAAACTCAGGTGTACTGCTGGTTTGCATATTGACATCCGCATCGCTGCCGATCAATTGCAGGAGAAACCACTTCTGTTTCTGGCCGATACATACCGGCTTTGTGTCCCAACGCACCAAACGTTTAGGCAATTTGTAACGCAACCAGTTACGGGTTGAAGCAAGGATCCGCACATCTTTACGGCTTAGCCCAACTTCTTCGAACAATTCCCGATACATCGCCTGCTCTGCTGATTCCCCTGGATTTATGCCCCCTTGCGGGAACTGCCACGAGTGCTGACCATAGCGCCTGGCCCACATAACCTGGCCCTGGCGATTACAGATTACAATACCGACATTTGGGCGGTAGCCATCGTCATCAATCACCGGACTACCTCAAAATAAGCTTCAATGTGAATGATTGTTTCATACTCGTTGGAAACGGTAAACCACTCTGTGAGGGGGATGAGATCGAATAACATTTGAATAACTCACAGTAATACCCGGAGTTATAAACAGCGAAAGCCATACCCGGACGATTTTATTCACTTTTTCTGTGGATAGAGTTGTGAAGAAGTACGGAATTAACCAGGGAAAACCCGGAATCATCCGAACAGCGTAGCGATAGCACCTGATTATAATGACCTAATTTTCATAAAGTTAGCATGTTAAAATTTCATAATTCACAGTATAACGTGACGATCATCACATAAGAGATCCTGGAACTGATGAAAGATCGAGCAATGTTGGTTTTATCCACAGATTACGCATGTGCTCTGGGCATATTTTGTCTAAAAACTCGATTTTCATCTCACGTCAAGGCTGTAAATGGAAACAGTAGTGGGGCTTTTCCCCAGTTATCCCATTTTTCTGTGGATAACAGGGTGTAAGATCCTGTTCATTGTCGGTGACCAGTTCTGGAAAACCCGGTTTCACCATTTTCACCGCGGCAAAAAATCGCAAAAAAAACCATATGAATCATCAAATTGTCATACTTACTCAAGAAAAGGTAAACTCTATCCACAACGGATGAAATTACTGCTCACTTTTTAGTCAGAGGTTTTACGCTATGCCGACCATCGCGCCGCTCTTATCCCCCCCGCAAAGCCAGGAGCAGCTTCTGGCCCAGGCGCAGCAGCTGGCAGGATATTCGCTGGGGGAGCTGGCCCAGCTTGCCGGGATTCCGATTCCGCGCGATTTAAAGCGTGATAAAGGCTGGATCGGCATCCTGCTGGAGATATGGCTTGGCGCCAGCGCAGGCAGCAAGCCGGAGCAGGATTTCGCCGCCCTCGGCGTCGAGCTGAAAACCATCCCCATCGATTCATCAGGTCGCCCGCTGGAAACCACCTTCGTCTGCGTCGCGCCGCTGACCGGCAACAGCGGCGTCACCTGGGAGAGCAGCCACGTGCGTCATAAGCTCAAGCGGGTACTGTGGGTACCGGTAGAGGGCGATCGCGCGATTCCTTTGGCCGAACGCCGCGTCGGCGCACCGCTGCTGTGGAGCCCCAGCGAAGAAGAAGATCGCCAGCTGCGTATGGATTGGGAAGAGCTGATGGATTTGATCGTCCTCGGCCAGGTCGAGCGCATCACCGCCCGCCACGGCGAAGTGCTGCAGCTGCGCCCGAAAGCGGCAAACAGCAAAGCGCTGACCGAGGCGGTAGGCGCCCGCGGCGAACCGATCCTCACCCTACCGCGCGGTTTCTATCTGAAGAAAAACTTTACCGCCGCCCTGCTCGCCCGCCATTTCCTTCTCTCCTCGAAATAACGGCCTGGAGATGATTAATTTTTTGTTCTGCCGTGGCGGTTGCATATAATCGCATCTTTCTATTTTGCAGGACTTTGAACGATGTTATTTGCATGGGTAACCGATCCTAACGCCTGGCTGGCGCTTGGTACGCTGACGCTGCTGGAGATAGTGCTCGGGATCGATAATATTATTTTTCTCTCTCTGGTGGTGGCAAAACTGCCCACAGCGCAACGGGCCCACGCCCGCCGTATTGGGCTGATGGGGGCGATGATCATGCGTCTGGCGCTGCTGGCGTCAATCGCGTGGGTCGTCAAGCTCACTAATCCTCTCTTTACCGTGCTAGGCCAGGAGATCTCGTTCCGCGATCTGATCCTCCTGCTGGGCGGGCTGTTCCTGATCTGGAAGGCGAGTAAAGAAATTCACGAATCCATTGAAGGCGAAGAAGAAGGGCTGAAAACCAACGTCCATTCATTTATGGGCGCCATCGTGCAGATTATGCTGCTGGATATTATTTTCAGCCTCGATTCGGTGATCACCGCCGTCGGGCTGTCGGACCATCTGTTTATTATGATGGCGGCAGTGGTTATCGCGGTGCTGGTGATGATGGTTGCCGCCCGTTCGATAGGCGATTTTGTTGACCGCCATCCTTCGGTGAAAATGCTGGCGCTGTCGTTTTTGATCCTCGTCGGCTTTACGCTGATGCTCGAAAGTTTCGACGTGCACGTGCCGAAAGGCTACATCTATTTCGCGATGTTCTTTTCGATTGCGGTTGAAAGTCTCAACCTGCTGCGCAATAAAAAAAATCCGCTGTAGCCCGCTAAAATGCAGCCCTGAAACGGGCTGCAATTCTTTTTTAAGACTTAACTGCTTTTTATGTCTCACAAATCAGGCTATTAATATACTGGTACGAGGTGCGGCTATAATAGGGGTGATAGCGATGAAAAAATGGGCAGTATTGATTTCCGCCGTAGGACTGGCGTTCTCGGTTTCCGGTTGCAGCAGCGATTACGTCATGGCAACCAAAGATGGTCGCATGATTCTGACTGACGGCAAACCCGCCATAGACGACGACACCGGCCTTATCAGCTACGAAGATCAGCAGGGTAATAAAATGCAGATCAATCGTGACGACGTTTCGCAGATTATTAAACGTTAAGTCCCGCCGTCAGGTCGCGATTTAGCGTTTTATCGCACCGTTGAGCAGCGTTCTTTATTCTTCAGCATTCAGAGAAAAGTCGGGATACACCTGATCTGTCCGCGAGGATTCATCAGGCCGGATTCCGTCAGCCCGGCTTTTTTGATTTTTTTACTTCCCCTTTTTCTCCCCCTCTGCCATTTTTATATTCCTTTGTCGGGGAACGCCTGACCTTGTTGATAAAAAAGGAAGCCGGCTATGCAGTATCACCGTATCCCACACAGTTCTCTTGAAATCAGCACGCTGGGGCTGGGCACAATGACGTTTGGTGAGCAGAATAGCGAGGCAGACGCGCACGAGCAGCTCGATTACGCGGTGAGTCAGGGCATTAACCTGATTGACGTCGCGGAAATGTATCCCGTCCCGCCGCGCCCGGAAACCCAGGGCCTGACGGAAACCTACGTCGGTAACTGGCTGGCGAAGCGCGGCAATCGCGAAAAGCTGATTATCGCCTCTAAAGTGAGCGGCCCTGCCCGCAATAACGACAGCAGCATTCGTCCTGACCACAAGCTGGATCGTAAAAACATCCGCGAGGCGCTGCACGACAGCCTGAAGCGCCTGCAGACCGATTATCTCGACCTCTATCAGGTACACTGGCCGCAGCGCCCGACCAACTGTTTCGGCAAGCTGGGCTACACCTGGGCCGATTCCGCCCCGGTCGTCACCCTGCTGGATACGCTGGACGCGCTGGCCGAATTCCAGCGCGCCGGCAAGATTCGCTATATCGGGGTCTCTAACGAAACGGCGTTTGGCGTGATGCGCTATCTTCATCTGGCGGACAAGCACGACCTGCCGCGCATCGTGACGATCCAGAACCCGTACAGCCTGGTGAACCGCAGCTTTGAAGTGGGCCTGGCGGAAGTCAGCCAGTATGAAGGCGTGGAGCTGCTGGCCTATTCCTGCCTGGCGTTCGGTACGCTGACCGGGAAATACCTCAACGGCGCAAAACCGGCAGGCGCGCGCAATACGCTGTTCAGCCGTTTTACGCGCTACAGCGGCGAGCAGACGCAAAAAGCGGTGGCGGCCTATGTCGATATCGCGAAGCGGCACAACCTTGACCCGGCGCAGATGGCGCTGGCCTTCGTACGTCGTCAGCCGTTTGTCGCCAGCACCCTGCTGGGCGCGACGACCATGGAGCAGCTGAAAACCAACGTCGAAAGCCTGCATCTGGAGCTGAGCGCAGAGGTTTTAGCCGAGATTGAAGCGGTGCATCAGGTTTATACCTACCCGGCACCGTAAGGCCGTAAAAGCCCCCGGAGGCGATGCTACGCATCTGTCCGGGCTACAAGTTCGTGCCGTTTGTAGCCCGAACAGGCGCGACGCGCCGCCTCCAGGAGATTATTTACGCCGTCCCCAAATCCACAGGGCAGTAATCGCCAGGGCGAATACCACGCCAAAGCCAATCCCTACGCCGACGACAGGAATACCGATGCTCACCGCCAGCGAATAGAGGCCCAGCATCAGCAGCATCGCCACGTTTTCGCCGAGGTTCTGCACCGCGATAGCGTTGCCCGCGCCGACCGTATGTTTCCCTCGCTCCTGCAGCAGGGCGTTAAGCGGCACGATAAAGAAGCCGCCGAACGCGCCGAGCAGCAGCAGCAGGGCAAACGCCGGCAGCAGCGCCTGCTGGATGGCGAAAAAGATGACCGCCACGCCAATCAATATCCCGGCGGGCATGCAGCGCGACACCGTTTCCAGCGTCACCAGCTTCGCCGCCGCGCCGGCCCCCAGCACAATCCCCACCGCCACCATCGCGTTAAGGTAGGTCGGCATGGCGTTGCTGGTAATGCCCAGCGCCGCCGGCACCCACAGCACCAGCAGGAAGCGCAGCGTCACGCCCGCCCCCCAGAACAGGCTGGTGCCGACTAACGAAAAGCGGGTCTCACCGTTGCGCCATAGCGTCGTACAGGCGCTAAAGAAGCTGTGGGTCATCGGCCTGAAGCGCCACGACTGCCCGGGACGCGCCGCCGGCAGCTTCGGGATCCACAGGTTGGCAACCACCGCGCCGGCGTACACCACCGCGCAGACGCCGAGCGCCGCCATGATATGCCAGTCCGCCAGGATACCGCCCGCCATCGAGCCGAGCAGGATCGCTGCAATGGTCGAGGACTCCATCAGGCCGTTCGCTTTCACTAACTTATCGCCGGTGGTCAGCTCGCCGAGAATGCCGTATTTAGCCGGAGAATAGGCGGCAGCGCCGATGCCCACCAGCGTATAGCCAATAAACGGATTCACGCCAAAGCAGATGCACCCCGCGCCGATCAGCTTCAGGCCGTTCGCCACCATCATCACTCGCCCTTTGGCAAAGCTATCGGCAAACTGTCCGACAAACGGCGCGAAGAGAATGTAAGCGCCCACAAACAACATCTGTAATACCGGTTGACTCCACTCCGGGTAGAACAGCTGCTTCATCAGCGCCAGGGTGGCGAACAACAGCGCGTTATCGCCAAACGCCGAAAGAAACTGGGCGCAGATAACCGCCATCATCCCTTTCGAATACAGCGACGTGTTAGTGTGTACTGACTCACTCATCCGAACCTTCCGCCTGTTCAACCATGCCTTTAAGGGTGACAAAGTCCGGCTTGCCGCTGCCCAGTACCGGGAGCTGCTTCAGCCAGCGAATGTCGCGCGGTACCGCCAGCTCCGGTACGCCGTGTTCACGGGCATAGCGCAGCAGTTTTTCACGATTCAGTTCATTATCGGTGGTAAACAGCACCAGCGCCTCGCCTTTGCTGGCATCCTGTTTAATCGCCGTGGCGTGCATTTTGTCCGGCGAAACCGCCAGCGCCACCTGCTCGACCATCTCCAGCGACACCATCTCACCGGCGATTTTAGCAAAGCGCTTCGCGCGGCCCTGAATCCGCACATAGCCCTGTTCGTCAAAGCTGACGATATCCCCGGTGTCATACCAGCCGGCTTCGACTACGCCGTGCTGATTTTCCGCCGCGGGCGCTTCCAGCACGCCGGGATTTTCCACCCGCAGATAGCCGTTCATGATGTTCGGCCCTTTAAGCTGTAAACGGCCCCCCTCTTCAATACCGGGCATGGCCAGCAGACGCGCGTCCATCCCCGGCAAAATGCGGCCAACGGTGCCCACTTTCGCCGCCATCGGCACGTTGATCGATACCACCGGCGCGCATTCGGTGACGCCGTAGCCTTCAAGAATGCGCAGGCCAAACTTGTCCTGCCAGATCTGCTTTGTGCTTTCCTGCAGCTTCTCCGCCCCGGCGACAACGTAACGCAGGCGATAAAAATCATACGGATTCGCAAAGCGGGCGTAGTTGCCAAGGAAGGTGGAGGTGCCGAACAGCACGGTACAGTTGCGGTCATATACCAGCTCCGGCACCACGCGGTAGTGCAGCGGGCTGGGATAGAGAAAGACCTCCGCGCCGGTAAACAGCGGCGTCAGCAGGCCGACCGTCAGGCCAAAGGAGTGAAACAGCGGCAGCGCCGACATAAAGCGGTCGTTGGCGGTAAAGTCGGCAATGGTTTTAATCTGCTCGACGTTGGCCAACAGGCTTTTATGGCTATGCACGACCCCTTTCGGATTACCTTCCGAGCCGGAGGTAAACAGAATCATCGCCGCGTCTTCCGGCTGCTGCGTAACCTGCGCCAGCTTCGGCATCAGCAGATGGCCAAAAATCCACAGCTTATCGGCGGCGGTAACCTCGCCTTTTAAATCTTCGAGAAATACCCAGCGTACCTGCGTCAACTGCTCCGGCAGGTGCCAGAGCTTGCCTTTATCGAGGAAGGTGCGGGAGGTAAAGATGGTTTTGATTTCCGCCGCGGTAATGGCGCTGCTCAGGCCTTTGACCCCGGCGGTATAGTTCATCATCGCCGGGATTCGTCCGCGGGCAATCGCGCCAAAAATCACCGCCGCGCTTATTCCGGCGTTCGGCAGCATCAGGCCGATTTTTTCGCCCTGGGCGCTGTATTTTTCCAGAATGCGCGCCACGAAGAGAGTTTTGGTCAGCAGCTTACGGTAGGTGTCCGGCTGAAAATTGATATCTTCCACGCAGCGTTTGCGCGCGCCGAAGCGGTCCTGGGCCGCCAGCAGCGACTCATACAGCGTTTCGCGCGGGCGCACCGCCATCCGCGCCTCCATCATGATCTGATGCAGCATTTCACCGGCAATTTTACGCCGGTCGCGGGCGCGCGGCGCATCGGGCATCGGCAGATGCGTCGGCGGCAGCAGATGCAGCTGAATGCGCGGGAACAGGCGGCGCTTGACCAGCCCCTTCAGGCGGCTAAAGTGGGTTAGTTCAGCGCCTTCGATTCTCAGCGGCACGATGGTCGCCTGCGACTTCGCCGCCACAAAGGCGGCGCCGTCGTAAATTTTCATCAGCGAACCGCTCACCGAGATCCGCCCTTCCGGGAAAATCACCACCGGGCGCCCCTGCTCAATCAGGCGGACCAGATGTTTTATCGACATCGGTTTGGTCGGGTCCAGCGGCACAAAATCAATAATCGGCTTTAGCGCGCGCATAAACCAGCGATCGCTGATTGAGGAATAGACCGCAAACACCGGGCGCACCGGCAGGAAAAGCGCCAGCAGTACGCCGTCAATAAAGGAGACATGGTTTGGCGTGATCAGCACCTTGTGCTGGTGCAGCGCCTGGGGGTCACCGGTTAACTTGACCCGGTACAATCCTTTGAAAAGTAGTCTGAAAAATCCCAAAAGCATAACAACTCCGTTTGACCGGTTAATCAGTCAAAGCAGGTTACATGAGAAGGGACGGAAAATGCACCAGGAGGAGCGGAATTCAGGACAAAAAAAACCTGCGCATCCGCGCAGGTCGGTGCAAGATAATCAGTACGAAAAGCGTACTTAAAAAACTCACCAATCAATACCTCTGGGATCCTGATTGTCTCGTTTTTCCCGCCGCCGGCGCCAGCCATAAAACGCAAGGGAATGAGCCTAAGTGCAACCAGTTATTACTTTTTTCGTGAACTGTAACAACGGCTAACGGCGGGCAAAAAAAAACCTGCGCATCTGCGCAGGCTGGTGTAATTAAGTGGTCAACCTGAAGTTGACTCCACCTATCAATACCTCTGGGATAGCCAGAGTATCAATGCAATGAATGGGTAAACCAGCGAACATTCGCAACAGCCAATCGCAAAGTGTAAGCAAAGGTGTGAATTGTCCGTTCCCGGAATCATTCTCCGCTCCCCTGTGGGTAACTATTTCACCCGCAACGCTAATCTGCGTCACAATTGCATTAACCCAAAAGTACCAACCCTTGAATCTGCCGCGCTTTCCCGTAACATAAATGCCATGTAAACGCTTACCCTAAAAAAGGCCTGGTATGGCGACTATTAAGGATGTAGCCCGGCTCGCAGGAGTCTCCGTCGCTACCGTCTCCCGCGTTATTAACAATTCACCGAAAGCCAGCGAAGCCTCGCGCCAGTCGGTGGGCGCCGCGATGGAAACGCTAAATTATCACCCCAACGCCAACGCCCGCGCGCTGGCGCAGCAGTCAACGGAAACCGTCGGCCTGGTGGTGGGCGATGTCTCCGACCCCTTCTTCGGCGCGATGGTGAAAGCCGTCGAGCAGGTCGCCTACAATACCGGCAATTTTTTACTGATCGGTAACGGCTATCACAACCTCCATAAAGAGCGCCAGGCGATTGAACAGCTGATTCGCCACCGCTGCGCGGCGCTGGTGGTCCACGCCAAAATGATCCCCGATGACGAACTGGCCTCGCTGATGCAGCAAATCCCCGGCATGGTGCTGATCAACCGCATCCTGCCCGGCTTCGAGCAGCGCTGCGTGGCGCTGGATGACCGCTACGGCGCATGGCTCGCGACCCGCCACCTGATTCAGCAGGGGCACACCCGCATCGGCTACCTCTGCTCTAATCACGCTATTTCCGATGCTGAAGACCGGCTGCAGGGCTACTGGGCAGCGTTAAAAGAGAGCGATCTGCCGTGCAACGATCGCCTGGTGACCTTTGCCGAGCCCGATGAGAGCGGCGGAGAACAGGCGATAACCGAGCTGCTGGGCCGCGGCAGGAACTTCAGCGCCGTCGCCTGCTATAACGACTCGATGGCCGCCGGCGCGATGGGCGTATTAAACGATAACGGGATTGATGTGCCGCGTGAGATTTCGCTGATTGGCTTTGATGACGTGCTGATTTCGCGCTACGTGCGCCCGCGTCTGACCACCGTACGCTATCCGATTGTCACCATGGCGACGCAGGCCGCGGAGCTGGCGTTAGCGCTGGCGGAGCATCGCCCGACGCCGGAGATTACCCACCTTTTCAGCCCCACGCTGGTCCGCCGTCACTCGGTGATTGCGCCCCTCGACAGCGATAAATCGTAGCGGTATAAACTGACGGCGCTGGCCGGATAATCCAGGCCTTCGCCGATATACTGCCAGCCAAAATGCTCATAAAAATCGCGGCAGGCGGAGTAGAGAAATAGCTCGGTATAGCCCTGCGCTCTGGCATATCCGATGACGTGCTGCTGTAGTTTTCCCGCCAGTCCCTGCCCGCGCGCCTCAGGCGCCACGTAGAGCGCCGCCATCCACGGATAGAGATCCTGACGGCTGATTAAATCGCAGCGCCACAGGCCGACGGTGCCCAGCAGCCTCTCGCCCTCCACGGCCACAAAGGTAATGGGCAGCGCTCCCGGCGTCTGGCTATGTTCGACAATGCTGGCGAAGAACGCCCGCGGCAGCGCGTCAGCGCCAAACGCTCGCCAGAGCCACTCCGTTACGCATGAAGCGTGCTGCGGCGCAGCGTAGAGGGGGTGAATAATCATACCAGCTTTCCCTGAAAAATCGGTACCGATTCAAAGAGATAGCCGTCAAAGTCCGGCGCGTCTTCATCGGAGAGCTCCAGCAGGCTGTTTTTGACATTTTCAAGATGCTGCCACATTGCCTGCCAGGCCCCCATCACATCGCGTCGGCGCAGGGCGGCGAGCAGCGTTTGCCGGTCCCCGAGCCACTTCAGCCGGTACGCCCGGCTGGCGATATGCACGTTGAACTGCTGCCACAGCGGGCTGCTGTCCATCTGCAGCCAGATGCGCTCAACCGTCGCCAGCAGCATCTGATTTTGCGTCGCGCCGGCCAGCACCAGGTGAAACAGCCGGGCGTTATCCTGGCTGGTATCGTTGGCGGCAATCGCCCGCTGTTCCTGCTCAATAATCCGCTTCAGGTTATCGATATCGGCGCGGGTGGCCATTTTGGCGGCAAAAGCGGCGATATTGCTCTCCAGCAGCTGGCGGGCCTGCAGGATCTCGAACGGCCCGACGTCGCTGCTCAACATCTGTTCTTCCTCGCTATCGTCCTCGTGCGGGATGCGCATCACGTACACCCCGGAGCCCTGGCGAATGTCGACCGTCCCCTGCAGCTCCAGCATCAGCAGCGCTTCGCGGACGATGGTCCGGCTCACGCCGTAGGTCTCGGCGATATTGCGTTCCGGCGGCAGGCGCGACCCGATGGGATAGCGCCCCTGCGCAATCTGTGCGCGTAAATCATCACCTATTTCCTGGTAGGGTTTCTTTTCCGGCGGAATGATAGCCTTCTCCACAATATCACCTGTGCGTTATGAGCCTGCGAGTCAATATCGGCCGCTATCTTAGCAAAATTTCAGCCCGGCTAGCGCCACTCATCGTCAATATCCAGCGTCAATTCCCGGCTCTCGCCTAGCTTACGGAACCAGCTGGCGGACGCCTTGGGCCGCCGCGCACGATTATTTTGCAGATCGATTTCAATCAGCCCGTAGCGATTTTTAAAGGCGTTCATCGGCGAAACGTTGTCGGTAAACGCCCACAGCATGTAGCCGTGACAGTTGGCCCCCGCTTCCCGCGCGCGCAGCGTTTGCCACAGATGCTCGCTGATAAAACGGATCCGGTAGTCGTCAGCGATGGTACCTTCGCCATTGCGAAACTGCCCTTCGTTTTCCACGCCCATGCCGCTTTCCGCCACGAACCACGGAATATTGCGGTAGTCCTGCTTGATCCGCATCGCCATATCAAAAACGATTTGCGGATAAATCTCCCAGCCGCGGGAGTGGTTCATCCGCCGCCCCGGTAGCTCAAAGGGCTCATAGTAGTAAGCCGGATGGAACGGCGTCTGCGGATGCCAGGCGCGCGATGGAGCCTTAACCCGATGCGGGTAGTAGAGGTTAATCCCCAGCTCATCAACGGTGTTGTCGCGGATTATCGCCAGCTCCTCCGCGTCATAATCCCAGGAGACCCCGTGCTGTTCGAGCAGAGCCAGTAGCTCGGGCGGGTAGAGGCCGTGGACCAGCGGATCGAGGAAAACCCGGTTATAAAACAGATCGTAGCGTTCGGCGGCGCGTACATCGTGCGACGCTTTTGAGCGCGGATAGGTGACCTCCGGGTTAAGAATGCAGCCTACCGTGCCGCGATAGCCTTTCTCGCGAAACAGCCGGACCACTTTTGCCGTCGCCAGCACCTTGTGGTGATTCCACTGCATCCAGGTGCCGGTGTTCTGCTCGTAAGGCCAGCGCAGCGCATCCAGATAAACGCGGGTCTGCACCACGATCGGTTCATTGAAGGTGAACCAGCGCGTGACTTTGTGGTGATAGCGGGCGAACACTTTCTCCGCGTACTGCACAAACAGCTCAACCACCTTTTTCGACGCCCAGCCGCCGTACTGCTCCAGCAGATAGCCGGGGAGTTCATAGTGCTCAAGACAGATCATCGGCTCGATGCCGTTGGCCAGCAGTTCATCGAAGAGCTGGTCGTAGTACGCCGCATAGTCTTCATCGACCGTGACGTTTTCATAATCGGTGAGAAAGCGCGACCAGTTAATCGACGTGCGGTAGTGTGTCAGCCCCGCCAGCTTCATCAACTGCACGTCTTCGCGGAAGCGGTTGATAAAATCGGTCGCCACCGCCGGGCCGTAGCCGTTATGCCAGACGCGGCGGTCGTTCTTGTACCAGAGATCCGGCCAGGAATCCTGGCCCGCTTTCTTACCGCTCCAGCCCTCGGTTTGCCACGCGGAAGCGGCGGCACCGAGGATAAAGTCGTGGGGGATCGCCATCTTTACTGTCGTCATTGTGTCCTCATATCTGTTGGCTGGCCTGCCCGTTCTCCGCCTGGCGCTGAGCGTTTTCCGCGCGGCGGGAGGCTATTTTGACGAACGGCAGATAGATCAGCACCGCGGTCAGGATGCAGATAAGCTGCGTCACCACCGCCCCCATCGAACCCGCCGTAGAGAGCCAGGCGTTGATCAGCGGCGGGGTGGTCCACGGCACCATCACCACCGCTTTACCGGCAAAGCCGGCGGCGGTCGCGAAGTAGCCAATGCTGCCGGTCACCAGCGGCGTGATGATAAAAGGGATCGCAAGGATCGGATTGAGCATGATCGGCATGCCGAAAATCACCGGTTCGTTAATATTGAACAGACCCGGCCCAATCGACAGCTTGGCGATCTCTTTCATCTCTTTGCGTTTGGTGGCGATCATGACCGCGATCAGCAGGCCAATCGTCAGTCCCGATCCGCCGATGCTCATATAAACGTCCCAGAACGGCATGGTGATGATATTCGGCACCTCTTTGCCCTGCTCAAAGGCGCTCATATTGACGGTGATGGCTCCCAGCAGCAGCGGTTCGCGGATCGGTTTGATCATCTGGTTGCCGTGGATGCCGATAACCCAGAACAGCTGCGCGACAAACATCAGCAGCAGGATCCCCGGCAGGCTTTGCACCACCCGCTCCAGCGGCTGCTGCACCACCTGATAGACCGCGTCATACAGGTACATGCCGGTGGCCTGATGGAAAATAAAGCCAAAGGTGGCAATCACCGTGGTGGTGATAATGGCCGGGATCAGGGCGGAGAACGACGCCGATACGTTGGGCGGTACGGTATCCGGCATCTTGATCTTCAGCCCCTTGCGGCCCTCCAGCCAGCAGTAAATCTCCACCGACAGAATGGCGATAAACATACCGAGGAACAGGCTACGGGTATCGGAAAACTGGCGCAGCAGCACATCTTTCACTTCATGCATTTGCCCGTCGACCATCATTTCGACGGTGGTCGGCGTCACGCAGATAAAGCAGATCACCGCCAGCAGACCGGGGAACAGGCTCTTGATGCCGTTAATCCGCCCCAGCTCGATGCCGATAAGAAAGACCGCGCCAATATTGAGAAAGTTAAGGGTGGCGTAGTTGATCGCGCTGGTAATAGGTTTCAGCGCCGCCAGAAAAGAGAGCGCCTGAAAGCTGGCGAGTCCGTTTTTCGGATCCAGCACCATATTGGAGATCAGCACCGAAAAGGCGCCGACGATGATCACCGGCATCAGGGTAATAAAAGCGGATTTTATCGCCATGATGTAGCGGTAGCTGTTGAATTTCGTGGCGAAACTCCCCAGTGAGTCGATCAGTTTGTCCTGCAATGCCATAGAGGATACCTCAGGTTTAAGGGCTTTTAGCGCACCAGGTGTACAGCCAAACACCTATTGGCATACCAAAAAATAGCCACTGAGGAGAATAAGTTCTGTGATTAAGCTCCCAACCCGTTCATTGGCATTCCAGAAAGGCGATAATTGGCATACCGCATTTGCGGTTTTCTTTTCCCTGCGATCAATTCCTGTAAAAGCGTGATCGCGATGGTTTTTTACCGCGCCATGAAGCCATATCCCCCTGAATGTCTGTGATAAACTGCGGTTCACCACGTGATATCAGGAATCGGATGAATGGCTACAATGCTGGATGTCTCAATTCGCGCAGGCGTCTCTAAAGCGACGGTTTCCCGCGTGTTGAACGGCACAGGTCAGGTGAAAGAGAGTACCCGCCAACAGGTTTTTAAGGCGATGGAAGAGCTGGGCTATCGGCCTAACTTTCTCGCCCGCTCGCTGGCAAACCGCACGAGCAACAGCATCGGTCTGGTGGTTTCCACCTTTGACGGCTTCTATTTTGGCCGCCTGCTGCAGCAGGCTTCTCGCCAGACGGAAGCCTGGGGCAAACAGCTGATCGTCACCGACGGCCACGATGCGCCGGAGCGTGAAGAAGAGGCGGTGCAGATGCTGGCCGATCGCCAGTGCGATGCCATCGTGCTCTACACGCGCCATATGAGCGAAAAGAAGATTATGTCGCTGATTGAGTCTATCGCCATGCCGCTGGTGGTGATCAACCGCGACGTTAGCCAGGCCCGGGAGCGCTGCGTGTTTTTCGAACAGCAGGACGCGGCGTTTCAGGCGGTTGAGTACCTCATTACCCAGGGCCATCGCGATATTGCCTGTTTGACCGTGCCGATGCACACGCCGACGGGTAAAGCTCGCCTGGAAGGCTATCGCAACGCGCTGAAGAAGCACGGCATCAAGTGGGATCCGGCGAAGGTGAAATACGGCGACTCCACCATGAGCCGCGGCTATGAACTCTGCTGCGAGCTGCTGGAAGAGAAAACGCCGTTTAGCGCGCTGTTTTCCTGTAACGATGATATGGCGCTGGGCGCGTCGAAAGCGCTGCATCAGGCAGGGCTGCGGATCCCGCAGGATATTTCGCTGTTTGGTTTTGATGACGCGCCGAGCGCGAAATGGCTGGAGCCGGGGCTATCGACGGTCTATCTGCCGATCGATAACATGATCACCACCGCTATCGATCAGGCCATCAAGCTGGCCAACGGCCAGCCGATCGAGACCATACCGCCGTTTACCGGCAAGCTGGTGCTGCGCGAGTCGGTCACCACCGGGCCGTATTACGCATAATTAGCGGGCCCGATAAGCGAAGCGCCATCGGGCAGCGCCTTACAGCAGCTCGAGCGCGAGCAGCTCTTCAATGGTCTGGCGACGGCGGATCAGCCGCGCTTTGCCGTTGTCGAACAGCACTTCCGGCAGCAGCGGACGGCTGTTGTAGTTAGAAGACATCGACGCGCCGTAAGCGCCGGTATCGTGCAGCACCAGATAATCCCCCGGCGCCACCGCAGGCAGCAGGCGGGTTTCCACTTTCCCCCCCTCCTGCTGGGTAAAGACATCGCCCGATTCGCACAGCGGCCCGGCCACCACGGTTTCAACCTCCGCCGCGGCGCGCAGATCGCGGCCGTCCGCGGCGAGAGCGGTAATATGGTGATAGCTGCCGTACATCGCCGGGCGCATCAAATCATTAAAACCGGCGTCAATCAGCACGAAGTGGCGGCTGCCCATCTCCTTCACGCTGCGAACCTGAGAAACCAGCACGCCGGACTCCGCCACCAGGAAGCGACCCGGTTCGATCTCAAGCGCGACCGGACGGCCCAGATGCTTAGCGATCTGCTCGCGCGCCGCGTTCCACAGGCCGAAGTAGTGATCGGTATCGATCGCCTCTTCATCTTCGTGATACGGGATCGACAGTCCGCCGCCGGCGGAGATCGCCTGCAGATCCTGCCCGAATTCAACAACCTGACGCACCATCGCGCCGCAGACCTGTTCCAGGTGACCATAGTCGACCCCAGAACCGATATGCATGTGAATCCCCACCAGCTGGAGCTGATAGCGACGCATCACTTCCAGCGCCGCCGTTAAATGGCTGTGCCAGATCCCGTGCTTGCTGTTCTCGCCGCCGGTATTGGTTTTTTGGCTGTGGCCGTGGCCGAAGCCCGGGTTAACGCGCAGCCAGACGCGGTGACCCGGAGAGACTTCGCCCAGCTGGCTCAGCATATCAATTGAGCCGGCGTTGACCGGGATCTGCAGCTCTTTCACCCGCGCCAGGGTTGCATCGTCGATCAGATCGGCGGTAAAGACGATATCGTCCGGATGCTGATGCGGATCGTACCCGGCCGCCAGCGCGCGCTCAATCTCGCCCAGCGACACCGAATCCACCTTCACGCCCTGCTCGCGCATCAGGCGCAGAATGTGGATATTGGAGCAGGCCTTCTGCGCAAAACGCACCACGTCGAACTGGCTCAATTGGGCAATCTGGCGGCGGATAATCTGCGCGTCGTAAACCCAAACCGGGCAGCCGAATTCGGCGGGCAGACGCAGCAGGTTTTCTGCGCTCAGGTCGGTATCGGTAGCGTAAAGCGAGTGTGGCATAAGGAACTCCGGTGCTGTGTGTGCGTTATTTCTGTTTTTTACGATTACGCCACAGCGCGTACGCAATAAAAAATATCGTTTTATTGCCAGTCTATGCAAAAATGATATGGCTTGCGCCACTTAAGGAACCCCCATGCCCGCCGTCAACCTGCGTCATATTGAAATCTTTCATGCGGTGATGACCACCGGCAATCTGACCGAGGCCGCACGCATGCTGCATACCTCGCAGCCCACCGTCAGCCGCGAGCTGGCGCGTTTTGAAAAGGTGCTGGGGTTGACGCTGTTTTCCCGGACGCGCGGGCGCCTGCAGCCCACGGTCCAGGGGTTACGTCTGTTTGAAGAGGTCCAGCGCTCCTGGTACGGTCTGGACAGAATCGTCAGCGCCGCGGAAAGCCTGCGCGAGTTCCGCCAGGGCGAGCTGTCGATAGCCTGTCTGCCGGTCTTTTCGCAATCGCTATTGCCGCTGCTGCTGGCGCCGTTTTTAGCGCGCTATCCGCAGGTGAATATTCAAATTGTGCCGCAAGAGTCGCCGCTACTGGAGGAGTGGTTGTCGGCCCAGCGCCACGACTTAGGGATCACGGAAACGCTGCATACGCCGGCGGGGACTCAAAGGACGGAACTGCTTTCTCTCAATGAAGTTTGCGTACTTCCTCAAAACCATCCGCTATGCGGGAAAAGCCTGTTAACGCCGCAGGATTTTCAGGGAGAAAACTATATCAGCCTGTCGCGAACCGATAGCTACCGCCAGTTACTCGACACGCTCTTCAACGAACATCAGGTCAAACGCCGAATGGTTATTGAAACACACAGCGCAGCCTCTATTTGCGCCATGGTGCGTGCCGGGTTAGGTATTTCTGTTGTTAACCCACTGACCGCGCTGGACTATGCTCATAGCGGAATAGCTATTCGTCCTTTTAGCCTTTCAGTCCCCTTCACCGTTAGCCTGATTCACCCGCAGCATCGTCCGACTTCAGCCCTGGTTGAAGTCTTCAGCCGCCATTTAATCAGTGAAATTCCACATATCGTTTCCTCATTTAATAACTTAATCAACAAATCCTAAAATAACGCCAATAACATAAATAGATTAGAGATTATATATGTGTATTGATTAAATTAAGCCGCACGGCACAATAAGATGATTGTCATGTAAAATGACAGCAAAATCATTCGCGGAAACTATTTTAAAAATAGTAAATGTCTATTTAATATTTTCTAAGTCCACTAGTCCATACCTCCTGATATATACTTCTGCCACATTCATAAGGCATCTCAACAGACTCGTTGACGAATAATCATCTTCCGCCGCCTGAATGAAAACCTTTCGTGATGCATGAATGCGTCGATCATTATTATGTTAAGGACTAACAAATGAAAAAGACTCTTCTGGCCTTTATTCTCGCGGCCTGCGCGTCCTCCGCGCTTGCCGCCCCCACGGCCGTATTAAAAGTCAAAGGTGTATTAACCAATGCCGCCTGCTCCCCTGAACTCAGCCAGGGCGGTGTCGTTGACTATGGCACCATTCACACCTCCGAGCTCTCTGACTCCGCCGTTAACCAGCTGGGGCAGAAAACCATCGATCTCACCATCACCTGCGACGCGGCCACCAAAGTCTCCTGGAACCTTGTCGATGACCGCGTGGACAGCCGCGCCGGCATTACCGTCAACAACGGTAACGCCACCGGCGGCGCCGTATCTGACGCCAGCCAGACTTACGGCGTCGGTAAAGCGAAAGATGTCGCTATTGGTAACTATTCCTTGTTCGTCAACGTCGGCAGCGTGGTGGCCGATACCAACAAAGTTGACGCCATCGTGATGGACGGCAACAACAGCGTGTGGACCAAAAGCACCGACGGCTTAACCGCCGGCCTGAACAGCCGCGATTTCACCGTCGCCACTGCCGGCAGCGTCGAGCCGCTGGCCTTTACCAGCGCCACCTTCCCGCTGGTCACCTCGCTGGCGATTCAGGACACCAAAACCCTCGCCATCACCGACGATACCGACCTCAGCGGCCAGCTGACGATCAGCCTGCGCTATCTGTAAGGCTCTCCGGAATCCATGAATTACGTTAAGGAATAACTGATGAAAAAAACGCTGATTGCCGCCGCGCTGGTGCTGTTTACCGGCTCCGCGCTGGCAGAACAGAATGCGGTATTACAGGTTCAGGGGAAGCTGACCGCAGCTTCCTGTACGCCGGAATTAAGCAACGGGGGCGAAGTTGATTATGGCTATATTTACCTGGGCGCGCTTTCTGCTACAGAAGTTAACCCGCTGGGCTTTAAAGCTATTGAATTAACCATCAATTGCACAGCGCCGACCAGGGTCGCCTGGACGTCAACTGACAATGAAACTGACAGCCAGCCCTCCCCACCGATAGCCGTCGACATTGGCGGAGGTACAATGGCAACGCCTCCAACCTATCAGAGCTTTGGGGTGGGTAAAACTGATGATGGTGTAGCTATTGGTAACTACGCTATTTTCATGGATCAGAGCCCAACTTACGATGGTAAAGTCGGCAGTATTATTTATCACCATTCTAACTGGGACGCTGACTGGGGCCCGGGGAGATGGGTTGCGGGTCCCTCCTCGCAAAGAAATGACGATTACACATTGGTGTCCGTTGCATCTTCAGGCGCTTTAGAACCTATCGCTTTTAGTCGCGCGGTTTTTAAACTGTCCACTTCACTGTCGATAAAAGACACTGCCTCGTTAAATATTAAGGATGATACCGAGCTGAAAGGGCAGGCGACCATTACTTTGCATTATTTATAATCTTTTATTGCCATCAGGGTGGAATAACGCTATTCCACCCGTTAAAAATCAACGGACACGGAGTGTCTTTTACATTCAGGATGAAAATTATGAATCGGTTAAGTATTTTTTCACGTACGGCTATGTTCCTGGCATTAACGCTTTCTCTTCCTTTAACTGTTAATGCCGCAGGTATGGTTCCGGAAACCAGCTTGCTGGTGATTGACGAAGCCACCCATAGCGGCACGATAAACGTTAAAAACACCGATAATACACCCGCGCTATTATATACGACGGTGGTTAATCTTCCCGACGACGATAATGGCATAAAACTTATTCCAACCCAGCCGGTAGTCCGCCTGGAGCCGGGGCAGACCCAGCAGCTGCGTTTTATTTTGCAAAACGACGCGCCTCTCGACGTGGAACATTATAAGCGCGTCACCTTTGAAGGTATTCCACCGAAAAGTGACGATAAGAAAGTTAAAATTGGGATCAATATACGCCAGGATATCCCAGTATTAATTCGTCCGGCAAAACTTCCCGTGGTCACCGATGCCTGGAAAACCCTTCAATGGTCCGGTTCCGGTACGACGGCAAAAGTCACTAACCCGAGCAAATACGTGGTCAGGCTGGCACAGAACGTGATCTTCCAGCCCTCAGGTATCGCGGGGAATATTAATAAAACCTATATCCTGCCCGGCGAATCGCTGAATATTGCGCTGACCAAAAGCGTTAGCGGCAGTAACAAGGTGAAATTCTTCCCGGCCAGCCGCTATGGTGTTGAAGTACCGAGCTTTGTCGCCGATTTCAATGCAAAGTAGGTTACTGAGTGATGCATAAAAAAAGCCTCCTCAGCTATTTTGTCGCGAGCGCGCTGGCACTTATGTATACCTCCCACGCCAGCGCCCGTGAGGTCACGTTCGATACCGATATCCTGCAATCACGCGGTCTCAGCACCGATCTCAACCGTTACTTTGCCGAAACGCCCCGCTATTTACCGGGCGTGCACTCCGTACAGGTGGTGGTCAATAGCAAAAATCGCGGCACCGCCGCGGTGCGATTTGGGGAAGACGGTACGCTATGCATTGATAATGACTTTCTTGATTTTGCCGGGCTAATGCCCGTACCGCTAAAAGCGGCTGAAGCCTGCCACAATATTCACGATGACTACGCACAGGCCGTGGTGAACGCCCTGCCCGGGCAGAACAGCGTTGAGCTCTATCTGCCGCCGGAAGCGCTTAATGGCCTGAACGGCGAGATTAAAAACTTCCAGCACGGCGGCAGCGCGGGCATGCTCAACTATTCACTGTTTAGCACGCGCAATGAATATCAGGGCAGCGAAAGCAACAGCTATTCGCAGGCCAGCCTCGAAGGCGGGTTTAACGTTGCCGACTGGGCGCTGCGCAGCCGCTACATCATGACCGACGACAACGGCGATAAAAACGCCGAAAGCATTTACACCTACGCCGAGCACGTTTTCGCGGCGCAGAAAATGACCATGCAGGTCGGCGAAATCAACGCCAGCTCTGACGTTCTGAGCGGCATGCCAATAACGGGCGTTCAGCTCACGCCAACCAGCGCTCTGCTGAGCAGCGGCAATGGCGTGAGCGTTTCAGGTATCGCCCGAACCTCCCAGGCGCGCGTCGAAATCCGTCAGAATGGCCGCCTGGTATTTAACACCCTGGTACCTGCCGGCCCCTTCACGCTGGACGATGTGCCGGCGGTACGCAGCAACGTCGACCTTGAAGTCACCATCATTGAATCTGATGGCGCATCCAACCGCTTTATCGTACCGGCCTCCGCCGTGAGGGCGCAGCAGCTGGCCCGTCCCCAGGGGCTTTCCGCGTCTGTGGGTCGGGTACGGAATATTGAAGGTGATTATGATGACCCTTGGGTGTTCAACATTTCCGATGGCTGGCGAATGCTACCCCGCCTGAACGTTTATGCCTCAGGCGCACTGGCTCAGGATTATCAGGCGACCGGCGCGCGGGCAGAAATTCTGCTGACCGATAGCTGGAGTGTCTCCACCAGCCTTGCCGGAAGCCGGGCGCAGTTTGGCGATAACTACAGCGGTCTCAAAACCGAAATACAAAGCGCCCTCTCTTTGAGCGACACGCTGAACTTATCGAATAGCATCGCCCACTACAGCGGCGGCTATCGTGAACTGGCTGACGCGCTCAACGATGATTTCCAGCCTTACGACAATAGCTACTCTACCAACCTGAACTGGTCCTCCGGGTTATTCGGTACCTTCAGCATCGGTTTCAACTATAACCAGACCAGTAGCGACGGTGAAGACTCCCGCTACGTGCTGGCTTCGTGGGGTAAAACATTTAAATATGCCTCGGTGTCAGTCAACTGGCAACGCTCGGTCGGCAATAGCAACGATGCCCAGGACGACGATATGCTTTACGTTAACCTGAGCATTCCGCTCGGCGGCTCTCAGAGCATCAGTTCCTATATGCGCAATCAGGGCAACCGCACCAGCTACGGCGTGCAGAATTCCGGGGCCCTGTCAGCGCGTACCAATTACTACATCTCAGCCGATCGCGACAACGACAGCAACGAGAACAGTTTTAACGGCAACATCAGTAGCAATCTTCACTACACGCAGCTCAGCGTGGGCGGCGGCAGTAACGGTAATAACCAGCGCAACTATAACGCCGCACTGACGGGCGGTATTGCGGTACACAAAAACGGCGTAACCTTTACGCCATACCCCATTCACGACACCTTTGCCATTGCAAAGCTGAGCGAAGACAAAGCCGGGGTGGAAATCAATACGCCGCAGGGCACCGTCTGGACCGATAAGTGGGGCCAGGCAGTGATCCCGGGGCTTAATGAGTGGCGCAATTCACGCATTGAGATTGATGCCAACAAGCTGCCGCAAAGTATGACGCTGGCCAACGGCACCAAGTACCTTGCCGCTGCGCATGCTTCGGTGAGCGAAGTGAACTTTAAGGTGCTAAACAGCCGGCGCGTCATGCTTCGGGTTAAAAAGGCCGATGGAAGCGCGCTGCCAAAAGGGTTGTCCATTGTGGATGAAAAAGGCAACTACATCGTCACCAGCGTCGATGACGGCCACGTTTTCCTTAACGACGTAGAGCAAGTTAGCACCCTGTACGCCATGGACAATGACAACAATCGAATTTGTAAGATTGCCTGGACCTTGAGTGATAAACACGATGAAGAGGCGTTTTACGAAGAGGTCAACGGAGAATGCCGATGAAAAACTGTATCAAATATCTGCTTATCGGCAGCGGGCTGGCGGTGTGCGCATTTGCCCGCGCGGAAGATAACGACTGCCAGATAACCGTTTCTCAGACCGAGATAAACTACTCCCGACTTCGCCGCGAAGATATTGTCACCACGCAGCAAAGCTGGAACAAAATGCCCGAGCGTGAACTGACCATCAGCGCATCATGCCCGGATCAGCGGCAGATGGGGGTTCAGGCGCTGGGCATGGCCGGCGAAAAAGGCCGTTTTCAGTTTGGTCAGAAAGGCGGTATTGCCTTTAAAGTCAGCGAGGTCATGGTTGACGGCAAACCGTACCGCGTCGGTAAAACCGTCGATCAAATTAACCTCACGCCGGAGAGCGGGTCTGCCGCCTCACTGTATATCCACAATAACGATACCGTGGTGGCGGTGGACAACAACGCCGTGCCAACGGGTAAGCAGATAAGCTTTACCGTGACGCTGTTTCCTGTTCTCAGCGAGGCAGCATTTAGCGGAAATAACGATGAAACGCAGCTGGAGTCGGATATCACCTGGCAGCTGCTGACGCGGCAAAAATAGCGCGGGTAGTGTTGGATGACGGCGCTCGCACGTCTTATCGATCCACGACCTTGCACTCACAGGCCGGACAAGCGCTAAGCCACATCCGGCCCCCCCCCCATCACGACAGCATAAACTCCACCGCGTCCGCCGCGTGGATCGCGGCCGTATCAAACACCGGCAGCGGGCTGCTCTCTTCCGGCACCAGCAGGCCGATTTCGGTACAGCCGAAAATCACCCCTTCCGCCCCCTGCTCCGCCAGGGCCTCGATGACCTGAAGATAGTAGTCGCGTGAATGCTCGCTAAAGACGCCGAGGCACAGTTCATCAAAAATGATCTGGTTAATCCGCGTGCGATCGTCAGCTTCCGGAATCAGCGTATCAATAGCAAACTGCTGCTGCAGGCGGCCGCGATAAAAATCCTGTTCCATGGTATAGCGCGTGCCTAATAGCGCAACGCGGCGCTGGCCCTTTGCGATAATCGCTCGTCCGGTAGCGTCGGCAATATGCAAAAACGGCACGTCGCAGCGCGTTTCTATCGCCTGCGCGACTTTATGCATGGTGTTGGTACACAGGACGATCCCCTCGGCGCCCGCCTGCTGCAGGCCGGCCGCCGCCTGGGCGAGGATCTCGCCCGCGCGCTGCCAGTCGCCGCTTGACTGGCAGGCTTCAATTTCGTGGAAATCCACGCTGTGCAGCAGCAGGCTGGCGGAGTGCAGGCCGCCGAGGCGCGCTTTAATACCTTCGTTAATCAGCCGGTAGTAAGGAATCGTCGATTCCCAGCTCATGCCGCCTAACAGACCAATCGTTTTCATCATCCCTCCTTGTGTGAGGTTTTCAGTAAAACAAAGTTGTGATCGACTTTCCACTTCTCCCGACGATCGTTTCCTTTTAGAAGATTATGCGATAGATTAAATGAAACATTGTTTCATTTAATTACAGGACCAGAGGATGTTTATTTTTCATAAAGAGACCACCCTTGAAGATCTGGGCAATGGCGTCACCCGCCGCATCCTTGCGCACGATGGCAAGATGATGGCGGTTGAAGTGAACTTCGAAGCGGGCGCTATCGGGCCGATGCATAATCACCCGCACGAGCAGCTCACCTATGTGCTCTCCGGCGAGTTTGAGTTCACCATCGGTGATGAAAAGCACGTAGTCAGCGCCGGCGATACGCTCTATAAGAAGCCGGAAATTATGCACGGCTGCGTCTGCCTTAAGCCGGGCACGCTTCTTGATACCTTTACCCCCGTTCGTCAGGATTTTCTGCAAAAGTAATCTCTCCTGCCCCAGGGCATGCCAGGCATGCCCACCATTTTCTGAACTTTTCCGCTAATAATAATTGTCATAAAGTATGTCGTAGCATAATGATTAGCAGAGCAATTAATCCCGCCTGAATAGCCTCACTGCGCCTGCCGCTCATCCTTTTCTATGACCTGGCCTCCTGCAAAATGCGCGCGCCAGCACCTTTTTGAAACATCGTTTCGACTTTGATCACATTTCCGCGATCAACCGAATGACTCCGTAATAAATAGCAATAAAATAAAATTAAAACGGCGTTTTACAAAATCAGGACGCTGGGTAAGACAAAATCAAAAAACAGATGTTCTCCAGGGACGACAAGCGCGCAAAAACGCTCAACACACGCACCGTTAACAAGGAATGATTCACCGCTGACATACCAGGAACGCATTAACTTTCCGGCGGCATGGGCCGCGGGAAAGGCAGTAACCCCGAATCCGTATTACAAACTCGTAAGCCAGGTAGGTATGTATGAATGAAAACAGAATGCTGGGATTGGCATGGATATCCCCCTATATCATAGGGTTGATAGTCTTTACCGCCTTTCCCTTTGTTTCATCTTTCTTCCTCAGTTTCACTGAGTACGATTTGATGAGTCCACCGGTGTTTAACGGCATCGAAAACTATCGCTACATGCTGACCGAAGATGGCCTCTTCTGGAAATCGATGGGCGTGACGTTTGCGTATGTCTTTTTAACCATCCCGTTAAAACTGGCTTTCGCGCTGGGGATCGCTTTTGTCCTCAACTTTAAGCTGCGCGGCATCGGTTTTTTCCGTACCGCCTACTATATCCCGTCCATTCTCGGTAGCTCGGTGGCGATCGCCGTTCTGTGGCGCGCGCTGTTTGCTATCGACGGCCTGCTGAACAGCTTTATCGGCGTACTTGGCTTCGACCCGGTCAACTGGCTCGGCGAGCCCTCGCTGGCGCTGATGTCCGTCACCCTGCTGCGCGTCTGGCAGTTCGGTTCGGCGATGGTCATCTTCCTTGCGGCGCTACAGAACGTTCCGCAATCACAATATGAAGCGGCGATGATCGATGGCGCGTCAAAATGGCAGATGTTTATGAAGGTCACGGTGCCGCTAATCACGCCGGTGATTTTCTTCAACTTCATCATGCAGACCACTCAGGCGTTCCAGGAGTTTACCGGCCCGTACGTCATCACCGGCGGCGGCCCTACCTACTCCACCTATCTGTTCTCGCTCTATATCTACGACACTGCCTTTAAGTACTTCGATATGGGCTACGGCGCGGCGCTGGCATGGGTGCTGTTCCTGGTGGTCGCGGTCTTTGCCGCCATTGCGTTTAAGTCTTCAAAATATTGGGTGTTCTACTCCGCCGATAAGGGAGGCAAAAATGGCTGATATCCAACAAATCTCTGAAGCAAGGGACATCGCCGAACGTGAAGTCGCGCGGACGCTGCGTCGTGAAAAAGTCAGCCGCTCGATTCGCTACGTGATCCTGCTGTTCGTCGGCCTGCTGATGCTCTACCCGCTGGTATGGATGTTCTCGGCGTCGTTCAAACCGAACCACGAGATCTTCACCACCCTGAGCCTGTGGCCTGCCCACGCGACATGGGATGGCTTTATCAACGGCTGGAAAACCGGCACCGAGTACAACTTCGGCCACTACATGCTGAACACCTTCAAGTATGTGATCCCGAAAGTGCTGCTGACCATTATCTCCTCCACCATCGTGGCCTACGGCTTTGCCCGCTTCGAGATCCCGTGGAAGAAATTCTGGTTCGCCACGCTGATCACCACCATGCTCCTGCCGAGCACCGTACTGCTGATCCCGCAGTACCTGATGTTCCGTGAAATGGGCATGCTGAACAGCTATCTGCCGCTGTACCTGCCGCTGGCCTTCGCCACTCAGGGGTTCTTCGTCTTCATGCTGATTCAGTTCCTGCGCGGCGTTCCGCGCGACATGGAAGAAGCGGCGCAGATTGACGGCTGCAACTCCATTCAGGTGCTGTGGTACGTGGTGGTGCCAATTCTGAAACCGGCGATTATCTCGGTGGCGCTGTTCCAGTTCATGTGGTCCATGAACGACTTTATCGGTCCGCTGATTTACGTCTACAGCGTGGATAAATACCCCATCGCGCTGGCGCTGAAAATGTCCATCGACGTCACGGAAGGCGCTCCGTGGAACGAAATTCTGGCAATGGCGAGCATCTCCATTCTGCCGTCCATCATCGTGTTCTTCCTGGCACAACGCTACTTCGTACAGGGCGTTACCAGCAGCGGAATTAAAGGTTAAGAGGGAAATATCATGGCTGAAGTTATTTTCAACAAACTGGAAAAAGTCTACTCCAACGGCTTCAAAGCGGTACATGGTATCGATCTGAAAATCGCGGACGGCGAGTTTATGGTTATCGTTGGGCCGTCCGGCTGCGCCAAATCCACTACCCTGCGCATGCTGGCCGGTCTGGAAACCATCAGCGGCGGCGAAGTGCGGATCGGCGAGAAAATCGTGAATAACCTCGCGCCAAAAGCGCGCGGTATCGCAATGGTCTTCCAGAACTACGCGCTCTATCCGCATATGACGGTGCGCGAAAACCTTGCCTTCGGCCTGAAGCTGAGCAAGCTGCCGAAAGATCAGATTGAGGCCCAGGTTAACGAAGCGGCGAAAATCCTTGAGCTGGAAGAGCTGCTGGATCGTCTGCCGCGCCAGCTCTCCGGCGGCCAGGCACAGCGCGTGGCGGTTGGCCGCGCGATTGTGAAGAAACCGGATGTGTTCCTGTTCGATGAACCGCTCTCTAACCTTGACGCCAAGCTGCGCGCCTCGATGCGCATCCGTATTTCCGATCTGCATAAGCAGCTGAAGAAATCCGGTAAACCGGCGACCACCGTGTACGTTACCCACGATCAGACCGAAGCGATGACCATGGGCGACCGCATCTGCGTGATGAAGCTAGGCCATATCATGCAGGTGGATACCCCGGACAACCTCTATCACAAGCCGAAAAACATGTTTGTGGCCGGGTTTATCGGCGCGCCGGAGATGAATATTCGTCCCAGCAAGCTGGTTGAGCAAGCGGGTCGCCTGCATCTGACCGTTGGCGACGGGCTGCTGCCGCTAAACGACAGATTGCAGAGTAAGGTCGAGACCCATAAGAACCAGCAGGTGTTCTTTGGCGTCCGCCCGGAGTTCGTCTCCATCTCCGATGAACCGTTTGCTGAAGGCTCCTGCGCCGGTGAAATGGTGCGGGTGGAAAACATGGGCCATGAATTCTTCGTCTACCTGAAGGTTGCCGATTATGAACTGACCGCCCGCGTGCCTTCCGATGAAGCGAAGCCAATGATTGAGAAAGGGCTTCATCGCACGGTGCATTTCAAGTTCGATCTCAACAAATGTCATATCTTTGACGCCAAAACTGAACAGAACATCTCTCTGTGAACCCTGGAGTATTAAAATGAAAAAAGTGCTTTTAAGCGCCGCAATCTCCGCAACTTTGGGCCTTACCGCGTTACCTTCCATGGCGAAGGATGTCGACCTGCGTATGTCATGGTGGGGCGGCAACGGCCGTCACCAGGTGACCCTGAAGGCGCTGGAAGAGTTTCATAAACAAAACCCGGATATTAATGTTAAAGCGGAATATACCGGCTGGGATGGCCACCTTTCGCGCCTGACCACGCAAATCGCCGGCGGCACGGAGCCGGACGTGATGCAAACTAACTGGAACTGGCTGCCGATCTTCTCGAAAAACGGCGAAGGCTTCTACGATCTGAATAAGATGAAGGACGTAATCGACCTGAGCCAGTTTGATGCCAAAGAGCTGCAAACCACCACGGTGGACGGCAAACTTAACGGTATCCCTATTTCCGTCACCGCGCGCGTGTTCTACTTCAACGACGAGACCTGGAAAAAAGCCGGCGTCGAGTACCCGAAAACCTGGGACGAGCTGATGGCGGCGGGTAAAACCTTTGAGAGCAAGCTGGGTAAACAGTATTACCCGGTGGTGCTGGAGCACCAGGACACCCTGGCGCTGCTCAATTCATATATGATTCAGAAGTACAACCAGCCGGCTATCGACGAAAAAACCAAGAAATTCTCCTACAGCAAAGAGCAGTGGGTCGAATTCTTCCAGATGTATAAAAAGCTTATCGACAGCCACGTCATGCCGGACACCAAGTACTATGCCTCGTTCGGTAAGAGCAATATGTATGAAATGAAGCCGTGGATTCAGGGCGAGTGGGCGGGGACCTATATGTGGAACTCCACCATAAACAAATACTCCGACAACCTGAAGCCGCCGGCGAAGCTGGAGCTGGGCAGCTATCCGATGCTGCCGGGCGCCACCGACGCGGGTCTGTTCTTTAAACCTGCGCAGATGCTCTCCATTGGTAAATCCACCAAAAATCCGGAAGCGGCGGCGAAGGTGATCAACTTCCTGCTGAACAGCAAAGAAGGCGTTGAGACGCTGGGACTTGAGCGCGGCGTGCCGCTGAGCAAAGTCGCGGTGCAATACCTGACCGAAAACGGCGCGATCAAAGAGGACGATCCGGCGGTATCTGGCCTGCGCCTGGCGCAGTCCCTACCGGCCAAACTCTCGGTGTCGCCATACTTTGATGACCCGCAGATCGTCGCCCAGTTTGGCACCTCTCTGCAGTACATCGACTACGGGCAGAAAACCGTAGAAGAGACGGCAATTGACTTCCAGCGTCAGTCTGACCGCATCCTGCGCCGCGCGATGCGCTAACAACCCGTTATCGGTCCCTACCCCGCAGCTCCGGCTGCGGGGTATTTTTTTAGCAAGGAGTGAATGAATCATGAAAGGCAAAATCATCCCGCTGAGCTTTCTGCATACGCAGGACAGCGAAACCGGTCACCAGGTGATCCGGATGACGCCACCGCATGTTATCTGCCACCGCAACTACTTCTATCAAAAATGCTTTACCCGGGACGGCAGCAAGCTGATTTTCGGCGGCGCGTTTGAAGGCCACTGGAACTACTATTTACTCGATATCGCCGGCCAGCAGGCCACCCAGCTCACCGACGGGCCGGGCGATAACACCTTTGGCGGTTTCCTTTCCGCCGACGACCGGTCGCTGTGGTACGTGAAAAACAACCAGCAGCTGCGCCGCGTGGATCTGGCCTCGCTGGAGGAGCAGGTGGTGTATCAAGTGGATGACCAATGGGTGGCCTACGGGACCTGGGTCGCCAATAGCGATTGCAGCCAGATGGTGGGTATCGAAATCAAAAAAAGCGACTGGCAGCCGCTGACCGACTGGGGCAAGTTCCGCGCATTCTACTTCACCGAGCCGGAGTGCCGGCTGATTAATATCGACCTGCGCAGCGGCGAGCAGCGCGTGGTATTGCAGGAAAAACGCTGGCTCGGCCACCCGATTTACCGCCCGTTTGATGACGGCACCATCGCCTTCTGCCACGAAGGCCCGCGCGATGCTATCGATGCCCGAATGTGGCTTATCAACGCTGACGGCAGCCATATGCGCAAGGTTCGCCAGCACCGGTCGGGAGAGAGCTTTACCCACGAATTCTGGGTGCCGGATGGATCCGCGCTTTACTATGTCGCGCATCAGGAAAACGATCCGCATCGCTATCTGTATAGCGCCGACCCGGCAACGCTGGAAAATCGCCAGCTGATGTCCATTCCTCCCTGCTCACATCTGATGAGCAATCACGATGGCACCCTGGTAGTCGGCGACGGCGCGCCGCACAGCACCGGCGATATACAGCTTAACGATCCGTTTATCTGGGTGTTTGATATTGCCGCCGATAAGCAGACTGCGGTGTGCCGCCACGACTCCACCTGGAAAGTGATTGAAGGCGAGCGCCAGGCGACGCATCCACATCCGTCATTTTCACCGGATAACCGCTGGGTGCTGTTTACCTCCGATAAAGAGGGTATGCCGGCGCTGTATCTGGCAGAGGTGTAGTGATTCGGCAACGTCCCGGCTCGCGCGGTGCTTAGCCGGGCTACCGCTCTCTGCGGGCCGGTAGCCCGGACAGATGCGCAAGCATCGCCTCCGGGACATTATGCCTCTCTGCGCGCTGCTCCCGGGGGCGGCGCAAAGCGCCTGCCCGGGCTACAGCCGTCTGCGACCCGGGAAGACCGTCAGAAGAAATATTTAAACCGCACCCGCGCACCGTAGCGTTCATCGGTGTTGCCGCTTTTCATCGCCGATGAATCGAGCCATGACGCATAGGCCCCGAGATAAATATTAAAGTTCGGCATATCCATAATATTCGGCAAATGCCATGAGGTATGAATGGTGTGAATGTCGTAGCGCCCCGGCGCCAGAATCGCGCAGTCGCTATCACACTCCGCGTTGACGCCGGACATATTAAACTGGTCGATTTTGTTATGCGCATAGATATAGCCCAGCTCCACGCGATGCCATAACGCATTGATACCGGCGCTGAAATCCTTTTCATCCGCCGCGTCCAGATACGCGGTGCTTAAGTTCACCACCGCCCCGTCCTCGGCATCGGTTTTCAGCGTGTTCCAGCTCATCGTCATGCCGTAGCCGGTGCGGCTGGACTGATCGACCCAACGTCCATTCTGATTCTCATAACCGTAAGCATTATTAACGAGGTTACTCTCCATCGCTGCCGCCACCGACCAGGCGCCGGATTGCCAGGCCGCGACCGGACGCACGTAAACCACATTTTTACGGTTATCCAGCGCGTTGCCGTGATAATTCTGGTCCACGAACAGCGAGCTGCCGTCCTCCACCAGCGTATTCACCTCAAAATACCAGTTATCGAGATTTTTACTCAGCAGGAAGTTGCCGCCGCTGCTGCTGCGTCCGCGCCCCTCTTTCATCATATAAATATAGCCGTAGCCGTCGCTATACAGATCGTTCGCCGTGTTGCCGGAATATTCAACAAACGTATCCTGATTTAGCGGGAACATATCGTAGGCTTCGAAGCGACCGATTTTAATTTTCCAGTCATCCTGCTGACCAAAGAAAAAGGCCGCATCATCAAGATTCATTTTACCGTTCATATCCGCCAGCGGCTGCACGCTGAATCCGGCATATTTACCGTTAGCCCCTTTGCGTAATCCATCAAAGCCCAGAAGAATACGGCCGTTAATATCCCAGCGCTCTTTATCTCCCGGCGCCCAGTTTTTATTGGCGCTGGTTTTCACCGACGTCAGGCTACCGGTGCGGCTGGCGCCGTCCATATTAAACTCAACATCGCCATAGAATTTTAATTCACCATAATCATTAAGTTGTAAAGCGGGTTTAGCCGGTGCGGCGCTGGCCACCGTCGTCGCTGGCGCCTCCTGTTTTTTTAGCGCGCGGATTTCCGCCTCCGCGCTGGCCGCCCGCTGCTCTGTCGCCTTTAGCCGTTGTTCCATTTGCGCCAGCCGCTCCTCAAGGGATAACGGCGCCTGAGCATTAGCCAGAGGGGTAAATAAAGACGTCAGAACACACCCGACCCAGATTTTATTCATCGGAATAACCCTTTATTATTTAGTTAAATAGTATTTTTTATTTATGGGTAAAGCTCGACGACAGTGACAATAATAACCCGCCCATCGTCGAAGACGGGTTATTAACAACTATTCAGTAAAACTTATTCCAGCTGCCAGGCGCCGGCTTCGGTTAAATAAGCCGAACCGTTCCAGGCAAATAAAGACAATTCGCGACGATCGGCATCCGGATATATACGGCTGCTAAGACAGGCCTCGCCATCATTAACAAACACTTCGACGGAAGAGCTATCGAAGAATATCCTTAGCTTCAGATCGGCGCCTTCGTTCAACGGGACGCTGCGGGTGCCGCACAGGCCATACTGCGGATAGTGCCGCTCGAGCACCAGGCGCTGCATCTGCGCATCCACGTAAACGCGCAGACCTTCGCCGAAGCTGAGGCCATACTGCTCGGCGCTGCTGTTCAGGCCATCCCAGTGCAGGATCACCTCCATCGCTTCGCAGTTCTCCACCATCGTGGTCTGCTGGTTTTTCAGGGTCGTCACCGGCCACGGGAAGCTGGCGCCGCGCATGCTCTCGACCTCTTTCGCCGGACGCATCTGCAGTCGATTATCCGCGCTCAGGCTCAGTTCACGCGGCAGCGACAACATGCCTGCCCAGCCGTCCTGCTGCTCCGGCAGCGGCGACTCCCACATATCCAGCCAGCCGATGACAATGCGGCGGCCGTCGGGAGTGAGGAAGCTTTGCGGGGCATAAAAGTCGTGGCCGTGATCCATTTCCACAAACTCGCCCTCACGCACAAACGCCTGCCCCGGCCGCCATTCACCGAGCAGATAGCCGCTCTGGAACAGGTTGCGGTTTTGATAGCCTTTAGCCGCCAGCCCCTGCGGAGAGAACATCAGAATATGCTTGCCGTTGAGGGCGAAGAAATCCGGGCATTCCCACATGTAGCCCATCTCTTTTTCCGCCTCGTCAAGGACGCCGGCGTCCTGCCACTGGCGCAGATCGGCGGAACGATACAGCCGCACCTGGCCGGTGTCGCCATCGCGAGCGCCGACGATCATGTACCAGCTGTCCCCTTCTCGCCACACTTTCGGGTCGCGGAAATGGTGCATGCCCGGCGGAGTGTCGACCACGATCCCCTGCCGCTCGAAGTGAATCCCGTCGCGGCTGGTGGCCAGACATTGCACCTGATAAAGGTTGGCTTCATCGCTGGGATCGCCATGAAATTTATGCCCGGTATAAATCAATGCCAGCGTATCGCCATCCACCACCGCGGAGCCGGAGAAGCAGCCGTCTTTATCCTCGGGGCCTTCCGGGGCCAGCGCCACCGGCAGATGTTCCCAGTGCACCAGATCTTTACTGCGCGCGTGACCCCAGTGCATCGGCCCCCATTTGGTGGAGTACGGATGGTGCTGGTAAAACGCGTGGTACCAGCCGTCAAACCAGACCAGGCCATTGGGATCGTTGATCCAGCCCGCACGGGCGGCCAGGTGATAGCGCGGATACCAGCGCAGGTTCAGCTGTTCATGTTTAGCCTGCAGTTCTTGCTCAGCCCGGGAAATTGAATACGTCATATTCATTACTCTTTTGATTCAGATAGCGGAAGTTTGCGGCATTAGCGGGTCCGAAGAGGACTTACTGGAGCGCAACAAGAAGATGGAGATAAAGGTGGTGCAGAACACCAGCAGTCCCATAATCAGATAGGACTGGGCGAAGCCGTATTTCTCATAGCTATAGCCAGCGAGCGGCGACAGAACCGTCGCGATAACCGAGCTGGTGCAGGCAAAGCCGACCAGATACAGCGTGGATGAAAGACGCTTGTCGAAGTTTAAGCTGTTGTATTTAAAGATAGATACCAGCAGTACCGGCAGCTCGACGGCGTGGAGCAGCTTGGTGATGGAGATCAGCAGCGGCCCCTCCACCAGCCCGGAAGCCACCATACGCATGGCCATCACCATTCCGGCGAAGATCAGGCCGTTTTTCGCGCCGACGCGGTTAACCAGCCACGGCGCGCAGAACATACCGGCGGCTTCCAGGAACACCTGGAACGAGTTCAGGTAGCCGTACATCGCGTTGCCTTCCTGCAGGGTCGGGAACTGGGAAGAGAAGTAGACCGGGAACTGCTGGTCATAAACGCCGTAGATGCAGGTGCCGATGACGAAGAAGACCAGCGCCCAAAAGCGCGGCAGGGTCAGCAGACGCAGGGCGTCTTCCAGCGTGACTTTACCGCCGGATACCGCCTCCTGCATGGCATGCGGCGCGGAAGAGACCCGCAGTCGCGCCAGTAGGAAAAAAAAGACCAGTCCGGAGCAGCTGGCCACCGCGAAGTTTAAGTGCGGGTTAATGTTGAACAACAAACCGGCGAAGAAGGTCGCCACCGCCCAGCCCAGCGAGCCCCACATCCGCGCCTTGCCGAATTCAAACTGGCTCTGGCGCGCGACGCGCTCGGTGTAGGATTCCAGCACGCCGATACCGCCGTTGAAGGTCAGTCCGATATAAATCCCGCCGAAGATGCTGCCGAGTAAGACGTTAATTTTGAGGAGGTAGCCAAACGCCATATAGGCCGGGCCGGAGAGGATCAGCAGTACGGTGATGTACCAGAGCAAATTTTTACGCAGGCCGAGTTTGTCCTGAATAAAGCCGTAGCACACCTGGGCGAAAAGCGCGGAGACGGAAAGCACTGAGAAGATAATTCCCGTATCCCCCGGCTTAAGTCCCACTTCCTGATGTAGCCAGATAGAGAGCAGCGAACCTGAAGAGGACCAGGTCACGAAAAAGAAAAAGAGTAACGCACTGAGTAACGGATAGCTGTGAGAGTGATGCGCTTTCATCATGACATTCTCATGTTGGAGTAATGCTATTATGGTAACGTTAACAAAAAGCGAAACTCACTTCGTTTTGTTGAGATTCATGATGTTAATCACAAAAGTTAACGTTAACATAAAAGGGATGAGATCTCGATCAAATATTCATCTTCTTCGCTCGCGCTACGTGTACGATAGAATATTGTATGATCCTTTTACATCAGTAACTTAGTTGACCCCGCTGCTGGCGGCAAGGGTGGAGCACTTAATATGGCATCTCTGAAGGATGTAGCAAAGCTGGCGAATGTCTCGCTAATGACGGTCTCCCGGGCGCTTAATAGCCCGGAAAGGCTCAAGCCGGAGACCCTGGCTCGGGTCCAGGCGGCTATCGAAGAGACCAACTACGTCCCCGACCTGTCGGCGAAGAAAATCCGCGGCGCTCACGCGACGCCAAACACCATCGGAGTACTGGCGCTGGATACCGTCACCACGCCGTTCTCGGTGGAGATTACGCTCTCCATCGAAGAGACCGCGCGGGCGCACGGCTGGAACAGCTTCGTGGTCAACATGTTCTCTGACGATAGCCCGGACGCTATCGTCGACCTGCTGCTCTCCCATCGTCCGGACGGCATTATCTACACCACGATGGGTCTGCGTCAGGTACCGCTACCGGCCAAGCTGTTAACCCTCCCCTGCGTGCTGGCCAACTGCGAAAGCCTGCACGACCCGGTGGCCAGCTATATCCCGGACGACGAACAGGGTCAGTATACGGCGGTACAGGCTCTGCTGGCCGCGGGCTATCGCCGGCCGCTGTGCCTGCATCTGCCGGCGAATCATCTGGCGACCGTCCGCCGCCGTCAGGGGCTGGAACGCGCCTGCCGGGAAGCAGGTGTTGACCCGGATACGCTTGCTCACTGCTATATGGCCTACGGCGATGAGCACTATCGCGATATTCCCGCTGTCGTGCTGGCCCATATTCAGCAGCGCAAGCCGCAGTTCGACTCGGTGATTTGCGGCAACGACCGCATCGCGTTTATGGTCTATCAGACGCTGCTGGCGCGCGGGCTGCGCATTCCGCAGGATGTGGCGGTGGTGGGTTATGACAATATGGTGGGGATTGGCGATCTGTTTTTCCCGTCGCTCTCAACGGTGCAGCTACCGCACTATGATATCGGGCGCCTGAGCGCCCAGCACATTATTAACGGCGACAGCCATCGGGAGACGGTAAAAGTAGCCAGCCCGTGGCTGCCGCGCGAGTCGTTGTAATTAATTGCCGATATTGCGCAGCTTCTCGCCGGACATCAGCCTGCGTTCAATATGCTCCAGGGTGACGTTTTTGGTTTCCGGGATCAGCCAGAACGTCACGCCGATAAAGGCGACGTTCAGCGCGGTGTAAAGCCAGAAGGTTCCTGCCGCTCCGATCGCGTCCAGCAGCGTCAGGAAGGTCGCGCCGATAATCATGTTCGACACCCAGTTGGTGGTGGTTGAGCAGGTGATACCGAAATCGCGGCACTTCAGCGGCTGAATTTCCGAACACAGGATCCACACCACCGGCGCGGCGCTCATCGCATAGCCGGCGATACACATCATGGTCATCCCCACCGACAGCCAGGAGAGACCGCTGGAGGCGGTGCCGTTATCAAACTGCATCAGACAGTAGCCCAGCACCAGCGTGCCGATGGCCATCACGCTAAAACCGATTTTCAGCGCCGGCTTACGTCCGGCCTTATCGACGGTAAAGACGGCGATAAAGGTGGCGAACATAAAGGTCAGGCCAACCACCAGGGTCGCGACCATCTGCTGTTCGGTGGTGGTGAAGCCCGCCATTTTAAAGATGCGCGGCGCGTAGTACATGATGATATTCATACCGGTAAACTGCTGCATCGCCTGCAACAGCATGCCGAGGAATACCGCCCGCCGCACGTTGCGGTTGACCTTAAACAGCGCCCAGCCGCCCTGCTTCAGCTTCAGGCTTTCGCGGATCTCGTTGAGCTCGTCACGGGCTTTTTCTGACGTGTCGCGCAGCATCCGCAGCACCTCTTCCGCTTCCACGTGACGCCCTTTTTCCGCCAGCCAGCGCGGGCTGTTCGGCAGGAAGATCACCAGAATAATCAGCACCACCGCCGGCAGCGCCAGTACGCCAAGCATCGCCCGCCAGTTGCCGCTGTAGCTGAACGCGGTGTCGGAGAGAAACGCCATCACGATACCCAGCGTCACCATCAGCTGATACATGCTGATCATCTTGCCGCGCACGTTTTCGCTCGCCATTTCCGACAGGTACAGCGGCGCGGTATAAGAGGCGATCCCCACGGCGACCCCGAGAACGATCCTTGCCACCAGCAGCATTTCGACGCTGGTCGCAAACGCGGAGCCCACGGAGCCGGCAACGAACAGCACCGCGCCCACCATCAGGCTGTATTTGCGCCCGAGGCGGAAAGAGAGCCAGCCGTTAAATAACGCGCCGATGGCGGCTCCCAGCATCATGCTGCTCACCACCCACTCCTGCAGGCGGCTGGATAAAACAAAATGGTCGGTAATAAAGGGCAGCGCCCCGGCAATCACCCCGATATCGAGGCCAAACAGCAACCCTGCCACCGCGGCGGCAATGGAGACAAACTGATTCATGCGCCGGGTATCGCGCTGCGTACGCGGCATGGTTGTAGAGTCGTGACTGAGAGTGGTCATTTTTTTCCTGCCAGACGAAGTAAGACATACGATGAAACTACGGGATCGGCGGCGTAAGGTGTCAGGCAGGACACGCCAAAGATATGGATTAAGTTGCTACAGGCAATGGTTTTGTGATGGACATTCAACTTTCAGAAGAGCAGAAAATAAGCATTTCATCTTCAACAACCCCTGTTACATATAGATACTTACCTCAAAAACAAATAAACCATATGGACTATTTCAGTTTCATCATATGGACAATTGTTATTCAGACATAAAAAAACCCTGCCGAAGCAGGGTTCTATTTTGCGCTGATAACGCGGCAAATATTAGCGCGCCAGCCAGCCGCCATCCACCGCGACGGTGTAGCCATTGATGTAGTCAGAAGCGCTGGAGGCCAGGAAGACCACCGGCCCCATCAGGTCGCTCGGCAGACCCCAGCGTCCCGCCGGGATACGGTCGAGGATCTCGCTGCTGCGCTGTTCGTCGGCGCGCAGCTGCTGGGTATTGTTGGTCGCCATATAGCCCGGCGCCAGCGCGTTGACGTTGATGCCGTGCTTCGCCCACTCGTTCGCCAGCAGACGAGTCACGCCCATCACCGCGCTTTTTGACGCCGTGTAGGAAGGTACGCGGATCCCGCCCTGAAAAGAGAGCATCGAGGCAATATTGATAATCTTGCCGCCGGTACCCTGGGCAATAAAGTGCTTCGCCGCCGCCTGAGACATAAAGAACACGCTCTTAATGTTCAGGTTCATCACGTCGTCCCAGTTTTTCTCGCTGAATTCGATCGCGTCTTCGCGACGGATCAGGCCGGCGTTGTTAACCAGGATGTCGATATGGCCGAACTCCGCCACCGCGCGCTCCAGCAGCTGCGGGATACCGTCAATCTGGCGCAGATCGGCGGTCAGGCTGAGAAAACGACGGCCCAGCGCCGTGACGCGCTCAATAGTTTCCGTCGGTTCAACAATATTGATACCCACGATATCGCAACCGGCTTCCGCCAGGCCCACCGCCATGCCCTGGCCCAGACCCGTATCACAACCGCTCACCACGGCTACTTTGCCCTGCAGGGAGAATGCGTCGAGAATCATACTTGGTTCCTTAATCTTTCAGAGCCTGTGTAGGTACAGGCAAGGTTCTGATAGTCCAGCCTGCGGCTTGTGCAGACCCTTATGGTTTGAAGAACTCGCAGGGATTGCCCCTTCTAAAAATAAAACAGAGTTCCGTTTTACAGTGAGGACATCTTAGCCCTGGCTAAATTCATTTTCAATTATTATTAAAACATCGTTTCAATTTTAAGGCTGTTAAATGTTAAAAATGCAAAACAGATCACGAAGCGGTGATTGATAAACCGTGAAATTCCTATTTAATTCAATAAAATACAATGAGTTATTCAAACTTTAAAAAAAGACGGCGGATCGAAAAAAAACGGCAGGAAAACAAAGAGCGCGGGGATGCCGGCCGTACTGTCAGCAAAAAAGCGCGATCTATAGCAAGAAGTTGTTGCGAATTGCGTCCGTCATCACAAATAATGAAACGATGTTTTGATAAATTAACACCCATCTTTTAAATCTACTTCCACTGGCCGGTCAACGCAGGCGGGCGACATCTCAGGAAGGAAAAGGAGTACATCATGGCTAAAGGCATGCGGGTTAAACTGAATTATGACGTCAGCCGCGATCCGGACACCGGCGCGGAGATCACCCGCTTAACCCCACCGGAAGTGACCTGTCATCGTAACTATTTCTATCAGAAGTGTTTTTTTAACGATGGCAGCCACCTGCTGTTTGCCGGCGAATTCGACGGCAACTGGAACTACTATCTGCTGGACCTCGCAAAGGCCGAGGCGGTACAGCTAACGGAAGGCGCCGGTGATAACACGTTTGGTGGTTTCCTTTCTCCGGATGATAAATCCCTTTATTACGTGAAGAACGACCGTACGCTGCTGGAGGTTAACCTCACCACGCTGCAAGAGCGTGAAGTGTATCGCGTCGCCGATGACTGGGTGGGCTACGGTACCTGGGTGGCCAACAGCGATTGCACCAAACTGGTTGGCATCGAGATTGCCAAAAACGACTGGACGCCGCTCAACGACTGGCAGATTTTCCACGATTTCTTCCACAAAGGCCCCCACTGCCGCCTGCTGCGCGTCGACCTGCAAACCGGCGAAAGCAGCGTGATCCACGAAGAGAGGAAATGGCTGGGCCATCCGATTTATCGTCCGTTTGATGACCATACCGTCGCCTTCTGCCATGAAGGGCCGCATGACCTGGTCGATGCGCGGATGTGGATGGTAAATGAAGACGGTAGCAACGTGCGTAAAGTCAAAGCGCATGCGGAAGGCGAAAGCTGCACCCACGAATTCTGGGTACCGAACGGCTCCGCGCTGGTGTACGTCTCTTATCTGAAGGGCCAGCAGGGCCGGACAATTTACAGCTTCAACCCGGATACCGGCGTTAATGAAGCGGTGATGCAGATGCCGGCCTGTTCGCATCTGATGAGTAACTTTGACGGCACGATGCTGGTTGGCGATGGTTCCGGTACCCCGGTGGACGTCAAAGACACCAGCGGCTACACCATTGATAACGACCCGTATCTGTACGCTTTCGATGTCGCGAAGCAGGCCTATTTTCGCGTTGCGCGTCACGATACCTCCTGGGCAACCGTGGCCAATAGTCGCCAGGTTACCCACCCGCACCCGTCCTTTACTCCGGACGATAGCGCCATTTTGTTCAGCTCCGATAAAGACGGCAAACCTGCCGTGTATATCGCGAAGCTGCCGCCCCAGCCTGAGATGCTGAAGGCATAGCGTTAGCCACTGTTTGAGTTAGTGTTTCTGTAACTGGCCTTGCCCTCCTTTCGGAGGGCTTTTTTATGCCCGGCGTTTTCCCCGGATCGCGCTGCGCTTATCCGGGCTACATTCCGTGCCGATGGGGCGCACTGCGCCGTTCCGGGAAGAGGGATTAATACCAACGGAAAACCCCGGCTGACCGCTCCGGGGTAAACGATGAGGACATTTTTTAAGTTAGAACGAGTAGGCAACACCTACGCGGAAACGGGTCTGGCGGTCGCTGCGATCGTTGACGCCAACGTTGCCGAGCTCGCCGTACGGCGCCCAGTTTTTATCCAGCTTGTAGGCAACCTTGAGGTTGTACTCCTGCGAGTACGGTTTGTTGTCGTTGCGCTTAACCCCTTCGGTACTGCGCGCATAAACGTAGTTCAGCTCCGTACGCCAGTCGCCGAAGACGTAACCGGCCCACGCATCGCCGCGGTTAACTTTGTCATCCTCTTTCCCTGCATTCGCCGGGTAGCGGGTATAGTCGTAACGATAGCGGGCGGCGACGTAGAAGCCATTATCGAAGCTGTACTGCACGCGCAGGTTTGGCTTGTAGATCGAGCGGCTATCGTTACTTTCAATATTGAACCCCGGCGTGACCGAGAAGTTTTTATTCGCCTTCCACTGCCAGGTAATGCTCTCTTCATGACCATTACCGACGAAATCTGAATAAGGCTGGCTGGTGTTATCGCCGCCCGACTTCCACTTCGCCTCAACGGAGAAGCCAAAGCCGTTAGCGAAACGATGGGAGACGGAGACGCGGTCGGCGTTGCTCTTATCCGATTTGCCGCCGTCAATGAATTCGTGACGTAAATCTACCGTGACGGCTGAAGCCGCGAAAGACATGCCACAGAGTGCAGCAAGGGCCAGAGATCTTGCGAACATAAATTACCCCTCATAATTAAAATATCGTTTCGTTTTTATAAAACCGTATTTTATTTTTTAGGCAATAATGTTTTAGTGATCGCGATCGTAAATATTTGTTTCAAAAAAGGTGGCACAGAAAGACGTGACAACGCTCAACAAAATAGCGCGTCAGAAAGGAATTTTTGGCAGGGTAACGCCTGGCGGGAAGCAAAAAAAAGCCTCCACAGGGAGGCTCAGTTAACGCATATATCAGAAAGGGCCTATTCGCGTTCAACCGCCAGCGCCACGCCCTGGCCGCCGCCGATGCATAGCGTGGCCAGCCCTTTGCGGGCATCGCGTTTAATCATCTCGTGCACCAGGGAAACCAGAATGCGGCAGCCGGAAGCGCCAATCGGGTGGCCCAGCGCAATGGCGCCGCCGTTCACGTTCACCCGCCGTTCGTCCCATTCCAGTACCCTGCCCACCGAAATGGCCTGAGCGGCAAAGGCTTCGTTGGCTTCGATAAGGTCGACTTCATCCAGCTTCCAGCCCGCGCGTTCAAGGCAGCGACGGGTGGCATGGACCGGCGCGATCCCCATCAGCGCCGGATCGACGCCCACGCTGGCAAAAGCGCGGATCCGCGCCAGAATCGGCAGCCCCAGCTCCTCGGCTTTAGCTTCGCTCATCATCATCACCGCCGCCGCGCCATCGTTAATGCTTGAGGCATTGCCGGCGGTGACCGAGCCCTGCTGGTCAAAGGTCGGCAGCAGGCTGGCCAGCGCTTCTGCGCTGGGGTCGACGCGCGGCTGCTCATCGGTATCCACCAGGCGCGGAGTACCGTTGAGTTCGCTGGTCACCGGCACGATTTCATCGCGAAAGCGTCCGGAATCAATCGCCCGCCGCGCTTTGTGCTGCGAGCTAAGCGCCCACGCATCCTGCAGTTCACGGCTGATGCCATACTCTCGCGCCAGGTTCTCCGCCGTCACGCCCATATGGTAGTCGTTAAACGCATCCCACAGGCCATCGTGGACAAGGCTGTCGATAAGCTGGCTATTGCCCAACTGGGCGCCGGTACGGCTGTCGGTCAGCACGTGAGGGGCGCGGCTCATATTCTCCTGCCCGCCGGCGATCACTACGTCCGCTTCGCCGCACTGAATCGCCTGGGTCGCCAGGTGCAGCGCCTTCAGTCCGGAACCGCAGACGTCGTTGATGGTAATAGCAGAAACGGTATTAGGCAGCCCGCCGCGGATCGCCGACTGACGCGCCGGATTCTGTCCGGTTCCTGCCGTCAGCACCTGGCCGAGGATCACCTCATCAATACTTTGCGGATCGACGCCGCTGCGCTCAACAAGCGCCTTCACCACCACGCTGCCCAGCTCCACCGCCGAATGACGCGACAGCGCGCCCTGAAAACAGCCGATTGGCGTTCGCAACGCGCCGACGATTACGACATCTTTCATCCTCTACCTCTGCTCCGCCTCTGCGCAAAGAAACAGCATCATAGTAGTGAATTGTTATCAAAAATTTTCGCAATTGTTTAAAAAAAGTGAGGGGAATCACAAAGATCGTCGGCGATGGCAAAAATGGCCCCTATTCGCGCCCGTGCCCCTGCAGATGCTGACGCAGCCAGCTTCCCGCTTCTCCCGGCGGCGCCTTTTTATTCCACAGCAAATCGGTGGAGATCATCCGCGGCCAGCCGGCAATATCCAGCGCCACCAGGCTTCCGCTCCCGGCGAACTCCTCCACCAGCGCGCTGGGCAAAATACACCATCCCAACCCCTGCGCCGCCATGCTGAACAGCAGCAGATAGTTAGGCGCCGACCATACCAGACCGCGCGCCGGTTCCGCCGTATTTTCCAGATAGGTGCTCAGGCGCAGCTCGCGCCAGCTGAACAGCTCATCGCGGGTGACGCTGCCCTGGGCCGCCAGCGGGTGCCGGGGCGCCACGAAGATAGCCATTTCGGTTTGCATCGGCAGCCGGATACTGCCTATCTCTGTCGGGTAGCTGTCCCTGGCCTCAATCAGCCCCACCTGCGCCCGCTCCTTTTGCAGCAGATCGATAACGTCGTCGTCTTCACCAATCAGGCACTCAAATTCGGTGTGCGGAAAACGACGATCGAACTGCGCCAGCAGATCTTCCAGCACATCGGGATGCAGCGTATCGGAGAGCACAAAGGTCAGACGCGCTTCGGTGTTGCCAGACAGCGAAATGGCCAGCTCATCCAGCCTGTCGCTGGCCGCCAGAATCGCCTTCACGTAGCTCAACACCTGTTCGCCCTGCGGCGTGAGCGTCGGCTGTCTGGAGGTGCGATCGAACAACGTCACGCCAAGATCGGCTTCCAGGTTGGCGATTGCGGTGCTGATGGCGGACTGGCTTTTGCGCAGCCGCCGCGCCGCGGCAGAGAATGAACCGCAGGCCACGGATTCGACAAACGCGGTTAAAGCTTCGGGAGAATAGCGCATGAACTATCTACTTTATCGATGGATACTATCTTTTGTTTATCACATTTATCCATAAAATGCCGGGTAATTTCATATAAAGACCGGAGGCAACAAGCCATGCAACAAGTCAACGCCCAGCGCAAAACGCTGACGGAACGGGTAATCCACGCGATAAGCTTTGAAGGTCTGGCGACGCTAATCCTCGCCCCAACCGCCGCATGGCTCATGCAGCGTTCGGTCGTTGAAATGGGCGGGCTCAGTATCCTGCTCGCGACGCTGGCGATGGTCTGGAACATTATCTATAACGCCCTCTTCGACCGGCTGTGGCCGGTAACCCGGGTCGTCCGTACCCTGCGGGTCCGCGCGCTGCACGCGATCGGCTTCGAGTCAGGCTTTATTATTATCGGCGTCACGATGGTCGCGCTGGTGCTGGGCGTTTCGCTGATGCAGGCGTTTATGCTGGAAATCGGCTTTATGCTGTTCTTCCTGCCCTACACCATGGCCTTTAACTGGGTCTGGGATATGCTGCGCGAGCGGGTCATCAAGGTTCGCCAGCAGCGGATCGCCGCCCGCCAGTAATCTTTAGCAAAGCGCCCGGCCGGTAACGGGCGCTCCGCGGCTTCATTTCTTCGCCAGAAACTATCGCCACAGCCCACGCATAAATGTGCTAAATTGCACTCCTTTTTGTTCGTTTTCTGGTTGATAAAGTCGCATAATGTCTAAAATTTGGTCTAAAGAAGAAACTCTCTGGAGTTTCGCCTTATATGGCACTGCTGTAGGCGCTGGCACGTTATTCTTGCCGATCCAACTGGGATCCGCGGGCGCTATCGTTCTGTTCATCACCGCGCTGGTCGCCTGGCCGTTAACCTACTGGCCGCATAAAGCGCTGAGCCAGTTTATTCTCTCCGCCAACATCGCCCCGGGCGCAGGGATCACCGGCGCCGTTAATCACTATTACGGTAAAAAGATCGGTAACCTGATTACCGGCCTCTATTTCCTCGCCTTTTTCGTGGTGGTGCTGATCTACGCTGTCGCCATTACGAACTCGCTCGCGGAGCAGCTCTCCAGACATGTGCCCATCACTTCTCAGGTCAGGGCGCTGCTCAGCCTGGGCGTGGTGCTGGTGCTGAATCTGATCTTTTTAATGGGCCGCCACGTCACGATTAAAGTCATGGGCTTTTTAGTCTTCCCGCTGATCGCCTGTTTCCTGTTCCTCTCCATCTATTTAATGGGGAGCTGGCAGCCGGCTTATCTGACCAGCCAGATGCAGCTGACCCCGCATACGTTCCACCAAATCTGGATCTCGATTCCCGTGATGGTTTTCGCTTTTAGCCATACGCCGATCATATCGACTTTTGCTATCGATCAGCAGGAGAAATACGGCGAGCAGGCCATGGGTAAATGCAAAAAAATCATGAAGGTGGCCTACACCCTCATCTGCGCCAGCGTGCTGTTTTTCGTCTTCAGCTGCCTGCTGTCGATACCGGCGGGCTATATTGAAACCGCCCGCCATCAAGGGGTCACTATTCTTTCCGCCCTGTCGATGATGCCGGGGTCGCCGGCGTGGCTGGCGATCACCGGGATTATTGTGGCGGTGGTGGCGATGTCGAAATCGTTCCTTGGCACCTATTTTGGCGTGATTGAAGGGGCCAGTGAAATCGTCAAAACGTCCCTCGCCCAGGCGGGGATTCGTAAAAGCCGCGCGTTTAACCGGGCGATGTCGATCCTGCTGGTTTCGACGCTGACCTTCGTGGTGTGCTTTATCAATCCCAACGCTATCTCAATGATTTACGCCGTCAGCGGCCCGCTTATCGCGATGATCCTGTTCATCATGCCAACCCTCTCGACGTATCTTATTCCGGCGCTGAAGCCCTACCGCTCGGTAGGTAGCTTTATTACCCTGGTTGTCGGTTTGCTCTGCGTGTCGGTGATGTTTTTTAGCTAATCCTCTCCGTGCGGCGAGTCTTTTCCTCGCCGCACGTTCTGCCAACATTCTCCCCCCACCAATCTCCCTGACGGACATACACTTATCCCTTGCACACCAAGAAAGCAGGGGTTTATATGTCCAGCGTAAAATTATCCGGTACTGCGACGTTAGGCGATCGTCAGGTTTATCGTCTGGGATACGGGGCGATGCAGCTTGCGGGGCCCGGCGTCTTCGGCCCGCCAAAAGATCCGCAAACCGCTATCCGCGTACTGCAGGAAGCGGTCGAGTCGGGCGTCAATCATATTGATACCTCCGATTTTTACGGTCCACACGTGACTAATCAGCTCATTCGCCAGGCGCTGCATCCCTATTCCGCCGATCTGTGCATCGTCACCAAAGTCAGCGCTCGCCGCGACGATAAAGGCAACTGGCTGCCCGCGATGTCGCCCGCGGAGCTCACTGCGGCGGTGGAGGACAATCTGCGCAATCTGGGCCTCGACGTGCTTGAGGTGGTGAACCTGCGCAGTATGCTCGGCACGCATGGCCCGGTTGAAGGTTCGCTGGAGGGGCCCTTAACCACCCTTCTGGAGCTGAAAGAACGCGGGTTGATTCGCCATATCGGGCTGAGTAACGTCACCGCCAGACAGATGAGCGATGCGCAAAAACTGACGCCAATCGTCTGCGTTCAGAACCAATATAACGTGGCGAACCGTCAGGATGATCCGCTGATCGACGAGCTGGCGGCGCAAAATATCGCCTGGGTGCCCTTTTTCCCCCTCGGCGGTTTTACCCCGCTTCAGGCCCGGGAGCTTAACGACGTCGCCGCTTCGCTTGACGCCACGCCGATGCAGGTGGCGCTGGCCTGGCTGCTCCAGCGCTCGCCGAATATCCTGCTCATTCCGGGCACCTCCTCGCTACAGCATCTGCACGAGAATCTGGCCGCCGCGCAATTAACGCTTCCACCAGAAGCGTTAGCCATTCTGGATAATCTCCAGCCCCACTCCTGATTTCAGGCTTCTGCGGATCGATATTCGCAGAAGCCTTCTCCTCAATATTTGCCTGGAATTACCTTAACGCCACTGGCACTATACATCCTACAAATTAGGCGTTATCCGCTTTATTCTCTTACGGATAACCCTATGCAAAGCATAGATTTAAACTTTTTCGACTGGCCTCCTAAATGGAGGCTTCTGTCGTTTTTGTCTCGCCAAAATTTTCGAACTCTTGATTACAGGAAAAACAATATCTCATTCAAAGTTTATACAAATCAATTTAGCTGCAAAGATAGCTAACAACATCAAATGCTCATAAAAACATCTGGTTAACACAATCAGAATGTTTGTATTGCTATATAAAAAATCGACCACACACAATAACAATTTACAAGGATTTCACATGACAGAGGGAACGATAAAGACGAGTAAGTATGAAATTATTGCTATTTTCAGGGAAGAGCTCCGAAAGCAGGCGGAGATAGAAGTTTTTGTTAATAACAAAAGCACTATTACCCAGCTAACGCGGGTAGATTTTGCCGAGTTTCATATCTCCACCACCAGCAAAATCCCCGCGGGGCATAAAGTTAAATTTATTCTGCATAGCGATTCAGGGAAAATCGAGTTTTGCTCTACGCTAAAGAAAAGCTATGCCGGCGGTGAAGGGAAATGCAGGAAGGTCGCATTTACCTTACCGGAGTGTATCCAGGTGGTACAACGCCGGCGCGATCCCCGATTCCGTCTGCGCCACGAGCACGAATTCTTCTGTCACGGCCGACACAAAAACGGAGAAAACTATCTATTCGAAATCAAAGACATTTCGGACGGCGGTTGCGCGCTGATGACCAGGAGCCCCAATCTGAAATTCCTCAGCCATAACGCCATCCTCAAGAACGCTATCCTCGCCCTCGCTGAATATGGCGAAATCACCGTAGATTTAGTTATAAAAAATGTTGTTATGGTGACTTTAGATGATAACGAGAAGTCAGATAGCTACTACCAGATCTCCTGTCAGTTTAAATTTCGCCATCTTGATAACAAGAAGCGAATAGAAAAAGTGCTGCTCGACTTGATTATGGAAGCCAAGAGAAAAAAGAGAGTCTGAACCATTGGACAGTATATTACTTTACACTGATGACAATATCATCGGGCAATCAATCCATGATTATATGATTGATCGCGCCAGGGATATCACCACCCTGAAATTTCAGGATATTGTGAAAGGGGTCAGCGCCTCCCCGGCAGCCACCGTTATTATCAATATCATCCACAAAGATATCTCTGCGGCCACAACGGTCGCATTACTGAACACTTTGCGCAAGCGCCTGACGCATTGCGCGCTGCTGGTGCTGATCGTCAAAAGCGAGCTGTCCAGCCTGTTCCGGGAGCTGCTTGATCTGGAAAACCTGTTGATTCTGACCGAAAAATCCTCGCTGGCAGATTACTCAGCCATCATCAGCAGGCCCTTAACCGCCGAGGGCTGCCAGGGGCTATGCACCCGCCGCAAGCTGACCGCCAGGGAACTTCAGGTGCTGGAGTTAATTATTGCCTGCAATAACAGTAAAAGGATTGCGGTGCTTCTCGACATTGATCATAAAACGGTCCACAGCCATAAGGTACATATTATGAAGAAACTCGGGATGAATAACTCGCGAACAATGAACAAAAGCATAGTCAATATGTACCAGTGCTAAAACCAAAAATATGTGGGTGACCAATCAAAACCCGATAATTTATTGGCGATAAGCCATTAATAATCATTCCCATAGGTAGAAAGGTCACCTATAATATTCTCCTCTCTTTACCTCTGACCTGATTTTTGACGAGAGATAATGAACGCAACTCTTTTTTCCAGGCATAATTTATCACGTAGCGATATATCCGTTCGTTATGTCTTTCAAAAAATGTTTTCCCCAAAAGGTACGCTCGTCGCCGTTGAGTGCCTGAGCCGCTTTGACCACCTCTCTATATCGCCGGAAAACTTCTTTCGCTACGCCAATACGGGACTACGCGAAAGCATTTTTATGGAACAGCTGGCGCTTATTGAAAAACATAAACAGTGGTTTAAGCAAAATGCTATCTCGGCGACGATTAATGTTGATGACCATATACTTAACGTATTGCAACGCCCGGAGATTAAAGCGCTCGTCGACCAAATCGGCTGCGTCCATTTTGAAGTGACCGAGAATTCCCATAATCTTTTGAATAATGCTCTCGCAACCTGGAATAACCCGCAAAGCACTACGCTCTGGCTCGATGATTTTGGCTCTGGCAACGCCGGTATTCACGCTATTCGCGACTATCACTTCGATTATGTCAAAATCGATAAAGACTTCTTCTGGCTTTTAATGCAAAAAGATTCCGGTCGTCCGTTAATGGATGCCCTCGTCACTTTCCTTTCCCGCAACCACCATAATGTGATTATTGAAGGTGTAGAAAGCGAAGCGCATAAGGCCTGGTTGCAGGGCATGGAATGGTTTGCTATTCAGGGACACTACTGGAAGGAAGTGAGCATTGAACAATTGGTCCAGGAAGATATCACCGCATAAATAAATGCCGGATAACTCCGGCATCAAATGTCATACTCGCGCAATACCCTCTCCCCTTCAATTATAAACGAGCTCCCATGTTGCCCAACTGGTCAACGGGCCGCTGGTTGCTTTTTCCGGCGCGGGGGTCACGTAGCCGATGTAATAGGTAAATACGCCGCCATCGACCGCTTTTTCGACCAGCGGCACCCGGTTTTGCAAGGGGTCGGCCGGGACGATTTTATTACTTTTATCGAGGGTATTATTATCATTGGTCGACAGCGCGAGGAAAATATGGCTGGCGCCGTCCGCCCGCGTATTCCTCAGATAGCCAGCATTTTCATTGCCCACCGCATTGACCGTAAAGCCGTCAACCCAGCGGACGTTAACCAGGCGGATCTCGTCTTTATCCGCCGCGCCGCCGTCGTGACGCAGCTGGCAGTTCGAGAGTTCCAGCGTAAAAGGCTGCGGCTTCATAAATGCCCCGGCGCCGCGATCGTGTACTTCGGCCAGGCTGACCGGCGCCAGCCAGACGCTGCCGCTCCCCGCGTTGTTGCCGCCGTTCAGCGCCACGCTACAGGAGATATCCGTCACCCGTCCGGCAAAATCCACCCGCCCTCGATCGTAGTTGGTCTCAAAACCCGACGCCGGGGAGGCCATCAGCATCCCGCCGATCAGCGCCAGCTGAATGAGTCGTTTGCTATTTTTATATTGTGCTGAATCACGCATACCCGCCTCCCGAATTAATCGTACGTCAGGTTAAAGATCATGTGCGACTCCACCTCACCGGTACTGGTGGTCGGCGCATATTGATAGAAACGCGCATGCAGAGGCAGGGTGATGTATCGGGTTTCTTGCGTGCGCAGCGTACCGACGCTGTATTTCTTGTTGAATTCCAGCGGTACGCCCTCTTTCAGGACCTGGATACCAATTCCTTTCGCCAACGAGGAGCCGGATTTTTCGTTCAGCAGCGCGCCTCGGCTCACCGTGGTGCCGGTAGCCAGCGTGCCGGAGAAAGAGGTCTGGATATTGGCGTATCCCGACTCGCTTAACCCGCCGCTGCACTGCAGCTCAATATTAAAATCCTTTCCGCCCGCGGTGGTGCCGACGCCGTTGAGATCGCTGCGCTTGATGGTGCCGACATCGACGTTCATATTTTTGCCGCTCAGGATGGTACATGAGGGCGATACCACGGTGATGGCGTTGGCGCTCAGGCGGGTTTCGAGGATCGGGTTATTGCCGTTCTCCCAGTCGTAAGAGGTGTACTTACCTGCCGCCAGGGTTCCGCTGCCGGTCACGCTCGCGGTTTTAATCACCTCCAGCGTAAAGCGGGAGCCTTCCAGCGAGTAATTCGTGGTCCGGCTGACGTAGCTGGAGAACGTGTCAGGGTAGATAATATTGACCGTCGCCCCGCCGCGGCTGAACCGCAGGCCGATCCCGGGCACGTTGGTGGAATAAATTTTATTTCCCAGATCGGTCGCCCCGGGGGCGACGATTTTGGCCACAAAGCGGTTAGTGCCGCTGCTGCAGCTATAGCTGGCCCCGCCCGGCGCCGACATGGTCCAGTCCCGGGACACGATCACCGAGCCTACCGGCAGATCCGGCGGAACCACCACCCGGCCCACAACCATGTCGAGGCTAACCGTCGGCTGCGACAGGCGCGTACAGTACGCCCATGCCGACGTGGTCCCCATCGCCATTAAGCCAATAAAAAGCGTCAGTTTTTTCATTAGCGACATAGCGTTTCCTTTGTTTTTTCCTGACTTAATTCCACCGAGCACTGTCCGCCGCTCCACTTAACCGTGGCCTTCGGCGCGCTGGCGTCGCTGATAAACATCATGCTGCCCTGGCCCACCACGCCGATCTCTTTCCCGGAGGGGTTGTAAATCGTGGCGGCGAACGGTAGCGGCAGACCGTTTGCCTGACGCGCCTGCAGAGTGACGTTGTTCTGCAGCGTGGTATCGAAGGAGACCTTGACCACGCTCCCTTCCCACGGCACCACCTGCGCCACGGTACTGCCGAAGGCGACATCGTCGTTGCTGCCTTTCGGGTCAATTTCAACGGAATTTATCCGGTAAGGCCGCAGATACGGCAGAATGGCGTAGCCGTTGCTGTCGATGCGGGTACCCGGCGAGCCGGGCAACATCGCGCCCGCGGCGTCTTTCGCTTCGATCAGCGCCATGGTGGTGCCGCTTTCCGGCGAGAATACGACGCCGTGCTGATGCGCGATCAGCGTCCCGCTGGCGCCTACGCCGCTCTGGCGATAGCCTTCGCCCTGGCTATAGCTGCCGTTCAGCGTGGTCCACGGGGTACGGTAGCTGCCGTTCAGCGCCACATCGTGCTGGCCGCCGGTCGAGGTCGTGGTCGACACGCCGTAGTTGAGGTTGTTTTCACTATCCAGCGAACCGTTGACGCCAATCTGCGAACTGGCGAAGCGTGAGTTATTAAACGCGGTATTCGACGTCAGGTTAGCCGTACGGTTTTCACCGAACCACAGCGGGTAGCTAAAGTTGAGTGACACGCGATCGTCGCGACGGTGGCCGGAGCTATCCGGGGTATAGACGCGCTGGGCGCTGACCGACCACGAGAGCCGACCGTACATGTTGTTGTAACTAAACTGGTACTGCTTCTCCGTTCCCGAACGGTTCCAGTAATCCGCCACCCGGCCGCTCAGATAAAAACCGCCCCAGCCGTCCGGCAGGTTCTGGTTGACGGTAAAGGTCATCCCGTTTTTCTGGCGCCACACGGTGTAGTTGCTGTTGTAGTTCTTCTCCCGATCGACGGCGTAGAGGGCGTCGTTCAGGTTGTAGTAGCCTTTGGTGGAGTAGCGATACGCCGCCAGCACGATGCTGGTCTGGGTTTCGGTAAACATGCGGTTAAAGGTGGCGCGATAGCTTTGACCGTGCTCGTCAAGGGTATCGCTCTTCAGCCGCGAGTGAGTCACGTCGAATGAGAGCGCGCCGATGCCGGTATTCATCCCGGTCCCCAGCAGGAACGCCTGATAGTCATCAAATCCGGTGACGCCGGTATAGCCGGTAAACAGGTTATTTAAACCATGCTGCCAGGTTCCCTGGTAGAGCATCGGTTTATTACGCAGCGAACTATCGTCGACTTTACCGGCGGAGAGCGCGTAGCGGGTCATCCCCGGACGCAGCAGCTGCGCTACCGAGGCGTAAGGTACGCTGAATACCTCGACCGAACCATCGGCCTCTTTAACCGACACTTCAAGGTCGCTACCGTAGCCGGAAGGATAGACATCCTGCAGGGTAAACGGCCCCGGCGGCACCGTGGTCTGATAGATAATATTGCTGCCCTGGCGCACCGTCACCAGGGCGTTGCTTTGCGCCACGCCGCGAATTTCAGGGGCGTAGGAGCGCATGCCGTCGGGAAACATATTGTCATCGGTCGCCAGGTTAACCCCGCGCAGGCCGATGGTGTCAAAGAACTCGCCGTTGGTAAAAATCTGCCCGCCGCTGACTATCGAGTTAATCTGCGGAATCGGCCGCTGCAGATAGGTCTGGTTGCTGTTCCAGTGCGCTTTCCCCTGCTGCTGCTGCCAGTTCAGGTTACCGATATGCTTGAGCAGCCAGCCGTCCCACGACAGGCCCGCGTTAACGCCAAGATACGCGCTGCTGTTATCGGAACCGTTGGCCGAGGAGATATGGCTGTTCCAGGCGTTGGCCATCCAGCCTAAATTCAGCGCCGCAACGCCTTTATCCCAGAATTGCGGGCTGACAAAGTTTTTCAGGCGCTGATCTTCGTAGATTTGCGGTACGGCAATATCCAGTCTCAGGGAGGACTGAATCAGCGTGTCTTTGACGTTATCTTCGTGACGCCACTCCTGCAGGCGTCCGCAGAAGCCCTCTTTTTCGCTGAGCTGCAGATTTAATTTTTCCGGCGAAATCCCATACTGCATCAGCATCGCTTTGGTATAGCAGACGCCCATTTTGCCGTCTTTACCGGCGGTGATTTTCAGGTCGTAGCGCCCTTTCCATTCGCCGTTAGTATAGACATCAAGGGAGTAGACGCCCTCGCTGATAGCGCTGGTCGAGAAGCGCGACAGGTCGACCTTTTCGCGACTGCCGACGATAAAACCATCGTTAAATTGATAGATCGTTCCCGGGTTTTCCTGTCCGCTGGAAAATGGCGGAAAGCAGCACAGCGCAACCGCAATAGCCGTGCTTAATCTTCCCGGGCAGATTGACCTCTGCTTCATGATCGTTTCCCTTATTTGACGGTAACTTTCACTGCGACATCTGCACCATAATCATTAATGTTGTTAACGGTCAGGGTCTCGCCTTTGCTCACCGCTGAAGAGAGGGCGATGGTCTGGCTGGACTGCGGGGCAAACATGACCGTTTTGCTGTTGAGCGCTTTGCCGCCGTTACGGGAGATACGGCTTACGGTGATATAAAAGGGCGTTGGGTTACTGACGGACAGGCTGCTGCCGTTAGCGGAGAGCGCCAGTTTTTCTGCCGCAGCGTCGCGATTGCCTAGCCCGGCAGGGCGATAAATAAACTTAAAGCGCGAACGAATCGCCAGCTGCAGAATATTTTGCCCTTCGTTTTTCTGGCTGGCCTCAACCGGCGGTATTTCCAGAAGGTTCAGCCACCACAGCGTCTCTTTATCTTTAGCCAGCCCTGCATTACTGCCGAGCTTAATACGCAGGGTTTGACCGCTTTTCGCATCAACGCGGGAAATAGGCGGCGTGATAATAAAGGGGGTCGTAATGGTATCCGGCGTCGCGTCGGCATTACCGTTATCCAGCCAGGCTTGCGCCAGCGCCGGACGGTCGGCGGTGTTAGAGAGCTGCACCGTTATTTCTTTTTCATTTCCTGGATAAATAAAGCGGGTACCGTTAACAATAATATTATTGGCATGGGCCGCAAAACTAAAAATGAAACAGAAAAAAAGGGCAATACGCTTCATGCTGACCTCAGAATAAAAAAATAAGCGGCAGCAGTGGCCGCTTTATTATTGTTGTATACCCTGAATAATTCGAATTGCAGAAAGGCGGCCAGAGAGTGACTGGGGTGAGCAAACGTCGCCAACGCCTGTGCCATTCGAAGTATGACGGGTATAGACCGCCCCGGCGCGAGGCGGCTTTATCTCTCAGTCGATATTACTGATAAGTAATTTCGTAAGTCGCGTAGCTGTTAACCACACCGGTGGTAACCGTGGTCGGGGTGCTGGTCGCGTAGCCGACGTAGTAAGTGAAGCGCGCGCCATCCTGAACGGCAGAGGCATCACCGGCCGCTTTAGGCTGGGTGCTGTCGCCCGGGATGATTTTGTTGGTCAGCGCGGTGGCGTTATCGGTGGAGAGAACCAGCTGGATATTCTGCGCGCCGGCGGCTTCGGTGTTAGCCAGGTAGCCCTGCTGTTTAGCGGTTGCGCCCGCCAGCAGGTTACCGCCGGTCCAGTTCACGCCCAGTTTGCTCACATCATCCTGTTTGGTGCCATCAGCCGCCTGGCAGTCAGAAACATCGATGGTGAAAGATTTCGGTTTCAGATAGGTATCCGCCGCGGCAGCTTTAACTTCCGTTAAAGTCACTGGTGACAGATAAACGTTCGCATCGCTGCCCTGGCCGTTTACGGAAACAGTACAAGATACGTCGGTAACTTTACCGAAGAAATTAACCTGACCGCCGCCTACATTGGTATCAGCAGCATTTGCCGCAGCCATACCAAAAAACGCAGTTGCCATTGCAGCAGAGAGAAGAACCTTTTTCATTGCCATTTCCTTGTCAGAGTGAATTAAGTATCAATGAGCAAACAGTTAATACGCACAAAAGTCAGAAGCGATTTGCGATGCTCACTTTTGCAACTGTTAATAGAAACTTCGACTGACCGGAAGCCGCAATATTTAAGGCGTCAGGAACGAACCCGATAAAAGAATTCGTCAAGGCTGTCGGCGTCAAAGAATGCTATTTTTCGCTGACAAATATACATATGTTCACGAGCTGTTAATCAATGTAACAGATAGCTCACAACTATTAATTACTGGGGATTGATAGCAAGAAACAAAGCTATTGTTATTTACACTGAAGGGGAAAAGACGATATGGAATTAACAAGATAGCAACCTATAGTTGCATAAAAGGTTATTTCTCTACAGAGAGAACAATCCTAATCCGTCAGCAATCCCCCTTTTTCGTCAGTTGAAAATGCAGATACAACGCGCGCCACCCTGCCGGCGTAATCGTCACTTCGCGAAATCCCGCGGTAGTGCTAAACCAGCCGTTCTCCAGACCGTGCTGCAGCAGCGCCGCGCCCGCCGCTCCCCCAAGATGAAAGCGTCGTTCGCTCCAGTCCAGACAGCCGCAGCAGGCTTTGCGCCGGGAGCCGCGCTTCACCACCACTCCCAGCCGGGCAAAGTGCGCTTCCCCGGCGAGCGTCAGCGCCGTTCCGTCAGGCGTTATCCACGCTTCACGCTGCAGAAAATCATACAGCGATACCGCCACTTCTCCGGCCAGATGATCGTAACAGGTGCGCGCCAGGCGCAAATTGACCGGCGTGCTGGTTGCGAGCGCCACCGCGCGCTTGCCGGCCATGGTCATCATATTCTCCAGCAAACCGGCGACATCGCTACCGGCGAGGCGGTAGTAGCGATGCCGGCCCTGAGCAAGGCAGATTAATAAACCGCTGTTGACCAGGCGGCTAAGATGCGCGCTGGCGGTCGAAGGGGAAATATCGGCGACGGCAGAAAGCTCGGTCGCCGTCCACGCCCGGCCGTCCATTAAGGCGCACAGTATCTTCAGGCGCGAGGCATCCGCCATCGCCGACGCCACTGCCGCCATCGCTTCGGCCAGGGACTCATCGTCTTCAATTAGCTCAACAGGTTTTAACATAGTGCCTCGCTTATTTTCCCTAACCACAAACAGCAGCCAGAGTACCGGGGATGGGCAGGTTAAGCACGATATTCGCGCAGCACCTGAGCCACCCGAATGTGATAACAGGCGAAAATGCTCTCCCGCCCCTCTTTCTGCGCAGCCTGATGGCAAAGGTTGCGTTTCCACGCCTGCACCGCTTCCTCATCCCGCCACCAGGAGAGCGACAAAATTTTCCCCGGTGTGGTCAGGCTTTGGAAACGCTCAATGGCAATAAAACCGTCAATATTGTTCAGCAGCGGCTTCAGCTCCGCCGCCAGCGCTAAGTAACGTTCCTGACTCGCCGGAGTGACCTCGGCTTCAAAGAGTACGGCAATCATCCCATTGTCCTCACGCAATCTGTGTGAGGGTCACTGTATCTTTTCACCCTGGCTCAATGCTTCGTTGACGGGCGAAATATCGCCGCTTTACTTGCTCAAAAAACAGCCAATGCATTCACATTAAAAATGATTAATCACGCGAGGCGAGAAAACTGCGCGGCTGTTGAGATCGTTTTCCACGGCGAAAGAGACGCTGCAGAATAAATTATCTGTTTGTTTTTCTTGGAAATAAAAAATTAAAATTTAGGTATTCGTCATCATACCGTCACAAAAGTGTGATCTAAATCGCACTTTTTGCAACGCGCGTTATAGTTAGCAGACTTATTATAAGTCCATCGAAAGCAACAACGCTTTCCACCATAAAAGTTAAAAGGACAAACACCATGAAAAACGTAAAATTACTTGCCGCTGCCGGTATGCTGTCTCTGGTCTCTTTCGCTAGCTTCGCTCAGCCTGTTAGCGTAACCGCTGATACGCTGGACAACGCCGAAGCCAAAATCGCCGCCATTGCTAAAGACCAGGGCCAGTCTTATCACATTACCGAAGCGTATACCGGTAACCAGGTTCATATGACCGCCGAGCTGTCTAAATAACCGAATGGTTGCAGAGGGAGCTGCCGGACAGGTCGCCTGACGGCGGCTGGTCTGGCTCCCGCCACATAATAAGCACACAGCAATGTCGAGCCCCTTGATGGGGCTTTTTTTGTTTCTGGCGAACCGTGAACCCACTGCCCGGGCTACGGGTTCACCGCCGTCTGCGGTGCCGTAGCCCGGACAGATGCGCAGCATCGCCCCCGGGAAATTCAGCCACTCTGCGCGCTGCTCCCGGGGGCGGCGCTTAATGCGCCTTGCCCGGGCTACAGGTTAACAGCCGTCTGCGGGCCGGTAGCACCGACAGATGCGTCAGCATCGCCTCCGGGAAATTCAGCCACTCTGCGCGCTGCTCCCGGGGGCGGCGCTTAATGCGCCTTGCCCGGGCTACAGGTTCACTACCGTCTGCAATCCGGTAGCGCGGCCAGATGCGCAGCATCGCCTCCGGGATGTTATCGGCCCGCTACGGCGCTCTTATTCGATAACGCACGCTGAATCGACAGCACGCTGAACAGCACAATCACCAGCCCCACCAGCGCCAGCCCCTCGATCTTTTGCCCGAGGAAAACCCAGCCTAATAGCACCGCCGTCACCGGACTCAGCAGGCTCATCGCCGACACCGCTACCGGGGAAAGGCGGCTGATACCGCGAAACCACAGGCCGTATGCCAGCATCGCCCCGGCAACGCACAGCCACAGATAGCCCGCCGCCTGAGTCAGCGTCACCTGATGCAGAGGCGGATCGACCAGTAACGCAATCGGTGCCAGTACGATACCGCCAATCAGCAGCTGCCAGCCGGTCAGCGCTATAACCGGCAAAGCGATCGCCCAGCGACGCGACAGCCAGGTTCCCAGCGCCATGCTCATCGCCCCCAGAAACGCCGCGGCGATCCCCAGCGGTTCGAGCGTGGTTTGCGGCGACAGCAGCAGCATCGCCATTCCCGCGATCCCCATAAATGCCGAGAGCACCGCCAGCCAGGGCGATCGCTGACGATCGACGCACCAGGCCAACAGCATAACCAGCAGCGGCTGGATAGCGCCAATCACCGCCGCCAGGCCGCCCGGCAGCCGATAGGCGGCAATAAACAGCAGCGCCTGAAACGCGCCGATATTCAGGATCCCGGTAACGATCAGCTTCCACCACTCGGCGCGCAGCGGGAAACGGCGACTCCAGATCAACAGAGCGATCCCGGCCGGCAGCACCCGCAGCAGCGCGGCGATAAACGGACGATCCGGCGGCAGAAACTGCGAGGTCACAATATAGGTGCTACCCCAGATGGCGGGGGCCAGCGCGGTTAAAAACAGATCAACCATCAAATTGCGCGAAACAAAGGCCATGATTTTATCTTCACATCAAGGTAAATTGTGGCCTAAGTATGTATCGATATTTATCTTGATATCAAGACAAGTGAGCATTAATGGACAAATCACCGCAGACCGACGCCGTGGATCGCATTCTTGAACAGTGGAAACGGGAACGCCCCGATCTCGATTGCAGTCCGATGGGGCCATTTGGCCGCCTGAAACGCTGCGCGCTGCTGCTGGAGCCGCGCATTGAAGCGGCTTTTCTTCGTCATGATTTAGTGCGCTGGGAGTTTGATATGCTGGCGACTTTGCGGCGGGCGGGCGAGCCGTTCGTGCTGTCGCCCACCCAGCTCTTTTCAACGTTAATGATCACCTCCGGCACCATGACCCATCGTCTGAAGGCTCTGGAAAAACGGGGGTTTATTCGCCGTCTGCCAAACCCGGACGATGCGCGCAGCATGCTGGTCGCGCTTACCCCAGAGGGGCGAGAGTTAATCGACAGGGCGGTGGAAAGTCATGTGGCGAATGAGCGGGAGTTGCTAAGTGGGCTCTCCGCGGCGCAGCGCCAGCAGCTCGATGAAGCGCTGACGGTTTTTATGCGCCTGCTGGAAAAAGAGTAATACCCACCCGCTTTGAATAAGGCGCTTACCTTGTTGCCGGATGGCGGTTGACGAAGCACCACCGTTATTTCCCGGAGGCGATGCTGCGCATCTGTCCGGGCTACCGGCCCGCAGACGGCGGTGAACCCGTAGCCCCGGTAAGGCGTTAGCCGCGACCGGGGAGCCGGGCGCAGAGTAGCTGAATTTCCCGGAGGCGATGCCGCGCATCTGTCCGTGCTACCGGCCCGCAGACGGCGGTGAACCCGTAGCCCCGGTAAGGCGTTAGCCGCGACCGGGGAGCTGAGCGCAGAGTGGCATAATCACCCCTTACCGAGCGGAAACGGGCGATCCTGCACAACCGTTTTCATCACCAGCGTCGACCGCAGGTGCTGCACGCCGGGCATTGCCGAGAGTTTGTCATCATACAGCTTCTGGAACGCCGGGAGATCGCGGGTTACCACGTGCATCAGGTAGTCCGGATCGCCAAACAGGCGCTGCGCCAGCACGATTTGCGGTATCTCTTCCACCGCCTCCTCAAACGCGCTTACCGCTTTCTTATCGCCCTCTTTTAGCGTCGCGAAGACGATCGCCAAAAAGTTAAAGCCCATTTTGGCCGGATCCAGATTGGCCCGATAGCCGGTAATCACGCCTTCCTGCTCCAGCGTCCGCAGCCGTCGATGACAGGGCGAAAGGCTAAGATTCACCCGCTCGGCCAGCTCGGTTATCGACAGCCGCCCGTCAGCCTGTAGCTCAGCAAGAATTTTTCGATCGATGCTATCCATTTAGAAGATTTTTCCTAAGAAGAACGCCTTAAAGCATAACATTGAAAGCTCATTGCGCAATAAACTCGATATTCTTTCCCTCAAACAACCGCCGCTTAACGAGGGAAAATGATGGAAAATTGTTGTCAGCACGCAGAGGCGGGCCGTCCATGGAAATGAGCTTTATCGCCAGCTTTTGGCTGGTCTCCTTTCTGCTGATCATCACGCCGGGCGCTGACTGGGCCTATACCATCAGCGCGGGGATCAACGGACGGCGCGTGATACCCGCCGTCGCCGGGCTCATGTCTGGCCACCTGCTGGCCACGCTGATCGTCGTCGCCGGAATCGGCGTGTTAATCGCCAATCATCCGCTGGCGCTGTCGACGCTCACGCTGCTGGGCGCAGGCTATCTGATGTGGCTGGGGATCGCTATTTTGCGCCATCCGCCAACGCCAGGTGCACAGCAGAACAGCGCGGGCAGCTGGAATCGCTGGGCGATTAAGGGGTTATGCATTAGCGGCCTGAATCCAAAAGTCTTTCTTCTGTTTCTGGCCCTGCTGCCGCAGTTTACCGACCCACGGGGAAGCTGGTCGCTAGCCCAGCAGATGTCGGCGCTAGGCGGTATTCATCTGGTAACCTGCACGCTGGTCTATTTACTTGTCGGCTACGGCGCCAAAGCGCTGTTAGCGACCCGGCCCCAAATCGCGCAAAAGGTCAGCATCGCTTCCGGGGTGATAATGGTCGCCATAGCCGCCCTGCTGTTTCTGGAGCAGCTGAGGTAGGGGGCGGGGAACGTTCGCAATTTAACGGCTATCTGTTCAGGCAACGACTCAGTGGCATTAAATTCACCGTTGCCTTATTAAACGTGGTTGCGCCAGCATGCTGGCGCATTTATTCAGGCGCGAATATCGTCGTACTCGCGAGTATTATCAAATTCATGTTTGGCAAACGGGCACAGCGGAATAATTTTGCGCTGCTCGCCGCGCATTTTTTCCACCACTTTCGCCACCAGCTTTTTCCCCACCCCCTGACCTTTCAGGCTGGGGTCGACGTCGGTGTGTTCAATAATGCTGAGGTGCTCGCCCGTGGGCACAAAAACAATTTCCGCCACCTGCTTCCCGTCGGCGTCATTGACGTAAAACTTGTTATGACCTTCCAGTATTTCCATCATTTCCTCGCTTATTTTTGGCGATACTTTAGTGCGCCGCTCGGGCAGGTATCAATAACCTTAACCACCGTGGCCACGTCCACTTCATCCGGGACGATCCACGGTTTGCGTTTCAGGTTGAAAAGCTTCGCGCTACCGCGCACGCAGTTACCCGAGTGCTGACAGATATCGGTGTTAAAATAGACATCGATTTTCTCGCCGGTATAGGCGCGATAGCCCGCTTCCAGTAGTTCTTTATCCATGACATTGCCTCAGTTCTGACTATTTTTTTAGCTTTGGCTCTAAGCATAGCCCTGCCAACAACCGCTGACTATCGGCGACGGGCGAAATTTATATTCCAGCGGCCTCACGCCATTAATGCAGAATGAATGATTTTCTATGCACTCGTTATCCAAAGAAAATGTTCTGTTTATCGATGAAATACAGACGCTTCGGTTATATCTATCTTTTATTTCCCCGGTAGGGAGATTACACTCATTTCACCTTAACCCGAGCACTCAGGTATTCAGTCTTGAATCGCATTGTAAAGCTGCCGCGCCCTACGCTCTTATTCTTGCTATTTACGCTCTCCGGCTGCTCATTATCCCCGGCGATTCCGGTATTAGGCGCCGCATTCCCGGGCTGGTTTTTCTGCTTAACAGGCGCCGCGCTGTTACTTATTCCCTGCCATATCCTGATTGTGCGTAAAGGATGGCAGTCGCGATTTTCTCCGCTGGTCTTCAGCTATCTGGCGCTGATGTTCCTGTTCGCCACGATTCTGTGGTTCCTGCTCTTCGTAAACTAGATACCTATGACCTCATCCCGCTCAAGCGTTATCCGCAAAAAATGGCCCCTGCTGGCGCTCGTTCTCACCGCTATCGTGGCGCTGATTCTGGTTATCTGGCAGCTGCAAACCTCGCCGGAAACCAACGATGCCTATGTCTATGCCGACACCATCGACGTGGTGCCGGAAGTGAGCGGGCGGATAGTCGAGATGCCGATTCGCGATAATCAGCGGGTAAAAAAAGGCGACCTGCTGTTCCGCATCGACCCGCGCCCCTACCAGGCGATGCTTGATGATGCCAAAGCGCGGCTGACCACGCTTGATGCGCAGATTATGCTGACCCAGCGCACGATTAAAGCGCAGGAATATAACGCGCAGTCGGTCAGCGCCGCCGTTGAACGGGCTAAGGCGCTGGTTAAGCAGACCACCTCTTCACGCATTCGCCTTGAGCCGCTGGTACCGCAAGGGTTTGCCTCCCAGGAGGATCTTGATCAGGCGCGAACGGCAGAAAAAGCGGCGCGCGCCGAGCTGGAAGCCACCCTGCTGCAGGCCAAACAGGCTTCCGCCGCCGTGACCGGCGTCGATGCCATGGTGGCGCAGCGGGCGGGCATCCTCGCGCAAATTGCGCTGGCCGAGCTGCACCTCGAATTTACCGAAGTCCGCGCGCCGTTTAACGGCGTGGTGGTGGCGCTGAAAACCACGATCGGCCAGTACGCCTCGGCCCTGAAGCCGGTCTTTACCCTGCTTGATGACGACCACTGGTACGTGGTGGCGAACTTCCGCGAAACCGATTTAAAAAACGTGCGGCCCGGCGTTCCGGCCAGAATCACCGTGATGACCAACCACAGTCGCGCCTTCGAGGGCGTAGTCGACTCGGTCGGCACCGGCGTTCTGCCCGACGGCGGCAGCGTGATTGAAGGCCTGCCGGTGATCCAGAAGAGTATCAACTGGGTCCACGTCTCCCAGCGCTTCCCGGTCAAAATCGCCGTTAAAGACCCCGACCCGAACCTGTTTCGTATGGGCGCCTCCGCCAGCGCCGTTCTGCAGCCGCAATAAGGAGACGGCATGCAGAGCTTGTGGCCCTTTCTGACCCGGGAACTCCGCGATGCGCCGGGGCGGGCGAACTACACCCTGCGCCTGACGCTCAGCTGCGCGGTGCTGATTGTGCTGTTTATGACGCTGCATATTCCCTTCCTCGCCGTCGCGCTGATCGTGGTGTTTTACGTCAGCCAGCCGAACGTCCTGATGATCAAACTGGTAAGCGTGGTTTTCGTGGTGACCGTCAGCGTCGCGCTGGGCGGCGTGCTGCTGATTATCAAGTGGACCTATGACTATCCGCTGATCCGCCTGGTCGCCTCGGTGATCCTGTTCTTCTGCGCCATTTACCTGATGCGGGTGCTCGGCAAGCTCGGGCTGGCGTTTTTCGTGGTGGCGCTGGCGGTCATCTACGCCCAGACCTTCCCGTCGATGACCAGCCAGAGCGAAATTCTGGTGCGCCTGCTGCTGTGGCTATGGGTGGCGATCAACACCGCGATTCTGGTGACCCTGCTGGTCAACGCCTGTTTCCAGCAGGCCTTTCCCGGCTATCAGTTTAAAGCCCGGCTGGTGGTGATGCTCCGCCAGACGGCGCGGCGCCTGAGCCAGCCGGACGATGGCACGCCGCCGCCCACCGTTACCGAGATTGCCGGGCAGTTTAACCAACTGCGGTCCCTGTATCAGCAGGCCGCGCGCGCCACGCCGGAGATTGCCGCCAGCCCGCAGGCCTGGCAGTCGCTGATGGCCGCCGCGCTGAGCTGCTCTCATTTGACGGCGCAGCTCCTGCCGGGCGACGACCATCCCGATGCGCGTCGGCGGATAGCCAGCCAGCTTAACGCGCTGGCGGATAATCTGCCCGCGGCGGCGGAGGTCCAGCCGCTGATTGTCCCGCGCGACGGCGCCAACAGCGCCATTTTGCAGGAGATCGCCGAGGTTCTGGCGCGGCTGGCGCGCGGCGAAACCATCCCGCTGCCGCAGGGCGAAGTGGAAAAAGCGCCGCTGCTTTTGCCGGACGCGTGGTCCAATCCGGCCTATCTGCACTTTGCCCTGAAAACGCTGCTGGCGACGCTGCTGTGCTACGTTTTTTACACCGCCGCCGACTGGCAGGGCATCCACACCATCATGCTGAGCTGCGTGATCGTCGCCCAGCCGGGGCTGGGCGCCACCATGCAGAAAACGTGGCTACGCATCGGCGGCGCGCTGCTGGCCACGCTGATTGCGCTGCTTCTGATCGTCTTTGTGCAGCCCTGGACCGATTCGCTGAGCGGCCTGCTGGCGATGACCCTGCCGGTCTTCGCGCTGGCGGCGTGGATTGCGGCGGGGTCAGAGCGCATCGCCTACGCCGGCATTCAGATAGGCTTTACCTTCGCGCTGGCGTTCCTGAGCTGGTTTGGCCCACTCAGCAACCTTACCGAGCTGCGCGACCGGGTTATCGGCATCCTGCTCGGCGTGCTGGTTTCCTCCATTGTGCATCTCTATTTATGGCCCGATAGCGAAGCGCCGCAGCTGAAAGCGCGTCTGGCCCAGCTTTATCGCCAGCTGGCGCAAACCCTCGCCGCCCGCGACAATGAGGTTCAGCAGGTACCGCTGTTTGCCGCGCTGACCGAGAGCGAAACCTTAATCAACCGGGTGGCCGCCGAGCCGCTGGGAACCTATGCGCACCCGTGGCCGGAAGCCAAAAGCTGGCCGGCGCGGGCAACCTTTCGTCAGGCAGAGGAGATCCTGCGCCTCAGCGAAGGCTATCGCCTCTACGCCGCGCCGGAAGATACTTTTTTAGCCCGCTGCGCCCGGCGGCTTGAAGCCTACGCCAGCGATATCGATGCGCAGCAAAATACCGTTGAGCGCGTTCAGGCGCCGCAGCCGGATCCGGCGAATCCGTTCGGCGCGCCGCTGGTCAATGCGCTGGCCGCGCTGCCCACGTGGCCGCTTGCGTCTTCCGTTATTCCGCGACAGGCAACCCGATCATGACGAAAACCACTCCTCTTCCGCGCGTCTGGCGCTCCCTGGCGCTTGCCTTCGCCCTCACGCAATTAGCCGGCTGCGCGTTAATTCAGGACGATCCTGGCCAGGTACCGCTGGTCAACCCGCAGCAGGCCGAGCTGGCGCAGGTGATCCACCTGGCGAACAGCGGCTGGCCGACGGCGCGGTGGTGGGAAGGCTATCAGGATCCCCAGCTCAATATGCTGGTTAATCGCGCGCTGCAGAACTCTCCTACTATGCAGGCGGCGCGGCTGCGTATTTCGCAATCGCAGTCCACGGTTGAGCTGGCGCAGTCGGCAATGGGCATTCAGGCCACCGCCGTGGCGGCGCAAAACCGCCTACGGGTGACCAATAAACAGTTTACCTGGCCCTACTCCTTCTCCCTGCCGGTGGATAAAAACGGCCCCTGGTACACGCTGAATACGGTCGGCGTCGGAGCGACGCTGAATATCGATTTATGGGGCGCCGACCGCGCCCGCGTCGCCGCCGCGATTGGCGAAAAGAATGCCCGCCAGGCGGAGACCGCCGGTATCGAGCTGGATCTCGCCAGCAGCGTGGCTCAGCTCTATTTCGCGATGCAGGCAACTTTTCAGAAAATCGAATTACTCAACCAGCTGGAGGCTATCGCCCGCCTCTCGGTGCAGGCGCACGAGCATCGTACCGCGCGCGGCGTCGAGGATAGCGTCGATGTCGCCAATGCCCAGGCGGAGCTGCTGGCGGCGCAGCAGCAGGTGATTACGGCGCAGGGGACGCTGACGCAGTACCGGGAAACCCTGCGGGCGCTGATCGGCGCCGATGCGCATAGCATGCCGGAGATTCACCCCGTGGCGCTGCCGACGCTGCAGGAAACGCTCCCGGACTCGCTCTCGTTTGAGCTGCTGGCCCGCCGCCCGGACCTGCAGGCGCTGCGCGGCTACGTTAGCGCTTCCATGAGCCAGGTGGACGCGGCAAAAGCGGCCTTTTACCCGCACTTTGATATCAAGGCCTTCTGGGGCTACAACGCGCTGAGCGTCGGCGATCTGTTTAAGTCCTCATTCCAGCAGATCAATATACTGCCGGGGCTCTATTTACCGCTGTTTGACGGCGGGCGCTTAAACGCCAACCTGAAATCGACGCGTACGGCGAGCAATATTTTGATTAAGCAGTACAACCAGGCGGTGCTGGACGCGGTGCGCGACGTGGCGATTAGCTCGAGCCAGCTGAACGATTTGAACCAGCAGGCCGCCCTGCAGCAGCAGAAAGTGACGGCGGCGATGGTGACCACCCGCAGCGCCAGCGCGCACCATCAGCGCGGGCTGGTCAGCTACTATGCGGCGCAGGAGGCGCGTCGCCCGGCCATCGCGCAGCAGCTTTTGCTGCTGGATATCCAGGCCCAGCGGCTCAGCACCGATATCACCTTGATTAAAGCGCTGGGCGGCGATTATCGCGGCCCGGCGCTGAGCGAGAACGCCCCATCGCGCTAGCTTAACAGGCGCCATTCGCGCGCCTGGTTTACCGCCTGGATGCGCCCCTTCACCTGCAGCTTTTCATACAGCTGCTTAAGGTGCCATTTGACGGTTTCCGCCGAAATGCCCAGCTCGCGCGCGACGCCCTTGTTGGAATGGCCGCTGGCAATTAAACGCAGGGTCTGCTGCTCCCGTTCGGTCAGCCGCAGCGCGGGCGGCTGCGGACGCGCCGTATCAATCACGATCCCGGCGGCGGCGAAGCGGGACAGCAAAGCGACGATATCGGCGGTCAGCGCATCATCCGCCGCGCCGCGCTTGTGCATCTCCGCCAGCAGCGCAGCCATCTCTTCCCTCCCCTCCAGCAGGCTGCGCCACAGCCCCTGACGCAGCGCGCGCGCAAGCGCCGGTCGGCAGACAGCCATCGCCTGCTCCCGCTCGCCGGCACGCCAGAGGGCAAGCGCCTGTTTGAGCCGCAAACGCACGGCGAACAGCCACTCGCCGCTGGTTTCCCGCACGCCGGCCAGCGTATCCAACAGCCGGGCGGCGGCCTGCGGTTCGCCGGCGGCGATAAGGAGACGGCTCTGGCTGAGCGCGATATATCCGCCGCCAGCCTCCGTCTGGCTAAGGGCCTGCAGGCGAAGCAGCAGCGCGTCGGCGGCCAGTTTGTCGCCCGCGTGAAGGGCAACGGCAATCCGCTCCGCCAGCAGCGGAGCCTGTGCCCGCAGCCAGCCGCGCTGGGCCGCCAGCCCTTCGGCGTGCAGTAATAGTGATTCGGCTTCCGCCAGTCTCCCCATTTCACGGGCCTGACGGGCCAGGATGATATAGCCGCGGCTAAGGCCGTCGGGCGGACAGAAGTTGTCGATGGTCTCCAGACGCGGAACCAGCAGGCTTTGCGCCTGCTCGCCCTTCCCCTGCTCCCAGGCGATCTCGGCGAGAATGGGCGCCAGGGTAGCGCCGCTGCTGGCGTTCTCGCCGGTATGCTGCTCCGCATAGCGCAGCGCCCCCGCGGCCTGACGTTCCGCTTCGGCGAGATTCCCCTGGCGCAAATAGCTCTGCGCCATGACAAAGGCCCGGTAGACCGTCACGAACAGGTTGCGGTTAGCAACGCTGACGCCGGATACCCGCTGCTGTACCTCCAGCGCCTGCTGCGGCCGGGAGTCCGCAAGATGGCAGTAGCTGAGGATGTTGCACACCAGGCCATCAACCCAGATATCGCCGCAGGGCACCTCGCGCAGCAGCGGTTCGACAATAGCGATACTGCGGGCAATATTGTCAGCAAAGGCTTCGCAGATCGCGCGAACGACCCGCAGCTTCACCCACGAGCTGTGGGCCAGCGCCCCGCCATGCGCCGCCGATTGCGTCTCAATGGCGTCGAGCAGTTGGCGAGCGTCGCTAAACCGGAAGCGGTGGGCTAACGCCCAGGCCAGGTTAAGCTGAAGCTCGATGCGCGACGGGTCGAGATTGGCTGGCAGGTAGCGTATCCACTGCACCAGGGTATCGATATCCCCCTCCTCCGCCAGAGACTGCGCGCCCGCTTCCGCATCCCTGGCCGCCGATTTTCCGGCGGCCAGCGCATGACGTATCGCCTCGGCCCACAGCTGCTGCGAGGCGAACCAGGCGCTGGCGCGATCGTGCAGCTGGCGAATATCAATATCCCCGCCGTGGCGCAGCCGATGCAGCAGCGCGTCGCGCATCAGCGGGTGATAGCGAAACCAGCGGCCGCTGTCGTCCAGCGCGGAAAGAAACAGATTGTGCTGCGCTATCCACCTCAGCATCTCGCCGCCGTTATGGCGGCCGCAGACGGCATCGCACAGATCCGGATGCAGGCGATTAAGCACGGAGGTATGCAGCAGGAAGTCGAATACTTCGGGCGGCAGCGGCGCGAAAATCACTTCATCCAGATAGCGGGAGATTGACCGCGAGCCGGCGCCGAAGCCCATCGCCGTAGACGCGTCCGGGGAGAGCGCGGCCATTTTCATTCCCGCGACCCACCCTTGTGTGAGCGCGATAAGCCGGGGGATCGCCTGCGGATCCAGCCCCGACGCGCCAGCGAAATAAGCGCGGGCTTCGCTGGGGTTAAAGCGCAGCTCCGGATCATAGACCTCCAGCAGCTGGTCCTGCATATGCAGACGGCTCAGGGCTAAAGGCGGCTGACTACGGCTACCGATAAGCAGATGCAGCGCCGGCGGCGCATGGTGCAGCAGCCAGCTCATTCCCTGATGAATCGCCGGGTCGCTGATGCACTGATAGTCGTCGAGGATCAGGTACAGCGGGTGCGGGCACTGATTAAGCTGATTAACGAGCTCAGCAAAGAACAGGGGGAGCTCGGCCGGAAGCTCGCCTTGTAACAGATGCAGAAACGACGGGCTCCACCCCTGCCACAGCGGCCGCAGCGCCTCCTGTAGATAGCGCATAAACAGCAGCGGCGCGTTGTCTTCCTCTTCAAGGCTCAGCCAGGCCAGCGCATCCCCTTGTCGAAGGCGGTGCCGGTACCACTGCGCCAGCAGGGTGGTTTTGCCAAACCCGGCGGGCGCGCGCAGCAGGGTTAAACGGCGGGAGACGGCGCCGTCGAGGCGCTGCAGCAGGCGCTCCCGCGACAGCAGGCTTTCCGGCGTACGGGGCGGCGTAAAGCGCGTGGAAATAAGCGGCAGCGTCCCGGTGAAACGTAAAGGTTCCTGATGAACAAACGCTGTCAGTGAATCATCCGCCGAGGGTAAAAAAGCCATACCGCGATTACTCCTTAAATCCAGTCCGTACGCTCATTATCCCCCCCATCAGGGGGGTAGGCCACGCTTATTGCGCCCGATAGAGTAGTGCCATTCGCCGCAGCGGCTACGACGACATCGGCCGCGGGCCTCCCTGGTTTATTAATCAGTACAAGGTGAGTACAGACATGGCTATCGAAAATAAAGTTGCGCTGGTGACCGGCGCCGGTCAGGGCATTGGTCGCGGTATCGCGTTGCGTCTGGCTAAAAACGGCGCGTCGCTGATGCTGGTCGACGTGAACCCGGAAGGGATTGCCGCCGTCGCCGCCGAAGTGGAAGCGCTGGGGCGCAAAGCGGCCACCTTCGTCGCTAACATCGCCGACCGCGCGCAGGTGTACGCCGCCATTGATGAAGCGGAAAAACAGCTCGGCGGCTTTGATATTATCGTGAACAACGCCGGGATCGCCCAGGTTCAGGCGCTGGCCGATGTGACGCCTGAAGAAGTGGACCGCATCATGCGCATCAACGTTCAGGGAACCCTGTGGGGCATTCAGGCGGCGGCGAAAAAATTCATCGATCGTCAGCAGAAAGGGAAAATCATCAACGCCTGCTCTATCGCCGGTCATGATGGTTTCGCGCTGCTGGGCGTCTATTCCGCCACCAAATTTGCCGTACGCGCCCTGACGCAGGCAGCGGCGAAAGAGTACGCCAGCCGCGGCATCACGGTAAACGCCTACTGTCCGGGGATTGTGGGAACCGGAATGTGGACCGAGATCGATAAGCGCTTCGCCGACATTACCGGTGCGCCGGTGGGCGAAACCTATAAAAAATACGTGGAAGGTATCGCCCTTGGCCGCGCCGAAACGCCGGACGATGTGGCAAGCCTGGTCTCTTATCTGGCAGGCCCGGACTCCGATTATGTTACCGGTCAGTCGATTCTGATCGATGGCGGTATTGTTTACCGTTAAGGGATAAACCCGGCGCAGAACGCGCCGGGTTTTTGCGGGATTACGCGTTAGCCGCGGGCTCCTGCGGCTTGTCGCTGCGGGTGTTTTCCAGCATCCGGCGAACCGGAACAATCAGCAGGCACAGCACCGCGGCGCAGATCAGCAGCGCAATGGAGCAGCGTGCGAACAGGTCAGGCAGCATATCCAGCTGATCGGCCTTCACGTGGCCGCCAATCAGGCCCGCCGCCAGGTTACCCAGGGCGCTGGCGCAGAACCACAGCCCCATCATCTGGCCGCGCATTCTTTCCGGCGCCAGCAGGGTCATGGTCGCCAGGCCAATCGGGCTAAGGCACAGCTCCCCCAGCGTCAGCATCAGAATACTGCCCACCAGCCACATCGGCGAAACGCCCGCGCCGTTGTTGCTCAGGACGTTTTGCGCCGCCAGCATCATCAGGCCAAAGCCCGCCGCCGCGCATAAAATACCGATAACAAACTTAGTGATGCTGCTCGGACGGACGTTTTTGCGCGCCAGCGCAGGCCATGCCCAGCTGAATACCGGCGCCAGCAAAATAATAAACAGGGCGTTGATCGACTGGAACCACACCGCCGGGATCTCGAAGGAGCCGAGCATACGGTTGGTATAGTCGTTAGCGAACAGGTTAAACGAGGTCGGTTTCTGCTCAAACGCCGACCAGAAAAAAGCGGCGGAGATGAGCAGGATAAAGCATACCAGCAGGCGGGCGCGCTCTTTGCGGCTCAGTCCGGCGAAGACGAACAGGTAGATAAAATAGAGCACCACCGACGCCGCAATCACGTAGACCAGCACGCTGGCGACCGCCACCGGGTTAATCACGATAACGCCCTGGGCAATCAACGCGATGATAACCGCCACGCCGACCGTCAGCGCCAGCAGCCATGCGCCGACGCCGTTTCGTTTCACTACCGGGCTGTTCCAGGTGGAGTCGAGGCCGACTTCGCTGTCGTAGCGTTTCATCGCCGGAACGGCAAAGACGCGGAAGATAATCAGCGCCACCAGCATCCCGATACCGCCGATGCCGAAGCCCCAGTGCCAGCCGTGAGATTTAATCAGCCAGCCGGAGATCAGCGGGGCGATAAACGACCCCATGTTGATGCCCATATAGAACAGCGAGAAGCCGCCGTCCCGGCGCGCATCGCCTTTCTTGTACAGCGTACCGACCATCACCGAAATACAGGTTTTGAACAGGCCGGAACCGAGCACGATAAACATCAGGCCGATAAAGAACAGGCTATCCCCCATCACCGCCGACAGCGCGATGGAGAGATGGCCGAGGGCGATCAGAATCGAGCCGTACCAGACCGCCTTTTGTTGCCCGAGCCAGTTATCCGCCAGCCAGCCGCCGGGCAGCGCGGCAAGATACATGGTCCCGGCAAAGATCCCGACAATGGCCGACGCGTTCTCGCGCGCCAGCCCCATCCCGCCGTCATAGACGGTGGCCGCCATAAACAGGATCAGTAATGGTCGAATACCGTAAAACGAGAACCGTTCCCACATTTCGGTGAAAAACAGCGAACCGAGGGGGTAAGGATGACCAAAAAAGGTCCGAGTTTCATTTTTATTAACAGAGGAATGCATAACTTCTCCCAAAGATGTCCGCAGCGCTTTAACGCAGCGGAAAGCGTGTTGGCCTTTTATACACAAGGCCAATCATTCACATTTAATGTGACGTAATTTAACCATTTGATAACCTAATAATGGTCCTGTCTAGTCCCTTCCCCCAACTTTTTAGATGAAAAGTCGACAAACGTCTACTTTTACAGATTTAAAGTTGGCGAGAGAGGAAATGTGATTGACAGAGGCATTCATGACAAAAATGATACTTTTTCATTTATTTACAATGAGTTAAGAAATCACACTGGCAACTTCATCCCGCCAGAAAACCCGGGCGATAAAAGGGGTAAAAGCGGGAAAAAACAGCATTAATGGGGGCTTTATTGAGTAATGCCGTTTAATGACATTCTCATCGACTCAAACCAGGGGGAACTCGCGGCAGGAAATATTCCAACCTGCAGCCGGAAGAACGATCGAAGCGAGCATCCCGGCTCATTGGCCCATTAACGGAGAGGAGATGTCTACAGATAGCGGATCAAAAAGACGATAAGCTCCTCAATCAGCTGTGGCTTCATGACTCTAAAAATATACTTAAACTTTTTATGGGATATTTTTACAATGCGCCATTTCGCTTTTGATGCCGTCAGCCGCAGGGTGAGCCTGACTTTCAGCGACAGGCTTTCTTCAGATACAATAATCCGCACTTTATTTCTTGCGTAGTCATATTTGAAACTAATATCAAAAAAGAAACCATCGTTTGCCACGGTGATTTTTTTGGCATCGCCAAAAGAACCCTTGGTAACTTTATTATCAGGATTTGCTTTTAGATGTGACAATATTGAGACATATAAGCACACGAATTTTATTTTAAACTCACGCCGCTGTCGCTTTATTTTCTCCTTTTCCTTCCTTAATCTTTCCAGGCTATTTGTCATCGAACTCATTTATTCTTCCTGCCATATGATTTATATCCTATATAATCACCAGCGAGGTTTTTAAGACAGGATAGCATCACGATAATTCTCCATGCGAATAATCAGACAACGCCTCAGAATGTTATTTCTGTAGCGTTCGGTAGTATCCGCTCATTATGGCTTGCATAATGACAATATATAAAATATGGTTTTTACTGTCATAACGCGATTCTGACATAAAGATTGAAATAAAATCCACTTTTTATTTCATTGGACATGTTTTTCAGAAGTTTCGCGTTACATTTTAAATGTGCGGGTACTAAGAATTATATTAGCTACGCGCATAATGTATTGAAAACTTTTAAAAATGAGGGAAACCAGCGACCCGTTTGTCCGTTGACGGATAAGCCGATGATCCCTAATGGCATAGAGGAACGTTTGAGGGGTTATACCCTTCGGGGGTATCTTTCCTGTACGCCACTATCAACGACGCTTTAATCCAGCGCGCTTTAATTGCGCTATATTCGGGAGAAGCCGTCACTTTCTCCAGCGCCGGGTTGATACGCGGCGCAATACCGAGCCCTTTACCGTAGTACTCCGGATCGGTGCGCCGCTGCCGGAACAGAACGCTAGAGGTGCGCCTCTTCATCCAGGGAGATCACCTGAATGCCGGCATTACGATACGCCTGAACGTCATCGGGCAGACGATCGACCACCACGGTATCAATCCGATCCGCAGCGGTAAACTGGGCAAGCGAGGTATTATTCAGCTTGCTGTAGTCGCAGACGATAATCACCTGGCTGGCGTGTTCAACCATGCCGCGTTTCGTTTCTGCCAGCATGATATCGGCCACGCAGGCGCCGTGTTTCAGCGACAGCGAATTGGCGCCCATAAACGCTTTATCGACGTTCAGGGTATCAAGAATGGAGCGTCCGTTGATCGCCACCACGCAGTGGTACCCCTTCTTCACGATCCCGCCCAGCAGAATGGTTTGAATAGAGGGGCTGGCTTCCAGCTCGCGGGCGATTTGGTAATCGTTGGTGACCACCGTGACGTTTTGTCGGTCGCGAATATTGCGCGCGATATGCAGGGTCGTCGTGCCGGTATCCAGCACGATAATGTCGCCATCCTCAACCAGCGCCGCCGCGCGCTGGCCGATCCGCTCTTTCGCGCTGAGGTTGACAATTTCACGCGCATCCGACGCCTGTTCAAAGCTCGCCCGCGTGCGAAGAACGGCGCCGCCGTGGGTACGGGTCAGCAGTCCCTCCTCTTCCAGCTGGCGGAGATCGGCACGAATGGTGGCGCCAGATACATTAAAGACGTCACACATCTCAGAAACAGCCACTTTGCGTTTTTCCCTGAGAATACTGAGCAACTTCTCCTGTCTTTCTTCTGCAAACATTCTGCCTCTCTCTTATTTACGGCACGTTACGCGCGACGCGGCGCTGGCTTACCGTTGCTTATCAGTCGGGTCCTGCGCTCAGGGCATCCAGCCTGTCGTATAAGGCGGCGGATTGCCGGTAGAGCGTATCAAAAAGCTCGCTGCAGGCGTGGTAATAATCCCGCAGACGGGGATCCGGCGAAATCAGCTTATCGAACTGCACCGTCTGCCTCACGCCGCTGGCAAAATCCGCGTACAGCCCCGCGCCAACCCCGGCGATAATACCGCATCCGGTGACGCCATTCTCCTGATTGCGCGTAGATAATATCGGAAGATTGTACGCCGCGGCTTTGATTTCAAGCCACAGCGGGCTGCGCGCGCCGCCGCCGGAAGCGATCATTTGTTGCGGATATTGCCCGCACGCCTGCAGCTGGCGCAGATTGCGCCAGGACGCAAAGGCCACCCCTTCCAGGATCGCGCGGAATAAATGACCGCGGCGATGCTTGCGCTGCAGGCCGAAGAACTGCGCCCGCGAGTTCGTGTGTTCGGCCAGACGCTCTCCCGTCAGATAGGGAAGAAAGAGCAGCTCTTCCGCACCGGCCGGCACCGCCGCAGCTTCCTGCAAAAGCTGCGGGTGGGTAATCTGGTTATCGGCAAGCGCCAGCCGCGCCCAGCGGACGGCATCGCCGCCGGCGTCGAGAATCGTAAATCCGCCCCAGGCCGCGTTAGCCAGATGAAGGTTATTGACCAGCGGGTGGCGTAACGGCCGCGGCGACACTACGGTGATCAGCGTCGACGTGCCGGTGGAGTCGGACGCCATCCCCGGCTCATATACTCCCGAGCCCAGCAGAGAGGCAGCCATGTCCGACGTACCGGCAACCACCGGGATCCCTGGCGGCAGGCCCGTCAGGCCGGCGGCGCGTGGGGTTACCTGGCCGATAATGTCGCTGGAAAGTTTGAGGTCCGGTAGCTGATCGACCCGCAGGCCAAACGTTTCGCAGGCTTGCGAAGACCAGGCGCGGGTTTCGCTGTCCATCAGGAAATAGCAGGACGCCTCGCTATAGTCGGTCGCCAGGGCGCCGGTCAGCATGAAATTAATATAGTCCTTCGGCATCAACACCTTGGCGAGCTTTGGCCAGCGCTCCGGATGATGTTCACGCCACCAGGCTAATTTGAAAGCGGGCCAGGCCGCCGCGGGCGGATTATTTAAATGCGCCAGCCACGTTTCCCGCCCTTCGCGCGCGGTAAAAGCTTCCACCTGCGGCTGGCTGCGCTTGTCATTCCACAGCAGCGCCCTGTCCTCCACCAGCTCGCCGCGATCGTCCAGCAGGACGGTGCCGTGCATCTGCCCGCAGGCGCCAATAACCGCAATCTGCGCAGCCGTTTCAGGATAGCGGTAAAGCACCTCGCGTATGCAGTCGCAGGCGGCCTGCCACCATAAAGACGGGGCCTGTTCTGACCAACCCGCACGCGGCGTGGTCTGTTCATACTCTCTTTGCGCAAAGCCTACCATCGTGCCGTCAACGCGCAAAAGAGCGGCGCGGGTACTGCCAGTGCCAACATCAATCGTGAGTATTTTATCTTTCATCACTGACTCCGGTGACGTCTTAAGGCGGGCCATCAGGCCCGCGGTCTCTCAGTTTAATCGGCGTTCAGCTCGGGAAAGCGTTCCGGGTGCTGCTCCAGTTCAGCCAGCACCTTGGTGACCGCGCCATGGCTCATGCCAAAGCGGCGGACGCCAAGCTGGTACAGGGCGCGCACCGTTGCCAGATCGCGGATCCCCCCGGCGCCTTTGATATCGATTCGTCCTTTAAGCTGGTCGGCAATAATGCTGACTTTTTCCACCGTCGCGCCGGTCGGCGCCCAGCCGGTGGAGGTTTTGACCCACTTCATCCCCACCTCTACGGCGATATCGCACACGCGGCGGATCTGCTCCTCATTGAGATAGTGCGTTTCGAGGATCACCTTCGCCGGTACCGGCGCGGCGGCGTCCACCACACGGCGCAAATCTTCGCGCACATAGTCATAATCGCCGGATAACACTTTGCCGATATTCACCACCATATCCACTTCGCGGGCGCCATCGGCAATCAGCTGCCGCACTTCCTGAACCTTGGTGTCAGTCGCATGCCCGCCGCCGGGAAAGCCGACCGGCCCGCCAATCATCACCTCTCCCGTCCCCTGCTGCGGCAGCAACGTACTGAGAAAACGCGTCCAGCAGGGCAGAACGTGGACGGAAATAATGTTGTATCGGGCTGCCAGCTCGGCGCAGGCGCGAACGTCCGCCTCGGTACTGGTGGCCTGGACTGCGCTCAGGTCGACTAAACGTGCAAAACGACGGGTTGTTTCATTCATGGTTTTATCCTGCTCTTTGTTTTTAGTTGCTTTCATTTAATGCTCTTAAACGGCTTAAATCCATTTAAAAACGCATAAAATGAAAATAACGTGATCAAATTAGCATTTTTTTATTTTCATTTGCTTTTAATTAGCAGACGAGAAATGAGCGATGCCCTTGATGAACGGGCGTAAACGGGCATAAACGGGCGCAAAGGCAATATTGCATTTATTTTTGTTTGTTTTTGTTTATGCCTGAATAACGGGCGAGAGAGCGAAACCGCTGCCGGATATGACGCCAAAATGCGTACGCTGTCACATTGGCCAGCGACAAAAAGGTCGCCTTCGCCGGATATTCCGGAGGTCTCAACGCCCTACGCAAGGGAAAGGTAATCTGATTATGTACTTCAGGAGAGAGCTATGTTGCCGCTGGAACGTCATCGTTTGATTGTTGAACTGCTGGGCCAACGCGGCGTGATGCGGGTGAATGAGATTGCGCAAGCGACTCGGGTCTCCAGGGAAACGATTCGCCGCGATCTGAGCGAGCTGGAACGGAAAGGGATTTTAAATCGGAGCCATGGCGGAGCGCTGGCGGCGGAGAACCCGCTGCCGGCGATCCGAGCGGCGTCGCCCGCCCTGCCGGTCGAAGATAGCCAGGGAAGCTTTCAGCAGAGAACGCTGCTGCACAGCGAAGGAAAAATGCGCGTTGCCCGCAAAGCGCTGCAGTGTCTCCAGCCGGGACAGACCATCGTCCTGGACGGCAGCAGCACCAGCTGGTTTTTGGCCCGGCAGATGCCGGAGATGACGCTAACGGTTATCACGCCCTCTATCCGCATCTTGCAAACGCTGATGAGCAGACGCTCGTTGCATCTCGTGGGACTGGGGGGCGATTTTTCCCCGACCGAGGAGGCATTCTTCGGTGAAACCGCCTCACGAACGCTGCGCGAGTACGCCGTCGATACGCTCTTTTTCTCCTGCCAGGGGCTGGAGCGCGATAGCGGTTTATATGCGGGTACGGAAGCCCACGCCGCCCTGTTGAAACAGATGATGCTGGCCGCCCGTCAGACCGTGGCATTGGTCGACGGCAGCAAGCTGGGGCGAACAGGCGTCGCGCGGATCGGCGGATTGGGCGAGCTGGACTGTTTAATCACCGAAAAGTTTGTCGATCCGCTGCTGGAAAAAGAGATGACCTGGCATAACGTCGGGCTACAGATCGCCTGAGTACGCCGTCATGACGTGACGGTGACTACGCGCATTGTCGAAACGCTGCTTCCCGCGGCAGGGCCAGACTTTGCCTGAAATCAGCCACTACCGGAATAAAAGAGGCCTTATGCGTTATTACCTTTCTCCCTCGCTCATGTGTATGGACATGATGAAGCTGGCGGAACAGCTGCGCTTTTTAAACGGCAAAGCCGACAGGCTGCACGTCGACGTGATGGACGGGCACTATGTGAAAAACCTGGCGCTATCGGCCAGCTTTGTGGCGCAGATTCGGCCCTATACGTCGCTTCCCATCGATGTCCACCTGATGGTCGAAGAGCCCGCCCCGTTTATCCCGGCGCTGATAGAAGCCGGAGCAGACGCCATTTCCCTGCATCCGGAAACCATCTGCCGCGAAGCTTTTCGGGTCATCAATATGCTTCGCCAGGCGGGGAAAGAGGTGGGGATGGTGCTTAATCCCGCCACGCCGGTTGAGAGCATCCAGCACTATCTGCATCTGCTCGATAAGGTCACGGTGATGACCGTCGATCCGGGCTATGCCGGTCAGCCGTTTATTCCCGAAATGACCGCCAAAATCGCGCAGCTTCATCAGCTAAAAGAGAGCCGCAGCCTCAACTTCTTGCTGGAAGTCGACGGCTCATGCAACCGCAACACCTACCGTGAGCTGCTGGGAGCCGGGGCGCAGGTATTAGTGATGGGCAGCAGCGGTTTATTCCGCCCGGATATGCCGCTCGAGCAGGCCTGGGAAAAAATGTCCCGCGATCTGTCCGCCGCGCTGCACTCCCCCGAGCACGTATAAAGGAGCGAATGATGTCAGGAAAAGTCTGTGTTTTTGGTTCATTCAATTTCGACATGGTGGCCAGAGTGGAGCGCTTCCCGGTGCCGGGCGAGTCGTTAGTGGCCTGCGGGAGCATGACCAGCGCCGGCGGAAAAGGGGCGAACCAGGCCACCGCCGCGCTAAAAGCGGGGGCGAATGTCCACTATATCGGCAAGATTGGCAATGATACCTTCGGCCATTTTGCCCGTCGTCATCTGAAGAGCGTGGGGTTTAACGCCGTGACGCTGCTGGTCGCCGAAGAGGTCCCCACCGGCAATGCGCTGATTTATGTGGCCGGCAACGATGCCGAAAACATGATTGCCGTCGACCCCGGCGCGAATATGACGGTGACCGATGATGAAATCGCCGGCTGCATTCCCGCTATCGGCTGCGCAGATGTGGTGCTGGTTCAGCTGGAGAATAATCTTTCCGCCATTGAACAGGTCGTTGACGCCGCGAAAGCAGCCGGGGCCTTCGTGGTGCTTAATCCCGCTCCCTGGCAGCCCGTTGAGCACGCCTTTCTAAGCAAAGTGGATTTGCTCACGCCGAACGCGACGGAGGCCGGGTTAATGACCGGGCGCCGGGTTGACTCTCTGGCGGCCGCGGCCGAGGCCGCCGATGCGCTGCATGCTCAGGGCGCGCGCAATGTCATTATCACCCTCGGCGCAAAGGGCGCCCTGCTGAGCGAGCAGGGCGTGAAATCCCCTATTCCGTGCTTTCCTTCTCATCCCCGCGATACCACCGGCGCGGGCGATGCCTTTAACGGCGCGCTAGCGGCGCGTCTGGCCTGCGGCGAGCCGCTGCATAGCGCGGCCCGATTTGCGGCGGCCTACGCCGCCGTCAGCGTCGAAAAGCAGGGCGCATCATCTTTACCGGATTACCAGGAGGCACGAGAACGGCTTTTACGTGCCGCCTCTGATTATGAAATGGCTTAAACCCTACTGTATAAAAACCATTAAGAGGATAGCTCAATGAGTACGCTAATCACGGATAAGGTCGATAAAGCGGCGGTCCACAATGAAAAACTGGACGCCAGCGCGTATTTACCGCACACCCCCTGGCTGCAATTTTTACTGGTCTGTTGCCTGTTTGCGCTCTGGGGGATGGCGGGCAACCTGAATGATATTTTGATCGCCCAGTTTAAAAAGGGCTTCGATTTAACGGATACCCAGACGGCGCTGGTGCAGTCGATTTTTTTCCTCGGCTACTTCTTTGTCGCCCTGCCTGCGGCGGCGCTGATTAAGCGTTATTCCTATAAAGCGGCGATTATTATTGGGCTGTGCCTGTACGCCCTCGGCTGTTTCCTGTTCGTCCCGGCCGCGCAGATCATGACCTACGGCGCGTTCCTCGCCTGCCTGGGGGTGATCGCCTGCGGACTCTCTTTTCTGGAAACCTCGGCAAACACCTACTCCAGCCTGCTGGGCCCGATCCACTCCTCCACCCAGCGCATTAACTTTTCGCAGATCTTCAACTCGCTGGGCGTGATTTCCGGCGTGCTGATTGGCCAGGTGATGGTCTTCGGCGAAAACGATCCGAGCCATGAACAGCTGCTGGCGATGCCCGCCGCCGCCGCGGACGCCGCGCGCCATCAGATGGTCGGCCAGGTGGTCGGGCCCTATCTGATTATCGGCTCCGTGCTGGTGGTGCTGGCGCTGGTGTTCGTGTTTATTAAATTCCCGTCGTGCAAGGGCACGCCCTCTCAGCAGCAGCAGCTCCCGACGGAAAGCATGGGGCCTACGCTGAAACGCCTGTTTGCCATCCCGCGCTTTCGCCTCGGGATCCTGTCGCAGTTTTTGTACGTCGGCGCCCAGGTTGGCGTATGGAGCTTCACGATTCGCTTTGTGCAGCTCGTGCAGCAGGGCACCAGCGAGCACTCCGCAACCTACTGGCTGCTGGCTTCTCTGGTGATTTACGCCGTGGGTAAAACGGTGGCCACCTGGTTGATGAACCGCCTGAATCCGGCGCTGCTGCTCGGTACCTTTGCCCTGGCCGCCACCGCCCTTTTACTGGTTGCCGTATTCAGCAGTTCAATGCTGGCGGTCTATGCGCTCATTCTGGTCAGCTTCTGTATGGCGCCATGCTGGCCGACAAACTTTGGTCTGGTCATCAAAGGGATGGGGAAAGATACCCAGACCGCAGGCTCGATCGTGGTGATGTCGATTATCGGCGGGGCCGTTATTCCGCTGGTGATGGGCATTATCTCGGATATGAACGGCGGCAATATGCAAATCGCCTTTATCGCCCCACTTGTGTGCTTTGTGTATGTCGCTTTCTACGGTTTCTGGTGCGTGCGTAAGGGGGTATAACATGCGCGAACTGATCAACACGATTGCTCATATTGGCTATCAGGTCAGCGACTTAACGCGTTCGCTAGCCTTCTATGAACCGCTGGGCTTTCAGCGCCAGCAGCGGTTTAGCAAACCGTCGCCGCAGGGCGCTATTGAAGTCGCGTTTCTTGAAATGGCGGGCGCCGTCCTCGAGCTGTACCAGCTTCCCGAAGGAACGCCTTTTGACGCCCCTCGCTGCGGTATCGATCATCTGGCGCTGGAAGTCAGCGACCTGGATGCGGTGCAGCAGCGGCTGGCGGCGCTCGGTTATCCGCTCGATGAAGGGCCGATTGAAGAAGAAAATGTGCGCTTCCTGCTTATTCGCGGCCCCGATGGCGAACGGCTCGAGTTCGATGCCTTTAAGCGCTAAGCGGCCGGCCTGATCCTCTTCTCCCTTTTAGGCCCGGTTAACACGGGTCTAAAAGCGGGCTTCCTCAGGCTTTACAAAAGCCTGCCTGCTTCCAGATTTTCGCCCCCCCCACCCGACCTCTCCTGCCTATTGTGCAATGTTACAAAATTGCTTCTGTTTTGTTGATTTTCTATTGTGAGCCATTCGGCAATTTCCTCTTCTGAATTTCCCCAGACTACTTCCAGTCAATACGCAATATCAGGAGAGACAAATGAGCAGCACCTCCGCCGACTTCCAGAATCTGTACCAGGCCCTGAGACACAGCGCCGCCCGCAGCCCGGATGCCCTGGCGCTGGCGTTTGAGGATCGGCGCTATCTGTACCGCGATTTTCACCTGCGGGTACAGCGAGCGATGGCGCAGCTTGACCAGGTCTGGTCGCTGCGCAAAGGCGATCGAATCCTGCTGGCCTGGGGGAATCATCCCGCATTTTGCGAAGTCCTTTTTGCCGCGCTTGGTCTGGGCATCGAAGTGGTGCCTTTCAGCACGAAGCTTAAGCAGGCCGAAAGCGAGGAGCTGGTGGGCCATATCGCCCCGCGGGTCGTACTGTTCGATGCGACCGTGCAGGACTGGCTGAAAAACACCCCCGACGCGCGCGCGGTTTCGCTCAGCGAATGGCAGGCGCTCCCCCTTCCCGAACCGCTGACCCGCCAGCCGGTCCCGGTTAACCGCGACGATACGGCGGTGATGATGTTCACCTCCGGTACCACCGGAGAGCCGAAAGGGGCGATTATCACGCACAATAACCTGCTCTGCGCGATTGACGCCTATACGCAAAAACTGAATCTCACCGCCGCGGATAGCACCATTCTGGCGGTACCTATCTATCACATCACCGGCCTGTCGGCGCTGCTGGCACTGTTTATTAGCCTCGGCGCGAGCATCTGGCTGCAGCACCGATTCAACGCCCCGCAGGTGATCGGCACCCTGCGCGAACAGAACATTACCTTTCTGCACGGCTCGCCAACCATCTTTATCCTTCTCTGCCAGGCGGCACGCGAGCAGAGCGCCAGTCATCCTGGCGATTTCCCCGCGTTACGCACGATTGCCTGCGGCGCGGGCCACCTGAGCGATGGACTGATCAACGAGTTAAAAACGCTGTTCCCGCATACGGCGATTCAGCCGATCTACGGGCTCACCGAAACGACCTCACCCGCGACGATTTTTCCGGGCGACGTCTGGGGCAGCGATAAATGCGGCAGTTCGGGCCAGGCGATCCCCGGCCTCGCCATTACGATCCGCAACGATCGCCAGCAGCTCCTCCCCGCCGGGCAAATCGGGCATATCTGGCTAAAAGGCGACGTGGTGATCCGCGAGTACTGGCAGCACAGCGAACGACGCCCGAGCTGCGATGCGCAGGGCTGGTTTTGTACCGGCGACCTGGGCTATCTCGACGATGAAGGCTGGTTGTACATAAAAGACCGCAGCAAGGACATGATCAATCGCGGCGGAGAGAAGATTTACTCGCTGGAGCTGGAAAACATTCTCTCTACCTATCGGGGAGTGCGGGAAGTTGCCGTCATCCCGACCCCCAGCCCGATCTATGGCGAAGAGCCGGTGGCGTTTATCGTGCCGGACGGCCAGCACCACCTGACCAGCGAAGAGATCCTCGGCTGGCTGAAGGTCAAAATCGCCCGCTTTAAGCTGCCGGCGCGCATTATTTTCACCCGCGTTTTACCGCGCACCCATAACGGAAAAGTGAGCAAACAACAGCTCAAAACGCGCCTCGCGGAATCCATCATCACGCTATCAACGGAGGATAAAAAGTGAGCAGCAAATTTATCGACGCCCATCAAGCGGCCCAGCGGGTCGCCAGCGGCGACACCGTCTGCACCGTCGGGATGACGCTTATCGGCGCGGCGGAGTCCATTTTAAGCGCTATCGAAGCGCGCTTTCTGACTGCTGGCGAACCGCGCGACCTGACGCTGCTGCATGCCGCTGGGCAAAGCGATCGCCAGCGCGGCATCCAGCACTTCGCCCACCCGGGTATGGTAACGCGGCTTATCGGCTCGCACTGGGGCCTGGCGCCGCGCTGGATGGCGATGATCAACAACAACGAAGTGGAAGCCTGGTGCCTGCCGCAGGGGCAGATCGTCCATCTCTATAGCGCGATGGCCGCCGGGCTTACCGGGCGGCTTTCCCCCGTCGGGCTCGGTACCTTTGTCGATCCGCGCATGGAAGGCGGGCGGATGAACGCCCGCACCCGCGAACGGCCCGATCTGATCGAGCACGTGACGTTTCGCGGCGACGAATATCTGTTCTACCCGGCCATTCCTCTGGACGTGGTCATTGTGCGCGGCACCCATGCTGATGAAGAGGGCAACCTCACGACCGATGAAGAGGTGATGAAGCTGGAAGTTCTGCACGCGGTTCTCGCCGCCAGACGCTATGGGGCGCAGGTGCTGGCGCAGGTGAAATATCGCGTGGCGAAAGGCTCGCTGCATCCGAAAAGCATCATCGTTCCCGGCAACCTGATCGACGCCATTGTGGTGTGCGAAGAGCCGCAGATGGATCACCGCCAGACCTCCAGCTGGGACTTCGATCCGGCGCTGTGCGGCGATATCCAGCTGCCCGCCGCGCAGAACGCGCCGCTGCCGCTCGACCTGCGCAAGCTTATCGGGCGGATTGCCTGCCGCTATCTGACGCCCGGCTGCGTCATCAATCTCGGCACCGGCATTCCTAACGACGTTATTGGCGCCATCATTCACGAAGAACGGCTCGGCGAGCAGGTCACCATCACCGTGGAGTCTGGGATCTACGGCGGGCAGCAGGCGGGCGGCGTTGATTTCGGCATCGGTCGTAACCTGAGCGCGATGATAAGCCACCAGGATCAAATGCTCTATTACAACGGCGCGGGGGTCGATATCACCTTTATGGGCGCCGGCGAGATGGACCCGCACGGCCACGTCAACGCCACGCGGCTCGGCGCATCCTGCCCCGGCGCGGGCGGTTTTATCGATATCACCCAGAATGCCCGCCACGTCGTGTTCTGCTCCTCTTTTACCGCCAAAGGGCTGGAGATCGCCTGTGAACAAGGGGCCCTGCATATCCGCCGCGAAGGCGAGGTACGCAAATTGGTCGCCGGGGTGAATCAGGTTTCCTACAACGGCGAGCTGGCCCGCGCCAAAGGACAAACCATGCATTACGTCACCGAACGGGCGGTTTTCGAACTGCGCCCGGAGGGGCCGGTGCTGACGGAAATCGCCCCCGGTATCGATCTTGAGCGCGACATCCTGGCGCATATGGATTTTCGTCCGGCGATCGCCGCGGATCTTCAGGTTATGGACAGCCGCTTGTTCACCCCGCAGCCCTGCGGCCTCGCGGAACATCTGTCCCGGAATTCATCCTCTGACTCATAAGGAAATTAGCTATGAAACTTGCCAGTAAAACCGCCATTGTTACCGGCGCCGCGCGCGGTATCGGCTTTGGCATTGCCCAGGTGCTTGCGAGGGAAGGCGCGCGCGTGATCATCGCCGATCGCGACACGCACGGCGAAGCCGCCGCCGCGTCCCTGCGCGAATCGGGCGCACAGGCGCTGTTTATCAGCTGCAATATCGGTGAAAAAGCGCAGGTCGAAGCGCTGTTTTCCCAGGCCGAAGAGGCGTTTGGCCCGGTGGATATTGTGGTGAATAACGCCGGAATCAACCGCGACGCCATGCTGCACAAACTCTCCGAAGCGGACTGGGACACGGTGATCGCTGTCAATCTGAAGGGCACTTTTCTCTGTATGCAGCAGGCCGCCATCCGCATGCGCGAGCGCGGCGCGGGCCGCATTATCAATATCGCTTCCGCCAGCTGGCTTGGCAACGTCGGACAAACCAACTATTCGGCGTCAAAAGCCGGCGTGGTGGGGATGACCAAAACCGCCTGCCGCGAACTGGCGAAAAAAGGCGTCACGGTTAATGCCATCTGCCCGGGCTTTATCGATACCGATATGACGCGCGGCGTCCCGGAAAACGTCTGGCAAATCATGATCAACAAGATCCCTGCGGGCTACGCGGGGGAGGCGAAAGACGTTGGCGAGTGCGTGGCGTTTCTGGCGTCCGACGCCGCGCGCTATATCAACGGGGAAGTCATTAACGTCGGCGGCGGCATGGTGCTGTAAGGAGAAAAACGATGACACAGGCTAATGATATTGTGGTTGTCAGCGGCGTGCGTACCGCTATTGGCACGTTTAACGGCAGTCTTAAGCATACCCACCAGCACGATCTCGGGGCAGCGGTTATTCGCGAAGCGATCGCCCGCGCCGGGCTTGCGCCGCAGGATATCGATGAAACGATCGTCGGCAACGTCGGGCAAATCGCCGAAAGCGGTTTTATCGCCCGCATCTGCCAGCTGCGGGCGGGGATCCCGCAGGAGAGCACCGCGTATTCGGTTAACCGCCAGTGCGGCTCCGGGCTTCAGGCCCTGGCGGACGGCATGATGCAGCTGCAAAGCGGCCAGGCCGAGGTGGTCGTCGCCTGCGGAACGGAAAATATGACCCAGCTGCCCTACTACCTGCGCAAAGCGCGCGATGGCTATCGCATGGGCCACGGCGAGCTGGAAGATGGACTGATCTCCATCCTTACCTGGCCAGAAGGGCCTTATCACAACGGCATCACGGCGGAAAACGTCGCGCAACGCTTCGGTATTACCCGCGAAGCGATGGACGATTTCGCCTGGTCGAGCCAGCAGAAGGCGCTGAAGGCGATCGCTGAGGATCGCTTCCGCGAGCAGATTCTGGCCCTTGAGGTACCGGACGGCAAAAAAGCGACCCGCCTGTTCGCGACCGATGAACACCCGCGCGACACCCCGCGCGAAAAGCTCGCCGCGCTGCGTCCGGCATTTAAAGCCGACGGCGTGGTGACGGCGGCCAACTCCTCCGGCATTAACGACGGCGCGGCCGCGCTGGTGATGATGACCCGCCAGCAGGCGGAACAGCGCGGCTTAACCCCGCGCATGCGGATTCGCGGCTGGGCGGTCGCCGGCTGCGGCGCGGAGATTATGGGGTTTGGCCCCTCTCCCGCTACCCGACGCCTGATGGACCGTCTCAATATGGATGTTCACGCCATCGATTTAATTGAACTCAATGAGGCCTTCGCCGCCCAGGCGCTGGCGGTGATGAACGATCTGCGTCTCGATCCAGCCCGCGTTAACGTCAACGGCGGCGCGATCGCCCTCGGCCACCCGGTGGGCGCCAGCGGTGCGATCCTGCCGATCAAACTGATGTATGAAATGGCGCGCAGCGGCGCACGCACCGGTCTGGTCACCATGTGCATTGGCGGCGGCCAGGGGATTTCTATGCTGTTCGAGCGCGAAGGCGCTTAGGAAAAGACGGCCCGAAGTGGGGCTTCGGGCCGGGCGTCGTTCGGGTCAGCACCCGGCGACAACCTGTGAGCTGACGAACGGGATCGACGCGATCCCGGCAAGGCTTCTGACCACGAATACGGGGAAATAATAACCATGTCCGCAATAAATGAAAAGGCGGTAAACGGGGCGCAGCTACAGCGCACCCATAAAAAGATCTACCGCCATTTGATGCCGTTGCTTATCGTGGCGTACATCATCAGCTTTATTGATCGTACCAATATTGGCATGGCGAAAGCGACCATGTCGGTGGATATCGGCCTTTCCGCAACCGCATTCGGCCTCGGGGCCGGGTTGTTTTTTCTCACCTACGCGGTGCTGGAGATCCCCAGCAACCTGTTTTTAACCCGGATTGGCGCACGGCGCTGGATCGCCCGCATCATGATCACCTGGGGGATCATCTCCTGCGGCATGGCGTTTGTCACCGGGCCTACGTCCTTTTACGTGATGCGCCTTTTGCTCGGCGCCGCCGAAGCAGGGCTCTATCCGGGCATTATTTACTACCTGACCCTCTGGTTTGGCCGCGAAGAGCGCGCTAAAGCCACCGGTCTGTTCCTGCTGGGAGTCTGCCTGGCCAATATTATCGGCGCGCCGCTGGGCGGATTGTTATTAAGCCTTGATGGAATGTCCGGCTGGCACGGCTGGCAGTGGATGTTCTTTATCGAAGGGCTGCCTGCGATAGCGCTGGCGTTCGTCGTCTGGCGCAGGCTGCCGGATAAACCTGCCGACGCCCGCTGGCTGGACAGCAACGACGTGGAGGCAATCAACGCGGTGCTGGAGAAAGAAGCCAAGGAGACGCGCCATACGCCGAGCCGTTTTTCCCTGAAAACCGCGCTCACCACCCGGGTGTTTTTGTTGCTGGTGCTGATTTACTTTACCCATCAGTTTTCAGTTTACGGCCTGAGTTATTTCCTGCCGGGGATCATCGGTAGCTGGGGCCAGCTTACTCCGCTGCAGATCGGTCTGCTGACCGCCATCCCGTGGATCGCAGCCGCCGCTGGCGGGATCCTGCTGCCGCGTTTCGCCCGGACGGAGCAGCGTTCGCGCAGCATGCTGATGGCTGGATATCTGGTCATGGCGACCGGCATGGCCATTGGCGCGATTGCCGGCCACGGCGTGGCGCTGCTTGGCTTCTCGCTGGCCGCTTTCATGTTCTTCGCCATGCAATCCATCATCTTTAACTGGCTCCCCTCGATCATGAGCGGGCATATGCTGGCGGGCAGCTTCGGCTTGCTTAACTGCCTCGGGCTGTGCGGCGGCTTTCTCGGGCCGTTTATCCTCGGCGCGTTTGAGGACCGCACCGGCGCGGCAACGTCCGGCTTATGGTTCGCCGTCGCGCTACTGATCGTCGGCGCGCTGGTGTCTCTGTTCATCAAAAGTTCGTCATCCCCCGGCAGTGCATCGGCAAAACAAGCCGACGGTGAAAAAGCGTAATCAGGAGGTTCTTATGCGCATCGAAGTCTTACTGGATTTAAAAACTCGACTCGGCGAAAGCCCGGTCTGGGATGTTGAACAGCAGCGTCTTTGGTGGGTGGACAGCCTCGACGGGCGCCTGTTCGCCTGTAACGCGCAGGGCGGCGCGATTAAGAGCTGGGACGTGCGGCAGAAAATTGGCTCGTTCGCCCTGCGCCAGAACGGCGAAGGCGCGGTGGTGGCGCTAGAGAATGGCGTGCATCTGCTCGACTTCGCCAGCGGCGAGCTGACGCTACTGCACCATCCGGAAGCGGACCGACCCTTTAACCGGCTCAACGACGGCAAAGTCGATCGTCAGGGACGTTTTCTGTTTGGATCGATGGATATGCGTGAAGAGGAGCCGAGCGGCGCGCTATATCGCCTGGACGCCGATCTGTCGCTGCACGTGCTGAAGAAAAATATCATCGTCTCTAACGCCCCCTGCTGGAGCCCCTCCGGCGAGACGTTCTATTTTGCCGATACCTGGACGGGCGAAATCTGCGCCTGGGACTACAACACCGCGACCGGCGATCTCTCCGGAGAACGAGTCTTTTGCCGTGTCGATAGCAGCGAAGGCGGCGCGGCGGATGGCGCCACCGTGGACAGCGAAGGCTATCTGTGGAACGCGCTGGTCTACGCGGGCAAGCTGGTGCGCTACACGCCGGAGGGCAAGGTCGATCGCATCATTGAGATGCCGGTGAAAAAAGTGACCAGCGTCATGTTCGGCGGCGAAAACCTCGACGTGCTGTACGTCACCTCAATGGCGCAGCCGCCCCTCCCGCGCTTCCCGGAAGATAATCAGCTGCGCGGCAGCCTGTTCGCCCTATACGACCTGGGCGTGACCGGCGTAGCGGAACGGCGTTTTGCCGGCTAAGCCAACCTCCGGCTCGCCGCGATAACAATAATACCCGGCGAACTGACTCTGACCCTGACACCAGGCGGCGCGCATCATGCTGTCGCGACGCCGCGGAGTAAACACGACTATGACAACAATCAATCACACGCCTGCCGGCGAACAAGGTGGAAAAAAGCGGCTGATACATCGTTTCTCCTGGGTTTCGCTGCTGGTTTGCTGGCTAATCTGGGTGCTTAACGCCTACGATCGCGAGATGATCCTGCGCCTTGGCCCGGTCATCTCTAAAGAGTTTTCGCTCTCGCCGGAACAGTGGGGCAACGTCGTCGCCCTGATTATGGTTGCCCTTGCGGTGCTGGATATCCCCGGCTCCATCTGGAGCGATCGCTACGGTTCAGGCTGGAAGCGAGCGCGCTTTCAGGTACCGCTGGTGCTGGGCTATACCGCCCTCTCTTTTCTTTCCGGAATTAAAGCGATCAGCCACGGGCTGACGGCTTTTGTGCTGCTGCGCGTTGGCGTCAACCTCGGGGCCGGCTGGGGCGAGCCCGTCGGCGTCAGCAACACCGCAGAGTGGTGGCCGAAAGAGAAACGCGGCTTCGCGCTGGGGGTGCATCATACCGGCTATCCGATTGGCGCGCTGCTGAGCGGCGTGGTGGCAAGTCTGGTGCTTTCCGCATTTGGCGAAGGCAGCTGGCGCTACTGCTTCCTGCTGGCGCTGATCGTCGCCATCCCGCTGATGATTTTCTGGGCGAAATATTCCACCGCCGATCGCATCAACACGCTTTATCTGCATATCGATAGCCAGGGGATGACGCGCCCGGCGACCCAGGAAAGCAGCCATGTTGCCAAAGGCGAAGGGATGAAGACCTTTTTACGCACCCTGCGCAACCGCAATATTTCGCTAACGGCGGGCAATACCCTGCTGACGCAAATAGTCTATATGGGCATTAACGTTGTGCTGCCGCCGTACCTTTATCACGTCTCCGGCCTGTCGCTGGCGGCATCCGCCGGGCTAAGTATTATCTTCACGCTTACCGGTACCCTGGGCCAGATAATTTGGCCCTGGCTGTCCGATAGCTTTGGCCGTAAACGTACTCTGATCGTCTGCGGTCTGTGGATGAGTATCGGCATTGCGCTGTTCTATTTCGCCACCAATATGCCGCGCCTTATCGCCATTCAGCTATTTTTTGGCCTGGTGGCCAACGCCGTGTGGCCTATCTACTACGCCATGGCTTCGGACTCCGCCGAAGAACGCGCCACCTCTACCGCCAACGGCATTATCACCACGGCGATGTTTATCGGCGGCGGCATTTCGCCATTGCTTATGGGCTGGCTCATCCAGTTCGGTGGGGGGTGGGAAAATCCGGCGGGTTATATCTACGCCTTCTTTACCATGGCGGGATGCGCGCTGCTGGGGATGTTATTGCAGCTCATGACCACCGATAAAACGCCGCGCAAAGCGCATTAACGCAGGAGAACGCATGAAGATTGTTATCGCGCTGGATTCGTTTAAGGGTAGCTGTAGCGCGCAGGCCGCTTGCACAGCGGTAGCACAGGGGTTGCGCCGGGTTGACGAGGAGCTGGAGCTGGTCGAAATGCCCGTGTCGGACGGCGGAGAGGGGCTGCTCTCGGCCCTTGCGGAAAGTCCGCAGCTGAAGGGCGCGAGGTGGCAGCAGCAGCGTTGCGCCTCGCCTTACGGTCTCTCCGTACAGGCCGCGTTTCTGATCCTGCCCGGCGAACGGGCCATTATCGAGATGGCGCAAAGCTGTGGGCTGGAGCTCACGCCGAAAGCGCAGCGGGATGTGCGCCAGGCCAGCAGCTTTGGCCTGGGTGAGCAGGTAAAAGCGGCGCTGGATGCCGGGTGTCGGCGTTTGATTATCGGGCTGGGCGGCAGCGCGACCAACGATGGCGGCATCGGTTTTGCCCAGGCGCTTGGCGCCCGCTTCTGGCGCGAGGACGGCACGCTGCTGCCGGTTCCCGCGGCGGGCAAGGACCTAGCGCATATTCAGCGCATCGATTTAAGCGCCATGGACCCGCGCTTACGACAGGCCGAAATACAGGCCTCCTGCGACGTCACAAATCCTCTGCTTGGGGAAGATGGCGCCACCTGGGTGTATGGCGCGCAGAAAGGCGCGGATGAGGCGGCGCTCAGGGAGCTGGAGGCGGGTATGGCGCACTACAGTCGGCAACTTACGCAAACGCTCGGCTACGACGTCAGCGAACGGCCCGGCGCCGGGGCCGCGGGCGGTATGGGGGCCGCGCTGATCGCCTATGCGGGCGCCACGCTGCGCCCGGGCATTGACCTGGTGCTCGAACTGCTTAACGCCGACCGTCATCTTAGCGATGCCGCACTGACCATCGTCGGGGAAGGCTGGCTCGATCGTCAGAGCGCCTTTGGTAAAGCCCCGGTGGGCGTGGCGGGCAAAGCGGCGCGCCACGGCGTACCGGTTGTGGCCCTTTGCGGCGGACGCGATGAGAGCAGTCGGCAATTGTATCAACACCATATTGACGCGATGTGGTCTATCTGCCAGCGCCCTATGCCGCTGGCGGAGTCGATGAACACATGCGAACAGCTCCTCGCCGACGCAGCGGAGAATGTTCTACGAACCTTTCTGAGCGGGCGGCGCGGAGAGGCACATAAGCGGATAACTGTATGATTATTACGACGGCGCTGGCTAATGAAATTGTCGCCCGGGCAATGGCGATAATTCATCATAACGTGAACGTGATTGACCATCATGGACAGATCATTGCCTCAGGTGAACGGCATCGTATCGGCGAGCAGCATGAGATCGCCCGTGAGGTGATACGCACCGGTAAACGCATTTGTATTAATAACACCGCGGAAGCCGCGCGTTTTCAGAATGTGCATCCCGGTATTAATCATCCCATTATGTATGACGATCGCGTGGTGATGGTGGTGGGTATCAGCGGCGATCCCGCGGCGATCAGCCGCTATGCTGAACTGGCGGTACTCACCGCCGAGCTGCTGGTCCGCCAGGCCATAGAGATGCGGGAAACCAACTGGCGACAGCGTCTGCGCGATACCCTGTTTGGTCAATATCTTGATCAAGGCGCTTCGCCCGCCGGACAGGAAGCGCTGCATCGCCTGGTGGAGCTTGGCTTCGCTTTTGATGCGCCGCTGGTGCCGGTCGTGGTAACCGTCCAGGTCGAACAGCACCAGCTAAGCGAAATACTGAGTACGCTGCTGCGGGAATTCTCGCAGCTGTCCGGGGTAAGAGACGTGATTTTGCTGGGCAGTAATGAAATATTGCTCCTCAATACGCTGAGCGACCCCCAGGAAACGCTGCTGCGGGGCATCGAGTTTGTCCTCAGCAATCAGATCAGCCATTACCATATCGGTATTGGCGTGCAGGCGGACAGCGCTCCGGATATTCGCGAGGCCATCCGATTCGCCAGGTCGGTGATTGAGGTGGGGAGCAAAGTGCAGCCGCAGCGGCAGATCTACTACTTTCGCGAAATGGCGATGCTCTGCCTGTTCCGGGTGCTGGAAGACAGCTATATGGTCAATTTTTTCATCAATAACGTACGCCAGCTGCTTGAGCATGATTCCGGCGAAGTGCTGCTGGATACCCTCAGCAGCTTTATTGCCAATAACGCCGAGCCGGGCAAAACGTCGCTGCTGTTGGGGATTCATCGCAATACGCTCACCTACCGGCTGCAGCAGATTAAAAAGCATATTCAGCTCGATCCGATGGTCTTCACCGACCTGACGCAGCTGGCGGTGTCGGTACACTGCTATCGTCGGCAGAACCCGCGCCAGAGCGAATGGATTGATACCTTAAGCTAACGTGCGGCGGGCGAGCAGGCCGGTACGCGCCCTCGCCACCCGGCACCGCGTATCACTCTGAGATCGCCGTTTATCAAAATAATAGCGCGCCCGGCGATTTTATCGCAGGCGGTGCCTCCGTCGCCGGTGGCGGGCTTTTCGCCTCAGCCGTTCGGCGGAGCTTGCTCGCTTCAGTCGCCATTTTTGTACACAATTTAATCAAATGGCACCGTTCTTGCCTTTTATCTACGTTCCCCGACCGCAGCATTCGTCGGCCAATATCGATAAAAAGGACAGGAAAATGGCGCAAATGAATGAAAACATCGCGACCGCACCGGTCTCTCCCCTCCGCGATTTTTTCGCGAAACCCCGTATCATCGCCAGGCCCGGCTTTAACCGCTGGCTGGTGCCACCGGCCGCGCTGGCGGTTCATCTCTGTATAGGTATGGCCTATGGGTTTTCCGTTTACTGGCTGCCTATGTCGCAGCTCATAGGAGGAAGCGCGTCCTTGCAATGCCCCGCCACGATGTCGTTCTGGCAGCAGCTGTTTACCCGCGATTGCGACTGGAAAATCTCCATGCTGGGCTGGACCTACACGCTATTTTTTGTTTTTCTCGGCTGTTCGGCGGCGCTGTGGGGCAGCTGGCTTGAGAAGGTTGGACCGCGGCTGGTGAGCTTTATTGCCACCTTGTGCTGGTGCGGCGGCCTGCTGCTATCCAGCGTCGCTATCTATTTCCATCAGCTGTGGCTGCTGTGGCTGGGGGCCGGGGTCATCGGCGGAATCGGTCTCGGACTGGGCTATATTTCACCGGTTTCGACGCTGCTGCGCTGGTTTCCTGACAAGCGCGGAATGGCGGCCGGGATGGCGATTATGGGTTTTGGCGGGGGAGCGCTGGTGGGCGCGCCGCTGGCAAACGGTCTGATGAATTACTTCGCCGGTCCGGCCGGCAACGGGGTATGGCAAAGCATTCTGGCGCTGGCGGCGATTTATGCGCTGTTTATGCTCGCCGGTACCTTTGGCTATCGCCTGCCGCCCATGGGCTGGCATCCTTCGGGTGAGAAGGCGCAAAAAACGATTCGCAATAATCCCACGATCCAGGTGCACGTCCGCGTTGCCTGCCGCACTCCGCAGTTCTGGCTGCTGTGGATGGTGCTGTGGCTCAACGTCACCGCGGGGATCGGCATTCTCGGTATGGCCTCGCCGATGCTGCAGGAGATCTTTGCCGGTAAACTGCTGTCGCTCGATCTCAGCTGGCATGAGCTGAACGGCGAGCAGCTGAAACGCATTGCAACCATGGCCGCAGGATTTACCGGCCTGCTCAGCCTGTTTAACATCCTGGGACGTTTTTTCTGGGCATCGGTATCCGACCTGTGCGGGCGCAAAATGACCTTTGCGATCATTTTCTGCCTGGGCGCCGTGCTGTACGGCACGTTGCCGCTGGTGAATCACGGCGGCTATATCGCGCTGTATGTCTGCGCGATGTGCATTATCATTTCGATGTACGGCGGAGGCTTTGCCAGTATTCCCGCCTATCTGGCCGACGTCTTTGGCTCACAAATGGTGGGCGCGATTCATGGACGCTTGTTAACCGCCTGGTCGGCGGCGGGGATCAGCGGCCCGGTTCTGGTGAACTATCTGCGCGAGTATCAGCTGACGCACGGGGTCTCGCCCGAGCGCGTCTACGATATTACGCTGATGGTCCTGACCGGCCTGCTGGTATTGGGTTTTATCTGTAATCAGCTGGTGCGTCCGCTGACGGAAGAGCATGCGATGACCGCGGAACAGCAGCAGCAGGCGAAAGGACTGTATACCATCAACAAGGATGCCCAGCTCACGTGGGAGCCCCGCCCGTCCACGCTGCTGTTAACCGTAAGCTGGCTGGCGGTGAGCGTGCCGCTGTTATGGGGCGTCGGTACCACCCTCCAGCAGGCCGTGAAATTCTTTATGTAGGTTGTTGCCGCCGATGGCCCGGCGGCTTCTACGAACCTACCGGCGCGTGGCGATCGCGTGACGCAATATGCTCAACGATCCGCTCTACCGCCTCTTCTGCGGTCAGCACCGAGGTATCCAGAGTCAGGCTGGCGGTGCGCCAGGGTTCGTACTCACGGGTGATAACCTTTTGCCAGTCCGGCAGAATATGACCGCGAATATCCGCCACTCGGTTTTCCACGCGATACCGATGCTGCATTTGGTCGGAGCAGGTCAGTTCTATCTCCAGATAAGGCGCGGCATTCTCGGTCGCGACCGCTCTCCAGGCCTGGCGGGTAATGGCTATAGGGTTAACTGAGTCGGCAATCACCACGTTGCCCAGCCTGAGGTTATCCGCAGCAATGGCGTACGCCGCCAGATATCCGGCCGGTCCTATATCGTGCCGGGTGACGGTTTCGGCGCGGATCAGCGCCTGTTCAATTGAATCAATCCGTAACCAGACGGCCCCCAGCCTGGCGGCAAGCAGGCGAGCGATGGTTGATTTCCCGGTACCGGGCAGACCGCCAAAGATCAGTAACATAGATATCCCGTTATTTAAGCGCCTTTAATGAATGACAACTTCCGGACGTTGATGACAATAGAGCGCCGATCGCCTCACGTCCAGCGCTGATGCGCGCATGTGGGATAAGGTCAAAAAACCACAAAAAAACATGGTTAATTTATCTCCATTTAGGGTCTGTTGAGTTTGTTTACAGATACTAAGATGCAGGATGGCAGATTCCCCGGAGCCCGCATGAATACCCCGCCACGGCGTTTAATCCAGTACGGCAGCGTCATGTTGTTTCCGCTGGCGATGATTATTTATGATTTTTCGGCTTACCTGACCACGGATCTTATTCAGCCAGGCATTATCCATATCATCAACGAGCTTCAGGCTGATGTCACCCTGGCTCCGGTATCGGTCAGCCTGTATATGGCTGGAGGCCTGGCGCTGCAGTGGCTGCTGGGCCCTCTGTCAGATCGTATCGGCCGCCGCCCCGTTCTGCTCACCGGCGCCCTGATTTTTGCTCTCTCCTGCCTGAGCATGCTGTTTGTCGCTTCGATCGCGCAATACTTCGTCGCCCGTTTTATCCAGGGAACAAGCATCTGCTTTATCTCAACCGTGGGCTATGTGTCGATTCAGGAAGCGTTTGGGGAAACCGATTCGATCAGAATCATGGCTGCGCTAACCTCTATCGTCCTGCTTGCGCCAGTTATCGGACCGCTGGCGGGCGCGACGCTAATGACGGTGATGCACTGGAAACTGCTGTTTGCCATTATTGGCGCGCTGGGCCTGGTGGCCTGGGCCCTGCTGCTTTTTAAAATGCCGGAAACCGTTATCTCTCAGGGACGGGGATTTAAACCGGGGGAAGTGCTGGCTGATTTCATCGCGGCGTTTCGTCATCCCGTGGTGCTGACCGGTTCGCTGGCGGTGGCCTTTGGCAACGTGCCGATGATCACCTGGGTGGCGCTCTCTCCGGTGATTCTGATTGAACACGGCGGCCTGTCTCCTGCGGCATATGCCTGGACTCAGGTGCCGGTGTTCAGTGGGCTGATTATCGCCAGCGCGATCGTGGCGAACGTGGTAAAAGACCCAACTTCACCGCGCTTTATCTGGCGTACCGTTCCGATACAGCTGACCGGCCTGCTGATCCTGCTGGTCGGTAATCTTCTGTGGCCGCATGTCTGGTTCTGGTCGGTGCTGGGTACCAGCATTTATGCGCTGGGGATTGGGCTACTCTACCCGGTGCTGTTCCGCTTCACGCTCTTTTCCCATCATCTGCCAAAAGGTACCGTGTCCGCCACGCTGAATATTCTGGCCCTGAGCGCGTTTGCCGCTTCCATTGAGGCAACCCGTTGGATCTACTTCCATGCCGGAGGCAGAATCGCCTTCCACTGCGCGGCGCTGATGGCCGGTATCGCCGTGGTAATACTGGTTTCCCGGCTGCTGGAACTGCGTAAGCGGCATCAGGAGGCATCAACAGATAATCGTCACCTCCACGGCAATGTTCATAAAGAATGAGATCGCCCCGGATTTTTTTATTTCAGCCGTTTACCCGCGTCATCCACCACTTTCTCGCCATCTTCCTTAGCGAAAGCTCCTTGCTGAGCATCGGGAAGAATTTCCAGAACAACTTCAGAAGGACGGCACAGACGCGTTCCCAACGCTGTCACCACAATCGGGCGGTTAATCAGGATCGGATGCTGCAGCATAAAGTCGATTAACCGATCGTCAGTAAATCTCTCTTCTGCGAGGCCCAGCTCTTCATAAGGCTCAACATTTTTACGCAGCAGCGCCCGCACCGCGATCCCCATATCGGCAATGAGTTTGACCAGCTCATCGCGTGACGGTGGATTTTCAAGGTAATGAATAACGGTGGGTTCAGTACCGCTATTGCGGATCAACTCCAGCGTATTACGCGAGGTGCCGCAGGCCGGATTGTGATAAATGGTGACGTTGCTCATAGATAGCAGTATCTCATGACAAAGTGAAAGAGAGACGTAGCGCCAGCGCGGCCAGCGTTACAAACAGCACAGGCAGAGTCATGACGATCCCGGTGCGGAAATAGTAGCCCCAGGTGATGGTCATATTCTTCTGTGAAAGTACGTGCAGCCAGAGCAGCGTTGCCAGGCTACCGATTGGTGTAATTTTCGGGCCCAGATCGCAGCCAATTACGTTAGCGTAGATCATCGCCTCTTTAATAACGCCGGTTGCGGTGCTTCCATCAATAGAGAGCGCACCAACCAGCACGGAAGGCATGTTGTTCATGATGGAAGACAGGAAAGCCATCAGGAAGCCAGTACCCAGCGTCGCGGCCCAGAGTCCTTTATCCGCCAGCACGTTCAGCACCCCTGAAAGGTATTCGGTTAGCCCGGCGTTGCGCAGACCATATACCACCAGATACATTCCCAGCGAGAAAATCACGATCTGCCAGGGCGCACCGCGTAACACTTTGCCGGTGTTAATGGCATGGCCTCGTTTCGCCACGGTAAACAGTATTACCGCCCCTACCGCGGCAATCGCGCTGACCGGAATGCCAGGCGGCTCGAGGACGAAAAAACCTACCAGCAGCACAATCAATACTATCCAGCCGGTGCGGAACGTAGCCGGATCTTTAATTGCGTTTGCCGGTGATTTAAGCAGGGCCAGATCGTAGGCCGGCGGGATATCTTTGCGAAAGAACAGGTGCAGCATCACTAGCGTGGCGCCAATGGCGGCAATATCGACCGGTACCATTACCGACGCATATTCGGTGAATCCCAGCCCAAAGAAATCCGCCGAGACGATGTTCACCAGATTCGACACAATAAGCGGCAGGCTGGCAGTATCGGCAATAAACCCGGCAGCCATCACAAAGGCCAGCGTCGTACCCTTGCTGAATCCTAGTGCCAGCAGCATGGCAATCACGATGGGCGTCAATATTAATGCCGCACCATCGTTGGCAAACAACGCCGCCACCGCTGCGCCGAGCAGAATGATATACGTAAACAGCAAACGGCCACGACCGTTTCCCCAACGAGATACGTGCAGCGCAGCCCATTCAAAAAAGCCGGACTCATCGAGCAGCAGGCTGATAATAATCACCGCAATAAAGGTCGCCGTCGCGTTCCAGACGATATTCCACACCACCGGAATATCACCTACATGTACGACGCCAGCAATTAAAGCCAGTACCGCGCCCAGCGTCGCGCTCCAGCCGATGCCTAATCCCTTCGGCTGCCAGATAACCAGAACAATGGTCAGGACAAAAATAGCACCTGCCAGTAGCATACCCCCTCCCTGAAAATCACATTCGAAAAAACATATATGTTAAGGCAAATTTTTAAAGGCAGAACGCTTTACCGCTTCCAGAACAGTTTGCTGATGCCAGCTTGCGGGCGATGGCCTGTACGATCTCCTGTTGGCTTAACCAGGCCTGCTCTATTACCTGTGCCGCCCATGCAGGCATATGCGGTGATAAGCGATAGTGCACCCACTTACCCTGCTTGCGATCCAGCAACAATCCGCTTTCCCGCAGCATAGCAAGGTGACGGGAGATTTTGGGCTGCGACTGATCCAACGCCGCGCAGAGATCGCACACGCACAGCTCCCCCATCTCTTTAAGCAGCAGCACAATACCCAGACGGGTTTCATCGGACAGATTTTTAAAAAGCTGTAAGGGTGTTAATGACATCATTCCTCCCAATCGTCGACGGACAGGATACTCCACAGAGATATAAGTTCAATATCACATATGAAAAAACAGATGTATTAAGTAACAAAAAACAAGAGGCAAGTATGCCTGGCGGGTTAATCAGGTCACTTAAATACAACTGACAGAGGGTATCAGAACTTCTTTTTATTTAATCATTTCGAAAGAGCGATGGTAAATCAGCTATACCTGCCACCTCTGCGGTAGCGTGCTGCAATACCATCCTGAATACATCACCGAACGCCCGTGGTTTGAACCCCGGCACGATACGTTGACGGAGAACGGGCGACAGCACTGCCCGTATGTAAATCCAGTGGAAAAGGAAGTAAGACGAATTCTTAAGTTACGCCGTTACGTGGCGGATGCTCAACCCGTGATACTCAGGACTGACTGGCACTGTAGCGGCTGCGGCAACAATTACCACGGTGAACGTTATTGCGTGGCATGTGGTACTGGCGACTTAAGCCATATGCCGGAAGAGGCCTCACGATGAGAATGCTGCTTATCGTTGACTTCACAAAACCTGCACCGAACTTTTCGATTAATGAATATCACTCATAGTCCCAATCCTCCTGCCTGTGATTATCAGCGAGCACAAACCCGTTAACATCCCCCTATCTCTTCATGCTCAACGGATCACCATGCTTAATCAACAGGCACGAACTCACTCAACTACAGTAAAAAAAACTGGTCTATCATTTTTGCTCATTCTGAGCGCCCTGATGGCTGTAACCTCTTTATCAACCGACATCTATCTTCCGGCTATGCCCGTCATGGCAAAGGATTTACAGGGTGACGCAGAGCTGACAATCACAGGGTTTCTTATCGGCTTTTGCATTGCACAACTGATTTGGGGACCGATTAGCGATCGTTATGGTCGTCGACTGCCGCTGTTTATCGGTTTAGGTCTATTCATCGTCGGCTCGGTGGGCTGCGCGTTATCAACGGATATCGTGCAAATAGTCTTCTGGCGTGTTTTTCAGGCGTTAGGTGCCTGTACCGGGCCGATGCTGGCTCGAGCAATGATCCGTGACCTGTTTAGCCGCACTCGTGCAGCACAAATGCTTTCGACACTGATGATCATCATGGCCATCGCGCCGATTGCCGGGCCCCTGATCGGTGGGCAGATGATTAAAGTCACCTCGTGGCATGCCATTTTCTGGCTGCTGGCGATTATCGGAGCATTAATGCTGATGTCTTTATTCTGGCTACCGGAGACATTACCTGCTGAAAAACGCTCGCACGCCTCCGTAACCAGAGCATTTCACAACTACTGTGCCTTGCTCACCAACGCCAGATACATGCGATTTACTTTGTGCCTGACGTTCTACTACGTTGCAGCCTACGCCTTTATCACCGGTTCCCCGTTTGTGTACATCACGTACTTCGGCGTCGACCCGCAGCATTACGGTTGGCTGTTTGCAGTAAACATTGTTGGACTGATGGCGGTGAGCATGGTCAATAGACGTCTGGTTCACCGCTATCCACTGGAAGCGTTGCTCAGGAATGCCGTATTCATCGCCGCTATTGCGGCAATAGTGCTGGCAGTCACCACCGGCCTGGGCGTAGGTGGAATTACCGTGATTGTCGGCGCTGTGTTCGTGTTCTTCTCTATGAATGGCATCATCGCGGCGACATCCACGGCTTGCGCTCTGGACGCAGTGCCTAATGTGGCTGGCTCCGCATCGGCGCTAATGGGCGCGTTACAATACGGCAGCGGCATCATCTCTTCACTTCTTCTTGCCCTGTTCAGTGATGGCACACCATGGACGATGGGCTGGATAATTGCGTTGTTTACAGCAGCCAGCGCCCTGATGGCACTGACCGTTCAGCTAAAAAAATAAAACGTCGTTATTGATGCCAGACGACACTTTCGTCCAGAGATACCCGCCCTTCCCTGTAACTCAGGGAGGGATGCGTTTTATCTGGGATCCCAAAAGAAATACCGTAAAGCAGCCTGAAACCTTCAGGAACATTCAATAGCCTACGCACCGTTTGGGCAAAATAGCTCAGTACTACCTGTGGAACACCTGCGTAACCGCGAGCTGCCAGAGAAAGCAGGAATGTCTGCGCATACATACCGGCGTCTGAGGCTACGCGAACGTTGTCCCCTACAGCAGGAATGAATAGCAGGGCAACATGAGGCGCGCCGAAAAATCTCACATTACGCTCGACCACTTCTGAGCGACTTAAGTTATCCCCCCGCGCAACGCCCAGTGCCTGATAGTACGAGCGCCCCTGCTCCGAAGCCCGTTGCCTGAATGGCTCGGGATAAGCTTCTTTATCAAACGTAAAATCAAGGCTGTAGTTCCCAGCCCTCAGATCTTCCGTCAGTGCGTGGCTTAATTCACGAAGTTTATCTCCTGCAACAATATGCAGGGTCCAGGGTTGAGTATTGCAGTTGGATGGTGCGCATTGCGCTTCGAGCAAAATGTCTTTGAGGATATCGCTGGGGATGGGAGATGGAAGAAAGGCTCTAGCCGAGTATCTGTTTTTTACTACCTCACTAAATGTTGGCTCTTGCGTACTCATTTGCTTCTCCGCCTGAAAGTAATTTGAAGTGAATGATTCACTCTCTCCCGATCCATCCTGTCACATCAGGCCCATCGTTTTCATTCCCGGTTCCAGATTAGGTCTATGAATTCCATTCATAGCGTCTATTTAAGCAGCGTAATTATCTTTAACCGCAACTTCGTTAATCTGGGTCTATCGCGTGAACACGCAAGCGGAAAATGGCTATAGCTGATGGATATACCCCAGCCTGCGCGGCTGGGGCGTCATCGGAGGCTAACTAAATATTCTTATCGAAGAAAACATCTAACTTTTGCATTGCCTGGTCAACGTATTTTGGCACCCAATACGTCTCGATATGGGTAGCGCCATCGATCAGGAAGAGTTCTTTGTCCTTCGTACCGGTGGCTTTCGCGAACGCGTCTTCAGTCATATAGAGCGTATCCGCTTTTGTCCCGGCAATCATCAGCAGTGGTTTATTGATGAGATTGATATGGTCCGTTACGTCAAAGCTCATTAAATCCAGAAGACTGCTGGTGGTGTATTTAAACGTGGAGTTCGGGTGCGCGTGGGTTTTCCAGTAGTACTCGTAGCCCTGGCGATACAAGGCAAAAGGTAATTTAGCAATCTGTTCATCAGTCAGGTTGGCATCGCCGGAGTAAAGCACTTCTCCTCCGGCTGCTTCCTGAGCTCGAGCGTCAGAAGCCTGCTGAAGACGCTGCTGGATAGTATCCAGCTGTGAATCCTGCATACCGTTACGGCGCACAAGACCTGAATTAAACATGCTGATGGTTGCAATCGATTTAAACCGTTTGTCCGTCTCGGCAGCAACCAGTGAATAGCCACCACCACCGCAAATGCCAAGCAGACCGAGGCGGGCGGTATCGACACCAGGATACTGGCTGATGTAGTCAGCCATGCCGTGAATGTCCTCAATACGATTAGCAGGTTTATCCACGCTGCGCGGCATCCCACCGCTAGCGCCCTGATACGCCGCATCGGCGGTAATCGTGATGTAGCCCTGCTCGGCGAGACGCTGAGCATACAACCCGGCGACCTGTTCTTTTACGCCGCCATTAGGATGTGCAACCACCACGGCCGGATATTTTTTGGCGGGATCGTAGTTAGCAGGGGTATAGACATTCGCAGCAATCTGGATGCCATGAAGATCGTATTTCACTGGGTGAATGTTGACCTTGCCTTTGACGTTCTCGGTGATGGCTCCGTCATAGACGAGAGTGAATGGATTTTTTTTGTAATCAGCCGCATTGACTGAGGTCACTCCGGCCATAGCCGTGAGTAGCATTGCACTAATAAGCGTGAATTTCATGGTCTCTCCCGATGAGTGTCGGCCTGGTTATACAGGCTCGCAGAATCAAATTTGCAGGCTCAGAGTAGGCGGAGAGGGCTGTCAGCATCGTGACAGGGAAATAACATTTTTGTCAGGAAACAGGCTGGGATGGGAAAGCATTTCTGACAGCGCTGTCAGGTAGCCGTCAGCTTTATGTTGGCAATCACAACGCAGAATGGTCCCGCCTAAATGAGAGTCATGTTTAATTTTCTGAGAAACGGAGCGATCAATGAAAAGCCAGAATGCCCCAACAATGCCAGAGCGGCGCAAGCTATTAGTCGCCGGGGCCGGTATTGCCGCCGCCTCGCTGATTCCCCACGTATCAGCGGCGAGCCAATCCTCTCAGGTCGATTCATCCAGACAACCCAGCCAACGCCCTTCAGCTCCTGGCAAGCGTAAACTCGGGAAGCTGGAAGTTTCTGCCGTCGGTCTGGGCGTGCAGAACATGAGTCGCAAATACGACACCTCCGTTCCCTGGCGTCCCGAGATGATCAATGTTATCCACCGGGCATTTGATGAAGGGGTAACGTTCTTCGACGCTGCTGAAGCCTACGGCCCGTTTGAAGTCGAAAAAATTCTCGGGGAAGGCGTCGCCCCGTTCAGGGACAAAATCGTTATCGCCACCAAGTTTGGCTGGTACATTGACCAACAGACGGGAAAGCGTCTGCCGGGCCTTAACAGCAGGCCGGAGCATATCAGGCAGGTCGTCGAAAACATGCTCAAACGCCTGCGTACCGATCGTATTGATTTACTGTATCAACACCGGGTTGATCCACAGATCCCGATCGAAGATGTCGCCGGTGTGGTGAAAGATTTAATGGAGCAAGGGAAAGTCCTGCACTGGGGTCTGTCTGAAATGGGCATCAACACGTTGAGACGCGCCCATGCAGCATTACCCGTTACCGCTGTACAAAGTGAATACTCCATGCTCTGGCGCGGCCCTGAAAAGCAGGTGCTTCCGGTGTGTGAAGAGCTGGGCATTGGGTTCGTGCCATGGAGTCCACTCGGCGTGCAATTTTTAACGGGCTGGATTGATGAGAATACCCGGTTCGCTGCCGGTGATTTCCGCGCGACAGAAACGCGTTTCTCGCCTGAAAACTTGCCACACAACTTACAGCTGGTTGAACTACTGAAATCCTGGGCAATACGAAAAAATGCCGCACCGGGACAGATTGCTCTGGCATGGCTCCTTGCGCGTAAACCCTGGATTGTTCCCATCCCTGGCACCACCAATAAAGACCATATGCTGCAAAACACAGCGGCTACCACCGTGTCGCTGACTTCCGCTGAGATGACCGAGCTCACCCGCTCACTGGATGCCATCACTATCCAGGGTCAACGTCTGCCGGATGCTGTGCAGGTTTATTCTGATGTTGAAGCACCGTTGAAAAGTTAAGAGGAAGTCCCGTTATGCGCCTGTTGTTAGTCGAAGATGAAGAAAAAACGTCAACCTATCTCTCCCGTGCGCTGGGTGAGTCCGGGTTTACGGTAGATGTCTCTGCAGATGGCGCGGAAGGACTTCATTACGCGCTGGAGTTCGACTACGACGCGATAATACTGGATGTAATGCTGCCGGGGATGGATGGCTACGGGGTGCTCGAGGGTGTGCGAGCAGCCAAACAGACGCCGGTGCTGATGCTCTCGGCACGGGGTTCGGTCGATGAACGCGTTAAAGGGCTTCGCCTTGGCGCGGATGATTATCTCCCTAAGCCCTTTTCCCTTATTGAGCTGGTGGCGCGTATTCAGGCACTGGTGCGCCGCCGCGCTACGGATGGCGCAGACATCACCCAGCTGCAAATTCACGATCTGCATCTCGACCTGCTGGCTCGTCGCGTATTTCGCGCCGGAACACGGCTGGAGCTGACCGCGAAAGAGTTTTCCCTGTTGAGCCTTTTGGCCCGGCATCAGGGAGAGATTCTGTCAAAAATGATGATTGCTGAGCAGATATGGGACATGAATTTCGACAGCGATGCCAACGTGGTTGAAGTGGCCATTAAACGACTTCGGGCCAAAGTGGATGCGCCGTTCGATATCAAGCTGTTACATACCGTTCGTGGCATGGGGTATGTCCTCGAAGTCCGGTCCGAATAAATGAAGGGGATAAGCATGCTTAAGCGTTCCATCTCCGTTCACCTGGCGCTGATGTTTGCCTTATCCGCGCTACTGATTGTTTCCGTTATCGGCATCCTGCTCAGAAGCTCCTTGCATGACTCTTTGCAAAAGCAGATGCACAACGAGCTGCTGTTCCGCGAATCATTAATGAGTCCGTGGATCACCGCACGAACCTCTGCTGACGGCTGGTCACTGCTTGCCAATAAATTTACCGTATTAACCAATTCTGAAGGTGAACGCGTTCGCTACTGGATAGTGAGCGATAACCCACGCTTTAGCATGGGGGGAACACCACCGGTAGGTGTTCAGTGGTCTTCTTTGCGGGAAGGCTTTAATAAAGTGCCCGGCGCATCAGAAGGTGCATGCTCGCTGTTTCTGTTAGTGAAAACGATCCCCGCCAACGGTGAGCGGCCTGAGCTGCGCTATGTGGTTGCCATCGACTCCACGCCGTACATGGGCACACTCGATGCGTTCACGCGGACATTGCTGATCATTACCGCACTGGGCGTCGTGATTGTCGCCTTACTGGGATACGTCGTGTCAAGGATTGGTCTTCGTCCCGTTGGGGCGCTCAGTAAACAGGCCCGGCAACTCGCTCCCGGGGACCATGGTCAGCGCCTGAATACCGAAGCATTACCTGACGAATTACAGCAGTTAGCATCATCTTTTAATGGCGTGCTGGAACGGCAGGAGGTCGCCTGGCGGCAGCTCGAAAGCTTTAATGCCGATGTTGCGCATGAACTCCGGACTCCGCTGACTAACCTGATCGGCCAGACGCAGCTGGGGCTTTCGCGCCGACGCTCGCAGGATGAACTGGAAGAGTTACTGGGTTCCAATCTGGAAGAACTTGAACGCATGACGTCTATCGTTAACGACATGCTGTTCCTGTCCCATGCCCATGCGGGTGAACATGCTTCCCAGCTTACGCAGGTGTCCCTGCGCGAAGAAACCCTAAAAACAGCGGAGTATGTGGAACCCTCTTTTGCTGAAAAACAGCTCTCTCTCGATGTTCAGGGCGACGTCACCGCGGACATCGACCGACGACTGTTCCACCGTTCACTGGCCAATTTACTGGAAAACAGCGCAAGACACTCCCCCTCCAACAGCACGGTTACGGTGCGGTTAAGCGAAACCGGTAATCAAGCCTGTGTTGAAGTTTCAAACCCTGGCGAGCCGATAGCGCCAGAGCACTTACACCGGCTTTTCGAGCGGTTCTATCGCGTTGATACCTCCCGAGCCAGGAGTGATACCCATCATGGGCTGGGCCTGTCGATCGTGCGTGCCGTCGCCATTATGCACCGGGGAGATGTCTTTGCCCGTAGTGAAGGTGGCATCAATACATTTGGCCTCACCTTTGCGCTACAAGCGGATAAAGCGGCGGGCAATGCTCACTCCGGCGCTGAGCCGGAACCCGGGTTAGCTGACAGAATTGTCAGGGGGGCGTCAGCCTGACGTCATTACCCCCTCGATAAAATCATCGCAGGCAATCCCCTCTTCATTGATAAGGACGCTTTGCATGATCGGAAATTTACGTTACCTCGGGCTGTTACTGCCTATTACATTTTCATCCTGGGCAGCGGAACAAAATCCCGCTGTCCATATCGCCCCAGCAGGAAGTCAGAACGCGGTGTTCGGGCCAGCCGAGAACTTTACCGGTCGTGTCAGGGTTGATCCTCTCTTCAAATCGGATAACGACATCAGTGTTTCCGGGGCTTATGTCACGTTTGAACCCGGCGCTCGTTCCGCCTGGCATACGCATCCGGCAGGTCAGCGGCTGATTGTGACCTCAGGTGTTGGGCTCACCCAGCAAGAAGGCCAGCCGGTGCAGGTTATCCGCGCCGGTGACATTGTCTCTTGCCCGGCGGGCGTCAAACACTGGCACGGGGCGGCACCCGGCAGCGCGATGACGCATCTGGCGATAACCGGGATTGTGGATGGCAAAAGCGTTAACTGGAAGGAGTTAGTGACAGATGAACAATACCACGCCCATTAAAGCATTAGCGGCAGCGGTACTGCTGACCTTTGGTTTTGGTCTCGCGGCACATGCTGCGCCCGTCAATAAAGGAGCCTCAGAAATGAACCACGAACAAAGGGTTTCAGATACGCTGTCAGCCAGCCAACAGGCCATCCCGTTGATTGCGGCATCGATGGCCAGCAGCCAGATGGATAAGCTGAATGCCGCCCTGAATCAGGGTCTTGACGCCGGACTCACGATAAACGAAGCCAAAGAGATTCTCGTCCAGCTTTATGCCTATACGGGCTTCCCTCGTAGCCTGAATGCGCTTAATGAACTGATGAAAGTCGTCGAAGCACGTAAACAACGTGGTATCAAAGACGTTGAGGGTAAAGAACCGGTTGCCCCGATCCCTGCCGGGGATGAGCTTCGCCGTGTCGGTACCGCAAACCAGACAAAAATCTCAGGAGCTCCCGTGCAGGGTCCGCTATTTGATTTTGCCCCGGTCATTAACCAGTTTCTGCAAACGCATCTTTTCGGCGACATTTTCGCCCGCGATAACATTGACTGGCAAAGCCGCGAGCTGGCAACGGTTGGCGCATTAGCGGCCACGCCGGGCGTCGAATCACAACTGCTGTCGCATACGCGAGCAAGCATGCGGGTCGGCCTGACGGCGTCGCAGCTGCGCCAGCTGGCACAGGTTCTGCGTGAACATGGCGAAAATGATGCAGCAACGCGAGCTGAAAAGGCGCTGCAGCAGGCGCTCGCAAACAATTAGGAGTGGATTATGGAGCATGATCCCAACCGCAGAATGTTAATCACCGCACTTGCCGGGCTGACGCTGGCGAACGTTTCCTTTGCATCAGCTGCGACCGGAACCGCAAACGTGCAGGGTAAAAGCCGTGTTCTGGTGGCGTACTTTTCCCGCAGCGGAAATACACGGGTGATTGCGGGCGTCATTCACCGCAGCCTGAATACCGATCTGTTTGAAATCGAACCGGCTACGCCTTATCCGGAAGACTATTTTCAGACCGTTGAACAGGCGAAAAATGAGCGTGAGCGGGGAGTCAAACCCGCATTGAAAAATAGCGTCGCAGATATTTCACGCTACGAGACCCTGTATTTAGGCTTTCCGATCTGGGGGACCAGCGTGCCGCCTGTTGTGCAAGCATTTCTCAGCAGCCACAACCTTGCGGGCAAATTACTCATCCCCTTCATTACTCACGGTGGCTACGGTAAAGGAGACAGCGACGACATCCTTACCCGTCTTGCTCCGACTGCACGTCGGGAAAAACCGCTGGTCATTGAATGCGACCAAGAGCGAAGAACCACTGAAACGGTCACCAGCTGGTTAGAGACAATACGCATTTAATCGTCCGCATTCATGAGTCTGCCAAATAAGGGCAATCAGCGGTACTAAATAATTAACGCTGACAACTCAGATATGATTGAACGGCAAACATAACAGAGGATGTAATCTTGAAGACAATCTTAAAAACGCTGGCCATCTGCGTAATGGCGGGTGGTCTGGTGGCTCAGTCGGTCTATGCCGAGCCGCTGGTCATTCAGGAACAGGGAAGCTTTTCTGCTGGTGGCACCATCATCACCGCACCAGGAAAATTTGACGCGAAAAAGCCGCTGGACTCTGCTGGCCAAACCTGGCATGGCGATCATGCCTCAGTGTTCTACCAAATCCCGGAGAATCCGCATAAATACCCTATCGTCATGCTGCACGGCGCAGGTCAGTTCTCCCGTACCTGGGAAAGTACCCCGGATGGGCGCGAAGGGTTCCAGAATATATTCCTGCGTCGCGGGTTCTCAACTTATCTTGTCGATCAGCCGCGTCGGGGCAGCGCCGGACGCACGACTGTAGAAGGTACTGTTACGCCAAAACCGGATGAACAGATGTGGTTCAACCAGTTCCGCGTTGGCGTGTGGCCAGAGTATTTTAAAGGTGTTCAGTTCTCTCACGACAAAGAAGCACTGAATCAGTATTTCCGTCAGATGACCCCGAATACCGGGCCGTTTGATATCAATGTCATCTCTGATGCGATGTCCGCCGTAGTGGATAAATCCGGCCCCGCTATCCTCTTCACCCACTCTCAGGGTGGCGGGCCAGGCTGGTACACGGCGATGAAAAATGACAAGGTCAAAGCCATTGCCGCCTTCGAGCCCGGCAGCAGCTTTGTCTTCCCGGAAAAAGAACTCCCAGCCCCTATGCCAAGCGCGTTCGACACGCTGAAGGGTGAGCCGGTGCCGATGGAGCAGTTTATGGCTCTGACCAAAATGCCGATTCTGATTATTTACGGCGATAACATACCGGATAAACCTGTCGCCATGCCCGCGCAGGACAGCTGGCGCGTACGTCTGGCGATGGCTCGCGAATGGCGTGATGTGGTGAACAAGCATGGCGGGGATGTGACGGTGACGCATCTGCCTGAAGTGGGAATCAAAGGGAATACCCACTTCCCGTTCTCTGATCTCAATAATGTGCAGATTGCTGATTTGGTGAGTCAGTTCCTGAAAGAAAAAAATCTGCAGTAGAAAGATCCAGTATTGAGCCCTCAATAATGAGGGCTCAATACAACCATCTGCATTATAAAAAATAAATGGAAACTTGACAGTCTGCGTTGAACTGCGATTTCAATGGGTCGATGCACCTCTATCCTTAATCGAAGAGGAGTGTTGCTGTTAGGTCAAATGTCTAGCTAGATTTAGCGATACATATGCAACCTTATCTCGCTATTATCTTTTACGCCGCGCTCCCTTTTTATTTATCAAATTACTCTCACCTTTACGTCCATTAATGACATAATGCACTTCACAATAAATTCTATACTGTGTAAAAAAATCAGAAAGCGCCATATGTAATTCACGTGCCCATGGAAGGCGCTCAAAATTCACATCAAAAAAATCATATACATATTCCGTATTTTCCCTGAGATGGAAAACATTATTTCTAAACGTCCTGAGAGAATCCGCGTGTTCTTTCATTAACCTCCCTATATTATTTGAAATCGGTAGCAATTCCTTAAAATCATCAGGACGCTCATTGTTAAGCAAGATCCGCAGGTTTAGCTTACGAACACCCTCGCAAACCACTCCCAGAAAACCCAACCAGGTAGAAAGATAAATTCTTATATCTATTTCATCACGCTCGTTTAAATGACCATTGACATGCGATTTTTGTCTAAGTTTTTCGTAATTCTTAAACATAAGCTCAGCTGACTGAAAATAATGAGTAAGAAGAACCAACACACGGTCTTGATTCCGGTTAGGAAGCTTATCTCCAGGATGTCTGCTGTCTATATCTACAGCGTAGAAAAATGGAGCATTAGCAATATAATAAAGGTCATAATCAATACAAACCAATTGTTCTTTATCTAATGCATTATTCAAACAGTCTGCAACTTCATCCTTATTCTTGAAGCCATAAGAACTCAGATTCTCTCCTGCAAAAAGGGTTAGCCTCCATAAATTAAACCCTCCAACCTCCCCCTGAGCACCAAAATCAAAATCAATATCCCCAGAACTAAGCCTTACCAGACAACCAGCACCATGCTTATGGTATTTAACGCCATCATCTAACTCACCAGAAATTGGTATATCTAATTCAATCCAATGATTACAACTCAATGGCATTGGTATACCAGAACGATGCATTATTTTTAGCGCGACCAAGATCTTTTCTTGAAAATCAAAAATCAAACGAGCAAGTTTTTCATTCATCGCAGCAGCCCATATTCCATTATTTAAAATAATAGTATCTTAAACCATCCCTCCCCTAAAAAAACAATAGTCAAATTATGAACATTCCATCCCCTCATGAACGATTTTCATATGACACATTCTCAACTTAAATTTCTGGCACTAAGCGGGCTTGAGCAGACAGATTTCACGAGATAAGGGCATGGATAAATTCTCCATACCCTTGAACTATTACTTCCCAGTTGATTTGCTTGGTTTCAGCCCAGGGGTATTGCCGGGGGTATCCTTATTATCACGTCTGCGTTGATCAGGTTTTCCTGTTGATTTTGCAATTGGTTTTGGACCAGGTTTAAGCCCCATAATCGTATTCCTTTGCCATGTCCGAGGTTATTCCTCAGTATGGATATAAGGGGAGTAGTAGGAATTATCAAGCTCAGATGGGAGGTGGATAGCGACTACTAGACTATTATGTGAACAATATCATCTTTTGGTACAAAGCCGACCATCAGTCTCTCTCAATTAATGAACACATCTAATAAACCCTAGCTAATTACCCCATCTAATCGAATAAATCACTTTGCGTTATGCTTTTCCAACACAACAGCTGAAGGATAACGTCATGCAAACTGTAAAACTGAACAACGGTATTGAAATGCCCCTGCTGGGCTTCGGTGTGTTTCAGATGTCTGATCCCGCTGAATGCGAAAGAGCCGTTATTGATGCCATCGATACGGGATACCGCCTAATCGATACCGCCGCGTCTTACCAGAATGAAACCCAGGTCGGGAATGCCCTGAAACAGACCGATATCGCCCGTAATGAGCTCTTTGTGACGACCAAACTCTGGCTACAGGATACGAATTACGAAGGCGCTAAAGCCCAATTCGAACGCTCCCTGAATCGGCTGCAACTTGATTACGTTGACCTTTATCTGATTCATCAACCTTACGGCGATGTCCATGGAGCCTGGCGTGCCATGGAAGAACTGCAGAAGGCAGGCAAAATTCGCGCCATTGGCGTCAGCAACTTCCATCCAGACCGACTGGCCGACCTTATCGCCTTTAACAACGTGGCCCCTGCGGTGAACCAGATTGAAGTTAACCCCTTCAACCAGCAGCTGCATGCCGTTCCATGGAATCAAAGCCGTGGCATTCAGCCGGAAGCCTGGGCACCGTTTGCAGAGGGTAAAAATGGCCTCTTCCAGCATCCCGTGTTAACGGAAATTGGGCAGAAATACGGCAAAAGCGTGGGCCAGGTTGTGCTGCGTTGGATCTTCCAGCGAGGCATCATTTCACTGGCGAAATCGGTGCGAAAAGAACGTATGGAAGAGAACATCAACATTCTCGATTTTGATCTCAGCTCTGACGATATGCTGCAAATTACAGCTATTGATACCGCAACCAGCGCTTTCTTCTCCCACCGCGATCCAGCCAGAGTTGAATGGTTGGCAGGCCGTAAACTTGATGTTTAAGTCGCGATAAAAGAGGTATTCATTCAATGCAAAAACGTTATCTGGGCCAATCCCGACTCGAAGTCTCCGCACTTGGGCTCGGCTGCATGGGGTTAAGCCACGGCTACGGCCCGGCGACCGATACTCGTCAGGCTATCGAACTCATTCGCGCAGCGGTTGAACGTGGCGTCACCTTCTTCGATACCGCTGAAGTGTATGGCCCCTTCCTCAATGAAGAAGTTATCGGCGAAGCCTTAAAACCATTTCGTGACCGTGTGGTCATTGCCACTAAGTTTGGTTTTACTTTTGGCGACGACAACAAGCAGCAGATTTTAAACAGCCGTCCGGAGCATATCCGTGAAGCTGTGGAAGGATCATTACGCCGTCTTAAGACGGGTGTCATTGACCTGCTATATCAACACCGTGTCGATCCGGATGTCCCGATTGAAGATGTTGCGGGAACAGTGAAGGACCTGATCGCTGAAGGTAAAGTTAAACATTTCGGTCTGTCCGAAGCGGGCGCGCAAACCATTCGTCGTGCGCATGCCGTACAACCTGTCACTGCCCTGCAAAGCGAATATTCAATGTGGTGGCGCGAGCCTGAGCAGGAGATCCTGCCGTTGCTGGAGGAACTGGGTATTGGTTTTGTGCCCTTCAGCCCATTAGGCAAGGGCTTCCTGACGGGCTCGATTAAGCCAGGAACCACTTTTGGGAAGGATGATTACCGCAGCACGGTGCCGCGTTTCGCCGAGCAAGCGATTGAGGCCAATGAAAAGCTGGTCTCATTGCTGGGTGAACTGGCGGCAGAGAAAGGTGTGACGTCTGCACAAATCGCGCTGGCATGGTTGCTGGCACAAAAGCCATGGATTGTTCCTATCCCTGGTACTACCAAACTGCACCGGCTGGAGGAAAACCTGGGGGCTGCCGACATCATTCTTTCGCAGGATGACTCACGGCAGATAACACAGGCGCTTGAAACGATTAAAATCGTCGGCGAGCGTTACTCCCCTGAACATCAGGCCCGCGTGGGCCGTTAACACTCGAACGGGCCCTCTGCGAATGGGGGGACCCGTTATTCCTGGTAGCGAAGTGCATCGATCATCAGTGCAAAAGCGGGTGGATGCTGCTTGCGGCTCGGGTAGTAAAGATAATACCCGGGGAAAGATGGGCACCAGTCCTGCAAAATCTGAATAAGCTCTCCTGACTTTATATAATCCTGCACCCTGTCTTCAGGTATGCAGGCGATACCAAAACCAGATAAAGCAGCATCAATCCTTTCTGCCTGCAGATTAAACGTTACCTGCCCTTCCACTCTGACCCGTAACGGTTTCCCTTCCTTCTCAAACTCCCAGTGGTAAAGCCCACCGGCTGTCGGCAGGCGCATATTGATACACCGATGATTTTGTAGCTCGTGCGGCGTTTCTGGTGCAGGGTTTGTAGAGAAATAAGACGGTGCTCCCACCACAGCCATTCTCATGTCCGGGCCAATTCTTACCGCAATCATGTCCTTATCCACGCTTTCGCCTAGACGGATCCCGGCATCAAAACGCCCCTCAACAATATCGACAAAGCCGTTATCCACCACCAGTTCGAGATTAATTTCCGGATATTCCCTGAGGAAGGGTTTTAGCTTCGGCCATACCAGACTTCGCGCGGCATGCTCCCCGGCTGATAAACGAATATTGCCAGAGGCGGTGCCGTTCAGCTGAACGAGCGATTCAAGTTCCTGCTCAAGATCGGCAATACGCGGTTCAAGGCAGGCAATAATTCTCTCACCGGCTTCCGTGGGGGCAACGCTTCGGGTCGTGCGGGTCAGAAGGCGAATATTCAGCCTTTCCTCCAGGGACTTCATCGCGTGGCTGAGTGCAGACTGAGAAACGCCCAGTTTACCCGCTGCTTTGGTAAAACTTCGCTCCCTTGCCACCACAAGAAAGATTTGCAGTTCGTTGAAATTTTCTTTGAGCATCGGCGATTTCCTTATGGGGGCATTCCCTTCATCGCGTACTCATGAAGGGTGTTCATAGACACAATCATTTTAGCCCCATTACTGACATTAATGATAATTGATATTCTGACCGTATCAAAAATAAGTCTGAATTATCAGTAGGTTTATCATGAGAATACTTGTTGCAGGGGCGACAGGAAGTATTGGCCTTCATGTCGTCAACACTGCTATCAAAATGGGCCATCAGCCTGTAGCGCTGGTCAGAAATAAACGCAAAGTAAAATTGCTTCCTCGTGGAACAGATGTTTTTTACGGCGATGTTTCAATGCCTGAAACACTCACCGAATTACCGAAAGATATTGATGCCATCATCTTCACTCTCGGTTCCGATGGTCAGGGTCGTATTGGTGCCAGAGCAATTGATTACGGCGGCGTGCGTAATATTTTACGCCTATTCAGAGATACGCCTGTTCGCATCAGCTTAATGACCACAATTGGTGTGACTGAACGACTCAGCACCTGGAATCAACGCACCGAAGTTCATGACTGGAAAAGACGTGCCGAGCGTCTGGTCAGGGCCAGCGATCACCCCTATACCATCGTCAGGCCCGGCTGGTTTGATTACAACAATGATGATGAACACAGAATCGTTATGCTTCAGGGAGATCGTCGCCATGCAGGAACACCGGAAGATGGTGTGATATCCCGGGAGCAAATCGCCCAGGTTCTGGTCAGTGCCCTGACCAACGAAGAGGCAAAAAATAAAACTTTCGAGCTGGTGGCTGAACGAGGTGAAGCACAGCAGGATCTTACCCCACTGTTTGCAAACCTGCAGTCTGATGATCCACAAAAAAATGATGGGGTTCTGGACATAGACAATATGCCTCTGCGTGAAGAACCTGAGTGCATTATTAACGAGCTAAACCTGTATTCAAAAGTAAACAATCTACAACCCTGACAATTTTGTCATATAGCGGTCAGCCTCATAACAGCTTAGGTCTGTATATTTGAATGTACAGAGAGGGGTAGTTCCCCTGATACGAGTCCAGTTTCAAACATAAAGTTTAAAAGAGGTATTAGATATGAAATCACTACTTATTACTTCATTGGTCATGGGATTTATTGCAATGAATGCCGCATCTGCCGCTCAGGAAATTAACCACGCAGATGGGAAAGAAAAGATGGGTGTAGTCTCAGCCAGCAATGCCTATACACTTGATGAGTTATCGGATGCGCTCTCTCGTAAGGCTGATGAGCAAGGAGCAACATCATTCAAAATTCTGTCAACCACGGGGAATAACCGGCTGCACGGAGTTGCTGAAATCTATAAGTAAATCATTAGCATCCCGACAGGATGTGTCTCAACCCTCTTATAGTGAGCGTCGATTTATGTTCAGAACAGAAGACATCATCGATGAGATAACTCAATGGATTGATTCAAACTTACACATAAACCGCTGAAGATAGAGGATGTTGCTGCGCGGGTAGGATACTCCAGGTGGCATCTTCAGCGGATTTTTGTGCAGGTGAAATAATTTATTTACTCCTTCTTTCCATGATAATTATAGAAATGTGCAGATACACCACTCCTGGAATTTATAGATAGCTCTTCATGCCTATCTCTATAATAAAAATAAAGCTCATCGACAATATTTTTACAAGAAGAGAGAGCGCTTTGTATTTCATTAACTACAAGATCGTATATTTTATCTCTTGATTTTTCATATATTACATTTAAATCATATCCTTCTAAGTGTGAACCATAGCCCTCTATCCACGACATATTCTTAAACATCTCATCATCATCGGTGTATAAATTACAGAATCCCTTATGAGCTCTTGTATTTCTATCTGTACGTAGAGGACCACCAGAGGAATCAATTATTTTTAAGTTACTCAAAATATCAGAATGAGTGTCTTTAATAATCTTACGAATTGTTTAATATTCAAAGAGTAATCTGGGATATTAAGTTCTAAAACCTCATTAACAAAATGAAAGGTTATATCGCGAAGGCTTGAAAATCTAAATAATGCCAAATCAACAATTGCCTTAAGCCAATCATATCGATTTATATCTCTTACTTTTGAAACCAATGGCAAATTATTAACCCCTAGCATTTGAGGGATGACTCTTAAATCTACGAATTGTTGTTCTAATGCGTTAAATCTAATATAGGTCAAATGCGCATATGCCATATGGGGATCTGCTTTAGAGAACTCATTCCAATCAGCGTAGGAATGATCATACAGAAAATATGTATTAATCGAATCATAAAGTACCCCTTTGAAAGCAGTCCCCTCCAGATCCCACCAATAATAATCATCTTTCATAAAAAGCCTCGCTGAAGTTAAATGCAAAATCCAAAAAAATATTATTTTAATGTCAGCCTAAAACCTTATCCAACTCTTTACTATCAGAATAAACACTTAGTATTTTACGCACCCATTCCTGATTATATAAATACCCATCAAAACCTTCGATATAACCACAGTACTTCCCTTTTAGAGTTTTATCTACATGAGATGGTCTGACATCAAAATGCTTCCAAAACTTTGCATGAGTACTAAGATTAAAAGACTTATGTTTTTTTTGAACCAACTCAACTACCTTTTTAGGTTTCAACTTAAATTGATTTTCCACTCCTTTGATGAAAGCAATTCCAGTATCAAATTTCTCAAGTTCATCTTCGGTGAGATTATTAACGTTGATAAACTCTATAGAAATATCAGAACTTGATGCCTTTTTACCAATCAAGGGGACTAACAAAGCTCTGAGTCGATATTGTTGACTTTCTAATATTTCTTGCTCCAAGTCTCTTTTATAATCCTCGATATATTTCTTAACAATAGTGAAATTTTTTGATTGGACTTTCTTCAAAGCGTCGATCTGCGCTTGCTGAGACATCCTTGTAAGTTGCATTGCAAGAGATAAGTTTACCATTAAAGCATTTTCATCACCAAATTCGTTAATGAGAATATCTTCAAAGTTATTTATTGAAGCCTGGCACTCACCAAAAGTTAGTGTATCTATTTCAGGGAGACCTCGGTGTTCAATGATATTACGTAAACCTATTAAAAAAAATACATTCGATTTTTCTGGGGTATTTCTTCCAAGCCAATATTTTTCACAGCAGGTTTTCAGTTCCCACGCTTTTTTGTCACCATCAACAATTTTATGAGAGCCATCATCATTCAAGTAAAAATAATCAACACCTCTTTTTGCGAATATAGCATGAAATAATGATGTATATGCTATAACTACATTAACTATAAAACCATGAGTTTTAAACTCTGTAAATGGATTATTGTAAACAGAAACAGCAAGCATAGCGAACTCTCTTGCTTTTTTTAAATTAATGCTTCGCTCACTTTTGGCCGGTTCAACGCTCTTCTGACTATGAAGATTTCTGAAGTCTTCCTTACTTAAGTATTTTAATCCAAGTGTGGTATATTGAGCGCCATCCCTTGATATATATTTACTCCATCTTTTAGTTGGATATGTTTTACATGTCTGAACTTTCCAACCAGTAGCCACTGCTAAATCAGCAATAGTAAAAAATTCTTGCCGATTTTCCTTTCCTACTAAAAAATCAAAAGCCTTATCAACCTGATCATATTTTTTCATACAACATCCCTATTTAACTCTTAAAGATGAATATCCTTTTTTATTTGTCTGCGAAAATTTTTTCGCAGACAAATAAAAAGACATTGTACATTCTAAATATATTATTTTTATGTACTTACATCACACATAAAAGATAACAACTCGCCATACCACTGCATCATCTCCCTCCTCCCGTCCAGATACTGCGCATGGTTGTACGTCCCACGAATCGCGTTCTTATCGACATGTGCAAGCTGTAACTCAATCCAGGCCGAATTGAAACCCTGCTCATGCAAAATGGTACTCATCGTGTGGCGGAATCCATGCCCTGTAACGCGCCCGGCATAGCCGATACGCCTGACCAACACAGTCAATGCCATATCACTCATCGGTTTCTTAGGATCATTACGTCCAGGGAACAACAACGCTCCTGCTCCCGTCATGGGCTTAAGCTGATTAAGCAGGTCAATTGCCTGGCTTGATAATGGGACCAGATGAGGGCGGCGCATTTTCATGCGTTCCGCTGGTACATTCCAAACCTTTTTCTCAAAATCAAACTCCTGCCACTCCGCTTGCCTCAACTCTCCAGGCCTTACTCCCGTTAAAATAAGCAATTGCATCGCAATCTTAACAAGCACACTACCGGCATAGGTGTTCAGAGTTTGAAGAAACTCAGGCAATTCATCCTGGGTTAAAAATGCATAATACTCTTTCTCATGAGGAGTCACGGCGCTGGCTAGATCAGGAGCTGGATTGTACTCAGCCCTCCCAGTCACAACGGCATACTTCCAGACCTCTCCACAACGCTGACGAACCTTGCGGACTTTCTCTGTTGCCCCTCGTGCTTCTATCTTTGAAAGAACTGCAAGCAACTCCATCGGCTTGATATCTTTGATTGGCCGGTGACCGATATAAGGAAATACATCTTTCTCAAAGGTTCTCATCATCTCTTCACGATAGGACACAGACCAGCGGTCATAGCGACGCTGATACCACTCCCGCGTGAGAGCCTCAAACGAGTTTTCAGCGTCTTGTTGACGACTAAGTTTCTCAATTTTCCGTTCAAGAGAAGGATCGTTGCCAGCCGCTAATGTCCTTTTAGCATCCTCTCGCTTGCTTCTGGCTTCAGCTAAAGAAACATCGGGGTAAACGCCAATAGCGAGCAGCTTCTCTTTACCTAGTGAACGGTATTTGAGACGCCAGTATCTTTTGCCGTTGGGATTAACCAGCAGGTAAAGACCTCCACCATCAGCGAGTTTGTAGGGCTTCTCTTTGGGTTTCGCAGTTTCAACCTGACGAGCAGTCAGCTTCATTGGGGGGTATCTCTCAGCAGGGGGTACAATTATACCCCCATCCATACCCCCACATTGAGCTTGACCCTGGGGGAGTACAATTGAGTTCAATAGACTAATAGAATGCTATAACTGCTGATTTATCAAGGGAAAATTGAGTTTGGTAGACTTCAGGAAACTTGAGTTTGGAGCGGGCGAAGGGAATCGAATAAGATTTCATCAACACACTCTAAGTAATTATTACCTATAGAAATTGTCATCTGTTATTAGTAACTGGTGGATAGATAATAGGGGATCATTACAGTGTCGATCAAGAATAATTCATACCTATTTAAGCGGCAGGACGGATACTGGCAGTTTCAGATATTCGTCCCTCTCTACATGAGACATCTATACCCTAACAGGATGTGGAGAAAGAGCACAGGGACACGGGACATAACAGAGGCGAGGAGGTTTAGAAATCATCTCCTGCTTGAGTGGGAGGAGCTTAAACGGAAATATCGCCCTGCAAATCCTGATAAATATATAACCAGTGCCATTGAGTCATTGCATAAACGTGCTGTTAATTCCCCTCCTTCATTGCATACCAGAACAGCCCCTGCTTTACGTGCAGTGTGTAAGGAGTATGCGGAGGCATATAGAGAGAGACGTTCTCTGTCCACTCTGAGTAAATCAGCACGGTCTGTAGAGATATTTCTGGAGAGCCTTAATAAAACAGATATACATATAACTAAAATAGGGAGAAGGCTTGTTAGTGACTTCCTAGAGGTGCAAGGTGGTAGAGGGGTTTCAGGTCAGACGCTACAGAACTGGTTAACGTGTTTAGGTTCCCTCTATGAATATGCTAAAAGGCGTTATGACAATATACCGGAGGGAAACCCCTTCCACGGTCATAACCTAGAAGCACGGCGCACGATAGAGAGTTACCAGCCATTCACCACAAAACAGCTTGTAACTCTTGTAGAGAATGCAGAGGATGAATTACAAGGCGTGATCCTGATTGGGCTATACAGTGGAATGAGACTGGACGAAATAGCATCCCTCAAGCGGGACGATATTGTAGAGATAGACGGGATCAGAGTGTTCAGCGTAACAAAATCAAAGACGAAGGCTGGCATAAGGTGCGTTCCTATACATTCTAAAGTGCTTCCCATCGTTGACAGGTGGCTCTCTTTAAAATCTGGTGAGTATCTCCTGCCAACGGCTAACAGAATTCAACGTGCGGACGGTAAGAAAGGCCCGTTTTACTCCCAGGCATTTACACGACTGAGGAATAAAGTGATCCCTACTGCAACTAACAGGCAATGTTTCCATAGTTTGAGGGGGCATTTTATCACGTGCCTGGACAGAAAAGGCATAGAAGAAACGAGAATCGGCACTATCACAGGTCAGGTTGAGAAAAAGGCTAAAACAGAGGCATTCAGGACATATAGCGCTGGGCCATTAATGAAGGAATTAAAAGGGATTGTAGAGCTTGTGTCATATCCAGAAATAGAAAAAGGGGCGTAAGCCCCTCTTTTTTTAGTTACCACTTGCACTCGTAGCGCCTTGAATATCAATTGCTAGTTGATTAGCCTGCTGTTGAAGCTTTGATGTCACCTGGAAATCTACGAATGGACCAATGCTTGATGTATCCGGCTTGAGTTCGATAGTTTGCTGAACTGTAGCAGGAGCAACATTAATTACTGGAGCTAATGCCACCTGGACAGGCTGATTAACGATACTGGCTTTGGCACCTGATACAAGGTCATTTGCTACAGGAACATTAGGCTTATATCCACTATTATCACCACTATCTCTGTTAATTCCCCAATATGAAGGAGTGGGCTGTGAATCTGCTATTTGAGTCTGCTTATTCACATTAGCGGATAGTTCAGGAAGATGTAATAAATCAGCTACCCACGTTACCAATGCTGTCATAGCCTGAGTTACAGAAGAGACTATATTCACCAGAAGCCCTAGGCCAGCCCCTAGCACTTTAAATAATGGTGTGAGTCCCTCGATAGTTTTAGCCATGCCATCAGGGCCACCCATAGCGGCAACAAATCCTACGAGAGCTTCACGCCATGCACCATCTAATGATCCGCTAGCTCTACTCAGAGCGTCTCCTAATACAACAGCAGAGTTTTTCTGTTCTTCTGTCAATAGGGAGCCATCTTGTTTCATCTGTGCAAACTGGTCCGAGAGGGCTTTAGCATTATCCTTAAATAGTGGCAGGTAGTAGAGAAGGTCATCCCCTAAATCTTCAATCTGGTGTCCGATTTCAGCATCACTCATCCCTTTAGTCTGCATCTTCTTAATAGCAACATTTAAGAAATCAGCAGGACTATCCTGATACTGTTTCACTTCATTGAGGCTCATTCCAGTAGCATTCATTATGCTATTCACACCCTGATCACCACCTTTCCATTTTCCTGATTTTTTATCAAATGTGGAATTAGCAGCAGTGTCTCCTAAACGTTCCCTAATATCTTTGAGGTTATCCTGAATTTTATCAGGTGATGCAGAGTCTACACCATTACTCTGTCCCCATTGAGACATTGCTAAGAGTAAATTAGGATCGACCCCTACAGCCTTAGCACCTTGAACAATCATACGTGTTTCGCTGGCACTGTTAGCGACTCCAGCCATGCCACCTGCAACGACCGCAGCGCCAGCAAGAGGCCCTAACATACCTCCAGCCATACCTAACACACCTCCGGTAGCTAATCCGCCTGTAGCGCCATTGGCGAGGCTTCCTAAGCGTTTACCAAATCCACCTGTAGTATGTGCATTAGCTCCAGCCTGTCTCGTTCTGGCTGCTCTACGTAACAGGGTGATTTGTTCTTTTATTAATTGGTTCTGTCTGGCCATTGATATTGTGCCAGCTTTATATTGGTCTGTAATGGCCTGTGCTTCTCGTAATACTCTGGCTTCCTCCTCTGCTGTTCTTCCAATGATTCCGCCTAGCTGTAAGCGTGTAGCCCTCATTTTTAAATCAGCCTGGTCTTGTCTTTTATTAGCAGCAGCCTGTGCTCTTGCTTGTTGTTTAGCTTGAGTATTATTATTAGGGGTGTTCGTTCCATTCCCCCTATTATTAGCTTTATTCTGTGCGTTCTGCATAATAACGTTATTAGCTCTTGCTTGTTTAATAGCTTGCTTCATACTCTTATTGAGCGCTCGCTGGTCTACGAAGGGCTTAATTGCTATTTTCTGACTCTCTGCAAACTCTTTAATCCCTTTAATGCTGTTTTTAGCTTTACGTAATGATTCATGATCGACTTTAAAATCTACGACGTTCCTCACGCGAGACACGGTGATATCCATCATAATATTATCCCTCTTTATTATCTACTAACATTACGCACAGAGTTTGCTCAATGCTCCAGCCATATCTAAATCTCATTGTGTTGAATGTGTTCACGTTTAAATTAAACTGCCTGCATAACTCTGACACATTAATGAGCTTCTCTGCATCTTCACCTTTCAATGCTAAATTAGCCGCTTTCATTATAAATTTCATACTCTCTATCCTCTTAAAACAAGAAAAGCCCATAGGAGCGGGGCCGATTTGCTTTCGGTTGTCTCCCTCACCCCTACAGGCTTATATTTTACTCAGTAGCTATTAGGCCACTCCACCAAATACGATTGCATCTGGAATATTTACAATCGGCAGATAGGCCGTTTCAGTTGCAATACTTGGATAGTTCCACTGTGGGTCAGTGGTGATATACTGGTGATACAATCCACTTTCTTTACCCAGCGTGGCATGACGTGTGCCAATCCCTTGATGAAGAACATATGCATTTGAATTTTCAGCCATTTTAGGAATAACAACAAATCCATTCTCACCGATTACATCAGTGATTTGAGTATATCCAGTGACATCGATAACGATATTACCTTTCAGCATCCAGCTTTCATATGCAGGATTAGCACCCTGAACCTGAGTAAACAGATTGGCATCGCTTCCCATTGGCATAGTGTAAAGAAGGAAGTCCTTAATACTGGTGTGATAATGGAGAGCATCAGCAGCAGTGCCAGCAGCAAGGATAATTGTTCCTGTGCGTTGCTGTGCAAGACTGGTTCCCAGCTTCACATTCACTACACGGTTGATTGCAGACAATTGCTGGAATACGTTAGCAGAGCTGGAGGTGTCCAGAGCAAAGCCTGTTTTAGTGGCTCCAGCCATTTCAAGGAAATCTAAATCACCTTGTCCTGCATACTGAGATTCAACTTTCAGAGCCAGCAGAGCGCTAATCAAATCAGCTTCTACAGTGTTCGCCATCTGATCATATTGTGCATCAGAGAAATCTGAGAGAACAGCAGCAATACTATCTTCTACAATAGCCCCACGGCGGCGATACTCTTCTACTTCACGTGAAGTAACACTATTCAAAGAGTTAGAGTATTTCATCTGATAGAGGAATGTTCCAAATTCTGGAAGGCTTGCACTGTTCCAGTCAGATTGAACATGCATTGCACGTTCCAGACCTTTTAGCATCTTCTCATCAACGATACGGTCAAGAGCAATTTTATTCACATCGTGGTTTTCACTACGGAATAAACCGAGAGAGGTGATGATTTTATTTTGTTTATTAGCAAACTCAAAAGGAGATGCAAAACTGGCATTTTGTCCAGTAAATAGATTCATTAGTTCAGACATTTATTATTATTCTCCATATTAGGTGGTGCGAAGGGCTACTGTGTCGTAATCAGTGAATGCAAAGCCTTGTGCTGTCAGAGCTGCTACAACCTCATCAAGAGTAAGAGAGCTATCGATAACGAGAGCTTCTTTAATCAGCATAGCGAACGGGGTGCGAGCTACACGGAGGAATTTCTGACCTGCTACAGAGGGAGAGACGACTACGCCAATATTGTCTGTAGAGGTTGCCATTGCGCCTGAACTCAGGGAGACAACAGAGCCAGCTACCAAATCAGCAGGGATGCCATCAGGGACGCTAATTTTCATATCTTGTAGAACATGATCAGCGGTGTATGCAATAACGCTATTATCTAGCTTAGTGCCACCATAAACTTTACCAAAATTTGCCATTTATTTATTCCTGTTTTTATGTTTCTTCATCTTTTCAATGAATGCATTAGTCTTTTCTTCTTGAGAGAGATTTTCTAATTCAGAGTAATTTAACCCCTTCACTAAAGTTTGCTCTTCATCAAGAAGTCGTTTAGCGGCTTCCCGCATAACAGTATTTACGTCACATTTCATAACCTCTGCTACCTGTTCACAGGTGCTGGTAAAATCAGAAAGGGACATAGATTTGTTATTGATTGTTTTCATATTATATTCTCTATGTAATAGGTCTTTAAAAGTAACTATCTAATTGTTTAAAAGTCACTTTTAAAGTGCTATTTTTATTGAAATAGATTTATTTCAAGTGAGGTAAAAAAGAAGGCACCAATAGGTGCCTTTCTTTGAGTAGAAAATAAATGTTCCAACATTATTAACCTATCCAACCGCTTCCTAATTCAGTTGATAAGAGGAGTTTTTCTGTCTCCTGTTTTTCATCGGAGCTACCCAATGATGCTTTTTGATAATGACAAAGTAATGCTTCCCAACATGCCAGAGGGCTTAATTCTTAACCTGTTGTTAAACTATCTATCCGTAATAGATAATAAAATAAAAGCTACTGACTATTGTCAATAACAAAAATGTGCAATCTATCTAGATATACACTAAAAATACTACCATCCACTTAAATTAGAGGACTTCCATTCACCTACCTTTGATAAAAATAAATAAATAAAAAGATGTGCGGTTTGGTAGTATTTATTAGTATATTCTAATAAATGATGGGGAAAAATAGTTCAGAGAAGAAGGCTAAAAGCGTTTATACTGTGATTGCAATATAAAGCAGCCTAATTCCCATCAGAAACAAAACCCTTGGAAAGTAAACGTTTCTGATTTGGAGTCAATAACCAATTAACAAAACGAAAAATATTAATATCAGAAGAATGAAGAATCTATAAGGAGGTAGTGTCTTCTCTGAAATATCTTACCCTTAAGATAATAGTAACATGAAAATATATATTTGTCAATAGAAAAGTGAAATAAAATACGCTCAAGTGACAATTAAAATTGTATTAAAGTGAGAATCATCTTGTAACGAGTTTTATTTCAAGTGGCACCTGAAGATGCCCCATAAATAAGAAGAGGCTTAAGCCTCCTCTCCTGTCATATTCTCTGCTAATTGTGCAATTTCACCCAGAATACAATCTGTAGCACTTTGATAAATATCAATTTCTGTAGCTAATTCTGGATTATCAGGGTAGCTAGCAATACAAACTTCCAGAACTCCAGAAGCCTCTTTAATGAATTTGTTAGCAAGCTTAATCTCTTCACTGACATTATTCAAATTATTAGCTGTAGGGGTGTTATAGAAATTATCAATGGCTGTTGTGAGGTTGATTAAGATACTTCCATTTAATTCATCGTTGTATGCAGAAAAGATATCCAGATAAGTTATTTTATTATTCTTAACATGATTATAGGCTTCTGCTTCTTCTGAGGTCCCTACAGGAGTTTCCAGGATAGCTTGTTGTTGATTATACGCCTCTAATGCTTCTCTGCCCTTGCCACGGCTCATACTATTAATATTACTCATTATACCTCTTTTTATTTAAAGTTGATTGTAGCCCCTTACAGGGGCCTTATATTTGAATTGTTGTTTATGATGTTTGAATCAGGTAGCCTGGATGGCTTCCGTCGGGTCTTGTTGCTCCTGTGAAGCAAAATGTCACTGTGTCTTTTGTATCTTTTCCAGAAATTTTCTTAGACACAAAATACAAGTAGTAATCATCGCTATTTGTTCTACCGTGCAAATGGTCATTCTCATTACACCAATCGGCGTATGCCTGACACATTTCATATATTGTATTATATTCAGTCAATTTTCTGGCCTTGTGTAATTTTTAGGATAGTGTCTGCAAGGTCTGTATAGGTGCTAGACGCCTCATCCCTGTTATTCAGCCTCTTCCAAGCAATGTGCTCATCTTCACTTTTAAATCCTAATGCCTGCCATCTCTCGATCTCATCGTTAAATTTAGTGGTCATTCGCTTACGAGGATTAAAATAAACATTATTGTTATCACAAATACTATCAATTATTTCCTGCTCTTCTTCTGTTAGAGGCGGAGAGTCTTTATATTCTGGTATTGCATCCCACTTAGGGACGCTCTTCTCTTTAGATTTTCTTTTACTTCTGCCTACTGCTCTAAGCTGTAATTTGTTAACATTCAATATATTTCTATTCTTACTCAACGTTCCTCCAGTTTTTATATTTTATTTTAGTGTATGTGTTACTTCTGATATTAAAATGCCCCATAAGGCAAAACTTATAATAGCTTCTGCATATTGCATATTGGTAGCTCCGATGTATTTATTTAGGAATTGTATTTAGATGAAATATCTGAAACAGTAGTGTCCTTTTTAGTAGCTGTATTGGCCTTAGTTTTAACTGTTTTTCCTTTATTCGTAGTAGATTTTGTTTTGGTGGCGATTACATCGACGGTTTTAGAGGACACTAGCCTCACTCTCTCAAAACTCAAATCAAATTGCATTGCATCCAGTGCATCATCGTAGTTATAACTGACACCTGTTAAAACAACGTTCTCTAATACAGAATCGCGGGTGACTAACGAGATGGTTCTACGTGCTTCGAATGTGGCGTTAAGCCAATCAATAGCCTGTTTTACCCTTGTCCCGTTAGCACCACTGGAGGAGATGATATCTCCCCGTAATTCAATAGGAGACTCAGTAATCCAGCCTGATATATTGATTGAATCGTTTTTAATCTGAATATGGTCGCTCACCTCACTACCAGATTCTATTGCATAGCTAGAGACGTCTGCTCTACGCTTTACACCAATTTGAGGGACGCTATCAAATGATAGAGCACTATATTCCTGAATATAGCTCGCAGAGGAGTCGTTGCTCATGCTCGCTATTACGCAAAATCCGTTCTCTGATTTAGTTTTACTAGTCGATTTGGTGGAGGTTGTGTCGTTAATTGTCGCCATTATTCCCCTCTGTTATATTTGATTCTATCGAGGGGTGATGCTGCCAACTTACTGATTTAGTGTATGATGGTGTTTTTGAGGTGCTCCAGTGGCTTCTGTTTCTATCAGCTGTCCCTCCTGTTCAGCTACTGACGGGGTGGTGCGTAACGGCAAAAGCACTGCCGGACATCAGCGCTATCTCTGCTCTCACTGCCGTAAAACATGGCAACTGCAGTTCACTTACACCGCTTCTCAACCCGGTACGCACCAGAAAATCATTGATATGGCCATGAATGGCGTTGGATGCCGGGCAACCGCCCGCATTATGGGCGTTGGCCTCAACACGATTTTCCGCCATTTAAAAAACTCAGGCCGCAGTCGGTAACCTCGCGCATACAGCCGGGCAGTGACGTCATCGTCTGCGCGGAAATGGACGAACAGTGGGGATACGTCGGGGCTAAATCGCGCCAGCGCTGGCTGTTTTACGCGTATGACAGGCTCCGGAAGACGGTTGTTGCGCACGTATTCGGTGAACGCACTATGGCGACGCTGGGGCGTCTTATGAGCCTGCTGTCACCCTTTGACGTGGTGATATGGATGACGGATGGCTGGCCGCTGTATGAATCCCGCCTGAAGGGAAAGCTGCACGTAATCAGCAAGCGATATACGCAGCGAATTGAGCGGCATAACCTGAATCTGAGGCAGCACCTGGCACGGCTGGGACGGAAGTCGCTGTCGTTCTCAAAATCGGTGGAGCTGCATGACAAAGTCATCGGGCATTATCTGAACATAAAACACTATCAATAAGTTGGAGTCATTACCCTATCGAGGAGGTTTTCCAGATATTCCTTGATAATTTTAGATTCGAGTTCTTCGTATGTTAGGTTAAGGCCTTCAGCTATACTTCTAAAGAGCGCCTTTTCATTTTCTGTATATTCGTATTCCTGCATTATTTACTCCTGAGTGATTTCTCTGATTAGGTTTTTATTAAAGCCTTTCAAGGCTGGGGATTTAGTGTGGAGAATGCCCTCTTCAATGAGACTCTTGATGCTCCATAATACATCCTCGCGTGTTAGACCTAAATCTTCCTGAATCTGTTTTAGTTTACGTGTATGAGAGCACAATAAATGCCTGTATACAGCATCGATATTCGTCATTTATTCTCCTATATTTCGTTTCAACTCAGCTTTAGCAAGTTGTAGTTTATATTTATAGATTCTTTCAGGGGTAATTGACGTATAATACTCTTTGTAGAATGAAGGCCGTAATACTACCACCCTCCCACCACATTCATATGGGTATGTAATATCATCTTTGTAGAAGCTATCTATAGCCCGGCGAGCTGTAATCTCTTTATAGTCTAGAGATTCTACCACTGCACGTATGAAATCTTCTATACGGATGTAAGATTTTCCCTTCACCCCTACTTCTTCAATAATAATACTTAGAATATTAAAGTTCACTTGTTTATTCATATTATTCCTCCTATTTCCAATTTCTTTTTACTGTGGCAATACCTAAATCTAATAGTTTCACTACATCTTTCTGTTTCATCCCTTGTGCTTTATACATTTGGACCATTTCCCTTGTCTCATTCCCTTTTGTTGTATTGTATGGTTTAACTACTTCTCTCGCTTTCCTTTCTTTCACTGGAAGGTCAAAGCCTAGACTCTCTATCTTTGCACCAGGAAAGTAATAAGATTGCAGATAGTTAGCAGTAGCTAAATCAGGAACAATGTATAATTGAGGTCTATTAGATTCAAAGTCTCTTATAGAACACCGTGAAACAAACTGATAGCATTGCTCATAATTCATTGCGGCTTTACGTCTGCTTGCTAATTCATTTGCATCCCATCCGTTTAGTTCTGCATACAATTTCCATTTACCTGTTACAGAAGGATGGAAGTTTGAGCATCCAATGAAAGCAGCTTTTGTTGTGTGTTGGTAGTTGTTCAATCCGTAACTTGCCATGCTAACCCTGTTAGACTCCCCAAAGATTTCATCTCCATAAGATTCAAAGTTGCATACTGACTTATCTTTATTAGTTGCAAAGATGTAGCCATCACCTAACAATGTTCTCACTTCTTTATTAAAATTGTTAAGGGTATATGCTAATGATTCCTGTGTAGCGTTCTTATCTGTGAGGGCTTTTATCTCAATAGGCACAAGCTTATGCTGTCTACGCTCTGTATGAGGCTGTAGGTATTCAGGAGCAGGTATACAGATGAAGTGTGCAACCTCTTTAGCCCACCATAAAAACTCACTACGGCTCACACCAGCGCCCATAATCACAAAGCTTTTGCACCAGTTAACGCTAATGAGTATCGGAGAGATTCCATAACAGAAGAAGTGTTTCTCTTCATCAAACATCAACCCGGCGCCGTGTAACATAGCCCATAGTAGTTGTTTTAAATCTCTGCTGTTAGCGTTCTTCTCTCTGTAATACTTTTCAAACTCCTCTCTGTTCTCTTCCTTTATATAGAAGAGTGATTCATTTTCTTCTATCCAGTTTAGAAAGGGGTAGTTTTCATCAGCATTCTTTTTAAAGTCTACTTTAATCCATCCACCGAATGAGGCCGCTGGTATTTCATCTACATAAACGTCAAACTGTGATAGCTTGTCTTGCATCTCATTATCAAACGCTGCTTTATAACAATACTGTTTATAGCATTCATGAGTGCAAATGATAACTTTGTATTTAAAAGTATCTTCGAGAGCATCAGAGAGTGTTTTGACTGCTGGTTCACCCATAACACGGAATACTTTTCTTTTGAGTATCTCGTTTAGACTGTTCTGGAATTGTTCTGCTAAGTTATGAGTAGGAACGACAATGAGGGAAAGTTTATCAGGATTACCTAAGATGTATTCTTTCAGTCTGTGACTTTTACCGCTACCGCAAATCGCATCTACATATTTAATTACTGGAAACTGCTTTAGTCTTTTTTGTTTCATTCTTTTCCTCATCGACAAGGACATGTTTAATCACTAACTCTTTAATAAGAGCAGGAATCGTAGTGTGTTGTTCAGTTGCTTTTGCTTGAAGTTTTTTATACATATCAGAATCAAAATTGATATTCATTATTACCTCTTTATTTAATTTTCTTAATCGCAACAATCTGATCGTATAGTGCGACCGCTTTGCGGTAACGTTCATATCGTTCGGTATGTCCTAAAGATTTTGCAACATTTTTACTTCGCTGTGCCTGTGCTCGACTGAGTTCACCACTAAGCAGCGCATCAAGGATTGCTTGAACATCAGGGTATTTTGTATTTGCCATTATTATATTGGCTCCTTCTATTATGGTTACATATAAAAAACACCGTGCCGCCCGAAGGCTCACAGTGCGTTGCGGTTAACGTCTTTGTAGTGAATGCTTATTTGTTTTAACTCATCATTATATAAACCATCCTAACATGCTATCACTATATTGTCAAGACCTGAATGCAAAAAAGTGTACTATTTTTAGCAGCTTACGAAAAGTCAACAGGGTTTAAAAATGTTACATAGTTGATTTATATAGATAAAGGGTAGAAATCCGGCTTCAGTATGCATTGATATATTATCAGACACATTCTATAAAGGTATCATTTTATATTTACATAAGCCCCTTTGTAATTAAATTTTGATACCTTTTTAGTTTTGCATACTAATAGTTATAGTAAATATCTATCTAAATGAAGAGCTTGCACGAGTTAATGAGTGGAAGTGATGAGTGTAGATAGACTTACTCAAACAGCTAGCATGAAATAAAAGGGCTTTTTCCTTTTATTGAGTGGTAGTTGTAGGAGTTAGTGCTTCCCCTCGTTAGTGAACGGGGGATATCTCTCGAAGAGTCTATGTGAAAGGTGCTTTTTCCTTTTGCATAGTAGATAGTGATTCTTGAAGTGTTATGACACGTTTCAAATGAGTGTCGGCAATCTGCGATAACCTCTACGCTTCGCTGACTCATAACAACTATCTATATAAAGGACATTCTACTTAGTGTCATACTATCGCTAAAGCTCAAGTATTCTCCGTTCGGAGGCTGACCACTGTCAGACTAACTCTCACTCTCACTAAAAAAGAAAAGTCTTTTGTTAATAACATTAGTTGCATAAAGAAACATCTCTACAATTGATTACATGCAAAAAGAGAGAATGTAATGAGCGATACCCGAAGGGAGTGCATAGCACTATCGCTATATATCACCTACAATAAAATTTATCTGAATAAAAGACGATTACGTGCAATATATCTTTGTGCAATAATGTTTCTCAAGTTAAGCCGGATTTAAATACAATTTAATTAACGTTTAATACTGATTAATACCCCTCTTAATACCCCCTTTAATCAATGAAAAGAATAGCTGTTTAAGCTATTTTAAAGGAATAATGTGCAATAGTGTATTATGTGCAAAGAGAGACAAAGCCAGGCGTAGCAGGGCTTAGAGGTATGTAATGTGCAATGACAGGTGGGGATGTTGTTGAACGAGTTTTCACGTATTATTGTGCAATATAAAATAAATTTGAATTTATCAAATAAATTTTAATAAAAACATCATTTAAATTCTAATAATAACTTAGTGAAACTATTAACATATTGAAGTGTTATGACAGATGTATTCTGGTGAAATCTGAGGGGCGTTGCCCTAGTTGTCATGACAGAATGCAAGGAGGCTCACCCTAGTGCGCAGAAGACTCATTATGTTAAATTGGATGATTAACGTAAGTTATTGATTTAAGTGCACTATCTTTCATGACAAGAATTATTTAAACGTAAGTTATTGATTATTAAAGAGTGAAATTCTTGTGAGGGTACCAGCCTAATACTATTCATGTGCAAGAGTAAACAAACACTTAACTCATTGATTTATAATGATTATGTTCAATCCCTCCATAACATAACACTTTCCAAACACTAGTTTATAAATGTTATTAGATTGATTTATAAAGAGATTCTTTATTCATCTATCAATATGCAAAGTTCAATAGATAATTTCAATCAATCGATATGCAACATCCATGCCAGATATTTTGAAATTCTGAAATTTTCAAATGAAGGGCGTCGATTCTCTGTGTTTAACCCCGGTAATGTATTTTCATAAAAGCTTGCATTTTAGAAAACTGTACGTAAGTGTACGATTCCTCAACATTAGCTACATGGAGGCGTCATGAAAAGAACCGGGAGAGACATATTACTTAAACTACTTATACCAGTTGTATTTGTGCTAGGGGTTCTCTATTGCATTAATGCTAAAGCAGGACAGATAACCCTAACCAACCCACAGGAGGAACAGACGGAGAACGGGAAAACGCTATGCACGTATCAGAACAGCAATTACCTGTTCACCTACGTAACTAAGGGGAAATGTCCCTATGCGAAAACCTTCAATACAGAGGATTCAGAAGAGTGAAAAAGGAGGAAGAGCCGATCACCTGCTTTATGTGGTGTGGGGTTACGGTGTGCGTTTATACGCAGGTAGTGAAGTTTGCAGGGACGACAATACAGCGTCACCTGTTACCAACCAATCTTAGAAAAGCAGTTGATCAACAAGTGGCAGGGGCAGCCAACCACCAAGAAGCCCGCCCCCGCCGTATTCAACATTCCCAACGGAGAGAAGGAAATGGAGAACAATCACATTATGGCGTTAGCGCTCGCGCTGTGCAACGCCGGAACAAATAGCCGGGTGACAATCCCCCGTTTAACCGGGAAAGAGCTAAAACTATTGCTGGAATGGCTGTCAGTGCTGAGAGCAACACTATAAATCAAATATAAGCGGTACATAGGGGCTTTTAAGCCCCTTTATCTATTTAAAGCAACTACCCTACAGCTTAACAATAAAACCTCTCAGAATGCGTTACAGAGCGTTTTAGAGGCATTGGACAATAGGAGCCATAAAGCCCCGTTGGTGATACAGCAACAAGCGGAGCATAGCGACTTCATCAGGTTGTCAGAAGGATCACACCTTATCAGGATAACCGTGTACCTTTCGGAGCGTGGCTGAAACGCTGATAGAGCTTGCATGTGGTGTGCAAGTACCAATATCACCATAAACCTGTTTACGCAGCCACAGGGCCGCACATCGGGCTTAAATGCGTGTGATCAGTCTGTCGATGAGATGTATCTATGCCACAGGAGAGGCTTCTTGTTCATGTTGGGCTATCGCAGTATGAACGGTGGAACTACTGCCAACGAAGCGTTATAATCTCACCTTGCCTGATAACATTTCGTAGCAGTTACTTAGGGCAGTTTCAATGGTAGAACACAGGAAGCATTTTAGATAGGCATCTGTCTAACATGCTGAAAGAGAAGGCTTTTTAAGGCTTCTCCACCTGGGGAGATTACTGGAGCGGGCGAAGGGAATCGAACCCTCGTATAGAGCTTGGGAAGCTCTCGTTCTACCATTGAACTACGCCCGCGAAGAGGTGCGAGGGCCATTATAGACCTTACGCACCCGCTGACAAGCCCATAACAGGCTAACTGTCGATAAAATAACCTTTTAGCACTTAGGCTTACTGCCCTGCGGCGGCAAATAGCGCAGCGGGTCGATCGCCGTCGCCCGGTAGCGAATCTGGAAGTGCAGGCGCACGGAGTCCGCATCCGAGCTGCCCATGGTGGCAATCTGCTGGCCAATCTTCACGCTCTGGCCGTTATTCACCATTAGCTTGTCGTTGTGCGCGTAGGCGCTGATATAGTCCTCATTATGCTTAATCATAATCAGGTTGCCGTAGCCGCGCAGCTGGTTGCCCACGTAGACCACTTTGCCCGCCCCTGCCGCATACACCGGCTGGCCGCGCTTACCGGCGATATCGATACCTTTATTGCCGCCATCGCTGGTGGAGTATGGCAGCACTACTTTACCGCTGGTTGGCCAGCGCCAGCAGCGTTGCCCGACCGGCGGCCAGGAGGATTGCGGCACCGCCGAAGATGGCGTCACGGCGGCGGTACGTTTCGTCGACGATTTCTTGCCGGATGCCCCCGCCTTCGCCGTGGTCCCGGAACCGCTGTTTAGCTTCAGCTTTTGCCCGACTTCGATGGTATAAGGAGGTGAAATATTATTGAGACGGGCGAGATCCCTGACGCTGGTGCCAGTGGAACGTGAGATAGCGTACAGCGTATCGCCGCGCTTCACGGTGTAGGTTGAACCGGAATCGGATGAGCTGGAACACCCCGCGACGATCAGGCTGCTCAGCAACATTATTGCAATAACAAAGCGTTTTCTCATCAGGCGTCCTGCGCTTAACACTAACATTCACCTCAAAACCAGGGCGATTATCATACCAGTCCCCAGGGCATTCCCCAATCGCTACCCGTCATACAGAAGTATTAAACGGATAGCCATGCGTAATAATATCCATCAACGCGGGCAGATAAGGCATAGACGGCAATTTGACCAGCGCCGGGTAGAATATTTGCGGCGAGGGGAAAACATCGACTACGTAACACTGGCTAAGTTTATCGGCTTCCACTTCAGAAGAAGGTAGCAGCGTCGCCGCCTGAAGTCCTGACTCCAGCCAGTCGAGGATCACGCCCGGCTGCGTAATATGCATAATCACCTTCGCGTTGATTCCGGACTTACGAAACAGCTCCATAAGCATCTCATAAGTCCCTGAATCCTTTGCTCTATGGAGCAGCACCAGCGGCAGCGCCGCCAGCGATGTGTAGCTATACGGATTAGACGGCGGCCCCGGCAGGCATCTTTTATTGATCACCGCGACCAGCTTAATCGGGTCAAAAGAGACATAATCAAAGCCTTCGCTACGGTAGGGGCGCTGGATTAAGGCGAAATCAATTGCGCCCTCGGTTAATAACGTTTCGAGATGGCTGGAGTCAGTAACGGAAATATTTATTGAGGTATCCGGATGACGTCGATATACCTCCATCAGCAACGCTTTAAAATAATTCTGATAGAGATGAGTTAAGCCGATTCTCAATTCAGTTCTGTTTTTGTGCGCAATATCCGTCGTTTCCCGCGCCGTATCCTCTACCTGGCGTAATATTTCACACGCTTTTCGATAGAGAAAAAAACCGGCTTCCGTAGGCTCAATGCGGTTTCCCCGGCGAACAAAAAGCGATACCTGAAGCTCCTCTTCCAGCTCCTGAATTCGCTTGCTGAGCGGCGGCTGCGCCATGTTCAGCGACTTCGCCGCCTGGCTCACCGAACCTTGTTCCACCACCCGACAAAAATAGCGTAAGCGCTTTAAATCCATCATCATTATCCGCAGTGTAATTTATCACCAGTATCACACTTAGTCGGAGAAATAAAAAGCCGCAGCGTTGCTCCTCATATTAATTAATCATTATTTAACACCTTGTTAAAATAAACTTTTTTGATCTACTGACCATCCGGTAAACGGTATTTGTTTATCCGCGCCAGGGAAAATATTGTGCCGGGAGCAAAACTTCTTTTCCGAAGGAAACATCCCATGGCAAATAGTGATAACAAAACCCCCTCATCGGTACATGATTTACGCTCCGCGCTGGAACTGCTGAAAACGCTTCCCGGCGAGTATGTTGAAACCGATACCGAAGTCGACCCGCATGCTGAACTCTCCGGCGTCTATCGTTACGTAGGCGCCGGCGGGACCTGCCAGCGTCCGACCCGCAAAAATGGCCCGGTCATGGTCTTCAACAAAATCAAAGGCTTTAAAGATATCAGCGTGGCGATTGGCCTGAATGGCTCCCGCCAGCGCGTCAGCCATTTCCTCCAGTGTGAATCGGCTAAACTGGGGCATCTGCTGAAGGATTCGGTGGAGAATGCGATAGCGCCGGTGATGGCCCAGGGCGCAGCGGTCTGCCAGCAAGTGGTCCACCTGGCGAGCGATGCCGATTTCGATCTGCGCAAGCTGCTGCCGGCGCCGACGAATACTGAAGAAGACGCCGGCCCCTATATTACGATGGGCCTGTGCTACGCCTCCGATCCAGAAACCCATGAGTCCGATATCACCATTCATCGCCTGTGCGTCCAGAGCCGCGACGAGCTCTCCATGTGGCTAACGCCCGGCCGCCATATCGATGCTTTTCGCATGAAGGCGGAAGCGGCAGGCCAGCCGCTGCCGATTTCAATCAGCATCGGCGTCGATCCGGCCATTGAAATTGCCGCCTGTTTTGAGCCGCCGACCACCCCGCTGGGCTTCAATGAGTTAAGCATCGCCGGCGCGCTGCGCGGCAAAGCGGTGGAGATGACGCAGTGTAAAACTATTAACGAGAAAGCGATCGCCCACGCTGAGATCGTGATTGAAGGCGAACTGCTGCCCAACGCGCGCGTACGAGAAGATCAGAACACCCATACCGGCCGCGCGATGCCTGAGTTTCCGGGCTACACCGGCGAAGCTAAAGAGGCGATCCCGGTCATCAAAGTGAAAGCCGTCACTCACCGTATCAATCCTATCTGGCGCACCACCGTAGGGCCAGGCGAAGAACACGTCAATATGGCCGGTATCCCGACCGAAGCCAGCATTCTGGATATGGTCGAGCGCGCGATGCCCGGCAAGTTGCTGAACGTCTTCGCCCATTCGGCGGGAGGCGGCAAACTGCTGGCGGTGCTGCAGTTTAAAAAATCCTCCCCGGCGGACGAAGGGCGTCAGCGTCAGGCAGCCCTGCTGGCGTTCTCTGCCTTCCCGGAACTGAAGCACGTGATTCTGGTCGATGAAGACGTCGATATTTTCGATAGCGATGACGTACTTTGGGCCATGCAAACCCGCTACCAGGGCGATGTCGATACAATCACTATTCCCGGCGTTCGCTGCCATCCGCTCGATCCGTCGCAGGTACCGGAATACAGCCCGAGCATCCTGCAGCAGGGAATGTCCTGCAAAACGATATTCGACTGCACGGTGCCGTTCCATCTGAAGCACAACTTCCAGCGATCCAGATTTAAAGAAGTAGACGTGAAGCGCTTCCTGCCGGATTTCGAATAAAAGGAGAACACCATGGCGACACGCATCATCATTGGTATCAGCGGCGCATCCGGGTTTCAGTACGGCGTTAAGGCGCTGGAGCTGCTGCGCCCGCATCCCGTTGAGGTCCATCTGGTCGTCTCTAAAGGCGCGGAAAAAACCTGCGAGCTGGAGACGGATTACCGCCTGGACGACGTGATGGCGCTGGCCGACGTGGTGTATCCCATCGCCAATCTTGGGGCGGCTATCTCCAGCGGTTCGTTTAAAACGCTGGGAATGTTGATCGCGCCGTGTTCAATGCGTTCTTTAGGCGCCATCGCCCACTGCCTGACCGACAACCTGCTCACCCGCGCTGCGGACGTGGTGCTGAAAGAGCGTCGCCGCCTGGTGCTGCTGGCCCGGGAAACACCGCTGAACCTTGGCCATATCCGCAATATGGCCGCCGTAACCGAAATGGGCGGAATTATCTTTCCGCCGGTCCCGGCGCTTTACCAGCGTCCGCAAACGGCGGACGACATCGTTACCCATAGCGTCAATCGCGCGCTCGATCTGTTTGACCTGCAGGTCAACAACATCCCCCGCTGGGGTGAAGGCGAGCTACGTATTAATTAACCGGAAATGACTCAATGTTAATTGGCCCATATGTAAACGGAGCCGCCGTGATTATCGGCGGACTCATCGGCGCTGCGGCGGGCGGCAAGCTCCCCGAGCGCGTAAAAACGGCGCTGCCGATGACCTTCGGCCTGTGCTCCGTTGGTCTTGGCATCACGCTGGTGCTCAAAGTGAAATATATGCCCGCCGTCGTGCTGGCCATGGTGATTGGCGCCATCCTCGGCGAACTGCTGCATCTGGAAAAAGGCATCGGTAAAGCCGCAGGCTCCACGCGCGGCTTGATCAACAAGGTGCTGCCGCCGGTCAATGGCCTCGGCCACGAAGAGTTTACCGAGAAATTCGTCGCTATCCTGGTTCTTTTTTGCGCTAGCGGCACCGGCATTTTCGGCGCGATGACCGAAGGCATGAGCGGCGATCCGTCGATTCTGTATATCAAAACGATTCTCGATCTATTTACCTCCGGGATCTTTGCGACGCTGCTGGGCTACGCGGTAATGACCATTGCTGTCCCGCAGGTCATTATTCAGGTGGCGCTTGCGATGCTGGCGGTGGTTATTCTGCCATCGATCTCGCCTGACATGATGGCGGATTTCTCCTGCGCCGGCGGGCTGCTGATGGTGGCGACCGGATTGCGTATCTGTAACATTAAGCTCTTTCCGGTAGCCAACATGCTGCCAGGGCTTGTTTTGGTAATGCCTTTGTCCCATTTATGGGCTACCCTAGTGGCCTGAGTACATGACCCGGCGGGTTTGTGCCGGGTCATTTTTTATTTCAGGAGTTGTCATGGCCGGGGAACATGTCATTTTGCTGGACGAGCAAGATAAGCCTACAGGTATGCTGGAGAAGTATGCCGCCCACACCCTCAACACCCCTCTGCATCTCGCGTTTTCCAGCTGGCTGTTCAATGAACAAGGCCAACTGCTGGTCACGCGCCGCTCGCTGGGCAAAAAAGCCTGGCCAGGCGTATGGACGAACTCAGTCTGCGGGCATCCGCAAACCGGCGAAACCTTTGAACAGGCCGTTGAGCGCCGCTGCCGCTTTGAGCTCGGCGTCGAGATAACCCGCATCGTCCCGGTCTTTCCGGGGTTCCGTTACCGGGCCGTCGCGCCGAATGGCATTGTCGAAAACGAGGTCTGTCCGGTCTATGCGGCACGAGTAGCCAGCGCGTTACGGATAAATCCTGACGAAGTGATGGATTTTCAGTGGAGCAATCTTGCGGATGTGTTAAGCGGGATTCGCGCGACGCCCTGGGCTTTTAGTCCGTGGATGGTGCTGCAGGCAGCGGACGATAATGCGCGTAACGCATTAATCAGCTTTAGCAATCAGGCATAAAAAAACCCAGCTCTGCTGGGTTTTTTTATTCGCGTAATGCTTATTTTACCGGACGCATCGCCGGGAACAGGATCACGTCGCGGATGGTGTGGCTGTTGGTAAACAGCATCACCATACGGTCGATACCGATACCCAGGCCCGCGGTCGGCGGCAGGCCGTGCTCCAGCGCGGTAACGTAGTCTTCGTCATAGAACATCGCTTCGTCGTCACCGGCGGCTTTCGCGTTAACCTGATCGAGGAAACGCTGCGCCTGGTCTTCCGCATCGTTCAGCTCGCTAAAGCCGTTACCGATTTCACGCCCGCCGATGAAGAATTCAAAGCGGTCGGTGATTTCCGGGTTCTCGTCGTTACGACGCGCCAGCGGAGAGACTTCTGCCGGATATTCGGTAATGAAAGTCGGCTGAATCAGGTGCGCTTCCGCCACTTCTTCGAAGATCTCGGTCACGATGCGGCCCAGACCCCAGCTCTTCTCAACGTGGATACCGATGCTTTCCGCAATGGCTTTTGCAGAATCGAAGTTATCCAGATCGGCCATCTCGGTTTCCGGACGATACTTCTTGATCGCTTCGCGCATGGTCAGCTTTTCAAACGGCTTGCCGAAATCAAAAGTCTGATCGCCGTAAGGCACTTCAGTATGGCCCAGAACGTCCTGCGCCAGAGTGCGGAACAGGGATTCGGTCAGTTCGATCAGATCTTTGTAATCCGCATACGCCATATAGAGTTCCATCATGGTGAACTCAGGGTTGTGGCGAACGGAGATACCTTCGTTACGGAAGTTACGGTTGATTTCGAACACGCGCTCAAAGCCGCCAACCACCAGACGCTTCAGGTACAGTTCCGGCGCAATACGCAGGTACATGTCCAGATCCAGCGCGTTGTGATGGGTGATGAACGGACGCGCGGACGCGCCGCCGGGGATCACCTGCATCATCGGGGTTTCAACTTCCATAAAGCCGCGGCCGACCATGAACTGGCGAATGCCCGCCAGGATCTGCGAACGCACTTTAAAGGTGTTGCGCGATTCATCGTTGGAGATCAGATCCAGGTAGCGCTGACGATAGCGCGCTTCCTGATCCTGCAGGCCGTGGAATTTGTCCGGCAGCGGGCGCAGGGCTTTGGTCAGCAGGCGCAGCTCGGTGCAATGGATGGAGAGTTCACCGGTCTTGGTTTTGAACAGCTTACCGCGCGCCGCGATGATGTCCCCGAGGTCCCATTTTTTGAACTGCTCGTTGTAGACGCCTTCCGCCAGATCGTCGCGGGCGACGTACAGCTGAATGCGGCCGCCAACGTCCTGCAGCGTAACGAAGGAGGCTTTACCCATGATACGACGGGTCATCATGCGGCCAGCGACGGCGACTTCAACGTTCAGCGCTTCCAGCTCTTCGTTTTCTTTGCCATCGAAGTCAGCGTGCAGTTGGTCAGAGGTATGGTCACGACGGAAATCATTCGGGAACGGGATACCCTGCTCACGCAGCGCGGCCAGCTTCTCACGACGGGCTTTCAGTTCATTATTAAGGTCAATTGCCGCGTCAGCGCCCTGTGCTTGTTGTTCAGACATGTTGGTTCCTCATAACCCTGCTTTCAAACTTGCTTCGATAAATTGATCCAGGCTGCCGTCCAGCACCGCCTGAGTGTTGCGGGTTTCCACCCCGGTGCGCAGATCTTTAATGCGGGAGTCATCCAGCACGTAAGAACGGATCTGGCTGCCCCAGCCGATGTCGGATTTGGTATCTTCCATCGCCTGCTTCTCGGCATTTTTCTTCTGCATTTCCAGCTCATAAAGCTTCGCTTTCATCTGCTTCATGGCCTGGTCTTTGTTCTTGTGCTGTGAACGGTCGTTCTGGCACTGGGTCACTAAGCCGGTCGGAATGTGGGTAATACGCACCGCGGATTCCGTACGGTTAACGTGCTGACCGCCCGCGCCGGATGCGCGATAAACGTCAATGCGCAGATCCGCCGGGTTGATGTCGATATCAATATCGTCATCCACTTCCGGATAAACGAACGCGGAGCTGAAAGAGGTGTGGCGGCGGCCGCCGGAATCGAACGGGCTCTTACGCACCAGGCGATGAACGCCGGTTTCGGTACGCAGCCAGCCGTAGGCGTAGTCGCCGATAATCTTGATGGTCACAGACTTAATGCCCGCCACTTCGCCTTCAGACTCTTCGATGATCTCGGTCTTGAAGCCGCGCGCTTCGGCCCAGCGCAGATACATGCGCATCAGCATGCTGGCCCAGTCCTGCGCTTCCGTTCCGCCGGAACCGGCCTGGATATCGAGGTAGCAATCGGCGCTGTCGTATTCACCGGAGAACATCCGGCGGAATTCCAGCTGCGCCAGCTTCTCTTCCAGCACATCGAGCTCGGCGACGGCTTCGTTGAAGGTCTCTTCGTCTTCGGCTTCAACGGCCAGCTCCAGCAGGCCGGAAACGTCCTCCAGCCCCTGAGACATCTGATCCAGCGTATCAACGATGGCTTCCAGCGAGGAACGCTCTTTACCCAGCGCCTGCGCGCGCTCTGGTTCGTTCCAGACGTCAGGCTGCTCCAGCTCGGCGTTTACTTCTTCGAGACGCTCTTTCTTAGCATCGTAGTCAAAGATACCCCCTAAGAACGTCCGAGCGCTCCGTGAGGTCCTGAATACGGTTTTTTACCGGATTTATTTCAAACATGGTCGGTTTCTTTTAATGGATTCGTCAAAATGCGGTGATAAGAGCGGAATTCTACCGGATTCGCGCCCTCATTAATATACTGTTCTCAATTTGGCCAGAGGTGGTCAATGATCAGCTGCAGGCTGCGGTTGCCGCGGAACTCATTGATATCAAGCTTATAGGCAAGCTGAACTTCGCGAACGCCGTTATCCGGCCAAAGGGAAGTATCAACATTGAACGCGATACCGTCCAGCAGCGGGCCGCCGCCGACCGGCTCAACCATCACCTTCAGATGACGCTCGCCGACCAGGCGCTGCTGTAGCAGACGGAAACGGCCGTCAAACAGCGGCTCCGGGAACATCTGCCCCCACGGTCCGGCGTCGCGCAGCATCTGCGCGACCTCCATGCTCATTTCTGCCGCCGCCAGCGGACCGTCGGAGACCACTTCCCCCTGCAGCAGCGCAGGATCGAGCCACTCGGTCACCAGCTCGCCGAAGCGCTGCTGGAACTCTTCAAAGCGCGCCTCTTCCAGCGATAGCCCCGCCGCCATGGCATGGCCGCCAAACTTCAGAATCAGCCCGGGATAGAGCGTATCCAGACGCTCCAGCGCATCGCGCATATGCAGCCCCTGAATCGACCGACCGGAGCCTTTGAGCGTACCGTCGCCGGTGGGCGCAAAGGCGATAACCGGACGATGGAAACGCTCTTTGATACGCGAGGCCAGAATGCCAACGACGCCCTGGTGCCACTGCGGATGGTACATCGCCAGGCCGCCGGGCAGCGTCTCACCGCTGCGCTCCAGCTTCTCACACAGGGTCAGGGCTTCCGCCTGCATCCCCTGCTCTATCTCTTTGCGCGTCTGGTTCAACGCGTCCAGCTCATTGGCCAGCACCCGCGCTTCGCCGGTGTTGTCGCACAGCAGCAGCGCCACGCCGACGGACATATCGTCCAGCCGCCCAGCCGCGTTAAGCCGCGGACCGAGCGCGAAGCCGAGATCGCTTGCCGCCAGCTTTTGCGGGTCGCGGTTGGCGATCTCCAGCAGAGCCTTAATGCCCGGACGGCATTTCCCCGCCCGGATGCGGCTCAGCCCCTGCCAGGTCAGAATACGGTTGTTGGCATCCAGCGGTACGACGTCCGCCACGGTGCCGAGCGCCACCAGGTCGAGGAGGTCAGCCAGATTCGGCGGCGCAATGCCGCGCTCCTCAAACCAGCCTTTATCGCGCAGAAAAGTGCGCAGCGCCAGCATCAGATAAAAGGCCACGCCCACCCCGGCCAGCGATTTCGACGGAAACTCACAGTCGCGCAGGTTCGGGTTAATAATCGCTTCCGCCGCGGGCAGCGAATCCCCCGGCAGGTGGTGATCGGTCACCAGCACCGGAATACCCAGCGCATGGGCGCGTTCGACGCCAGCGTGCGAAGAAATACCGTTATCCACGGTCATAATCATCTGCGCGCCGCGGGCGTGAGCCTGATCGACCACTTCCGGGCTCAGGCCGTAGCCATCTTCAAAACGGTTTGGCACCAGGTACGAGACGTTGCCGTAGCCCAGCGCCCGCAGGGCCAGAACGCTCAGCGCGGTGCTGGTGGCGCCGTCGGCGTCAAAATCGCCGACCACCACAATATGCAGCCCCTGCTGAAATGCGCCGTAGAGCATCTCTACCGCTTTTTCGACGCCGGTCAGCTGCGACCACGGCAGCATGCCTTTCACGCCGCGTTCCAGCTCCTGCGCGCTACGCACGCCGCGGCTGGCGTACAGCCGCTGCAGCAGCGGTGGGAGATCGGCAGGTAAATCGACGCCGTCAGCCGCCTCGCGGCGGCGTAGTTGTATCTGTTGTTTCACGCGAATCAGTTACCGCTTGTCTGTTTTTGATGCTCATCAAGGAGCGCTTTCAGGTCTTTAGGATCGCGATAGCCGGGCATCAGCGTGCCGTCGCTCAGCACCATCGCCGGCGTGCCGTTAACGCCAAGCTGCACGCCCAGCATGTAGTGTTTAGCGATATCAACATCGCAGCTGGCCGGCTGCACGCCCTTACCGCTCATCGCGTCATCCAGCGCTTTGTTACGATCTTTAGCGCACCAGATAGCCTTCATATTCTGCTCGGTTTCGCTTTGCAGCCCCTGGCGCGGGAAGGCCAGATAGCGCACGGTAATACCCAGCGCGTTATAGTCGCTCATCTGCTCATGCAATTTCTGGCAATAACCACAGGTAATATCGGTGAAGACGGTGATGACGTGTTTTTCCTGCGGCGCTTTATAGACGATCATCTCTTTTTCCAGCGCGTTCAGCTTACCGGCCAGCAGCGTATTGGTGACGTTTACCGGCTGCGCGCCGCTGACGTCGTACATCGGCCCCTGGATAATGTGCTTACCGTCATCGGTAACGTATATCACGCCGCTGTCCGTCAATACGGTGCTGATGCCTTTGATCGGCGAAGGTTGCACGTCCGAACTCTGCACGCCCAGCTTCGCCAGCAGTTGCTTGATCGCCGCGCTATCGGCATGCGCCGCACCGGATAAGGTGGTCGCCAGCAGAGTGAACATCAGTAAACCTTTTTTCATACTCAGTCCTTTTTTTCAGCACTCACGCACGCGGGTGATGCTGTTGATGGAGTTGTCGCAGACGCTCGGTCGCCACGTGGGTGTAGATCTGCGTCGTGGAGAGATCGCTGTGTCCTAACAGCATCTGCACCACGCGTAAGTCGGCGCCATGGTTAAGTAAATGCGTCGCGAACGCATGGCGTAACACGTGCGGGGAGAGCTTTTCGCTGTCAATCCCCGCCAGTACGGCATAGTGCTTAATTCGATGCCAGAACGTCTGGCGCGTCATCTGCTGCGCGCGCTGGCTGGGAAAAAGCACATCGGACGCCACGCCGTTCAGCAGCCAGGGGCGCCCGTATTCAAGGTAATTCTCAACCCACAGCACCGCCTCTTCACCCAGCGGTACCAGACGTTCTTTATTTCCTTTACCAATCACGCGCAGCACGCCCTGTCGCAGGCTAATGTCGCTCATGGTCAGGCCCACCAGCTCGGAAACGCGCAGACCGGTGGCGTACAGCACTTCCAGCATCGCTTTATCGCGCAGCTCCAGCGGTTGTTCAACCAGCGGCGCCTGGAGCAGGCGTTCCACCTGCGCCTCGCTCAGATCCTTCGGCAGCCTCTGCGGCAGCTTTGGCGAGGCCAACAGCGCGCTGGGATCGTCCGGGCGAATTTTCTCCCGGTAAAGATGCTGGAAGAAACGGCGCACGGCGCTTAGCAGGCGCGCGGTGCTGGTGGCTTTATAGCCGCCGGTTTGCCGCTCCGCCAGCAGCGACTGGAGATCTTCGCCGCTGACGCTGGCAAGCGACAGGCCACGATGATGCAGCCATTCGACCACCATCGTCAGGTCCCGGCGGTAGGCGCTTAGCGTGTTCTCCGCCAGATTCCGCTCCAGCCATAAGGCATCAAGAAACTGCTCGATTTGTGCGAGATCCTGTTCCACTCTGGCCTCTTTGCTTATTAAAACGGCGCCATTATACCCTAAATAATTCGAGTTGCAGGCGGGCGCGGCCTTTCTGGTACACTAAACGCAAAGTCACAGCAAGAATTGAGACGTTTCCGCGATGAACATAGGTCTTTTTTACGGTTCCAGCACCTGCTACACCGAAATGGCGGCGGAAAAAATCCGCGATATTATCGGCCCTGAACTGGTCACGCTGCACAACCTGAAAGATGATTCCCCTGCCCTGATGACGCAATACGATGTGCTGATCCTCGGCATTCCAACCTGGGATTTCGGCGAGATCCAGGAGGACTGGGAGGCGGTCTGGCAGCAGCTCGATACGCTGGATCTGCAGGGTAAAATCGTCGCGCTGTACGGCATGGGCGACCAGCTAGGCTACGGCGAATGGTTCCTTGATGCGCTCGGCATGCTGCACGATAAGCTGGCGACCAAAGGGGTTAAGTTTATCGGCTACTGGCCTACTGAAGGCTATGAATTCACCAGCCCGAAACCGGTCATTGCCGATGGGCAGCTGTTCGTTGGCCTGGCGCTTGATGAAACGAACCAGTACGACCTGAGCGATGAGCGCATTCAGAACTGGTGCGAGCAAATCCTCGGTGAAATGGCTGAGCAGTTCTCCTGAGTCCTTGCCTACTCTTGCGTCGGTTTTAGCAACACCAGCCGACGCAGGTCTCGCCATTCTCCCGCGTCCATGCTATCCGCCGCGACCCACAAATGCTGGGTTCGTTGGTTTTCCGTATTCCGCAGGCGCAGCAGCATTCCGCTGTTAATCACCCACGGGGTGCCGATGATATCCCACTCCGCCTTTTGCCAGCGCAGACGGGAGTCGATCAGCAGCTTGATTTCTCCCTGACGGGCATGGATCCGCCGCTGGCTGCGCACGCAGTCGAACACCACCAGCGACAGCAGTATCAGCCACAGCGGGGTATAGCTCAGCGGCCAGGGCATCAGCAGCACAAGCGCCGCCACCACGCCGTGCATCAGCAGCGAAAACCACTGCGCTCGCCACGAGATGCGTAAATCAGATTGCCACAGGACCACGTTCCCGATTCCGTGTCTGAATTAATTTTACCATCCGCTGCAGTTCTGCATCAGCCGGCTCGCCATGATTCATCAACCAGTTGAACAGATCCGGATCGTCGTTTTCCAGCAGGCGGATGAATAACGCTTTATCGCCATCGCTGAGCGTGTCGTACTCATGCTCGAAAAACGGCATGATGGAGATATCGAGTTCACGCATACCTCGACGGCATGCCCAGTGGATGCGGGCTTTATTGTTAATGTCCATGTTTTACTTCCTGCTTATAAATATCTCTTAGTTTAACCCGTTTTCGGCGCTGACTTCACTGGAATATCAAGTTTCGCGAGCGCTATTCCATGAAAACCCTAAAATAATCAGGCCATTTATTATTTCGCTGGTTTCAGCGCCCCGTCTTTGAGGGCACGAATGGCCTGTCAAAAGCGCTTGCATTGCACCATAGCTCTTTTACCATTAGTCACACACTCTGCGTTAAGCTATTCAGGATATGACTATGGCTTTTACACCTTTTCCTCCGCGTCAGCCTTCCTCTTCCGCTCGTCTGCCGTTAACGCTGATGACGCTGGACGACTGGGCGCTGGCGACGATTACCGGTCCGGATGGCGAAAAATATCTGCAGGGGCAGATTACCGCCGACGTCAGCCACCTGACCGACGAGCAGCATCTGCTTGCCGCGCATTGTGACGCCAAGGGCAAGATGTGGAGCAATCTGCGCGTTTTCCGCCGCAACGAGGGTTTTGCGTGGATTGAGCGCCGCAGCCTGCGCGATGCGCAGCTGACCGAACTGAAAAAATACGCGGTGTTCTCTAAAGTGACCATCGCCGCCGATGATGAATCCGTACTGCTGGGCGTTGCCGGGTTTCAGGCGCGCGCTGCGCTGTCGCCGCTGTTTAGTGAGCTGCCGAACGCCGAGAAACAGGTTGTCAGCGAAGGTGCCACCAGCGTGCTGTGGTTTGCGCATCCGGCCGAGCGTTTCCTGCTGGTGACCGATGTGGCAACCGCCACCCGCATCACCGATGCGCTACGCGGTGAAGCGCAGCTCAACAACAGCCAGCAGTGGCTGGCGCTGAATATTGAAGCCGGGCTGCCGGTTATCGACAGCGCCAACAGCGCGCAGTTTATTCCGCAGGCCACCAACCTACAGGCGCTGGGCGGCATCAGCTTTAAGAAAGGCTGCTATACCGGCCAGGAGATGGTTGCCCGCGCTAAATTCCGCGGCGCCAACAAGCGCGCCCTGTGGTATCTGGCGGGAACAGCCAGCCGCGTGCCTGAGGCCGGGGAAGACCTGGAGCTGAAGATGGGTGAAAACTGGCGCCGAACCGGCACCGTTTTAGCGGCCGTGCAGCTGGACGACGGTCGCCTGCTGGTACAGGTGGTGATGAATAACGATATGGAGCCGGACAGCGTGTTTCGCGTACGCGATGATGCCGGTAGCCTGAGCATCGAGCCGCTGCCGTATTCGCTGGAAGAGAGTTAAAGCGATATTCCCTGCCGCCTTCTCCCCGGAGGCGGCAATCCCGCGCCTGTCTGGGCTACCCCACCCGCAAACCACGAAACACCCGCGGCCGCGCGCTTTGCGCAAATGCGCCATCTCTGGCCCAGGCCACTTTCTTGCGTAGAAGAATAGTGTATGTTCTGAACAATCATTTATTTCTTAAGCGGTAAAAGAGATGAGACGGATTGAGGTCATACTGGGAGAGCTGGAGCGGTTAACTCGCGGGCTGAATCTTGCGGATCTGGAACAGGAAACGGCATTTACGGCGGAAGCCATCGGCTTTAACCTCGGGCTTGCGCGCAACTCGGTCAGCAAAGACCTCAATCAGTTATGGAACGACGGCCTGGCGATTAAGAGCAGAGGACGCCCCGTGTTCTTTTGGCACCGCCAGGCAATGGAAACGCTGCTGGGGCGCAGACTGAATGATACCGAATGTGAAGTGCGCACGGTTGCCGACCTTCTGCCGCATCAGGAAGGTTGCTCAACGGATGACCCCTTCAGCGGCCTGATTGGCTACGATCGCAGCCTCCGTGATGCGGTGGAAAAAGGCCGCGCAGCGGTGCTTTATCCTCACGGGCTCCACGTATTGCTGACCGGCCCCTCCGGAGTAGGTAAAACTTTCTTTGCCGAGCTGATGCACCGTTTTGCCTGCGAGCATGCGGCGGGTTCTCCCCCGCCGCTGGTCTACTTTAACTGCGCCGAGTATGCGCATAACCCGGAGCTACTCTCTTCGCATTTGTTCGGCCATCGGCAGGGCGCATTTACCGGCGCCAGTGAGAATAAAGCCGGTCTGGTGGAGCAGGCGGACGGCGGATATCTGCTGCTTGATGAGGTGCACCGCCTGCCGTATGAAGGACAGGAAAAACTCTTCTCCATTCTCGACAAAGGCCAATATCGCCCGCTCGGTTCAAGCGCCACGGCGCGGTCCATCACGGTGCGCTTGATTTGCGCCACCACCGAACCGGTCAGCTCAGCCCTGCTGCGAACGTTCCAGAGGCGCATCCAGGTCTGTATCGATCTCCCCGGGATCCGTCAGCGCTCGGTGGAAGAACAGGTGGAACTTATTGTCGGTTTTCTCCAGCGCGAGAGCCGCAAAATTGAGCGTACGGTCAGTATCGACAAAACGCTGTTGCTCTGGCTGCTGAATAAACCGCTGGAAGGCAATATCGGCCAGCTCAAAAGCGATATCCAGTTTCTTTGCGCCCAGGCGTGGGCCGCGGGAATGACCGAGCATAACGACACGCTCCAGCTGGATAAACGGCTGGTAGAAGTGCCGTTCAACGCCACCCCGGAACAGCGTCTGCTGGTCGATACCTTGTTTGACGGCCAGGATCGGCTAAGCGTCGATGCGCGCACGTTACCCGCATTGAAAACCTCTCTGGCGACAGGAGCGGAGATCGAAGAAAGCGATCTGTTTTACAGCTTCCTGACCCGCGAATACGTCAACCTGCGCAACAGCAACGTCCCACCGGCTGAGACGCTGGCGATCCTCAAAAACAAACTCAGTTCTATCTTTGAATATGGTCTCTACAGCCGCGACAGCGTGGCCCATCCGCCGCGCTATGGCGATCGGATTGAAGAGCGGGTGACCCTGCTAATTGGCTGTGTGGAACAGGTGCTGGGCTTTACGCTGCCAGAAAACCTGATGAATCCGCTGCGTAAACACTTTCTGGCGCTGATTGGCTACGTGCAGCGCGGGCTGATCCCACAGCTCTACTCCTCCAGCCTGATCCTCGACCGCTGCAAAGACGAGTATGAAAACGCGACTCTGCTGTGCCGGAAAATCAACGAGCTGCTGCATATTCAGTGCCCGGCGACGGAGGTCGTCTGGCTATGTCTGTTCCTGAAAGAGTGCCGCCATTATCGCCAGCGGATCGACGCCAGCCCCGACTGCGGCGTCATTTTAATCGCCCACGGCGCGACGACGGCGACCAGTCAGGCGCAGTACGTCAACCGGGTGCTGGAGCGCGAGCTGTTCAGCGCCATCGATATGCCCTTTGAGCAGTCGGTGCATGACACGCTGGAAACGCTAACCCAGCGGATCCAGAGCCAACGCTACCGGCGGCTGATTCTGATGGTGGATATCGGCTCGCTGGTGCATTTTGGCAGCACCATCAGCAAGCTATTCCAGATTGACGTCCTGTTAATGCCCAATATTACGCTGACCAGTCTGCTGGAGCTGGGTCTGGATTTAAGCTATGAAACCAGCGAGCTACCGCAGTTAGCGGAATTACTGCAGAGTAAAAATATCCCCTGTCAGCTCTGTACTCCGCAGCAGGAGAACGGCGGTAAGGTGCTGGTGATCTCCTGCATTACCGGCATGGGAACCGCAGAGAAAATCAAAAAAGTGCTGGAGGAAAGTTTTGGCGAGCTGATGTCGCAGGATACGCGAATGGTGATCCTCGATTACAACGAGGTTCGCAGCCTGGAGCGCGTTCAGCAGTCGCTGCTGGCCGGTGAGCGACTGGCGGGGATTGTCGGCACCTTCCAGCCGGGGCTGCCGGATATTCCGTTTATCTCACTTGAAGAGCTGTTCTCCGAGCAGGGGCCGGAACTGGTGCTCAGCCTGCTCACGCCGGACCTCTCAAGCAGTGAGCGCCGTCTGGAGATGGAGCGCAGCGCGATGCGCTTCATCAGCGCGCTGACCATGGAAAGCATCATCAACCATATTTCGGTACTCAATCCCCAGCGCATTCTCAAAGAGATGGAGGGAGTGTTTAACCATTTAACCACCTCGCTTTCGCTGAAACCCAGTCGCCAGGTGACACTGCGCTTCCTGATCCACTGCTGTTGCATGGTCGAGCGTATCGTAATTAACCGGAAACCGTTACAGATGTCGCTGGAGAGCCAGCCCGCGCTGGACGTCCGCGCGTTTAGTGTCATTAAATCCGCCTTCCAGCCGATCGAAGAGGCTTATGCCATTCGTTTATCCGACGCGGAATATTTTTATATCTACGAACTGCTGTATCGCTGATCCCTTAACTGGCGTGGCTTTACGCCACGCCTGCCCCTCTTCGCCCCCCATGTGACACAAATTCTGGCACAGCCTTTGCTCTTATTACGTATATCAACGTAATAGCGCCAGGAGGCCATTTTGATTACCACTGAACCTTTGTCCCAGATCCTGCTGCTGACCCATGGCGGCTGGGGACAACAGCTCTGCAACAGCCTGTGCATGGTGACGGGCGAAATTAAAGGCGTAACGGAAATCGCCCTGATGCCCGTCGATACATTGGGCGAGTTTTATCAGCGCGTAGAAGCCGTCGTGAAAACCCTGCCCGAAGGCTCGCTTATTCTGACCGATTTTATTGGCGGGACCACCTCTAACGTGGCCGCGCGGCTAAGCGCCGATTATCCGGTGGCGGTGATTTCCGGACTGAATGCCTCGCTGCTGCTGGAGGCCCTGGACAAGCGGGAACAGGGGCCGCTATCCGCCTGCGTAGCTGAATTAGTGGAAGCCGCGCGCAGCAGCTGTCTGGACGTTGTCGCCCACGTTCGGCAATTACAACAATCACAATAAGGAAAAAATATCATGGCTAACATCGTGTTATGTCGCATCGACAGTCGCCTCATTCATGGACAAGTGGTGACGAAGTGGGTTGGACAATCCCAGGCCAACCGGATTGCGGTAGTGAGTGATGAGCTGGACGCCGATCCGTTTATGAAAAATATCTATCTGATGGCGGCACCGCCAAACATCAAAGTGGATTGCTACAGCAATCAGAGCTTTGCCGCATCGTGGAAAGAAAACCAGCTTGGCGACGGCAGCGTGCTGGTGCTGTTCCCCTCTCTCGCGGCGATTCAGGAAGCCGTACAGCTCGGGTTTGATGTTTCCGCCATTCAGGTTGGCGGCTTAGGCGGCGGGCCGAACCGCAAGGTCGTTTTCCAGAACATCACGTTGGATGAAAAAGACGTTGGCATTCTTCTCGACCTGAAAAGTCGAGGGATTAAGGCGGTCTTCCAGACTATCCCGGAAGATAAGCCGCAGTCGCTGGACGATATCCTGAAAAAATTCTAATCCTCTGATTACAGGGTAAATAACTATGGATACTTTAGTCTTCGCAAGCCTGATGGGGTTGTATTACTGGTTTGCCCGCTTACGCCTTGGCTACACCTTCTCCGCCATGCTGTTACAACCTGTTGTAATCGCCGTTTTTGTCGGCCTGCTGTTGGGCAATATGGAAACAGCAATGATTATTGGCGCAGGTATGCAGCTGGTTTACCTCGGCGTGACCTCAACGCCCGGGGGTAACGTGCCGTCAGATCCGGCGCTGGCGGCCTGTATCTCGATTCCTATCGCCGTAAAAGCCGGGATGGACCCGAACCTGGCCATCGCGCTGGCCATCCCGTTTGGCGTGATCGGCGTTTTCCTTGACCAGCTCAGACGCACGCTGAACGCCGCGTGGGTGCATGTGCATATGGCGGATAAACACGCGGAAACGGCCAACATGGGCGGTATTATGCGCTGCGCGTTCCTCTACCCGGCGTTGCTCGGCCTGGTGCTGCGTTTCCCGGTGGTGTTTGCTGCCAACTATTTTGGCCAGGACGTGGTAGAGAGCTTCCTTAAGCTGATGCCGCACTGGTTGACCCACTCCTTTGAAATTATGGGCGGAATTCTGCCGGCGCTGGGCTTTGCCATCACCATCATGGTGATCGGTAAGAAGAGCCTGCTGCCGTGGTTTATCGGCGGATTCTTTGCGGTGCTGTACCTGAAGGTGGACATTATGGCGATGGCAATCTTTGGTACCTGCGTGGCCTTCCTGATTAAGGGCCTGGCGAAAAATGAAGGAGCAGCATGATGAGCAGCGATGTAATGCAGCATGAACTGGTGGAGCGCGCGCGGGAGAACGGCACGCTGACCAAAGCGGACATCACCAAAGCCTGGTTTATTTACTGGCTGGGCGCGGAAGTTTCCAGCTCCTATGAGCGTTTACAAAGCCTGATTTTCTGCGCCTCAATGACGCCGATTATCAAAAAACTCTACCCGCAAAAAGAAGAGCAGGTGGAGGCGCTAAAACGCCATCTGAACTTCTTCAACTCTGAGCAGACCTTTGGCGCGGTGATTCAGGGGATCTCAATTGCGATGGAGGAGCAGAAAACGCGCGGTGAACCGATTAGCGACGCGTCTATCACCGGGATTAAAACAGGGCTGATGGGGCCGCTGGCCGGAATGGGGGACTCCATCATCTGGGCGGCCGTCATGCCGTTGCTGATTGCGATTTTCATCCCGTTCGCCGCCAGCGGCAGCGCGATGGGCGGCATTGTGCCCTTAATTCTCTATCCGGCCATTACGCTGGCGATCAGCTACGGCATGGTGCACAAAGGCTACACGCTGGGACGCGACTCAATCATCGGCCTGCTCCAGGGAGGGCGAATTAAGGAGCTTATCTACGGCGCGAACGTGCTGGGCCTGATAATGATGGGCGCGCTCTCCGCAAGCTACGTCAAAATAACGACCCCCTTAAAGCTCAGCGCGCTGAAGGGCTCGGAGGTGGTGGTCCAGCAAATCCTCGACTCTATCGCGCCCGGCCTGTTGCCGCTGGCGGCGGTGTTTGCCATCTACTTCTATCTGGTGAAGAAAGGGCCGCGCTACACCACCATTCTGCTGTCAATTGTCGCGCTCAGCGTGGTCTGTTCGCTGCTGGGAGTGCTGTAAACCATGACGCAGAATATCTATCAACAGCTGGGGTTAAAACAGGTGATTAACGCCTGCGGCAAAATGACGATTCTGGGCGTTTCCAGCGTGGCGCCGGAGGTGATGCAGGCAACGGCGCGGGCGGCATCGGCCTTTGTGGAAATCGACAGGCTGGTAGACCGAACCGGCGAGCGGGTCTCCCGCTTTACCGGCGCGGAGGACAGCTATATCACCTCCTGCGCCTCGGCGGGAATCGCCATCGCCGTGGCCGCCGCGATTACCCATGGCGACCAGGCGCGAGTGATGCAGATGCCGGACAGTCGCGGTATGGCCAACGAAGTCGTCATGCTCCGCGGGCATAACGTCGATTACGGCGCGCCCATCACCAGCGCGATTCGCTTAGGCGGTGGGCGCGTTGTGGAGGTCGGTTCAAGCAATCTGGCGGCGCGCTGGCAGCTGGAGAGCGCGATCTCTGCCAGCACCGCCGCCCTGCTGTATGTGAAATCACACCACTGCGTGCAAAAAGGGATGTTGAGTATCGAGGATTTCGTGCAGGTCGCACAGACTCACAACCTGCCGCTGATTGTCGATGCCGCCGCCGAGGAGGATTTACGCGTCTGGGCGGCGAGCGGAGCGGACATGGTTATCTATAGCGGGGCAAAAGCGTTTAACGCGCCCACCTCCGGATTCATCACCGGGAAAAAACAGTGGATAGCGGCGTGTAAGGCGCAGCATCACGGTATTGCCCGGGCGATGAAAATCGGCAAGGAGAATATGGTCGGTCTGGTTTATGCGCTGGAACACTATCATCAGGGGCAGAAGGGGGTCACTGCCGAGGAACTCCTGCCCGTCGCGAAAGCGATCTCAGCGATAAACGGCTTACAAGCCGATATTGAGCAGGATGAAGCCGGACGCGCTATCTGGCGTATCCGCATTCAGGTGAATGCCCAGGAACTCGGCCTGGATGCCCGCGAAGTCGAAGCACAGCTGCGCAACGGCGATATCGCCATTTACGCCCGGCGCTATAACCTCCATCAGGGGGTTTTTAGCCTGGACCCACGAACGGTAGCCGAGGGTGAAATGAGCCTGATCGTGGCGCGCTTAAAGGAGATTGCCAACCATGCAGCAAATTAATTTTTACCGTCAACGCGTCGCGATTAACGTGCTGGCGAAAGATATCGCCAACGCCCGGGACATTTATGATGCCGCCGAAGGCCATGCGGCGATTGGCGTCCTCTCGGCACAGTTTGCCTCCGTGGAAGAAGGTGTTCAGGAGGTAAAACGCTGGATGGCGGAGATACCCTCCATCTCCGTAGGCCTGGGCGCCGGCGATCCTGCGCAATATTACAAAGCGGCGATGATCGCGTCAGCGCTTCACCCGGCGCACGTTAATCAGACCTTTACCGGCAGCGGGTTTGCCGCAGGGGCGCTGGCGGCTACGGGGGGGCAGCAGACCTGCATTAACGCGCTGGTCAGCCCGACGGGAACCCCTGGCGAGGTTCTTATCTCCACCGGCGTCAGCAGCTGTCAGGGCACGCCGGCCCGCGTCTCCTGCGATGCGGCGGTACGCATGATGCAGGACATGGGGGCCCATGCGGCGAAGTTTTTCCCCATGGGCGGCGAAAAGTCGCTACCGGAGCTGTATATGCTGGCGACCACGGCAGCCCGTAACGGGATGACGTTAATCGAACCAACCGGCGGAATCGATCTCGATAACTTTGGCATTATTTTGCAAAGCTGTCTGGAAGCAGGCGTACCTCGCGTGATGCCCCATGTTTACAGCTCGATAATCGACCCGCAAACCGGCAATACCCGGCCAGAAGATATCCGCAGATTAATGGATATCGTGAAAGCCGTGGTCTGAATAAAAAACACCAGGCCGTAGCCCGGGCAGGCAGGCCATCACCAACGAAGAATGTCCCGGAGGCGGCGCTGGCGCGCCATGTCCGGGCTACCAGCCCTCAGACGACGGTGAACCTGTAGCCCGGCTAAACGTAGCGCGAGCCGGGAGATTTCGCGAAATTTAAACCTGCCCGACGTACAAATAAATGGCCAGGAAGTGGCACACGCTGCCGCCCAGGACAAAACCGTGCCAGATAGCGTGGTTGTACGGAATACGTTTGCAGACGTAGAATATAACCCCCAGCGAATAGACCACGCCACCCACGGCAAGCAGCGTCACGCCGCCCACCGCCAGCTTAATCGCCAGCTGATAAACGACGATCAGCGACAGCCAGCCCATGGTCAGGTAGGTCACTAAAGAGAGGATCTTAAAACGATGCGCAATGGTCAGCTTAAACAGGATCCCCAGCAGCGCCAGGCTCCAGATGACGATCATCAGCCCGCGCGATAGCGGCGAATTTAGCCCCACCAGCAGAAACGGCGTGTAGGTCCCGGCAATCAGCAAATAGATGGCGCAGTGGTCGAATTTTTTCAGCCACAGCTTAGCCCGCTGATGCGGAATCGCGTGATAGAGGGTCGAGGCGAGGAACAGCAAAATCATGCTGCCGCCGTACAGGCTGTAGCTGGTAATGGCCGTGGCGCCGGCGTTGCTGTCCACCGCCTGCACCAGCAGCAGCACCAGACCGACGATACCAAACACCAGCCCAATCCCGTGACTGACGCTGTTGGCAATTTCCTCTGCCAGAGAATATCCCTGTGTGATTAACGATTTGCGAACCATATTTGACTCCGAAAACAAGTACGCTTTCAATGCACACTTAGGTTAACTGAGAATGATTCCAGTGAACACCTGTTCGCTAAAATAAAAAGATGAATATTTATGAACAGTATAAAATCAATATGTTACATAAAAATTTCAACTAACAGACGTTCACTATTTAATTAAAGCTTTTCGAATTCAATAACATAAAACTGCTTTTCTTCAGGATAGATCTCCGCAATCACCTCACGCAGCTGCGCCAGGGTCATATTCTCCTGCTGCGCGTGCAGTTCACTCAGCGTATCCAGCGTCACCGTTGAGGTGGCCACCACGCGAATGGTGCAAAAATAGCCGTCATCTTCATAGCGGCCAACGCGCAGCACATCGCCTGCTTTAAAGTGTGATTCAGCCGCATCGCGGAGGGTAATGGTTTTGCGTCCGGCGAGGATGTCGTCCTGAAAACGCTGAAAAAAGGTTATGTCATTTGGCTGCATGATATCATTCCGTCCTGGTCATTATGAATTGTGAGTTCGCCACTGTGAGTATCTTCTCCCACGCCGCTATCGCCAGTCTCAATAACCTTGAGATGATGGTCTATCACTACGTCATTAAAAATCGCGACAAAGTGATGTACATGACCATCCGCGAGCTGGCGGAAGCGGCCGGAGTCTCCACGACTACCGTTTTGCGCTTCTGCCGCAAGCTGCAGTGCGAAGGCTACTCGGAGTTTCGCGTACGCTTTAAATTATATCTGGAGCAGAATGAGCCTCAACAGGCAAATATCGGCGCCAGCGAAATAATGAGCTTTTTTAAAAGCGTTAATAACGATGAATTTGACCAGCTGCTCGAGCAGGCGGTCGATATTATTCTGTCTTCAGAACGTATTATTTTTGTTGGCGCCGGCACCTCCGGCGCGCTGGCAAAATATGGCGCGCGTTTCTTTTCTAACGTCGGAAAATTCAGTAACCATATCGACGACCCTTATTTTCCGGTGACCAATGATATGGCGCGTAATGCGCTGGCCATCGTGCTGTCGGTCTCCGGCGAAACCGAAGAGATCCTGCGCTTCGCCAGCCAGTTCAGCCTGCATCGCTGTAAAGTGATGTCCATCACCAGCCACGAGCACTCGCGGCTGGCAAAGCTTGCCGACTTTAATCTCTCCTGGCACGTTCCGCAAACGCGCATCGGCGGCGTCTATGACATTACCACCCAGATCCCGGTCATTTATATTCTGGAAACGCTTGGGCGTAAATTAGCGCGCAAACTCGCCTGAAAATAACAGGGTGTTTTTTCGATGTAACAAATTCCATTCCGGGCAAATTGTTATATCGTGACATTTATATTCCCTTTGTTAGACTCGCAGCCAACAAGTCATTAAGACGAGATGAGCAAAGATGAAGAAAATTCCTTTACCAAAAGACTTTTTATGGGGTGGCGCCGTCGCCGCGCACCAGGTTGAAGGCGGCTGGAATAAAGACGGCAAAGGCCCGAGCATCTGCGACGTGCTTACCGGCGGCGCGCACGGCGTGCCGCGCGAGATAACCCAGCAGGTAGAGCCGGGCAAGTACTATCCGAACCACGAAGCCATCGATTTCCACGGCCGCTACAAAGAAGACATCAAGCTGTTCGCCGAGATGGGCTTCAAGTGCTTCCGCACCTCTATCGCCTGGACGCGCATCTTCCCGCTGGGCGACGAAAGCCAGCCGAATGAAGAAGGGCTGAAATTCTACGATGACATGTTCGATGAACTGCTGAAGTACAACATCGAACCGGTTATTACCCTCTCCCACTTTGAGATGCCGCTGCATCTGGTTCAGCAGTACGGCGGCTGGACCAACCGCAAAGTGGTCGATTTCTTTGTGCGCTTCGCCGAAGTGGTCTTCGAGCGCTATAAGCACAAAGTGAAATACTGGATGACCTTTAACGAGATCAACAACCAGCGTAACTGGCGCGCGCCGCTGTTTGGCTACTGCTGCTCCGGCGTGGTCTATACCGAGCATGAAAACCCGGAAGAGACCATGTACCAGGTGCTGCACCATCAGTTTGTCGCCAGCGCGCTGGCGGTGAAGGCAGCGCGTCAAATCAATCCGGAGATGCAGGTGGGCTGCATGCTGGCAATGGTCGCCCTCTATCCGTTCTCCTGCAAGCCGGAAGACGTGATGTTTGCCCAGGAATCAATGCGTGAACGCTACGTCTTTACCGACGTCCAGCTGCGCGGCTACTACCCGAGCTACGTCCTGAACGAATGGGAACGCCGCGGCTTCAATATCAACATGGAGGACGGCGATGCGCAAATCCTGCGCGAAGGCACCTGCGCGTATCTCGGCTTCAGCTACTACATGACCAACGCGGTGAAAGCGGAAGGCGGCACCGGCGACGCGATCTCCGGCTTTGAAGGCAGCGTGCCCAACCCGCACGTCAAAGCCTCCGACTGGGGCTGGCAGATTGACCCGGTCGGCCTGCGCTATGCGCTGTGTGAACTGTATGAGCGCTACCAGAAGCCGCTGTTTATCGTCGAAAACGGCTTCGGCGCGTACGATAAAGTCGAGGAAGACGGCAGCATCAACGACGACTATCGCATCGACTATCTGCGCGCTCACGTCGAAGAGATGATCAAAGCGGTGACTTACGACGGCGTTGAGCTAATGGGCTATACCCCGTGGGGCTGCATCGACTGCGTCTCCTTCACGACCGGTCAGTACAGCAAGCGCTACGGCTTTATCTACGTCAACAAACATGACGATGGTACCGGCGATATGTCCCGCTCGCGCAAGAAGAGCTTTAACTGGTACAAAGAGGTTATCGCCAGCAACGGCGAGAAACTGTAATCATCTTGCCCCTTTCCAGCCGGAAGGGGGCAAAACTTCCCACAAAACAGACACTTCTTTACAGCTTTAGCATTGCTAACCCACGCTCAGCCGATAAGATAAACCACATCAATCGTTGAGTCGCTGACGCTGACTTCGTGAATCAACGCCGCACGCTGCCGGCCTTTCCGGCGCATCACAATGTAGAAAAATGATGCTAAACGTCTTCAGACAGATCCTGATATGGCTGCTGATTGTCGCCGCCGTCAGCCTGGCGGTGGATTACCTGCGCAGGCCCGCGCTGCCGCAGAATTTCTCCAGCATGCCGCTGCAAACGCTTGATGGCCGAACGGTCGATCTGGCGGCAATGAGCCACGAGCGCCCTTTGCTGCTGTACGTCTGGGCCACCTGGTGCGGCGTTTGCCGCTATACCACCCCGTCGGTGGCCGCTTTAGCCAACGATGGCGGCAATGTGATGACGGTAGCGCTACGCTCCGGCGACAACGCCGCTCTGGCACGATGGCTGGCGCATAAAAAAATGGCGCTGCCGACGATCAATGACGCCAGCGGTCAGCTATCCCAACGGTGGGAGGTGCAGGTCACGCCGACCCTTATCGTTATCTCGCGCGGCGAGGTGAAGTCAGTCACCACCGGCTGGACCAGCGGCTGGGGGATGCGCCTGCGGCTGTGGCTGGCGTCGTAGCGCATTTCCCTGCTTGCGCTGCGCTTAGCAGGGCCAGGGATGGGGTGAGGTAAACAGATGTTGTATCCCGGGCAAGGCGTTAGCCACCCCCCGGAAACGAGTTGCCGATTATCTCCCGCCCGCCAGCTCCAGAAAGCTGCCGGTCACGTAGGAAGCCTTCTCACTCAGCAGCCAGACGATGGCCTGAGCCACCTCCTCCGGCTGCCCGCCGCGCCGCATGGGCAGCATCGACTTCACGCGATCCACGCGTCCCGGCTCACCGCCGCTGGCGTGCATGTCGGTATAAATTAAGCCGGGACGCACGCCGTTAACCCGAATCCCCTGCGCCGCCACCTCCAGCGACAGGCCGGTGGTCAGAGTATCAACCGCGCCCTTTGACGCGGCATAATCCACATACTCCCCCGGCGCCCCGAGGCGCGATGCCGCGGACGACACATTCACAATCGCCCCGCCATTACCGCCGTGCTTGTGCGACATCCGCTTTACCGCCTCCCGGCAGCAGAGGAAGTAACCGGTCACGTTGGTGGCCAGCACCCGGTTAATCCGCTCCGCGCAAAGGCTTTCAATCGTCCCCTGGGTAAATAAAATGCCGGCGTTATTGACCAGCGCGGCGAGCGGTTCGCCGAGGCGATCGATAGCGGTAAACATCGCCATCACCTGCGCTTCATCGCTGACGTCCGCCCGTAGCGCAACGGCTTTGCCACCGCTGGCGATAATTTCGTTCACCACGCCGGTCGCGGCAGCGCTATTTTGGTGGTAATTCACCGCCACGGTATAGCCTTCCTGCGCCAGCAGCAGCGCCGTCGCTTTACCTATTCCCCGGCTGCCGCCCGTCACCAAAGCTATCGTCATGCCATTCTCCCAAAAAATAAAGGCGCCGCAGCGCCTTTAAAAGATAGTCTAATCAGCAAATTACTGGTATTCGCTCATCGGCACGCAGGAGCAGAACAGGTTACGGTCGCCGTAAACATCGTCCAGACGCTTAACGGTCGGCCAGTACTTGTTGTTCAGCCCCGCCGGGAAGACCGCCAGTTCACGGGTGTACGGATGGTTCCACTCGCTCACCAGTTCACCCTGAGTATGCGGCGCGTTCACCAGCGGGTTATCCTCCAGCGGCCATTCACCGCCTTTCACGCGGTCGATCTCGCCGCGAATCGCCAGCATCGCATCGATAAAGCGGTCCAGCTCCACTTTGCTTTCCGATTCGGTCGGTTCCACCATCAGCGTGCCGGCAACCGGGAAGGACATGGTCGGAGCGTGGAAACCAAAATCAATCAGTCGCTTGGCAATATCCAGCTCGCTGATGCCGGTCTCTTCTTTCAGCGGACGAATATCCAGAATACATTCGTGCGCCACGCGACCGTCGCGGCCGGTATACAGCACCGGGAACGCGTCTTTCAGCCGGGTAGCGATGTAGTTGGCGTTCAGAATCGCCATCTGGCTCGCCTGTTTCAGCCCCTCTGCGCCCATCATACGGATATACATCCAGCTGATCGGCAGAATGGAGGCGCTGCCGAACGGCGCGGCGGAAACCGCGCCCTGGCGGGTCAGCATGCCTTCAATTTGCACCACGCTGTGGCCCGGCACAAACGGCGCGAGGTGCGATTTCACGCCGATCGGCCCCATACCCGGGCCGCCGCCGCCGTGCGGAATGCAGAAGGTTTTATGCAGGTTGAGGTGCGAGACGTCCGCGCCGATAAAGCCCGGAGAGGTAATGCCGACCTGGGCGTTCATGTTCGCGCCGTCAAGGTAAACCTGGCCGCCAAACTGATGCACCACTTCGCACACTTCGCGAATAGTCTCTTCATAAACGCCGTGGGTGGACGGATAGGTGACCATAATGCAGGAGAGGTTCGCCGCATGCTGCTCGGCTTTCGCCCGCAGATCCGCCAGATCGATGTTGCCATTTTTATCGCAGGCGACCACCACCACCTGCATTCCCGCCATCTGCGCGGAAGCCGGGTTGGTGCCGTGCGCAGAGCTTGGGATCAGGCAGATATCGCGATGCCCTTCGTTGCGGCTCTCGTGGTAATGGCGAATCGCCAGCAGGCCCGCGTATTCGCCCTGCGCGCCGGAGTTCGGCTGCATGCAGACCGCATCATAGCCGGTCAGCTTAACCAGCCAGTCGGAGAGCTGGGCAATCATCTGATGATAGCCTTCGGCCTGGTCAACCGGGCAGAACGGATGCAGTTCGGCGAATTCCGGCCAGGTGATCGGGATCATCTCGGCGGCGGCATTCAGCTTCATGGTGCAGGAGCCCAGCGGGATCATCGCCTGATTCAGCGCCAGATCCTTACGCTCCAGCGCGTGCATATAGCGCATCATCTCGGTTTCGCTGTGGTAGCGGTTGAACACCGGATGAGTGAGGATCGCATCGTCACGCAGCATGCTGGCCGGGATCGAACGGCTGTCCAGGGCCACGTCTTTATCCAGCGTGTCGATATCCAGGCCGTGATCGTCGCCCACGATGGCGCGGAACAGGTTCAGGACGTCTTCGCGCGTGGTGGCTTCATCGAGCGTGATCCCGATGGCGTGATGAATATCGCTGCGCAGGTTGATCTGCAGCACTTCCGCCCGCGCCAGCACAGCGGCTTTATCGGCGACGTCCACGCACAGGGTATCGAAGTAGTGCGCATGGCGGAGCTTAAGGCCTTTTTTCTGCAGGCCGTCGGCGAGAATATCGGTCAGGCGATGAATACGGCTGGCGATACGCTTCAGCCCTGCCGGGCCGTGGAACACGGCGTACAGGCTGGCAATATTGGCCAGCAGCACCTGGGAGGTACAGATATTGGAGTTCGCTTTCTCGCGGCGAATATGCTGCTCGCGCGTCTGCATCGCCATGCGCAGCGCGGTATTACCCGCCGCATCTTTCGATACGCCGATAATACGGCCCGGCATGGAGCGTTTGAATTCATCTTTTGCGGCAAAAAACGCCGCGTGCGGGCCGCCGTAGCCCATCGGTACGCCGAAGCGCTGGGCGGAGCCAAACACAATGTCCGCGCCCTGCTTGCCGGGGGCAGTCAGCAGAACCAGGGCCATAAAATCGGCCGCGACGCTGACAATCACTTTGCGCGCTTTCAGGTCAGCTATCAGTTTGCTGTAATCGTGAACCTCGCCGGTGGTGCCTACCTGCTGCAGCAGCACGCCAAAGACGTCCTGATGGTCGAGCGCTTTTTCCGCATCATCGACAATCACATCGAAACCAAAGGTTTCCGCGCGGGTGCGCACCACGTCCAGCGTCTGCGGGTGAACGTCGGCGGCGACGAAGAAGCGGTTGGCGTTTTTCAGTTTGCTTACGCGTTTGGCCATTGCCATCGCTTCCGCAGCGGCGGTGGCTTCGTCGAGCAGCGAGGCTGAGGCAATATCGAGCCCGGTCAGGTCGAGGGTCACCTGCTGGAAATTCAGCAGTGATTCCAGGCGACCCTGGGAAACCTCCGGCTGATAAGGCGTATAGGCGGTATACCAGCCCGGATTTTCCAGCATGTTGCGCTGAATCACCGGCGGCAGCTGCACGGCGGTGTAGCCCATGCCAATGTACGACTTGAAGCGCTTGTTACGACCGGCGATCGCCTTCAGTTCCGCCAGCGCGGCGAATTCCGTGGTTGCTTCGCCCACCTGCGGCGGCGTTGCCAGCTGGATATCCTGCGGCACAATCTGGCCAATCAGGGCGTTAAGCGAATCGGCGCCAACGGTTTTCAGCATCTCCTGCTGCTGCCGGGCATCCGGGCCGATGTGACGTTCAATAAAGGCGTCACGGTTTTCAAGCTGGCCTAAAGTCTGGGTCATGAGCGATGGTTCCTGAACGTGCGGTGAATCGTGATTGTCTGACGGGTTTGCCCGGCGAGCACTGTCGCTAACCGGGCCAGAAGACGCAAATCATTCGCGTTGCAGGAAGCCAACGCCCCTGCAACGTGAAGGATGAAGCGTATTTATTCGTCTTCTAACAGAGCTTCATATGCGGTCGCATCCAGCAGCGCGGCAACCTGAGCTTCATCGCTGGCTTTGATTTTAAAGATCCAGCCGCCGGCGTACGGCTCGCTGTTGACCAGCTCAGGGGAGTCGTTCAGCTCTTCATTGACGGCAACGATTTCGCCGCTAATCGGCGCGTAGATATCGGAAGCGGCTTTGACGGATTCGGCAACCGCGCAGTCGGCGCCCGCTTCTACGGCGGCGCCCACTTCCGGCAGGTCAACGAAAACCATATCGCCAAGCAGCTCCTGCGCGTGCTCGGTGATACCGACGGTATAGGTGCCGTCCGCTTCTTTACGCAGCCATTCGTGTTCTTTGCTGTATTTCAGTTCTGCTGGTACGTTGCTCATCAATTCATCTCCAAATGGGAAATCACACCACGGCTTTGCCGTTGCGTACAAAAACGGGTTTCGTCACTTTGACCGGCATTTCGCGATTGCGAATCTGCACCACGGCGGTTTCACCGATGCCTTCCGGTACGCGCGCTAAGGCAATACTGTAGCCCAGCGTCGGGGAGAAGGTGCCGCTGGTGATAATGCCTTCTTTCTGATTGCCATCGGCATCGCTGAAGCGCACCGGCAGGCCGCCGCGCAGAACGCCTTTCTCGGTCATCACCAGGCCGACCAGCTGTTCGGTGCCTTTTTCACGCTGGAGTTCCAGCGCTTCACGCCCGATAAAATCACGGTCAGCCGGTTCCCAGGCAATGGTCCAGCCCATGTTAGCCGCCAGCGGAGAGACGCCTTCGTCCATCTCCTGGCCATAAAGATTCATGCCCGCTTCCAGGCGCAGCGTATCGCGCGCGCCAAGGCCGCACGGCTTAACGCCCGCGTCCAGCAGGCCGCGCCAGAAATCCACCGCCTGCTCGTTCGGCAGCGCGATTTCATAACCCGCTTCACCGGTATAGCCGGTAGTCGCAATAAACAGATCGCCCGCCTGCACGCCAAAGAACGGCTTCATGCCTTCCACGGCCTGGCGCTGCGCGTCGGTAAACAGCGTCGCCGCTTTCTCTTTCGCCTTTGGACCCTGTACGGCGATCAGGGAGAGATCGTCACGCACGGTTATCTCAAGACCATAGGATTCAGACTGTTGGGTGATCCAGGCGAGGTCTTTTTCACGGGTGGCGGAGTTAACAACGAGGCGGAAATAGTCTTCAGAAAGGAAATAAACAATCAGGTCATCAATGACGCCGCCGGAGGCGGTCAGCATGCCGCTATAGAGCGCTTTGCCCGGCACGGTGAGCTTCGCCACGTCGTTAGCCAGCAGATAGCGCAGGAACTCGCGGATTCGGCTGCCGTGAAAATCGACGATGGTCATGTGCGACACATCGAACATTCCGGCATCACCGCGCACCGCATGATGCTCATCGATCTGGGATCCGTAATGCAGCGGCATCATCCAGCCATGGAAATCCACCATGCGCGCGCCGCATAGCGTGTGTTGTTCAAACAACGGAGTCTGTTGAGCCATCTTTTCCTCATCGAATAAAACGGAACCAGCCACGATTTTTGGCGTTTTTGCGCCGCGAAAAACGCCGCCAGCATCGCTAAAGGACGCCGACGCAAACGTTCTCTTTGGCCTGAACTTACCACCGATATCCGCACTAAACCATAAGCCTGGTCAGGACATCACATTAGCTTATGACCAAAATCAGCCGCAGAGCCTACAGAGTTTTTATCTACAAAAAAGCGATTCAATCCGCACAAAACCAAACTAATTAGTTAAAAAAGCAGCGCATGATGATATTTTCTGCGAAATGACGAGCCTAATTTCTATAACAAAAAAAAGGTAACATTAATAAAACTAATGCGAAAAACGAGGTGAAATTAGATTATTTCAAATGAGAGGGGATAACCCGGCGCGGCGGCCGGGTGAGAGAAGTGTGACGTACTTAACGTAACCAGGCGGGCAGGTCGTTGAGCCCCATCGCTTGACGGATAAGCTGCGGCTTCACGCCGGGCAATGTATCCGCCAGCTTAAGACCGATATCGCGCAGCAGCTTCTTCGCCGGATTGTGGCCGGAGAACATGTCGCGAAAGCCCTGCATCCCCGCCAGCATCAGCGCAGCGCTATGTTTACGGCTGCGTTCATAGCGACGCAGATACAGATGCTGGCCGATATCCTTGCCCTGCGCGTGCAGGCGCTTCAGTTCGTCGATCAGCTCGGCGGCATCCATAAAGCCAAGATTGACGCCCTGCCCCGCCAGCGGATGAATGGTATGGGCGGCATCGCCGACCAGCGCCAGACGATGGGCAGCAAACTGACGCGCATAGCGGCCGGTGAGCGGGAAGACCTGGCGCTCGCTCTCCACGGCGCATAAGCCGAGGCGGTTATCGAAGGCAATATTCAGCGCCTGGTTAAAAGCGGCATCGTCCGCCTGCCGCATGCGCTCAGCCTCTTCGGGAGAGAGCGACCAGACAATCGAGCAAAGATGCGGATCGCTCAGCGGCAGAAACGCCAGAATCCCTTCGCCGTGGAACGCCTGACGCGCCACCGCTTCGTGCGGTTCTTCGGTGCGAATAGTGGCAACCAGCGCGTGATGGTGATAATCCCAGTAGGTCAGCGGGATATCGGCTTTATTGCGCAACCATGAATTGGCCCCATCGGCGCCAACCACCAGCCGGGCGGTTAACATCGTGCCGTCCTGCAGGCTAAGAAAGGCCTCGTTCTCCCCCCACGCAACCTGCTGCAGCTGCGCCGGAGCCAGCAGAGTGACGTCCGCGCAGCGCTGCGCTTTTTGCCACAGGGCGTGGTGAATCACGGCGTTTTCAATAATATGCCCAAGGTGGCTAAAGCCCATGCTCTGGTCATCAAAGCTGATGCGGCCAAAACTGTCTTTATCCCACACTTCCATACCGTGGTAGCAGCTGGCGCGCTGGGCGATAATATCCTGCCAGACGCCCAGTTTGCTCAGCAGCTTCTCGCTGGCGGCGTTAACCGCCGACACCCGCAGCGCCGGCGGCGCATCCGCGCTTAACGGCTGAGGCGCGGCCTGTTCCAGCACCGCAACGCGCAGCCCGCTGCCCTGCAAACCGCAGGCAACCGCCAGCCCCACCATTCCACCGCCAACAATAGCGACATCAACACTTTGCACGTTTCACTCCTTAACGGGGAACCCAACCGAGGGTACGCTGCGCCAGCGCATCGCGCGCCGGGGTAAATAATTCCATCGCCATCAGGCCGACGTTGCGCCCCACCACCAGCGGCGCCCAGCGATTGGCGAACAGATGCACCAGCCCATCGGTCACGCCGACGGTGGCGGCTTTATCTGCGGCGCGTCGGGTCTGATAGCGGCTCAGAAGCGGATAGCCGCCCGGATCCTCTCCTTCTGCCTGCGCCTGCGCCAGCATTTCCGCCAGGCTCATGACGTCGCGCAGACCGAGGTTAAATCCCTGCCCGGCAATAGGATGCAGCGTTTGCGCCGCGTTGCCGACCAGCGCCAGCCGATGCGCAACCGTGCGGCTGGCTCGGGTGAGCGAGAGCGGATACACGCTGCGCTTTCCGGCATGGACGATCCGGCCAAGACGCCAGCCGAATGCCTGCTGAAGCTCATGGCGGAAGCGTTCGTCCGACCAGCTCAGCACCTCTTCACGCCGCGACTGCGGATGACACCACACCAGCGAGCAGCGGCCCTGCGACATGGGCAGCATCGCCAGCGGGCCGTGTGGGGTAAAGCGTTCAAACGCGCGCCCGCTATGCGGCTGCGCGGTACTGACGTTGGCGATAATCGCCAGCTGTTCATAGGGTTCCTGCTGCCAGCTGATACCGCAGCGGGCCCCCAGCGTCGAGCGCGAGCCGTCGGCGGCGACCAGCAGTTTACCGCTGAGGGTTTCGCCGTTGTCCAGAACCAGGCTGACGCTCTCTTCGCTGCGGCTGACATTTTCCACCTTTGCCGGGCAGTGCAGCGTCACGCCCGGCGCCTTGCGCAGCTGCGCAAACAGGCGCTGGCCGACATCGTGCAGCTCGACCACCTGGCCCAGCGCCGCCAGCCCATACTCCTCAGCCTCGAGCGTCACAAACCCCACGTGGCCGCGATCGCTGACGTGAACGCGCTGAATGGCCGTGGCGCAGTCGGCTATCTCTTGCCAGATATCAACGCGAGCCAGCTGCTGGCAGGTGCCGGCAGCCAGAGCGATGGCGCGGGCGTCAAAGCCCGGATGCTGCGCGGAATCCGGCGCAGATGCTTCAACCAGATGCACCGGCAGCGTACCGCCGGTCAGGCGAGATATCGCTAGCGCCAGCGTCGCGCCGGTCATTCCTCCGCCGACGATCAGGACGCTCATAGCTGGCGCGCCGCCGCCATCAGCGCCTCGATATCGTCCGCTTTTTTCACTACGCCGGCGGTGAGGTTCTCATTACCGTCTTCGGTAATGACGATGTCGTCTTCAATACGAATGCCGATGCCGCGGTACTGGGCCGGCACGTCGGCATCCGTCGCAATATACAGCCCCGGTTCAACGGTCAGCACCATTCCCGGCTCAAGAATACGCGAGCGGTCGACGTCATAGCTGCCGACATCATGCACGTCGAGCCCCAGCCAGTGGCTCAGGCCATGCATAAAGAAAGGACGATGGGCGTTATTGGCAATCAGCTCATCAATTTCACCTTTCAGGATCCCCAGACGCACGAGGCCGGTAATCATAATCCGCACCACCTGCTGGTTAACCTCTTTAATTGAGGTACCCGGGCGATAGAGCTTCAGCGAGGTTTCCAGAGATTCAAGGACGATATCGTAAATCTCGCGCTGGGCCGGGCTAAATTTGCCGTTAACCGGGAAAGTTCGGGTGATATCGCCCGCGTAGCCGCGGTATTCGCAGCCTGCGTCAATCAGCACCAGATCGCCGTCGCGCAGCTCGCACTCATTTTCGGTGTAGTGCAGGATGCAGCCATTTTCGCCGCCGCCCACGATGGTGTTATAAGAAGGAAAGCGCGCGCCGTGACGGTTGAATTCGTGAAGGATCTCGCCTTCCAGATGATATTCGAACATCCCGGGACGGCATTTTTCCATAGCGCGGGTGTGGGCCAGCGCGGAGATCTCCCCTGCACGGCGCATGACCTCCAGCTCTTCTGCCGATTTAAACAGGCGCATCTCATGCACCATCGGCCGCCAGTCAATGACCGAGCCTGGCGCCTGCAGATTCTGCCGTACGCCTTTGCGCAGTTTTTCCAGCGCGTTAAACACGATGTCGTCGGCGTAGGCATATTCGCCCTGGGCAAAGTAGATAGCGTCGAGGCCGTTAAGGAGCTGGAACAGCTGCTGATTGATTTCACTAAATGCCAGCGCGCGATCGACGCCCAGCTTCGCGGGGGCAGCTTCCTGCCCGAGGCGGCGGCCAAACCAGATTTCAGCGGTCAGATCGCGCACGCGGTTAAACAACACGCTGTGGTTGTGCGTCTCATCGCTTTTAATCAATACCAACAGCGCTTCTGGCTCATTAAAGCCGGTGAAGTACCAAAAATCGCTGCTCTGCCGGTAGGGATATTCTGAATCTGCGCTGCGTACCGCTTCCGGCGCGGCGAAAATGAGCGCTGCGCTGCCCGGCTGCATCTGCGCCAGTAGAGCCTGGCGACGAGAGAGAAATTCCTGCTGAGTCATGACGCCCCCTGAACGATTTAATGAATGATTAGTGTAGCGTCGGCTTTTGAACTTCCGGCGCAGTGGGTTTCTGAAGAGAGAAGGTGTCGTGGCACAGCAGCGCAGCAACGCGTACGTATTCGATAATCTCCTCCAGAGACATCTCGAGCTCTTCCTGATCCTCGTCTTCGTCATACCCGAGCTGAGCAATATTGCGCAGATCGTCGATGGCTTCACCCGTTTCGTCTTTGACTTTATCCAGCTTAGGCTGCGTCACGCCCAGCCCAAGCAGAAAATGGTTCACCCAACCCGCGAGCGCATCGGCGCGATCGAACACGCTCACCTCGTCGCCATCCGGCAGGTAGAGCTGGAATAAGAAACCGTCATCCTCCAGCGAGTCGCTGGTGGCGGAATGCATGTTACGCAGCGCCTGCGCCAGCTCGTGACCAAAAGCCAGACCTTCGTTAGTCAGATCGTGCACCAACGGCTGCCAGCTGCTGTCTTTGTTGCCGCCGCACAGGATCCCGCTAATCAAACCGTGCATTTCGGCAGGGGTTAATCCTACCCCTTGTTGGTTCAGTAACTGGTCTACAGCGTTGTAGCCAGGCATTTCGTTCTGTATAGACATGCGCATTCGTCATCGTTGGGAGGAATATTCATGATATGCTACCACTTTGGACCCTGGTGAACCAGAATAGGGCTTGTATCTTAAAACCAGGGTAGCTATAGTGTCGCCCCTTCGCAGACCCTCCCAGGGCGTGAAGGCCGCGCAGTCAATCAGCAGGAAGGTGGCATGTCTGCACAACCCGTAGATCTCCAAATTTTTGGCCGTTCACTACGAGTGAATTGCCCGCCTGAACAAAGGGATGCCTTAAACCAGGCAGCTGACGACCTGAATCAGCGGTTGCAAGATTTAAAAGAACGCACTAGAGTCACAAATACTGAGCAGCTGGTCTTCATCGCCGCGTTGAACATCAGCTATGAGTTGACTCAGGAAAAAGCGAAAACCCGCGACTACGCCGCCAGCATGGAGCAGCGTATTCGGATGCTTCAGCAGACCATCGAACAAGCATTGCTTGAGCAAGGTCGCATAAGCGAAAGACCCGGGCAGAAGTTTGAATAACACTTTGCATTTAACTGTGTTAGAGTAATCGCAAGAACAAAATTTCTCTGAGATGTTTGCAAGCGGGCCAGTCCCCTGAGCCGATATTTCATACCACAAGAATGTGGCGCTCCACGGTTGGTGAGCATGCTCGGCCCGTCCGAGAAGCCTTAAAACTGTGACGACACATTCACCTTGAACCAAGGGTTCAAGGGTTACAGCCTGCGGCGGCATCTCGGAGATTCCCTTCTTTTTCGTTTCATCCCCCCCTAAGTTAATTTTCGGCTTTTGCCGCCGTGTATTAGACTACGCCTGTTGGTATCGTTTGCTCACCGATGAGACTCAGGTATGACCCTATTGTCAGATATCCCCTTTACCAGGCAGCAAATTCGTCAGCAGATCCGCCAGCGCCGACGCGCGTTAACGCCGGAGCAGCAAACCCAGTTCGCCCTCCATGCGGCGGACAGAATGATGGCGTATCCGCCGGTTCTGCTCGCGCAGACGGTCGCGGTATTTCTTTCGTTTGATGGCGAGCTGGATACGCGGCCGCTGATTGATCAGCTCTGGCGGGCAGGCAAACGGGTCTATCTCCCCGTGCTTCATCCGTTCAGCCCCGGCAATCTTCTGTTTCTGCACTACCACCCAAGCAGCGATCTGGTGGTGAATCGTCTGAACATCCGCGAACCGAAGCTCGACGTGCGCGATGTCCTCCCGCTTAGCCAGCTGGATGTACTGGTAACGCCGCTGGTCGCGTTTGATGCCGCCGGACAGCGCCTGGGTATGGGCGGCGGATTTTACGACCGGACGCTGCAAAACTGGCGGCAGCATCGCCTGCAGCCGGTCGGCTACGCGCATGATTGCCAGCAGGTCGACGCGCTGCCGACGGAGCAGTGGGATATCCCGCTGCCAGCGGTCATCACGCCGTCAAAAACCTGGCTCTGGTAAAACGCCCGAACAATTGACATTGCTGATTTTTTCACCTAAATTCCTGGGTAAAGGGTGAGGGAGGCGAACCTCCCTCCTGCATTCTCTCTTAATATGCTGGCCAGGCGATGATTAACAGGATAAGCAGCATGATGAAGAGTCTCATCATCGTCCCTTTCCTTTTAGAGCCCCTGCCTCTGTAGGGGCTTTCCCGTTTCAGCCCCACGCTGAGTCTTTATCGTAAATCCCTTTCTTTCAGGCACAACGACATCCGACGGTTTTAATCGCCGTTTGCGGCAAGCCTCGCTAAGCGTTTGGGTGGCGACGGGAAATTGCAGAAGGGTCTATCAGGAGAAAAGGGGCAGGTCGATGACCTGCCCGCTGGCATAAAAGGAGTTAGAACAGCAGACGGGCGCGGATGGTACCAGGAATAGCCTTCATCGCCTGCAGCGCGCTCTGCGCGACATCTTCTTCGGCTTCGATATCAATGACCACGTAGCCCATTTGCGGAGTGGTCTGCAGATACTGCGCCGCGATGTTAATGCCCTGCGCGGCGAAAATCTGGTTAATCGCGGTCAGAACGCCCGGACGGTTTTCATGGATATGCAGCAGACGGCGCCCGCCGTGCAGCGGCAGCGACACTTCCGGGAAGTTAACCGCGGAGAGCGTAGAACCGTTATCAGAGTATTTCGCCAGCTTGCCCGCCACTTCCAGACCGATGTTTTCCTGCGCTTCCTGAGTTGAGCCGCCAATGTGCGGGGTCAGGATAACGTTGTCGAACTCACAGAGCGGAGAGTTGAACGGATCGCTGTTGGTCGCCGGCTCGGTCGGGAAGACGTCGATCGCCGCGCCCGCCAGGTGCTTGCTCGCCAGCGCATCGCACAGCGCCGGGATATCCACCACGGTGCCGCGAGAGGCGTTGATCAGCAGCGCGCCGGGTTTCATCAGCGCCAGCTCTTCCGCGCCAATCATGTTCTTCGTGGAGGCGTTTTCCGGCACGTGCAGGCTCACCACATCGCTCATGTTCAACAAATCAGAAAGATGCTGGACCTGAGTCGCGTTACCTAACGGCAGCTTGCTTTCAATATCGTAGAAATAGACATGCATCCCCAGCGATTCGGCCAGAATACCCAGCTGCGTGCCGATATGACCATAGCCGATAATACCCAGCTTTTTGCCGCGCGCTTCAAAGCTGCCGACCGCCAGCTTGTTCCATACGCCGCGGTGCGCTTTGGCATTTGCCGCCGGTACGCCGCGGAGCATAAGCAGCAGTTCGCCGATCACCAGTTCAGCAACGGAACGGGTATTGGAGAACGGGGCGTTAAACACCGGGATACCGCGTTTCGCCGCCGCGTTTAAATCAACCTGATTGGTACCGATACAGAAGCAGCCAACCGCGACCAGCTTCTCCGCCGCCGCGAAGATCTCTTCAGTCAGATGAGTACGGGAACGCAGGCCGATGAAATGGGCATCACGGATGGACGCTTTCAGCTCTTCGCTATCCAGCGCGCCTTTATGAAATTCGATATTGGTGTAGCCCGCTGCGCGAAGGCTGTCCACCGCTTTTTGGTGCACACCTTCAACCAGCAGAAATTTAATCTTGTCTTTTTCCAGTGATACCTTAGCCATTTCCCCGTCCTGTTTTTGTCTTAACTGATGTCGTGCGGAACGAAAGTTCTTCTCAGCAACATATCAAAAAAAACTATTGCGGCAATATGAACGTTTGCGTCGGCAACCTGAAGAAATATCAATCAGCGGGAAATAGCAGGACAAAACACCAGAAAGTAAAAGAAAGGTAGATTGTTACTAAGACAAGGCGCGTAAATGTGACAGAAGTCACCAAAATAGGCCTGGAGAAAAAATATTTGCGAGGGAGCGATTCGCTCCCTCGGATCAGACTATTTAGTGATAGTTTTTACACCATCAGCGGTGCCAATCAGCGCGACGTCCGCACCGCGATTCGCAAACAGGCCGACGGTCACGACGCCCGGAATACCGTTAATGGTATTTTCCAGCGCAATAGCGTCCAGAATTTCCAGACCAAACACATCGAGGATCACGTTGCCGTTATCGGTCACGACGCCCTGACGATACTCCGGACGGCCGCCCAGCTTAACCAGCTGACGCGCCACGGCGCTGCGCGCCATCGGGATCACCTCCACCGGCAGCGGGAATTTACCCAGAATATCCACCTGCTTGGAAGCATCGGCGATACAGATAAATTTGTCGGCGACCGAAGCGATAATTTTCTCACGCGTCAGGGCTGCGCCACCGCCCTTGATCATCTGCATATGGCCGTTGATTTCATCTGCGCCGTCCACGTAAATACCAAGACGATCAACGCTGTTCAGATCAAAAACCGTAATACCGAGGCTTTTCAGTTTTTCAGTAGAGGCATCAGAGCTGGAAACCGCCCCTTCAATCTGCCCTTTCATGGTACCCAGCGCATCGATAAAGTGCGCCGCCGTCGAGCCCGTACCGACCCCAACGATGGTGCCCGGTTGTACATACTGCAGTGCCGCCCAGCCTACCGCTTTTTTCAGTTCATCTTGCGTCATGATTATGGTCCGAGATGTGAATTCCTGAGGCGCATTATAGAACATCAGGGGGGTCATTGTCCCTGCGACGGCGATCACACAACGCGGTCGCCAATTTTTCATCTTCATCAAAAACAAATTTATGTCATAGTGCGAGTTAACGAAAAGTATTAGGGGGCACGCCAGAGCAATGAAACGACCGGACTACAGAACACTACAGGCGCTGGACGCGGTAATCAGGGAACGAGGGTTTGAGCGCGCCGCGCAGAAGCTTTGTATTACGCAGTCCGCCGTCTCTCAGCGCATCAAACAGCTGGAAAACATGTTTGGACAACCGCTGCTGGTGCGAACCGTACCGCCGCGTCCCACCGAACAGGGGCAAAAGCTGCTGGCCCTGCTGCGTCAGGTCGAACTGCTGGAAGAGGAGTGGCTGGGCGATGAACAAACCGGCTCCACGCCGCTGCTGCTATCGCTGGCGGTCAACGCCGACAGCCTGGCCACCTGGCTGCTGCCCGCGCTCTCCAGCGTGCTTTCCGACTCCCCTATTCGGCTGAACCTGCAGGTGGAAGATGAGACCCGGACTCAGGAACGCCTGCGCCGCGGCGAAGTGGTCGGCGCGGTCAGTATTCAGCCGCAGGCGCTGCCCAGCTGCCTGGTCGATCAGCTCGGCGCCCTCGACTACCTGTTCGTCGCCTCGAAGGAGTTTGCCCAGCGCTATTTCCCCAACGGGGTGACCCGCTCGGCGCTGCTGAAAGCGCCGGTGGTGGCATTCGATCATCTCGATGATATGCACCAGGCCTTTTTGCAGCAGAACTTCGATTTGCCGCCGGGCAGCGTGCCCTGCCATATCGTGAACTCCTCGGAAGCCTTTGTGCAGCTGGCCCGTCAGGGAACAACCTGCTGTATGATCCCGCATCTGCAAATTGAGAGAGAGCTGAACAGCGGCGAACTGATTAACCTCACGCCGGGCCTGTTCCAGCGCCGGATGCTCTACTGGCACCGTTTTGCCCCGGAAAGCCGCATGATGCGCCGGGTGACCGATGCGCTGATCGATTACGGCCACAAGGTGTTGAGACAAGATTAACCCCCGCAAGCAGGCCGGCGCCGTCCGGCCTGTATGACCCACCTTCTCCTGTTCATATCTTTGAAATACATCACAAAATAAAACATTTCATGCGGCAAAAAACGACGCATCGATGGCTATTTTTTGCTGGCGACAGAGGCGATGAAAAAGCTCACCGTATTTGCAATATCCCATTTCATTGCGCATACGGAGCACAACATGTCAGAGTTACGGGAGTGGCAAACGCTCGCCAACAAAGAGCTCAGCCGGCGGGAAAAAACCGTCGATGCCCTGGTAAAACAGACGGCAGAGGGCATTGACGTTAAGCCGCTGTATACCGAAGCCGATCTTGATAATCTGGAAGTGACCGGCACCCTACCCGGCCTGCCGCCTTACGTTCGCGGCCCGCGCGCCACCATGTACACCGCACAGCCGTGGACCATCCGCCAGTACGCCGGTTTCTCTACCGCCAAAGAGTCCAACGCTTTCTATCACCGCAACCTCGCCGCCGGGCAGAAAGGGCTTTCCGTCGCCTTCGACCTCGCGACCCATCGGGGCTATGACTCCGATAACCCGCGCGTGGCGGGCGACGTGGGGAAAGCCGGCGTGGCGATCGATACCGTCGAAGACATGAAGATTTTATTCGATCGGATCCCGCTGGATAAGATGTCCGTATCGATGACCATGAACGGCGCCGTGCTGCCGATAATGGCGTTTTATATCGTCGCGGCGGAAGAACAAGGGGTTGCGCCTGAACAGCTCACCGGCACGATCCAGAACGATATTCTGAAAGAGTACCTGTGCCGGAATACCTATATTTACCCGCCAAAGCCCTCAATGCGCATTATCGCCGACATCATCGCCTGGTGTTCGGGCAACATGCCGCGCTTTAACACCATTAGCATCAGCGGCTACCACATGGGCGAAGCCGGAGCCAACTGCGTGCAGCAGGTGGCCTTTACCCTGGCTGACGGTATCGAATACATCAAGACCGCGCTCTCCGCCGGACTGAAAATCGATGACTTCGCTCCGCGCCTGTCGTTTTTCTTCGGCATCGGTATGGATCTGTTTATGAACGTCGCCATGCTGCGCGCCGCACGCTACCTGTGGAGCGAAGCGGTAAGCGGCTTCGGCGCTACCAATCCGAAATCCTTAGCCCTGCGCACCCACTGCCAGACCTCCGGCTGGAGCCTCACCGAGCAGGATCCGTATAACAACGTGATCCGCACCACTATCGAAGCGCTCGGCGCCACGCTCGGCGGCACCCAGTCGCTGCACACCAACGCTTTCGACGAGGCGCTTGGCCTGCCCACCGACTTTTCCGCCCGTATCGCGCGTAATACGCAAATCATCATCCAGGAGGAGTCAGAGATCTGCCGCACCGTAGACCCGCTGGCCGGATCGTACTACCTCGAATCGCTGACCGATCGGATCGTCAAGCAGGCGCGGGCCATTATGCAGCAGATCGACGACGCGGGCGGAATGGCAAAGGCGATCGAGGCCGGACTGCCGAAACGGATGATCGAAGAGGCCTCCGCCCGCGAACAATCGCTGATCGACCAGGGCAAGCGCGTCATCGTCGGCGTCAATAAGTACAAGCTGGAAAAAGAAGATGAAACGGCGGTACTGGAGATCGACAACGTCAAGGTGCGCAACGAACAGATCGCCTCGCTGAAAAAAATTCGCGCCAGTCGGGACGACGTGACGGTAAAAGCCGCGCTGAACGCCCTCACCCACGCCGCGCAGCATGGTGAAAACCTGCTGGCCGCCGCCATCAACGCCGCCCGCGTTCGCGCCACGCTGGGCGAAATTTCCGACGCGCTGGAGGCGGCGTTTGACCGCTACCTGGTACCCAGCCAGTGCGTCACCGGCGTGATTGCGCAAAGCTACCACCAGTCAGACAAAGCCGCCGGCGAGTTCGACGCTATTGTTGCGCAAACCGAAAAATTCTTCGCGGAACGCGGCCGCCGCCCGCGCATTCTGATCGCCAAAATGGGTCAGGACGGCCACGATCGCGGGGCCAAAGTGATCGCCAGCGCCTATTCCGATCTCGGCTTCGACGTTGACCTGAGCCCGATGTTTTCCACGCCAGAAGAGATCGCCCGCCTGGCGGTGGAAAACGACGTGCACGTGGTGGGCGCCTCCTCGCTGGCGGCAGGCCACAAAACGCTGATCCCCGAGCTGGTCGATGCGCTGAAAAAATGGGGGCGGGAAGATATCTGCGTCATCGCCGGCGGCGTCATCCCGCCGCAGGATTACGCCTTCCTGCAGGCGCGCGGCGTGGCCGCCATTTACGGCCCCGGTACGCCGATGCTGGAGAGCGTACGCGACGTCCTGATGAGGATTAGCCAATATCATGATTAACCACGCCACGCTGACGGACGCCGTGCGGCGACTACGCCTGGGCGAGCGGGCCACGCTCGCCCAGGCCATGACGCTGGTGGAGAGCCAGCATCCCCGCCACCAGGCGCTAAGCGCACAGCTGCTGGATGCCATTATGCCCTTCACCGGCAACGCCCTGCGCCTCGGCGTCACCGGCACGCCGGGGGCCGGAAAAAGCACTTTTCTGGAAGCTTTCGGCATGCTGCTGATTCGCCACGGCCTGCGGGTCGCGGTGATAGCGGTCGATCCGAGCAGCCCGGTCAGCGGCGGCAGCATTCTTGGCGACAAGACGCGCATGATCGACCTGGCGCGATCGGACTCGGCATTTATCCGCCCGGTGCCCTCCAGCGGCCATCTGGGCGGCACCAGCCTGCGCGCGCGGGAGCTGATACTGCTGTGCGAAGCGGCGGGCTATGACGCGGTAATTGTCGAAACCGTCGGCGTCGGCCAGTCGGAAACGGAGGTCTCCCGGCTGGTGGACTGCTTTATCTCGCTGCAGATCGCCGGCGGCGGTGACGATCTGCAGGGCATTAAGAAGGGGATTATGGAGATGGCGGATATCGTGGTTATCAATAAAGATGATGGCGAGAACCGCGCCAGCGTGGCAATCACCCGTCATATGTATGAATCCGCCCTGCATATTCTGCGCCGCAAGCACGCCGCGTGGCAGCCGCGCGTTTTGAGCTGTAGCGCGCTGGAGCAGCGCGGCATCGAAGCCGTCTGGCTCGCAATTCTTGACTTCAAAACCACCCTCACCGACAGCGGCGAGCTGGAAAAACTGCGCCAGCGCCAGGCGCTGGAGTGGCTGCAAAAGCAGGCCGAAACCGAGGCGCTGCACCTGCTGTTTGCCCGAACCGACTTTGCACGCTACTTCCAGCAAACGCTACAGGCGGTGAAAAACAACGGCCTCTCGCCGCGCACCGGCCTGCGGCAGATTAGCGAATTCCTCCAGAATCATTACTTTGCGTAAAAGGATATTTATGTCTTATCAATATGTTAATGTCGAAATTATCCGCAAGGTTGCGGTGATTGAGTTCAACTATAGCCGCAAGCTCAACGCCTTAAGCAAGGTGTTTATCGACGATCTGATGCAGGCGCTGAGCGACCTCAACCGGCCGGAAATTCGCTGCGTCATTTTACGCGCGCCCGGGGGAGCAAAGGTTTTCTCCGCCGGCCATGACATCCACGAATTGCCCGGCGGGCGCCGCGATCCGCTCTCGTATGACGATCCGCTGCGTCAGATCACCCGTATGATCCAAAAGTATCCGAAACCGGTGATCTCCATGGTCGAAGGCAGCGTCTGGGGCGGCGCGTTTGAGATGATCATGAGCTCCGATCTGATCATCGCCGCCAGCACGTCAACGTTCTCTATGACGCCGGTGAATCTCGGCGTGCCCTACAACCTGGTCGGCATCCACAATCTGACCCGCGACGCCGGCTTTCATATCGTGAAAGAGCTGATTTTCACCGCCCTGCCGATTACCGCCCAGCGCGCGCTGGCGGTCGGTATTCTCAATCACGTGGTGGACGCCAACGAACTGGAAGATTTTACCTTGCAGATGGCGCACCACATCTCCGAGAAAGCGCCGCTGGCGATCGCGGTCATTAAGGAAGAGCTGCGCGTGCTTGGCGAAGCCCACACCATGAATTCCGATGAGTTCGAACGCATTCAGGGAATGCGTCGCGCCGTCTACGACAGCGTGGATTATCAGGAAGGCATGAGCGCGTTTATGGAAAAGCGTAAACCTGAGTTCGTCGGCCATTAATCACGCCGGATTAAGGAGTATAAAATGAAACGGATGAGCGCCGATGAAGCGGCGGAGATTATCCAGCACGACCAGATGGTGGCGTTCAGCGGATTCACGCCCGCCGGTTCGCCTAAAGCGCTGCCCGCGGCCATCGCTCGCCGCGCTGATGAATTACATCGGGCGCAGAAGCCTTTTCAGATCCGCTTGCTGACCGGCGCCTCCATCAGCGCCGCCGCCGATGATGCGCTATCGGCAGCCGATGCCGTCTCGTGGCGCGCGCCGTATCAGACCGCCTCCGGACTGCGGCAAAAAATCAACCAGGGGCAGGTGAAGTTTGTCGATCTGCACCTGAGCGAAGTGGCGCAAATGGTCAACTATGGGTTCTTTGGCGAGATTGATGTCGCGGTGATCGAAGCTTCGGCTATCGCGCCGGACGGACGGGTCTGGCTCACCAGCGGTATCGGCAACGCGCCAACCTGGCTGCTGCGGGCGAAGAAAGTGATCATTGAGCTGAATCACTATCACAGCCCGCGGGTTGCCGAGCTGGCCGATATCGTGATCCCCGGCGCCCCGGCGCGGCGCAACAGCATCGCCATCTTTCATGCGATGGATCGCGTGGGCAGCCGGTACGTGCAAATCGATCCAAAAAAGATTGTCGCTGTGGTGGAGACCGAGCTGCCCGACGCCGGAAACGTTCTGGATAACAATAATCCGGTTTGTCAGAAAATTGCCGATAACGTGGTCACCTTTCTACTGGAAGAGATGGCTCGCGGACGCATCCCGCCTGAATTTCTGCCGCTGCAAAGCGGCGTGGGCAATATCAACAACGCGGTCATGGCGCGGCTGGGCGAAAATCCGGATATCCCCGCTTTTATGATGTACTCGGAAGTTTTACAGGAGTCGGTGGTTCATCTGCTGGAAACGGGGAAAATCACCGGCGTCAGCGCCTCCAGCCTGACGATATCCGCTGGTTCGTTGCGCAAGATTTACGACAATATGGATTTCTTCGCCAGCCGTATTGTCCTGCGCCCGCAGGAAATCTCCAATCATCCGGAAATTATCCGCCGTCTGGGGGTTATCGCCCTCAACGTGGGGCTGGAGTTTGATATCTACGGTCACGCCAACTCGACGCACGTAGCCGGGGTGAATCTGATGAACGGCATCGGCGGTAGCGGCGATTTTGAACGCAACGCCTGGCTCTCTATCTTTATGGCGCCGTCCATCGCCAAGGACGGGAAGATCTCCACCATCGTGCCGATGTGCAGCCATGTCGATCACAGCGAGCACAGCGTGAAGGCGATCGTTACCGAGCAGGGTATCGCCGATCTGCGCGGGCTATCGCCGCTGCAGCGCGCCCGCGCCATCATTGATAACTGCGCGCATCCGCTCTACCGGGACTATTTACATCGCTATCTGGAGAGCGCTCCCGGCGGACATATTCACCACGACCTCGCCCACGCCTTCGACCTGCATCGTAATCTGCTTGAGCACGGTTCAATGCTCGGCTAGCCCTCCGCGCCGTCGCGATCTTCAGTAATGTGCTGAAGCATCGTGGCGGTATAGCGATGATTTTTCAGCGAATAGAGATACTCCTGCATATACATCGCGCTGCCGGGCGCGTCGAAGTACTTCAGCTTCGCCGGATTCACCAGACGCCAGGCGAAGTAAGGGATAACCGTCAAAAACTGCCCGCGCTCTACGGCGCTAATTTTGGCCATAAAGCTGTAGGGGCGATAGATAATCGTCGGGTTGATCCCGCTGGGGCGCATATACGCGTCCAGCATCGCCTCAAAATTGGCCCGATTCTGGAAACGCATCTGCAGCCAGGGCAGCTCACGTAACAGATCCTGCGGCGGCTTATCTTCATAACGGCGGGAAACCAGAAACCCCAGACGCAGCGGCGCCAGTTCGCTAATGGTCAAATTTTCCAGCTCCTGCACGCGGGGCGAAACATGCTGCGGCGAGATAATAAAATCCAGCTGGCGATCGAACAGGTTATCAATCACGCCATTCTCGCTGAACTCCACGGCCTGGGTGGTTACGCCATCGTATTTATCGCCCAGGCTGATGAGCTGATCGAAAATAATCGTTGGATAGGTATTGTCGATGCCGATAACGATGTTGCGCGAGCGGTGCGCGGAATAGTGAATTTCGTTATCGATGGCCGATAAGCGCTGATAAATGGGAAACAGCTTCTGATAGAGCTCCTGCCCCGCTTTATTGAGGCTGATGCTGTTATCTTTACGGGTAAATAGCGTATAGCCGATCTGATCCTCCAGCGCAGCGATGCTTTTGCCGAAGGGAGACGCGGTCATATGAATTTTTTCCGCCGCTCTGGCAATATTATTGGTCTGCGCCAACAGAATGAAATTGCGCATCTTTTTCGAAATAAAGATATCCATGCTCACCTCATCGTAGAACAGGGATATATCCTTACCTTATTCAGGGAAAAGACTTTTGTCGCGCTCTCAATTTTACAGATAGTGACAGAAAAAACCCGGCGCGAAGGCCGGGCGACAGGATTACTGTGCGGCTTTGGGTTCTTCAGCGGGTTTCGCCGGTTCCGCAGATGCTGGCGCAGGCTGGGTCGGCTGCAGCTCAAACACCACGTCCACCTGGTCATCAAACTGAATGGTCGCCTGCTCGTAGGTTTCCTGAGCAGAAACCGGCGCCGCATCGGCTTTCATCATCCGCACCATCGGGCTCGGCTGGTAGTTGGAGACATGATAGCGAACGCTGTAGACGGGCCCCAGTTTGCCGTGGAACCCGGTAGCCAGCTCCTGAGCCTGGTGAATGGCATCATCAATCGCCGCTTTACGCGCTTTATCTTTATAAGCGTCCGGCTGCGCCACGCCCAGTGAGACCGAACGGATCTCATTCAGGCCGGCTTTAAGCGCCCCATCTAACAGACCGTTGAGCTTATCCAGCTGGCGCAGCGTCACTTCAACGCTACGCACCGCGCGGTAGCCCTTAAGAATGCTTTTACCGTTCTGATAGTCGTAATCAGGCTGGGTACGCAGGTTAGCTGAGTTAATGTCTTTCTTCGCAATGCCGCTCTTCTCCAGGAAGGAGAGATACTGGGCCACGCGCTCATCGGCCTGTTTTTTAGCGGATGCCGCGTCTTTCGCGGAGACGTTTACTTCAATCGCCAGCGTAGCGATATCAGGAACCGCAGCGACGCTGGCGGTACCTGAAGTGACAATATGTGGGCCGTTTGGCAACTCGTTTGCCTGAACCGCCATTGCGCTAAATCCGAGTGCCGCCGCCAGGGCCATGACTTTTAACTTCACTGTCGTTTCTCCATCTTACATTGGTCGTCTATACGCAGACGCATGCCTGCAAGCTTAGCGCGTACGCGGAGAAAGTCCATCGGACAAGGCTTAGTTAAGCAGCGCCTGCACATGAGCGAAGCCGTCCTTCGCCAGCTGGAAGGCAATGACCCACATCACCAGACCGACCAGCACGTTGATAATGCGCTGCGCCTTCGCCGTACGCAGGCGCGGAGCGAGCCAGGCGGCCAGCAGGGCCAGCCCAAAGAACCATAAGAATGAGGCGCTGATGGTACCTAAGGCAAACCAGCGCTTCGGCTCCATCGCCAGCTGCCCGCCAAGGCTGCCGAGAACCACAAACGTATCCAGATACACGTGCGGATTCAGCCAGGTGACCGCCAGCATGGTGACGATAATTTTCCAGCGCCCCTGCTTCATCACTTCCGCGCTGGCCAGCGCCAGATTGCTGCTCAAGGCCGTTTTCAGCGCGCCAAAGCCGTACCACAATAAAAAAGCGACGCCGCCCCAGGTCACCAGCGCCAGCAGCCACGGTGACTGCATCAGCAGCGCGCTGCCGCCAAAAATCCCGGCGCAGATCAGCAGCAGATCGCTGATGGCGCACAGCAGAGCAATCATCAGGTGGTACTGACGGCGAATGCCCTGATTCATCACAAAGGCGTTTTGCGGACCGAGCGGCAAAATCATGGCCGCTCCCAGGGCAAGGCCCTGAAAGTAATACGATAACATCGCAAGTGATTTCCACTGAAAGAGTCAATGCCGGGGAATATAGCGCGCGGAAATCATTAGAGGAAATTGAAAATTTTAATCGTTAATAAGAACTACTAATAGGGCGCAGAAAAAAGGCCGGACGAACCGGCCTGTATAAAAGAGGAGAATTACTCTGCTTTTTCCTGCGGACGAATGACGTGAACGTCCATCTGCGGATACGGGAAGCCGATGCCGTTGGCGTCAAAGTCGCGCTTAATACGCTCCAGAACGTCCCAGTATACGCTTTGCAGATCGCTGCTCTTACTCCATACGCGCACCACGTAGTTCACCGAAGAAGCGCCCAGTTCATTGAGACGCACGGTCATTTCACGATCTTTGAGGATACGTTCATCCGATTCGATGATATTGGTGAGCAGCTGCTTCACTTTATCGATATCAGCGTCGTAGGCCACGCCGATGATAAACTCGTTGCGGCGCACCGGCTCGCGGGAGAAGTTGATGATATTCCCGGCAATGATTTTACCGTTCGGCACCACCACGATTTTGCCATCCGCGCTGCGCAGGGTCGTGGAGAAAATCTGCACGTTCAGCACGGTTCCCGCGATACCGCCAAGGTCAACGTATTCACCGGCGCGGAACGGGCGGAAGACCACCAGCAGGACGCCAGCGGCAAGGTTAGACAGCGAGCCCTGCAGCGCCAGACCGACGGCTAAGCCCGCGGCGCCGAGCACCGCGATCACCGAGGCGGTTTGCACGCCCACGCGGCCGAGAGCGGCGATCAGGGTAAAAGCAATAACGGCGTAGCGTACCAGCGCAGAGAGAAAATCGGCAACGGTGGCATCAATATGCCGCGCCCGCATCAGGCGATTGACGGTGTTGGAAACAATCCGCGCCACGATCAAACCGACAATAATAATCGCGATAGCCGCGACAATGTTGACGGCATAGCTCAGCAGTAATGCCTGATTGCGCACCAGCCATGAACCGGCGTTATTTATGCTATCGACAACGTTCAAATCTTCCATTCAACTTTCCTTATGGATACCCGGACGGGGAAAAAATAACCAAACCTGATAATTACAAACAGGTTAAGGGTAAACAATAAGAGTGCGTTTTGCCAAATTGATCACATTTATTTAGCAACATTTCATGTTGTTCAGATAATAAAAAAGCCCGCATTTCTGCGGGCTTCCGGGTAAGCAACAAATCTTTCTTACAGGACGTCGATCGCGTTCAGCTCTTTAAATGCCTGCTCCAGACGGGTCACCATGGACGTCTGTGCAGCGCGCAGCCATACGCGCGGATCGTAGTATTTCTTGTTCGGCTGGTCTTCGCCTTTCGGGTTGCCCAGCTGGCCCTGCAGGTAAGCTTCGTTAGTTTTGTAGTACTGCAGGATACCGTCCCAGGTTGCCCATTGGGTATCGGTATCGATGTTCATTTTGATCACGCCGTAGCTTACGGAGTCTTTGATTTCCTGAGCGGAAGAACCGGAACCACCGTGGAATACGAAGTTCAGGCTGTTGTGCGGCAGGTTGTGTTTCTTAGAAACGTATTCCTGAGAGTCGCGCAGGATAGTCGGGGTCAGTACCACGTTGCCCGGCTTGTAAACGCCGTGTACGTTACCGAAGGAAGCGGCGATGGTGAAACGCGGGCTGATTTTGCTCAGCTCGGTGTACGCGTAATCAACGTCTTCCGGCTGGGTGTACAGAGCAGAAGCGTCCATGTGGCTGTTGTCCACGCCGTCTTCTTCGCCGCCGGTGCAGCCCAGTTCGATTTCCAGAGTCATGTCCATTTTGGCCATACGCGCCAGGTACTTAGAACAGATCTCGATGTTTTCGTGCAGGGACTCTTCAGACAGGTCAATCATGTGAGAAGAGAACAGCGGTTTACCGGTCGCGGCGAAGTGTTTTTCACCCGCGTCCAGCAGACCGTCGATCCACGGCAGCAGTTTCTTAGCGCAGTGGTCAGTGTGCAGGATAACCGGAACACCGTAATGTTCAGCCATCTGATGAACGTGATGCGCGCCAGAGATAGCGCCCAGGATGGCTGCGCCCTGAGGAACGTCAGTTTTCACGCCTTTGCCCGCGATGAACGCTGCGCCGCCGTTAGAGAACTGAACGATAACCGGAGAACGAACTTTTGCAGCTGCTTCCAGAACGGCGTTGATGGAATCAGTACCCACGCAGTTTACCGCTGGCAGAGCAAAGTTGTTTTCTTTAGCTACCTGGAACACTTTCTGAACGTCGTCGCCAGTGATGACGCCCGGTTTTACGAAATCAAAAATTTTAGACATGTTACGTAGTCCTGTATCTGTATCTTCGACCGTTGAAGAAGGTTCGCGAGCTTTTACGCGCGCTGAAAAACAGGCGGGTCTCCCCGCCTGAACTGAATTACTGCTTAGCGCGCTCTTCGAGCATGGCTACTGCCGGCAGAACTTTACCTTCCACGAATTCGAGGAATGCGCCGCCGCCGGTGGAGATGTAGGAGATTTTGTCAGCAATGCCGAACAGGTCGATTGCTGCCAGGGTGTCGCCGCCGCCTGCGATGGAGAACGCTTCGCTATCTGCGATGGCGTTAGCTACGATTTCAGTCCCTTTGCGGAAGTTCGGGAATTCGAACACGCCGACCGGGCCGTTCCACAGGATGGTTTTGGCATTTTTCAGGATTTCAGCCAGTTTCTCTGCGGAAGCATCGCCCAGGTCCAGAATCTGCTCTTCATCTTTGATGTCGTTAACAGATTTCAGGGTAGCGGTTGCGGTTTCAGAGAACTCGGTTGCCACGCGAACGTCAGTCGGAACCGGGATATCGCAGGTCGTCAGCAGGCGTTTCGCTTCGTCAACCAGATCGGCTTCGTACAGGGACTTACCGACGTTGTGGCCCTGAGCGGCAACGAAGGTGTTGGCAATGCCGCCGCCGACGATCAGCTGGTCAGCGATTTTAGACAGGGAGTCCAGAACGGTCAGTTTGGTAGAAACTTTAGAACCACCCACGATAGCAACCATCGGACGAGCCGGTTCTTTCAGCGCTTTACCCAGGGCGTCCAGCTCAGCGGCCAGCAGCGGACCTGCGCAAGCGACGTCAGCGAATTTGCCGATACCGTGAGTAGAAGCCTGCGCGCGGTGAGCGGTACCGAACGCATCCATAACAAAGACATCGCACAGCGCAGCGTATTTTTTCGCCAGCGCTTCGTCATCTTTTTTCTCGCCTTTGTTAAAGCGAACGTTTTCCAGAACCACCAGCTCACCGGCAGCGACTTCAACGCCGTCCAGGTAATCTTTAACCAGACGTACCGGGTTAGACAGTTTGTCTTTGAGGTAGTTAACAACCGGCAGCAGAGAGAATTCTTCGTTGTACTCGCCTTCGGTAGGACGACCCAGGTGGGAAGTGACCATCACTTTCGCACCCTGTTTCAGGGCCAGTTCGATGGTCGGCAGAGAAGCACGGATACGCGCGTCGCTGGTTACTTTCCCTTCTTTAACCGGTACGTTCAGATCCGCACGGATAAAAACGCGTTTACCAGCCAGATCCAGATCGGTCATCTTAATTACAGACATGGTGAATCCTCTCGTTGATTCTTGATAAAGTTTTGCAGGCGCCTGAGCGCCTTACCTGAAACCTTGTGCGGCCATCGCTAACGTGGTGTCGAGCATCCGGTTAGCAAAGCCCCATTCGTTATCGCACCAGACCAGCGTTTTGATCAAATGCGCGCCACTTACCCGCGTTTGTGTGCCATCGACAATGGCGCTATGGGGATCGTGGTTGAAATCTATCGAGACTAACGGCAATTCCGTATAGTCAACTATACCATGAAATGCACCCAGTGCTGCTTTTTGCAGCAACTGGTTGACTTCACTTGCTTTTACCGGTTTTTTCACCGTTACGCTAAGGTCGATCGCCGTCACATTAATCGTCGGTACACGAACCGCGATCGCTTCAAAGCGATCGTTAAACTGAGGGAAAAAACGCGTGATCCCCGCAGCAAGCTTAGTATCAACCGGGATGATTGATTGGCTGGCCGCTCGCGTCCTGCGTAAATCCGGATGCCAGGAATCAATGACCTGCTGATCGTTCATTGATGAGTGGATCGTGGTTACCGTTCCTGACTCTATGCCGTAGGCATCATCTAACAGCTTAATGACCGGAATAATGCAGTTGGTGGTGCAGGAGGCGTTGGAGACGATACGGTGCTCGGTTCTGAGCTCAGCATGATTTACGCCAAAAACGATCGTCGCGTCGAGGTCGTTGCCGCCAGGGTGTGAAAAAAGCACTTTTCTGGCGCCGGCCTGAAGATGGGCTTCGCCATGCTCGCGGCTGCCGTAAACGCCGGTACAGTCAAGCACCACATCAACCGCCAGTTCCCGCCAGGGCAACGCCTCAAGGGAAGATTCATGCAGAAGACGAATGGCATCGTCGCCAACAAACAGCTGCTCTCTCTCCTGACGTATATCCCAGGCAAAGCGCCCATGGCTGGTGTCATATTTCAATAAATGCGCGATGCCGGCAGCATCCGCCAGTTCATTGATTGCCACCACGGTAATTTCCGCACGACGCCCGGATTCATACAAAGCACGAACCACGTTACGCCCGATGCGACCGAAGCCATTAATCGCAATGCGTATGGTCATAGGTCTCCTGCAAGGCTATCCATGATATGAGGTGGCTGACAGAGTAATGCAGCAACGCTCTAAGGGAAACCTTACCTGTCGCAAACTGCGACTGATTGATTAATTGTCGAACATTTAGACGACTGAAACGCTTCAGCTAGAATAAGCCAAACAAGGAATAAAAGGAATGATTGTCCAGCCGGAGAAACCATTTATCTGACTTACATCACACTTTTACCCTCTCTGCCGTGGAATTTATTCCCTATTCCACAATGACGAATAAGCGTAGCAAAATCTTTTCGTTGCCGGGCGGCAAACACTGATTTATATCAGAAACTATACCGTTTAGCGGCGATATGATGACCGTTACGTCCGAGTCTCGGAGTCCCTCGAAAAAATGACAATCCCCCACTTGCAGCCCTCTGCGGCTCGTTACTATGCGCTTCGCTTACTTCCGGGCGAGGAGGTTTTTTCACGCCTGCGCGCCTTCATACAAGAGCAACAGATTCAGGCTGCCTGGATAGCCGGCTGTACCGGCAGCTTAAGCGATGCGGCATTACGTTTTGCCGGCCAGGATGAGACCACTTTTTTGACCGGAACCTATGAGGTTATCTCCCTGAACGGCACGCTGGAATGGCAAGGCGAACATCTCCATTTAGCGATATCCGATCCGCAAGGCGCTATGCTCGGCGGCCATATGATGCCCGGCTGTACCGTCCGCACCACCCTTGAGCTGGTGATAGGCGAACTGACCTCCCTGGCGTTTAGCCGTCAGCCGTGCGCGGTTTCCGGCTATGACGAACTGGTCATTTCATCCCGATAACTTTTCCCCTTAAAGAGGTTTATATGGCTCGTCGCCAATTTACCAGCCAGTCCCTGGTGCTGATTGCGATCGCCGTCGCCATCAATATGATCGGCGGACAGCTCATCAGTCTGTTAAAGCTTCCCATCTTTCTCGATTCGATCGGCACCTTAATCAGCGCGGTTTTACTCGGCCCGGTCATTGGAATGTTGACCGGGTTACTGACCAACCTCCTGTGGGGGCTGCTGACCGATCCGATTGCCGCCGCCTTTGCGCCGGTGGCGATGGTGATTGGTCTGGTCGCCGGATGGCTGGCGCGCGCGGGATGGTTCCGCACCTTACCGAAGGTGGTCATTAGCGGCGTTGTCATTACCCTCGCCGTGACCGCGGTCGCCGTACCGCTGCGTACGGCGCTGTTCGGCGGCGTGACGGGCAGCGGCGCGGATCTGTTTGTCGCCTGGATCCATTCGGCAGGTCAGAATCTGCTGGAATCGGTGGCGATTACCGTCTTAGGCGCTAATCTGGTGGATAAAATCCTTACCGCGATTATCGTCTGGATCCTGCTGCGCCAGCTGCCGCTGCGCACGCTGCGTCAGTTTCCTGCGATGTCTGCCGTACGCTAATGCACCCTTTTACGTCATTAACCCTCTGGGCGCTGGCGGCGGCGACTACGCTGCTGCTGCCCGCAGAGACGGCGCTGCCGGTGTATAGCGCTGCGGCATTTCTCAGCTTGCTGCTGTTCAGGGCGACGCGGCGGCGGGCAAAATACGTCGCCTGGCTCCTCTTCTCGCTGGGCATTGGCCTGTGGCTGGTCCACGGCGGCTGGTTTACCCAGTGGCTGAGCGGCCACCCCCGCGACCCGCAGCGCTGGGCCAGCGCCATCACGCTGTGGCTGAGAATTCTGGCGATTGTTTCAACGTCACAGCTGTGGATGGAGTACGTACCGGTACAGCGCTTTATTCGCGCCCTGTTTGCTTCACGCCTGCCGCCGGGCGTCGCTTATCTGTTCGCTGGCCCGCTGCTGGTTGTCGAACAGCTAAAGCGCCAGCTGACGATTATCCACGAGGCCCAACGCGCCCGCGGCGTACCGCTGGACGAGAACGGCTATCAGCGGCTGCGCGCTATGCCTGCGCTCATTATCCCTCTGACCCACAACGCGCTTAACGATCTGGCGATACGCGGAGCGGCGCTGGATATGCGGGCATTTCGTTTACATCGTCGGCGCACCACGCTTTGGGCGCCGAAAGACAGCGCCTTACAACGTCTGGCGCGTTACGGCATGCTGCTGGCGATGGTCGCTGAAGCTGGAGCCTGGCTATGGTTACGTTAGAACAATTCCGCTACCACCCGACCCAGGCGGCGCGATCTGCGGCATGCTTTGATTTCCATTATTCGCAGCCCGGCATGGTGGCGATTTTTGGCGATAGCGGCAGCGGGAAAAGCACTCTGGCGCAGATTATGGCGGGCTGGTATCCGGATTTTCTGCCCGGCGATATCGAAGGTAAAGGCACCCTGCTTGGTATCCCCATCGGCCAGCAATCGCTGGTCGAACGGGCGCAGGCCATCCAGCTGGTCCAGCAATCACCCTATCTCCAGCTTTCCGGCTGTACCTTCAGCGTCGAAGAAGAGGTCGCTTTTGGCCCTGAAAATCTCTGCCTCAGCGAAGAGGAGATTATGCGCCGTATTGACGAAGCGCTGACGCTGACGGCGTGCCAGGCGTTACGACATCGCCACCCCTCCACGCTATCCGGGGGAGAAACCCAGCGGGTGGCGATCGCCTGCGCGCTGGCTATGCGGCCAACGCTACTGATCCTTGACGAAGCCTTTAGCCGCCTGACGGCGCAGGCAAGCGCTATGCTTCTGGAGCGCCTGGGGCACTGGGCGCTGGCGCAGCGTTCGTTGATTATCCTTTTTGAACGCCCCCCTTCGCCTTTTCTTGCCTGGTGTCAGCAGGGATGGCGACTGCACGATGGAGCGCTTTCCCCGCTATGCTAACGTTGAATCAGGTGACCTGGCGCTGGCCCGGCGCGACGGCTGACTGTCTGCAAAATATCTCGCTGGCGCTCGGCCAGGGGGAATGGCTGGCGCTCACCGGCGATAACGGCGCGGGGAAATCCACCCTGCTGCGGGTGATGGCCGGACTGCTACCCGCCACGTCCGGTAGCGTCAATTTGCTGGATAAGCCGATTGCGCAATACAAAAACCGTCAACGCGCCAATATCATCGGCGTGCTGTTTCAGGAGGCCGAAAACCAGCTCTTCCACAGCAAAGTCGCGGAAGAGGTCGCCTTTGGGCTGCGGCTCCAGAAACTGCCTCCTGCGGAGGTTGCGCAACGCACCGCGGCGGCGCTGAAATTATGCCGGCTGGAGAGCGTAGCCGACGCGCATCCGCTGGATTTACATACCGCCCAACGCAGGATGGTCGCCGTCGCCTCTCTGGAAGCCATGGCGCCAGAAATACTGCTGCTTGACGAACCCAGCCGCGATTTTGACCAGCACTGGCTGGCAATATTTGAAGCGTGGCTGGCGGTTTGCCGCAAAAGAGGGGCCAGCGTAGTGGCCATCAGCCACGATGAGGCGTTTACACGGCGGCACTTTTCCCGCCGGGTGCTTCTGGAAAAAGGCAGGGTGCTGAGGGTGGTCTGAAAAAGAAACGGGCCGCCAGAGCGACCCGTTTTTTACGGCGGCAGCCAGAGTTTTTACCCGGAGGCGGTGCTGCGCACCTGTCCGGGCTACCCGACCGCGCTGGCCCGTAACCCGGAGGCGGTAAAAGAACTACAGCAGCGCTTTCGCTTTCGCGACCACGTTGTCCACGGTGAAGCCAAACTCTTCAAACAGCTGCTCCGCCGGCGCAGACTCACCGAAGGTGGTCATGCCAACGATCGCGCCATTCAGGCCCACGTATTTGAACCAGTAGTCGGCGATACCCGCTTCGATGGCCACGCGCGCAGAGACGGCTTTCGGCAGCACGGCTTCACGGTAAGCGGCATCCTGCTTGTCGAACGCGTCGGTGGACGGCATGGAAACCACGCGCGCCTTCACGCCTTCGGCTGTCAGTTTTTCGTAAGCGCCAACCGCCAGCTCCACTTCAGAACCGGTGGCGATGAAGATCAGCTCCGGCTGTCCCGCGCAGTCTTTCAGCACGTAGCCGCCGCGGGCGACGTTCGCCAGCTGCTCTTCGGTACGCTCCTGCTGCGCCAGGTTCTGACGGGAGAGGATCAGCGCGGTCGGGCCGTCCTGACGCTCCACGCCGTATTTCCACGCAATGGCGGATTCCACCTGGTCGCACGGACGCCATGTGGACATGTTCGGAGTGACGCGCAGGGAAGCCACCTGCTCAACCGGCTGGTGCGTCGGGCCGTCTTCGCCCAGACCGATGGAGTCGTGAGTGTAGACCATCACCTGACGCTGCTTCATCAGCGCCGCCATACGTACCGCGTTACGCGCGTACTCGACGAACATCAGGAAGGTGGAGGTGTACGGCAGGAAACCGCCGTGCAGGGCGATACCGTTGGCAATCGCGGTCATACCGAATTCACGCACGCCGTAGTGGATATAGTTACCGGCAGCGTCTTCGTTGATGGCCTTAGAGCCGGACCACAGGGTCAGGTTACTTGGCGCCAGGTCAGCGGAGCCGCCGAGGAACTCAGGCAGCAGCGGGCCGAAAGCTTCAATGGCGTTCTGGGACGCTTTACGGCTGGCGATTTTCGCCGGGTTAGCCTGCAGCTTCGCGATGAATTCGTTCGCTTTCGCGTCGAAATCGGCCGGCATCTCGCCTTTCATACGGCGGGTAAACTCGGCGGCTTCCTGCGGGAAGGCTCTGGCGTAGGCGGCGAATTTCTCGTTCCACGCGGACTCTTTCGCCTGGCCGGCTTCTTTGGCATCCCACCGGGCATAGATTTCAGACGGGATTTCAAACGCCGGGTGTTTCCAGCCGAGCGCTTCGCGGGTCAGCGCGATTTCCGCGTCGCCCAGCGGCGCGCCGTGGGAGTCGTGGGTACCGGCTTTGTTCGGCGAACCGAAACCGATGATGGTTTTGCACATCAGCAGGGACGGTTTGTCGGTGACCGCACGCGCTTCTTCTACCGCGCGTTTAATCGAGTCAGCATCGTGACCGTCAACGCCGCGCACCACGTGCCAGCCGTAGGCTTCAAAACGCTTCGCGGTGTCATCGGTGAACCAGCCTTCCACGTGACCGTCGATAGAGATGCCGTTGTCGTCATAGAACGCCACCAGCTTGCCCAGTTTCAGGGTACCGGCCAGGGAGCATACCTCGTGAGAGATACCTTCCATCATGCAGCCGTCGCCCATGAACGCGTAGGTGAAGTGGTCAACAATGTCGTGGCCCGGGCGGTTGAACTGCGCCGCCAGAGTTTTCTCCGCGATGGCCATACCAACCGCATTCGCAATACCCTGACCCAGCGGACCGGTGGTGGTTTCCACGCCCGCGGTGTAGCCGACTTCCGGGTGACCCGGCGTTTTAGAGTGCAGCTGACGGAAGTTCTTCAGCTCTTCAATCGGCAGATCATAACCGGTGAGGTGCAGCAGGCTGTAAATCAGCATGGAACCGTGGCCGTTGGACAGGACAAAACGGTCGCGGTCGGCCCAGGACGGGTTCTGCGGGTTATGATTCAGGAAATCACGCCACAGGACTTCGGCAATGTCAGCCATACCCATCGGGGCACCCGGGTGACCGGATTTGGCTTTCTGTACTGCGTCCATGCTCAGCGCACGAATAGCGTTAGCAAGCTCTTTACGTGAGGACATTTTGACTCCAGATCGGATAATGAAGGCCATGCCCGCAACGACTTGACGACAGCGCGTTTTGGGCTACGCCGGAAAAAAGTGTGAACAATGTAACCTAAGCGGCAAAGCATGTACATGGAGCATCCTTTTGCCGTTTAAGAAATCTCTGGAACACGTTGTGCTACGGCGTAATCCTCTCGCCCGCATTCTCATATAGTATTTATAATTTGCACAGGATACGGCAGGCAGCCATCGCCGTTTTTTCGGATAAATAACCATAAGATTGTGGAAGATAAAAAAATGAAAATTCGCTCAGCTCTTCTTGCCCTTGGGATCGCAGCCACGCTTACCGGATGCCAGAACATGGATTCCAACGGCCTGCTTAGCTCCGGCGCGGAGGCTTTCCAGGCTTATTCGCTCAGCGACGAGCAGGTGAAAACCTTAAGCGACAAAGCCTGTCAGGAGATGGATGCGAAAGCGACTATCGCGCCTGCCAGCAGTGAATACAGCAAACGCCTGAGTAAAATCGCCGCCGCGCTGGGGGACAACATCAACGGCCAGCCGGTGAACTACAAGGTGTATCAAACTAAAGACGTTAACGCCTTCGCCATGGCTAACGGCTGCATCCGCGTTTACAGCGGACTGATGGATTTGATGAATGATAATGAAGTCGAAGCGGTTATCGGCCACGAAATGGGTCACGTCGCGCTGGGCCACGTGAAGAAAGGGATGCAGGTAGCGCTGGGCACCAACGCGGTACGCGCGGCGGCGGCCTCCGCGGGCGGCATCGTCGGCAGCCTGTCGCAGTCGCAACTGGGCGATCTGGGCGAGAAGCTGGTGAACTCGCAGTTCTCCCAGCGTCAGGAATCGGAAGCGGACGACTACTCGTACGATCTGCTGCGCAAGCGCGGCATTAATCCGGCAGGACTTGCCACCAGCTTCGAGAAACTGGCGAAGCTGGAAGCCGGACGCCAAAGCTCCATGTTTGATGACCACCCGGCATCGGAAGCCCGCGCTCAGCATATCCGCGATCGCATGAAGGCCGACGGGATTAAGTAAGCCCCGGCTCCCCAAGTGGCATAACAAACAGAATTGGGGGAGCTTATCGGTATGCCGGGTAGCGGCTCACACCTTACCCGGCAACACAACCTGCACTTATTCTTAGGCCGGTGCAAGCACTGCGCCTCCAGGTCGTTCGAGGAAAACGCACGCTGTGAGCGACCTGATTACTCGCCTTTTTTCGCCGCCTGAATGTAGAGCATTTCCAGCGCCAGCGTCGCTGCCGCCAGGGCGGTGATTTCGGACTGGTCGTAGGCCGGAGCGACTTCCACCACGTCCATGCCGACGATGTTCAGATCCTTCAGGCCGCGCACCAGCTTGATCGCACGATCGGAAGTCAGGCCGCCGATCACCGGCGTACCGGTACCCGGGGCAAACGCCGGATCCAGGCAGTCGATATCAAAGGTCAGGTACACCGGCATATCGCCGACGATCTGTTTCACCTGCGCAATCACATCGTCAACGCTGCGATCGTTAACCTGGCCCGCATCCAGCACCGTGAAGCCGTTGTCTTTATCAAACTCGGTACGGATACCGATCTGCACCGAATGATTCGGATCGATCAGGCCTTCGTTCGGCGCGGTGTAGAACATGGTGCCGTGGTCAAATTCGCAGCCATTGGCGTAGGTATCGGTATGGGCGTCGAAATGCACCAGCGCCATTTTGCCAAAGTGCTTCGCGTGAGCGCGCAGCAGCGGCAGCGTCACAAAGTGGTCGCCGCCAAAAGAGAGCATGCGTTTTCCTGCCGCCAGCAGTTTTTCCGCGTGGGCCTGCAGCTTTTCACTCATTTCACGCGCGTCGCCGAAGGCGTAAACCAGATCGCCGCAGTCCACGACGTTCAGGCGCTCGCGCATGTCAAAATTCCACGGGAAGCGGTTGTGCTCCCACGCAAGGTTCGTCGACACCTGGCGGATCGCCGCCGGGCCATGACGGCCGCCCGCGCGTCCGGAGGTCGCCATATCAAACGGTACGCCGGTGATGACCCAGTCCGCATCGCTGTCGTACGGCATGAAATTCATCGGTAGACGCAGAAAACCAAATGCGTTGGATACCAGGGAGTTATCGTATTGATGACCTAAGGTGCTCATGGGTATGACCTCTTTTACAGTCGTTGTATTGAAATACAAATATAAAAAAACCCTTCCGCGTCGTTAGGCCCGACGAGGAAGGGTTTGAATGAGTTTACTGCTTAGTTGGGCGAATTATCGCCGTAAATGTCTACGCGTTCAAGTGAGTCTGGCAAGTGGTGAACCAGGCCTCTCTCTCCCTCTTCCCTCTCCGCTACGGAGAGGGCATAGATCACTCGTCTTCCAGATAAGTGTAGCCGTATAAACCGGCCTCGAACTCTTCAAGGAACTGCTGCTGCAGGTCAGCGTCGAGATCGGTCTTTTTCACCTGATCGCGGAACTGGGTCAACAGCGTGTTCGGATCGAGCTGTACGTACTGCAGCATATCCGCGACGGTATCCCCTTCATCAGACAGCTCCACTTCGACGCTGCCGTCAGGGAAGACAAACACGTCGACGGCTTCCGTATCGCCGAACAGGTTGTGCATATTGCCGAGGATCTCCTGATAGGCGCCTACCATAAAGAAGCCCAGCATCGGCGGGTTATCCGGATCGTATTCCGGCATCGGCATGGTGGTCGCAATACCGTCGCCATCCACATAGTGGTCAATCGCGCCGTCGGAGTCGCAGGTGATATCCAGCAGCACCGCGCGGCGTTCCGGCACCATATTCAGCCCTTCCAGCGGCATCACCGGGAATAGCTGATCGATACCCCAGGCGTCCGGCATCGACTGGAACAGGGAGAAGTTGACGTAGATCTTATCCGCCATACGCTCCTGCAGTTCGTCGATAATCGGGCGATGCGCGCGGTTGCTGGGATCGAGCTGTTTCTGCACTTCATGGCACATATTGAGATACAGCTGCTCGGCCCAGGCGCGCTCCTGAAGATTAAAGGTGCCGGAGGAGTAGCCGATATGAATATCGTGCAGATCCATCTGGCTGTCGTGCAGCCATTCGCGCAGCGAGCGGCGATTGCCGGTTTCCTGCATCTCCTGCCAGGTTTCCCACATGCTTTGCAGCGGACGCGCGGCGTCTTCCGCGGGCGGGGTCGCCTCGGTATATTCGTTACGCTCAACGCCGATAATATTCGATACCAGCACGGTGTGGTGCGCCGTGACCGCGCGGCCGGATTCGGTGATCACCGTCGGGTGCGGCAGGCCGTTCTCTTCACAGGCATCGCCAATCGCCCAGATGATGTTGTTGGCGTATTCGTTCAGGCCGTAGTTCACCGAGCAGTCGGACTGCGAACGGGTCCCTTCATAGTCGACGCCGAGACCGCCGCCAACGTCGAAGCACTGAATATTCACGCCCAGCTTGTGCAGCTCAACGTAGAAACGCGCCGATTCACGTACGCCGGTGGCGATATCGCGAATATTGGCCATCTGCGAGCCAAGGTGGAAGTGCAGCAGCTGCAGGCTGTCCAGATGCCCGGCTGAGCGCAGAATTTCAACCAGCTGCAGAACCTGGGTCGCCGCGAGGCCAAATTTGGACTTTTCGCCGCCGGAGGACTGCCACTTACCGGAGCCCTGCGAAGCCAGACGCGCGCGCACGCCGAGACGCGGCACCACGTTCAGCCGCTCGGCCTCTTCCAGCACGATGGCGATTTCGGACATTTTCTCGATGACCAGATAGACCTTGTGGCCCATCTTTTCGCCCACCAGCGCCAGGCGGATATATTCACGGTCTTTATAACCGTTACAGACAATCACGCTGCGGGTCATACCGGCGTGCGCCAGTACCGCCATCAGCTCGGCCTTGGAGCCGGCTTCCAGGCCCAGCGGCTCGCCGGAGTGGATCAGCGATTCAATCACGCGACGATGCTGGTTAACCTTGATCGGATAAACCAGGAAGTAGTCACCGTTATAGCCATAAGATTCGCGCGCGCGTTTAAAGGCGGCGTTAATCGAACGCAGGCGGTGCTGCAAAATCTGCGGGAAGCAGAACAGCGCAGGCAGGCGCTGCCCCTGAGCTTCACGCGCTTTCACCAGCTCGGCAAGGTCAACGCGCGCTTCCGGGACGTCAGGATCCGGGCAGACGCTAATATGGCCCAGTTCGTTAACGTCGTAGTAGTTATTACCCCACCAGGCAATATTGTAAGTACGTAGCATCTTGCTGGCTTCCTGGGAGCTCATCGCAACCTCCTGCATGGAACGTAGTACACCGTGATCGCCTGCTGACGAAGGCGAAGATAAAGACATGTCGTCAGACATAGCGAACCTCAAATTTAGTAACAAGTGTAAAACAGTTGACTACTATCGCAATCCGAAGAAGCGATAACAACCCATAAACAGTCCGAAATCCCAGTAGATAGTGCTGGTCTTGCGGCTGAGCGACCGGTTTCTTATTCATATCATCGTAAAACACGTACCCGAACGGAGTATGACAGTCCGGAGAAACCACGAGAAAACCCTTGCTATCGCAAGAGCGCCCTTGTTCAGTTTTCCAGCAGCCTGCCGGCCCGGGAATCCTGAGAAGCGCCGAGATGGGTAGAACATCGGCTGGTTTGCATGAGAGAGATGCGGATTGAGGAGTAGTGACGCGCGACGGAACGACGCGACGAATCAGGCGAAAAACGTGGGTTCATTATCTGGTATCACCTCCACACTGCCCCGAGTCGGGCCAGCGACAAGCCAAAGCTATAGGTTCCGGACAGCCAGCGAAAACGCCGCTGCGGGACTCTGTCAATAGAGACTGCTTAACCCGGCTGGAAGTGGCGTCACGAGGTGAGTGCTCGTACGCTGTTTTAATGAGCCGCGCGCGGCGTTTTATACCGAGAAGCGGGGTAAAAAGCAAAATAAAAATATGCGCGTTGCCGGGTATTGTCAGGAAAAATTGCCACCGCCCTTTTTCTATAAATGCGACGAATATCAAAAAAGGCTGGAAATGGGGTCAAGAACTGCCCTAAAATAGCCGTCCAGAAGTTAATCCATCTATACTGATTAACACTCAGACTGCTCGTGTCACTACCTGCAAGCTTTGGTAGAGTCATCCGTCAAAGCCATTCTACACAACAGTATGAGCTACCCGAATCGTCCACAGGTGAAATAAAACATGGCAAAACACCTCTTTACGTCAGAGTCCGTATCAGAAGGGCATCCCGACAAAATTGCTGACCAAATCTCCGACGCCGTGCTGGATGCGATCCTCGAACAGGATCCGAAAGCGCGCGTGGCATGTGAAACCTACGTCAAAACCGGTATGGTTCTGGTCGGTGGTGAAATCACCACCAGCGCATGGGTTGATATCGAAGAGATCACCCGCAACACGGTCCGTGAAATTGGCTACGTGCATTCCGATATGGGCTTTGACGCCAACTCCTGCGCGGTGCTGAGCGCCATCGGTAAACAGTCTCCGGACATCAACCAGGGCGTTGACCGTGCCGATCCGCTGGAACAGGGCGCGGGCGACCAGGGCCTGATGTTTGGTTACGCCACTAACGAAACCGACGTGCTGATGCCTGCGCCGATCACCTATGCGCACCGTCTGGTGCAGCGTCAGGCTGAAGTGCGTAAAAACGGCACCCTGCCGTGGCTGCGCCCGGATGCGAAAAGCCAGGTCACCTTCCAGTACGACGACGGCAAAGTTGTCGGTATTGATGCGGTCGTTCTCTCCACACAGCACGCCGAAAGCATCGATCAGAAATCGCTGCAGGAAGCGGTGATGGAAGAGATCATCAAACCGGTTCTGCCAACCGAGTGGCTGAACAGCGCGACCAAATTCTTTATCAACCCAACCGGCCGTTTTGTTATCGGCGGCCCCATGGGCGACTGCGGCCTGACCGGGCGTAAAATCATCGTTGATACCTACGGCGGCATGGCTCGTCACGGCGGCGGCGCGTTTTCCGGTAAAGATCCGTCTAAAGTGGACCGTTCTGCGGCCTACGCGGCGCGCTATGTGGCGAAAAACATCGTTGCCGCCGGCCTGGCCGATCGTTGCGAAATCCAGGTTTCCTACGCCATCGGCGTGGCGGAGCCAACTTCAATCATGGTTGAAACCTTCGGTACCGAAAAAGTGCCTTCTGAGCAGCTGACCCTGCTGGTGCGCGAGTTCTTTGATCTGCGTCCGTATGGCCTGATTCAGATGCTGGATCTGCTGCACCCGATCTACAAAGAGACGGCGGCATACGGCCACTTTGGCCGCGAGCATTTCCCGTGGGAAAAAACCGACAAAGCGGCCCAGCTGCGCGAAGCGTCCGGTCTGAAATAAGACGCCGCTCTCCTCACTTTCAAGGCCAGCCCCGCGCTGGCCTTTTTATTTTACGCCCCTCAGCCGCCCGGCATACCGCCTGCAACATCCCTATTATGGAAGCGATTACATCATATGCAGAGCAAACCTTTTCCGTTATTGCATGCAAAATGTAATAAGACTTCACTTTGTTACACAATATTTCAGTAAAGTCCGATTAGCGCTTTTAATTTCTTGAGCTAAACTTAATTAATATACTGATTTAAATGCGTTTATAGTCATTACGTTTCTTTACTCTAGTGTAACCGATTACACAGCCGTGATTACTATCACATTTTTTTACGACGTATTTACCTACCCTACGCATCGACAAGATCAATAACTCAACCGGAGGGCGTTATGCCTGACAACAAAAAACAAGGGCGTTCCAACAAGACGATGACGTTCTTTGTCTGTTTCCTCGCCGCACTGGCTGGCCTGCTGTTCGGCCTTGATATCGGTGTTATTGCGGGTGCCTTACCCTTTATTGCCAACGAGTTCCAGATAAGCGCCCACACTCAGGAGTGGGTGGTCAGCTCCATGATGTTCGGCGCCGCCGTCGGCGCGGTGGGCAGCGGCTGGCTCTCCTTCAAACTCGGGCGTAAAAAAAGCCTGATGATTGGCGCCATCCTGTTCGTTGCCGGCTCGCTGTTCTCCGCCGCCGCACCGAACGTGGAAGTGCTGCTGCTCTCCCGCGTGCTGCTCGGCCTGGCCGTAGGCGTCGCCTCCTACACCGCCCCGCTGTATCTGTCTGAAATCGCCCCGGAAAAAATCCGCGGCAGCATGATTTCGATGTATCAGCTGATGATTACCATTGGTATTCTCGGCGCCTATCTTTCCGATACGGCATTCAGCTACAGCGGCGCCTGGCGCTGGATGCTCGGGGTGATTATTATCCCGGCGGTGCTGTTGCTGATTGGCGTGGTTTTCCTGCCTGACAGCCCGCGCTGGTTTGCCGCTAAGCGCCGCTTTGTCGACGCCGAACGCGTCCTGCTGCGCCTGCGCGACACCAGCGCTGAAGCGAAACGCGAGCTGGATGAGATCCGCGAAAGCCTGAAGGTAAAACAGTCCGGCTGGTCGCTGTTTAAAGAAAACAGCAACTTCCGCCGTGCGGTATTCCTCGGCGTCCTGCTGCAGGTGATGCAACAGTTCACCGGTATGAACGTCATCATGTACTACGCGCCGAAGATTTTTGAACTGGCGGGCTATACCAACACCACCGAACAGATGTGGGGAACCGTCATCGTGGGTCTGACCAACGTTCTGGCGACCTTTATCGCCATCGGACTGGTTGACCGCTGGGGCCGTAAGCCGACGCTGATCCTCGGCTTTATCGTTATGGCGCTCGGCATGGGCGTGCTGGGCAGCATGATGCATATCGGCATCCACTCCGCCACGGCGCAGTACTTTGCCGTCCTGATGCTGCTGATGTTTATCGTTGGCTTTGCGATGAGCGCCGGCCCGCTGATTTGGGTGCTGTGCTCCGAAATCCAGCCGCTGAAAGGGCGTGATTTCGGTATCACCTGCTCAACGGCCACCAACTGGATTGCCAACATGATCGTCGGCGCGACCTTCCTGACCATGCTGAACTCGCTGGGCAGCGCCAACACCTTCTGGGTCTATGGCGGCCTGAACATCCTGTTCATCTTCCTGACCCTGTGGCTGATCCCGGAAACCAAAAACGTTTCGCTGGAACATATCGAACGTAACCTGATGAAAGGCCGTAAGCTGCGCGAAATCGGCGCGCGCGACTAGACTAACCCGCTTCCTCCCTCCCGGGAGGAAGCTTCTTCTTGCTCTCCTCATCCCGCCGCACTATTCTCTGGCGCTATGAAAACACCCCGAATTCCCATTGCCCTTCAACAGGCCGTTATGCGCAGCCTGCGGGAAAATCTTGCCAAAGCGAACTTCAAGCTGGGACGCCATTACCCTGAACCGGTGCTGGTTTATCAGCAGCGGGGAACCTCCGCCGGTACCGCCTGGCTGGAGAAAAATGAAATCCGCCTTAACCCGGTGCTGCTGCTGGAAAACCAGCAGGCGTTTATTGATGAAGTCGTGCCGCACGAGCTGGCCCACCTGCTGGTATGGAAGCACTTTGGCCGCGTGGCGCCGCACGGCAAAGAGTGGAAATGGATGATGGAAAGCGTGCTGGGCGTTCCGGCTCTGCGCACCCATCGTTTCGAACTCGATTCAGTGCGTAAAAATACCTTCCCCTACCGCTGCCAGTGCCAGCAGCACCAGCTTACCGTCCGCCGCCACAATCGCGTGATGCGCGGGGAGGCCACCTATCGCTGCGTGCGCTGCGGAGATGTTCTGGTGGCGGAAAAGTAATCTCCGGAAATAACTGGAAATTTTCTGATCTGACTGATTGCGTCTGGCAATCACATTCGATACGTTGCGGACTCGTTTTGACACGGAGTTAACGATGTCCCGTATTCATATTTTTGCTGCCGCGTTTCTCAGCGCGGCGGTATGCGCCCCGCTTGCAGCGGAAGGAATCAACAGTTTTTCTCAGGCCAAGACCGCTGGGGTCAAGGTCAATGCCGACGCCCCCGGCGATTTCTACTGCGGCTGTAAAATCAACTGGCAGGGAAAAAAGGGGGTTATCGACCTGGAATCTTGTGGCTATAAAGTGCGTAAAAATGAAAATCGCGCCAGCCGGGTCGAGTGGGAGCATGTGGTTCCCGCGTGGCAGTTTGGCCATCAGCGTCAGTGCTGGCAGGACGGCGGGCGCAAAAACTGCGCTAAAGATCCGGAATACCGCAAGATGGAAAGCGACATGCATAACCTGCAGCCGGCGGTCGGCGAGGTCAACGGCGACCGCGCCAACTTTATGTACAGCCAGTGGAACGGCGGCGAAGGCCAGTACGGCCAGTGCGCGATGAAGGTTGATTTTAAAGATAAAGTTGCCGAGCCGCCGGCTCGCGCCCGGGGCGCTATCGCCAGAACCTACTTCTATATGCGCGACCGCTACCAGCTCAATCTTTCCCGCCAGCAAACCCAGCTGTTTACCGCCTGGGATAAGCTGTATCCGGTAACAACCTGGGAGTGCGAACGCGACGCGCGTATTGCCAAAGTTCAGGGCAACCATAATCCTTACGTCCTGCAGGCTTGCCAGGCGCAAAAGAGCTAACCTACACTAGCGGCAATTGTTAATTTGCAGCTTCACTCCTTCCCCTGCCATGGGGGAGGAGAATATCTGCGCAAAGAACGGAATATCAAGCATGCGCATTCCTCGCATCCATCACCCGGAACCGATTACCACGGGTAGCCAGATAGCCCTTTCCGACGACGCGGCCAACCACGTCGGTCGCGTTTTACGCATGGGTAAAGGCCAGACAATTGAGCTTTTTGACGGCAGCAATCAGGTCTTCGAGGCGGTCATTGTCGAGGCAGGTAAGAAAAGCGTTCTGGTTGACGTTCAGAGCAGCAAAATGGATAACCGTGAATCCCCGCTGCATATCCATTTAGGCCAGGTGATGTCCCGCGGCGAAAAAATGGAATTCACCATCCAGAAATCGATCGAACTTGGCGTAAGCCTCATAACGCCACTGTTTTCCGAGCGCTGTGGCGTTAAACTGGACGCCGAACGTTTGCAGAAGAAGATCCAGCAGTGGCAAAAAATCGCCATTGCCGCCTGCGAGCAAAGCGGCCGCAACGTGGTGCCGGAGATCCGCCCCGCCATGCAGCTTGAAGCCTGGTGCGCGGAGCAGGACGAGGGTCTGAAGCTTAATTTGCACCCTCGCGCCAGCGCCAGCATTAATACGCTGCCGCTGCCGGTCGAACGTATCCGGCTGCTGATTGGCCCGGAAGGCGGGCTTTCGGCAGAAGAGATAGCGATGACCGCTCGCTACCGGTTTACTGATATCCTGTTGGGACCGCGCGTTCTGCGTACAGAGACAACTGCGCTCACTGCCATTACCGCCCTGCAGGTGCGTTTTGGCGACTTAGGTTGAAGCGTTAACGGAGAAGAACAATGATTAAGCTCGGCATCGTGATGGACCCCATCGCAACCATCAACATCAAGAAAGACACCAGCTTCGCCATGTTGCTGGAGGCGCAGCGTCGCGGCTATGAACTCCATTATATGGAGATGAACGATCTGTACTTAATCAACGGCGAAGCCCGCGCCCGTACGCGCAAGCTGAGCGTCGAGCAGAACTACGATAAATGGTACGCGTTCAACGGCGAACAGGATCTGCCTCTGGCGGACCTTGACGTCATTCTGATGCGTAAAGATCCGCCGTTCGATACCGAGTTTATCTACGCGACCTACATCCTCGAACGCGCCGAAGAGCAAGGCACGCTGATCGTCAATAAGCCGCAGAGCCTGCGCGACTGTAACGAAAAGCTGTTTACCGCCTGGTTCTCCGAGCTGACCCCGGAAACGCTGGTCACCCGTAATAAAGCCCAGCTGAAAGCCTTCTGGGAAAAACATGGCGATGTCATTCTCAAACCGCTGGACGGTATGGGCGGCACCTCCATTTTCCGCGTTAAAGAGGGTGACCCCAACCTCGGCGTGATTACCGAGACGCTAACCGAGCTGGGCAGCCGCTACTGCATGGCGCAGAACTATCTGCCGGCCATTAAAGATGGCGATAAGCGCGTGCTGGTGGTTGACGGCGAGCCGGTTCCTTACTGCCTGGCCCGTATCCCGCAGGGCGGCGAAACCCGCGGTAATCTTGCGGCCGGTGGTCGTGGCGAAGCGCGCCCGCTGACCGAAAGCGACTGGGCCATCGCCCGCCGCGTGGGCCCGACGCTGAAGGCCAAAGGCTTAATCTTCGTCGGTCTGGATATCATTGGCGATCGCCTGACGGAAATTAACGTCACCAGCCCCACCTGCGTACGTGAAATCGAAGCCGCCTTCCCGATTTCCATCACCGGGATGCTGATGGATGCCATCGAGAAGCGCCTCAATAAATAAAGCGCTTATTCAGGCTGCAGGCCAGCGCCTGTAGCCTGGAGCCAGCTCAGAGATTCACGCTCAGGTTCATACCGGCAACGCGCCTTGAACCTGCAAGATAAAGTGAATCGACACTCCCTTGCTTTACCCGCATACTGGGTGCTGCTTTTTTGAACCAGGAACAGAACCTCTGACAATGAATTTACAGCATCACTTTCTAATTGCCATGCCTGCTCTCCAGGACCCGATGTTCCGTCGCTCCGTAGTCTATATCTGCGAGTATAACGATGACGGTGCCATGGGCATCATCATCAATAAGCCGATGGAAAATCTGCAGGTTGAAGGGATCCTGGAGAAGTTAAAAATCACGCCTGAACCGCGCAATCCCGAGATTCGCCTGGATAAACCGGTGATGGTTGGCGGCCCGCTGGCCGAGGATCGGGGTTTTATACTTCATTCGCCGCCCTCCGACTTTTCTTCCAGCATTCGTATTTCCGATAACACGGTGATCACCACCTCCCGCGACGTGCTCGAAACGCTGGGTACGGATAAACAGCCGGACAACGTGCTGGTTGCGCTGGGCTATGCCTCCTGGGAGAAAGGCCAGCTTGAGCAAGAGATTCTGGATAACGCCTGGCTCACCGCGCCGGCCGATCGGAATATTTTGTTCAGCACGCCGATAGCTGACCGCTGGCGCGATGCTGCGAAGCTCATTGGCATCGATATCGTGACGATGCCAGCCGAAGCGGGGCATGCGTAATGAGCGGCACTTTTTTAGGCTTTGATTTTGGCACCAAAAGCATTGGCGTCGCCGTAGGGCAGCGCATCACAGGCACTGCCCGCCCCCTTCCCGCGTTGAAAGCGCAGGACGGTAAGCCCGACTGGAATATTATCGAAAAGCTGCTGAAAGAGTGGCAGCCCGAAGCCGTGATTGTCGGCCTGCCGCTGAATATGGACGGCACGGAACAGCCCCTCACCGCGCGCGCGCGCAACTTCGCGAATAAAATACACGGCCGCTTCGGCGTGCAAATAACCCTGCATGATGAACGTCTGAGCACGGTTGAAGCCAGAGCCGGGCTATTCGAACACGGTGGATTCCGGGCGCTCAATAAAGGCAGCGTGGATTCCGCTTCTGCAGTCATTATTCTGGAAAGCTACTTCGAGCAAAGTTTCTGAACATCAACGATGGCGCCCTACCGCAGCGGCAGGCGCCATCACCCTGATTTCATTTTTAGTGGCGCAAATGCTCATTCGCCCAGCTGACCGCCTGAGTCCGGTTCTTCACGCTTAGCTTACGGAACACGTTGTACAGATGGGTACGCACCGTGTTTTCACTGATAAACAGCGCGCGGGCAATATCCAGATTGGTCGCCCCGCAGCGAAGTTCATTCAGGATTTCACATTCACGCTCGGTGAGCGGTGAATTTTCCGCAGGCGCCGATACATGATCCGCAGCATACATCGCCGGGTGCATCACGCTCAATTCAGCCGTCTGTTCGCCGTTCAGCACAGCCTTAACGCCCTCAATTAAGCGCGATTCATCATCGTCATGACGGAAAACGCCGTACAGCGCTGGCCACTGCGCCATTTCGTAGAGCTCATACTTTTGCGCGCTATTGATAATCAATAAACGGGGGTTATCCGCCTGCAGACGAATAATGTCACGCCATACGCTATTCAACTTTTTATTTGAAACTGCAATATCAAATAATATTACAGAATCTTTCAAAAGACGCTGCGCGAGGGGTTTGTTAATATTTTGCAGAACGACTGACGCAGATAACTTCTCAGCCAGCCAGGTTGCGAATGCTTTGCTTTGAATAGAGGGGTGAGTAATAAAAGTAACCTGGTGAGAAAAAGCCGAATTCTCAGATAAATTAATCACTTAAAACTCTCCTTAGTTGATTCCCGCCTTCATAGCGGTTAAATGAATTAACAAGAATACGATCGCCGGTGTATTTATAAAATCAAACCAAACTTACACCTTGAAACATTATTCCATGGGAATTTTCCTATCCCTGTAAACAGCATAAATCGAATGCCTTAAGAGAGTCAAAAGATTATCAAACTTTTTTCCTGGTTATGGGAGGTTTATGTCAATTCGTTTTTCATAGCGTGCATTATTCGGCTTAATTTTAGGTAGTTATTTGTAATATAAAATAATGATACCAAACATTAATAAAACATTATCATAACAAGCCATTGGTATGATGTCTGAATATAAAAGATGCAGCTATAAAAGACCCGCAGCCGTACGTTGCTGAAAGCTTTGCGTAAAAGTTTGCATCCCGAATTGCTGCCCGGTTTGCATCACGCCGGGCAGCTGATGCGTTTTCCCCTCGCGGATCAAATTCGCCACCGCCGGGGTATTAACCAAAAGCTCGTATAGCGCAACTCTTCCGCCAGCAGTATCCGGAAACAATTTTTGTGCCAGCACCGCGCATAAACTTCCCGCCAGCTGGCTACGAACCTGCTCTTTCTCCTGGGCAGGAAAAACATCCACCAGCCTTTCAACCGCCTGTGCCGCGCCGCGCGTATGCAGCGTCGCCATAACCAGATGTCCGGTCTCCGCCGCGGTCAATGCCAGGCGGATCGTTTCGCTGTCACGCAGTTCCCCTAGCAGAATGACATCCGGGTCCTGACGCAGCGCAGCGCGCAGGGCCGCGGCAAATGAGGGGCAGTGACGACCGATTTCCCGCTGCTGGATCAGGCTGCGCTCGCTGTGATGAATAAACTCAACCGGATCTTCCAGCGTCAGGATATGGCCATTGAGGCGCTGATTAAGATAGCCCACCATCGCCGCCAGGGTGGTGGATTTCCCGCTACCGGTGGCGCCCGTGACCAGGATAAGCCCGCTCTCCTCATTGAGCAGCTCCGTTAAGGCGGCCGGCGCGCCGAGATCCGCCAGCTGCGGACAGGTTTCCGCCAGCAGACGCAGGGCCAGCGACAGACCGCGGTTGTGGACAAATGCGCTGGCGCGCAGGCGCGGGCCGCCGGCCGGAGCCAGCGCGAAATCAACCTGCCCGCAGGCCTGCCACTGGGCGAGCTGCTCGGCGTTGAGCCAATCAGCGAGTATCTTGCCAATATCCGGAGAGGTAAAAGGCGCAGGCTCCAGCTTGCCCTGGCGACGCCAGCGCGGCGTTGAAGCATTGCACAGGTGTAGATCGGAGACGTTATGCTTTACACTAAGGGCCACTATTTCTTCCAGTTCCATAACTCATCCTCGGTATATGAACGATATTGCGCATAACCTGGCACAGGTCCGGGACAAAATCTCAGCCGCTGCCGCACGCTGCGGCCGTGCTCCAGAAGAAGTTACATTGCTTGCAGTCAGTAAAACGAAACCTGCGAGCGCTATCGAAGAAGCGATGGCCGCAGGCCAGGTCGCGTTTGGCGAAAACTATGTTCAGGAAGGGGTGGAGAAAATCCGCTACTTTCAAGAGACCGGGGCAAGCGGGCTACAGTGGCACTTTATCGGGCCGCTGCAGTCCAATAAAAGCCGCCTGGTGGCCGAGCATTTTGACTGGTGCCATACCGTCGATCGACTCAAAATCGCCGCTCGCCTCAGTGAACAGCGCCCTGCTCACATGCCGCCACTCAACGTGCTGATTCAAATCAACATTAGCGATGAGCAGAGCAAGTCGGGCATTCCCGTTGACGAGCTGGACGCGCTGGCGGCAGAGATCGCGAAACTGCCGAATCTGCAGCTGCGCGGTTTAATGGCCATTCCCGCGCCAGAGTCAGAATATGTAAGGCAGTTTGCCGTCGCCCAACAAATGGCGGTAGCATTTGCGCGGCTAAAAACGCACTACCCTACCGTCGATACGTTGTCGCTGGGAATGTCGGATGATATGGAAGCCGCCATCGCGGCGGGAAGCACTATGGTGCGCATCGGAACCGCAATTTTCGGCGCGCGCGACTACAGCAAAAAATAAGGAATCTGAGGAACGCCATGAAGACGTTGACTTTCCTGCTCTCAACGGTCATTGAGCTTTACACAATGGTCGTGTTGTTACGCGTCTGGATGCAGTGGGCGCGCTGCGACTTTTATAACCCGTTTTCGCAGTTCGTGGTCAAGGCTACGCAGCCTGTCGTTGGGCCGCTGCGCCGCATTATCCCGGCGATGGGGCCGCTCGACAGCGCCTCCCTGCTGGTCGCCTTTATTCTCTGCGTCGTGAAAGCTATCGTGCTGTTTATGGTCGTCACCTTCCAGCCGATTATCTGGATCTCCGCGCTGCTGATCCTCATTAAAACCGTCGGCTCGCTGATCTTCTGGGTTCTCCTGCTCATGGCAATCATGAGCTGGGTAAGCCAGGGACGCAGCCCGGTGGAATATGTCCTGATGCAGTTGGCCGATCCGCTGCTGCGTCCGATCCGCAGACTGCTGCCATCGATGGGCGGCATTGATTTCTCGCCGATGGTGCTGGTTCTGCTGCTGTACGTGATCAACATGGGTATCGCCGAACTGTTGCAGGCTACCGGCAACGTTCTGCTTCCGGGGCTGTGGATGGCGCTATGAGTGCCGTCGAAGCCTGCGCTGATGGGTTGGTCTTACGGCTGTATATTCAGCCTAAGGCCAGCCGCGACAGCATCGTTGGTTTACATGGCGACGAGCTTAAAGTCGCCATTACCGCGCCTCCCGTTGACGGCCAGGCCAACGCCCATCTGGTAAAATTCCTCGCCAAACAGTTTCGCGTAGCGAAAAGCCAGGTGCTTATTGAGAAAGGCGAACTGGGCCGCCACAAACAGATAAAAATCATTCATCCGCAGCAGATCCCCGATGGGGTCGCCGCCCTGAAAGAATAAACAGGATCTCATATGCAAAAAGTTGTTCTCGCCACCGGCAATCCCGGGAAAGTGCGCGAGCTGGCCTCGCTGCTGGCAGATTTTGGCCTCGATATCGTGGCGCAAACCGAACTGGGCGTGGATTCCGCAGAGGAAACCGGCCTGACCTTTATCGAAAACGCCATTCTGAAAGCGCGTCATGCCGCGCAGATTACCGGCCTCCCGGCCATCGCCGATGACTCAGGTCTGGCCGTTGATGCGTTAGGCGGCGCGCCCGGCATCTATTCCGCCCGCTATTCCGGCGAAGACGCGACCGACCAGCGCAATCTCGAAAAGCTGCTCGACGCGCTGCGCGACGTGCCTGACGATCGGCGCCAGGCGCAATTCCACTGCGTGCTGGTCTATCTGCGCCATGCGGAAGATCCCACCCCGCTGGTTTGCCACGGCAGCTGGCCGGGCATCATCGCTCGCGAAGCCGCAGGCAGCGGCGGCTTTGGTTACGACCCGATATTCTTTGTTCCGACGGAAGGTAAAACCGCAGCGGAGCTGAGCCGTGAAGAAAAGAGCGCCATTTCCCACCGCGGACGCGCGCTCAAACTGTTACTGGAAGCCTTACGTAATGGCTAATTTGCCGCCCCTGAGCCTCTATATTCACATCCCGTGGTGCGTGCAAAAATGCCCGTACTGCGATTTCAACTCGCATGCGTTGAAGGGCGAGGTACCGCACGACGACTACGTTCAGCATCTGCTGAACGATCTGCGGGCCGACGCCCACTATGCGCAGGGACGTGAAATCGGGACTATTTTCATCGGCGGCGGTACGCCGAGCCTGCTCTCAGGCCCGGCGATGCAAACTCTGCTCGACGGCGTGCGGGAAGCTCTTCCCCTGGCGGACAACGCGGAAATCACGATGGAAGCCAACCCCGGCACCGTAGAAGCGGACCGTTTTGTCGAGTATCAGCGCGCGGGTATTAATCGCATCTCCATCGGCGTACAGAGCTTTAGCGAACAGAAGCTCCAGCGTCTCGGGCGCATCCACGGGCCACAGGAAGCCAAACGCGCGGCAAACCTGGCAAGCGGTCTGGGACTGCGCAGCTTTAACCTCGATTTAATGCACGGTCTGCCGGATCAGTCTCTGGAAGAGGCGCTGGACGACCTGCGTCAGGCGATTGCGCTCAATCCGCCGCATCTCTCCTGGTACCAGTTGACCATTGAGCCAAACACCCTGTTTGGCTCGCGTCCGCCGACCCTGCCGGACGACGACGCGCTGTGGGATATTTATGAGCAGGGGCACAGCCTGCTCAGCGCGGCGGGCTATCAACAATATGAAACCTCCGCCTACGCCAAGCCGGGGTATCAGTGCCAGCATAACCTGAACTACTGGCGCTTTGGCGACTACCTGGGCATTGGCTGCGGCGCGCACGGCAAAGTGACCTTCCCGGACGGGCGCATTCTGCGGACGGCGAAAACCCGCCACCCGCGCGGCTATATGGAAGGTCGTTATCTGGAGCGCCAGCATGATGTGGAAGATGCGGATAAGCCGTTCGAGTTCTTTATGAACCGTTTCCGCCTGCTGGAAGCGGCGCCGCGAGATGAATTCAGCCGCTACACCGGGCTTGATGAGCATACAATCCGTCCGCAAATCGATGCCGCCATTGCTGAGGGCTATCTGACGGAAGATGAGCGCTGCTGGCAGATTACCGAGCACGGTAAGCTCTTTTTGAACTCCCTTCTCGAATTATTCCTCAGCGAATAAACCTCGCTATGCTTATCCCGTTATAACAATAACGGGATAATTAATTATTCGCTTTTCCCGAAATATTAATATCGCTATTTCCGAATCATCTCAATTCAACATTTCCAATAAAAATAAATTCACATTCATTTATTAAAAATAAATATAACCTACCGCACAAAAATACGTATTTGATCGCCTGATTGCGAAAAAGTGTGAGTCAGACAGCTTAAAGATGTACGACAACAAGGATAATATGTCATACAGAAACAAGGAATATCCTTTAAGATATTGACCAATTACCCTAAGTGCATGGAGCCGACTCATGAAAAAACTCTCTTTTTCTCGTTCTCTGGCGTGTGTATCTCTGCTTGCCCTGCTCGCTTCCGGCGCCAGCGCAGCTGAAAAAGTCACGTTAAAACTGGCACATAACCTCGAACGTAGCCACGTTGTCCATCAGGCCTTTGAGGCGATGTCCAAAGAGGTTAACCAACTTTCCAACGGTGATATGAAGATTCGTATATATCCCAGTAGCCAGATGGGCAGCGCGCGCGAAACGATGGAGCTATTACAAAACGGCGCGCTGGATATGACCAAAGGTTCCGCCAGCGATCTGGAATCATTCGATAACGTCTACGCGATATATAATTTACCGTTCCTGTTTAAAGATCAGAATCACTTCAATAAAGTCGTCTTTGGTGACGTGGGCAAGGAAATTATGGAGTCCACGAAAGATAAAGGATTCTTTGCGCTTTCCGCCTATGTTGCCGGGACCCGCAGTTTTTACGCCAAAAAGCCCATCACTAAACCGGAAGATTTAAAAGGATTGAAGATCCGCGTCCAGGCCAGCCCGACAACCTTAAAAATGGTCGAATTAATGGGCGGTTCGCCAACCCCTATTTCCTTTGGTGAAGTTTATACCGCCATGCAGCAGGGCGTGGTGGACGGCGCGGAGAACAACGTGCCTTCCTGGGTGCAAACGCGCCATATCGAAATCGCGAAAGTGTTCTCAGAAGATGAACATGCCTCCATCCCGGATTTCCTCGTTATCTCCAGTAAAACCTGGGACAAACTGACGCCGGATCAGCAGCAAATCCTGATCAAGGCGGCGAAAGCTTCCGAAGCGTATCAGCAAAAACTGTGGGACAAGATCGACGCCGACACCCGCGCGCAGGCCAAAGCCATGGGCGGCGAAATTATCAAAGTGGATAAAGCGCCGTTCCGCGCCGCCGTGCAGCCGCTGTTTGATGAGTTCAAAAAAGATCCGAAGCAGGCCGCCCTGCTGGCCAAATTTGAAGCTACCGCCGAATAACACTTAGCGGGCCAGCCGCTGGCCCGCTTTCATCGGGAAAACAATGATGATACTTAACCGCATAAAGCTGGCGGTGGACCGCACGATCGCCGCATTCTCCGTCGCCGTTATGATTGCGCTGGTTGTTTGCGTCGTCTGGCAGGTGTTCAGCCGCTACGTACTCAACCAGCCCAGCACCCTGACCGACGAGCTGGCGCGCTTTTTGATGATCTGGGTCGGGCTACTGGGTGCGGCATATACCGTCGGCGCCCAGCGTCATCTGGCTATCGACTTACTGGCGATGACACTCCCTCCCCGCAGGCAGGCGCTGCTCAGCGTCATCATTAATCTGCTGATCTTTATTTTTGCCGGATCGGTGATTGTGACCGGCGGCGTGAAGCTGATTGAAAAAACGCTGTCGACCTCCCAGGTCTCAGCGGCAATGCAGATCCCCATGGGCTACGTCTATCTGATCCTGCCGTTAACCGGCCTCATTATGATGTTTTACGCAGTATGTTTTGTCAGCAACGGGCTAAAAAACATGAAGCACGCTGAAGCGGGGGCAAATTGATGGACAGCTATATCGCACTGATGCTATTTGGCTCTTTCTTTATTCTGGTTTTTATTGGCGTACCTATCTCCTTCTCCATCGGCATCGCCACCGTCGGTTCAATGCTGCTGATGTTCCCGTGGGATATCGCGGTGATTACCGTTTCTCAGCGCCTCGCGAACGGCCTCGATAACTTCGCCCTGCTGGCGATTCCATTCTTTATCTTTGCCGGTACGCTGATGAACAGCGGCGGGATTGCCATACGCTTAATCAATCTGGCTCAGGTGATGGTCGGACGCGTACCGGGCTCTCTGGGCCACGTCAACGTGCTGGCAAACATGATGTTCGGCTCGATTTCAGGCTCGGCGGTCGCCGCCGCCGCCGCGGTAGGGGGCACGCTGAACCCCATTCAGACGCAGAAAGGCTACGATCCGGCTTTCTCCACGGCGGTGAACGTCTCGTCGTGCATCACGGGCCTGCTTATTCCGCCGTCAAACGTGCTGATCGTCTTTTCCCTGACGGCGGGCGGCGTGTCGGTCGCGTCGCTGTTTATGGCCGGCTATCTGCCGGGCATTCTGATGGGCCTGGCTATTATGGTGGTCTGTGCCGTCATTGCTAAACGTCGCGGCTATCCGGTTTCTGAACGCCCCACCTGCGCCCAGGCGGCAAAAGCGTTTTTCGACGCCCTGCCCAGCCTGCTGCTGGTGATTATTGTGATGGGCGGGATCCTCGGCGGCATTTTTACCGCTACCGAAGCGTCGGCTATCGCCGTGGTCTACACCTTTATCCTGTCGGTGCTCATTTATCGGGAAGTGAAATGGCGCGATCTGCCGAAGCTGATCCTTGAATCGGTGGTGATGACCTCTATCGTGCTGCTGCTGATCGGCTTTTCCGTCGGCATGTCGTGGGCGATGACCAACGCCGACATTCCCTACATGATAAGCGATGCGCTAATGGGGGTGTCAGAAAACCCGGTGGTGATACTGCTGCTAATTAATATCGTGCTGTTAATCGTTGGGATCTTTATGGACATGACCCCGGCGGTGCTGATTTTCACGCCGATATTCCTGCCCATCGCGCAGGATTTAGGGATGGACCCGGTGCATTTCGGCATCATGATGGTCGCCAACCTGTGCATCGGTCTGCTGACGCCGCCGGTAGGCAGCGCGCTGTTCGTTGGCTGCTCCATTTCCGGCGTTAAAATTCAGCAGCTCATCAAACCGCTGCTGCCGTTCTACGCCGCCCTGCTGATCGCGCTGATGATGATTGTCTATATCCCGCAGATCTCGCTGTTTATTCCGCAGCTGCTGGGGCTGATGTGATCGACTGACCATAATCGCTACCTGCGGGCGCAGGTAGCGAAATAAAACTTACTTTAACGACCCCACCAGCGCTTTGCGGCTCTCTTCGAGGGAGACCACGCGGCTGCAGACATCCTTACCAAACTGCTGGAAATCGGCTTCCTGGTTTTTCCATTCATCCTGAATGGCCGTTTGCAGGCCGCCAAGGCTGCCGAGGATCCCCTGCAGCGGGTTACCGCCGCCTTTAAGAACCGCCTTCGCCCCCATCTCGTTGATGCTATCCTGCAGAATGCCGCCCATCGCCTGATTTACCAGCTGCTGGCCGTCGGCGCGCACCTGATCGATGGCTTTATAGTGGAAGGTCAGGCCATCGTTACGATGTTCAATTATGCGGCTCATTTGCGCTTTCAACTGCGCATCAAGCTTGGTCAGGCGGCTATGCATGCTGCTGCTGGCCCCCACCTGTTCGGTAATAATTTTATCCAGCGCGGCGCGGCCTTTTTCTACCCGCGTGCGGGCGCCTTCATCAATCCACGGCAGGCTGCTGCGCAGGCCAGCCTGATAGTCCTGAGCCTGCTCGCGCTGAGCGGCGTTCAGGGAATACGCTTTACCGTTAAAGGTCAGGTTGCCGTCCGGCTTAATCACCAGATCGCCGTTTTCGCCTTTTACCTGCACCTGCTGCGGGCTGAGGATGACATCGTCACGCGGCGTGACGCTACACTGGTAGTCCGCATGCGCGGACAAAGCGGTGACGGAAAGCGCCAATGCCAACAGCGTTTTGCGCATCATTTAACTCCCTTCAGACAAAACGGGCCGGCAGTTGCCGACCCTTGTCAAACTTAGTCCCACCAGATATCAAAAAGTTCGCTGGTGCGTACATCGGCAAGCCCGCGGTCTTCCAGCCATTTACGTACGATGGCCTGGTGTTCCTCGGTGCATTTGCCGATTTCCTGCAGGCAGATTAGGCCTTCCCAGGAAAGATAACCGCTGCCGTCAAAGGCCAGCTTATTAGGCTCAATCACTTCATCAATCAGATCGTTAACGGTCTGGTCGATCTGCTCTTCGCTGGTTCCATCCGCGAAACGCCACGCGACGGAAAAACCCACTTCCTGAAACTCGTCGATATGCATTTTTTTACGCAGACGACGGCTACGATTCGTTGCCATTATTTCACCCTCTCGAACATTAAGTCCCATACGCCGTGGCCAAGACGATGGCCACGCTGTTCAAATTTGGTTACCGGGCGCGATTCCGGGCGCGGCACATAGTCGTTGCTTTCAGACCGGTTACGATACCCTTCAAGCGAGGACATCACTTCCAGCATATGCTCGGCATATTGCTCCCAGTCGGTCGCCATATGGAAGACGCCGCCCAGCTTCAGTTTACTTTTCACCAGTTCGGCAAAAGGCGGCTGAACGATACGGCGCTTATTATGACGCGCTTTGTGCCACGGGTCAGGGAAAAACAGCTGCACCATGCTCAGGGAGTTATCCGGAATCATCGTATGCAGCACTTCCACCGCATCGTGGCACATGACGCGCAGGTTCTGCACGCCCTCTTCTTCGGCGGACGCCAGGCAGGCGCCGACGCCCGGCGAGTGCACTTCAATGCCGAGGAAATTCTGCTGCGGCTTCTCTTTCGCCATCGCCACCAGCGAAGCGCCCATACCGAAACCGATCTCCAGCGTGACCGGCGCCTCACGGCCAAACAGCGCGGCGAAATCGAGCGGCGCATCGTTAAATTCAACGCCCATCACCGGCCAAATATTGTCCAGCGCGTGCTGCTGACCTTTGGTCAGGCGGCCCTGACGACGGACGAAGCTGCGAATACGGCGCAGCGGACGGCCGTTTTCATCGAATTCCGGAGATATGACGTCGTTTTTCATAAAAGTTAAGTCTGCTTGTGAGAGTGTTCGGAAAACGGGCATTATCCAAAGTTACCCGGCGGATGCAAGGGTTTACAGCCTCTCGCCCTTGTGCTGCAATCTGCCACCTTATAATCGCTATCCCGGAGCCGTAGCTTTGACTTTTCCCGCCGCGCAATTTTCAGCCCAGGTGCTGGACTGGTACGACAAATACGGGCGTAAAACCCTGCCCTGGCAAATCGGCAAGACGCCTTACAAAGTATGGCTCTCCGAGGTGATGTTGCAACAAACACAAGTGGCGACGGTCATCCCCTATTTTGAACGCTTTATGGCGCGTTTCCCAACGATTACCGACCTGGCGAACGCGCCCCTCGATGAAGTCCTGCATCTGTGGACCGGCCTGGGCTATTACGCCCGCGCGCGCAATTTACATAAAGCGGCGCAGCAGGTGGCCACCCTGCACGACGGCAAATTCCCGCAGACCTTCGATGAAGTCGCCGCGCTGCCGGGCGTGGGCCGCTCTACCGCCGGCGCGATTTTATCCCTCTCTCTCGGTCAGCATTATCCGATTCTCGACGGTAACGTGAAGCGCGTGCTCGCGCGCTGCTATGCTGTCAGCGGTTGGCCGGGGAAAAAAGAGGTTGAGAAACGCCTGTGGGAGATCGCCGAGGACGTCACGCCGGCCAAAGGCGTCGAGCGTTTTAACCAGGCCATGATGGACCTCGGGGCGATGGTGTGTACCCGCTCTAAGCCAAAATGCGAGCTCTGTCCGCTGAATAACGGCTGCGTGGCCTACGCAAATCATTCATGGACTCAATACCCAGGCAAAAAACCGAAACAGACGATCCCCGAGCGTACCGGCTATTTCCTGCTGATGCAGCACGGCGACGAGGTGTTCCTCTCCCAGCGCCCGCCGGTGGGTTTATGGGGCGGTTTGTTCTGCTTCCCGCAGTTTGAGGATGAAGATGCGCTGCGGGCGTGGCTGGCCCAGCGTCAGATTAAAACCGATAATCTGACGCAATTAACCGCGTTCCGCCACACTTTCAGCCATTTCCATCTGGATATTGTGCCGATGTGGCTTACAGTGCACTCATCCGGCGCATGCATGGATGAAGGGGGCGCACTCTGGTATAACTTAGCGCAGCCGCCGTCCGTCGGTCTGGCGGCTCCCGTGGAGCGCTTGTTGCAACAGTTAAAAGCCGGAGCACCGGTTTAGCTTTCTGGCGATTAAAGAGGATTAAGAATGAGCAGAACGATTTTTTGTACTTTCCTGCAGCGTGAAGCCGAGGGCCAGGATTTTCAGCTGTACCCGGGCGAGCTGGGCAAACGCATCTATAACGAAATCTCCAAAGAAGCCTGGGCCCAGTGGCAGCATAAGCAGACGATGCTGATCAACGAGAAAAAACTCAGCATGATGAACCCGGAGCATCGCAAACTGCTGGAGCAGGAGATGGTTCAGTTCCTGTTTGAAGGTAAAGACGTGCACATCGAAGGCTACACGCCGCCAGAAAAACAGTAAGGGCCTGACGGCCCTTTACAACAATAAACACAACACGCACTCCCGGAATGATGAAAAAATACTTAGCGCTAGCGCTGATTGCGCCTTTGCTCGTTTCGTGTTCCAGCTCAACCAAAAAAGGCGCCGAGTACAACGAGGCGTGGGTGAAGGACACCAACGGCTTTGACATTCTGATGGGCCAGTTCGCCCATAACATCGAGAATATTTGGGGTTATAACGAAGTTCTGCTCGCCGGGCCGAAGGACTACGTCAAATACACCGACCAGTATCAGACCCGTAGCCATATCAACTTTGATGCGGGGACGATTACCGTCGAAACCATCGCCGGCACCGACCCGGCCGGGCGCCTGCGCCAGGCGATTATTAAAACCCTGCTGATGGGCGACGACCCGAACTCCATCGACCTCTATTCCGACGTCGATGATATTCAGATTTCAAAAGAGCCGTTCCTGTACGGTCAGGTGGTGGATAACACCGGCGAGTCGATTCGCTGGGAGTGGCGCGCCTCGCGCTTCGCCGACTATCTGCTGCAAACGCGCCTGAAAAGCCGCAGCAACGGCCCGCGCATGATCTACAGCATCACCATTAACCTGGTGCCGAACCACCTCGACAAACGCGCGCATAAATACATTGGCATGGTCCGTCAGGCATCGCGCAAATACGGCGTTGATGAATCGCTGATCCTGGCAATTATGCAAACCGAATCTTCCTTTAACCCCTATGCGGTCAGCCATGCCGACGCGCTGGGGCTGATGCAGGTGGTGCAGCACAGCGCCGGGAAGGACGTATTCCGTTCGCAGGGCAAATCAGGCCTGCCGAGCCGCAGCTATCTGTTCGATCCGGTCAATAACATCGACACCGGCACCGCCTATCTGGCGATGCTGAACAACGTCTATTTGTCCGGCATCACCAACCCGACCTCGCGTCGCTATGCGGTCATCACCGCCTATAACGGCGGCGCGGGCAGCGTGCTGCGGGTCTTCTCCAGCGATAAGGTTCAGGCGGCGAATATCATCAACAACATGACGCCGGGAGATGTTTATCAGACCATCACCAGCCGTCACCCCTCCGCCGAGTCGCGTCGTTATCTGTATAAGGTTAACTCTGCGCAGAAAGGCTACCGCCGCAGGTAATCCTCCTTCAGCGCCCCTGTTTCCTCCGGGGCGCCTTCCTTCTGCTATACACAATAGAGTTGCGCAACTGTTTTGCGATTTTCTGCGGCAGTTAACAAAAGCATCCATCGCATAAATGATAGAATCCAACCAAAATAACGCCATAAATGTTATTTAAAACACAAAACAATTCTATATCCGTGAGGATCAAAACATGAATCTTAAGCTGCAGCTCAAAGTACTGTCGTTCCTGCAGTTCTGCCTCTGGGGAAGCTGGCTGACCACGCTCGGCTCGTATATGTTCGTCACCCTCAAGTTCGACGGTGCGGCCATCGGAGCGGTCTATAGCTCACTCGGTATCGCCGCGGTGTTTATGCCGACGCTGCTCGGTATCGTTGCCGATAAATGGATCAGCGCCAAGTGGGTTTATGCCATTTGCCATCTGGTCGGCGCGCTAACCCTGTGGCTCGCCGCCCAAGTCACCACGCCGGGCGAAATGTTCCTCGTCATCCTGCTCAACTCGCTGGCCTATATGCCAACGCTGGGGCTGATTAACACCATTTCGTACTACCGCCTGCAGTCTGCGGATATGGATATCGTGACCGATTTCCCGCCGATTCGTATCTGGGGCACCATTGGTTTTATCCTCGCCATGTGGGGCGTCAGCTTCTCCGGCTTTGAACTGAGCCATATGCAGCTCTATATCGGCGCGGCGCTCTCCTTGCTGCTGGTGCTCTTCACCCTGACGCTGCCGCATATTCCGGTGGCCAATCAGCAGAAAAACCAGAGCTGGACCGCCATGCTGGGCCTTGATGCCTTCGCGCTGTTTAAAAACAAACGTATGGCGATCTTCTTTATTTTCTCGATGATGCTGGGCGCCGAACTGCAAATCACCAATATGTTCGGCAACACCTTCCTGCACAGCTTTGATAAAGATCCGCTGTTCGCCAGCAGCTTTATCGTGCAGCACGCCTCGGTGATGATGTCGATTTCGCAGATCTCGGAAACCCTGTTCATCCTGACCATCCCGTTCTTCCTCAGCCGCTACGGCATCAAAAACGTGATGCTGATTAGTATCGTGGCGTGGATGCTGCGCTTCGGCCTGTTCGCTTACGGCGACCCGACCCCGTTCGGCACCGTGCTACTGGTGCTGTCGATGATCGTTTATGGCTGCGCCTTCGACTTCTTCAACATCTCGGGTTCGGTGTTTGTGGAAAAAGAGGTTCGCCCGGAAATCCGTGCCAGCGCGCAGGGGATGTTCCTGATGATGACCAACGGCTTCGGCTGCATACTTGGCGGGATGGTAAGCGGCAAAGTGGTGGAGCACTTCACCCTCGAAGGGATTACCGACTGGCAAACCGTGTGGCTGATTTTCGCCGGCTATTCGCTGGTTCTGGCTTTTGCCTTTGTGGCGCTGTTTAAGTACAAGCACGTCCGCGTACCAACCGGGGCGCAGACCGTCGCACATTAAATAAACGGCTTACCCCAGATTTACGAATAAAAAAACGCGCCCCGGTGTTATCAACGGGGCGCGTTTTTTATGCTTTCAGCACATAGCCATATAGCCGCTTAATGCCGTCAGGGTCCGTTTCGCTGTAGACCCCCTGGAGCTCCGGCGAGAAGCCCGGCAGCATATTGACGCCTTCCTCCAGCGCCAGAAAATAGCGCAGCACCGCCCCGCCCCAGATTTCGCCAGGCACGACGCACAGCACGCCCGGTGGATACGGCAGCGCGCCCTCCGCCGCAATGCGCCCTTCGGCTTCGCTTAAGCGCACCAGCTCAACGTTACCGCGAATAAACTCGCGGTTGGCGTCCTGCGGGTTCATCACCGCGCGCGGGAAGCTCCTCTTGCGGAACATCTCTTTTTGCAAATCCTTCACGTCAAAGCTGACGTACAGGTTATGCATCTCCTGGCACAGCTCGCGGATGGTGTAATCCCGATAGCGCACCGGATATTTATTAAAAATGGTCGGCAGAACATCGGCCAGCGGGGTGTCGGATTCAATATGCTGCTCAAACTGGGCGAGCATCGCCACCAGCTGCGCCAGCTTCTCGGCGCTCTCTGCGGGCGTCAGCAGGAACAGAATGGAGTTCAGATCGCACTTCTCCGGCACGATGCCGTTTTCGCGCAGGTAGTGGGCCAGAATGGTCGCCGGGATACCAAAATCGGTATATTTAATGAGATGGTCACTCCCTCCTTCCCGGTACTATGCTGAGGACAGGCTTTCATTCGGAGAACTATCATGGAAAACATTGCGCTCATTGGTATCGATCTGGGTAAAAACTCTTTCCATATTCATTGCCAGGATCGTCGCGGGAAGGCTGTTTACCGTAAAAAATTTACCCGGCCAAAGTTGATCGAATTTTTGGCGACATGCCCCGCTACAACCATCGCAATGGAAGCCTGTGGCGGTTCTCACTTTATGGCACGCAAGTTGGAAGGGTTGGGGCATTCCCCAAAGCTGATATCACCACAATTTGTCCGCCCGTTCGTTAAAAGCAATAAAAACGACTTTGTCGACGCCGAAGCTATTTGTGAAGCTGCATCGCGTCCGTCTATGCGTTTTGTGCAGCCCAGAACGGAATCTCAGCAGGCAATGCGGGCTCTGCATCGTGTCCGTGAATCCCTGGTTCAGGATAAGGTAAAAACAACCAATCAAATGCATGCTTTTCTGCTGGAATTTGGCATTAGCGTTCCCCGAGGAGCTGCCGTTATTAGCCGACTGAGTACCATTCTTGAGGATAATAGTTTGCCTCTTTACCTCAGCCAGTTATTGCTGAAATTACAACAGCATTATCACTATCTTGTTGAGCAGATTAAAGATTTGGAATCCCAGTTGAAACGAAAGTTGGACGAAGATGAGGTTGGACAGCGCTTGCTGAGCATTCCCTGCGTCGGAACACTGACAGCGAGTACTATTTCAACTGAGATTGGCGACGGGAAGCAGTACGCCAGCAGCCGTGACTTTGCGGCGGCAACAGGGCTTGTACCTCGGCAGTACAGTACGGGAGGTAGGACGACATTGCTGGGAATTAGTAAGCGAGGTAATAAAAAGATCCGAACTTTGTTGGTTCAATGTGCCAGGGTATTCATACAAAAACTGGAACACCAGTCTGGCAAATTGGCCGATTGGGTCAGGGATTTACTGTGCCGGAAAAGCAACTTTGTCGTCACTTGTGCTCTGGCAAACAAGCTGGCCAGAATAGCCTGGGCCCTAACGGCACGACAGCAAACTTATGTAGCATAACGGCAGAAATACACCGGTTTAAAGAATTACTGATCTGGTTTTGCGAATACTGATATTGATGATACTAACGGCCCACCGGCCTGTTGAGGAACCTGTAAAACGGAAAGGCTCATTGAAGCCGTATATTTTCTGGAGGTTCATCAGGCGCGGAACTCATCAAGGCGCGGGAATAAAATCCCATTCAGACGCCGGATAGATTCAAGCAAGCCAACTTGTCGTCAAAATCGGTGTTGCAAAAACGGGAGTGACCATAGATTCCGCTCTCCGCATCGATCCCCGGCGTCGTCAGCAGCAGTTTACAGGGGTCAACGAAATACTGATCGCTGGCATAGCCTTCGAAGCCGTGCCAGCGCGCGCCCGGCTCAAAGCTAAAGAAGCGCCGTTCGCGGGCGATGGCTTCAGTGGGATGATCCTGCCATGGACGCCCCGCCACCACCGGTGGAATAAACGGCTGGATCATTTTGCAGTTGGCGATAATCGCCTTGCGCGCTTCGATACCCAGCGCCACGCACTCCGCCCACAGGCGGCGCCCGCTCTCTCCTTCGTGAATTTTGGCATTCACGTCCAGAGCGGCGAACAGCGGATAAAACGGGCTGGTCGAGGCGTGCAGCATAAAGGCGTTGTTGAGCCGCTTATGCGGGCAAAAACGTTCCTGTCCGCGCAGGTGGTTATCTTTTTTATGGATCTGCGACGTTTGCGAAAAACCGGCCTGCTGTTTGTGCACCGACTGAGTGACAAAAATGCCCGGGTCGTCCGGCGTCAGGTCCAGCAGCAGCGGCGAACAGTCGGCCATCATCGGGATAAACTGCTCGTAGCCGACCCAGGCCGAGTCAAACAGGATGTAGTCGCACAGACCGCCGATTTTATCGACCACCTGGCGGGCGTTGTACACCGTCCCATCATAAGTACCGAGCTGAATCACCGCCAGGCGGAACGGGCGCGGCGCATCGGCTTTTTCCGGCGCCGTCTCGCGTATCAGTTCGCGCAGATGTTTCTCATCGAAGCAGCGATCGTCGATACCGCCAATAAAACCAAACGGATTACGCGACGCTTCGAGATAAACCGGCGTTGCCCCGGCCTGAATCAGCGCGCCATGATGATTGGATTTATGGTTGTTACGGTCAAACAGTACCAGATCGCCGCGCGTCAGCAGCGCGTTGGTCACCACTTTGTTCGCCGCAGAGGTGCCGTTAAGGACGAAGTAGGTTTTATCGGCGTTGAAGACCTTCGCCGCGAACTTCTGCGCGTGTTTGGCAGACCCTTCATGAATCAGCAGATCGCCAAGCTTAACGTCGGCATTGCACATGTCGGCGCGAAAGACGTTTTCACCAAAGAAGTCGAAAAACTGCCGTCCCGCCGGATGCTTCTTAAAGAAGGCGCCGTGCTGATGGCCCGGGCACGCGAAGGTGCTGTTATCCATCTCAACGTATTGGGTCAGCGTATCGAAGAACGGCGGCAGCAGATTCTCTTCATAGCCGCAGGCGGCGGCTTCCAGTTCGAGCCACTCCTGCTCTTTGCCGCTAACGATGGCCGTCACGCCTTCTGGTTTTTCGTGGTCAGCGTCACTGAACAGATAAACCGGCAGGTTGAACCCGGTGCGTTTCAGTAACGCAAGGATGCCGCTGCGGCTGTCCGCTACGGTAATGACGACTGCCGCCACATCGGTAAAATCTGTACTGTCCAGGGCCACAACGCAACGGTGGGTGGACAGGCGGGATACCAGCTCGCGGCTGGCGGCAATGTGCATTGATTTCATGAGCGCGAATACCCGTTTCCGGAGAGTAAAAGGCTTCGGCCAGGGCGTCTGGGCTCTGGCCAACGAAATGTCAGGGTCTGACTGGATCCCAGCTCCGACCGCCAGACATCAGTAAAAGCAGACCGCGTCCGATCTTACTGTTGTCCTGCAGTGAGCCTGCGTTACGCTCACCGCATGGTGGGCAGAAGTTGCAGTGTAAGGGTAGCAAGACGAGGCTGCCTGCGCATCTGTACGCAGCGGCAACGGCGATGTAGCGGCGATGTCGTCATCACGGCGGCCTCATTCAGGAGAGGAGAAAATTCGCGCAATCATGTCACCTTTAAATCTACCGCGCAAGATGAATTACGTATGCAGCCATACCACGGATGCGCAAGCCTTTTGGCCCGTTTAGCGTCATAATAATGCAGTCATTAGGGATAATTAACAGGAGTCATGCTGTGGTTACAGGGCCATTTATTAACGCCGGCGCGGTCCTTTTGGGCGGCGTACTCGGCGCACTCTTAAGTCAAAGATTGCCGGAACGGATTCGTACATCAATGACCTCTATTTTTGGCCTCGCGTCGCTGGGCATCGGCATTCTGCTGGTGATCAAATGCGCCAACCTGCCGGTGATGGTGCTTTCAACGCTGGTGGGCGCGCTGCTCGGCGAAGTGTGCAACATGGAGAAAGGCATTAATACGCTGGTCAGTAAGCTCCAGCAGTTGCTTTCGCCCAAAAAGGGGCAGAAAAAGGTCTCAGCGCATGAGTCCTATATTCAAAGCTACGTCGCGATAATCGTGCTGTTCTGCGCCAGCGGAACCGGGATTTTCGGCGCGATGCGCGAAGGAATGACCGGCGACGCCAGCATTCTTATTGCCAAAGCGTTTCTCGACTTCTTTACCGCCACCATCTTCGCCTGCACCCTGGGGCTGGCCGTCTCGGCCATTTGCGTACCGATGCTGGCCATCCAGCTGGCGCTGGCGGCCTGCGCGTCGCTAATTATGCCGTTAACCACGCCGATGATGATGGCGGATTTCACCGCCGTCGGCGGCATGCTGCTGGTCGCGACCGGTCTGCGCATCTGCGGAATTAAAATGTTCGCCGTGGTGAATATGCTGCCGGCCCTGGTGCTGGCGATGCCGATTTCAGTGGCCTGGACGGCGTTTTTCGCCTGAAGATGCGTGCTTTTGACGCAATGTGGTGATAGATTGTTCAGTCTGCTGCGAAACAGATAAATTTCGTTGACGAGGTGCGGTGAATCAGGTTTAATGCGCCCCGTTGCCCGGATAGCTCAGTCGGTAGAGCAGGGGATTGAAAATCCCCGTGTCCTTGGTTCGATTCCGAGTCCGGGCACCACTATTTAAAGAACCCGCCCAAAAGGCGGGTTTTTGCTTTTCTGGAAATGGAAATCCGCAGTCCCCATCTCTGGCCTGACTAGTTATAACAGGAAGGCCAGATTTTCTCTGGCGCAACGCCCAGCGCTTCGGCGATCAGCCTTTCGCCTTTGGGCCAGTGCCTTATCAGCGCGTTTGTCAGCGTGGAGGACGCCAGCCCGGATTTGCGGGAAACGGCTGAAAGCGACGTTCCACGCTTTTTCAGCGCCGCGATAATATCTGCGGAATGCCATTCCGGTTTCATCATGCTCATGCCGCCTCCCCATCAATAAACTTCACGCCGTCGACGGTGCGCAGCCAGCGCGGGGCTTTCATTTCCGCCGCGAAGTAGTTGATCAGGTCGTACAGCAAGTAACTCAACTGTTTCTCCTTTTCAGAAGAAAATCCCTGCTCCGCCAGCGTCTGCGTCAGGGCGAGGCAGTAGCGACAAAGCTCGGTGCATTCCGGTCCAAACTCGGGGGAATTCGCCGGGAGAGTATCGACGGTCAGGCTTTCAACAAGATGGGGCGGGACGGGTTCTAACAGCGTAGGCTGGAGCAATGTCAGAGCGGCGTTGAGCCTGCCGCAAAGCGCCATTTTGAGCGTAGGATCGTCGTTTTCTATCAGGGTTTCGGCGAAATTTTCGCAGTGATCGGCAAGGACGGTGAAGTCCGTAGCGGCATTGAAGTGAACGGAAAGTAACGGGTGTGTCTGGATGAGGGTAGTAGCCATAGTGGCAGCCTCCTGTAACGGGTTAAAAACCCACCACCAGAGGTTCCAATCTCATGGTGGTGGACTGAACGGGGTTGGAACTACCGGCGTTACAGGCAACCGGCGCACCTTACGGTGCCCCCGCCCAGCCCACCATTGAGGTATAGCTGAGCGCACGACATAAAAAAAGACGCGGGCGCGTCGTATGTCGCCTGTAACATTTCTCGGGGTTCCAATCCCGGTACCTGAATTTGCAGGTGCGGGTAAAAGATACCGCGATTAGGGATTAACGGCAAGTGAGGTTGTGGAAGGTGGGTCGCAGAAAATAAAAGATCCTGTTGGTGAGGTATAGTTCTCTATGTATCAGCCAATTCGTTAAACCAGGTATCGATCCTCTTCCACAGTATGCAAAACATATCCATGCTTATGATAAAAAGCACAGATATTGATTTGATAAGGCTGGCCAGACTCATTTTTCTGGTATAAAGCATAGAGTTAAAACTTACAGGCATAACCCGGCCCTACCGGAGGAATGATAATGAAGGATAATATTGTTCAAAATATCGCTCATAAACTTTTTTTAGCAAGATCCGATGTGCTGGCGCATGAACTCACTGAACAGGAACTTTCTTTTTTACTGAAAGAGAAATTAGAAGGCTATTATTTAAAGGGCGATAAATTAATCTTTTCATCTTATGAAGATAGAGATCATTATGTTGTTCGTCATTATTTTTCAGAAACAGACAGTGATTGCGCCGATGCGGAGAAAACCATAATACAAACTGCTTTTAGCATATGGGAAAAGTCTTTGCGCGGCGATTGTTCAACCGCTGGCTTATTTCTCAGTTTATATGAAGATAAGATCAACGTATGGCAGGTGCTGCTCGCATCTAAACGTAACCAATATGAGGTTACATCTCTGGCCGATCAATTCATAAAGCATTCCAGAAATATAGATATAAACACTCTGTTTAATTTCTTCTCCGTCATTTACAAAAAACACAACCAATACGTTGGTACATTTACATTATTAGGAGAACGACTGACCAATAACCCTCAAAAATGTTATGAGATAATTAATAAATTTCATTCAGATATAAAACTAGAAACTCTTCACCTCTATAACATTACCTTATTTTCATTAAAAAAAGAAAACTATGCATCGGCTATTGATATTTTGCTCGATGATATAGAAAAAAATGACGTCATTTTGTCTCCTCAAGCACTGTGCATACTTGGCAGATTTGTAGAAATAAATAATATAGAATATCGTAACGATGAAATAAAATTAATCATCAAAGATAAGATTGCTTCTCCGGTTACAGATATTTCCAATGCTGCTATACAAGCAACCGTAAACACAATAGATAAAATACCTGATTTTTGTCAAATTATCCATAAGTTACTTAAGGATAATCATATAAAAACAATAACATTGCTTTGCCAAAGAATAGCCATGGCTAAAAACTTACAATCTCACGCTGACTTTCCTGACTGGATAAATACCATCTGTATTAACTCAGGAGATGATGTCGAACTCAGAGGACTAGTTTTTCATATTTTATCATCACTCACTGAAGATGAAACCAAACATCAGCTAGTGATTAGTTGTCTGTTTGTAATGATAAAAAATGGTTCTATAGTGATAAAATCTCAGGAAATAAAGAGCTTTTTATATAATGCTACAAAATCCAGTGAGTTAATAAATAAAATTTTTACATTAGCACTTATTGATAACATTCCAGAAATCGCCGAGTTTTCACGATTACTATCCACACATTTAATGGTTAATGATAGCAGCCATTTATTAAGTTATAGCCTTCCAATTATTAACAATTTTACAGAAAGAGATTTCATTTTTCTGGTACGAAGAACTCTGGGGTTTATCGTTAATGAAAAACATTTAATGTCGTCGATATTATCATTACTGAATGTTGATAACGCAAATAAAAGAACCGATAATCTTGTATTATCTGTTATATCCAATGAAATTGCCATAGACTATCCAAATTATGTAATTGATGTAATAAGCGAATGCAAAAATAAAATCGTGAATAAGAAAAACCATAAATTGAAAATATATGATGATATACTTACCCATACGGAAGACTATCTGAATTCTCTAAAAAAATACCCACGAAGAAAAGAATTCGAACCGCCTTCAGCGTATGTACTGTCCTTTCAAAAAGAACGGGATAAAGTCATGGCTAAAAATCAAGAGATCAGCAATGAGGATTCATTTTTATCTAAAATAGCCACCCGCATTCCACTAAAAGCAGGAATAGCCTCTTTCCATTACAATGATCGCTTTAATACCGGGTATAGTGAACCGTCGTACCTTCATCCATTTTCGAGTAGCTATTCTCTCCCACGAAGGCATGTTATGGACAATGTTGGCTATGAAATACGTACGGTAATGTTCAGGACAGCAAAAAAGGATACAATATGAAGGTATTAATTTCTCAATATATTCGAACATTGAAAGAGAGAAATGAACTCGACAGACTATTGCCTAATTTATTATTATCAATGGATATCGTTCCTCTATTTACTACACAAACGGGCACAAGACAATATGGTGTCGATATTGCTGCAATAGGTAAAGATCCTGACGATGGAGAAAAAAAACTATTTATATTTGTAATTAAACAAAAAGATCTAGGTAGATCTGAATGGGATTCTGGACCACAATCCATAAGACAGAGTTTAAATGAAGTTTTTGATGTTTACCTTAGAAAGCATTTACAACCAAAACACAAAAAGTTACCAAAGAAAATCATATTATCCACCAGCGGTGATATGAAAGAAGAAATAAATCAAAACTGGGCCGGATATCTGGATGTTCATAAATCCTATGAGTTTGATTTCTGGGGAGCAGACAAACTTTCCACTTTTATTGAAAAATACATGTTAAATGAACATATATTTAACGACATTGACAGAACCGACTTAAGAAAATCTCTATCATTGATTAGTGAAAATGATTATTCACGGATTGATTTTCATCGATTATTACTACGAACACTGATGCTTGATAATGAAGGAAAAAAAATTAAAGAAATCAAGAAAGCAGAATTGGAGAAGTCAATCCGCACCTGCTATCTCGCAACTAATATATTAGCTTACTGGGCGATACAGGATGGCAACACCAAGCAAGCTTTATTTGTATCCGAACGATGCTTGCTATGGGTATGGCACCGGATCAATCTTGAAAAAGATCCAAAAAAATACTTCTCTGCTTTTGAAGTTATATGGCAAGGTTATATTAACATTTCTGCTGAATATTTTTCCAACCTTCAGCCATATTTTCATGAAAAATATCTTGTTTCTTTATACTCAACTGAAAGTTCCCTGGTCAATATAACTGTCTTTGAACATATTGGTTTACTTGCAACTCTCGGATTAAATAATTTTCTCCTCGCACTTAGAAAAGATAATAATGATGGAGTACTTCACATTCATAATGCCGAAATCGTTGCTGATAGCTTGTGTGCATTAATCATAAACAATCCCGCATCTGGTTCACCACGTCTTGATGAGAATGTCATTGAAATTACTCTAGGATTAATATTTCTTTCTCTGATGGGGAGAAAAGAAACTATTGAAAATTGGCTTAGAGAACTAATTTCGAGGCTGGACTATGTACTTAGGATTGGACGAGAACATCCAATATCAACAGACTCTATTGACGATCTCATCAGTATGGAATGCAATAGCAACGATACATATTTAAAAGAAAAAACAACAAGCATGTCCTGGATGATTCCCACCTTAATGGGATGGTGTGTAATACTGGAAAAAGAAGAAGGATATCGCGCATTATTAACAGGTATAAAAGAATCATATACTAAAGTATGCTCTCAGCTATGGTATCCAACGAATGATCTTTATAAACATCTTTACTTTCATCCAGCACAATCCTTCACTGGTGAAACTGAGGCACCAATAACATTCCCTGATAATATGAGTGATTATAAAAACAGAATGGATGAGCTACGGGAAAATGAACGATATAATATTTTCAAAAATTCAAGTGCGGTACAGGCAGGTTTAACTATACTCGATTTCATTGCCTGCCGACATTTTAGAACACCTGTACCCTCTGTTCTTTGGTATGGAATGCAAAAAAAACAGAGTGATAACTGACTTTTTTGTATTTTATATCACTACTCACCAATGGGCAGTATCTTAAAGCCCATTGGTACCTTTTAGAAGTATCTTTTGATTCATGATGTTGCCAGCCTGTTCTTTACTAAAGAGTTCTAATCCAGAGCGTCTGCTTTAGTAGAGATAACTGGTATTTATACCGTTCAGTCACTAATTTTAAAGCAATTGCGCCAAGAGACATGCCAAAAATTAATGCCCAGACAAACCCTAGCAAGGTATCTGCATAGCCAGAAAAACCGTCTCCCCAGAGAAAAAACGAAAAATTAACATCCCATCCAAAAAATTCTTTCATAAACGGAACCGAAAATGCCAGTAACGCAAATACTGCTGTTTTCTCACCAAAGAAAGCTTTAACGCGATTTTCATTGGCGGTAATTTTTTTTATCAGTTGAAGTTCTGCATACTTGAGTTCATTTTCATCATAGCGGCGCAATGCTGCTACATGCCCTTCATCTTCCTGAACTTCCTTCAGAAAACGAGTCAAAGTCATTGTTTTCCATTTAAATAGACCTAATAACATCAATGCTGGCTCAACTAATAAAGTAAATATTCCACTCAACATCATCAAAATGAATAAAAATTTACTCACTAAGATGAATAGCTTCTCAGGAAAAAATGCGTAGATTCCAAGAGGGAGTAACATTAGCAGTAGGAAAATAGAACTAACGATCAACCCACGTAAAGAAAGTCTTTTAGCTAGAAGCTCTAATGGATCGGCCTGATTTGATGTAATGCGCTCACAACGATTCAAATATCCCAGTATTTCATCAACCCGATACAGCATTTCTATTCCCTGAGTAATTTTATCTAAACACAGAATTTAATGCAGAATGGAACAAATATATCTGCTAAATACTCTCCACCAAATCCCCCAAAGTCACCATGAGCATCATCGGATCTATCAGCGATGGCTCGAACCCCACGCGCAGGTAAAACTCCCGCGCTTCATTCGACAGAGCGTGAACCAGCATCCCGCGAATACCGATAGTTTCCGCCACCTGAATCACCCGCAGTCCGGCATCCCTCACCAGCGCCCGCCCAACGCCTTGTCCATGTAGCGACCGATCCACCGCCAGACGTCCCAGCACTACAACCGGGATCGGATCGGGCATATTGCGACGAAAGCGGCCGGGGGCGGTGTTTGTCGTTACCGCGCTGGACGCCAGCGAGTAGTAAGCCATCACCTTAGCATCGTGGCAGCAGACAAACGTACGGGACGCGCCAGAAAGCTGGTTCTTCATCGCCCGCTGTTTCAGCCAGTTATCCATAGAATCCACGCCGCAGCAGAACGGGGTTAGAATGTGCCCGGCATGAAGCGGCTCTGGTGTGGAGATCATTTTTCCTGCTCCCACGGCGCAGGGGTCTGCATAGTTTTACGCAGTGCGGCATTGGGCGCAGGAGCCTGATCCAGACGGGCAAGAAATTCCTGATAAGCCTGCGGATCGGCCATAATGATGCGCTGCTCGATCAACGCTTCCTCGGCAGCAGCGCGGGCAGCTTCCAGCACAAAGTCAGTGCGGTTTTTTCCTCTGGCTTTCGCCGCCCGATCGATAAGATCGCGCTCAGCGGGCCTGATGCGCAGGTTCAGAGTTTCGCGTTTCATCGCCATACTGTTTGCGGCTGGCATAGTGTTGTCCTCTTGTGTTTCTGTGGATATTAAGTATACAGCACGCGTAACGTAGATGTCATTACGATAAATTTATAAGGAATCGGAGTATCGAACCAAAAGGTTTTCTACTTATTTTAATCCACCATTATGATTTACAAGCAAAAATACGGATCAACCTATGGGTCTTGACAATATAAGGGGAAAGAATTTATGATAAAAATCAAATTGATAAGTAACTGAATGTTCCCGAGTCCAGGCACCACTATCTAAAGAACCCGCCCAAAAGGCGGGTTTTTGCTTTTCTGCGGCCGGACTCTCCATCGAACTCCGTTCGATTATTCGCCGCACGGCAGTCTTAATTTGCAAGATATTGGGTGGAAACTCGCTTATCAGAAGTTATACCCAAAACAACATGCTAAATCCGGTCAAAACGACGATACAAGCGACATTCAAAAACAGGCCGGCGCGCATCATCTCCTGCTGCTTGATATGGCCGGTGGCGAAAACGATAGCGTTTGGCGGCGTCGCCACGGGCAGCATAAAAGCACATGAAGCCGCAATGGCAATCAATACCGACAGAATCACAGGCGACATGCCGAACGCTTCGGCCACTGAGGCAAATACGGGAATGAGCAAAGCGGCGCTGGCCGTATTACTGGCAAACTCGGTCAGAAACACCACGAATGTTGCAATCACCAGGATAATAATAAATATCCCCATATGAGCCACCATCCCGCTAATCTGGTTTGCCAGGAACAGGCTGGTGCCCGTCTCTTTCAACACATTACTTAAGCAGATACCACCGCCGAATAATAACAGCACGCCCCAGTCAGCCGTTTTCTCTATATCCTTCCAGTGAACCACCCGGGCGAAATTGACTAATATAATGGCGCCTAAAGCCACGATGGTATCGAAGGATTTAAAACCGCCCAGCAGATCGTTAATGGGTCCGCTGAAAATCCAGAAGAATACGGTAAGGCCAAAAATAGCCAGGGTGACTATTTTGCCTTTATCCCAATCGACCTGCTCAGTATTCGTTTCGAAGGTCCCCTTAAGTTCCGGCCTGAACACGAGGTAAAGAATCGCAATAGCGACTGGCAGTAAGACGATCATTGCCGGGAAACCGAACTTCATCCAGTCAAAGAAGGAGAGCCCCACCTCGGCGGCGGCAATCGCATTCGGTGGACTGCCGACGATGGTCGCCATCCCGCCAATGCTGGCGCTATAGGCAATACCGAGGAGCACAAACACATAGGTCGAATGGCGGTTTTTGCCATCGACTTTACTCAGGATCCCCAATACCAGCGGCATCATCATTGCGGCCGTCGCCGTATTACTGATCCACATTGACAGCAGCGCCGTCACGCCAAATAGCATAAAGACCGCGAGGCGCATTTTACCCCTCGCCATCGCTAATACCTTATCGGCAATGACTTTATCCAGCCCCTGCACATGCATCGCCGCCGCCAGAGCAAAACCGCCGAGGAAAAGGAATATCGTTGAGTTGGCGAAACTGTTTAGCGCCGCCTGGGTATTAAATACCCCCAGCAGCACGGCCATGACGGGAACCATGATTGCCGTAACGGTCACGTGCAGCGCTTCCGTTAACCATAATACGGCGATAAAAGCGAGCATACTCAGCCCCATGACCACCTTCGGCTCATAGGGTAGCGTGTTGTAGAGAACGATAAACAAAACAATATCGAGCAAAATGATGATGCTGTTACGATTAAAAAACCACTCATGGGTATTGGTGGGTAAAGGACTCATGTCGTTTTTATTCATAGTAGCTTCCTTGTAACTGGTTACGACTGAATCATTACATGTATATGTCTTTCAGGTATAAATTATGTTCCTGTTCTGTTAACTGGATCGTACCAGACAATTTCCCGGCCGAATGACACCCAAGTCAGGATATTTCCGGAAAGAGGTTCCTGATATAGACGATTTATTGAAGCGAGCAGGCCGACTTTATTAGCTTTAATTTCCTTCATCTGAATTTCTGTCTTTGGCTGCCGCGCCGGTATACGCGGCGTTGATAGTTTCACCAACACCTAAAATAGCCCCAAAGAACCATCGATTATTTTCGGCAATCCATTTCTGAAATAGAGATAAAGCAGCGCGTAAAAACTGATAATTCGGTGAAAAACCGGGCAAAAGCGCTATTTTCTGGAAATCGACACGCCCAGGCGGCTAACAACCTTTCCCTCCGGACGGCTAAAAAGCATCTTATATTCCTTTTTGCTCTTAGCGGCAGACAAAAGTTCTTTAAAATGCCAATTTTGCAGCCCTACCATTCAAATCATCTCGATACGAATGGGCAAAATGTTATGTCAGTTTTTCATTCCGTTAGCGACCTGATTGGTCATACTCCCCTGCTGCAGCTCCATAAGCTTGATACCGGCCCCTGCAGCCTGTTTCTAAAACTGGAAAATCAAAATCCCGGCGGCTCGATAAAAGACCGCGTCGCGCTATCCATGATTACGCAGGCAGAGCGCGAAGGGAAATTAAAACCCGGCGGCACGATTATCGAAGCCACCGCCGGCAATACCGGCCTCGGTCTGGCGCTGATCGCCGCGCAGAAAAATTATCGCCTGATTCTGGTGGTGCCGGACAAAATGAGCCGCGAGAAGATTTTCCATCTGCGCGCGCTGGGAGCGCAGGTGCAGCTTACCCGATCGGACGTTAACAAAGGCCATCCCGCCTACTATCAGGACTACGCCCGGCGCCTTGCCGACGAAACGCCAGGTGCCTTTTATATCGACCAGTTTAATAACGAGGCTAACCCGCTGGCGCATGCCACCACCACTGCCCCGGAGATCTTCCAGCAGCTGGATGGCGATATTGACGCGATCGTCGTCGGCGTCGGCTCCGGCGGAACGCTCGGCGGGCTTCAGGCCTGGTTTGCTGAGCACTCCCCTGAAACGGAATTTATCCTCGCCGATCCGGCGGGCTCCATTCTGGCGGACCAGGTCGAAACCGGGCGCTACGGCGAAACCGGCTCCTGGCTGGTGGAAGGGATCGGCGAAGACTTTATTCCGCCGCTGGCCCATCTTGAAGGCGTCCGCAGCGCATACCGCGTCACCGATAGCGAAGCTTTCGCCACCGCCCGCCAGCTGCTGCAGGTTGAAGGCATTCTGGCAGGCTCCTCTACCGGAACGCTGCTCACCGCCGCCCTGCGCTACTGCCGGGCGCAGACATCACCTAAACGCGTGGTGACCTTCGCCTGCGACAGCGGCAATAAATATTTATCAAAGATGTTTAACGATGACTGGATGCGCCAGCAGGGCTTTTTAAGCCGTCCATCGCGCGGCGATCTCAGCGATTTTATCGCTCTGCGCCACGACGAAGGAGCAACCGTCACCGCCGCGCCGGACGATACCCTGGCGGCCATCCTCGCGCGTATGCGCCTCTACGACATCTCGCAGCTGCCGGTGCTGGAAAACGGCCGCGTCGTCGGCATCGTCGACGAATGGGATCTGATTAGCCACGTCCAGGGCGACAGTCAGCGCTTTTCTCTGCCGGTCAGGGAAGCGATGACCCGTAACGTGGAGACCCTGGATAAGCACGCGCCGGAAAGCGCGCTGAAGGCCATTTTCGATCGCGGCCTGGTGGCCGTTATCGCCGACAACGATCGTTTTCTTGGCCTCATTACCCGCAGCGATGTGCTGACCACCTGGCGTAACCGACTCGAACAGTAAGGACTTCTCAATGACAAATTTGCATACCCTGAGCGTACATAGTGGCACATTTACCGATGAACACGGCGCGGTGATGCCGCCTATTTATGCCACCTCCACCTTTGCTCAGCCCGCGCCGGGGCAGCATACCGGGTACGAATATTCGCGCAGCGGCAACCCGACCCGTCACGCGCTGGAGACGGCGATTGCCGACCTGGAAAGCGGCACGCGCGGCTACGCCTTTGCTTCCGGCCTTGCGGCCATCTCAACCGTGCTGGAGCTGCTGGATAAAGACAGCCACCTGGTCGCCGTCGACGACGTCTACGGCGGCACATACCGGCTGATTGAAAACGTTCGCCGCCGCAGCGCCGGCCTGCGGGTGAGCTGGGTGAAGCCCGACGATCTGGCGGCCATCGAAGCGGCCATTCGGCCCGACACGCGCATGATCTGGGTTGAAACGCCGACCAACCCGCTGCTTAAGCTGGCCGACCTCAGCGCCATCGCCGCCATTGCGCGGCGGCACAATATTATCAGCGTCACCGACAACACCTTCGCCTCGCCGGCTATCCATCGTCCGCTGGAGCTGGGCTTTGATATCGTGGTGCATTCGGCGACCAAATACCTTAACGGCCACTCCGATGTGGTCGCCGGGCTGGCGGTGGTCGGCGACAACGCCGCGCTGGCGGAAAAGCTGGGCTACCTGCAAAACGCGGTCGGCGGCGTCCTCGACCCGTTCAGCAGCTTCCTGACGCTGCGCGGTATTCGTACCCTGGCGCTACGTATGGAGCGCCACAGCAGCAATGCGCTGCTGCTTGCCGAGTGGCTGGAGCAGCAGCCGCAGGTCGAAAGGGTCTGGTTCCCGTGGCTGGCCTCGCATCCGCATCATCAGCTGGCGCGCAGGCAGATGGCGCTTCCCGGCGGAATGATCTCCGTGGTGGTCAAAGGCGACGATGGCTACGCCGAGCGGATCATCCGCAAGCTGAAGCTGTTTACCCTCGCGGAGAGCCTCGGCGGCGTGGAAAGCCTGGTGAGCCAGCCGTTTAGCATGACTCACGCGTCGATCCCGCTGGAGCAGCGTTTAGCCAACGGCATTACTCCGCAGCTGATTCGTCTGTCGGTAGGGATTGAGGATCCGCAGGATCTGATCGCCGACTGGCGCCACGCGCTGCGCGACTAAGCAGATTGCCCGGCGGCGGCTAACGCCTTGCCGGGCGACAAGATCCCCCATCACATCAGGCCCGCCGCCCGGCAGAGAATTAAGCAGTCTGCCCGGGCTGGCCCTGCCCCTGCAGAAGATGCTCAACAAAGCGCGTCAGCTTCGGCAGCGGCCGCAGATCCTGCCGCCAGAGCAGGTGAATCGGCCTCGGCTGCGGGGTATACGCCTCGAGCACGCGCACCAGTTTGCCGCACTCGAGCGCATCCGCCAGCAGCACTTCCGGCTGCAGCAACAGCCCGGCGCCGGCGATCGCCGCCGTTCGCAGCGCGTAGCCATCATTACAGCGCAGAACAGCGTCGCGCTTCCAGCGTACGCCCTCCTCCGCGCCCGGCAGCTTCCACTCATTGCGCGCGGTCCACACCGTATGCGACAAACAGAGATGATCGGCCAGGTCCGCAGGCGTTGTCGGCGTACCGTGGCGGGCTAAATACCCGGGCGCGGCGCAGATCGTCATCCGGTAGGGCGCGAGATACTTTGCCACCAGATCGTTATTGCGGATCTCGCCGATGCGGATCGCCAGATCGATGCCCTCATCCACCAGATCGACCATCCGGTTGGTCAGATCCAGCTCCACGCGCACGTCGGGCCAGGCCTGCAGAAACGTGGCGGTCAGCGGGGCAATCACGCAGGCGCCAAACGACGTCGGCGCGCTTATCCGCAGCGTGCCCGCGGGCGCGGCCCGTAGTCTCTCCACTGAACTTTCGGCGATGGAGACCTGCTCCAGGACGCGTTTCGCCTCGTCAAAATAGACCCGCCCGGCGTCGGTCAGGCTCTGGCGGCGGGTATTGCGCTCAAGAAGACGGGTATTAAGCTGCCGCTCGATCAGCGCGATATATTTCCCGACCATCACCGCCGACATCTCGAGCCGCGCTGCGGCGCCGGTAAAGCTTCCGCACTCCACGACCGCAATAAAGGTCTCCATCGCCCGCAGCTTATCCATATTACAAACCCCTGGTTAGCAATCATTTAACTTTTAGCCAGTTTATCCGATATTTGTTTTATTAAAGAATAGCCTCTCACCCGAGAGAGGAACCTGCTATGAAAATCATCATTATTGGCGCCAGCGGTACCGTTGGCCGCGCGGTTGCGCAAGAATTAAACCAGCGTCATGAAGTCATTCGCGTCGGCCGCACTCAGGGCGACTATCAGGTCGATATCACCTCACAGCAGAGCGTGCAGAACCTGTTTGCGAAAACCGGTCGGGTAGACGCGATTGTTTCCGCCACCGGCAATCTCTTCTTTGGCCCGCTGGCGACCATGACCGACGGCGATTTCAACCAGGGCCTACAGGATAAACTCCTGGGGCAGATTCGCCTGGCGCTGACCGGCCAGCATTATCTGAACGACGGCGGATCTATTACGCTGATTAGCGGGATCGTCGCCCATGAGCCCATCGCTCAGGGCGTCAATGCAACCACCGTCAACGCCGGGCTGGAAGGATTCGTTCGCGCCGCCGCCTGCGAACTGCCGCGCGGAATACGTATTAACCTGATTAGCCCCACCGTATTAACGGAATCGGCGGCAGCCTACGACGGTTTCTTCCCCGGTTTTACCAGCGTCCCCGCCGCCAGCGTGGCTCAGGCCTACCGCCGCAGCGTAGAAGGCGTTCAGAGCGGACGGATCTATAAGGTCGGCTACTGACCGGCGCCGCTGCGGGCCGGAATTACGCTGCCGGCCCGCGACGGCGCTTACATCCTGTTTCATCAACAGCTACACTGATCCTTCAATTTGCCTTTTTGAATGACTCATGTTGAAGAAACTCGTTTTTATTGCCCCGCTTTTGGCGCTTATCGCTCTACTTATCTGGTGGTTCACGCCCCGCTACGCCGAAGAGGACGTCGCGTACTACCGCTCCGTCTTCTGCGTTATTGACCATCAGGACAGCCGTGCGTTTCTCCGCGATATGGAAAATATGATTGAAGGCGGCAATTCGGATTATGCGCTGCATAAGACCCACTACGTGCCCGCTCTGGGCCAACGGATGCTGGACACCTGGCAGCAGTTGACGCCGGAAGAGCAGAAAAGTATCAGCCAGGACCAGCAGCGCTGTCGCCAGCTGATGAGCGAAAAGCAGCGCCCGGATTAAGGCGTATTACTGCGCAAAATGACTCGCTGACAATAATAGAAAATAACATTCTGCTGCGACGAGCGGAATGTTAAACATAAACATGGCGAATGAATAACAGTATTTAGCGCGCGAAAAAGTTATATTTAATCGATATCCTGACGTTATTATCACCCTATTTATTTTAAAAAAATCGTTCTGGAAATAATTCCGTCACAATCTCCTCTTATATTTCCAAGCCTTAATAAACAGTAAATTATAACCAATAATTATCGAGGCTTATGTTGATTCGCTATATTCCCGTTTCGCTCTCTCTGGTCGCCGCCGCCGTTTCCGGCGTGCTCTACGCTGCGCCGATAAATACGCCCGTACTCGCTACGATGGATAATTTCCGCGATATCGCTGGCACGACGTCTGTTTATACCACCAGCCACGACGGCACCCTGCGCACCGGCGTTTTTTATCGTTCTAATGCCCTGGCATTATCCTCCGCGGACCAGGCGACGCTGAGCACGCTCGGTATCAGCGATGTTTATGATTTGCGCACGGCCAGCGAAATCGCCAGCAGCCCGGACGTGATGCCCGACGGGGCGAGATATACCCATATTGATATCATCGGCAACACCGCTTCGGGCAGCAACATCACCTCAATAACGTTCAGTAGCGCCGCTGAAGCCAAAGCGATGATGCAGCAGACCAACGTCTCCTTCGTCAGCGATGCCGGGATGCGCGCCCGGTTCACCACGCTATTTAACGATCTGGCCAGCGCCGACGGCGCAGCGCTGTTCCATTGTACCGCGGGCAAGGACCGCACCGGCTGGACCGCCGCGATGCTGCTGAACATTGCCGGCGTCGATGAGGGGACCATTATGGAAAACTACCTCGCCACCAACGACTATACCCGCCAGCGCGTCGAAACGACCCTGGCGATGATGCCCCCCGCCATGGCGGCGATTTACGAGCCGCTGCTGGGCGTCGATGCCAGCTATCTTCAGGCCGGGCTGGATGAAATCAGCCGCGAGTACGGATCGGTGGATAACTATCTGAAGCAGGGCCTGGGGCTGTCGCAGGAGACGCTCTACGTCCTGCGCGGCAAAATGGTGCAGTACGGCCAGCTGCCGGGACAAAGCGAACTGCGGGGGAATGCGGCGCAGGGCGCTGCGCTGCTTAACGCCCTGCAAAACAGCGAGCTATCGGGCCGCTACACCGACTATAACTATTATCTGCAATCGGCCATTGATGCCGGAACCCTCGGCGGCGTGGAGACTCAGGTCGGCGGGCAGATTTACGCGGACGCCGCCAGCTACCTGCTGCGCAGCGGCTCGCGATTAGACAGGGCGTTAACGCCGAATATTGATAGCCGTCAGCTACGGGATGGGGAAGGAAAGCTGTGGCTGACCGGGCTTAGCGGCTATCTTGGCACCGATGGTTCCGCCCGCGCCGCCAGCAGTAATGAGCATACCACCGGCTCGCTGCTGGGCTATACCTGGCGGTTTAACGCGCAGCTTAGCGGCTACGGCACTCTGGGATATAGCTGGGGCTCGCTGGGCAGCGCCAGCGCCGATGCGGATGCCAACACCACCCTGCTGGGGTTCGGCGGTCGCTATGCTTTTGAGGATTTAAATCATGGCCTCTTTGCCGCCGCCGATCTTAACGCAGGCTGGATCGATTATAGCAGTACGCGCCGGCTGAATGGCGGGCTGGGTACGGCCACCGGCGATACCCATGGCCAGCTGGTTGGCGGCACGCTGCGCCTCGGCTACGTCAGTCCGCTCGATTTTGCCAGCGTTGAGTACGCCGTCGGGACCCGCCTGACCCACCTGCGGATGGACGCTTTCCGCGAAAGCGGCAGCGAGCTGGCGCTCAACGTCGACCGCGTCAGTGAAAATAACGCCAGCGGTATTGCCAATGTGAGTATCGCATTTCATTCGCAAAACGGCGGCGGCTGGCGCTTCACACCGGCGATAAATATCGGCTATGAACACAGTTTCAGCGGCCCTTCGGTACGCACTCAGGGACAGGTTTATCACTATGAGGTCGTACAGAACGCGGCCTTCGATAGCCGTGACATGGTCAACGCTGGCGCCAGTTTGAGCATCACGCGCGGTGCGCTGAGCCTGAACCTTGGCGGCCAGGCTGACGTCGCCAGCGGCGGCGACAGCCACGGCTACAGCGGCAGCCTTAGCGTGGGCTACGCCTTTTAAACATCCCCAGCAGGCCGCCGCCGCGGGCGGCTTGCTCTTAGCCACGAAATTGCAAAGCGGTTAAACATACACCGCCGAGGATCGGCGCATTTTTCGCCGCCATGGGCAAAACGAAACGCTGGCAGGAAAGGTAAAACAGAAATTATGTTTCAATCCGCTACTGGCAGCGGCAATCATCAATCTGATGCATGATTGTCCTTACCATAAAAAGTAGTTGATCTGGTATCGACAAGCTCTTATTTTGCTTCTCAGTTTTTAAACGAGATGAAACTGATGCCTACTATTACAGCCAGTAGTATGAAAGAAGCAAAAGAGTTAATGAATTGTGGGAAGTACAAAGAAATCGTTCTCAATTTCGATATTGATGCTGACGATTTTTTCACCCTCGCAACATCCCAGTCAGGAACAAAAGTCACCATCACAGACAGAAATAATCGCTCATCGGTCAAAGCAGAAAAATAATAAAAACCCCTGAGGCTCTTCTTATGCTGTTAGCTATTGGTACCGTCGCTGTTGCTTTTCTTTCCACGTTGATGCTGATCTGGCTTGACGATCGCATTACCGACCAGGATTAACGACCGGGGCCGGCGATAAGCCGCAAAACCGCCCGCCTCTGTGTTTCTCTCGCCCGTAGCCATCGGCTGCGGGCGATTCAAAAAACCCGCCAATCCCGTTTTCACATTACGCACTGATGATTTTCGCCCGCCGGCAGATCATGCATTCGCATAAAAACAGGGGCTTAAAGAAGAAAACGAGAAGGGAGCCCCGCGCCGCCGACGGCGCGGAGCACGGCGATTACAGCGACTTCGCCAGGCGCTCGACGGCGGTCATCAGACCCTCTGTCGACACCGTCGAGTAGGACAGGCGCAGCGTGCGGGTATCCGGGTTATCGTTATAGAACGCTTCTCCTGGTACGTAGACCACGCCATTTTCCAGCGTTTTCTTCATCCATTCCATGGTATCGAACGGATAACGGAAGCGAGCCCACAGGAACATACCGCCTTTAGGACGGCTGAACGCCAGATGCTCGCCAAGCTGCGATTCCAGCGCGTCGGCCAGCGCCACGCACTTCTTGCGGTAATCTTCGCGGATCAGGGCAATCTGGCTTTCCAGGCGGTTCATGCTCAGGTATTCCGCGGTGATGACCTGCGAGAGCATATTAGTGTGCAGATCCGCCGCCTGTTTAACGATCACCGTCTGCTGCGCCAGCCAGTCCGGCATCACGATCCAGCCAATACGCATCCCCGGCGCGAGGATCTTGGAGAAGGTGGAGGTATAAACCACCTGATCTTCACAGCCCAGCTCAACCGCATACTGATACAGCGGACGGCGTACTTCATCAGTGAAGCTGATTTCACCGTACGGATCGTCTTCGATAATGACGAAGTCGTGCTTTTTCGCCAGCTCAACCAGGCGGCGGCGACGCGCTTCGCTCAGGGTTTTCCCGCCGGGGTTGCCAAACGTCGGTACCAGGTAAACGGCTTTCACACGCGTGGTTTCCAGCAGATCGGCCAGCTGTTCCACCAGCATGCCGTCATCGTCGGTATCCACGCTGAGAATATTGGCCTGCGCCAGCTGGAAGACCTGCAGCGCCGCCAGATAGGTCGGACGCTCAACGACAATCGCATCACCCGGATCGAGCAGAGTGCGGGCGACGATATCCAGCGACTGCTGCGAACCGGAAGTGATATAGACATGGCTTGCCGAACAGGCCACGCCGCGCGCCTGACACAGTTCGCTAACGGCCTGACGCAGCGGCGGATAACCTTCGGTCAAACCGTACTGGAACGCATCGTTAAAGCGCCCGTTCATCACCTGCTGCACCGCCAGGTTCAGGCCTTCGGTATCAAAAAGCTCCGGGGCCGGAATACCGCCGCCCAGAGAGATAACGCCGGGCAGCTTACTGTGCTTGAGGAGTTCGCGGACGGCGGAGGGCTTAAGTTCACCCGCGCGGGCGGCGAGTCGCCGATCGTGCATACTATTTTCCTTTTCTGTCTTGTTGTTGTGATGTTTTATCTATTTTTACCGTTCATTCCCCCGGTCGCACTATGCTCACTGGGGCTACGGGTTCGTATGTTCGGTAGCCCGGACAGATGCGCAGCATCGCCTCCGGGTTATTCTTCAGCATCCTGCGGCCTTCCCCCGGGGGCGGCGCGATGCGCCTTGCCCGGGCTACAAATGCCGCAGGTGACGAGAACCGCAGCCCGGATAAGGCGCTCACCGCCGCAATCCGGGGCCAAACTTAACGGCTATCTGTGTCTTTTAGCACGATTAACGGCTCAATATCGCTCTCTTTTTTAACCACCAGAGAATCATCTCCGCGCAGGCAGGTCCCGCCGTAGTTACCGCCGACGGTGAAGGTGCAAACCTGGATGTATTTGCCATCCACTTTTGGCAGGCACCACAGCTGCTGGTAGATATTTTTGCGGTCGAAAAACTGGCCGCTGGTTTTATCCAGCACTTCGTCCTGCGGGCCAATCAGGTCGATATTGTTGCCGCAGCGGCCCGAGATAGGCTTAACCGCATAGCCGCTTTCCGCCAGCTGCTCGTTGACCACAAAATCCGTATCCAGAAGATAGCGATGATTGGGGAACAGCGACCACAGCACCGGCAAAATCGCCTTGTTGCCGGGGATGACCGTCCACAGCGGCTCGAAGACTAATACTTCCGGGCGCAGCAGAACGTCTATCAGGCGCACTTCATTATTCGGGTGTCCGGTACGTATCGGCACCGCCGCGTACTCATCGGCGCTGACTTCCCGCACCTGCTCAATGGCGGTCTCCCATGCCCAGGTTTTCCAGACGCAGTTGACCAGACGACCGTCGGCATCAATCAGCTGCCCGGCGGCATCCCAGCGCAGTTCATCCAGGCCAAACAGAATTTTGCTCTCGAAGCCGGCCTGGGTCAGCGAGCGCTGGATAAACTGCGCGTGGTAGTTCTCCTCCAGATCCTTATCCTGCATGATGTGCACGAAAGGACGCGCCCGGCTGTGCTTCCACGCTCCGGCCAGCTCATCCAGCAGATTTTCCGCCGGGTTGTGACCGGTGCCGTAGTAGCCCTGCTTCAGCCACTGCTCGAGGATCAGCCCGCCTTCGGTATGGCAGGACGCGGAATCGGCGTTGTACTCATACACCTTGAGCCCGCGCTCATCCATACAGAAATCCATGCGGCCGGTAATCATATGATGGCGACGGCGCTGCCACGAGAGGCGCAGACGCGGCCAGAGAATTTTCGGAATATCGAACAGCGCCAGCAGGCTGTCATCCTTCATCACCTTGTCGGTGGCGTGCAGGTACATCAGATGCAGCTCATTGGTGGCTTTGATAAGCTCCTGCTCGGCGCTTTCGGTGATGGTGAAATACTGGTAAGGGTCTTTATTGATGACGTGGCCGTTGGCTTCCACGTAGGCTTTTTGCAGCGAATCTTTCTCGTTGAGCCAGTTGCCGCGGTATTGGCCTTTATTCGGCAGCCGCGCGCCTTTGATGGCCATCGCCTCACCCGGCAGCACCGGCTGCGGCAGGCTGTGCTCGGTATCGGCGGTTTGGATCATCCAGCCGAGGATTTCGGTATCGGCAAAGGTGTCTTTAATCGTGTAGAGGCCGTTTTTCACTTCCAGCGTCAGCTCGCGGGTCCACTGCTGGCCCTGCGGCAGCGGCGAGTGAATGACGTTCTGTTCGGCGATCCTGACCTTATTCCCTATCAGTTGCGTAATCACCGCCACGTGGCCCGTGTGCTTAAACTCGCCGCCTTTCTGCCAGATCAGCAGTGAGCCGGCGAGAGGCGGACGGCGGGAGCCGTTGGCGAACGCCTGCAGCGGCAGAATATTGTCGTTGACCACCTCGCGGAGAAAACGCAGGGAGAAGATTTCGTAGGCCATGCCGACGTCGGTGAAAACAAAACCGTAGGTGAGGAACAGAAAGCGGCGCGCGAACTCCACGCACTGCCATTTGTGCCCCATATACTCATTACCGATATAGCTGCGGAACGTGGCGTCATCCGGATAATCTTGCGGATTTAAGCTACTGTAATTAGAAGAATAAATCGCCACGCCGCCCGGTGCGTAGCCTAATAGTGTACCAAACGGGGCGTCACTGCTTGTGGAACCTTTGCTCATTTAGCCTGACCTCAAATTAATGCAGCCCGGGCAGTTGGCGAAACAAAACTCCCTCTTCTTATCCTGCCGCAGGCACTTACCAGACAGAGGTGGAATGATGATACCACTCATTCGATTCGCTAATCGTGCCCTTAAGGAAAATAAGCCTGCGCCCCCGGGCAAAAGTGATATCGTTATTTGAGATAAAAAAACAATCAGGAGTCGACAATGAGCACACCATCGCATCTGACCGCCCAACCGCTGGTCTGGGGGCATGGCCCCCGCACCTTTGAGGTGTTCCTCGAACCCACCTGTCCTTTCTCCGTGCGGGCATTTAATAAGCTTGATGACCTGCTGGATGAAGTTGGCGCGGATAACGTGACGATCAAAATTCGTCTGCAGTCTCAACCGTGGCATCTGTTTTCCGGCGTCATCGTCCGCTGCATTCTCGCCGCGTCCACCCTGCCGCACGGCCGCGAGCAGGCGCATAAGGTGCTTAAAGCCGTCGCCGACCACCGCGAAGAGTTTGAGTTTACCGACCACTGCAGCGGGCCGAACATGAACGCCACGCCACAGCAGATTATCGAGCGTATCGAACGCTATAGCCACGTCTCGCTGGCCGCGGCGTTTGCCCGCCCGGAGCTGCAAAACGAGATCAAATGGCATAGCAAGTACGCGCGCCAGAACGGCATCCACGTGTCGCCGACCTTTATGGTTAACGGCCTGGTGCAGGCGGATCTCGGCAGCGGCGACGACGTCAGCGTATGGGCCGCGCGGATTCTGGCTTAGTACAACTCTCCCGCGCCGGCGCGGTAGCGCCAGCGACACGACATCAACACCTCACTAAAAAGGCAGATCAGCATGTCAGAGAATAACTACCAGCCACCTAAAGTGTGGGAATGGAAGCAAAACAACGGCGGCGCATTCGCCAATATCAACCGTCCCGTCTCCGGCGCAACGCACGATCGGGAGCTGCCGGTGGGGGTGCATCCGCTTCAGCTCTATTCGCTGGGGACGCCCAACGGCCAGAAAGTGACCATTATGCTGGAAGAGCTGCTGGCGTTAGGCGTCAGCGGCGCGGAGTACGACGCCTGGCTGATTCGCATCGGCGAAGGCGATCAGTTCTCCAGCGGCTTTGTCGAGGTTAATCCGAACTCAAAAATCCCCGCGCTCCGCGACCACTCCACCACTCCGCCGACCCGCGTTTTTGAATCCGGCAGCATCCTGCTCTATCTGGCGGAAAAGTTCGGCTTCTTCCTGCCCAAAGATCCGGCAGGCCGCGCCGAAACCCTCAACTGGCTGTTCTGGCTGCAGGGCTCGGCTCCGTTCCTCGGCGGCGGCTTTGGCCACTTCTTCAGCTATGCGCCGGTGAAAATCGAATACGCGATCGACCGCTTTACGATGGAAGCCAAGCGCCAGCTTGACGTGCTGGACAAGCAGCTTGCCCGCGGCCGTTTTGTGGCAGGAGAGGAGTACACCATCGCCGACATGGCCATCTGGCCGTGGTACGGCAACGTGGTGCTGGGGAATGTTTACAACGCCGCCGAGTTCCTGGATGCCGGTAGCTATAAAAACGTGCTGCGCTGGGCGCAGGATGTGGGTAAGCGCCCCGCCGTTCAGCGCGGGCGGATGGTTAACCGCACCTCAGGCCCGCTCAACGAGCAGCTTCACGAGCGCCATGACGCCAGCGACTTCGACACGCAAACCGAAGATAAACGCCAGGCGTAGCGCCCATGCCCGCCGGAGGCTTCCGCCTCCGGTTTTTAGCGCAAATACTTCTCAAACCACGCCAGCGTGCGTTGCCAGGCCAGGTCAGCCGCGGCCCGGTCGTAGCGCGGCGTGGAGTCATTATAAAAGCCGTGGTTAACACCCTGATAAATATAGGCCTCGTAGACTTTATTGTGTGCCTTCAGCGCTTTTTCATAGGCGGGCCAGCCTTCATTAATGCCGCTATCGAGTCCGGCATAATGCAGCAGCAGCGGCGCTTTAATTTTATCGACCTCATTCAGCGGCGGCTGGCGGCCGTAAAACGGCACCGCGCAGGCCAGCTCAGGGATCGCCACCGCCGCCGCGTTGCTGACGCCGCCGCCGTAGCAGAACCCGGTGATACCGACCTTCCCCGTCGCCTGCGGATGCTTCGCCATAAACGCGACCGCCGCAAAGAAATCATTCATCAGCTTCACGGGATCGACTTTCTGCTGTAGCGCGCGGCCTTCATCATCATTACCGGGATAGCCGCCGACGGAACTCAGGCCATCCGGCGCCAGCGCGATATAGCCCGCTTTCGCCACCCGCCGGGCAACGTCTTCAATATAGGGATTCAGGCCGCGATTCTCATGAACCACCACCACGGCGGGCGCTTTGTCGGCTATTTTCGCCGGCGTCACCTGATAAGCCCGCACTTCGCCGTGGCCGTCAGGAGAAGAGTAATGAATATACTCCGGGCGGATATCCGGGTCGGTAAACGCCACCTGCTCCGCCAGAGCATAGTCGGGCTTCAGCAGGTTAAACAGCGCCAGCGCAGTCATCCCGCCGACGGTATACTTCCCCGCCAGCTGGAGAAACTCGCGTTTGCTGATTTTGCCGTGGGCGTAGTAGTCATAGTATTCGAGCAGCTGCTGCGGAAAATCTTTGGCCGTTAGTCGCGTCATCACCCTGCCTCCGTTATTAAGCGCCCTTTAAGCAAAGCAGAAGCCCGGACATACGCCAGCGGAGAAAAGCAGAAACGGGGAGTAAAAAGCCCAGCGGCCAACACCGCCGGGAGAGGAGGGATCAGTGTTTCACTTTGGTCAGACGATCGAGGTAGCCCATCACAAAGGCCGACAGCACAAAGGTCAGGTGGATGATGACGTACCACATCAGCTTATTGTCCGGGACGTTTTTCGCATCCATAAACACCCGCAGCAGATGAATGGAAGAGATCGCCACGATGGAGGCGGCAACCTTATTTTTCAGCGAAGTGGCGTCCATTTTGCCCAGCCAGCTGAGCTTCTCCTTGCCCTCGTTGATATCCAGCTGGGAAACAAAATTTTCATAGCCGGAGAACATCACCATCACCAGCAGACCGCCCACCAGGGTCATATCCACCAGCGACAGCAGGGTCAGAATCATATCCGACTCACTGACGCTGAAAATATGCGGCAGTATGTGGAAGATCTCCTGAAAAAATTTGATCGTCAGCGCAATCAAACCGAGCGAAAGGCCAAAATAAACCGGCGCCAGCAGCCAGCGCGAGGCGTACATAGCATTTTCCAGAAAGCGTTCCATAAGATCCTGTCAGTTAACATAAACGGCCGCCATTATACCGCAACAGGGCAACGTTTATGCAACATCCAGCCGCCCGCATTATCTGCAGACGGCCAGAAACGGTTTCTTTATAGGATGACCTCAAAGTCCTGCAAAGCGCAGTAGCCCTCGCTTTGCAGGCCATCCATTGAAGCAGCCAGCAGGCCAAATTTCGCACCGACCCATTTCCCCTTCCCGGCAGCAAAACAAAGGGGAACCCCCTGCCACTCCTCCTCCTCAGCTCGCCAGGAAAATTGACACAAGCCGCCTTCGCCTACGGCAACCTGCAGCTGACACTTGCCGCGCTTAAGCTCAGCAAGAACCTGACGAGTTTCGCGCACAACGCCCGCATCGCTCATCCAACCGTGTCGCCACACGAGCCGGCAACTCCCTTGCCCAAACTCCACCAGCAAAGCGGCGTAGCGTTCGCCGTATACGATCAGGCCTCCGGCATCACCGTCCTGAGCGGCATATAACGTTACGCTTGTTTTCGCGCTAAAAGTTAGCGCCGGGAATTTCTGCAGCAACAGCTGCGGCGCCCAGTATAACGCTCTCTGTCCATCGACTTGGGATAATGGGGTGCAGCGTAATCGGAGTTCGCCTTCCGCCGGCAGCAGCCACTCAGGGCTGGGGTTAGCCTGCCACTGCCACTGTATTCCCGGTTGGCCTTGCGCAAAATAGTCGCTGGTTTGCGGCGCCAACGCCGGTGAAGGCGTTAACCCTTTCGGACGCGGCCAACGTAAAACCGGCTGTCCGACGCCGCAACTGCCAATCTGCTCACCGATACGCGGCCAGCCGTCGTCACCCCAGAACATCGGCTGGAGGTGAACCACGCGGCCATAGAGATGTAAGTCCTGGAAATGAACAAACCAGCATTCGCCCTTCTCGCCCTCCACCCAGCCGCCCTGATGTGGTCCATTTATCGATGTGTTTCCCTGGAAAAGCACGTTTTTGGCTTCCCAGGGCCCCGTCATCTGGCGCGCGCGCAGCACCGTCTGCCAGCCATTTTCTACCCCGCCCGCAGGAGCAAAGATGTAGTACCAACCGGCGCGTTGATAAACCTTTGGCCCCTCAAGGGTGGGTAAATCGCAGCAGCCGTCATAGATAATCTGCCCTTCGCCCAGTAATTCGCTGGCGTCCGGCGCCATCGCAAACAACTGCAGTTTATGCTTAATGCCGCTGCGGCTATGGGCGAAAGCATGTACCAACCAGGCCTGACCATTGTCGTCCCAGAACGGGCAGGGATCTATCCACCCTCTGGCCTGACGCAGGCAGTGCGGAGCGCTCCATTTCCCCCACGGGTCCTCGGTATGGCAGATAAAAATACCTTCATCTGGGGTGCTGAAGCAGACCCACAGCTTGCCATCGTGCCAGCGAATCGATGGCGCCCATACGCCCTTACCCGGCTGATACCGGTCATAACCCGGTAGCGGCAGTTCATCCAGAACGTGGTTGATAATAGTCCAGTTAACCAGGTCCGTTGAATGCAGGATCGGTAAAGCGGGCACATGGTTAAAACTGGAAGAGACCATAAAGAAATCATCCCTTACGCGCACGATATCCGGGTCGGAATAATCGGCGCATAAAATAGGATTCTGGTATTCAGAAGGGGTCATATTTCGCATCTCCTCAGGCCTTTTCCGGAACGGCGTTTAGCGGCAATTGCGTCTCTGAATGCGCCTGTTGCTGGCGCATGGACAGCTCTCGCTGAATTGTCTGCATCATTTTGTCATCCAGCTTATAGAAACGCGCCAGCCACCACAGGAGCAGGTAAGATAGTGATGGACCGAGCGTTAACAGCCCAACAATTCCCATTGTCGCCAGCGGAGTCTGCGCCGTTACGCCCGCCTGATAGCCAAATAGCCCAAGCGAAAAACCTACGGCGGCACCAGCAACCGCCATGCCCATTTTCAAAGCAAACAGATTACCGGAATAAGATAATCCCGTGATGCGACGACCAAACTTCCATTCGCCATAATCGGCGGCGTTGGCCATCATGTTCCATTTAAACGGCTGGTACATCTGATGGAAGAAGCCGACCAGAAAGTATAAAGGGAACACCACCGGCAGCCAGGTCGGCGGCACAAAGAACATTACGACGCCAACCAGAACCAGCAGGAGGTTGATATTTTTAAACAGCGAGACCGCGCGATAGCGCTTGGCCAGCCATCCGGCGGCGATGCTGCCGATAATCGTGCCAACGACGCTGGTGGAAACAAATGCTGATTTCATGGCTGTTCCCGCCGCGGACTCCACGCCGCCTAACATCAGGTAGGTTGCATAATAGAGCGTGGCGGCGCTGCGCATAACCCCGGCCATACTCGAGAAAAAAGTGATTATCGCCACAATACGCCACTGGTCATTCGCCAGAAGCTGACGGAGATCTTCGCGTATGCTCCCCTGCTGTTCAATCGCTGGAGCCACGCGTTCTTTAGTAGAGAAGAAGCAGAAAGCCAGCATTACAATAGCGATCGCGCCCATGATTCCCATTGTCGCCTGAAAACCAAACTGCTTATTTTCTTTACCTAAAAAATCCACCAGAAACAGGGTTGCGACAGAAACCATCAGACCGGCCAGAGAAGAGATCGTAAAACGATATGACTGGGCTGATAGGCGATCCTTCTCATCGCGCGTGATGACTCCGCCCAGCGCGCAGTAGGGAATATTGATAAAGGTGTAACACAGCATGAGTAAGGTGTAAGTCAGGTAGGCGTAAACCAGTTTACCCGATGCGCCAAATTCCGGAGTAGTGAAGGTCATTACCGCCAGCACGGCATAAGGGACGGCAAACCAGATAAGCCACGGGCGAAAATGGCCCCAGCGGGTCTTCACACGGTCTGCAACGATGCCGGTTAGCGGATCGGTAATCGCATCCAGAACTCGCGTCACCAGGAACATCACTCCGACTGCGGCAGCGGAGAGTCCGTAAATATCCGTATAAAACCATGTCAGAAACATGGTTACCGAAGAGTAGACGATACCGCAGGCTGCATCTCCCATGCCGTATCCCAGCTTCTCCGCAAATGACAGTTTATTATCGTGATCCACAATATAATCCCTCTCAGATGAAGTGGTATTCACTCTAGAGGGAGGATAAAAACTATCCTATTGTCATTTTTCGCATCGGGTTTATGTTTTCTGTTAACTGAGAAAGTTGTCACACATCTACACGATTGGTCTTACAAGTTTTTGCTTCAACTATAAGAAAGGCTGGCGCAAGGCCAGCCTGAGAAGATGGGTGGAGAGAGGTTACTTCGCTTTGACGGTTTCTTCGCCCACCAGGCCAATCTTCAGATAGCCCGCCTGGTGCAGGGTATCCATAACCTTCATCATCGTCTCGTAGTCCACGGTTTTATCCGCGCGGAAGAAGACGGTGGTGTCTTTCTTGCCTTCGGTCAGCGCATCCAGCGAGGCGATCATGCTCTCGTCGGTAATGGGGTCATTGCCGAGGAACATGGTTTTATCCGCCTTCACCGACAGATAGATCGGCTTTTCCGGACGCGGCTGCGGCTGGCTGGAGGAAGCAGGCAGATTCACCTTCACGTCGACGGTAGCCAGCGGCGCCGCCACCATAAAGATGATTAACAGCACCAGCATGACGTCGATAAACGGCGTCACGTTGATGTCGTGCATTTCGCCGTTATCATCGAGGTTTTCGTTAAAATGCATCGCCATAAAGCATTAACCTACGCGTAGTTTCTGGGCGGTACGTACCGGCTTAACGCCGCTGGCGCTCAGGTCCAGGTCGCGGCTTTGCAGCAGCAGAACCTGGGCGGCGACATCGCCAAGGGACGCTTTGTAGCTGGCGATCATGCGGGCAAAAATGTTGTAGATGACCACCGCCGGAATCGCAGCGAACAGGCCAATTGCCGTGGCCAGCAGCGCTTCCGCGATACCCGGCGCAACCACCGCCAGGTTAGTGGTCTGGGTCTGGGCAATCCCGATAAAGCTGTTCATGATGCCCCAGACGGTACCAAACAGACCAACGAACGGGGAAATCGCGCCGATCGTCGCCAGATAACCGTTGCCGCGCCCCATGTAACGACCCACCGCCGCCACGCGACGCTCCAGTCGGAAACCGGTACGTTCTTTAATGCCTTCGTTATCTTCAGAACCCGCGGAAAGCTCCAGCTCGTTCTGCGCCTCGTTGATCAAGCGCGAGGTCAGGCTTTTCGCATCGAAACCGTTAGCGATATCGCTGGCCTGGTCGAGAGAGCGTGCTTCAGCAACCAGCTGCTGTTCGCGCTTGAGGCGGCGCTTGCTGGCCAGGATTTCTGCGCCTTTGCCGAAAAAGATAGCCCATGTAACGACCGACGCCAGAATCAGGCCGATCATCACTACCTTAACGACAATATCGGCATGATGATACATACCCCAAACGGAGAGATCCGCCTGCATCAAATTATTACCCACACTGTATCTCCAGGACGTAAATCACAAAATCTGCGCACAATAATATCAAAACGACATCGAATTGATAGTGGTTCTCATTAGTATTTACACTGTGCAGCAAATCACGTTTATTTTCCTTGCGCTTACGCAGTAAAAAAGTTGCTGACCCCGCCGTTGATAAAATTTTTACCTGTATCCGCCGCGACCCGGTACATCAACGGGCATTCATGTTAGTTTAGACGTCCAGACGTATAAAAACAGGTTATCTGAACATGGCTGATAAACATCTTGATACTGCGCTGGTTCACGCCGGGCGCAGCAAAAAATACACCCTGGGCTCGGTAAACAGCGTCATTCAGCGCGCCTCATCGCTGGTTTTCGACACCGTCGAAGCGAAAAAGCACGCGACGCGCAACCGCGCCAAAGGCGAGCTGTTCTACGGGCGTCGCGGGACGCTGACCCATTTCTCCCTGCAGGAAGCAATGTGCGAGCTGGAAGGCGGCGCCGGCTGCGCCCTCTTCCCCTGCGGCGCGGCGGCGGTCGCGAATACCATTCTGGCGTTCGTCGAGCAGGGCGACCATATTCTGGTGACCAACACCGCCTATGAGCCTACCCAGGATTTCTGTACCAAAATTCTCGCCAAACTCGGCGTCACCACCGGCTGGTTCGACCCGCTCATCGGCGGCGATATCGCTCGTCTGGTGCAGCCGAACACCCGCGTGGTGTTCCTCGAATCCCCCGGCTCCATCACCATGGAAGTCCATGATGTTCCGGCGATCGTCGCGGCGGTACGTCGCGTCGCTCCCGAAGCCATCATTATGATCGACAACACATGGGCGGCGGGCGTGCTGTTTAAAGCGCTGGAGTTTGGTATCGATATCTCCATTCAGGCCGGCACCAAATATCTGATCGGCCATTCCGACGCGATGGTGGGTACCGCCGTGTCCAATGAGCGCTGCTGGGCGCAGCTGCGCGAAAACGCCTATCTGATGGGGCAAATGGTGGATGCCGATACCGCCTATATGACCAGCCGCGGTCTGCGCACCTTAGCGGTACGCCTGCGTCAGCACCATGAAAGCAGCCTGCAGATTGCCGAATGGCTGGCGCAGCATCCGCAGGTGGCGCGCGTGAATCATCCCGCCCTGCCCGGCAGCAAAGGCCATGAGTACTGGAAGCGCGACTTCACCGGCAGCAGCGGTCTGTTCTCTTTCGTGCTCAATAAACGCCTGACCGACGCCGAACTCTCCGCTTATCTGGACCACTTCAGCTTGTTCAGCATGGCCTACTCCTGGGGCGGCTTTGAATCGCTGATTTTAGCCAACCAGCCGGAACACATTGCCGCAATCCGTCCTGATGCTGAAGTTGATTTCAGCGGCACGCTGATCCGCCTTCATGTCGGGTTAGAAAATGTTACCGATCTGCTGGATGATTTAGCGGCGGGCTTCGCGCGTATCGTGTAAAGTGACAGTCAGTGGCAACAATAGCGGACGTTTTTTAGAAAAACGGCCGCTTTAGTTGCGCCCGGGATCAAGGTGCCCGAGCCTCTTCAGGAGTACACTAGACAAAAAACACGGTACCACTTAGGAAAGTCCATGGTTGTCATTCAAGAAATTGTCGCCGCGCTGTGGCAGCATGATTTTGTCGCGTTGGCAAACCCCCACGTTGTGGGCGTTGTATATCTGGTCATGTTCGCAACCCTGTTTCTGGAAAACGGTCTGCTGCCCGCCTCATTTTTACCGGGCGATAGCCTGCTGCTGCTCGCCGGGGCGCTCATCGCCAAAGGCGTAATGGACTTTGTACCTACGGTCGCCATTTTAACCGCCGCGGCCAGCCTCGGCTGCTGGCTGAGCTATATCCAGGGGCGCTGGCTGGGTAACACCGTTACGGTTAAGCGCTGGCTTGGGCATCTGCCGCATAAGTACCATCAGCGGGCAACCTGCATGTTTGACAAACACGGCCTGCTGGCGCTGCTGGCCGGGCGTTTCCTGGCGTTTGTTCGCACCCTGCTGCCCACCATGGCGGGCATTTCCGGGCTGCCAAACCGCCGCTTCCAGTTCTTCAACTGGCTGAGCGCGCTGCTGTGGGTTGGCGTAGTCACCGGTCTGGGCTATGCGCTGAGCATGATTCCCTTCGTTAAGCGCCATGAAGATCAGGTTATGACCTGCCTGATGATTCTGCCTATCGCGCTGCTGATCGCCGGGCTGCTCGGTACGGTTATCGTGGTGATTAAAAAGAAATACTGTAACGCCTGATCGTTTACCGGGGCGGCGCGAATTCGCCGCCCTTACATCGTTCGTCACATCCCCTGAATCGTTCTGATACGCGCCGCATCCTCCCCCGGCGTCATGCCGAAATAACGCTTAAACTCGCGGCTGAACTGCGACGCGCTCTCATATCCCACCCGCATCGCCGCCGCGCTGGCTTTCATGCCGTCGTGGATCATCAGCATGCGCGCTTTATGCAGGCGATAAGTCTTCAAATACTGTAGCGGGGAGGTGCTGGTGACCGATTTAAAGTTATGGTGGAACGCCGAAACGCTCATATTCGCTTCCGCCGCCAGCTGATCGACGCTGAGGTTCTCTGTGTACTGGCTTTCAATACGCTTCAATACGCGGCTAATCAGGCTGAAGTGGGTCTGACGACTGACCAGCGCCAGCAGCGCTCCCCCGCACGGACCGGTCAGCACGTGATAGAGAATTTCGCGGATAATCTGTTTGCCAAGAATGCGCGCGTCCAGCGGACGCTCCATGACATCCAGCAGGCGCTCCGCCGCGCACAATATCTCTTCGGACAGTACCGCAGAGTTGATCCCGCTCGACGCCATGGACGGCTGAAACTGCTCATCTTCCCCGATATCCATCAGCAGTTCTTGCAGCTGAAGAATATCGACGTTCAGCCGTATTCCCGCCAGCGGGACTTCCGGAGTGGCGAAGGTTTCGCATTCAAACGGCAGCGGTACCGTCAGCAGCAGATACTCATTGGTGTCATAGCGAAAAGTACGCTCGTTAATGTAGCCAATTTTATGCCCGGAAAAGAGAAAAACGATCCCCGGCTGATACATAACCGGCGTGCGCGTTCCCGGCTGGGTGCCGTACAGCAGGCGAATATCCGGCAGCAGAGCATTAAGCATTTCTTCTTTATCTTTCAGCTGATTAACCTTATGCGTTAATAGCTGGCATATCTCAGCGCGGTTCATTTATCGTGCTTCTCCGAACGTTTTTATACCTTCGCATTGTGCGCACTTCCGGCGAATTTCTCCAGCCCCAAGGAGAAATGGGCAAGACAACGGCAGGAATGTGCATTGAGGGGAACGGCCCGCGGGAACACAATGTCCGTCATCTGGCAGAGGTATTGTCTCTGCTGGCGGTTTTATCTATTTGAGGGCACCAGCCATGAACAATTTCGACCTACATACCCCAACCCGCATTCTGTTCGGTAAAGGCGCGATTGAAAATCTGCGCGATCAAATCCCGGCGGATGCACGCGTGCTTGTCACCTACGGCGGCGGTAGCGTGAAGAAAACCGGCGTGCTTGATCAGGTTCTGAGCGCGCTGAACGGCATTGACGTTCGGGAATTTGGCGGCATCGAGCCAAACCCGTCCTACGAAACGCTGATGAACGCGGTGAAAATCGCGCGTGATGAAAAGATCACTTTCCTGTTGGCGGTGGGCGGCGGCTCCGTTCTCGACGGCACCAAATTCATCGCCGCGGCGGCCCACTATGCGGCCGATAGCGATCCGTGGGAAATCCTCGAAACCTACGGCAGCAAAGTGGCCAGCGCTATCCCGATGGGCTCCGTGCTGACGCTGCCGGCGACCGGTTCCGAATCCAATAAAGGCGCGGTGATCTCGCGTAAAACCACCGGCGACAAACGCGCGTTTATGTCCACCCACGTCCAGCCGGTGTTCGCTATTCTGGATCCGGTTTACACCTACACCCTGCCGCCGCGCCAGGTGGCTAACGGCGTCGTTGACGCATTTGTCCATACCGTTGAGCAGTACGTCACCTATCCGGTCGACGGCAAAATCCAGGACCGCTTTGCCGAAGGTATTCTGCTGACCCTGGTGGAAGACGGCCCGAAAGCGCTGAAAGAGCCGGAAAACTACGACGTTCGCGCCAATATTATGTGGGCGGCCACCCAGGCGCTGAACGGCCTGATTGGCGCAGGCGTGCCGCAGGACTGGGCGACCCATATGCTCGGCCACGAGCTAACCGCCATGCACGGTCTCGATCACGCCCAGACGCTGGCTATCGTTCTGCCGGCCCTGTGGAATGAAAAACGCGATGCTAAACGCGCCAAGCTGCTGCAGTACGGCGCCCGCGTCTGGAACATCACCGAAGGTTCCGAGGAAGAGCGCATTGACGCCGCCATCGCCGCAACGCGTGATTTCTTCGAACAGATGGGCGTCCCGACGCGCCTTTCCGCCTACGGTCTGGATGGCAGCTCCATCCCGGCGCTGCTGGCGAAACTGGAAGAGCACGGCATGACCCAGCTCGGTGAAAATCAGGATATTACGCTGGACGTCAGCCGCCGTATTTACGAGGCTGCGCGCTAATCAACGCCCTCTCCGACGCGTAAACTCGCGCAAAGGAGAGGAGTTTAACTACCGTTTTTAGCTATTTCGTCCAGACTTAATGCTACCCCTCGGCGGAATTTATTCCGCTGAGTTCATTAACAGGAGGAAGGCATGACACATCCAACCGTTATAAAACTACACGACGGCAACCTGATGCCGCAGCTGGGGCTCGGCGTGTGGAAAGCAGGCAACGAGGAAGTCGTCTCCGCCATTCATAAGGCGCTGGAAGTCGGTTATCGCTCGTTTGACACCGCCGCCGTGTACCAGAATGAAACCGGCGTCGGCAATGCGTTAAGCAGCGCAGGCGTCGCCCGCGATGAGCTGTTCGTCACCACGAAACTGTGGAATGACGATCAAAAACAGCCCAAAGAAGCGCTGCAGGAAAGCCTTAAAAAACTGAAGCTCGACTACGTCGACTTATACCTCATTCACTGGCCGGTTCCGGCAACTAACCATTACGTCGACGCCTGGAAAAGCTTAATTGAGCTGCAGCAGCAGGGGCTGGCAAAAAGCATCGGCGTCTGTAATTTCCAGGTTCATCATCTGCAAAAAATCATCGATGAAACCGGCGTCGCTCCGGTGATAAACCAGATTGAACTTCACCCGCTGATGCAGCAGCGCCAGCTTCACGCCTGGAATGCGACGCATAAGATCCAGACCGAGTCCTGGAGCCCGCTTGCGCAGGGCGGCGAAGGGGTATTCGATCAGAAAATTATTCGTCAACTGGCGGATAAATACGGTAAAACCCCGGCGCAGATCGTTATCCGCTGGCATCTCGACAGCGGCCTGGTGGTGATCCCGAAATCGGTGACGCCATCGCGCATTGCCGAGAATTTTAACGTCTGGGACTTCCGTCTTGATAAAGATGAATTGAGTGAAATCACTAAACTGGACCAGAACAAACGCCTGGGACCCGACCCGGATCAGTTCGGCGGTTAACCTTTCCTGCTCCGTCGGCTTCCGGCGGAGCATCGCTTTGCTATCCGGCTAAAACCACGTACATTCAGGGTTTATTGCAATCAAATGGATGCGTGCTGATGAGCTGTATTTTCTGCCAAATTGTTGAGGGGAAAGCCCCCTGCCATAAGGTGTGGGAAGATGAACACCACCTCGCCTTTCTCTCTATTTTCCCTAATACCGACGGTTTTACGGTCGTGATCCCGAAGAAGCACTACCCCAGCTATGCGTTTGATATGCCGCCGCAGGCATTGGCCGATCTGGTGCTGGCTACGCAGAAGGTGGCGAAGCTTCTGGATAAAGCCTTTGATGACGTGGGCCGTACGGGGATGTTTTTTGAAGGCTATGGCGTTGACCATGTCCACAGCAAACTCAGTCCGATGCACGGCACCGGCGATATGACCCAATGGCGGCCTATCGAGTCGCGTCAGACTAAGTTTTTTGCGCAATATGAAGGCTATCTCTCTTCCCACGATCATGAGCGGGCGGATGATGAAAAGCTGGCGGCGCTGGCGGCCAGAATCAGAGAGGCATAGCCATAGAATTTGCTTTGCCGTTTGGCAAGCGGCTGACCGGGCCCGGAATTATCAGGCCCGGTCATACAGAAGCGCCAGCGGGCAGGCAGCCGAATTAACGACCGGCAACCTTACCGCGTTTTACGGGCTTCTTCGCCGTCGCCCCGCCGTTCGAGCGCTGGTGCACAATCGGCGTATGCTTGGTCAGCGCCGGACGGGTATGGCGGTTCTGGCGACGCGCTTCGCGCATTTCGTCGATCGTCGGCGCCGGTACCAGGCAATCGCGACGGCTGCCGATCAGGTGCTTTTTACCCATGGTTTCCAGCGCCTGGCGGATCAGCGGCCAGTTGGCCGGATCGTGATAGCGCAGCAGCGCCTTGTGCAGGCGGCGCTGTTTGTCACCCTTCGGCACCACCACATCCTCACTCTTATAGCCAATCTTACCCAGCGGGTTCTTGCCGGTGTAATACATGGTGGTCGAGTTCGCCAGCGGCGACGGATAGAAGTTCTGCACCTGATCCAGGCGGAAACGATGCTGTTTAAGCCACAGCGCCAGATTCACCATATCTTCATCCCGCGTGCCGGGGTGGGCGGAAATAAAGTATGGGATCAGATACTGCTCTTTACCGGCCTGCTTCGAATAGGTATCAAACAGCTGCTTAAAGCGATCGTAGCTGCCCATACCCGGCTTCATCATTTTCGACAGCGGTCCCTCTTCCGTATGCTCCGGGGCAATCTTCAGATAGCCGCCAACGTGGTGGGTAGCCAGCTCTTTGATATAGCGCGGGTCTTCAACGGCGATGTCGTAACGTACGCCGGAAGCGATGAGGATCTTTTTGATGCCTTTCAGGTCACGGGCGCGGCGATAGAGATTAATCGTCGGCTCATGGTTAGTGTCCATATGCGGGCAGATATCCGGATAAACGCATGACAGGCGGCGGCAGGTCTGCTCGGCGCGCGGCGACTTGCAGCGCAGCATATACATGTTGGCCGTTGGGCCGCCAAGATCGGAAATAATGCCGGTAAAACCGGGAACCGTGTCGCGAATCGCTTCGATTTCATTGATGATCGAATCTTCGGAACGGCTCTGAATAATACGCCCCTCATGCTCGGTAATTGAGCAGAAGGAACAGCCGCCAAAACAGCCGCGCATAATGTTAATCGAGAAGCGGATCATCTCGTAGGCCGGAATGCGGGCATCGCCGTATGAGGGATGCGGAACGCGCTTATACGGCAGGGCAAACACGCTATCCATCTCTTCGGTGGAGAGCGGGATTGCGGGCGGATTAACCCAGATATAGCGCTCGCCGTGCTTCTGCATCAGCGCGCGAGCGCAGCCGGGGTTGGTTTCATGGTGCAGAATACGCGACGCGTGCGCGTAGAGAACCTTGTCGCCTTTCACCTTCTCAAAGGAAGGCAGCAGGACGTAGGTCTTCTCCCACGGCTTCGGACGCGGGGGCTGCACGGTAACGCGCTTCGCTTCCTGTTTTGGCGGTGCGACGGTTTTGTTATCCGCGCACGGCAAATCTTCACCGTACGGATGCGGAATCGGGTCGATTTTCCCCGGCGTATCCAGACGCGTGGAATCCACTCCGCTCCAGCCCGGCAGCGCCTCTTTCACCATGATGGCGGTGTTGCGTACGTCACGAATTTGCCCGATGGGCTCGCCGGCGGCCAGACGGTGCGCCACTTCCACCAGCGGACGCTCGCCGTTGCCGAACATCAGCATATCGGCTTTGGAGTCCACCAGAACCGAGCGACGCACGGTATCAGACCAGTAGTCGTAGTGCGCGGTACGGCGCAGGCTGGCTTCGATACCGCCGAGGATCACCGGGACATCTTTCCAGGCTTCTTTACAGCGCTGGGTATAGACCAGCGTGGCGCGATCCGGGCGTTTACCGGCAACGTTACCCGCCGTGTAGGCATCGTCATGACGCAGCTTGCGGTCGGCGGTGTAGCGGTTGATCATCGAATCCATGTTGCCGGCGGTGACGCCGAAGAACAGATTCGGTTTACCCAGGCGCATAAAATCGTTTTTATTATTCCAGTCCGGCTGGGAAATAATCCCCACGCGAAACCCTTGCGCTTCCAGCATGCGTCCGCAAATCGCCATGCCGAAGCTCGGGTGATCGACATAGGCATCGCCGGTAACCAGAATGATGTCGCAGCTATCCCAGCCAAGTTGATCCATCTCTTCTCGCGACATCGGCAAGAACGGCGCGGGGCCAAAGCAGGCGGCCCAGTACTGCGGCCAGGAGAAAAGGTCACGATCCGGTTGGATCAGGGATATTGCGCTCATATTGCTTCCGGGGAAATGATAAAAAAACAATCAAAAAGGGCGGCGATTATAAGCCGGAACGATGGAAGAAATGAAGGAGGTTTTTCCAATCCCGGCCGCATGGAACCGGGACAGAATAAATTACGGCGCCGGATTCACCAGAATCTGGCCAATGGAGCCCCGGTCGGCAAGCTCCAGCGTCTGGCTTAAATACTGGAACGGGAAGTGCGGCCAGGAGGGCTGATTGTAATAGACCAACAGTTCAACCTGGCCGTCGATCCAGACGGTATCCTTCCAGCCGCGATCTTCCGGGAACGGCGCGGAGCCGTTGACGTTACGCACCTGGAACATGACGCCTTCAATATGGAACGACTGCGGCCGATCGGCGCGCACAATCCAGCGCTCCCAGGTGCCCTGCTGCGCCGTAATATCGATACGCTGCGGATCCCACAGCTGACCGTTGATCCCCGGATCGTCGCCAAGGGTGATCTCACGGCTGCGAATCGCCGCGCCGGCCAGAATTTCCGTCGGCAGCAAACGCACGGGCAGACTATCGGTCACCAGCGGCAGCAGGCCCGTCGGGCGCAATGTCAGAATCAGCGTGGAGATCAGAATGCTCGACGGTTCGAAGAAGCCGCGAATACGATCGACGATGCTTGCCGCTTCCCCGCAGGTGATCGACACTTCATCGCCGTTGGTCATATCGACCAGAATTTCTCGACGCTCGCCCGGCGCCAGCGACAGCTGCTTCAGCGAAACCGGCGCGGGCAGGAGCCCCTGGTCACCGGAAATCACGTGCAGCAATCGGCCATCGCTCATCTGCAGCTGATAGCGACGGGAGTTGGATGCATTCAGCAGGCGCAGGCGCACCCAGCCGCGCGACACCTCAACGAAAGGCCCCTGTACGCCGTTCACCAGCAGCGTATCGCCCACGAAACCACCGCTACCGGGCTCGCTGTATTCAGGCGTACCGAAGTTATCCAGACGCTTGTCCTGAATAATCACCGGAAAATCATCCACGCCGTAGTGATTGGGGATCGGCAGATTCTTACTGACATCATCTTCCACCAGCCACATGCCGGCCAGGCCGTTATAGACCTGTTTTGCCATATGGTTTGGGGTGTTGGCCTGATACCACAGGGTCGCCGCGCTTTGGCGGATTGGCAGTACCGGCGCCCAGTCGGCGTTAGCGGACATCATGCGCGCGGCGCCGCCGATCAGCGGACCGGGGACCTGCAGACCACGGATGGTCATCGCCACGTTTTCCGTCAGGCGGTTGCTGTAGATCAGCTTGACATCGTCGCCGTTCCAGACGCGAATGGTTGGCCCCATATAGCGACCGTTAATCCCCCACACCGAGGCGCGGGTACCGGGCGTAAACGACCAGTGCGCGCGCTGTAGCGTCAAGAATAGCGGCTGCCCGCGGCGGGACTCCAGCAGAGGGGGGATCGGCAGCGCAGGCTGCTGGCCAGCGGCCTGTGCCTTCAGCGGCGCGGCGCCCGCGCACAGCGCTACGCCCGAAGCCTTAATGAACTGACGCCGACTGAGTGACATATTAACTCCATGAAATACTGACTAATTAATAAGGGAATTCGTTTCCCGCCAGCAATCCGCGCGCTGTTTGCGGCGTTTCCTGTGTTATTTCTTTGCGGCCGCTTCGCGTTCGGCAACTTCTTTATCCAGCTCAGCGATTTTCGCGGACATCAGCTCGCGGCAGTGCGTGGCCAGCGCGCGAACGCCCTCTTTTCCATACTGGCTGGTATCTACCGGCGGCAGCATTTCTACAATCACCAGACCGTTATTCAGGCGATTGAGATTAATTTTATTCGATGTATTAGACACGCACACCGGAATAATGGGCACGCCAGCCGCGACAGCAGCATGAAAAGCGCCGGTTTTAAAAGGCAGCAAACCGCGGCCGCGGCTGCGGGTCCCTTCCGGAAACATCCAAAAAGAGATATTGCGCTTTTTAAATGCGTTCACGACTTCGGCAATAGTGCCATGCGCCTTTGCCCGGTTATTGCGATCGATCAGCAGGTTCCCCGTCAGCCAGTAGAGCTGGCCGAAAAAGGGGATCCACGCCAGGCTCTTTTTACCCACGGTCACGGTCGGCGGCTGCACGATATTTGATGCCGTCACCATATCATAGTTATTCTGGTGGTTAGCGATATAGATAGCGTTGCCGTAGCTTTCCGCGTCGGCTGGCTTGCGCAGCTCGACTTTCAGGCCGAAGACCGGCGACAGTTTGCCAAACAGGTGGCCGAAGGTGGCGACGTGCTTAGGGTTACGCGGGCTGAACAGACAATAAATACAGCCGAAGATGCAGACCAGAATACAATAGATGACAACGATAATTAGTCGAAAAATAAATAGCATAGCTACCTCTGAAACCCAAACCGCTTAGAATTATACTCGCTGTTTCGCAGATTGCAGGCATCGGGCATCATTGCAAAGCGCGTTGCGCATCTCGAATGACGCTGGCGGATATTGTTCATCGCAATGCCTGAATAAACAACGATTTTGCGGTAAATATTAACCTCCCCCGCCGAACCGCGGGGGAGGATGTTCCTACTCTTCGCTATCGCCCGCGGAGGCGCGACGCGGTGAATCAATCTCCACCCGGTCAATTTTCTGTAGTCCGCGCATCAGAGAGCCGCGGCGGCCGCGCTCGCCGGTGACTTTTTGCAGCTCTTCCGGGCGTAGTTTGATTTTCCGTTTGCCGACGTGAATCGTCAGCGTACTTTGCGGCGGCAGAACGAACAGGTGCGCCAGGCCATCCTGGCCCGCAGCCGCTTCCGCCGACGGAATACTGATGATCTTGTTACCTTTGCCTTTCGACAGCTGCGGCAGGTCGCTCACCGGGAACATCAGCATGCGGCCGGCTGCGGTAATGGCCAGCAGCATATCGGACTCATCCTCAATCACCAGCGGCGGCATTACGTGCGCGTTATCCGGAAGGCTAATCAACGTCTTACCGGCACGATTGCGCGCGACCAGATCGTTGAAAGTACAAATAAACCCGTATCCTGCGTCGGAAGCCAGCAGCAGTTTTTGGTCATCGGCCTCCATCAGCATATGTTCTACCGTCGCCCCCGGCGGCAGGGTCAGCTTACCGGTGAGCGGCTCGCCCTGTCCGCGTGCGGACGGCAGGGTGATAGGGTCAATCGCGTAGCTACGCCCGGTGGTGTCAATAAAGACCACCGGCTGATTGCTCTTCCCTTTCACTGCGGCTTTAAAACTGTCGCCCGCTTTATAGTTCAACCCCGGCGCGTCGATATCGTGGCCTTTGGCGCTGCGCACCCAGCCGCTCTGCGACAGAACGATGGTGACCGGCTCGGACGGCAGCATATCGTGCTCGCTCATCGCTTTCGCTTCTTCACGCTCGCGCAGCGGCGAACGGCGATCGTCGCCAAAGGCGTCGGCGTCGGCCTGCAGCTCTTTCTTCAGCAGGTTATTCATTTTGCGTTCAGACGCCAGAATGGCCTGCAGATGGTCGCGCTCTTTCTCCAGCTCGTTCTGCTCACCGCGAATCTTCATCTCTTCCAGCCGGGCGAGATGGCGCAGTTTTAATTCCAGAATCGCTTCCGCCTGGGTTTCGCTGATGCCAAAGCGCGACATCAGGGCCGGCTTAGGCTCATCTTCGTGACGGATAATTTCGATAACTTCATCGATATTCAGAAACGCCACCAGCAAACCTTCCAGGATATGCAGGCGCTTAAGGACTTTTTCCAGACGGTAGCTGAGACGACGGCGCACGGTATCGCGGCGGAAAGTCAGCCATTCCGAGAGGATTTCCAGCAGATTTTTTACCGCCGGACGGTTATCGAGCCCGATCATATTCAGGTTGATACGATAGCTCTTTTCCAGATCGGTCGTCGCGAACAGGTGGTTCATCACCTGCTCCATATCCACGCGGTTAGAGCGCGGGACGATCACCAGGCGAGTCGGGTTTTCGTGATCCGATTCGTCGCGCAGGTCATCCACCATCGGCAGCTTTTTGTTGCGCATCTGGGCGGCGATCTGCTCGAGCACGCGGGCGCCGGAAACCTGATGCGGCAGCGCGCTGATCACCACCGCGCCGTCTTCTTTCGCCCACACCGCGCGCATCCGCACCGAACCGCGGCCATTCTGGTAGATTTTGCGGATCTCGGCGCGGGGGGTGATGATTTCCGCTTCGGTCGGGTAATCCGGCCCCTGTACGATATCCAGCAGATCGTCCAGCGAGGTCTGCGGTTTTTCAATCAGGGTAATGGCCGCCTGAGCGACTTCACGCAGGTTGTGCGGCGGAATATCCGTCGCCATGCCGACGGCAATGCCGGTAGTGCCGTTGAGCAGAATATTAGGCAAGCGCGCAGGCAGCATCTTCGGCTCCTGCAAAGTGCCGTCGAAGTTCGGTACCCAGTCAACGGTGCCCTGCCCCAGTTCGCTCAGCAGCAGTTCAGCATACTTCGACAAACGGGATTCGGTATAACGCATCGCGGCGAAGGATTTAGGATCGTCCGGTGCCCCCCAGTTCCCCTGACCGTCAACAAGCGGATAGCGGTAAGAGAAGGGTTGCGCCATCAGCACCATGGCTTCATAGCAGGCGCTATCGCCGTGCGGATGGTATTTACCCAGCACGTCGCCGACGGTGCGGGCGGACTTTTTGAACTTGGCGCTGGCGTTGAGACCCAGCTCAGACATCGCATAGACGATGCGACGCTGGACCGGCTTCAGGCCATCGCCAATAAACGGCAGCGCCCTGTCCATGATGACGTACATGGAGTAGTTCAGGTAGGCGTTTTCCGTAAATTCATGCAGCGCAAGGCGCTCTGCCATATCGCTCATTAATCGTGAATCCTCAATCTGCGTACCGGCCGTTCGGACGGCAAAACTACCGGCGATAATACCCTATCTGACGCCCTGAGTCACAGGGCGTTAGGCTGGTTGAGGAATTCAGTGGACATCCTTCATTTCAGCGGAAGATAAACGTCCGTCTGCAGCTCATGCTCACCGACTTCATGCACGAAAGTGAGGTAGCGAAAGAAAACAGGGAAATCGCGCAGCGACTCTCCCGATGCGGGCAGCCAGTCGCGATAAAGAAACCAGATGCTCTGCGCGAGCGTGTCCAGAGATCCGTGATGACGCACCACTGCGCAACGTCCGCCGGGGATCTCGCCATTCACCACGCCGAAGCTGTTTTCCGGCACCGGCTGGCTGACCGTACCGCCAATATCGAAACGAAAATCGTCAGCCGGCGTGGCCGCGGGGTCGTCCCAGGAGATTCCCCAGGTTGCGCAGCTGGCGACCGGGGACAGACCGCTCACCTTGCGCCAGGCGATAAACTTCGCGGCGGTCTCATTGACTAAATCAGGGTTGCCGCGATGCCGCAGCCTCGCGATCTGAGTGGTAGGTAGCTGGATTATTTTAACATCCATCGGGTGTTGCTCCTGTAGCGTATGTTTCGGCACGCGTCGATGCCATTCCAGCCAGTCCGGCTGTTGACGGAACTGGCTGGGGCTTTGCGCGAAAGCGCTGCGGAAGGCACGGCTGAACGACTCAGGATTCTGGAACCCCGCATCAAGGGCAATATCGATAATCTTTTCCTGTGGATTAAACGCCAGTCGCCAACAGGCGCGACGCAGACGTAGCCACTGGATATAGCGATAGAGCGGTACCCCGCTATAGGCGCTGAATTGCCGGTGAAAATGATACGGCGAGCTGTGGGCTATCGCACTAAGCGTCTCCAGCGACAGCGGCGTGTCCAGATGGCGTTCAATGTACAAGCACACTTGCTGAAAACGCCCGGCAAAGGCCGGGCTTACCTGAGTATCGTTCATCGCATCCTCCCGGAAACATACTCTGACAGAGCGAGGAGTGCGGTTCCTGACCGATCTTGCTTAAGATGATAAGAAAATTATGGCGTGATTTTACGAATCTGCTTTACGTCGATTTCCACTGAGTTCCAGTCTTTATCCACTTCACCCTGAATCTCTACCGTATCCTGCGGGGTCACGGTCACGCCGTTCCAGCGCTTGTGATCGATATCGACGTTCACGGTGCCGGAGCTGTCCTGGAATTTATACAGGTCGTCGGAAATACGCTCCACGATTTTACCGCGCAGGGTCACCCAGGTATCGTCACGCAGGCTTTTCGCATTCGCAACCGTCGTTACGCTCCCGTTCGGGCCAATGAACCCGCCGTTTTGCGTGGTCGTCTGGCTGGTTTGCGTCGAGCCGGGTCCGGAAAATCCGCCCTGCCCGGCGGCCAGTACCGGCATGGAAACTAAGGCGATGATAGCGGTCATTGCGGCGATTTTCTTCATGATGTGTTCTCCCTTTGTGTTTATATCGTCACTATTACACCGGGCAAAACTTAACGAGTTCTTAAGCGGAAAAAATAAATTTTATTCCTGTACAGCGCGCGCCGCAACGCGCTTTACTGCGGGAATATCCGAGGGACACAGGAGCAGAAAATGCGCATTTTACTGGTGGAAGACGACAAACTGATCGGCGACGGCCTTAAAACCGGACTGACCAAGCTGGGCTTCAGCGTCGACTGGTTTACCCGCGGCGAAGAGGGCAAAGCCGCGCTGTACCACGCCCCTTACGACGCCATTATTCTGGACCTGACCCTGCCCGGCATCGATGGGCTGGATATTCTGCGCGAATGGCGCGACAAAGGCCGCCACGAACTGGTACTGATCCTCACCGCCCGCGACGCGCTCAGCCAGCGCGTTGAAGGGTTACGTCTCGGCGCCGATGACTACCTCTGCAAACCTTTCGCACTGGTTGAAGTCGCCGCGCGTCTGGAAGCGCTGATGCGTCGCGCCCACGGCCACAGCAGCAGCGAGCTGCGGCACGGCAATGTTGTTCTCGATCCAGGCCGACTCACGACCACGCTAAACGGCGAGAGCCTGCCGCTCAAGCCAAAGGAGTTTGCTCTGCTGGAACTCCTGATGCGCAACGCCGGACGCGTGCTGCCGCGTAAGCTGATTGAGGAAAAGCTCTATAGCTGGGATGACGATGTCTCCAGTAACGCGGTAGAAGTGCACGTCCATCATCTGCGCCGTAAGCTCGGCAGCGGCTTCATTCGCACCGTGCACGGCATCGGCTATACCCTGGGGGATGCATGAAACGACTGGGTAGACTGAGCCTGCGCGTCCGCCTGACGCTGCTTTTTCTGCTGCTGACCAGCGCCGCCTGGGGCATTGCCAGCCTTGTGGCCTGGCAACAAACCGCCGACAAACTGGATAAACTGTTCGATACCCAGCAGCTGCTGTTCGCCCGCCGCCTGAGCGCGATGAATGTTGACGAACTCCATACCCTCGCTCCGCAGGTACGGGAGCAGAAAAAGGTCAAACATGGCCATCTCGATGACGATGCGCTGGCTTTCGCTATCTTTACCGCCGATGGCAAAATGGTGCTTAACGATGGCGAAAATGGCCAGGATATCCCGTGGGGTAACCATCGGGAGGGGTTCAGCGATGGCTACCTGCGCGGCGACGATGACGAGTGGCGCTTCCTGTGGCTTACCACCCGCGACGGTCGCCATCGTATCGCCGTCGGTCAGGAGTGGGATTACCGCCGCGAGATGGCGCTGGATATTGTCACCTCCCAGCTTACTCCCTGGCTGGTTGCGCTGCCGCTGATGTTTTTGCTGCTCATCGTGCTGTTGAGCCGGGAGCTGGCGCCGCTGAAAAAGCTGGCCACCACGCTGCGCGCCCGGGCGCCGGACTCCGCCGAAACGCTAAATAGCGAGAACGTGCCCAGCGAAGTTCGCCCGCTGGTCGACGCGCTAAATCAGCTCTTTACCCGGACGCATGACACCATGATCCGCGAGCGTCGCTTCACGTCCGATGCCGCCCACGAGCTGCGCAGCCCGCTGGCGGCGCTGAAGGTGCAGACCGAAGTGGCTCAGCTCTCAACGGACGATCCGCAAGGGCTGGATAAAGCGCTAGCGCAGCTTCACCAGGGGATCGATCGCTCCACTCGCCTGGTCGACCAGCTGCTCACCCTGTCGCGTCTGGATTCGCTGGCGCAGCTGGACGATCTCCAGACTATCGCCCTTGATGAACTGCTGCAGTCGGCGGTCATGGAGATGTACCACCCCGCCCAGCAGGCCGGCGTTGAGCTACGCCTGCACCTGAACGCGAAAAACATCACGCGCACCGGCCAGCCGCTGCTGCTGAGCCTGCTGGTGCGCAATCTTCTGGATAACGCCGTGCGCTATAGCGCCGCCGGAAGCCAGGTCGACATCATCCTTGATGCGGGTGAATTTCGCGTACGCGATAACGGCCCGGGCATCAGCGCCGAGGCCCTGACGCGCATCGGCGAGCGCTTTTATCGCCCTCCCGGCCAGGAACAGCCCGGCAGCGGCCTTGGGCTCTCCATCGTCAAACGCATCGCCGCGCTGCACGGGATGACGGCCAGCTTCGACAACGCCCGGGACGGCGGATTCGAGGCGCGCATTCGCTGGTAGCGGCATTATTGCTAAAAAAGCAAAAGTCTTTGCACATTTTGCTCATTTTACCGCTTTGCCCTGCGGGGTAAAATTAGCCTCAAAATTGAAAAGTTGAGGATAAAAAATGAGCAACATCCTGATTATTAACGGTGCGAAAAAATTCGCCCACTCTAACGGCCAGCTGAACGACACCCTGACCGAGGTCGCGGATGGTTATCTGCGCGACGCCGGGCATGATGTTAAGGTCGTCCGCGCCGAGAGCGACTACGACATCAAAGAAGAAGTGCAGAATTTTCTCTGGGCAGACGTGGTTATCTGGCAGATGCCGGGCTGGTGGATGGGCGCACCGTGGACGGTGAAAAAGTACATTGATGATGTCTTTACCGAAGGTCACGGCGCGCTGTATGCCAGCGATGGCCGCACCCGCTCCGACGCCAGTAAGAAATATGGTTCCGGCGGCCTGATTCAGGGGAAAAAATATATGCTGTCCCTGACCTGGAACGCGCCGATGGAAGCGTTCACCGAGAAAGATCAGTTCTTCCACGGCGTTGGCGTCGACGGGGTATACCTGCCATTCCATAAGGCCAACCAGTTCCTTGGGATGAGCGCCCTGCCCACCTTCATCGCCAACGATGTGATCAAAATGCCCGATGTTCCGCGTTATACGGCAGAATATCGCAAGCATCTGGCGGAAATTTTTGGTTAACTGTAGTGAGTTATGAAAAGACGACAAGCGCGGCTCATTTTAGCGGCGGCTTGAAGTATGATGAGAATATACAGAAGGAGTTGAGTTAACCATGTTGACAGTGATCGCTGAAATTCGCACTCGTCCGGGCCAACACCATCGTCAGGCGGTGCTGGATCAGTTCGCAAAAATTACCCCGACCGTTCTCCAGGAAGAAGGCTGCCACGGCTATGCGCCGCTGGTGGATCACGCCGCTGGCGTCAGTTTTCAGACTACTTCACCGGATTCCATCGTGATGGTCGAGCAGTGGGAAAGCGTCGCGCATCTTGAAGCGCACCTGCAGACGCCGCACATGAAAGCCTACGGCGAAGCCGTGAAAGGCGACGTGCTGGAAATGAATATTCGTATTCTTGAAGCGGGTATTTAAGCAAGCAAACGACATCGGCCGGTTTCCCGGCCGATTTTTTATTATCCGTCCAGCTCCGCCAGATCGCCCTTCTCCTGCAGCCAGTTACGCCGATCTTCAGAACGCTTCTTCGCCAACAGCATATCCATCATGGCGGTCGTCTGCTGCTCGTCTTCATCGTTGATAATCAGCTGTACCAGACGGCGGGTATTCGGATCCAGCGTGGTCTCGCGCAGCTGCATCGGGTTCATCTCGCCCAGCCCTTTAAAGCGCTGCACGTTCGGCTTGCCTTTCTTGCGCTTAAGCTGCTCCAGCACGCCGGTTTTCTCTTCTTCTGTAAGCGCGTAATACACCTCTTTGCCGAGGTCGATACGGTACAGGGGCGGCAGCGCCACGTAGACGTGACCCTGCTTAACCAGCGTGCGGAAGTGCCTGACAAACAGCGCGCACAGCAGCGTCGCGATGTGCAGGCCGTCGGAGTCGGCATCCGCCAGAATACAAATCTTGCCGTAGCGCAGCTGGCTCAGGTCGTCACTATCCGGGTCGATACCGATGGCGACGGAAATATCATGCACTTCCTGGGAAGCCAGCACCTCATCGGAAGAGACTTCCCAGGTGTTCAGGATTTTACCTTTCAGCGGCATGATCGCCTGATACTCGCGATCGCGCGCCTGCTTGGCCGATCCGCCCGCCGAATCCCCTTCCACAAGGAACAGTTCGGTTCGGTTCAAATCCTGGGCGGTACAGTCCGCCAGCTTGCCGGGCAGCGCCGGACCGCTGGTCAGCTTTTTACGCACCACTTTCTTCGCCGCGCGCAGGCGACGCTGGGCGCTGGAGATCGCCATTTCCGCCAGCAGCTCTGCCGACTGAACGTTCTGGTTCAGCCACAGGCTGAAGGCGTCTTTGACCACCCCGGAAACAAACGCGGCGCACTGACGGGAAGAGAGGCGCTCTTTCGTTTGCCCGGCAAACTGCGGGTCCTGCATCTTTACGGACAGGACGTAGGCGCAGCGCTCCCAGATATCTTCCGCCGACAGCTTCACGCCGCGCGGCAGAATATTGCGGTATTCGCAGAACTCGCGCATGGCGTCCAACAGCCCCTGGCGCAGGCCGTTAACGTGGGTACCGCCCTGCATCGTCGGGATCAGGTTGACGTAGCTTTCGGTCAGCAGTTCACCGCCTTCCGGCAGCCACAGCAGCGCCCAGTCAACCGCTTCGGTATCGCCGGAGAAGGTGCCGACGAACGGTTTTTCCGGCAGCAGCGGCAGGCCGTTAACCGCTTCGCTAAGATAGTCGGTCAGACCATCGGCGTAGCACCAGCGCTGTTCGCTGTCGTTAACCAGATCGCGGAAAACAATCTCTACGCCCGGGCAGAGAACGGCCTTGGCCTTTAATAAATGAGAAAGGCGCGAGACGGAAAAACGCGGGCTATCGAAAAAGCTTTCGTCCGGCCAGAAGTGCACGCTGGTCCCGGTATTGCGCTTACCGCAGGTACCGGTCACGTGGAGATCTTCCACTTTATCGCCGTTTTCAAACGCGATGCTGTAGACCTGGCCGTCGCGGCGCACGTTCACCTCAACGCGTTTCGATAAGGCGTTGACCACCGAAATCCCTACGCCGTGCAGGCCGCCGGAGAACTGGTAGTTCTTATTGGAGAACTTCCCCCCGGCGTGCAGGCGGCAAAGAATCAGTTCAACTGCCGGAACCCCCTCTTCAGGGTGGATATCCACCGGCATTCCGCGTCCATCGTCGATGACTTCCAGCGACTGATCGGCGTGGAGAATCACCTCCACGCGTTTCGCGTGACCGGCCAGGGCCTCATCCACGCTGTTATCAATAACTTCCTGACCAAGATGGTTTGGACGTGTGGTATCAGTGTACATTCCCGGACGGCGGCGAACCGGCTCTAGCCCGGTGAGTACCTCAATGGCATCAGCGTTATATGAAGATTGCGTCATGGTGTGTATTCGTAGGTCGTTCCGAACCGCTCAGCGCAGGCCCAGAAAATCGATAATCTGAGTGAAATGATCTTCAAAGCCAACAAATGCGTGATTACCGCCCTCCTCTACCGTTTGTCGGCAGGAGGCGAAATAATCCACGGCCTGGCGGTAATCAAGCACTTCATCACCCGTTTGCTGCAATAACCAGATTAAATCCGGCGCTTCCAGCGGGTCAATTTGCATGACCTTGAGATCGTAAATATGGCGAGACTCTAGCACATATTGCTGCCCCGTGTATGGATTCTCATTGGGGCCAAGGAAATTGTTCAACAGTTCAAACGGGCGCACCGCGGGGTTCACTACCACGGCGGGCAGCATAAAGCACTGCGATAGCCAGGTCGCGTAATATCCCCCCAGCGACGACCCGACAACGCCCAGCGGTTCACCGCCATGCTCCAGCACGATAGACTCCAGATGCTCAGCCGCCTGCGCGGGATAAACCGGGAGCTCCGGTATCACCATCGAGATGTCAGGATAGGTCTGCGCCAGCCACGCTTTCAGCGCAGTCGCTTTTGCCGACCGAGGCGAGCTGTTAAAACCATGCAGATAGAGAAGCGTAGACATCAGTATCCTTCTGAAGCGATATCCGGGTGAAATTTCACGCCTTCGAGGCGGCAAACTTCAGTGGTCAATGTGCCGTCAGGATGCAGTTCCAGCCAGCGCCAGCCTGGGGAGACGGTATCGAGCGTGAAGTTCGCGCAGTGCGGTTTAAACTGCACGCAGGTAGATGGCGTGGCCATCATGCGCCGTCCGTTCCAGTCAAGATCCAGCTCCTGGTGAATATGGCCGCAGAGCAGATGCTTAACGCGAGGAAAAGCGGCCAGCGCGCAATCAAGCGCCCCGGCATTGCGCAGGCTATGCTGATCCAGCCAGCTACAGCCTGACGGCATGGGGTGATGGTGCAACAGCAGCAGCGTATACCGCTGCGGAACTTCGGTCAGCTTCTGCTCAAGCCATTCCAGCTGGAAATCGCTCAGCTCGCCGTGCGGCACGCCGAACACCTGGCTATCCATCAGCAATACTTGCCAGTGGTCGCCCAGCAATACGCGTTTAGCGGGAGAGATGCCGGATTCCTGCAGCGTGCTGTACATTGCCGGTTGAAAATCATGATTACCCGGTAGCCAGACGCAGGGTGCAGTAAAACTCGCGATGCCTTCAGCAAAATGCTGGTAGGCCGCGGCAGAGTGATCTTGCGCCAAATCGCCTGTAGCAACGATCAGGTCGCACTCTCGCTGTGAGGCGTGGATCGCATCCAGTACGGCCTGATAGCTTTCCCAGGTATTGATACCTAACAGCGTTTCATGTTTTTCAGCAAACAGGTGAGTATCGGTAATTTGTAATATCCTGACTCTGGCCTCACCAGCCAAAGGTAGGTTTAACAGGCTTTCCAAATGGTGTCCTTAGGTTTCACGACGCTAACAAACCGGAATCGCCATCGCTCCATGTGCAAAACAGTATCGCAGCCAATCGGCCAGAAACTGATTAATTTGATGCTTTTCGTCGCGTTGATGCAACTTTTTATTAGGATAATCATACCGCGCTTTAAAGCGAAAGATCTGCTGACTTGAACACACTTCAGCGACCATTGCATCGTGATAGAGCCGTACCGTCATTGACGGCAGACTCCAGTAGCTCACCGACGGCGCCGTCTGTTCAATCGCCACTAACGTAGTGTAGCGGGTCGATTCGACGATGGTTAATCGGTATTGCGCGTTGCCCACCTGGTAACTCACCTTTTCTCCCGCTGCATCCGTTCGCGGCAACAGGCGGCGCAGCTGGGCAAAGTTGGTTTCACACAGGCGCATCATTTCAGGAAAGTCAGGCGTATAACGCTTCATTTTGTCCACTCGTTTCGTAAATTGTGATAATGCAGTTGCAGCCATTGCAGCGCGATGACAGAGGCTGCGTTGTCGATTTTCCCCTCTTCCACCCATCTGTAAGCCTGTTCCCGGCTCACCACATGAACGCGAATATCCTCGTTTTCGTCGGCCAGTCCATGAATTCCTTTTGCCGTCGTTGCATCGACTTCACCCACCATAATAGACAGCCTTTCGCTGGTGCCGCCGGGGCTGGCCAGGTAGCTCAGGACCGGTTTAACCCGGCCAACAATAAGCCCGGCCTCTTCCACCGCTTCACGACGGGCGACATCTTCAGGAGATTCGCCTTCTTCTATCATACCGGCGACCATTTCGAGCAGCCACGGGCTCGCGCTGGTATCATACGCCGCAATACGGATCTGCTCGACGAGCACAACTTCATCGCGTACCGGGTCAAAGGGTAGCAAGACTGCGGCGTGGCCGCGCTCAAAAATTTCGCGGGTCACTTCGCCGCTCATCCCACCGTTGAACAGGCGATGGCGAAAACGATATAAATCGAGCGAAAAAAAACCGCGATAAAGCGTTTCGCGTGCAATAATTTCTACATCGTTTTTAGAGAAGGTAATCCCCTGCTGATTGACGTCGCTCATTTCGATATCCTGTAGAACATGAAGTTATGAATTTATAGGCGGTGTGGCTACCGTTTTACGGCTCGTATGCTAGATTGGTGCAAATTACCGCCCCATGGCACATAACGCCAACTTTTTACGGTAACAGACTCTATACAATCAGTGATTATTTTTAGAATTTGAGTAGCGCTAAATGCTTCACAACAAGGAATGCAAATGAAGAAACTCTTTCCCATCCTTATCGGCCTGGGCCTGACTGGCTTCAGCGCCATGAGCCAGGCTGAAAACCTGCTGCAGGTTTATCAGCAGGCGCGTGTCAGCAACCCTGATCTGCGTAAATCAGCAGCCGATCGTGATGCCGCATTCGAGAAGATCAACGAAGCGCGTAGCCCGTTATTGCCACAGCTCGGTCTGGGTGCAGATTATACCTATACCAGCGGCTTCCGTGATGCTAAAGACCAGAATTCCGACGTCACCAGCGGATCGCTGCAGCTCACGCAGGTTCTGTTTGATATGTCGAAATGGCGTGCGCTGACGCTGCAGGAAAAGAACGCCGGCATTCAGGACGTCACCTATCAGACGGATCAGCAAACGCTGATTCTGAACACCGCGACGGCCTATTTTAAAGTGCTGGCCGCGATCGATACGCTCTCCTATACCGAAGCGCAGAAACAGGCTATTTACCGCCAGTTAGATCAGACCACCCAGCGCTTTAACGTTGGCCTGGTGGCGATTACTGACGTACAGAACGCCCGTTCGCAGTACGATGCCGTGCTGGCGAATGAAGTCACCGCGCGCAACGACCTTGATAACGCCGTAGAAGGGCTGCGTCAGGTGACCGGCAACTACTATCCGGAGCTGGCCTCGCTGAACGTTGATGGTTTTAAAACCACTAAACCATCGGCGGTGAACGCGCTGTTGAAAGAAGCGGAAAACCGCAACCTGTCGCTGCTGCAGGCCCGACTCAGCCAGGACCTGGCGCGCGAGCAAATTCGCCAGGCGCAGGATGGGCATCTGCCGACCCTGAATTTAAACGCGTCCAGTAGCGTATCTAATAACAGCTACAGTGGTTCTAAAAACACCACGCAGGACAGAGATATCGGGCAGAACCAAATCGGCCTGAACTTCTCCCTGCCGCTGTATCAGGGCGGGATGGTGAACTCCCAGGTTAAACAGGCGCAGTACAACTTTGTCGGCGCCAGCGAGCAGCTGGAAAGCGCGCATCGTAGCGTGGTGCAGACCGTTCGTTCCTCTTTTAACAACGTGAACGCGTCCATCAGCAGCATCAATGCCTACAAACAGGCCGTGGTGTCTGCCCAAAGTTCACTGGATGCCATGGAAGCCGGTTATTCAGTGGGTACGCGTACCATCGTCGATGTCCTGGACGCGACCACCACGCTGTATAACGCAAAACAGCAGCTGTCCAACGCGCGTTATAACTACCTGATTAACGAGCTGAACATCAAGTCCGCGCTCGGTACGCTGAACGAGCAGGACCTGGTTGCGCTGAACAACACGCTGGGTAAAGCGATTCCGACCTCGCCGGACAGCGTGGCGCCGGAAAATCCGCAGCAGGATGCCAGCGCTGACGGCTACAGCAACACCGTCGCGGCAAAACCGGCGTCCGCACGCAGCACCAGCGGCAGCAATCCGTTCCGCCAGTAATTAAGCTTGCGCACTCCACGCTTCGCTTACCCCGCGGGTAAGCGAAGCGTTAAACGTAAGGCAACGTAAAGATCCCCCGCTTTCCGCCCCTATTCGCTTCATTTTCCACCACTCATCCTCTATCCTGAGCGTTAACAAAACGCATACCACTGGGTCCAGGAAGACAAACATGAAACGGACAAAAAATATTAAACACGCCTCCTTCCGCAAAAGCTGGAGCGCTCGTCATTTAACTCCCGTTGCGCTCGCCGTGACGGCGGTATTTATGCTCGCCGGCTGTGAACAAAGCGATGAAACGGTTTCTCTGTATCAAAACGCCGATGACTGCTCTGCCGCTAACCCGAGCAAATCCGCAGAGTGCACCACCGCTTACAACAACGCGCTCAAAGAAGCGGAGCGCACCGCGCCGAAATACGCCTCCCGTGAAGATTGCGTCGCCGAATTCGGTGAAGGTCAGTGCCAGCAGGCGCCGGCTCAGGCAGGCATGGCTCCGGAAAACCAGGCCCAGGCGCAAAGCAGCGGCAGCTTCTGGATGCCGCTGATGGCGGGCTACATGATGGGCCGGATGATGGGCGGCGGAATGGGCGCTCAGCAGCCGCTGTTCAGCTCAAAAAACCCGGCCAGCCCGGCCTATGGTAAATACACCGACGCGGGCGGTAAGAGCTACGGAGCAGCGCAGCCGGGCCGTACCATGACCGTGCCGAAAACTGCGATGGCGCCAAAACCAGCCACCACCAGCACCGTGACGCGCGGCGGGTTTGGCGACTCGGTCGCTAAGCAATCAACCATGCAGCGTAGCTCAGCAAGCTCCTCTTCTTCACGCTCGATGGGCGGCTAAGCGACATGGAAAGAATCAGCATTACCGAGCGCCCGGACTGGCGCGAAAAGGCGACAGAATATGGCTTTAACTTTCACACCATGTACGGCGAGCCGTACTGGAGCGAAGAAGCCTATTACAAACTGACGCTGGCGCAGGTTGAAAAGCTTGAAGAGGTCACCGCTGAGCTGCATCAGATGTGTCTGCAGGCGGTGGAAAAAGTCATCGCCAGCGATGAGTTAATGGCCAAATTTCGCATCCCCAAACACACCTGGGGCTTCGTACGCCAGTCGTGGAAAACCCATCAGCCCTCGCTGTATTCGCGTCTCGATCTCGCGTGGGACGGCGTGGGTGAACCGAAGCTCCTCGAAAACAACGCCGATACGCCGACGTCTCTCTATGAAGCGGCATTCTTCCAGTGGATCTGGATGGAAGATCAGCTGAACGCCGGTCAGCTGCCGGCGGGCAGCGATCAGTTCAACAGCCTGCAGGAGAAGCTGATCGATCGCTTTGGCGAGCTGCGCGAGCAGTTCGGCTTCCAGCTGCTGCATATGGCCTGCTGTCGCGATACCGTTGAAGACCGCGGTACCGTGCAATATTTGCAGGACTGCGCCGCAGAAGCGGGCGTGGCAACCGAGTTCCTCTACATCGAAGATATTGGTCTCGGCGAAAAAGGCCAGTTTACCGACCTGCAGGATCAGGTGATTGGTAATCTGTTCAAGCTCTATCCATGGGAGTACATGCTGCGCGAGGTGTTCTCCACCAAGCTGGAAGATGCCGGCGTGCGCTGGCTGGAGCCGGCGTGGAAGAGCATTATCTCCAACAAAGCGCTGCTGCCGCTGCTGTGGGAGATGTTCCCCAACCATCCGAACCTGCTGGCCGCTTATTTCAGCGAAGATGCGCATCCGGAGCTGGAGAAGTACGTTATCAAACCGATCTTCTCCCGCGAAGGCGCTAACGTCTCTATCGTGGAGAATGGCAAAGTGCTGGAGGCGGTAGAAGGGCCGTACGGTGAAGAGGGCACCATCGTCCAGGCGTTCTATCCGTTGCCGAAGTTTGGCGACAGCTACACGCTCATCGGCAGCTGGCTGATTAACGACCAGCCTGCCGGAATTGGCATTCGCGAAGACCGGGCGCTGATCACTCAGGATCTGTCACGTTTTTATCCGCACATTTTCGTCGAGTAACAGCAAACCCCGGCGGCATTGTTTACTGCCGGGGTTTTATCTATTTTCAGGCGCCAATGACCACCGACAGCATGCTCAGGGAGCCCATTTCCATTCCTTCAACCGGAATCGTAATCGGCTCTTCACCGTCCCAGGCGCCCAGCACGTACAGCAGCGGCAGAAAGTGATCGGCCGTCGGGTTCGATAACGATCCGCCTTCATGCGCCAGGTAATTCACCAGCGGATGTTCCGCTACGGGACCTTTCCAGTCCAGGTTCGCCTTCACGTAGTCATTAAACGACGCCGCCCAGGGATAAGGTGTATTTTCGCCGTGCCAGCGTGCGGTACGCAGGTTATGCACCACGTTGCCGCTTGCCACCAGCATAATGCCCTCATCGCGCAGCTGAGCCAGCTTACGCCCCATTTCGAAATGCCATGCCGCGGGCTTCGTACTATCAATACTCAGCTGTACCATCGGAATATCGGCATCGGGATACATTTTAATCAACACGCCCCAGGAACCATGGTCAAAGCCCCAGGCTTCTTTATCCAGCGTCACCGGCACCGGCGCCAGCAGCTCGACCAGACGCTGGGCCAGCTCAGGCGAACCCGGCGCCGGATAATGCGTATCGTAGAGCGCCTGGGGAAAACCGCCAAAATCATGAATCGTTTTCGGCGCCTCCATCGCGGTCACTCCTGTACCGCGAGTGAACCAGTGCGCGGAGATCACCACAATGGCTTTAGGCCGCGCCAACGTCTCGCCCAGATGCCGCCAGGCGCGAGTATAGATGTTATCTTCCAGCACGTTCATCGGGCTACCGTGACCTAAAAACAGCGCGGGCATGCGGGTACGGGACATAGTGATATCCTTTATTAAGAAAGTTGATGTATTTACATTACGCTCTTTCTATGGAGGATAAACTCAGATAAGCATGATGATGATCGTCAGAAAATTTGAATGTAAGCGGCGGTAAAGAGTGAATCCGCGCGCTCGCGATCGTCAATGGATCACGATACTCTTAATAAGAATCATTTTCATAAGGAGGTGAATGTTGTCCTCACCCGTCATTTTGACCCTGCTGGCAGGGAGCGCTACCTTTATTGGCGCCATTTTCGGCGTTATCGGGCAGAAACCCTCGAATCGCTTACTGGGGTTCTCGCTGGGATTCGCCGCCGGGATCATGCTGCTGATTTCGTTGATGGAGATGCTGCCCGCCGCGCTGGCTACCGAAGGCATGTCCCCCCTGCTCGGCTACGGCATGTTTATTATCGGCCTTCTGGGCTACTTTGCGCTTGACCGCATGCTGCCTCACGCCCACCCGCAGGATCTGATGTCTCCCGGCATTTCCCGCCCGCGTAACCTGCGCCGTACGGCGATTTTACTGACCTTAGGCATCAGCCTGCATAACTTCCCCGAGGGCATTGCGACCTTCGTGACGGCCAGCAATAATCTCGAGCTGGGCATGGGGGTCGCGTTAGCCGTTGCGCTACACAACATCCCGGAAGGACTGGCGGTAGCCGGACCGGTATATGCCGCTACGGGCTCCAGAAGTAAAGCGGTGTTCTGGGCGGGTCTTTCCGGCATGGCGGAAATCTTCGGCGGCGTGCTGGCCTGGCTGGTGCTGGGCAGCGCGATATCCCCGGTGATGATGGGCGCCGTTATGGCCGCGGTTGCCGGTATCATGATTGCGCTGTCGGTTGATGAGCTTATGCCGCTGGCGAAAGAGCTCGATCCACAAAGCAACCCGAGCTATGGCGTGCTGTGCGGGATGTCAGTGATGGGATTAAGCCTGGTGGTTTTGCAAACGGTGGGCATTGGCTAAACAAAAGCTAAAAACAATGAAGCCCACCATAAGGCAGGCTTTATTCAGCAACCAACTGCAATCAGCTGGCTTTACGCTCGTGTTCGCGACGGTAGGCCACTAAATCTTCAATCGTGACCACTTCCATATTGTGCTGCTGAGCAAACTCGATGCACTGCGGCGCACGCGCCATAGAGCCGTCGTCGTTGGTCAGTTCACACAGTACGCCCGCCGGTTTGAGGCCAGCCAGCGTGACCAGATCGATGGTTGCTTCAGTATGGCCGCCGCGGGTCAGAACCCCGCCCGGCTGCGCGCGCAGCGGGAAAACGTGTCCAGGGCGGTTCAGGTCGGACGGCTTCGCGCCATCGGCAATTGCCGCGCGCACGGTGGTCACGCGGTCAGCGGCGGAAACGCCGGTGGTCACGCCTTCAGCGGCTTCGATGGTCACGGTAAAACCGGTACCGTAGGCGCTGGTGTTGTTCTCAACCATCATTGGCAGGTCGAGCTGTTTACGGCGATCTTCCGTCAGGCACAGGCAGACAATGCCGCTGCCGTGGCGAATGGTCAGCGCCATCTGCTCAACGGTCATGGTTTCAGCGGCGAAAATCATATCGCCTTCGTTTTCACGGTCTTCATCGTCAAGCACCATCACACCGCGGCCTTCGCGCAGTGCATCCAGAGCACGTTCTACACGTTCAAAAGCGGTACCAAAAGAGGAAAGTAGCGTCTGATTCATGGTAAAAAAACCTCATTAATTGTATGGTTACCAGAATCAGGGCAGTCTTAGGAGCGCCGGTTTAGCGGCAAAAGTCAACGCAAGCGGGTACAAACCCGACTGAGCCGTTACTCTCTCCCATCCGGACTCTAACCGTCGGCCCCGGAATTACACCGGATCTGCTGACCTTTCTGCATTTGCAGAAAGCGCTCGCGGGCTTTCAACGCTATGGTTGATTTACCGCCGGTGGGGAATTTCGCCCCGCCCTGAGAATAAGCAAAGCAACTATAACGCTATTGACTATCGTCGGCAATGCATAAGCTTCAAACATTTATGGTTTATAGGCGCCGACGATCGCACTACAATGAGCGGATAACCGACCAGAGCAGGAAACCACCATGATTGACCCGAAAAAAATTGAACAAATCGCCCGTCAGGTTCATGAATCAATGCCGAAGGGGCTCCGCGATCTGGGGGAAGACGTGGAGAAAAAAATCCGTCAGGTGCTCCAGTCGCAGTTAACTCGCCTGGACCTGGTAAGCCGCGAAGAGTTCGACGTGCAGACGCAGGTGCTGTTGCGCACGCGTGAAAAGCTGGCGCTTCTGGAGCAGCGTCTTAACGATCTGGAAAACCGTTCGCCGAGCGCGCCGGCAGCGCCGGACGTCGAAGAGAAGCCGTAAAACAAGCAACGGGCCGTCAGGCCCGTTGTCGTATCTGTACTGCGGTAAGTAGATTAGTGCTCCAGCTCCGCTTCTGGCGTCATGGTTTTATTCGCCTGGCGGCAGTAAAGTTCATAGCGTTGACAAAACCATTCGCGATGCGCTTCATCCATATTACCAACAATGGCCTGAAGATCGACGGGCTGACCTTGTGCGTTCATTCTGGCGAAGCTCTGGGCCAGAAAATCAAAATTCTTCATTAAATACATATCGTTTTTCTTCATACGCATACTCCTTCAGCCGTTGGTGTTCTGATTGGTCATATGCTTTTTACTGACTTCAGTATTTATCCTTACCTTAGCTTTTTTTGTACGAAAAATGCGCCTCAAATGGCGATTTGTTGAGCCAAATCATTTATGCCGTCATTAAATAAAAAGAGGCCCGCGATTAGGCGATCGCGGGCCTCTTTTGTCCTGTTTTGCAGCGTTATCGCCGGTTACGCCTCGGTTAGCGCGGTAATTCCGGACATACCGCCGCTACGGTGCGAAGAGAAAACATTACTGTTTGTTATCTTTCTGGATCTTCTTGATGATGTTGGTCGTCGAGCAGCCATCTTCAAAGTTGAGCACCAGCACCTCGCCGCCGTTTGCCCAGACTTCTTCGCTACCGGCGATCTGTTCCGGCTTATAGTCGCCGCCTTTTACCAGCAGATCCGGCAGAATTCCGGCAATCAGCCGCTGCGGGGTATCCTCTTCAAAAGAGACCACCCAATCGACAGCTTCCAGCGCGCCCAGCACGATCATCCGCTGATCCAGCGGGTTGACCGGGCGAGAGTCGCCTTTCAGACGCCGGGTTGACGCGTCGCTGTTCACCGCAACGATCAGCCGATCGCCCAGCTTGCGCGCGTTAGCCAGGTAGGAAACATGGCCCGCGTGTAAAATGTCGAACACGCCGTTGGTCATCACCACTTTCTCGCCGCGCTTGCGCGCCGCGGCAACCGCCAGCTTCAGCTCTTCTTCGCTCATCACGCCAAAACCGGTCTCGGAGCGCCCGCGCACCGCGTTCTCCAGTTCGATAGGCGAAACGGTAGAGGTACCGAGTTTACCGACCACGACGCCCGCCGCCGCGTTGGCAAAGTAGCAGGCCTCTTCCAGAGTGTTGCCGGAGGCCAGCGTCGCCGCCAGCACGCCGATGACCGTGTCGCCCGCGCCGGTAACATCATAGACTTCCTGGGCCTGAGTGGGCATATGCAGCGGCGGTCGCCCCGGCTGCAGCAGCGTCATCCCCTGCTCGGAACGGGTCACCAGCAGCGCCGAGAGGTCAAAATCGGCGATGATTTTCATCCCGCGCTCAACGATCTCTTCTTCATCCTTACATTTACCCGCGACCGCCTCAAACTCTGAGAGATTAGGCGTCAGCAGGGTGGCGCCGCGATAGCGTTCAAAATCCGTACCCTTCGGGTCGATAAGCACCGGAACGCCCGCGTCGCGAGCCAGCTTAATCATGGTCTGGACGCTGGTCAGAGCGCCTTTGGCGTAATCAGACAGCACCAGCGCGCCAATGGAGCTCAGCGCCTGCTGAATACGCTCGTGCATCGGCTGCGGATCGACGCCGGAGAAACCCTCTTCAAAATCGAGACGAATCAGCTGCTGGTTGCGCGACAGCACGCGCAGTTTGGTAATCGTCGGATGGGTCGGGACGGACACAAAGTCGCACTTCACGTTGACGTCGGCCAGCGCCTTGCTTAACGCGCGGGCGGCATCGTCAATCCCGGTCAGGCCAACCAGACGAGAGGTCGCGCCGAGCGACGCAATATTCATCGCCACGTTTGCCGCGCCGCCAGGACGTTCTTCGATATTTTCCACCTTCACCACCGGCACCGGCGCTTCCGGCGAAATACGGCTGGTGGGACCATACCAGTAGCGGTCCAGCATCACATCGCCAACCACCAACACTCCTGCACGTTCAAACTCTGGCAGCGTTACTTTCATTCCTCTCTCCTGCGAGACGCAAACTTTGCGCGCGATAATAGCACACCCGGTTTTTTAGTTAAGCCATCAACCACTTCTGCCAGCTGGCGCTGACCTGTTCACGCTCCTGGCTAAACGCTTCTGGCGCCACGTTCCCCGGCTGCTCCTGCAGCGCCAGGTGATGGAGCGCATCGCGCAGCGTGGTGTAAGCGTGAGTTAACGCCCTCGCCTCTGCCTCGTCCATAATGTCGTTCTGCGCCAGCAGTTCCAGAATACGGACGTTATCGGACCAGCGCGTGAGCTTCGGTTTATCACTGGCATAGCGTAGGACCAGATACTGGGTAATAAATTCAATATCCGTGATACCCCCGGCATCGGCTTTAATATCAAAGCGATCGTGATGCTTATTCCCCAGGTGAGCGCGCATTTTTTCGCGCATTTCCCGCACTTCGGTCTGCAGTTTTGCGCCTTCTCGCGGGGAAGTAAGAATATCCCGACGAATGGCGTCAAAGCGCGCCTGTAGCTCAGGATCGCCATACACGACGCGGGCGCGAACCAGCGCCTGATGCTCCCAGGTCCATGCCTCATTTTGTTGATAATCAGCAAAGGCATCGGCGGTGGTCACCAGCATGCCCGCCGCGCCAGAAGGACGTAAGCGAGCGTCCACTTCGTACAGAATGCCCGACGAGGTGCGAGTGCTGAAAAGATGCATGATGCGCTGCGCCAGCCGCAGATAAAACTGACGACCGTCGATTTCGCGCTCGCCGTCGGTCATCACCTCCATCGGACAATCGTGGAGGAACACCAGATCGAGATCGGAACTGTAGCCCAGCTCCCAGCCCCCCAGCTTACCGTAGCCAACCACCGCAAAACCGCGCCCCTGGCGATCGTGCAGGTGCGTCGGCTGCCCGTAGCGGGCCACCATCTGCAGCCAGGCCTGCTGGACCACCGCGTCAATCATCGCCTCCGCCAGCCAGGTTAAGTGATCGCTCACTTTCATCACCGGCAGGGTTCCGGCGATATCGGCCGCGGCGATATGCAGCAGCTGCGCCTGCTTAAACTGGCGCAGCGCCTCCAGCTGCTGCTCTTCATCATCTTCCGGTACGCGCAGCAGATACTGGCGCAGTTCATCGCGATAGGCATCGGTGGCCGTCGGCTGATAAAGCGTATTCGGGTCCAGCAGCTCGTCCAGCAGCAGCGGATGGCGAGCCAGCTGGCTGGCGACCATCGGCGACGCCGCGCACAGGCTAATCAGGTGCTTTAACGCGCCGGGGAATTCGCTCAGCAGCTCCAGATAGGTTGTGCGGGTGACAATCCCGGTGAGCAGCGGCGTAATGCGCGCCAGCGGCACCGGGGCATCCGCGCGCGAGCAGATTTCGCTGAGCAGATGCGGCATGAGCTGGTCGAGCACCTGACGGCCGCGCGGGCCAATCGTGCGCCGGTCCAGCTCTTTACGAAAATCGACGATCAGCGCCAGCACGCTGCGGCGATCGCTGTCGGCGAGATGCGCCAGCGCCGGGCTGGTATCATCCTCCTGCAGCGCGTCCTGCCACAGTTCGCGCCAGTACTCTTCAAGCTGTTCATCCGGCGACTGGGTTTCATCGTCGCCGATCAATTCATTAAACACGCGCCGCACGTTGGCCATCTGCTCCGCCAGCCGCGCGCTGAGCGTATCCCAGTCGGCAGCCCCCATCCCCCAGGCCAGCCGTGCGCGATTAAGTTCATCCTGCGGCAGGGTTTGCGTCTGCTCGTCGTTGATGCTTTGCAGCAGGTTTTCCAAGCGACGCAAAAACAGATAGGCTTCGCGCAGCCTCTGCGCATCCCCTTCCGGCAGCAGGTGCAGCTCTTCGATGGCGGCCAGCGTCGGCAGCAAAGCCCGCTGTTGCAGCATCGGTTCGCGTCCGCCGCGAATCAGCTGGAAGACCTGGACGATAAACTCCACTTCGCGGATGCCGCCCGCGCCGAGCTTGATATTGTCCTTCAGTCCCCGACGGCGCACCTCACGGGCGATCATTCCCTTCATGTTACGCAGAGACTGAATCACGCTGAAATCAATATAGCGGCGGAAGACAAACGGCCGCAGCATGGCGCGCAGCTCGCTGGCGTAAACGCCATCGTTATCGCCCATGATTCGCGCTTTCACCATCGCGTAGCGCTCCCAGTCGCGCCCCTGCTCCTGGTAATAATCCTCCAGCGCGGCAAAGCTCAGCACCAGCGGGCCGCTGTCGCCAAACGGGCGCAGGCGCATATCAACGCGGTAGACAAAGCCATCCTGGGTGGGCTGATCCAGCACCTTAATCAGGCGCTGCCCGAGGCGGGTAAAAAACTGGGCGTTGTCCAGCTCGCGACGGCCGCCGCGCGTGGCGCCATGCTCCGGCCAGGCGAAAATCAGATCGATGTCGGAGGAGAAATTCAGCTCGCCGCCGCCGAGCTTGCCCATCCCGAGGATCAGCAGCGGCTGCGGCGTACCTTCAGCATTACACGGAGTGCCCCATTCACGGCAGCAGGCGGCGTATAGCCAGTCGCGCGCGGCGACGATTAAGGTCTCCGCCAGCGCGCTTAGCTGCTGCAGGCTGCTCTCTTCGCTGACCAGCGATAGCGCCTGGGCCCAGGCGATACGCACCATGATCCGACGGCGAAACTGGCGCAGCTCGCGCATCAGCGCGGCTTCATCATTGACCTCGGCCAGGCGAACCTGCAGCCAGTCGGCATAGTGATGCCACTCCTGCGCCTCGGGGGGCGCACTTTCAAGCTCCGCCAGCCACTGCGGCTGCGCGATCAGACTCTGTTCGACGAAATCGCTAAAGGCCATGACCGATTGCGCCCGATCGCTCAACGTCGATACGGGAAAATCCGCTGGTAGCCGGCCTGCGACCGTCTGCCAGTGCTGCTGTAATTGCGAAGAAAGCGGCATCTTAGGGGCTCCCTGGCCTGAAATTATCGTTTTCCACTATGCAGCCAGAACGGCTCCGCGGCCAGCGCCTGGCGACGAAAATATTCGATAACGCTGCTGTCGTTATGCGCAACCGCCCGGCGGGTTTCTTGCCAGTTTTCCAGCCACGGCGCGGCAGCGTCGATATAAGCGCCGGATAGCAGCTGAACGGTGTCAATTTCACGGGTCAGGCGCGGAAGCTGATCGACATAACCGTCAGCGGACGGCTGGCGGAAGGCGTTTTTCAGCTCCGCCGCCGCTCTGGAGAGCTGAATATCCGCGAAGCGTTTAAACGAACCGGCAATTTTCTGCTCTCCGGCTGCGTTCAGGAAGGGACGCCAGCCGCGGTTTATCAGCAGATCGGTGAGCGTCAGCTTGGCTCTGACGGTCGCCACGCTGAAAAGCGCCGCCTGGGCGGTTTCGGCCTCCGCCAGCGCCGCCTCAGCTTCGCTCAGACGCTCACGCAGCAGCGTGGTGGCCTTGCGCGGGACAATACCGCCAAACAGCACCAGCGCGTGCCGCACGCGGGCAATAGCGTGCAAAATCTCTGCTTTCGCTTTTGCATTGCCGCGATTGAGGAGTTCATCATGATACAGCCAGTGCGCCAGCGCGCTTTCCAGCGCCGCTTCCAGACCCTGCTCGACGCTGGCCTTCGGCGCGACGCGAAGGATCGTTAACGCGGTCAGCGGACGTTCTTCATTGCCCTGCGCCAGATGATAACCGCGCGCCGCCTTGCTCAGGCTGCCCTGACGCAGTACGCCGGTATCCAGCAGGCGACGGGCAAGGGTCAGAATGTCCTGGGTAGTACCGGACAGCAGTTCCAGCTCCAGTTCACAAATCGGTTCCTGATGCTCGCCGGCTTTAACTTCGCCGCGGTCAAGCGCAATTTCAATTTCGCTGTCGCCTTCTTTGACCACCCATCTTTCACGCTCAAAATCGGTGCTGAAAAGCGGCTGTACGTTCTGTGCGAGCGCCGCCGGCAGTTCCCCCTGCGGCCAGACCTCAGCCGGCAGTTTCTCCAGCGCCAGCTCCGGCGTGTCCAGAGGAATGTTGTATTCCGGACGCTGATGCAGGCCGCCGACGACACGCCCGGCAATTTTCAGCGTCATTTCATAGCGCCCCTGGTCGCCGCGAATGCGCAGCCCCATGTCGTGGCGGCGCAGCCAGTTATCCGCCGTTTCATAGTAAATATTCAGCAATTGACCCGCTGGCGTATGCTTTGCCTCCAGCGCGTTGAGGTGCTGACGCAGCGCGTCAACGCCATCCTGAGCGACGATAAACTTTAATTCGATTTCTTGAGCCATGACTGAATTCTTCCGCTTATATGCTGTGCCGGGAAATTGCGGCGAACTAACAACGATATTTCTTGTCAGTAAATAGTATTTTGCGGCGAATCGCCATGCAATGCGCATTTTGCCGGGCCACCTCCTGGATGATTCCGATTGTGGCGGAAAACTTTGCGTCGCTTCGGCGATGCCACTACTATCGTTCAACTTTTTATGACCAAACGATGACCTGATGCCAAAATTACGCCTTATTACATTGACTTTGCTGGCGCTGAGCGCCGCCACGGCGGTCCACGCGGAAGAAAAACGTTACGTTTCAGATGAACTGAATACCTGGGTGCGCAGCGGTCCGGGCGATAACTATCGTCTCGTGGGCACCATCAACGCCGGTGAAGAAGTCGCGGTGCTGCAAACCAACGACAGCACGAACTATGCTCAGGTACGCGACAACAGCGGCCGTACCGCCTGGATCCCCTTGAAAGAGCTGAGCAACGAGCCCAGCCTGCGCACCCGCGTGCCGGATCTGGAAAACCAGGTCAAAACCCTGACCGACAAACTCAACAACATCGACACCACCTGGAATCAGCGCACGGCGGACATGCAGAAGAAAGTCGCCGGTAGCGACGCCGTGATAAACGGTCTGAAAGAAGAGAACCAAAAGCTGAAAAATGAGCTGGTTGTCGCGCAGAAAAAGGTAAACGCCGCAAATCTGCAGCTTGATGACAAACAGCGCACCATTATCATGCAGTGGTTTATGTACGGCGGCGGCGTGCTGGGCGTCGGCCTGATCCTCGGACTGGTGTTGCCGCACCTGGTACCGAGCCGCAAACGCAAAGACCGCTGGATGAACTAATTCGTCTTCTCTGCCAGACTTACGTATCATCGTAAGAAAATAAAGACGGGAGAGTGAGGCGTGAAGGTTTATCTGGTCGGTGGTGCAGTACGAGATGCGTTATTAAGGCTACCGGTTAAAGACAAAGATTGGGTCGTGGTTGGCGCCACGCCTCAGCAACTTCTCGACGCGGGCTACCAGCAGGTAGGCCGTGATTTTCCCGTGTTCCTGCATCCGCAAAGCCGCGAAGAGTATGCGCTGGCGCGCACCGAGCGCAAGTCCGGCTCCGGCTACACCGGCTTTACCTGCTATGCCGCCGCTGACGTCACCCTTGAGCAAGACCTGCTGCGCCGCGATCTGACGATCAACGCGCTGGCCCAGGACGCCGACGGCCAGATTATCGATCCCTACGGCGGCCAGGCTGATTTACGCCAGCGCCTGCTGCGCCACGTCTCGCCCGCCTTTAGCGAGGACCCGCTACGCGTCCTGCGCGTGGCGCGTTTTGCCGCCCGCTACGCGCATCTGGGGTTCCGTATCGCCGATGAAACCATGGCGCTGATGCGGGCGATGGCCGATGCTGGCGAACTGGCGCACCTCACGCCCGAGCGGGTGTGGAAAGAGACGGAAAGCGCCCTATCTACCCGCAATCCGCAGGTCTTCTTCCAGACATTACGCGACTGCCGCGCGCTCAAGGTGCTGTTCCCGGAAGTCGACGCTCTTTATGGCGTACCGGCCCCGGCTAAATGGCACCCGGAAATCGACACTGGCCTGCACACGCTGATGACCGTCACCATGGCGGCGATGCTCTCGCCCGAAGTGGATGTCCGTTTTGCCACCCTATGCCACGACCTCGGGAAAGGGCTGACGCCGAAAGCGCTCTGGCCGCGCCATCATGGTCACGGTCCGGCTGGCGTTAAGCTGGTCGAGCAGCTCTGCGCCCGTTTGCGGGTGCCAAACGAGCTGCGCGACCTGGCAAAACTGGTCGCCGAATTTCACGATCTGATTCATACCCTGCCCATCCTGCAGCCGAAAACGCTGGTCAAGCTGTTCGATAATATCGACGCCTGGCGCAAGCCGCATCGTGTCAGGCAAATCGCGTTAACCAGCGAGGCCGACGTGCGCGGGCGCACCGGCTTTGAAGCCTGCGATTATCCGCAGGGTCGCCTGCTGCTGGAAGCCTGGGACGTTGCCCGGTCGGTTTCAACTAAAGAGGTGGTGGCGGAAGGTTTTCAGGGCGTTGAAATTCGTGAAGAGCTGACGCGTCGGCGGATTCAGGCCGTCGCCCGCTGGAAAGAAAAGCGTTGCCCTCAGCCGCGGGACTGAGGGCGGGCGCTTAGAAGAAGACCACGTAGACCGCTGCCGCAACGATAAAACGGTAGATGGCGAACGGGATAAACGAAATACGTTTAATCAGCTGCAGGAAGGTTTTAATCGCAATCAGCGCGACGATAAACGCCGTGATAAAACCGACGGCAAACATCGGAATATCGCCGGCGTTCAGGAAGCCAATGCTCTTGTACATATCCAGTACGGTTGCGCCCATCATCATCGGCACCGCCAGCAGGAACGAGAACTCAGAGGCCGCATAGCGGCTGACGCCCATCAGCATCCCGCCGGAAATCGTCGCCCCGGAACGCGAGAAGCCCGGCCACAGCGCCAGACACTGGAAGCAGCCGATGACGAACGCCTGACGATAGGTCATATCATCAATGCCCACCGCGCGCGGCTGTTTCGGCTTCAGCACCTCCGCCGCGATCAGCAGCACGCCGCCCACAATCAGCGCATACATCACGTTTATCGGGTTAAACAGCGACTTGATGGTATCGTGGAAAATCAGCCCCAGCACCACCGCCGGGATCATCCCCAAAAGAATATGAATAAGCGACAGGCGACCGCTGCCCTGGCCTTCATGCTCGGGCTTTTTGCCAAAATGAATGCCGATAAGACCAAACAGGCGGCGCCAGAACATCACCACAACGGCCAGAATGGAACCAAGCTGAATGACGACTTCAAACGTATTCGCGGTATCGCCTTCAAAACCCAGCAGATGACCGACAATAATCATATGACCAGTACTGGAGACAGGTAAAAATTCTGTCAAACCCTCAACCACACCCAATATTGCCGCTATCAGCAGCGAGTGTATATCGCTCATCCAATTAAACCCTTTAAAAAGTAAAATGAAAAAAACCAGGAACGAAGAACCGAGCTATCAGGCGTGCTTATTTGGCCACAGACAGCGCGCAGAAAAGTGAGCGTACAGGTTGTACGCAAGGATTTCGAGCGCTGTCACAGGGCAAAACGGCAAAGAAAATAGCCTGATGGCCGGATTCTATGACCGGTATAAACGCAATTTGTTTCACGAGTATGACCTGAAAAGTTTTGTTTCAGATTAAGGCCACGTTCAATAATGACGCCGACGTTAGCCGCCCTGGCTACCGCCCCAGGTTTGCTGACTTTAATACGTACCCATGGAGATTGAAACTTTTCCAGCAGCAGGTCGGCAATTTCTTCCGCCACGCGTTCCACCAGCGCAAAACGCCCGCCTTCGACGTGGCTGATTACCAGCTCGCTGATATCAGCATAGCTGAGACAATCGCTGACATCATCGCTGGCCGCCGCTTTGCGGTTATCCCACGCCATTTCGATATCGAACACCAGCTTCTGTTCGATGGTCTGTTCCCAGTCGTAAACACCAATTGTGGTGATTACCGAAAGTTGCTCTATAAATACAATATCCATCACGACCTGCCTGCTTTTTGGCTAAACCGGATACCACTTCCGGCCAATTATGCGTATTATCCACAGATGCAAAGACATCCCCTAAATAATTTGCGTTGCAGGAAGACAGCGACGCGGCAAGGCTCCAGGAGCATAGCGTCGCTATGGGTCCCGGAGAGCCAATGCGCGGACAACGCGCAGTGCGCAGGGGATAAAACGACACTTTCAAAATGGAACAGCTGATGAGTGCAATCGCGCCTGGACTGGTTATCCTCGCCTACCTCTGCGGCTCAATCTCCAGCGCCATTCTCGTTTGCCGCCTCGCTGGCCTTCCCGACCCTCGCGACAGCGGCTCCGGCAATCCAGGGGCGACGAACGTCCTGCGAATTGGCGGCAAGGGCGCAGCCGTAGCGGTGCTTATTTTTGACGTACTGAAAGGCATGCTGCCGGTCTGGGGCGCGTGGGCGTTAGGCCTGACGCCGTTCTGGCTCGGCCTGGTGGCGATCGCCGCCTGCGTGGGCCATATCTGGCCGGTATTTTTTAACTTTCGCGGCGGTAAAGGCGTGGCCACCGCTTTCGGCGCCATTGCTCCTATCGGCTGGGATCTCACCGGCGTGATGGCCGGAACCTGGCTGCTGACGATTCTGCTCAGCGGCTACTCCTCGCTGGGGGCTATCGTGAGCGCGCTGATTGCGCCGTTCTATGTCTGGTGGTTCAAACCGCAGTACACTTTCCCGGTTTCGATGCTGTCATGCCTGATTCTGCTGCGCCATCACGACAACATACAGCGTCTGTGGCGTCGTCAGGAAACCCGCATCTGGACCCGGCTCAAAAAGAAGAAAAAAACGCCGGAGCAGAAATAACCTTTGCTGCGCCGCAACTTCGCGGCAAGTAAGCCCCAGGTGATTAAGGTGAACCAACGCGGCCGCGGCTCGAAGCATGACAATTCTATGCCCTAAATAATTCGAGTTGCGGCAAGGCGGCAAGTGAGTGAGTCCCGATGAGCTTACTCCAGTAAGTGATTCGGGCGAACGACAAATCTGCCGGGAGCAGATTTGAACGTCGCTTGCGACGGTCCGCCAGGGCGAGGCCCATGGATGGGCCGAGTAGCCCGTAGCCAACGCGGCTGCGGCTCGAAGTATGACGGGCATAAGCTTTTCATATGACCGGGATGATTGGCCCCCGATCAATACTCTTCGCTGCTGTTTTATCTTGATTTTGCAGGGGCGCGACATTGCACGGCACCGTGTTACCACAGAATAAAAAAGGCTGGCAGGCCTCGCTGGACCTCCAGTTTCAATTTCTCGGCGGGAAAACCACGCTCGCCTCCCGTCGTCATGTCGGTCCCCTCACCGTTCAGCGCCCGTTTTATCCCGAAGAAGAGACCTGTCACCTCTATCTGCTTCATCCGCCCGGCGGTATCGTCGGCGGCGATGAGCTCACCATTAGCGCGACGATGGATCCCGGGTGCCACACGCTGATCACCATGCCCGGCGCCAGCAAGTTCTATCGCAGCAGCGGCGCGCAGGCGCGTCTTCAGCAAACCCTGACGCTGGCCGAAAACTCAACGCTCGAGTGGCTGCCGCAGGACGCGATCTTCTTTCCCGGCGCCAACGCCGCTTTGTCTACCGCCTTTCATCTCGCCGCCTCCAGCACGCTGCTGGCGTGGGACCTGCTGTGCCTTGGCCGGCCGGTCATCGGCGAAGCCTTTAGCCACGGCGCGCTCGCCAATCGCCTGGAGGTGTGGGTCGACGGCTCTCCGCTGCTGATTGAGCGCCTGAGCCTGGCCGATGGACAGCTGGCCTGCGTCGCGCAGCAGCCGTGGGTGGGAACGATGCTGTTCTACCCGGCGAACGAAACGCTGCTCGAAGGCGTACGCGAAAAACTTACGCCGCTGGCAAACTACGCCGGCGCGACGCTCACCGACGGTCTGCTGACGGTACGCTTTCTAAGTGACGATAATCTGCTTTGCCAGCGGGCGATGCGCGATATCTGGCAATTTATGCGCCCGCACCTGACCGGCAAATCTCCGGTACTCCCCCGAATCTGGCTGACTTAAGAGAACGCTATGGAACTGACACCCAGAGAAAAAGACAAGCTGTTGCTGTTTACCGCCGCGCTGGTGGCGGAGCGTCGCCTGGCCCGCGGTCTGAAGCTCAATTATCCCGAATCCGTGGCCCTGATTAGCGCCTTTATTATGGAGGGCGCGCGCGATGGCAGAAGCGTCGCGGCGCTGATGGAAGAAGGACGCCACGTCCTGAGCCGCGACCAGGTCATGGAAGGCGTGCCGGAAATGATCCCCGATATCCAGGTCGAAGCCACCTTCCCGGACGGCTCGAAGCTGGTTACCGTTCATAACCCGATAATCTGAGGTAGCGCGATGATCCCAGGAGAATATCAGGTAAAACCCGGCCAGATAGCGATTAACGTCGGCCGCGCCACCTGCTGCATTATCGTTGAAAATCACGGCGACCGGCCGATTCAGGTCGGCTCGCATTACCACTTCGCCGAGGTCAACCCGGCGCTGAAGTTCGATCGCCAGCAGGCGACCGGCTATCGCCTGAATATCGCCGCCGGCACCGCAGTGCGCTTCGAACCTGGCCAAAAGCGCGAGGTGGAGCTGGTGGCGCTGGCCGGAACCCGCGCGGTGTACGGTTTCCGCGGAGACGTTATGGGCGCGCTGGAGGCAAACGATGAGTGACATTTCACGTCAGGCCTATGCCGACATGTTCGGCCCCACCACCGGCGATAAAGTTCGCCTGGCGGACACCGAGCTGTGGATCGAGGTCGAAGATGATTTGACCACCTACGGCGAAGAGGTCAAATTCGGCGGTGGCAAAGTGATCCGCGACGGTATGGGCCAGGGACAGATGCTTTCCGCCGGGTGTGTGGATCTGGTGCTGACAAATGCCCTGATCGTCGATTACTGGGGGATCGTCAAAGCCGACATCGGCGTCAAAGACGGGCGGATCTTCGCGATCGGCAAAGCCGGTAACCCGGATATTCAGCCCAACGTCACGATCCCGATCGGCGCGGCCACGGAAATTATTGCGGCGGAAGGCAAGATCGTCACCGCCGGCGGCGTCGATACGCATATTCACTGGATCTGTCCGCAGCAGGCGGAAGAGGCGCTGGTCTCCGGCGTCACTACCATGATCGGCGGCGGGACCGGCCCGGCGGCGGGCACCAACGCCACGACCTGCACGCCCGGGCCGTGGTACATCTCGCGGATGCTGCAGGCCGCGGACAGCCTGCCGGTCAATATTGGCCTGCTGGGTAAAGGCAATGGTTCGAATCCGGATGCGCTGCGTGAGCAGGTCGCGGCCGGGGTTATCGGCCTGAAGATTCACGAAGACTGGGGCGCGACCCCGGCGGCAATCGACTGCGCGCTGACGGTGGCCGACGAAATGGACGTGCAGGTCGCGCTGCACAGCGACACCCTCAATGAGTCCGGATTCGTTGAGGATACCCTGGCGGCCATCGGCGGGCGCACTATCCATACTTTCCATACCGAAGGGGCGGGCGGCGGCCATGCGCCGGATATTATTACCGCCTGCGCGCACCCCAATATTCTGCCCTCGTCAACCAACCCGACGCTGCCCTATACCGTCAACACCATTGACGAACATCTGGATATGCTGATGGTTTGCCATCATCTCGACCCGGATATCGCCGAGGACGTGGCGTTTGCCGAATCGCGCATTCGGCGGGAAACCATTGCCGCGGAAGACGTCCTGCACGATCTGGGCGCCTTCTCCCTCACCTCGTCTGATTCACAGGCGATGGGGCGCGTCGGCGAAGTGGTGTTGCGCACCTGGCAGGTGGCGCACCGGATGAAGGTCCAGCGCGGCCCGCTGGCGGAAGAGAGCGGCGATAACGACAACTTCCGCGTGAAGCGCTATATCGCCAAGTACACCATTAATCCGGCGTTAACCCACGGTATCGCCCATGAAGTCGGTTCGATTGAAGTGGGTAAACTGGCGGATCTGGTGCTGTGGTCCCCGGCGTTCTTCGGCGTGAAGCCGGCGACGATCGTCAAAGGCGGCATGATCGCGATGGCGCCGATGGGCGACATCAACGCCTCTATCCCGACGCCGCAGCCGGTGCACTATCGCCCGATGTTCGGCGCGCTGGGCAGCGCTCGCCACCGCTGCCGTTTGACCTTTCTGTCGCAGGCGGCGGCGGAAAACGGCGTCGCTGAGCGGCTGAACCTGCACAGCGCGACGGCGGTGGTTAAAGGCTGCCGCACGGTACAAAAAGGCGATATGCACCACAACGGCCTGCTGCCCACTATTACCGTGGATTCGCAAACCTACGAGGTGCGCATCGACGGCGAACTGATAACCAGCGAACCGGCGGACGTGTTACCGATGGCGCAACGTTATTTCCTGTTTTAAGGAGCGCAAATGCTTTATTTGACCCAACGGGTGGAGACCCCTGCGCAGGCCACGGCCAGCGTTACCCTGCCGATTGACGTGCGGGTAAAAAGCCGCATTAAAGTCACGCTTAACGATGGCCGTCAGGCGGGCCTGCTGCTGCCGCGCGGTCTGCTGCTGCGCGGCGGCGACATTCTCAGTAACGAAAACGGTAGCGAATTCATTGAAGTGATCGCCGCTGATGAAGCCGTTTCGGTCGTACGCTGCGATGACCCCTTTATGCTGGCGAAGGCCTGCTATCACCTTGGCAATCGCCACGTGCCGCTACAGATTATGCCCGGCGAGCTGCGCTATCATCACGATCACGTCCTGGACGATATGCTGCGCCAGTTTGGCCTGGCCGTGGATTTCGCGCATCTGCCGTTTGAACCGGAAGCCGGCGCCTACGCCAGCGAATCGCACGGCCATCACCACCACCATCACGATCGTGAGCACAGCCACTAAATGCCGACGCCGGAAAAACGTCTGCGCTTGATGCAGCTTGCCAGCAGCAGCCTCCCGGTTGGCGGCTACAGCTGGTCCCAGGGGCTGGAGTGGGCGGTGGAAGCGGGCTGGGTAGCGGATACCGCCGCCTTTGAGCGCTGGCAGCTGCGCCAAATGGAGCAGAGCTTTTTTACCGTCGACCTGCCGCTGTTTGCCCGCCTCTACCGGGCCTGCGAAGCGGGCGATCTGGCCTGCGCCCGGCGCTGGACCGCTTATCTGCTCGCCTGCCGGGAAACTCGCGAGCTGCGCGATGAAGAGCGCAACCGCGGCGCGGCCTTCACCCGGCTGCTGGCCGACTGGCAGCCGGACTGCCCGCCCGAGTGGCGCAAGCTGTGCCAGCAAAGTCAGCTAACCGGCATGGCGTGGCTCGGCGTACGCTGGCAAATCGCCATTCCTGACCTGGCCCTGAGCCTTGGCTATAGCTGGATTGAAAGCGCGGTGATGGCGGGCGTCAAGCTGGTGCCCTTTGGCCAGCAGGCGGCCCAGCAGTTGATTCTTCGCCTGTGCGACCGCTACGCGGCGGACATGGACAGCGCCCTGGCGACCCCGGACGACGCCATCGGTTCGGCGACGCCGCTTGCGGCTATCGCTTCCGCCCGGCACGAAACCCAGTATTCCCGATTATTCCGTTCTTAGGAGAAGGTATGAACATGATTAAGCAACCGCTGCGCGTCGGCGTCGGCGGCCCGGTCGGCTCCGGAAAAACCGCGCTGCTGGAAGCCCTCTGCAAAGCCATGCGCGACACCTGGCAGCTGGCGGTGGTGACCAACGATATCTACACCAAAGAAGATCAGCGCATTCTCACCGAGGCTGGCGCCCTTGAGCCTGAACGAATTGTCGGCGTCGAAACCGGCGGCTGCCCGCATACCGCTATTCGGGAAGATGCGTCGATGAACCTTGCCGCGGTGGAAGCGCTGAGCGAGAAATTCGGCAATCTCGATCTCATCTTTGTAGAAAGCGGCGGCGATAACCTGAGCGCCACCTTCAGCCCGGAGCTGGCGGATCTCACCATCTACGTCATCGACGTGGCGGAAGGGGAAAAAATCCCGCGCAAAGGCGGACCGGGGATAACCAAATCCGACTTCCTGGTGATCAACAAAACCGATCTTGCACCGTACGTGGGCGCGTCTCTGGAAGTGATGGAGCGCGATACCCTGCGCATGCGCGGCGAACGCCCGTGGAGCTTCACCAACCTGAAAAGCGGCGACGGCCTGCAAAATATCATCGCCTTTATCGAAGACAAAGGCATGCTCGGCAAGTAACCCCTGCACCACCCCGGCGCAGAGGTGTCGGGATGGTGCATACCCTGCCCTCTCTTTAGCCATCCCCTTCATGAAGCCCTGATAGCGCCTGCCCTGCGATGTGGCATAAGGTTTGCTAATTCCAGTCATGCCTAACCATTAAGGAATGACTATGTCATCACTGGATATAAAAACTGATTTACCTGCGCAAACCAGTGCCTCCGGCTCCAAAGAAACGCTGGAAGATTATACCCTTCGCTATGCTCCGCTGAGCTTTCGCCGCTGGGGACCGGGGGTTGTCGCGGTGACCGCATTGGGCGGCATCGCCTATCTGGCTGACTTTTCTATCGGCGCCAGCATCGGCATGGCCTGGGGCACCACCAATGCGATTTACGCGATCCTGCTGGCGGCGCTGGTTATTTTTCTTACCGGTATTCCGCTGGCGATTACCGCCGCGCGCTATAACATCGACCTCGACCTGATCACCCGCAGCGCCGGTTTCGGCTACTTTGGTTCGGTGATCACCAGCATTATCTTCGCCGGATTTACCTTTATCTTCTTCGCGCTTGAAGGCTCGATCATGGCGCAGGGGCTGCTGGTGGGCCTGGGGATCCCGCTGTGGATGGGCTACCTCATCGCCACGCTGATGGTCTTGCCGCTGGTGGTCTACGGCATGAAGGCGCTGACTCGCCTTCAGGTCTGGACGACGCCGCTGTGGCTGGTCCTGATGGTGGTTCCGGTGGCGTGGCTTATCGCCAAAGACCCGGATCTGGTGGACGGCTTTATGAACTTCGCCGGTAAAAACAACGCCTCAACGGTAGATTTAACCGCCATTATGCTCGGCGCGGGGGTCTGCCTGTCGCTGATCATGCAGATTGGCGAGCAGATCGACTATCTGCGCTTTATGCCGCCGAAGACCGCGGAAAACAGCAAAAGCTGGTGGCTGGCGGTGTTCTCCGCCGGCCCGGGCTGGGTCGTATTAGGCGCGATTAAACAGATTATCGGCGCTTTCCTCGGCTTCTATCTGCTGACCCGCTTCCCGACGGTGCACAACACCGAACCGGTGCAACAGTTCGTCAGCGTCTTCGATAACCTGGTCCCCGGCTGGCTGGCGCTCACCCTCGCGGTGGTGCTGGTGGTTATCTCGCAGATTAAAATTAACGTCACCAACGCCTATTCCGGCTCTCTGGCGTGGACCAGCGCCTGGACGCGCACCACCAAACGTTATCCGGGGCGGATTATTTTCGTCATCGTCAACCTGACGATTGCCCTTGCCCTGATGGAAGGCGACATGTTTAGCGCTCTGGCGTGGATCCTCGGCTTCTATTCTAACTTTGCCATCGCCTGGGTGGTGGTGGTCGCCACCGACATCACCGTCAACAAAGGGGTGCTGAAGCTGGCGCCGGCGCAGCCGGAGTATCGCCGCGGGATGATCTACAACGTCAACCCGGTAGGCGTGGTCTCTTTTGCCCTCGCGGCAGGACTTTCGATTAGCGCCTTCTTCGGCCTGTTGGGCGAAACGCTGGCGCCGTTCTCGCCGCTGATTGCGCTGGCGGTGGCTTTCGTGATGACGCCGGTCATGGGGATCGCCACCCGCGGGCGCTATTACATTAAACAGCACGATGATGGTATCGCCGAGCCGCGCTACGATGCGCAGGGTAACGCGTCGATCACCGTTTACCGCTGCCTGAGCTGCCGGGAAGAGTACGAACGTCCTGACGTGATGCATTCGCACAAGCACCAGGGGGCGATTTGCTCGCTGTGTAAGAGTATGGAATAAGTCGCGAAGGCAGGCCGACAGGACGTCGGCCAGTGAAATATCAGACGTTATGCCGCCGGAAGCTCGGCCAGCGGCCAGCGCGGACGAACGGTGACGCCGAGCTCCGCTTTAGCGCCGGAGCGCAGACGGACCATCCCCGCATAGGCAATCATCGCGCCGTTATCGGTACAGAATTCAGGACGAGCGTAGAAGACTTCACCACCGCGCTTTTTCATCATTTCCGCCAGCTTTGCGCGCAGCGTACGGTTCGCGCTGACGCCCCCCGCCATCACCAGCCGTTTAAAGCCGGTTTGATCCAGCGCGCGGCGGCACTTAATCATCAGCGTATCCACGACCGCATCTTCGAAAGCGCGGGCGATATCGGCGCGGATTTGATCGTCATCGCCGTTGCTGCGAATGGTGTTCGCGGCAAAGGTCTTGAGGCCAGAAAAGCTGAAATCCAGCCCGGGGCGGTCGGTCATCGGGCGCGGGAAGACAAAGCGCCCTTCGGTGCCCTGGGAGGCCATCTTCGACAGCATCGGGCCGCCGGGATAATCCAGCCCCAGCAGTTTCGCTGTCTTATCGAAGGCTTCGCCCGCCGCGTCGTCAATCGATTCGCCCAGCAGTTCATACTGGCCAATGCCGGTGACGCCGATCAGCTGGGTATGGCCGCCGGAAACCAGCAGCGCGACAAAAGGATACTGCGGCGGATTATCTTCCAGCATCGGCGCCAGCAGGTGCCCTTCCATATGGTGTACCGGGATCGCCGGCACGTTCCAGGCGAAGGCCAGCGAGCGGCCTACCGTCGCGCCGACCAGCAGCGCGCCAACCAGGCCGGGGCCCGCCGTATACGCAACGGCATCGATATCCTTTGCCGTCAGCCCGGCTTCCTTGAGCGCCGCCTGAATCAGGGGGACGGTTTTACGTACGTGGTCGCGCGAGGCCAGCTCGGGCACCACGCCGCCGTAGTCAGCGTGCAATTTCACCTGACTATACAGCTGGTTGGCTAACAGACCTTTTTCGTCGTCATAAATGGCGATGCCGGTTTCATCGCAGGATGTTTCAATTCCCAGTACACGCATGGCTAGTTTTACCTCGTTTCAATACCGCGCAGTGTAGGACCAATGCGGGTTGATGTAAAACTTTCCTCACCCCTGGCGTTCACTTCGTGTATACTCCCTGTCCTTATAAAAGTCCCTTTCAAAAATCGCGTCGGTGCTTTACAAAGCAGCAGCAATTGCAGTAAAATTCCGCACCATTTTGAAATAAGCTGGCGCTGATGCCAGCGGCAAACCGAATTTATCAAAGGTGAGAGTTACATGCCGGTAATTAAAGTACGTGAAAACGAGCCGTTCGACGTAGCGCTGCGTCGCTTCAAACGTTCATGCGAAAAAGCAGGTGTTCTGGCGGAAGTTCGTCGTCGTGAGTTCTATGAAAAACCGACTACCGAACGTAAACGCGCTAAAGCTTCCGCAGTGAAACGTCACGCGAAGAAACTGGCTCGCGAAAACGCACGCCGCACTCGTCTGTACTAATCTGTTGGGAGCCACGCTCTCAATTCAGACCGAGTTGTAGTTGTAAGGCCGTGCTTCCGAAAGGAATGCGCGGCTTATTTTCGTTTATGCATTAGCATATACACCCAATCATTCAAGATGCATCAAGGCGGCAAGGGAGTGAGTCCCCGGAGCTTACCGAAGTAAGTGACAGGGGTGAACGAGCGAAGCCAACGCAGAGGCAGCTTGAAGGGTAACGTGTATAAAACGGGGCATATGGCTGGACGAATTCCACGAGTATTTATCAATGACCTGCTGGCGCGCACCGATATCGTCGATCTGATCGATGCCCGGGTAAAGCTGAAAAAGCAGGGCAAAAATTTTCACGCGTGCTGTCCGTTCCATAACGAAAAAACCCCCTCTTTCACCGTCAACGGTGAAAAACAGTTTTACCACTGCTTCGGCTGCGGTGCGCACGGCAACGCTATCGACTTCCTGATGAACTACGACAAGCTCGAGTTCGTGGAAACCGTCGAAGAGCTGGCTGCCATGCATAATTTAGACGTGCCGTATGAAGCAGGTAGCGGACCCAGCCAGATTGAGCGCCATCAGCGGCAAAATCTCTATCAGCTGATGGATGGTCTGAACACGTTTTATCAACAGTCTCTGATGCAACCCGCCGCCGGCCCCGCGCGCCAGTATCTGGAAAAACGCGGCTTAAGCAGCGAGGTGATTACGCGCTTCGCGATTGGCTACGCCCCTCCCGGTTGGGACAACGTTTTAAAACGTTTTGGCGGTAATCAAGAAAACCGCCAGTCGCTGATTGATGCGGGCATGCTGGTCACTAACGATCAGGGGCGCAGTTACGACCGCTTCCGCGAACGGGTGATGTTCCCCATCCGCGATAAGCGAGGCCGGGTGATTGGTTTTGGTGGTCGCGTGCTGGGTGACGCCATGCCGAAGTACCTGAACTCCCCGGAGACCGATATTTTCCATAAAGGCCGCCAGCTGTACGGTCTTTATGAAGCGCAGCAGGATAACGCTGAACCGCCCCGCCTGCTGGTGGTCGAAGGTTATATGGACGTGGTGGCTCTGGCGCAGTTCGGCATTAACTATGCCGTTGCATCGCTGGGGACGTCGACGACCGCTGACCATATTCAGCTGTTGTTCCGGGTCACCAATCAGGTGGTTTGCTGCTACGACGGAGACCGGGCCGGCCGCGATGCCGCCTGGCGCGCGCTGGAAACGGCGCTGCCGTATATGACCGACGGGCGCCAGCTGCGCTTTATGTTTCTGCCGGATGGCGAAGACCCGGATACGCTGGTGCGCAAAGAAGGGAAAGCCGCATTTGAAGCGCGGATGGAGCAGGCTCAGCCGCTCTCCACGTTTTTGTTCAACAGCCTGCTACCGCAGGTGGATTTGAGCACCCCGGACGGCCGCGCGCAGCTGAGTACCTTAGCGCTGCCGCTGATAACCCAGGTGCCGGGTGAAACGCTGCGCATTTACCTGCGCCAGGAGTTAGGCAATAAGCTGGGGATTTTAGATGATGCGCAGCTTGAACGTTTAATGCCAAAACAGTCTGAAAATGGCATCCAGCGCCCTGCTCCGCAGCTAAAACGCACGACCATGCGTATACTGATAGGGTTACTGGTACAAAACCCGGATCTGGCGCCGCTGGTACCGCCCCTGGAAGGGCTGGACCCGCGTAAAATGCCGGGGCTTGGGCTGTTCAACGAACTGGTTAAAACCTGTTTGGCACAGCCGGGCCTGACCACCGGGCTGCTGTTAGAGCAGTATCGCGGCACAAATGAGGCCGCAACCCTTGAAAAACTGTCGATGTGGGACGATATAGCAGATAAGGATATTGCTGAAAAAACCTTCACCGACTCGCTCAACCATATGTTTGATTCACTGCTGGAGCTGCGGCAAGAAGAGTTGATAGCTCGCGACCGCACGCACGGCTTAAGCAGTGAAGAGCGCCGGGAACTCTGGACCATCAGCCAGGAACTGGCCAAAAAATAAACGAAAGACGAACTCATTCAAGTTGTATCAAAGCAGCAAGAGAACGAATCCCCGGGAGTGCGCACAAGCACATGACCAGGATGAGAGAACGTAGCTAACGCAGAGACAACTTGAAAGATAACGCATTGAACGGCTTAAGTGCCGAATATCGTTCGGGAAGACCCCGACAGCCGCTCGAGGCGCAGCGGCAATAATATAAGTACGCCCTCGCTTTAAATGTTGGCAGTTCGCCTGCTTACACCAATCAAACGAATTAAGTGTGGATACCGTCTTATGGAGCAAAACCCGCAGTCACAGCTGAAGCTTCTTGTCCAACGTGGTAAGGAGCAAGGCTATCTGACCTATGCCGAGGTCAATGACCATCTGCCGGAAGATATCGTCGACTCCGACCAGATCGAAGACATCATCCAAATGATCAACGACATGGGCATTCAGGTGATGGAAGAAGCACCGGATGCCGATGATCTTTTGCTTGCTGAAACGAACAACAATACTGACGAAGATGCGGAAGAAGCTGCGGCGCAGGTTCTCTCCAGCGTTGAGTCTGAAATCGGACGCACAACCGACCCGGTGCGCATGTACATGCGTGAAATGGGTACCGTCGAACTGCTGACGCGCGAAGGCGAAATCGACATCGCTAAACGTATCGAAGACGGTATTAACCAGGTTCAGTGCTCGGTGGCTGAATACCCTGAAGCGATCACCTATCTGCTGGAGCAGTACGATCGCGTTGAAGCGGAAGAAGCGCGTCTGTCCGATCTGATCACCGGTTTTGTCGACCCGAACGCCGAAGAAGATATGGCGCCAACGGCGACGCACGTCGGTTCTGAACTCTCTCAGGAAGAGATGGATGACGACGAAGACGAAGATGAAGAAGAAGACGACGACAGCAGCGATGACGACAACAGCATCGACCCCGAGCTGGCGCGCGAGAAATTCGCCGAGCTGCGTACGCAGTACGAACTGACCCGCGACACCATCAAAGCGAAAGGTCGTAGCCACGCCGCAGCGCAGGAAGAGATCCTCAAGCTGTCCGAAGTGTTCAAACAGTTCCGTCTGGTACCGAAGCAGTTCGATTACCTGGTTAACAGCATGCGTATCATGATGGATCGCGTTCGTACTCAAGAACGTATCATCATGAAGCTGTGCGTTGAGCAGTGCAAAATGCCGAAGAAAAACTTCATCACTCTGTTCACCGGCAACGAAACCAGCGAAACCTGGTTCAATGCGGCCATCGCCATGAACAAGCCGTGGTCAGAGAAGCTGCTTGACGTGAAAGAAGACGTTCAGCGCGGCCTGATGAAACTGCAGCAGATTGAACAAGAGACCGGCCTGACCATCGAGCAGGTAAAAGATATCAACCGTCGTATGTCCATCGGTGAAGCGAAAGCGCGCCGTGCGAAGAAAGAGATGGTTGAAGCGAACCTGCGTCTGGTTATCTCGATCGCCAAGAAATACACCAACCGCGGTCTGCAGTTCCTCGATCTGATCCAGGAAGGCAACATCGGTCTGATGAAGGCGGTTGATAAGTTTGAATACCGCCGCGGCTACAAGTTCTCCACCTACGCAACCTGGTGGATCCGTCAGGCGATCACCCGCTCTATCGCAGACCAGGCGCGCACCATCCGTATTCCGGTGCATATGATTGAGACTATCAACAAGCTCAACCGTATTTCCCGCCAGATGCTGCAGGAGATGGGCCGTGAGCCGACGCCGGAAGAGCTGGCCGAACGCATGCTGATGCCGGAAGACAAAATTCGTAAGGTGCTGAAAATCGCCAAAGAGCCTATCTCCATGGAAACGCCGATTGGCGACGATGAAGATTCGCATCTGGGAGATTTTATCGAGGATAACACCCTCGAGCTGCCGCTGGACTCTGCCACCACCGAGAGCCTGCGCGCCGCCACCCACGACGTTCTGGCTGGCCTGACCGCCCGTGAAGCGAAAGTCCTGCGTATGCGCTTTGGTATCGACATGAATACCGATCACACGCTGGAAGAAGTGGGTAAACAGTTTGACGTAACCCGCGAACGTATTCGTCAGATCGAAGCGAAGGCGCTGCGTAAACTGCGCCATCCGAGCCGTTCTGAAGTACTGCGTAGCTTCCTCGACGATTAATTATCGCCGCGTCCCCTGAAAAGCCAGTCACATGACTGGCTTTTTTTATGTCTAAGCAGAAACTATTTATTTAATAAATATTAAAAGCCCAATATAAAACCCATCAATATATATCCAGGTTTTATTCTTATTATTTATTTATGTGCCATTAAACCGCTGGACTCATAGTTTTACGATTGTACTATTGGTTGATGGAGCGTATTTACGCCTAAAACCGCAGGCAAATCATAGGGAAATGAAATGAATAGCAAGCGTAAAATTCAGCTGGCTGATTTTAATAGAACGGTTATTTTAACCACCGCTAATACATTATTTCTAAGCCGTGGAATAGAAAGTACCACCATGGATGAGATCGCACATGAAGCCGGTTTTAGTAAAACCACGCTTTATACCTATTTCGATAATAAAAAGGATATTCTGGATCATCTTATCCTGGAGGTAATGGAGCGTTTCTATCAGGAGCTCATACCAATCGCCAATAGGCAAAATTCATTTCGCGAATTTTATCGCGAGCTGTGCCATGCGCTGATGGCTCTCCACGAAACAAGCCTTGCCTACTTTTCCGCGATAGCCGGGAAGATTGCCTGTTCTGAAAAAATCACTAAAAACAATAAAGCGTTGAAAAATATCGCTATGACTGGAGAACAGATCCACCAGATTATCGCAAAGCGAATCACAGACGCCGCCGAAAAAAAAGAGATTGGATTAAGTGCTCCCGTCGCGGACGTCATGATGCTGTTCTGGCTCTGCCTGACCGGGCTAGTGGAAAAGTCCTCGTACAGAGAAGAACGTCTTTTACGTCACCTTGAGAAAGACCGTAAAGCCTTTCTCGACTTCGCTTTTGACGCCCTTTTATTCATGATAGAAAAAGGGAATATTAGCGATTGCGAAAAAGCTGACTAAAGCCGCAGGCTTAAGCCAGCCGCCGACGACCGGGGTGAAAGCCGTAACCCCTTTGTCGTCGGAAATGCATTAAAGCCCTCGCGTGGCCAGCGCCTCGTCAAGCTCCCGGTAGGCCTCCACCAGTTTATCCAGCGTCGCCCGGTTGAGGCCGCTGGGATTCGGCAGCACCCACACTTCCGTCGCCCCAATGGTCACCTGCTGCTTGCCCCATTTTACGCCGCGCACCTGAAACGCTTTCTCGAAGGCCTGTTTACCCAGGATCGCCAGCGCGCGCGGCTGATACTCTTCCATTTTTCTGACCAGTTCACGACCACCGTCGCGGAGCTCCAGCAGCTCAACCTCGCTGGCCTGCACCGTCGGGCGTTCGACGAGCATCGTGATCCCGCAGCGGGTATCCAGCAGCTGGAGTTCCTCCTCGGGTTTCAGAAGACGGTCGGTAAAGCCGGCCTGGTGAATCACTTTCCAGAAGCGATTGCCCGGATGGGCGAAATGAAAACCGGTATGGGCGGAAGACTTCCCCGGATTGATACCGCAAAAGACTACCCGCAGGTCCGGCGCCAGAATATCGTTGATCATGTTTTCCCCAGCTCAATGCCTAAAAGGTAATTATAAAGGATTGAAAATGCGTTGTTTATAAAAACAGCAGGCGTGATTTTTAGGCTGGATTGCGGGGAACAGTTACTTTATAATCCCTCGCCACGGCCCCTTAGCTCAGTGGTTAGAGCAGGCGACTCATAATCGCTTGGTCGCTGGTTCAAGTCCAGCAGGGGCCACCAGATACAGCAAGGGCTGACGAGAAATCGTCAGCCCTTTTGCATTGTGCGGCCCCCTCGGGGCGCCGCAGCTTAACGTGAGGTTCGCGACAGGCGGCTTACACCAGCGCCTGCAGCTGTTCGCGCATATAGACGGTGAAGAATTCCGGGTTTTTAATGACGATCCGGTTACCGGAGGCAATTTTTTCCGCCCAGCCGGCCACTTTTTCCGTGAACCCGGCATCCCATCCCTCCTTTTCACCCCGGGCCATGACGTCGGCAGGATTTGCCGGTACGCCCAGTTCATGCAAATACTTCAAAATTCCCTTAGCGGTACTTTCATCCATAGTATTCGGCACCGACAACGATGTGTTCATACCACCAATAAAATCCAGGGCTTTATCGATTGCTGTTGGCATACTCTTATCCTTAAAATTAACCACGTAATGAACATGATGACACTATGGACCCATCTTCGCCGGGATATCAAAGAGATCGTTGCCTTTCTTTGATTCAGACCGCAGCTAAACGCTTGCGTGGTGCTTTTCTGCTCGACTATTTCGTACCATTCCTCACAGGAAACTACTCCATACGTCCGCGCTTAAACTGGCCGGCATCGATATCGTACTGTTTCATTTTTCGCCACAGCGTGGTGCGGCCAATATTCAGCAGCTGCGCCATCTCCTGCACCCGCCCGCTGGTCACCCGGGCGGCATGGATAATCGCTTCTTTCTCAATGGCGCTAAAGGTCAGGCTGGCGGGCAGCAGCGAGGAACCCGCGTCGGCGCCGGGCCGCTCGGCAAACAGATATTCCGGCAAATTACTCAGCCGGATATGGCCGTTATCGCTGCTAATGGCGATATTTTCAATCACGCTGTTCAGCTCAAAATCGTTACCCGGCCAGGAGTAGGCCACCAGCTGCGCCAGCGCATCTTCATCCATCTTCAGCCGCGAGGAAAAGCGCTTTTCCAGGCTCTTAAGGCGATTGTGCACCAGCGAAGGAATACTGTTACGCCGCGCGCGCAGCGGTGGGATAACGATTTCAAAGGAGTGCAGCGCGTAGTAAAGCTGGCGGCTAAAGCGGTTTTGCTCCACCAGATTGGCAAGATCGACGGTGGTGGTGGCGATCACTTTAACGTCTACCGGAATCAAGCGGCGGGCATCCAGACGGGTTAAAACCCCCTGCTTGATCACCTGCAGCAGCGCGGACTGCAGCTCCGGCGCCAGGTATTCGATTTTTTCCAGAAACAGCGTCCCGCCGTTGGCCAGCTCAAGACGGCTAAGGCGGCCGTTTTCATCGTCCGTCGGCGCGCTGCCCATAAAATCCTGGCCCAGGACGCTGTCGGCATACAGCTGACAGTTGACCGCGATATACGGCCCGCCGCCCCGCTCGCTCTCATTGTGAATCGCCTGGCTGAGCAACTCCTTACCCACCCCCTCTTCACCGCACAGCAGCACCGGGAAAGCGCCGCGCGCCGCCTGGCGGCCAAAGTGAATCAGCCGCCGGGTTTCCGGGTCGTCCGCCGACATCTGTTCAAAGGTATGGCTCACTTTGCCAAGCTGGCTGGTCATCAGCTGGCGCATCTGCTCGACCGGATGCAGCAGCAGAATGAAACTGTTGCCCTGCTCTTCAACGATTGGCTTGAGCGTAATCACGGCGTCGACAAACTGATGCTGGCTTTCGAAGGTGACCTCCACATGGTTCAGCCCGCGCGCGTGCTTAATGGCCCGACGCAGCAGGGCCGGCAGCGTCACCAGCTCATTAATATTTTTCCCCTGGCTGGCCTGGGCATCAAGATGAAGCAGCGTCGCGGCCTGCACGTTAAGAAACTGCAAAATCCCCTGCTCGTTCCACGCCATCACCCCGTCATCCATGCTCTCCAGCAGACCGTACATCTGGTTAAGATGGCGATTCGACTCGGCCAGCAGGCTATCAGTGAGCAGCGAGTTGCCGACTTCCCGGGCGATAGCCAGGGTCAGGGAGAGGTCAGGCGAAGCCTGTTCTTCCGTCAGGCAGCACAGGGAAATGGAACCGAACAGACGCCCGTGGTTATCAAACACCGGCGTGGAGCTAAACGACCATCCGTGCAGCGCATGTTTAAAATGCTCCTCGCCCGTCGTTTTGACTGGCTGCCCGAGCATGGAGGCCAGCGAAAGCGCGCAGCTGCCGATAATGCTTTCCGCGCAGTAGCTGCCGTCACGAAATCCCAGCGCCGCCAGCTGGTCGAGGGTCTGCGGATCGCCGCAGCGGCTAAGAATACAGGCGGACTCATCGAGGATGAACAGCGCGCAGGGGCGGTTATCCATAAACTCCCAGGCATCCTCCAGCGCCGCCTGACCAATCGTCAACAGCGCGGTCTTGCGCCGACAAATCGATTCAAACGTCAGCCCCTGCGCCTGATGCGGCGTCTGCCAGGTTTCCCGCTGCATAAACTTGCTGCAGCGATGCCACGACTGGGTTATCACCAAAGGAAAGCTCTGAGTCTGCGCAGTCATATCCCTATCCGCTGTTTCATAAACGACAACCCCTCCGGCGGCTACCGCCAGAGGGGGAGAAAACGTCTCATCGCTTAAATGAGACGGGGCAGGTCGACGCTAAATTAGCGCGCCAGCCACTGCTGTCCGAGCAGGTCGGCGGTCAGAATCGCCGCATGCACGCTCTGCGCGCTGACCGGGAACGGCATGTTATGAATGGTTTCACCTTCCGCGCAGGTCGCTTTGGCGACTGCCTGAATTTTCTCATCGATGCCCTCTTTAACACCCATTTGCGCCAGCGTAACCGGCAGCCCGACGGTATGGCAGAAGTTCAGCACCGTTTCGATCTCTTCCATCGGGCTATTTTGCAGCACCAGCTGCGCCAGAGTACCAAACGCCACTTTCTCGCCATGGTACAGATGGTGGCACTCTTCGAGGATGGTGAAACCGTTGTGAATGGCGTGCGCGGCGGCCAGACCGCTACTTTCAAAGCCGATACCGCTGAGGTAGGTATTCGCTTCAACGATACGTTCCAGCGCATCGGTCACCACGCCGGCCTGGGCGGCGAGGCGGGCTTTTTCGCCTTCCGCCAGCAGCGTATCATAGCACAGGCGCGCCAGGCTCAGCGCCGCTGCCGTCGACTGACCGCCCGCCATGCTGGTGGCTCTGGCATCATAGCAGGCCCTGGCTTCAAACCAGGTTGAAAGCGCATCCCCCATCCCGGCTACCAGCAGGCGCACCGGCGCTTTAGCGATAATCGCCGTATCCATCACCACCATGTCCGGGTTTTTCGGGTAGATCAGATACTCTTCAAACTCGCCGGCTTCGGTGTAGATAACCGACAGCGCGCTGGTTGGCGCATCGGTGGAGGCGATCGTCGGGATCACCACCACTGGTAGCTTCTGGTAGTAGCCAATGGCTTTCGCCGTATCGAGCGTCTTGCCGCCGCCGATGCCCACCACGCCGCGGCAGCCGTGCTGTTTCAGAATGGCGATCAGGCGATTGATCTCAACGTGGCTGCATTCGCCGTTGAAGCGCTCCGCATGGCAGCTGATGTTGTGGCTGTGCAAACCTTCCAGCACTTTCTCTCCCGCCAGCTTCATCACGAAGTCATCGGCAATCACGAAAAAGCTGTCCGCCAGGTTTTTGGCGTATTGCCCAAACAGCGTGGATGCATCTGGTCCCTGGAGATATTTGGCTGGAGATTGAATAACTTTTAGCATTCCGTTCACCCTCAAATAAGTGCATGTTTTGACATGATGAGCCCCGGTGTTTCTCCGTCCGGCCTTACATCAAAGGCGGGGACGAAAGCGCTACCTGAGCGATGCCATCACTGTAGGGCGAGCCGCGGGCAAAAAAATCTTTCCCCTTTTTGTCCCGATATGAAACAGGACATAAATTTTATTGTTTCATATTGAAACATGAATTCATGTGAAACGATGGGATTGCGATCTCGATCCGCCCCTTTGGCGCAAAAGAAGGTCACCAGCCGGACGATCGTCGACGTTTTTCACCACCACGGGCGGCAAGAAAGGGCAAAATTATTTCTCCGAGCGGGCTTTCCACGCTGATGAAGCGAGGTGAAAGAGGCGCCTTACTTCGCATTTTTCCCTTTCCTTGCGCAAAAATGTTTCATTAAGGAACAAAAATTAATAATTACGTTTCGTAATGGAACTCATTTTATGGCGATTTTTTTTCCCGCCAACTCAGCCAGAATCAATACATCGCCCGATATCGCATATCGTCAGGCGGTACCCCTACACGATGACCGCCTCCGTCAGCAGAGAGGCCGCATCGAAACTCCGACGGAGCATAAACAATGAAAAAACTGATTAACCGTGTCGAAGATGTCCTGAGTGAACAACTGGCTGGCCTGGCAAAAGCCCACCCTGAACTGACGCTGCACCAGGATCCGGTCTACGTCACCCGCGCCGATGCGCCGGTGGCCGGGAAAGTGGCGCTGCTCTCCGGCGGCGGCAGCGGCCACGAGCCGATGCACTGCGGCTATATTGGCCAGGGCATGCTTTCCGGGGCCTGCCCGGGAGAAATTTTCACCTCCCCGACGCCGGATAAAATGTTTGAGTGCGCCATGACCATCGACGGCGGCGAAGGCGTGCTGCTGATTATCAAAAACTACACCGGCGATATTCTTAACTTCGAAACCGCCACCGAGCTGCTGCACGAAAGCGGCGTCAAGGTTACCACCGTGGTAGTCGATGACGACGTGGCGGTGAAGGACAGCCTCTATACCGCCGGGCGGCGCGGCGTGGCGAATACCGTGCTGATTGAAAAACTGGTGGGCGCGGCCGCCGAACGCGGCGACTCGCTGGAAGCCTGCGCCGAACTGGGGCGCAAGCTCAACAACCTCGGCCACTCTATCGGCATCGCGCTCGGCGCCTGCACCGTTCCGGCCGCCGGGCAACCCTCATTCGAACTGCAGGACGATGAGATGGAGTTCGGCGTCGGCATTCACGGCGAACCGGGCATCGACCGCCGCCGCTTCACCTCTCTCGATCGCACCGTTGACGAAATGTTCGATACCCTGCTGGAAAACGGCGCCTATAGCCGCACGCTGCGCCACTGGGACAACGTGAAAGGCGCGTGGCAGGAGGTCACGCAGACCAAGCAGGCGCTGCAAAAAGGCGATCGGGTTATCGCGCTGGTCAACAACCTCGGCGCCACGCCGCTGTCCGAACTCTACGGCGTCTATAACCGTCTGACGCAGCGCTGCGAGGAGGCCGGTATCGTTATCGCGCGCAACCTTATCGGCAGCTACTGTACCTCTCTGGATATGGTGGGCTTTTCCATCACCCTGCTAAAGGCCGATGAAGAGACGCTGGCATTATGGGACGCCCCGGTCCACACCCCGGCGCTGAACTGGGGCAAATAAGGAGCAACGACATGTCATTAAGCAGAACGCAAATCGTAGACTGGCTCTATCGCTGCGGCGATATCTTCACCAAAGAGAGCGATTTTTTGACCGGTCTGGACCGGGAAATCGGCGATGCCGACCACGGCCTGAATATGCATCGTGGTTTTAGCAAGGTGGTAGAAAAGCTGCCGTCGATTGCCGATAAAGACATTGGTTTTATTCTTAAAAATACCGGTATGACGCTGCTCTCCAACGTCGGCGGGGCCAGCGGCCCGCTGTTCGGCACCTTCTTTATTCGCGCCGCTCAGGTGACCCAGGCCCACCAGAGCCTGACCCTGGAGGAGCTCTATCAGACCTTTCGCGAAGGCGCGGAAGGGGTGGTGAATCGCGGCAAAGCCGAGCCTGGCGATAAAACCATGTGCGACGTCTGGCTGCCGGTGGTGGAATCGTTGCGCCAGTCCAGCGAACAGCACCTGTCGATACCAGGCGCCCTTGATGCTGCCTGCGAACAGGCGCAAGCCGCCGTCCACGCCACAATCGCCATGCAGGCTCGCAAAGGGCGGGCCAGCTACCTGGGCGAACGCAGCATCGGGCACCAGGATCCGGGCGCGACCTCGGTGATGTTGATGGTTCAGATGCTGGCCGCAGCGGCCAAAGAGTAAGGAAAACGCGATGGTAAACCTGGTTATTGTTTCTCATAGCGCCCGTCTGGGCGAAGGTGTCGGAGAACTGGCCCGGCAGATGTTAATGAACGATGGCTGTAAGCTGGCGATCGCCGCCGGAATTGACGATCCCGCCAGTCCGATCGGCACCGATCCCATTAAGGTTATGGAAGCTATCGAGTCCGTCGCCGACGCCGATCATATCCTGGTGATGATGGATATCGGCAGCGCCCTGCTGAGCGCCGAAACCGCGCTGGATCTCCTCGATCCGGCCATTGCGGCTAAGGTTCGCCTGTGCGCGGCGCCGCTGGTAGAAGGGACTCTGGCGGCGACGGTGAGCGCCGCCGCCGGAGCCGGCATCGACAAGGTGATCGAAGACGCCATGAACGCGCTGGAGGCAAAACGCGTACAGCTGGGGTTACCATCGCAACCGCAACACGCTTCGCTGACCGCCGCGCCGGTCGACGACCGCGACGCGCGCTCGGTTTCCGTGGTGATTCAAAACCACAACGGACTGCACGTTCGCCCGGCGTCAAAGCTGGTCGCCGCGCTGGCGGGATTCAATGCCGACCTGGTGCTGGAGAAAGGGGGTAAATGCGTCACGCCGGACAGCCTCAACCAAATCGCCCTGCTTCAGGTGCGCCGAAACGATACCTTAAGGCTGCTTGCCCGCGGCCCGGACGCCGACGCCGCGCTGGCGGCGTTCCAGACACTGGCGGCGGAGAACTTCGGCGAGCCAACGGAGGCGGCGCCCGCGCGTCGGCCCGCCAGCGCCGACCGCGTTGAGGGTAAGGTCGTGCTTTATCCCCAGCCGCGGGATAGGATCTCGCGGGAAACGAGCGCCGCCATCGGCCAGCAGCAGCTGCGGCTGAAACGGGCCATCGACCGGACGCTGGAAGACCTTAGCGCGCTGACGACTCTGGCAGAGGCGACGTTTTCCGCCGACATCGCGGCGATCTTCTCCGGGCATCATACCCTGCTCGATGACCCTGATTTATACGCAGCGGCGTGCGACATCATACGCGACGAGCAGTGCAGCGCGGCGTGGGCCTGGCAACAGGTGCTGAGCGATTTAAGCCAACAATATCGCCATCTCGACGATGCTTACCTGCAGGCGCGCTATATTGATATTGAAGATATTTTGCACCGCACGCTGCGTCACCTTAACGAGCGCGATGAAGCGCTGCCGCAGTTTAGCGCGCCTTCGATCCTCGTTGCCGACGATATCTTCCCTTCTACCGTCCTGCAGCTTAACGCAGAGCAGGTGAAGGGGATCTGCCTGCAGGCCGGCAGCGAGCTCTCTCACGGCGCCATTATCGCCCGCCAGGCGGGTATTGCGATGCTGTGCCAGCAGAGCGATGCCCTGACGCTGCAAGATGGCGAGAACGTCATCCTTGATATTCCCGGCAAACGCGTGATTCGCGGCTAACCTGCCCTAACCTTTCCGCCCCGGAGGCTGTCCCCTCCGGGAACTCGCTTAACTTTCAGGATCCGTTATGTCTCAATTCTTTTTTAATCAGCGCGCCAACCTCGTCAACGAAGTGATTGAAGGGACCATTATCGCCAGCCCGTGGAACAACCTGGCGCGGCTGGAGAGCGATCCCGCCATTCGCGTGGTGGTGCGTCGCGATCTCGACAAAAACAACGTGGCGGTAATCTCCGGCGGCGGTTCCGGTCACGAACCGGCCCACGCGGGCTTTGTCGGTAAAGGCATGCTGACCGCCGCCGTCTGCGGCGATCTGTTTGCCTCGCCGAGCGTCGATGCGGTGCTGACCGCCATCCAGGCCGTGACCGGCGATGCCGGATGCCTGCTGATCGTCAAGAACTACACCGGCGATCGTCTGAACTTCGGCCTCGCCGCGGAGAAAGCGCGCCGTATGGGCTATAACGTCGAGATGCTGATCGTTGGCGATGATATTTCACTGCCGGATAACAAACATCCGCGCGGCATTGCCGGGACGATTCTGGTGCATAAAGTGGCCGGCTACTTCGCCGAACGCGGCCACAATCTGGCAACCGTGCTGCGCGAAGCGCAGTATGCCGCCAGACACACCTTCAGCCTCGGCCTGGCCCTTTCCAGTTGTCATCTGCCGCAGGATGCGGAAACGACTCCGCGCCATCATCCGGACCAGGCCGAGCTGGGGATGGGGATCCACGGCGAACCGGGCGCTTCGGTTATCGCCACGCAGAACAGCGCGGAAATCGTTACGCTGATGGTAGAGAAGCTCAGCGCCGCCCTGCCGGAAACCGGCCGCCTGGCGGTGATGATCAATAATCTCGGCGGCGTGTCGATTGCCGAAATGGCGATTTTGACCCGCGAGCTGGCCAATACTGCGCTGCATCAGCGTATCGACTGGCTGATAGGTCCGGCGTCGCTGGTCACCGCGCTGGATATGAAAGGCTTCTCCCTCACCGCCATCGTGCTGGAAGAGAGCATTGAGAAGGCGCTGCTTTCCGCGGTAGAAACCGCCGGCTGGCAGACGCCGGTACAGCCGCGCGCGGTCAGCGTGATGCCATCATCGCTGCGCAGTACGCGGGTGGAGTTTGCGCCCTCGGAGAACAGCGAAGTTGCGGGCTACGTGGAACGGGTGACCGGCACGCTGTCCGGGCTGGAAGCAGACCTTAACGCGCTGGATGCGAAAGTCGGCGACGGCGATACCGGCTCCACCTTCGCCGCCGGCGCGCGCGACATCGCCGACTTACTTCAGCGTCGTCAGCTGCCGCTGGCTAACCTCGCCACGCTGTTTGCCCTGATTGGCGAGCGTCTGACGGTTGTGATGGGCGGCTCCAGCGGCGTGCTGATGTCGATTTTCTTTACCGCCGCTGGGCAGAAGCTGGAACAGGGGGCAAGCGTCGCCGAAGCATTAAACGCCGGTCTGGCGCAGATGAAGTTTTACGGCGGTGCGGATGAAGGCGACCGGACCATGATTGACGCCCTGCAGCCGGCGCTCACGGCGCTGCTGGCCGAACCGGATAACCTGCAGGCGGCTTTCGCCGCGGCCCAGGCGGGCGCGGATCGTACGCTTCACGCCAGCAAAGCGGGCGCCGGGCGCGCATCGTATCTGAACAGCGATAGCCTGCGCGGCAATATGGACCCCGGCGCCCACGCGGTGGCCATGGTATTTAAAGCGCTGGCGCAGAAATAGTCTCCCCTGCTCGCGCTGCGCTTAGCAGGGCTACAGGTCACCCTCGTCTGCGGGCTAGTCGCCCGGACAGATGCGCAGCATCGCCTCCGGGAAAATCAGCCACTCTGCGCGCTGCTCCCGGGGGCGGCGCTTAACGCGCCTTGCCCGGGCTGCGGGTTCGCGGCCGTCTGCAAGCCGGTAGCCCGGACAGATGCGCAGCATCGCCTCCGGGAAATTCTGCCGCTCTGGGCTCTGCTCCCGGGGGCGGCGCTTAACGCGCCTTGCCCGGGCTACGGGTTCACCACCGCCTGCGGGTCTGGTAGCCCGGACAGATGCGCAGCATCGCCTCCGGGAAAATCGGCCACTCTGCGCTCTGCTCCCGGGGGCGGCGCTTAACGCGCCTTGCCCGGGCTACGGGTTCCCCCTCGTCTGCGGACCGGTCGCCCGGACAGGTGCACTGCATCGCCTCCGGGAAATTCAGCCGCTCTGCGCGCTGCTCCCGGGGGCGGCGCTTAACGCGCCTTGCCCGGGCTGCGGGTTAACAGCCGTCTGCGGTCCGGTAGCCCGGGTAAGGCGCCAGCCGCAACCCGGGGTTTCTCCACGCTTATTTGCTGTGCCAGTAGGCCTGCGAACGCACCAGCTGCGGATCAATCTCCGGGCCTTCAAAGCGCGCCAGCAGCGATTTCACCACCGCGCCTTCCCCGGTCAGCCAGATAAAATAATCCTCAGCCGGCACCGCAATCCGCGTCAGGCGCTCGGCCACGGCAGAGGAGTGATGTCCCACCACCCACTCGATATGAAAACCATCGAGATCGGCCAGGTAATCTTGATAAGACTCATCGCCAATGGTGACGATCGCCGTGACCTGCGGGCGCGTCGGAAGCTGCTGCAATCCCAGCAGACGGCGGCGCAGCGCGGGCATGCCTGACTCATCGGTCACATACAGCTGCCAGGCGTAATCTTCCGGCACCACCAGCGAACCTCGCGGCCCGCCGATCACCAGCTTATCGCCCGTTTTCGCCGCCAGCGCCCAGCTGCTGGCAATACCGCCATCGTGAATAAAAAAGTCGTACGCCAGCTCATGACGCCCGGCGTCGTACAGCGGCGTATAGTCGCGGGTCGCCGGACGCACGCCATCGCCCCAGTTAATGCCTTCATCCGTCACCTCCGGCGGCGTGAACGCAGCGCCCGCGGCCGGGAAAAAGAGCTTGGTGTGGTCGTCAAAACCCTGGGAAACAAAGCCTTCCAGCGCCTCTCCGCCCAGCACGACACGCTGGAATGCGCTGCCGATACGCTCGACGCGCAATACGGTTAACTCACGGAAGCGCAGTTCATTACGTACGCGCTGCGGGTATTTGGGGTGTCTGGTCGTTGTCATCTTTCATCGCCTTCGTGAACGGAATAGATATATCTAAAAATCTTGCAAATGATAATGATTGCCATTAAAAAAGAATGCAAGCGTTTTTTGATATAGTCATAGAAAAACGCCACAAAAGCCAAAATCAAAAATTAAAACGTTAAATATCAATTAAATAAAAAATACATTCACTACTTTGTTGCTACTTTATTATTTTTAGATATAAATTAGATATATCAAATAATCACAGGAGCAAAACATGAGACACCATCACGAAGAAGGCCGTGGCCCACGCGGACGCCACGGGGAACATAGCGAACACGGCGAGCACGGTCGCAGAGGCGGCGGACGCCGGCAGCGCTTCTTTGGTCACGGCGAGCTGCGCCTGGTGATTCTGGACATCCTCACCCGCAATGCCAGCCACGGTTACGAACTGATTAAAGAGATCGAAACCCTGACCCAGGGCAACTACAGCCCGAGCCCCGGCGTCATCTACCCGACGCTCGATTTACTTCAGGATCAGGGATTAATCAGCGTGGCTGACGAAAACGGCCGCAAAAAAATCGCCATTACCGCCGAAGGCAGTCAGCTGCACGCGGAAAACCTGGAGCAGCTGGAGCATATTCAGACCAGGCTGCAGGCGCGCATGGTGGGTTGTGAACTCCGTAAAAATCCGCAGATGAAGCGCGCGCTGGAGAATTTTAAGGCGGTACTGGATTTAAGGGTTAACCAGCAGGAAATAACCGAAGCTCAGCTAAAGCAGATCGTCGGCGTCATTGACCGCGCGGCAATGGAAATCTCCCAGCTCGACTAGCCCTCTGCCCCATCGCCGGGCAGCCTGCACCGCCGCGAAGCACGCGGCGGGATCCCTTCTGCGCATGGTTTCACGCCTTCAGGAGTAAAACATGCCAATAATTTCGCGATAAGATTAAATTTTGCTCAACCGCAATTTCACGTTGCGTTTATCCCGATTTTCCTGGCCCGCGCCGAAGTGGCGTAATCCCTGCAATACTTAATTCAGTATCATGTGATACGCCCCGCCCAGGAGCATATTTTGAACAGGTTACCTTCCAGCGCATCGGCTCTGGCCTGCAGCGCACACGCACTGAATCTCATTGAGAAGCGAACGCTCGATCATGAGGAGATGAAATCACTTAACCAGGAGGTCAGGGAATACTTTAAAGAGCATGTGAACCCGGGGTTTTTAGCGTATCGAAAATCGGTCACTGCTGGCGGGGATTACGGAGCCGTAGAGTGGCAAGCGGGAGGGTTAAATACGCTTGTCGACACTCAGGGACAGGAGTTTATCGACTGCCTGGGTGGGTTTGGGATTTTTAATGTAGGGCACCGTAATCCAGTTGTCGTTTCCGCCGTCGAAAATCAGCTCGCTAAACAACCCCTTCATAGTCAGGAACTGCTGGACCCGCTGCGGGCCATGCTGGCTAAAACCCTGGCGGCCTTAACGCCGGGCAAACTGAAATACAGCTTCTTTAGCAACAGCGGTACCGAATCGGTCGAAGCGGCGTTAAAGCTGGCGAAGGCTTATCAGTCTCCGCGCGGCAAGTTTACCTTCGTCGCCACCAGCGGCGCGTTTCACGGTAAGTCGCTGGGCGCGCTTTCGGCCACCGCGAAATCGACTTTCCGTAAGCCTTTTATGCCGCTGCTGCCGGGATTCCGTCACGTGCCTTTTGGCGATATCAACGCGATGCGCACCCTGCTGAGCGAGTGCAAAAAGACCGGTGATGACGTCGCGGCGGTGATCCTTGAGCCTATTCAGGGCGAAGGCGGGGTGATTCTGCCGCCGCCGGGCTATCTGCCCGCGGTGCGCAAGCTGTGCGACGAGTTTGGCGCGCTGCTGATCCTCGATGAAGTGCAAACCGGCATGGGGCGCACCGGCAAGATGTTCGCCTGCGAGCATGAAAACGTCCAGCCGGACATTCTGTGCCTTGCCAAAGCGCTGGGCGGCGGCGTCATGCCGATTGGCGCAACGGTCGCCACCGAAGAGGTATTCTCGGTGCTGTTCGATAACCCGTTCCTGCATACCACCACGTTCGGCGGCAACCCGCTGGCCTGCGCGGCGGCGCTGGCGACCATCAATGTGCTGCTGACGCAAAACCTGCCCGCGCAGGCGGAGCAGAAAGGCGACATGCTGCTGGACGGCTTCCGCCAGCTGGCCCGCGAATATCCGGATCTGGTGAATGACGTGCGCGGCAAAGGTATGCTGATGGCCATTGAGTTTGTCGATAACGAAATCGGCTATGACTTTGCCAGCGAGATGTTCCGCCAGCGCGTACTGGTGGCCGGAACGCTCAACAACGCAAGGACGATCCGCATTGAACCGCCGCTGACGCTGACCCCTGAGCAGTGTGAACAGGTGCTAAAAGCGGCCCGCCTGGCGCTGGCGGCGCTGCGGGTTTCGGTGGAAGAGGCGTAGTGACCTGCCCTCTCCCTCACAGGGAGAGGGCATTGCGTTATACCACCCGCACGCCAGCAGGCATCGCCCTTTCCGGCGTAAGCAGTACGCTTTCGCTGCCATCGTCGGTTTCGGCGCAAAGCAGCATGCACTCCGAGGTTTCACCGCGCATTTTGGCTTTCGCCAGATTACACAGGACCACGACCGTTTTTCCCAGCAACTCTTCTTCGCTGTAGTACGGCACGAGGCTGGTTACCGTCTGCAGCGTGCGATCGCCAACATCAATCCGGGCAATATAGAGCTTGTCGGCATTCTCATGTCGTTTTATCGCCACAATTTTTCCCGTACGCATTTCCAGTCTGGCAAAATCAGCATAAAGCACCGTTTCCATCTTGCACCTCTCAAGTAAAATTTTAGTAAAAGATAACAAATGTCGGCGAGGTTTCCGCATAATAGTGCGAAGAATGTTAGATTCATCACTCTTTTGCGCGCTGGAAACGCTGCGGTGGGGATGAATAATACGGCGGAAATTTACTGAAAAGAGATGCAGCTGCCCGCGCTTGCTTTACAATGGTTTGCGTCGATGGGGCAACGTCAGATAAGGAAAACAATGGCCACACTAAAAGATATCGCGACCGAAGCAGGCGTTTCACTGGCGACGGTTTCCCGCGTTTTAAACGACGACCCCACTCTGAACGTGAAAGAAGAGACAAAACATCGCATTCTTGAGGTGGCGGAAAAGCTGGAATATAAAAGTACCAGCTCGCGTAAGGCTCAGGTTCACACCGTCGGCCACCACCATATTCTGGCCATCTACAGCTACCAGCAGGATCTGGAAATCAACGATCCTTACTATCTGGCGATCCGCCACGGCATCGAAACGCAATGCGAAAAGCTCGGTATCGAGTTGACCAACTGCTACTTTAACAACGCGCTACCCGAGCTGAAAAAAGTGACCGGCGTTCTGATTGTCGGCCAGCCTTCGCGGGCAATTCGCGACGCCGCCACGGCGTTAACCGACAACGTCTGCTTTATTGATTTCCATGAACCCGGCAGCGGCTATGACGCCGTCGACATCGATCTGGTGCGTATCGCCAAAGAAGTTATCGACTTTTTTATCGCCCAGGGCGCGCGGCGCATCGGCTTTATTGGTGGCCAGGATGAGCCGGGTAAAGCCGACATCCGCGAAGTGGCCTTCGTCGAATATGGCCGCCTGAAGGGAGTGGTTTCGGAAGAAGATATCTGGCGCGGCGGGTTTTCCAGTTCCTCCGGCTATGAGCTGGCAAAAACGATGCTGGCAAAGGCGGATTTCCCCACCGCGCTGTTCGTCGCATCAGACTCTATCGCCATCGGCGTGCTGCGCGCCATTCATGAACGCGGTCTCTCGATCCCGGAAGATATTTCGCTCATTAGCGTTAACGATATCCCCACCGCGCGTTTTACCTTTCCGCCGCTCTCCACGGTGCGCATTCATTCAGAAATGATGGGCAGCCAGGGCGTCAACCTGCTGGTTGAGAAAGCCCGCGATGGCCGCGCGCTGCCGCTAAACGTCTTTGTCCCCAGCGTGCTGAAGCTGCGCGGCACCACCCGCTAATCCCGTTTCTGGCGCTAAATCCTCTGCGCCCGGCCCCCGGGGGCGGCGCTTATCGCGCCTTGCCCGGGCTACGGGTTCACCGCCGTCTGCCAAACGGTAGCCCGGACAGATGCGCCAGCATCGCCTCCGGGAAATTCCCCCTCTCTGCGCTCTGCCCCCGGGGGCGGCGCTTATCGCGCCTTGCCCGGGCTACGGGTTCACCGCCGCCTGCCAAACGGTAGCCCGGACAGATGCGCAGCATCGCCTCCGGGAAATTCCCCCCTCTCTGCGCCCGGCCCCCGGGGGCGGCGCTTGACGCGCCTTGCCCGGGCTACGGGTTCACCGCCGTCTGCCAAACGGTAGCCCGGACAGATGCGCAGCATCGCCTCCGGGAATGTCCCCTTCCCGACGCTAACCGCAGGCGTCCGGTAACGCTCATTTTGTGATCGAGTTAAAGTAAATCGCTCCCGGTGATTTTATTTAGTAAAAGTTTTACTAAAATAACCTCTATCCGTTTAGTCCGTTCAGGGAGGCGATATGAATCGCTGGGAAAATCTTCAACTCACTCATGAAAACCGGCTGCCTCCGCGCGCCTATTTCTTCTCTTACGATTCGCTGGCCCAGGCGCGAACCTTCGCCCGTGAAACCAGCAGCCGCTTTTTGTCCCTTAGCGGACAGTGGAACTTCTGCTTCTTTAACAACCCGCTGCGGGTGCCGGAAGCGTTCACCTCGCAATACATGAGCGACTGGGGGCCGATTACCGTACCGGGAATGTGGCAGATGGAAGGCCACGGCCAGCTACAGTACACCGACGAAGGCTTTCCTTTCCCGATTGACGTTCCCTACGTGCCGACCGACAACCCTACCGGCGCCTATCAGCGCATCTTTACCCTCAGCGAGGGCTGGCAGGGCCAGCAGACCCTGATTAAATTTGATGGCGTCGAAACCTATTTTGAAGTGTACGTTAACGGTCAGTACATCGGTTTCAGCAAAGGCAGCCGCCTGACGGCGGAGTTTGATATTAGTCACGCGGTAAAAATCGGCGACAACCTGCTTTGCGTGCGCGTCATGCAGTGGGCGGACTCCACCTATATAGAAGATCAGGATATGTGGTGGTCGGCGGGTATCTTCCGCGACGTGTATCTGATGGGCAAAAACCCGCTTCACGTCCAGGACTTCACTCTGCGCACCGATTTTAACGATGACTACGTCGACGCCACGCTCTCCTGCCAGCTGGTGCTGGAAAATCTCGCCGCGCAGCCGGACGCAGCGACGCTGGAATACGCGCTGTTCGACGGCGAAAAGGTACTGTATGAAGGTGCAACGCCGCGCCTGAGCGTCAGCCAGTTGCTGAACGTCGACTTTGCGATCGACGTGAAGGCGCCGCAGCAGTGGTCGGCGGAAAATCCCTGGCTCTATCACCTGGTGATGACGCTGAAAAACGCCGCCGGGGAGATTATCGAAGTTATCCCGCAGCGCGTCGGTTTTCGCGATATCAAAGTGCGCAACGGCCTGTTCTATATCAATAACCGCTACGTGATGCTGCACGGCGTTAACCGTCACGACAACGACCATCTGAAGGGCCGCGCCGTAGGGATGGATCGCGTTGAGAAAGATCTGCTGCTGATGAAGCAGCACAATATCAACTCGGTACGTACCGCCCACTACCCCAACGACCCGCGTTTCTATGAGATGTGCGACATTTACGGCCTGTTCGTGATGGCGGAAACCGATGTCGAATCCCACGGCTTCGCCAACGTCGGCAACCTGAGCGCCATCACCGATGACCCGGCATGGGAGCATATTTACGTTGAGCGGATCGTGCGCCACGTCCACGCGCAGAAAAACCATCCGTCGATCGTCATCTGGTCGCTGGGCAACGAGTCCGGCTACGGCTGCAACATTCGCGCGATGTATCACGCCGCTAAGGCGATCGATGATACCCGGCTGGTGCATTACGAAGAGGATCGCGACGCGGAGGTGGTGGATATCATCTCCACCATGTATACCCGCGTGCCGCTGATGAACGAATTTGGGGAATATCCGCATGCCAAGCCGCGGATTATCTGCGAATACGCCCATGCGATGGGCAACGGTCCAGGCGGGCTGAGCGAATACCAGAACGTGTTCTATCAGCATGACAGTATTCAGGGCCACTACGTATGGGAGTGGTGCGATCACGGAATCCAGGCCACCGACGACAGCGGCGCGGTATGGTACAAATTCGGCGGCGACTACGGCGACTATCCCAATAACTACAACTTCTGCCTCGACGGGCTGATTTTCTCCGACCAGACGCCTGGACCCGGGCTCAGAGAGTACAAGCAGGTTATCGCCCCGGTAAAAGTTCAGGCGACCGACATCGCCCGCGGCGAGCTGCGCATCGACAATAAGCTCTGGTTCTCGACCCTCGATGACTACACCCTGCGCGTGGAAGTGCGCGCCGAGGGGGCTACGCTTGCCAGCCAGCAGCTTAAGGTGCGCGATCTTGCGCCAAACAGCGGCCGCGATATCAAAATCGACCTGCCGGCGCTCGACGACCGCGAAACCTTCGTCAACATCATAGTGACCAAAGATTCCCGTACGCCGTACAGCGAGGCCAACCATCCGATCGCCGTCTACCAGTTCCAGCTCAAAGAGCAGACCGCAGCAAAAACACCGCTGATTAACACCAGCGCCACCTCGCTGCACATTGCCGATGAACGTCTGAGCTACAGCATCACCGGGCATAACTTCCGCGTGGTCTTCTCTAAAGTCAGCGGCAAACTGAGCGAATGGCAGGTGAACGGCGTAGACCAGGTGACCCGTGAACCGAAGATTAACTTCTTCAAGCCAATGATTGATAACCACAAGCAGGAATACGAAGGGCTGTGGCAGCCCAATCATCTGCAAATCATGCAGGAGCATCTGCGCGAATTCAGCGCCGAGCAGCGCGACGATACGGTGATTATCACCGCCCGCAGCATCATCGCCCCGCCGGTTTTCGATTTCGGCATGCGCTGCACCTATCGCTGGCAGATTACCCCGCAGGGCCATATTAACGTTGAGCTTGCGGGCGAACGTTACGGCGACTATCCGCACATCGTGCCGTGCATCGGTTTTATGCTGGGCATTAACGGTCAGTTTGAACAGGTGGGTTACTACGGTCGCGGTCCCGGCGAAAACTACGCCGACAGCCAGCAGAGCAACATCATTGACCTCTGGCGCACCACCGTGGACGACATGTTCGTGAACTATCCGTTCCCGCAGAACAACGGCAACCGCCAGCACGTCCGCTGGGCCGCGTTTACCGACCGTCACGGCAGCGGTCTGATGGTGGTCCCGCGCGATCCGCTCAACATCAGCGCCTGGCACTATACGGCGGAGAATCTGCACGCCGCGCAGCACTGTAACGAACTGCGTCGCAGCGATGACATCACCCTGAATATCGACGCCCAACTGCTCGGCCTGGGCTCTAACTCCTGGGGGAGCGAGGTGCTGGATAGCTGGCGGGTGTGGCTCAAACCGTTCAACTATGGCTTTACGCTGCTGCCGCTGGAAGGCGGGAGCGCTTCCTCGCAGACGCTGGCGAATCATAGCTTTGGCGCCGGTTTCTTTTCCTCCGATTCACACAGCGAGGCTGAAAAATGAGAATTCTCGATAACTTAGAACAGTTTAAGCAAATTTATCACAGTGGGCGTAAATGGCAGCGCTGCGTAGAAGCGATTAATAACATCGACAATATTCGGCCCGGGGTGGCCCACTCTATCGGCGATTCGCTCTCCTATCGCGTGGCAAGCGACAGCACCACGGATGCGCTGTTCGTTGGCAACCGCCGCTATTTCGAGGTGCATTACTACCTTCAGGGTCAGCAAAAAATTGAGTTTGCCGCCAAAGAGCAGCTGCAGACCGTGGCCTGCTATCGCGATGAAACCGACCGTGAATATTTGAAAGGCATTGGTGAAACCGTGCAGGTTCACGAAGGACAAATGGTGATTTGCGACCCCCATGAAGCCTATCGCTTTATCTGCGACTCGCCGGTCAAAAAGGTGGTGCTCAGAGTAACTATCGAAGACGGCTACTTCCTGAATAAGTAAGCCCGCGTGAAGCAAGATGAGGCCAGCGGGTTGACTCGCTGGCCTTCCCGGCCCTAACCCTCAATGCGGGCCAGATAATTTTTCGGAGGACTTATGTCCGAATCAGTTCGTGCCAAAATAGGTAAATTCGCCCTGCTGTCGATGGCGTTTGCCGCCGTATTTAACGTACGAAATATTGTTAATAACAACATCGAGTTAGGGCTCAGCTCCGCCCCTATCTTTCTGTTTGCGACGGTGGTCTATTTTATTCCATTTGTGTTTATCATCGCCGAATTCGTGTCAGCGAATAAGAATTCCGAATCAGGTATGTACGCCTGGCTGAAGCAGCCTTTAGGTACCCGCGCGGCCTATCTCGGCTCGTTCCTGTACTGGTTTGTGAACCTGTTCTTTTTCCTGTCGCTGCTGCCGAACGTGGTGGCCTACGCCTCGTACGCCATTATGGGTTACGCCATTCCTTTCTCGCCGATGGTCACGTCGCTGATCTCTATCGTCCTGTTCGCCATGGCCACCCACATTTCCACTAAAGGTGCGACCTGGCTGGGGAAAATCTCCGAATGCGTGGCGTATGGCGTCTTCGCGCTATTTGCGATTTACGTGGTCGGCGCTTTTACCGCGCTGGGCGCGGGCCATATCCCCGCGCAGCCGATTACGCTGCACGCCATGGCGCCTACCATCAACTGGGCGACGCTGGGGATCATGTGCTGGATTTTCCAGGCGGCAGGCGGGGCTGAAACCGTCGCCGCGTACCTGAACGACACCAAAGGTGGGCAGAAATCGTTTATTAAAGTCATCATCACCGCCGGGATCCTGATTGGCGGCATGTACGCGCTGGGCTCTTTGCTGGTCAACGTCTTTGTGGCACGTGAAGATCTGACCTATGCGGCCGGCATGGTGGAAATCTTCACCGGCCTCGGCGCCTATTTCCATATTTCAGAAGCGCTGACGGGCCGCTTCGTCGGCATCATTCTGTTTATCGCCATTTTCGGCAGCATGATGATGTGGACCGCCGCACCGGTAAAAATTCACTTCTCTGAAATTCCTGCCGGCATCTATGGCAAAAAAACCACCGAGCTGAACGTCCACGGCGTGCCGGTGCGCGCCGCCTGGTGGCAATTTGTCTTCGTCTTTCTGATGCTCATCGTGAACGGTTTCGGCTCCGCCAGCGTTCAGCAAATGATGAACACCGCTATCAACCTGACCGCGGGTACCGCGATGCTACCGCCGCTGTTTATCATGGCCGCCTACTTTGTTTTCCGCTGGAAACACGACGACACGCCGCGCGACTTCCGCATGGGGTCACGAAAGGTTGGGATGGCCGTGGTGTCGATGCTGATGGTGATTTTCCTGGTCAGCATGACCGCCTCGGCTTTCCCGCCGGGGGTCGATCTGGTGAATGCCTTCTTCATTAACGTCTTTATGACCGCAGTCTTCTCCGGACTCGCGTGGTGGTGGATAACCCGCTTTGAGAAAAAACAGCGCAAGAGCCAACCATCGGTGCTGAAATCAGCGGTAAATCCGGTGAAATAAGCGACAGTTCCTCCCGCCAGCGTTAAATCGCCTGGCGGGATTTTTTTACCCGCCAGCCGGGATCTCGCGCTCAACCATTTTCGTGATCGAGTTAAAGCAATTCATTTTTACCGCTTTTATTTACTAAAATTTTTACTAAAATTAACCACAATACTTAACTACCTCTACCCTACAAACAACACAATCCCCTTCGGCCATTCTCTGAAGGACAATGTGTGGAGATGTGTTATGTCTGATATCAAACGTAATACCATCGGCAAGTTCGGCCTGCTGTCGCTGACCTTCGCCGCCGTCTTCAGTTTTAACAACGTGATCAATAACAATATTGAGCTGGGGCTGGCGTCGGCGCCGATGTTCTTCCTCGCGACCCTGCTCTACTTCGTTCCTTTCTGCCTGATCATCGCGGAATTCGTTTCGCTGAATAAAAACTCCGAAGCGGGGGTTTATGCGTGGGTAAAAAGCTCCCTCGGCGGGCGCTGGGCCTTTATTACCGCCTACACCTACTGGTTCGTGAATCTGTTCTTTTTCACCTCGCTGCTGCCGAGGGTCATCGCGTATGCCTCCTACGCCTTCCTCGGCTACGAGTACATTCTGACGCCCGTCGCCACCACGATGTTGAGCATGGCTTTGTTCGCCCTGTCGACCTGGGTGTCCACCAACGGCGCAAAAATGCTGGGTCCTATTACCTCGGTGACCTCGTCGTTAATGCTGCTGCTGACGCTCTCCTACATTCTGCTTTCCGGCAGCGCGCTGGTGGGCGGTATTCAGCCAGCGGATCCGATTACCGTGGATGCAATGATCCCGAACTTTAACTGGGCGTTCCTCGGCATCACCACATGGATCTTTATGGCGGCCGGCGGGGCGGAGTCCGTCGCGGTGTACGTCAATGACGTGAAAGGCGGATCGAAATCATTTGTTAAGGTCATTATCCTCGCCGGGATCGTGATTGGCGTGCTGTACTCCATTTCCTCGGTGCTGATTAACGTGTTTATCAGCAGTAAAGAGCTGAAATATACCGGCGGATCGGTACAGGTCTTCCACGGCATGGCGGTCTGGTTTGGCCTGCCGGAAATCGTGGTCAACCGTTTTGTCGGCCTGGTCTCCTTTACCGCCATGTTTGGTTCGTTATTAATGTGGACCGCGACGCCGGTCAAAATCTTTTTCTCCGAAATCCCGGCCGGCATATTTGGTAAAAAAACCGTCGAGCTCAATCAAAACGGCGTACCGGCGCGCGCGGCGTGGATCCAGTTCCTGATTGTGATTCCGCTGATGATTATCCCGATGATGGGCTCCAGTACCGTGCAGGATTTAATGAACACCATCATCAACATGACCGCCGCCGCCTCGATGCTGCCGCCGCTGTTTATCATGCTGGCGTATCTCAACCTGCGCCGCAGGCTCGATCATCTGCCGCGCGATTTTAAAATGGGCTCACGCACCACCGGTATTACGGTGGTCTCGATGCTGATTGTTATTTTCGCTATCGGCTTCGTCGCCTCAACCTTTCCCACCGGCGGCAATATTCTGACCATTATTTTCTATAACGTCGGCGGCATTGTTATCTTCCTCGGATTTGCGTGGTGGAAATACAGCAAATACGTGAAGGGATTAACGATAGAACAAAAAAGAATTGAAGCGGCGCCGGCTTCCGACGCGTCATAAGCCATTTTCCCTAAAATAATAAATTACAATATCTCTTAATAATGCGATGAAAAAGAATAACTTGATTTACGGGGCGCTTGCCGCCCTGGCCTTGTGCACACCTGCCGTAGCGGCTGATGTTGCTCACCCGGCGGAACATGATGACATGAAAACGCCTGAACCGAGCGCCACTTCCTATCGTTTTTACGGTGAACTGGGGGTCGGCGGATATATGGATTTAGAAGGCGAGGATAAACATAAATATAGCGATGGCACCTATATTGAAGGCGGGCTGGAAATAAAGCACGGCAGCTGGTTTGGCTTAATTTATGGCGAAGGCTGGACGGTCCAGGCCGATCGTCAGGGGAATGCCTGGGTACCGGATCACGGCTGGGGCGGATTCGAAGGTGGAATAAACCGCCTCTACGGCGGATATAAAACCGATAGCAGCACCGAGATTATGCTCAGCCTGCGCCAGGATTCATCGCTCGACGATCTGCAGTGGTGGGGCGATTTCACACCCGACCTCGGCTACGTGATCCCCAATACGCGCGATATTATGTACGCGCTCAAGGTGCAGAACCTGGCGGGAGATTTTCGCTACAGCGTGACCGCCACGCCCGCCGGGCACCACGATGAAAGCAAAGCGTGGCTCCATTTCGGCAAATACGACCGCTACGACGATAAATATACCTACCCGGCGATGGTCAACGGCTACGTCCAGTACGATATTGCCGAAAAGGTCACCTGGATGAACGGTCTTGAGCTAACCGACGGTACCGGTCAGCTCTTGTTAACCGGTATTCTCACCCCCAACCTCGCCGCCCGCGCCTGGCACCATACCGGGCGCGCCAGGGGGCAAAACGTGCCGGGAACGGAGACCGGCTTTATGGCCAGCGCCATGTATGAAGCGCTCAAGGGCGTGTATCTCTCTACCGCCTATAGCTACGCCAAACACCGCCCGGATCGCGCCGCCGAGGAAACCACCTCGTTTATGCAGTTCGGCATCTGGTACGAATATGGCGGCGGACGGTTCGCGACCGCCGCGGACAGCCGCTTCTACATGAAAAACGCCTCCGGAGACCCGAGCGACCAGGTTTTCCTGATGCAATATTTCTATTGGTAAAAAGGGATATCAATACCGTGAAAATCATCACCACTCTGACGCCGCTGGCCTGCGCCCTGCTGCTAAGCTTTTCCGCCCACGCGCTGACCGCGGATGACTTTAAAAATGTTATCAACCGCAGCGGCGCGCCGCAGGCGATGCAGGATTTCGATGGCGACGACCACCAGCGTTTCAACCCGTTTTTCGATTTGGGCGCATGGCATGGGCATCTGCTGCCGGACGGTCCAGCCACCATGGGCAGCTTTCCGGGGCCCGCGCTGCTCACCGAGGAGTACATCAACTTTATGGCGACCCATTTCGATCGCCTGACGGTGTACCAGAACGGCAAAAAAGTGGCCTTCACCATGCAGGCCTGGAGCCTGCCCGGGGCGCTGGTGCAAACGCTCTCCGCGCCCGGCGTACAGATCGAGATGACCCTGCGCTTTGCCAGCGCGCACACCTCTTTACTGGAGACTAAAATCACCAGCAGCGGTCCGCTTAAGCTGGTCTGGGACGGCGAGCTGCTGGAGACGCTCTCCGCCAAAGAGGGGAAACCGCAGTCAACGCAAACCATCGACCAGGCCTTCCCGGACTATCAGCGCCGCCTGAGCGCGACCCACGACGGACTGACGGTCAGCTTCGGTAAAGTCCGTTCCGCATCGGATTTAATGACCTCCGGCGAATCGCAGTATCAGATCCATCGCTCCCTGCCGACGGTCACCCAAATCGATGGCCATCGATTCACCAGCAGCGCGCAAATCAACGGCTCGACCACGCTCTATACCACCTACTCGCACCTGCTGAACGCCGAGCAGGTGCGCCTTGAGAAAGCGCAAATCCGCGATATTCTGGCGCGACCGGCGCACTATCTGCGCGCTTCCGAGGCGCGCTGGAACGGCTATCTGCAAAAGGGGCTGACCAATCCTGATGCCACGGCGCAGCAAACCCGGGTGGCGGTGAAAGCGATCGAAACCCTTAACGGCAACTGGCGCGCGCCGGGCGGCGCCGTTAAGCACAACACCGTCACGCCGTCGGTAACCGGGCGCTGGTTCTCCGGCAACCAGACCTGGCCGTGGGATACCTGGAAGCAGGCCTACGCCATGGCCCACTTCAACCCGGAGATCGCGAAAGAGAACATCCGCGCCGTCTTCTCCTGGCAGATTGCCGCCGACGATAAAGTGCGACCGCAGGATGCCGGGTTCATTCCGGATCTGATCGCCTGGAACCTGAGCCCGGAGCGCGGCGGCGACGGCAGCAACTGGAACGAGCGGAATACCAAACCGAGCCTGGCGGCCTGGTCGGTGATGGAAGTCTATAACGTCACGAAAGATAAAGCCTGGCTGGCGGAAATGTACCCGAAGCTGGTGGCCTACCATGACTGGTGGCTGCGCAATCGCGACCACAACGGCAACGGCGTGCCGGAGTACGGTGCGACCCGCGATAAAGCGCACAACACCGCCGATGGCGCGATGCTGTTTACCGTGAAAAAGGGCGATAAAGAACGGACGCTTTCCGGCCTGAAAACCTACGAGCAGGTAACGGCGAAGGGCGATTACGACAGCCTGGAGATCCCGGCACAGGTGGCCGCCTCCTGGGAATCGGGGCGCGACGACGCGGCGGTCTTCGGCTTTATCGATAAAGATCAGCTGGATAAATACATCGCCGACGGCGGCAAACGCAGCGACTGGACGGTGAAATTTGCTGAAAACCGGGATAAAAGCGGCAATCTGCTCGGCTATTCGCTGCTGCAGGAGTCGGTCGATCAGGCCAGCTATATGTACAGCGACAACCACTATCTGGCGGAGATGGCGACCCTTCTCGGCAAGCCGGAGGAGGCAAAACGCTACCGGGCGCTGGCGCAAAAGCTCGCCGACTATATCAACACCTGCATGTTCGACCCGCAGAGCAAATTCTATTACGACATTCGCATTGAAGCGCAGCCGCTGGCAAACGGCTGCGCCGGTAAGCCGATCGTCGAGCGCGGCAAAGGGCCGGAGGGCTGGTCGCCGCTGTTCAACGGCGCGGCCACTCAGGCGCATGCCGATGACGTCATTTCGGTGATGCTGGACAACAAAGAGTTCAATACTTTCGTACCGCTGGGTACCGCCGCATTAACGAATCCGGCGTTTGGCGCGGATATTTACTGGCGCGGCCGCGTGTGGGTGGACCAGTTCTGGTTCGGCCTGAAAGGGATGGAGCGCTACGGCCACCGCGAAGAGGCGCTGCAGCTGGCGGACGCCTTCTTCAGGCACGCCCGGGGGTTAACCTCCGATGGCCCGATTCAGGAGAACTACAATCCGCTCACCGGCGCTCAGCAGGGCGCGCCGAACTTCTCCTGGAGCGCAGCGCATCTGTACATGCTGTATAACGAGTTTTTCCGTAAGTAGCTACGATGTCCCCTCACCCCGCTGGGGTGAGGGCTCGTCTTACACCTCCGGCAGCAGGCCGATAAAGCTGCGCTTCTGCCGCGGCTGCGACATCAGCGCCTCCAGCTTCGCCACGCAGGCCAGATAGTGCGGGGTTTTCTTGTGCGCCAGCACCGCTTCATCATCTTTATAGGCTTCATAGATAAAAAAGCGCGTCTTCACCTCCGGGTCCTGCAGGACGTCAAAGCGCAGATTGCCCGGCTCCTGCAGCGCCCCTTCGTGGTTGGCGCGGAACACCTCAAGAAACTCGTCGACCCGTTCCGGTTTGATATTGATTTCCACCAGCGTTACGTTCATTGCAGCTCTCCCTGTTTTTCCTCCTGCCAGAACTGATACGCCTCGCGGGCGCTCAGGTTCTCATGCACCACTTTTTTCACCGCCTTCAGCATCGCGCGCGGCGCGCTGGACTGGAAGATATTCCGCCCCATATCCACGCCGGAAGCCCCCTGGTCGATCGCCCGCCAGCACATCTCCAGCGCCTCCTGCTCCGGCAGCTTTTTGCCCCCGGCGATGACTATCGGCACCGGGCAGCTGGCGGTGACTTTCTCAAAGCCTTCCTCAACAAAGTAGGTTTTCACGAACTGCGCCCCCATTTCGGCGGCAATGCGGCTGGCCAGCGAGAAGTAGCGGGCGTCGCGGGTCATCTCTTTGCCCACGCCGGTTACCGCCAGCACCGGCATACCGTAGCGGTTGCCGGCGTCCACCAGCTTGATGATGTTGTTGATCGACTGATGCTCATGCTCGCTGCCGATATAGACCTGCGCCGCCACCGCGCAGACGTTCAGGCGCAGCGCGTCCTCCATCGCCACCGCCACGCACTCGTTGGAAAGTTCGCTGAGGATCGAGTTGCCGCCGGAAGCGCGCAGCACCACCGGTTTGTTGGTCGCCGCCGGCACCTGACTGCGCAGCACGCCACGGGTGCACATCAGCACGTCGGTCTCTTCGAACAGCGGCGCAATAGAGAGATCGATACGCTCCAGCCCGGTGGTCGGCCCCTGAAAATAGCCGTGGTCGAACGCCAGCATCACCGTGCGGTTGCTCTGCGGGTTGAAGATACGCGCCAGCCGCGACTGCATCCCCCACTCCAGCGACCCGCAGCCCTTCAGCGTATACAGCGTATTCTGCTGCGGACGGTCTAAGCCGAAGTTTTTTCCCTCTTTGATATCGTCTAAATCAGCCATCTCATCCTCCATCAGAAATCGTAGTTATTGATATTCTCTTTGGTGAACACCACCCGCTCCGGCAGCAGCACGATGCCGTTGCCTTTCGCTTCATACTGATAGCCCTGCACGCTGTTGGGCTCGACTTTCAGGGCGCCGAGATCTTTCACATCAACGCTGTCGCCGACGTTAAGATCGCCCTTTTTCAGCAGACGATCGGCGACGTTAACCGCGATCTTGCCCTGCTGCACCACGTCCCACAGGCCGAAGGCTTTTACCGTGCCGCGCTCCACGTAGGGACGCATCACGTTCGGGGTACTAAAGCCGACAATCGCCACGCCCTGGCGCTTGAGATTCTCTGCCGCCTGGGCAGCCGCCGGAAGCGCGTTGGCGTCCGGGGCGATAATGGCGTCGAGATCCGGGTACGCTTTTAAGATCCCCTCGGCGGTTTGCAGCGATTTGGTGGCGTCGTTATAGCCAAACTGCGTGGTCACCACTTCCCACTGCGGATGCGCTTTTTCGATTTTGGCCTTCGCCTCTTTTACCCACTGGTTCTGGTCGGTCACCGTCGGGCTGGAGTAGAAAAACGCCACTTTGGCGGCAGGCTTCGTCACCTGCTTTTCCGCCATCTCCACCAGCAGGCCGCCGAGCTGCTGCGGCGTACCCTGGTTGATATAGATGCTGCGGCACTCTGGTTTGGTATCGGAGTCCCAGGTCAGGACCTTCACCCCGCGCTGCATCGCCCGCTTCAGCGCCGGGCACAGCCCGTCCGGCGATACGGCGGAGACGATAATCGCGTTGTAGCCCTGGTTGACGAAGTTGTTGATCAGCTGCACCTGCCCGGAGACGCTCGGTTCGGTCGGGCCGTCGTAGGTGACGTCCACGCCGAGCGCTTTACCCGCCTCTTTCGCGCCGTTACCGCCGCTGGTAAAGAAGCCGACGCCAACCAGCTTAGGAATAAAGGCGATACGGTCCGCCGCCTGGGCCGATGCCATACCCAGCGCCATCGCCAGCACGATCAGTTTTGTTTTCATTTTATGCTCCGATTGTTTTACGCGAGAAAAGACGCCGCCAGCTCATCCGCACCCATTCACGGTGCAGGCTCAGCGAACGCCCCATCACCACCACAACCAACAGCGCCCCTGACAGCGCGCTCGACACCTGGTTGGGGATGCCGACCATTTGCAAACCTTGTTGTAAATAGCCCACCAGCAGCGCGGCCAGCGCCGTGCCGACGATCGAGCCGGAACCGCCGTAGATATTGGCCCCGCCGAGCACCGCGGCGGTCAGCGCCGGCATCAGCAGGTCGCGGCCTAAGTCCGAGCGCGCCGAGCCGAAATAGGAGACCATCACCAGCGCCGCTACCGCCGACGCCACGCCCACCAGGCCATACAGCGCGTAGGGCATCCCGTTAACGGAAAGCGCGGCGTAGCGCGCGGCGCGCGGGTTCTGCCCGAGCAGAAAAAGGTGCCGCCCAAAGCGCCCGCGGTGGGCCAGCAGCCAGAAGAAAAAGGTGATAACGGCGAACAGCACCAGCGGTATCGGCAGGCCGAACAGGGTCAGGTTGGCGAAGGCGGTAAAGCTATCCGGGAATCCGCCGATGCCTTCGTAGCCGGTTGCCCCGGCCATACCAGAAAGCAGCAGCGCGCCGCCGCCGTAGAGGTACAGGGTGCCGAGCGTAATCACCAGCGGGCTAATACCGGTGTAATGAATCAGCGCCGCGTTCAGCAACCCGCACAGCAGGCCGAGCAGCAGCGTCAGGGGGATTGCGAGGCTCATGGGCCAGCCCGCCTGCATCATCACCCCCAGCGCGATGGCGCACAGGCCGATGGTGGAACCGAGCGAAATATCAATCCCGCCGCTGATAATTACCAGCGTCAGCGGCAGCGCCACGATGCCAATGCAGATAAAGTCGCTGGTGCTGAACAGCAGCATATTGAGATCCAGCATGCGCGGATTCAGGGCGCCAAACAGCAGGATCTCCAGCACCAGTAGCGCCAGCAGCGCGCTTTCCCAGTTGAGCTTCATTTACGCCACCTCTTTGTTTTTGCGTTCGGGAAACGGGGCCACGCGCTTGCCCCCTTTATTACCGGGCTGAAAGCGGCTGTACTTCAGCGCCCGCTGATGGCGGGCCAGCGCCTGACGCAGACGCCCGTCGAGCACCAGTACGCCGAGCAGCACCAGGCCGGCGATGAAGTCATTCCACCACGCCGGGAGACGGAACAGCACCAGCACGGTGTCAATTTGGGTGAGGAAGAAGGCGCCGAGAAAAGCGCCCAGCAGCGTGCCGGTACCGCCAAGCAGCGAGATCCCGCCGAGCACGCAGGCGGCGATGGCCTTCATCTCCAGGCCGCTGCCGGTCTGATTGGGCACAAAGCCAATCTGCGCGGCGAACACAATCCCGGCGCAGGCCGCCAGCATGCCGTTAAGGGTAAATGCCAGCATCCGCGTGCGGTTCACCGCCACCCCGAGCTGGCGGGCCGCGGCGAGGTTATCGCCGACGGCGTAAAAATCACGGCCAAAGGCGGTGCGCGACAGTATCCAGCCGCCCGCCAGCAGCAGCGCCAGCACCAGCCAGCCCAGCGGCGAAATACCGATGAACGCCGGCTCCGACAGCGCCTTCAGGCTGTTCGGTAAACCTTCAATCCACTTACCGCCGGTCCACAGCAGCATCACCCCGCGATAAAGCCCGAGGGTGCCGAGGGTGGCGACAATCGCCGGGATGCGCAGCCCCACCACCAGCAGGCCGTTAAAGGCGCCGGCCAGCGCGCCGATCGCCAGCGCGAAGGCGATGGCGGTCATCAGGCCATACCCGCTATTCAGCGCCACGCCTGTCGCGATAGCGCTCAGGCCGACGGTGGAGCCTACCGAAACGTCGATATTGCGAGTGAGCATCACCAGCGTTGCCCCCAGCGCCAGCAGGCAAAGGATCTGCGCGCTGGCAAAGATCATGGCCAGGGTTTGTAAACTGAAATAAGCCGGGTTGAGCGCCACCAGCCCGGCAAACAGCACCACGATGGCGAGAAAGGCGCTCAGTTCACGATTCTTTAATAACGTTTTCATGCCTGTCCTCCGAAGGCCAGGGTCATCATCCGGTCAACGCTGACCGCCTGCTGCGCCAGCTCGCCGCTCTGCCTGCCCTGATGCATCACCAGCACCCGATCGGCCAGGCCAACGAACTCGTCGAGATCGCTGGAGATCATCAATACCGCCACGTTCTGCGCGGCGACGCTTTTCAACAGCTGATAGATGTCGGCGCGGGCGGAAACGTCCACGCCGCGGGTCGGCTCATCGACGATCAGCAGCAGCGGGTTAGCCTCCAGGCAGCGCGCCAGCAGTACCTTCTGCTGGTTACCGCCGGAGAGCGTGCGCACCGGGCGATCGCCATCGGCCATTTTGATCCCCAGCGCCCGGTGATAGCGCTCCACCACCGCCGCTTCGCGCCTGTTCTGCTGCCACAGCGACGGCTGGTTAAACATCACCGTGTTCCAGCGCACCGGCGCATCGAGAAACAGCCCGGAAACCTGCCTGTCCTCCGGCAGATAGACCAGCCCGCAGGCAAGCCTGGCGCGCGTACTGTCGCGGCTGATATCGCGGTTTTCCAGCCATACCCGCCCGGCGCGCGCCGGTCGCAGACCGTAGAGCGTTTCGGCAAATTCGGTGCGCCCGGATCCGACCAGCCCGGCGAGGCCGACGATCTCCCCGGCGCGGATCTCCAGGTTGAGATCGATAAAACCTTCTCCGGTCAGATCTTCTACTCTAAGGACCGGGAAATCCTGCGCCTGAGTGCGGCGATTGCCCGGCAGCGCCAGCCACAGCTTTTGCGTGTCGCTCAGCGCACGATCGCGGCTGACGGGCGTCATTGCGCCGATTAGCTGGTTGTCGCCGTAGTGCGCGGTTTCCCCGCTCAGCACCACCGCGCCGTCGCGCATCACCGAGACGTGGCTGGCGACCTGGCGGATCTCCGGCAGCTTGTGCGAGATAAACACGATCCCGACGCCGAGCGCCTGCAAAGAGCGGATCTGGCGAAACAGGCGCTCGGTTTCCCCCGGCGTCAATGAGGCAGTGGGTTCATCGAGGATCAGGATCTGCGCGTCGCGCATCAGCCCGCGCAGGATCTCCACCATTTGTTGGTCGGCGACTTCCAGGGTGCTGGCCGCCGCCTCGAGGTTAAGCTGGCAGCTAAGCTGCTGAAGCTTTTCCTGCAGGCGGGCCTCGGTATCCGCCCGCTTTGGCAGACGAAAAAGAATATTTTCCCGCACCGTCAGATTGGGGAATAACATCGGTTCCTGCGGCACCAGATACACGCCCTGCTGATGGGCCTGGGCGGGAGTAAGGCGCGCAAATGTACGTTCGCCGAGGATGAGCTCACCGCTGTCGGGGGTCTCTACCCCGGCGATAATCTTCATCAGCGTCGATTTTCCGGCGCCGTTACCGCCCATCAGCGCGTGCACCTGGCCGGAAAGCAGCGTGAAATCAATCTGCTTCAGCACGGTGACGCCGGAGAACTGTTTGCCGATTTGGCGAGCTTCAAGCAGTGGCTTCATCATCGCGCCTCATTTTGAACAAAAGATTTTTTAAATTAATAATGTTCAAAATCGTAGACGGTGAACTATATTTACAACCGTGCAACGATCACAGTTTTATGCTTTCGATCGTTTGAAGAAAACCAGCGGACAACGAAAGATCCGTTTTGCCAGTCGGCTCACATTTTCCGACCGCGCAATAACGAACATATGATCTAAATTTTTATAAGAGTTCACTTTATGAGCGAAAAACGCATTACGGAAGAGAGCCGCTACGCCGGGCTGGCGTTAGCCGAGGAGGAGCTGGTGGCGCGGGTGGCGTGGTGTTACTACCACGACGGCCTGACGCAGAACGACATCGGCGAGCGTTTAGGGCTGCCGCGGTTAAAGATCTCCCGCCTGCTGGAGAAGGGCCGCCAGTCGGGGGTGATCCGCGTCCAGATTAATTCGCGTTATGAGGGCTGCCTGGCGCTGGAAACCGAACTTCAGCAGCGCTTCGGTCTGAAAATTGCCCGCGTGCTGCCGGCGCTGAATACCCCGCCGATGAACACCCGCCTGGGGATTGGCGCGGCGCAATCGTTAATGGGCGTGCTGGAGCCGGGACAGCTGCTGGCGGTGGGCTTTGGCGAAGCCACCATGAGCTGCCTGCAGCATCTGAGCGGGTTTATCGGCTCCCAGCAGGTTCGGCTGGTGACGCTTTCCGGCGGCGTGGGCCCGTATATGACCGGCATTGGCCAGCTGGATGCCGCCTGTAGCGTCAGTATGATCCCCGCGCCGCTGCGGGTGTCATCGGCGGATGTGGCAGAGATCCTGCGCCGGGAATCGAGCGTCCGCGACGTGATCCTGGCCGCGACGGCGGCGGATGCGGCGGTGGTAGGTATCGGCGCCATTGACCAGCGCCGGGACGCCACCATCCTGCGCTCCGGCTATATCAGCGAAGGCGAACAGCTAATGTACGCCCGCAAAGGCGCGGTCGGCGACATTTTAGGTTATTTCCTGCAGGCCGACGGCAAACCGGTTGAAGGGCTGGAGATCCATCGGGAACTGCTCGGCGTCACCCTTGATGAACTGGCGCAGCTGCCGACCATCGTGGGCGTCGCCGGGGGCACAGAAAAAGCGCAGGCGATTTACGCGGCCCTTATCGGCAAGCGGATTAATGGCCTGGTAACGGAAGAGACAACAGCACGCGCGGTGCTGACGCTGGCCTCATAACGGCCCTGCGCCGCGCAACACGAGCGAGGCGCATGTCATGAGTTACCTGTTAGCGTTAGATGCCGGGACCGGCAGCATTCGGGCGGTCGTATTCGATCTCCAGGGCCGCCAGATGGCGGTCGGCCAGGCCGAATGGAAGCACCTGAGCGTGGACAATGTCCCCGGCTCGATGGAGTTCGACCTTGGCACCAACTGGCAGCTGGCCTGCCAGTGTATCCGTCAGGCGCTGGCCGCCGCCCATCTCTCTGCGACCGATATTCAGTCCGTGGCCTGCTGCTCGATGCGTGAAGGCATCGTGCTTTACGACCGCAACGGCGAGGCCATCTGGGCCTGCGCCAACGTTGACGCCCGCGCCAGCCGCGAGGTGGCGGAGCTCAAAGAGATCCACGACGACCGTTTTGAATCCGAAGTGTACGGCGTGTCCGGGCAGACCCTGGCGCTGAGCGCCATGCCGCGCCTGCTGTGGCTGGCCCATCATCGCCCGGATATCTACCGCAAAGCGGCGACCATCACCATGATCAGCGACTGGCTGGCGGCAAAGCTTTCCGGCGAACTGGCGGTTGACCCTTCTAACGCCGGAACGACCGGCATGCTCGATCTCTTCAGCCGCGACTGGCGCCCGGCGCTGCTGGATATGGCCGGGCTGCGGGCCGATATTCTCTCGCCGGTCAAAGAGACCGGCAGCGTACTGGGAGCGGTGACCGACGCGGCGGCGGCGCAAAGCGGGCTGCGCGCGGGCACGCCGGTGGTGATGGGCGGCGGCGACGTCCAGCTCGGCTGCCTGGGCCTCGGCGTGGTGCGCGCCGGGCAGACGGCGGTGCTCGGCGGCACTTTCTGGCAGCAGGTGGTTAATCTGCCGGAAGTCCGAACTGACCCGGAGATGAATATTCGCGTTAACCCGCATGTCATTCCCGGCATGGCGCAGGCGGAGTCCATCAGCTTCTTCACCGGCCTGACCATGCGCTGGTTCCGCGACGCGTTCTGCGCGGAGGAGAAGCTGATTGCCGGGCGCCTCGGCGTCGACGCCTACAGCCTGCTCGAAGAGATGGCCAGCCGCGTGCCGGCGGGTTCCCACGGGGTGATGCCGATCTTCTCTGACGCCATGCACTTTAAGCAGTGGTACCACGCCGCGCCGTCGTTTATTAACCTCTCCATCGACCCGGAAAAATGCAATAAGGCCACCCTCTTCCGCGCGCTGGAAGAGAACGCGGCGATTGTCTCTGCCTGTAATCTGGCGCAAATTTCGCAGTTTTCCGGCGTGCGGTTTGACAGCCTGGTCTTTGCGGGCGGGGGCTCAAAAGGCGCGCTGTGGAGCCAGATCCTCAGCGATGTCACCGGCCTCCCGGTGCGGGTGCCGGAGGTCCGCGAGGCGACGGCGCTGGGCTGCGCGATCGCCGCCGGCACCGGTGCCGGGCTGTACGGCGATATGGCGGCGACGGGCGAGAAGCTGGTGAGCTGGCACCGGGAATTTACGCCCAATCCGGCGCATCGCGAGCTGTATCACGAGATGATGATCAAATGGCAGTCGGTGTACGCCGAGCAGCTCGGTCTGGTGGACAGCGGATTAACGACCTCGATGTGGCAGGCGCCGGGGCTGACGCGCCGTGCCCCTGTTGCCCCCTCACCCTAAGCCTCTCCCCTACAGGAGAAGAAACCGTCCGGGCATAACTGGCCCCGGCGCCATTCCGCCCTTCTCCCCCTCCCGGAGGGAGAGGGCCGGGGTAAGGGAGAACCTTCCGCCGTTCTTTGAATCCCATCACAATCGCCGCACTCCCCTTTTCCCTTTTCGCCCGCGGCGGCTAAATTAGTAACTCATCCGACCACATAACAATAATTTTACACTGGAAGAGATTATGAGCCGCTACCCGTCGCTTTTCGCCCCGCTTGACCTGGGGTTCACAACGCTCAAAAACCGCGTGTTGATGGGCTCGATGCACACTGGCCTGGAGGAGCTGCCGGACGGCGCACAGCGGCTGGCGGCGTTTTACGCCGAGCGCGCCCGCCACGGGGTGGCGCTGATCGTCACCGGCGGGGTTGCCCCGGCGCCTTCCGGCGTCACCATGGCGGGCGGCGCGGTGCTTAACGACGCCAGCCATCTCGCTCATCACCGCCATATCACCGATGCGGTACACGAGGAGGGCGGCAAAATCGCGCTGCAGATCCTGCATACCGGGCGCTACAGCTACCAGCCGCAGCTGGTGGCCCCTTCCGCGCTGCAGGCGCCGATCAACCCCTTTACGCCTCACGAACTGAGCCACGAAGAGATCTTACAGCTGATCGATGATTTTGCCCGCTGCGCCCAGCTGGCGCGGGAAGCAGGGTACGACGGCGTCGAAGTGATGGGCTCGGAAGGCTATCTGATTAACGAATTTCTTGCCGCGCGCACCAACCTGCGCGACGACCAGTGGGGCGGCGACTACGCCCGACGCATGCGTTTTGCCGTAGAGGTGGTCAGAGCCGTGCGGGAGCGCGCGGGCAGCGATTTTATTATTGTCTACCGCCTGTCGATGCTCGACCTGGTCAGCGGCGGCAGCACCCTGGCGGAGGTCACCGAGCTGGCGAAAGCGATTGAAGCCGCCGGGGCCACGATTATCAATACCGGCATCGGCTGGCACGAGGCGCGCATTCCCACCATCGCCACTCCGGTACCGCGCGGCGCGTTTAGCTGGGTCACCCGCAAGCTGAAAGGCGCGGTGTCGATCCCGCTGGTCACCACCAACCGGATTAACGATCCCGCCGTGGCGGAGGCGATCCTGGCCCGCGGAGACGCCGACATGGTATCGATGGCCCGCCCTTTCCTCGCCGACAGCGAATTTCTCTCTAAAGCACAGAGCGGGCGGGCGGATGAGATCAATACCTGTATTGGCTGCAACCAGGCCTGCCTCGATCGGATCTTCGCCGGTAAAGTCACCTCGTGTCTGGTCAACCCGCGCGCCTGCCATGAAACCCTGATGCCGATAGCGCCCGCGACCGCACCGAAGCGGCTGGCGGTAGTCGGCGCCGGTCCTGCCGGCCTGGCCTTTGCCGTTAACGCCGCCTCGCGCGGGCATCAGGTGACGCTCTTTGACGGGCACCATGAGATTGGCGGCCAGTTTACTATCGCCAAACAGATCCCCGGCAAAGAGGAGTTCCATGAGACTCTGCGTTATTACCGCCGGATGCTGGATCTTACCGGCGTCGCGCTGCGGCTTAAAACCCGGGTGACGGCCGACGATCTGCGGGCATTTGATGAGATTATCCTCGCCACCGGGATCGCCCCGCGGATGCCGGATATCGCCGGGATCGATCATCCGAAGGTGCTGAGCTACCTCGATGTCCTGCGTGATAAAGCGCCGGTCGGCAAGAAGGTGGCGATTATCGGCTGCGGCGGGATCGGCTTTGATACCGCCATGTACCTCAGCCAGTCCGGCATCGCCACCAGCCAGAATATTGGCGAGTTCTGTGCGGAATGGGGGATCGATACCAGCCTGCAGAGCGCGGGCGGATTACGCCCGGAGGGGATGCAGCTGGCTAAAAGCCCGCGCCAGATCGTGATGCTCCAGCGCAAAACCAGCAAGCCCGGCGACGGGCTGGGGAAAACCACCGGCTGGATCCATCGCGCTACCCTGCTGGCCCGCGGCGTCCAAATGATCCCCGGCGTCAGCTATCAACGGATCGATGATGCCGGCCTACATGTGACGATCGGCGGCGAATCTCAGGTGCTTAACGTTGATCATGTGATTATCTGCGCCGGTCAGGATCCCCGCCGCGAGCTGGCCGATCCGCTGCAGACGGCGGGTAAAACGGTGCATTTGATTGGCGGCTGCGACGTGGCGATGGAGCTGGACGCCCGGCGGGCAATCGCTCAGGGCACCCGGCTGGCGCTGTCGATTTAGGGAAAGAAAACCCGGCCGGTAGTCCGACTAAGGTATCAGCCGGTAGCCCGACTAAGGCGTCAGCCGGTAGCCCGGCTAAGGCGTCAGCCGGTAGCTCGGCTAAGGCGTCAGCCGCAAGCCGGGGAAACCGGGAAAGTCGATAACGCTCAGCGCTGTTTGCGCACCTTTGTCGCTTTCAACACCACAAATTTATTATTGGTGGCGATCGTCGTGCAGTTACCGAACGCGCGCTTCAGCTTGCGGAAATAATCGAGATGGCGGTTGCCGACGACATACAGCTCGCCGCCGTACTTCAGGCTGCGGCGGGCGTCGTTAAACATCTGCCAGGCAATATGATCGGTGATCGCATGCTGCTGATGAAACGGCGGGTTGCAGAGGATGGCGGCGAAGCGGTCCGGCTCAATATCGGACAGCGCGTTATTCACCACAAACTCGCAGCGCTCGAGGTCATCCGGCATATTGGTTTCGACGTTCAGCCGGCTGGAAGCGACCGCCATATAGGACTCATCGGTAAACATCACCCGGGCGTCCGGGTTTAAAGCCAGCGCTTTCAGGCCAATCACGCCGTTGCCGCAGCCAAGATCGGCGATCTCGCCTTCAATATTTGCCGGCAGATGCTCCAGGAAGAAGCGCGCGCCAATATCAAGGCCGCTGCGGGCGAACACGTTGGCGTGGTTGTGAATCGTCCACGGCGTACCGTCCAGCGGCCAGCTGTAGGTTTGCGGCGCATCGGCCACCTCAGGCGCGGTAAAGGTACAGAAAATCAGCCGCGCCTTTTTCCATGCCAGCGATGTGGTGGTGGTGCCGAGGATCTTCTCAAACAGCGCCAGGGTGGAATTGTGGACATCCCGCGCTTTCGCGGCGGCGATGATACGGGTTTCCGGCGTGACAACCTCGCGCAGCGCGCGCAGCTGCTGCTCCAGCAGCGCCAGCTGCTTCGGAACCTTAATGAGCACCAGCGCCGGCGCGGCAGGCAGTTCGCTCAGGGGATCCTGAAAACGTACGCTCTCTTCATCAATGCCGTTCATCCGCAGGTTGTAGCGGGTCGCCAGCTTAGATACGTAGGAATCGTTGATGCTTACCGGGTTGCGTTCCGCCAGCGCGCAGCCCAGCGCGCCAAAGCTGTCATTGAAAATGAGCGTCAGGCCGTCGACGTCATTCACCTGTTGCAGCAGATATTCATCCGCCGCTTCCCACGCCTGAAGCGCTTCCTCTTCAGCATTCGGCGGGAACCGCTCTAATGTGAATAACTCACCGTTTAACTCTACCTGGCTCATCGCCTTTGTGCCTCCGGAACTCTAAAACCCGCGAGTTTATACGCAAACTTCGCCCAGTAGAATAGAGATGCGCCGATTATCTCCATCTGCCGGGCGACAGTCCGTTACGCCGGGAGGTCGTCCTGCGCCAGGCGCGACAGGCGTTTATCGTCCAGGCTGTACTTGCTCATGATAACAATCAGCAGCGCCACCAGTACCCCGGGGAAGACGGTGAACAGCAGCGCGATCATCTGCAGCGCGGAGTCGGTTTGCTGCGCTGCGCCGCCAACGTAGTCGCCCCATGCCAGCATATAGCCCACCAGCGCGCCGCCGATGGCGATCCCCAGCTTGATGGCAAACAGGTTTGTTGAAAAAACGATCCCGCTGAGTTTTTTACCGCTGCGTTTCTCTTCCGCATCGATAATATCGGACAGCATGCTCCACTGCAGCGGCGTGGCGGCCAGCTGAATAATATTGATGATAATCACCAGCGCAAAGATAGCGGCCACGTTCCCCGCCGGGACGAAGTACATGCCTATCAGCAGCGCCGCCTCGATGGCCATCGAGATTTTAAACCCTTTCACTTTATCAATATTTTTAAAGATAAACGGGGAGAGCATCGCCCCCAGCACGCCGGAAGCCAGGGTGGTGGTCAGCAGCAGGCTGCCCAGATCCGCCCGCCCCATAATGTTGTTGACGTAATAGAGCGTGGTCCCGCCTTTAAACAGCACCGCAATCAGGTTAACGACGTTGAGCGCGAAGAGAATGCGCCAGTCCTTGTTGGCGAGCAGGGTTTTCAGATCGTCAAGAATGCTGCTTTGATTGTTGACCGCGATATCCGTGGTGTAGCGCTCTTTCGTCAGGCCGAAGCAGATAAAGAACAGAATGATGCTAAGGCACCCCATCACAATCATGGTGTAAAAATAGCCGTTTTGCACATTACCCTGACCCAGCCAGGCCACCAGCGGCAGCGCGGTCAGCGAGACAATCAGACCGCCGAGCGTACTGAGCGCAAAGCGCCAGGACTGAAGCGAAACGCGCTCGCGGGAATCGTTAGAGATATTATTGATCATCGCGCAATACGGAACGTTAATCGCCGTATAGACCAGCGATAATAAGGTATAAGAAACATAGGCGTAAATCAGCTTGCCGGTATAGCCGAAATCCGGCGTATAAAACGTTAAGCAGCAAAGTACGCCAAAAGGAATCGCGAACCATAAAATATAAGGGCGGAATTGCCCATATTTAGTCCGGGTACGATCCGCCACCGCCCCCATTAATACATCGGTGACCGCGTCTAATACCCTGACTGCGAGAAACATGGTCCCCATATGCGCCGGACTTAAACCAAATACGTCGGTATAAAACCAGGCCATAAACAGCATCACCGTCTGCCAGACTAAATTACAGCCGGTATCCCCTAACCCATAGCTAAATTTTTCTTTAATACTGATACGGGCAGTGTTCATCGCGCCTCCGCCAGAAAGATCGTTAATATTTGTCCTCTGTACGTTATTGCTTAGGGCTTACCGATTATGTATAAATCATCCTGTTAAATATAAGAAGAGTGTACCCGATGAGTGATGAATCTCCCGTTTTCGAAAAGATCCCCGTGGGCGCCGGCGAGCTATTTACCCTGCGGGTAGATAACATAAACGATTTCAATGGCATAAACGTAGTCCCGCATTTTCATATGATGGACGAACTGATGTGGTTCCGAGAGTCGGAGGGCAGCTATTCGATTGGTGATGAGAAATTTACCATAAAAAACAATACCCTGGTTTTCGTCCCCGCCTTACTGATCCATGAAATGACGCTCCCGGCCGCCGCCAGCCACAAGCGTTATCTTATGCAATTCGAAAAAGAGTGGCTCGAGGGATACGACCTGTCGCTCCCCGCCGCCCACTGCGGCGCGGTCGCTTACCTTTCCGGCGAGGAAGCCGAGCGCCTGGAGCTGCTGCTGAGCTGGTGCGGCGAGTTCAGCGACTTTACCGATTCGCTGTTTCGCTCCCTGATGCAGAGCGTACTGCTGCACGCCTTTAATAGCCTGAAAGATTCCGTCCCCATTACCGAACGCACCAACCACCGCTATCTGAGCGAGCTGATCGAACTTCTGCAATCTATTGATGAAAATGAAAATTTTGAGATGACAACCGAAGAAGCCGCCCGCCGCTGCCGGTGGTCGAAATCCTGGTTTTCCCGCACCTTTAAATCCGCCTTCGGCATCAGCTTCAAAAAATTTATGCTGCTGCGCAAACTGAATATCGCTATCAATCTACTGACCAACACCGACCTGAAGATTAGCGATATCTCGCAAAGCGCCGGCTTCACCGACAGCGCCTACTTCTGCCTCAAGTTTAAAGAGATGATGAACGACACCCCGCTGGCCTTCCGTCACAAAGTCAGAAGCACCGATGCCGTAGGGCGTCGGGCGGAGAAATAACGCGTTTTTGTGAGCCGCATCACCGGATAAGTAGACGTTTATTATATAAATAGCCAGAGTCTATATATCCCCGTCGCCATCGCCTATTTACAATCATCGCTATATTTTGCGCATTAAGGGTAAATACGATGATTCAGAATCCTGTGTTTAAAGGTTTTAATCCTGACCCCAGTATCTGTCGGCGCGGCGATGATTATTATGTGGCGGTCTCTTCCTTTGAATGGTTTCCCGGTCTGCCGGTTTATCATTCGAGGGATTTAAAACATTGGCAACTACTTACCCACGTTCTTACCGATGATAATAATCCGGATTTAAAAAAGCTGCCCTCCGCCAAAGGCATTTGGGCACCGAGCCTGACCTGGTGTGAAGAGGAAAGGCTGTTCTACGTTATTTATGGCGTGATGAATTCCATGAATTCACGTTATTTCGATGTAGATAACTATCTTATTACCGCCAGTGAAATCACCGGCCCGTGGAGTGAGCCGGTTTATCTCCACTCTGCCGGGTTCGATGCCTCCATTTTGCACGACACCGACGGAAAAAAATGGATCGTTTCCCTGGAGTGGGAAACCCGCGAAGGTTACGAAAAACCGGGCGCCATTTGCCTGGTGGAGTATTCGCCGCAAACGCGAAGCGTTGTCGGCTATCCGCAGCGGATCTGGCGCGGCGGTACCGATCGCGGCTGTATTGAAGCACCGCATTTGACGCGCCGCGGCGACTATTACTACCTGATGGTCGCCGAAGGCGGCACCGGCTACGGCCATGCGGTCACCATGGCGCGCGCAACGCAGGTCGCCGGCCCCTATGAAGGCGATCCGCAAAACCCCATCGTCACCTCCTGGCCGGAGAACTTTAACGCGCGCCACGACGCAGACCATCTCAAACCACACTACTTCAATCCGCAAACCTATCTGCAAAAAGCCGGGCACGGCAGCTACGTCGAGACCCCGACGGGCGAAGTCTGGTTAACCCATCTTTGCAGCAGACCCTTCCGCCAGGCGCTGCGCTGCCCGCTGGGCCGCGAGACGGCGATACAAAAGATGGTATGGAGCGACGATGGCTGGCTGCGCATGGCGGCCGGGGGGAACCTCGCTCAGCACCAGGTGGAAGAGTCTAATCTGCCTTCTCAGCCGTTTCCGGCTAAACCAGACAGGGATGATTTTGATGGGCAGACGCTGGATAACGCCTTCTATGCGCCGCGGATCCGCTTTCAGCGCTTTACCAGCCTTGAACGTAAAGCGGGCTACCTTGCCTTACGCGGCCAGGAGTCGCTGAGCTCGCTCAATAAAGTCAGTCTGCTGGCGAAAAAGCTCACCTCGGTATACGCCACCATCGTCACGAAGATGGAGTTCAGCCCGGAGATTTATCAGCACAGCGCCGGCCTGACGCTCTATTACGACAACATGAACTATCTGTTTTTGCATAAAACCTGGGATGAAGCCTCCGGCGCAGCGCAGCTGGCCATCATTTATATGGATAACGGCGAGCGTCACGACGACCCGCAGAAAATCCGCCTTGCGGAGGGAGAAGTCTATCTGGCGATGGCGATTAACGGCCGGGAGATACGGTGCTCGTGGTCCGCGGATGGCGCAAAATACCAAAACATCGGCGCGGTCTACGACACCTCGCGTTTTTCCGATGAATACAGCCGCTACGGCGAGTTTACCGGCGCGTTTGTCGGCATGGCCTGCGTGGATAGCATGCTGCATCGTAAAGAGGCGCTGTTTGACTTCTTTAGCTACCGGGCGGTAGAAGACGCGATAATCGAGTAACGCCGCCTTTCTGGCATCCTGCCCGCGCGGGGTGCTAGAATCCCCGGCTGTTGTCGCTGAATGACCCAAACAGGCTGCATGAGCACTTTAACCTATCTCCAGGGCTACCCTGAATCCCTGCTGGCGCAGGTCACCGCGTTAATCGAACAGAACCGTCTCGGCGAGGTGCTGAAAAAGCGCTATCCGCAGGGTCACGATATCAACAACGATAAAGCGCTGTACCAGTATACCCAGGATCTGAAGTCCCGCTTTCTGCGCGGCGCGGTGCCGATCAATAAGGTGATGTACGACAACAAGATCCACGTGCTCAACAACGCGCTCGGCCTGCATACCGCCATCTCCCGCGTTCAGGGCGGCAAGCTAAAGGCCAAAGCCGAAATTCGCGTCGCCACCGTCTTTCGCGATGCGCCGGAGGATTTTCTGCGGATGATCGTGGTGCACGAGCTGGCGCACCTGAAGGAAAAAGAGCACAACAAAGCGTTCTATCAGCTGTGCTGCCATATGGAGCCGCAGTACCATCAGCTGGAGTTTGATACCCGCCTGTGGCTGACCCAGCTTTCGTTAGAGCGTTCTGCGCCATAGCGCACTGGTTTTGTCATGATGGCGTGCTACAGTGACGAAAGGTCCCTTTTACGGAGTTCGTCAACGTTTATGATACGTTTCGCAGTTGTTGGCACAAACTGGATAACCAAGCAGTTTGTCGATGCCGCCCATGAAACCGGCAAATATAAACTCACCGCCATCTACTCCCGCAGCCTTGAGCAAGCCCAGGCCTTCGCCAGCGACTATCCCGTCGAACATCTGTTCACTTCGCTGGAAGATTTAGCGCAAAGCCCTGACGTTGACGCGGTCTATATCGCCAGCCCAAACTCGCTGCACTTCCCGCAAACCCGCCTGTTCCTGCGCCATAAAAAGCACGTGATTTGCGAAAAACCGCTGGCCTCGAACCTGCAGGAAGTTGAAGCCGCAATCAAAACGGCGCGGGAAAATAACGTGGTGCTCTTCGAAGCGTTCAAAACCGCCAGCCTGCCAAATTTCCTGCTGCTTAAACAATCGTTCGACAAGATCGGCAAGCTGCGCAAAGCCTTTATTAACTACTGCCAGTACTCTTCCCGCTATCAGCGCTATCTCGACGGCGAAAATCCCAACACCTTCAATCCGGCCTTCTCTAACGGCTCGATCATGGATATCGGCTTTTACTGTCTGGCCTCCGCGGTGGCGCTGTGGGGCGAGCCTCGCGCGGTGCACGCAACCGCCAGCCTGCTGGAGAGCGGCGTCGATGGCCAGGGCACGGTCGTTCTCAGCTACGGGGATTTCGATGTCACCCTGCACCACTCGAAGGTCAGCGATTCCGCCATCCCCAGCGAAATTCAGGGCGAAGCCGGCGCGCTGGTGATCGAAAAAATCTCCGAATGCCAGAAAGTGTGCTTCGTGCCGCGCGGCGGCAAGTCTCAGGATCTCACCCAGCCGCAGCATATCAATACGATGCTGTATGAAGCGGAGGAGTTCGCTCGTCTGGTCGAAGCCAACGAGGTGGCTCATCCGGGTCTGGAAGTGAGCCGCATCACGGCGAAGCTGCTGAGCGAAATTCGTCGCCAGACCGGCGTGGTCTTCCCGGCGGATAGTCAACCGGTGGCGTAAAGCTGTGTAAATGGTCCGTCGGCCTCCATTGACGCCATTTATAACCTGTAATACTTTGTTACGCGCAAAGGGGAGTAACTTCCTTGCCGGCCGATCGTCATTACGATGCGTGAAAAACCGCATCCGGTCACCGGGCAACAGATTCTTGTTGTAAGTGAGACCTTGCCGGAAGGCGAGGTCTATGCATAAAAGCGCAGCGGCTGCCGTCTTCCGACGTCAGCCGTTTTGTTTTTATGTAAGGAAAATAGTAATGAATACTGTCGGCACACCGTTGTTATGGGGCGGATTCGCAGTGGTCGTGGCCATCATGCTGGCTATCGATCTGCTGCTGCAGGGACGGCGTGGTGCGCATAGCATGACCATGAAGCAGGCCGCTGGCTGGTCCATTCTCTGGGTTACCCTCTCGCTGCTGTTTAACGCCGCTTTCTGGTGGTATCTGGTGCAGACCGAAGGTCGCGCCGTGGCCGACCCGCAAGCGCTGGCGTTCCTCACCGGCTACCTGATCGAGAAAGCGCTGGCCGTGGATAACGTCTTCGTCTGGCTGATGCTGTTCAGCTACTTTGCCGTTCCGCCTGCGCTACAGCGCAGAGTGCTGGTTTACGGCGTACTGGGCGCGATCGTGCTGCGTACGATCATGATCTTCGCCGGCAGCTGGCTGATTTCTCAGTTTGAATGGCTGCTCTACGTCTTCGGCGCATTTCTGCTGTTTACCGGCGTGAAGATGGCGCTGGCGAAAGAGGACGATTCCGGGATCGGCGATAAACCGCTGGTGCGCTGGATCCGCAATCATCTGCGCATGACGGATAAAATCGAAGGTGAACACTTCTTTACCCGCAAAAACGGTGTTATCTATGCCACGCCGCTGCTGCTGGTGCTGATTCTGGTCGAGCTGAGCGACGTTATCTTTGCCGTCGACAGCATTCCGGCCATCTTCGCCGTGACCACCGATCCGTTTATCGTGCTGACCTCAAACCTGTTCGCGATTCTCGGCCTGCGCGCGATGTATTTCCTGCTGGCGGGCGTCGCGGAGCGTTTCTCCATGCTGAAGTACGGCCTGTCGGTGATTCTGGTGTTTATCGGCATCAAGATGCTGATTGTCGATTTTTACCATATTCCCATCGGCATTTCGCTGGGCGTGGTCGGCGGTATTCTGGTGCTGACGCTGCTGATCAACGCCTGGGTCAATAAGCAGAACGATCGGAAAAAACAGCTGCAGTAAGACGTAAACGGCCAGGTGAAGACCCGTTTCACCCGGTCGGCAACGTTTGCCGCGCATTATTCTTACTCATGTCACAAAATAGTTAATACATAGTTAAAAAATAAGATCCCAGCGCGATAAACAGCATTTTACCCTTCCCCAGAAGCGTTCTTTCCGTATACTCAACCAGGCAAACATCTATTTACATCCGGACATAAACGTTACAAATAACACGTAGCCGGGACGAACAGCGACATCACTGGAAGGAATGAATTATGGCAACCCCATCACCCCGATCGACCCTGCTACGGCGACTGGCTCAGGGCAGTCTGGTCAAACAAATTTTAATTGGTCTGGTACTCGGCGTGCTGCTGGCGACGGTCTCAAAACCGGCCGCCGTGGCGGTTGGACTGCTGGGTACGCTGTTCGTCGGCGCGCTGAAAGCGGTGGCGCCGGTGCTGGTGCTGATGCTGGTCATGGCCTCTATCGCCAACCATCAGCAGGGGCAGAAAACCAGCATCCGCCCGATTCTGTTCCTCTATCTGCTGGGGACTTTTGCCGCCGCGTTAACCGCGGTGCTGTTCAGCTTCCTCTTTCCGTCAACGCTGCACCTGAACGCGGCGGCAGAGAGCATCACCCCACCGTCGGGTATCGTCGAAGTCCTGCGCGGGCTGCTGATGAGCATGGTTTCTAACCCCATTGACGCGCTGCTGAACGCCAACTATATCGGGATTCTGGTCTGGGCCGTCGGTTTAGGATTCGCGCTGCGCCACGGCAATGAAACCACCAAAAATCTGATTAACGACATGTCCCACGCGGTCACCTTTATCGTTAAAGTGGTGATTCGCTTTGCGCCGCTGGGTATCTTCGGCCTGGTCGCTTCCACGCTGGCGACGACCGGTTTTGAAACCCTGTGGGGCTATGCCCAGCTGCTGCTGGTGCTGGTTGGCTGTATGCTGCTGGTGGCGCTGGTGATTAACCCGCTGCTGGTGTTCTGGAAAATCCGCCGCAACCCGTATCCGCTAGTGATGACCTGCCTGCGCGAAAGCGGCGTATACGCCTTCTTTACCCGCAGCTCCGCCGCCAACATTCCGGTGAATATGGCGCTGTGCGAAAAGCTGAATCTGGATCGCGATACCTATTCGGTCTCTATTCCGCTGGGCGCGACCATTAACATGGCCGGCGCGGCGATTACCATCACGGTTCTGACCCTGGCGGCCGTACACACGCTTAATGTTCCGGTCGATCTGCCGACCGCGCTGCTGCTGAGCGTGGTCGCCTCGCTGTGCGCCTGCGGCGCCTCCGGCGTGGCGGGCGGGTCGCTGCTGCTGATCCCGCTGGCCTGTAATATGTTTGGTATCCCGAACGATATCGCCATGCAGGTGGTCGCCGTGGGCTTCATCATCGGCGTTCTGCAGGACTCCTGCGAAACCGCGCTGAACTCCTCGACCGATGCGCTGTTCACCGCCGCCGCCTGTATCGCTGAAGACGAACAGCTGGCGAAAAACGCCCTGCGCAGTTAATCTCACCTCTCCCCTCCGCTAACGCGCGGAGGGGTTCTCTTTCTGCCCCGCCTTTTCCGCTTTAAACGGATCGATACCGCGCTTTTGCATCCGCCGGAATCGGATGATATTCAGACCGTTCATCAACAGGAAGCTGCCTTCAATCAGGGTGCCGCCGATCGAGCCCAGCCAAAAGTTGTGGATCACCCAGCAGGCGGTCGAACACCACATGACGCAGCGGACGGTTAGACCCGAGCAGCGAAAGAGCGCCCAGGTACTGGCCAGGGTGCCAATAATCGGCAGCAGCTCCATGACGTGCTGCAGCTTCGCCAGCCCCAGCACCAGGGTGAGCACGATAAACAGGGCCATCACCCACAGCCTGCGGGTGCGCATGGAGATCAGAGTGCGGACGGTATTCAGCTCGGCGCTCATTCCCGCCGGCCAGGCGCCCATCAAAAAGAAATGCACGCCAATGGTGGCGCTATAGACGGCCAGCTGTAGCTTAAAGCGACGCTCATCGCGGTTGAAAAAGGTCGTAATCCCGATCAGAAAGGCGATAACGCCGACGCCCTGGGCAAGCCAGTATGCGGTCATGGAAAATCCTTATAAAACAAAACGGCGCATCATTATCTGAAACGCCGCTTCCGGAATACCGCCCTTTTATTACTCTAAAGATTTCGCGCCACAGCAAGGCGGCAAGTTTAGACATCCCCGGGAGCTTACTGAAGTAAGTGACCGGGGTGGATAAATGCTGCCAACACAGCGGTGGTGCGAAAGATGACGAGTAATTAAAGGGTGACGCCGCTTTTGAATATCGCCAGTTCGCGGAAATCATTACGCTCATTGCAGGTCTGCTTACCGTTCGCAAAGGCCACAATGGTATCGACAAACTCCTCCAGCAGCTGCGGCATCGCTTTACCGTGAATCAGTTGACCGGCATCGAAGTCGATCCAGTGTTTTTTCTTCGCCGCCAGTTCACTGTTGGTGGCAATTTTCACCGTTGGCACAAAACCGCCGTACGGCGTGCCGCGACCGGTGCTGAAGAGCACCATATGGCAGCCCGCGCCGGCCAGGGCACTGGTCGCAACCGCATCGTTGCCCGGGGCGCTCAGCAGGTTCAGGCCGTGCACTTTTAGCCGCTCGCCATAGCGCAGGACGTCGACCACCTGGCTGGAGCCCGCTTTCTGCGTGCAGCCCAGCGACTTATCCTCCAGCGTCGTGATACCGCCCGCTTTGTTGCCCGGCGATGGATTCTCATAAATCGGCTGGTCATGAGCGATAAAGTACTGTTTAAAATCATTAACCATCGTCACCAGCTTGCCAAACGTCTCTTCATCGCGACAGTGGCTCATCAGCAGCTGCTCGGCGCCGAACATTTCCGGCACTTCGGTCAGCACGGTGGTGCCGCCGTTGGCAATCAGATAATCCGAGAAGCGGCCCAGCATCGGGTTTGCGGTGATGCCGGACAAACCGTCAGAGCCGCCGCACTCAAGACCAAACTTCAGTTCGCTCAGCTTACCCGGCTCGCGCTTGTCGTGGCGCATCACTTCATATAGCTGGCGCAGATGCTCCAGCCCGGCTTCCACTTCGTCATCCTGGTGCTGGCAGATCATAAAGTGGACGCGGTCAGGGTCGAACTCGCCCAGCGTTTCGCGGAAGGCATCAACCTGATTGTTTTCGCAGCCCAGGCCGACCACCAGTACCGCCCCGGCGTTCGGGTGGCGCACCATATTTTGCAGCATGGTACGGGTGTTGATGTGATCGTCACCGAGCTGTGAGCAGCCGTAGGTATGGCTGAAGAGATGAACGCCGTCGATACCTTCCGCGTCGTTGGTTTCCTTGAGAAAACGGTTCTGCATCTGGCGCGCCATGGCGTTGACGCAGCCGACGGTCGGCAGGATCCACAGTTCGTTGCGCACCCCGACTTCGCCGTTGGCGCGACGATAAATCTGGATGTCGCGATCCGCCGGCTGCGCGGCGGGTTCGATCAGATCCGGTTGATAGCTGTACGCGTCGAGATCGCTTAGGTTAGTACGCGTATTATGGGAGTGGATATGTTCCCCCGGCGCAATATCCGCCAGCGCATGCCCTATCGGCAGACCATACTTAATGACGTTGTCTCCCTTCGCAATGCCGCGCAGCGTAAACTTATGCCCGCGCGCAATATCCTGCGCCAACGTGACCGTATCGCCGTCAATGGTGACTACCGTGCCTGCCGCCATATCCGCCAACGCTACCGCGACGTTATCGTGCGAATGGATTTTAATGTATTGCATATCAACCGACCTCTGGTCTTAGTTCAGTTCAATGGCGAAGTAGTCACGCGCATTGTTAAAGCAAATGTTTTTCACCATCTCGCCCAGCAGCTGAATATCCGCCGGCGCTTCTCCCGCTTCAACCCAGCGGCCAATCATCTGGCACAGGATGCGGCGGAAGTATTCATGACGGGTGTAGGAGAGGAAGCTGCGGCTATCGGTCAGCATCCCGACAAAGCGGCTCAGCAGGCCAAGCTGCGCCAGCTGGGTCATCTGACGTTCCATACCGTCTTTCTGATCGTTGAACCACCAGCCGGAACCGAACTGCATCTTGCCCGGCATGCCTTCACCCTGGAAGTTGCCGATCATGGTACCCAGCACTTCGTTGTCGCGCGGGTTCAGGCAGTAGAGGATCGTTTTCGGCAGCAGGTTTTCTTCGTTCTGTTTGCTGAGCAGTTTGGACAGCTCTTCCGCCATCGGGCGGTCGTTAATGGAGTCAAACCCTACATCCGGCCCTAACAGTTTGAACTGGCGCAGGTTGTTGTTGCGCAGCGCGCCGATGTGGTACTGCTGCACCCAGCCGCGACGGGCGTATTCCGCGCCGAGGAAGACCAGAACCGCCGTTTTGAACTGCGCGACTTCATGCTCGCTGAGGGCTTCACCCGCCAGACGACGCGCCAGGATGCTATCCAGTTCGCTTTCGTTGGCTTCGGCGAACAGCACCACGTCGAGCGCGTGGTCAGACACTTTACAACCGTGAGCGGCGAAGTGATCCAGACGTTTGGTCAGCGCGGACTGGAGGTCGGCAAAGCGGCGAATGTCGGTGTCAGACACTTCGCCCAGCTTCGCCATGTAGTCGTTGAAGGTGGCCTGTTCGATATTGAAGGCTTTGTCCGGGCGCCAGCTCGGCAGTACTTTCACGGAGAATGAACTGTCTTTAGCGACGGCGGCGTGATGCTCCAGCGAATCGACCGGATCGTCGGTGGTGCCGACCATTTTCACGTTCATCTGCTGCATGATGCCGCGAGCGGAAAAGCTATCCTGCGCCAGCAGATCGTTGCACTGATTCCAGATTTCATCCGCCGTCGCCGGAGAGAGAACCTTACCTGTAATACCAAAAGGACGGCGCAGCTCAAGATGCGTCCAGTGGTATAACGGGTTACCGATGGTATGCGGTACGGTGGCCGCCCAGGCGTCAAATTTCTCGCGATCGGAAGCATCGCCGGTGCACAAACGCTCGGCTACGCCGTTAGTACGCATCGCGCGCCATTTATAGTGATCGCCTTTCAGCCAGATGTCATACAGATTTTTGAAACGATAATTCTCCGCGATCTGCTGCGGCGGCAGGTGGCAGTGATAGTCAAAAATCGGCTGGTCTTTCGCGTAATCGTGGTACAGGCGGCGGGAAAACTCGGTATCAAGCAGAAAATCTTCGGTCATAAACGGTGTCATTTTCGTGTCCTCTTCGCCCCCTGGGGAGCCCATCAGATGATTGACTATAATGCTGACAAAGTTATCACACCAATTTCCACAGGCCGAAGTATTTTTCGTGAGTTAGATCAATAAACGATGACAAAAAAAGTACCATCAAAGGAGTAAACGCCCCGCCAGAGCGCGCCAGCTCTGGCCTTTTTCGCATGAACGAATGCCCACACAAACTTTCCCACTTTTGTGACGTCACTCAACTTTTGAAGTTGTATGACAAGTTATCTTGCTGCCGTCGAAACATATAAACCGACGGAATGCATTACCGACGAACTATCACGTCGGATTTACCGGTATGGACACCGAATTAGACACAACAGTTAATGGCAAGGTTCGGGCCATACGAGGTTTCCTCTCCTGAACCCTCCGTTTCACCTTCTTCGCCTCAGTTACAGGGCTGGAAGATAGCCGCACCCGCTGCGGATATATAACAAACGATGAGGTTTACATGCGTAAAATTAAAGGGTTACGTTGGTACATGATCGCACTGGTGACGTTAGGTACCGTGCTGGGGTACCTAACGCGTAACACTGTGGCGGCAGCTGCGCCGACTCTGATGGAAGAGTTACACATCTCCACCCAACAGTATTCCTATATCATCGCGGCCTATTCCGCTGCCTACACCGTTATGCAACCCGTTGCCGGCTACGTGCTGGATGTTTTAGGCACTAAAATCGGCTATGCCTTCTTTGCTATCGCATGGGCGGTGTTCTGCGGCTCTACGGCGCTGGCGGGAAGCTGGGGCGGTCTGGCGCTGGCGCGCGGCGCGGTGGGTGCCGCCGAAGCGGCAATGATCCCTGCGGGCCTGAAAGCCAGCTCCGAATGGTTCCCGGCAAAAGAGCGTTCAATCGCCGTCGGCTACTTCAACGTCGGCTCCTCGATCGGCGCCATGATTGCCCCACCGCTGGTGGTTTGGGCCATCGTGATGCACAGCTGGCAGATGGCGTTTATTATCTCCGGCGTTCTGAGCTTTGCCTGGGCGATGGCGTGGCTGATTTTCTACAAACACCCGCGCGATCAGAAAAAATTAACTGAAGAAGAACGCGACTACATTATCGGCGGCCAGGAATCTCAGCATCAGACCAACAACGGCAAGAAAATGTCGCCGTGGCAGATTCTGCGCAACCGTCAGTTCTGGGGTATCGCCCTGCCGCGTTTCCTTGCCGAGCCGGCGTGGGGGACCTTCAACGCCTGGATCCCGCTGTTCATGTTTAAAGTCTACGGCTTTAACCTGAAAGAGATCGCGATGTTTGCGTGGATGCCGATGCTGTTTGCCGATCTTGGCTGTATCGTTGGGGGCTATCTGCCGCCGCTGTTCCAGCGCTGGTTTGGCGTTAACCTCATCGTTTCGCGCAAAATGGTCGTCACCCTGGGCGCGGTGCTGATGATTGGCCCGGGGATGATCGGTCTGTTCACCAGCCCGTTTGTCGCTATCGCCCTGCTGTGCGTCGGCGGCTTTGCTCACCAGGCGCTGTCCGGTGCGTTAATTACCCTCTCTTCCGACGTGTTTGGGCGTAACGAAGTGGCGACGGCGAACGGCATGACCGGTATGGCCGCCTGGCTGGCGAGCACGATGTTTGCCCTGGTGGTTGGCGCGCTGGCGGACACTATCGGCTTTAGCCCGCTGTTCGCCGTGCTGGCGGTTTTCGATGTGCTGGGCGCCGTGGTTATCTGGACCGTGCTGAAAAATAAACCGGCGGATGACGACAAGACGCCGCTGCAAACGAGTAAACCCGCCACGCAAAGCTAGAGGCACGCGAGTTATCCCCTCCGAAAGCCGCCTTGATTAAGGCGGCTTTTTCGTCTCTTCTTATGGTGAGAAGCGCGTAAAAGTGGTATAACAAATCCAATATTGTCGCCATCTCCCGGGAGCGAATATGGAAATCACTGAATCGCGTCGTCTGTATCAGCAGCTTGCTGCTGAGCTTAAAACGCGCATTGAACAAGGTGTCTACCTTGTGGGCGATAAGCTACCCGCAGAGCGGTTTATCGCTGATGAAAAAAGCGTAAGTCGTACCGTGGTTCGCGAAGCCATCATTATGCTGGAAGTTGAAGGCTACGTTGAGGTCCGCAAAGGCTCCGGCATCCACGTCATCTCTAATCATCCAAAACATCAGCAAATTGCCGACGAATCGCTGGAATTTGCCAATTACGGTCCTTTTGAGCTGTTGCAGGCCCGTCAGCTGATAGAAAGCAATATTGCCGAATTCGCGGCGACTCAGGTGACCAAGCAGGACATCATGAAGCTGATGGAAATCCAGGAAAAAGCGCGTAAAGAGAAGTGCTTCCGCGATTCCGAATGGGATCTTCAGTTCCATGTCCAGGTCGCGCTGGCGACGCAAAATACGGCGTTAGCCGCTATCGTCGAAAAAATGTGGACCCAGCGCGTGCATAACCCGTACTGGAAAAAACTGCACGACCATATCGACTCACGTACCGTCGATAACTGGTGCGACGATCATGACCAAATTCTTAAAGCGCTGATTCGCAAAGATCCGCATGCGGCTAAGCTGGCGATGTGGCAGCATCTGGAAAATACCAAGCTGATGTTGTTCAACGAAACCAGCGACGACTTTGAATTCAATGCCGATCGCTACCTGTTTGCCGATAATCCCGTGGTTCATCTCGATACGGCCGCCAACGGCGTAAAATAGACGTTCTCCTTCTGCAGGGCAGCGATTCCTCCGCTGCCCGCAAAGCCTCAGGGTAAGCAAAGCATATATAGTGTCAGCCTGTGTAAATACACTCGCCACCCTCCTTCGCAATCAGCAAAATCAGAATGCAACAAACTGCAATTTCTATGACGTAAAGTCAGCGGGTTTGTTACAATTAGATGCATTTTGTCGTTCTGAGAGTAAGCTTTGGCTTACTTCACTTTTAAACAGGGAACCGTTCAGAGCGCAGTAGCGACCATAATCTAATAAAAAGCTATGTCGCCGTGCATATACCGCGTTCAGACGTGCCGTTAACCGATGTACCAGGAATCGTGAATGGAACTATTAACCCAATTATTGAACGCCTTGTGGGCTCAGGATTACGAAACTCTCGCTAATCCCTCCATGATTGGCATGCTGTACTTTGTCTTATTTATGATTTTGTTCCTTGAGAACGGTTTGCTGCCCGCCGCATTTTTGCCCGGCGATAGCCTGCTTGTGCTGGTCGGCGTCCTGATAGCTAAAGGCGCGATGGGCTTTCCGGAAACGCTGCTGCTGCTCACCGCGGCGGCAAGTCTCGGCTGCTGGCTGAGCTATATTCAGGGCCGATGGCTGGGCAATACGCGAATCGTACAAAACTGGCTATCGCACCTCCCTTCGCACTATCATCAGCGCGCGCATCACCTGTTCCATAAGCACGGGCTTTCCGCACTGCTGATTGGCCGCTTTATTGCTTTCGTTCGTACGCTGCTGCCGACCATCGCCGGGCTATCAGGCCTGAGCAGCACACGCTTCCAGTTTTTTAACTGGATGAGCGGGCTGCTGTGGGTTCTGATTCTGACCTCGCTGGGATACCTGCTGGGGAAAACGCCGGTATTCCTGAAGTATGAAGATCAGCTGATGTCCTGCCTGATGCTGCTGCCCGTCGCGCTGCTGGTGTTTGGCCTGATAGGTTCGCTGATTGTCCTGTGGAAGAAAAAATACAGAAGCCGGGGCTAACAATGGAGATGACACGCTCCTCTCTGCGTCAGATAAGCTGGGTGCTGGGCGGTTCGCTACTCCTGTGCGGCCTGTTCTGGCTCTGGCTCACCGTGCAACAGCAGGAATCCACGCTGGCTATTCGTCCCGTTAGTCAGGGTATCAGCATGCCGGACGGTTTTTCCGTCTGGCACCATCTCGACGCTAACGGTATCCGTTTTAAAAGCATTACGCCGCAGAATGACGGTTTGCTTATCAAGTTTGACTCCAGCGCTCAGGGCGCTGCGGCAAAAGAAGTTTTGGGCCGCGCTCTACCGCATGGTTATATTATCGCTTTAGTGGAAGACGATGATTCGCCTACCGCCTGGATTTCGCGCCTGCGCGATACGCCGCACAGATTCGGGTAATCCACGAAAATTCCGAATATATTCACCCTGTTTGGTGATTTCCCGGTTTACTTACTATCATTAAGTTTGCGGGCGTCACCAGACTCACGTTACTCAACTGGATAGGGGATATTCTGAGATATTCCCCCACACAATGGAAGGTCGTATCCATGAAACACCGCATCGCTTTGATCCTGGTTCTGTCATCACTGAGCGCCAGCGCCTTTGCCATCTCCCCTTGCCAGGAAAAAGAGCAGGATATCCAGCGGGAGATCAGCTACGCAGAAAAGCATCATAACCAGCACCGTATTGACGGTCTGAAAAAGGCGCTGAGCGAAGTAAAAGCGCACTGCAGCGACAGCCAGCTCAAAGCCGATCACCAGAAAAAAATCGCCAAACAGCAGGAAGAAATTACCGAACGTCGGAACGACCTGCGCGAAGCCGAACAGAAAGGCGATGCTGACAAAATCAGCAAGCGTCAACGTAAACTTGATGAAGCGCAGCAGGAACTGAAAGAGCTGCAGTCTCGCGAGTACTAATCGATTAAGCAAGACCAATATGGACCACTTTAACAGGAGATAAACATGGCTAAAGATAACGTTGCAGAAGACCTGCGTGCGGAACTGAAGACGCTGGCTGATACCCTGGAAGAAGTGCTGAACTCCTCCACGGATAAGTCGAAAGAAGAGATTGGTAAGCTGCGCAGTAAAGCCGAAAGCGCGCTGAAGGAAAGCCGTGCTCGACTGGGTGAAACCAGCGATGCTCTCCTGAAGCAAACGCGAGAAACCGCTGCGCGTGCAGATGAATACGTCCGTGAAAACCCCTGGACCGGCGTGGGAATTGGTGCTGCCGTCGGGCTGGTACTGGGTGTCCTGCTGACGCGTCGTTAATTATGGCGAACTCTAAAAGCACGCAAGGACCTGGGCAAAGCGTTTTCGGCATCGGTCAGCGAATAGTCACTTTGCTGGTCGAGATGGTGGAAACGCGCCTGCGCCTGGTCGTCGTGGAGCTGGAAGAGGAGAAAGCCAATCTCTTCCAGCTGTTCCTGATGCTCGGGCTGACGCTGCTGTTTGCCGCGTTCGGGCTGATGAGCATGCTGGTGCTCATCATCTGGGCCGTCGATGCGCAGTATCGGCTCAACGTGATGATCGCCACCACCGCTATCCTGCTGCTGGCAGCGCTCATTGGCGGTATCTGGACCTTACGCAAAGCCCGACGTTCAACGTTCCTGCGCTTCACGCGTCAGGAGCTGGCTAACGACCGCGCATTGCTGGAGGACGATAAGCCATGAGCCGCGAACAGCAGGAACGCGAACGACAAAAAGCGCTTTTGCTGCGCCTGATCCAACAGCAGCGGCTGGACCTTAGCGCCAGCCACCGCCACTGGATTGAAGCGACCGCGCCCATTGATCGCGGCTGGAACACCTTCCTCAATCTGCGTTCATGGGCGATGGTCGGCAGCGGCATCGTAGCAATATGGTCCGTTCGCCATCCGCGCTTTTTGATGCGCTGGGCAAAGCGCAGCCTCGGTATCTGGAGCACCTGGCGGATGGCCCGCAAGCTGTTGCAGCAGTCCGCATCGCGCTAAGGGTAATGACCGGGTCCGGCGCCAGCCGCCGCCCGGCATCCCTCTCGCCCCACTGTCCCCGTCAGGTTTGCCCCTCTTCTTGCTCACCAGCAGACCGCTTTCGCCTTTCAGCGTCTGCCGTCATTTTGCGCAGCACCGCCTGTACGACCCGCTACAGCCCCACTTACATTCATGTCCTTTATCAATAATTACTCAGAAACTTTGAAGAAGATCTACAGTTTTCCTTGCTAACAATCACATCTCATCCTCGCTAATATCCTCTCCATCGACAGCAAGCCCGCGTAACTACGCAGGATTGCACCAAAAAACAAAATCGCCGCCCTTTGGGTTTTCTGGAGTAAGAAATGAAAAAATTAGAAGATGTTGGTGTACTGGTAGCGCGCATTCTGATGCCCATTCTGTTTATCACCGCAGGTTGGGGAAAAATCACCGGTTATGCGGGTACTCAACAATATATGGAAGCCATGGGCGTCCCTGGGTTTATGCTGCCGCTGGTTATCCTGCTTGAATTCGGCGGCGGTCTGGCGATTCTGTTCGGTTTCCTGACCCGCACCACCGCGCTGTTCACCGCAGGCTTCACCGTGCTGACCGCGTTTCTGTTCCACAGCAACTTTGCTGAGGGCGTGAACTCGCTGATGTTCATGAAAAACCTGAGCATCGCAGGCGGCTTCCTGCTGCTGGCTATCACCGGTCCAGGCGCCTTTAGTATTGACCGCGTCCTGAATAAAAAGTGGTAAGCGCACTATACTAGTAAATAAAAAAGCGAGGGGACTTCTCCTCGCTTTTGCTATCTGAAGGAGGAAATAATGGGACAATTAGTTGACGGCGTCTGGCACGATACCTGGTATGACACCAAATCCACCGGAGGGCGATTTAAGCGTTCTGTGTCCGCCTTTCGCAACTGGCTAACCGCCGACGGCGCGCCGGGCCCAAGCGGCGAAGCCGGGTTCGCTGCGGAAAAAGACCGTTACCATCTGTACGTTTCTCTGGCCTGCCCATGGGCGCATCGCACCCTGATCCTGCGCAGCCTGAAAGGACTGGAGCCGTTTATCTCCGTCTCCGTGGTCAACCCCCTGATGTTCGAGAACGGCTGGACTTTCGACGATAGCTTCCCGGCAGCGACGGGCGATACCCTCTACCAGCACGAATTTCTTTATCAGCTTTATCTGCATGCCGATCCCCACTACAGCGGGCGCGTCACGGTGCCCGTATTGTGGGACAAAAAGCAGCAAACCATCGTCAGCAATGAGTCGGCGGAAATCATCCGCATGTTGAATACCGCATTTGACGGACTGGGTGCCCGCGCTGGAGATTACTACCCGCCTGAGCTGCGCGCGCAAATTGATGAGCTGAACGGCTGGATCTATGACAACGTCAACAACGGGGTCTATAAAGCCGGATTCGCCACCAGCCAGCAGGCCTATGACGAAGCGGTCGATGGGGTATTTACGTCTCTGGAGCGTCTGGAACAAATCCTTGGTCAACACCGCTTCCTGACCGGTAACCAGCTGACGGAGGCCGATATTCGTCTGTGGACCACCCTGGTTCGTTTCGACCCGGTGTATGTGACCCACTTTAAATGCGACAAACGCCGCATCAGCGATTATCTCAATCTTTATGGCTTCCTGCGCGATATCTACCAGATGCCGGGCATCGCGGAAACGGTGGATTTTGCCCATATTCGCAACCATTACTACCGTAGCCATAAGACGATCAACCCAACCGGGATTATCTCCGTCGGCCCGCAGCAGGATCTTAACGAACCGCACGGCCGCGATCTTCGCTTCCGCTAATCCGTTGGGCGCCATTTACCGCGCCCAATAATTCACAAAACAAATATTTACCAGCATTTCATTCACGTCTATTCTTATTTCGATCGCTTTAAAAACAAGTGATTGACGGTTAATCGAGGCGTAAAAATGGACTGGTATCTTAAAGTATTAAAAAACTACATTGGATTTGGCGGCCGCGCCCGGCGCAAAGAGTACTGGATGTTTATTCTGGTCAACATCATCCTGACCGGCGTACTCAGCATTATTGATAAAATGCTCGGATGGCAGCGCGCCGGAGGGGAAGGCATTCTGACGACCATCTATGGCGTGCTGATATTCTTACCGTGGTGGGCGGTGCAGTTTCGTCGATTGCACGACACCGACCGCTCGGCATGGTGGCTGTTATTGCTGCTGATCCCCGTGATCGGCTGGCTGGTGATCCTGGTCTTCAATTGCCAGAACGGCACTCCCGGCAATAACCGCTTCGGGCCGGACCCGAAACCGACCTCTTACTGACCATGCGCCCCTCGTCAAAAAGGGGCGCATTTTGTTTTATCTTGCCATAAATAGCTTCGGGATTTCCCGCAGACACCATGATTTTGCCTCACCCATGCTGTCCCGGCGCCAGGCCATAATAATGTCGATCTCGTTGCTGTACTCCGGGCTGACCACCCGCAGGCGCCCTTCGGCAATATCCCGCTCAACCAGCGGATAGGGCATCGTGGCGACGCCCAACCCTGCCAGCAGCGCCTGGCGTTTATCTTCGATCGAGCTCACGGTTAATCGCGGCTGTTTATCAAGCAGCTGCACCGTCAGCACCGGACGTTCGCGGGCGGTGTCCGCCACCGCCACGCCGCGATACTTCACGCGCGTGACTTCAGAAAGCGGCTCAGGCTCGAGGTGAATGGGATGGTCGGGGGCGGCAACGTAGACGCTCATAACCGAGTAGAGCTTACGGGAGTTAATTTCCGAGGAGGAACGGAAATGCATATCCGGCGCAACGACAATATCCGCCCGCCCCTGCTCAAGGCGCTCCCATGCCCCGGCCAGCACTTCGGTAATAATCGACAGCTGGGTGTTCGATTTGGTCGCGAGCTTTTCAATTAGCGGAAACAGGTCGGTGGTAGGTACCAGCGCCTCGGTGACGATGGTCAGGTGCGTTTCCCAGCCGCGCGATAGCGCTTCGGCATCGGTTGTCAGCTTATCCGCCGCTTCAAGCAGAACGCGCCCGCGCTCGAGCAGCATTCGGCCAACGTTGGTGAATTTTGTTCGATGACCTGAACGGTCAAACAGAACGACATCCAGCTCTTCTTCCAGCTTTTGCATGGTATAGCTGAGCGCTGAAGGCACTCGACCAAGCTCATCAGCCGCCGCCGCAAAGCTTCCGCGCCGGTCAATCGCATCCATAACGCGTAACGCTTCCAGCGTTAATGCTCTCTCTTTAGCCATCGTTCTCTCATTCAGGAAATTTGAACATACCGGGCAGAATATCTGGCTAACAATACAGCGTCCATACCTTTACCATTGATTTAGTGTAAAGAGAGGTCAAGAAGATGATTACAACCCGAACAGCCAAACAGTGCGGTCAAGCCGACTTCGGCTGGCTGCAGGCCCGCTACACCTTTTCCTTTGGCCACTACTTCGACCCGAAATTGCTAGGTTACGCGTCGCTGCGCGTGCTCAACCAGGAAGTCCTGGCGCCCGGCGCGTCGTTCCAGCCGCGTACCTATCCGAAAGTCGACATTCTGAACCTGATACTGGAAGGTGAAGCGGAATACCGCGACAGCGATGGCAACCATATCCAGGCTAAAGCTGGCGAAGCGCTGCTGATATCCACCCAGCCTGGCGTGAGCTACAGCGAGCACAACCTGAGCAAAGAGAGCTCGCTGACGCGAATCCAGCTGTGGCTGGACGCCTGCCCGCAGCATGAAAACCCGCTGGTGCAAAAAATCGCTATCGCCGAGGGAGCGCAGCAGCTGCTGGCTTCGCCGGACGGCAGCCAGAACAGTCTCCAGCTGCGCCAGCAGGTATGGATCCACCATATCAATCTGGCGAAAGGCGAGCAGCTTAACGTGCAGCTCCACGGCCCGCGCGCCTACCTGCAGTCGATTCACGGCACGGTACATGCGCGAGTGCAGGAAGAAGAGAAACAGGCTTTGACCTGCGGCGATGGCGCGTTTATTCGTGACGAAGCTAACATTACCCTCGTTGCCGATACGCCGCTGCGCGCTTTGCTGATAGATTTACCTGTGTAACAACGGCAGTAAGGGAGTGTGTCAGTGGGCAAGAAGAAAACAAAAAAAGCGGTGCTGGCAGCGTCGCAGCCGCAGCCAGAAACCATGACAACGGTTAGCTTTGGTTATGAAGAGATGTTGAGCGAACTGGAGGCGATCGTCGCAGAAGCGGAGATACGGCTCCAGGAAGAAGAAAGCGTCGCCTGACGTCAATATCGGCCCCGGCCGGGGCCGATAGATTTACTCACTCAGCGCCTGAGCTAAATCTTTTTGGACCTGCTTACGCTGTTCTGGCGTCAGGACCTGATTCACATCAAAATAGTACTTCACGCGATAATAGCGGACCTGCTGTTCGACTTTACTAAACGCCGCCAGCTGATCTTTGACCGCTTTTTCATTCCATTTTCCGGAATCAATCACATCAAATAATACGCCGTCTTTAATATCTTTCTGGGAGATCTGCTGAACGTTTTTTTCCAGCTGCTGGTGCAGGCTTTTAATTTTCGTTACCTGATCCTGGGTCAGTTTTAAGTGTTGGACAATCGGATCCTGCGCCGGGGCTGGCGCAGCGTTAACATCCGCAGCCTGTGCCGCCATTGAGAAGCCCGTAGCGAGGACGGTTGTCACTGCAATGCGAGTCATTAATTTCATTTTTTGTTTTATCCTGATTAATTATCACCGATGTGGCTGGCTATTATTTTTCATAAGCCGATGACGAAATGTAAAAAATAGTTCGCATAAATGTAGTTAAATCAGGAGATACATAATAAACATGAATGCCATAATTGAATTCATTTATTTTAAATATATTAATTAAGCAAGAAGGACGCATAACCGTATGAGTCATAATGCGGTTGATGGCAGACCTGTTTCCCCCATTGTGCCGCTTTCTTTTGGGGTATAGCGTCGTGGACAGTCATTCATCTGCCCTCTGTTTCAACCTTTAGCCGAAAACAAAAACCCCCGCCATTTCTGACGAGGGTTTTCTTTGAATGAGGAAGCTGACCGTTAAGCCGGGTTCTGTCGTGGACAGTCATTCATCTAGGCCAGCAATCGCTCACTGGCTCAAGCAGCCTACCCGGGTTCAGTACGGGCCGTACCTTATGAACCCCTATTTGGCCTTGCTCCGGGTGGAGTTTACCGTGCCGCGAACTGTTACCAGACGCGCGGTGCGCTCTTACCGCACCCTTTCACCCTTACCTGATCCCACTTGCGTGGGCCATCGGCGGTTTGCTCTCTGTTGCACTGGTCGTGGGCTTGCGCCCCCCAGGCGTTACCTGGCACCCTGCCCTATGGAGCCCGGACTTTCCTCCCCTCCGCCCGTCTCCCCCGAAGAGGACGACGACGAAGCGGCGACTGTCTGGTCAGCTTCGGCGCGCAGTATAGAGGGTTTACCGACGGTTGTCATCCTTCCGTCGCCATCCCAACCTGCAATGTCGCCGCAATATTACGCGACGCATGATAAATATTGTCCGCCGCGCCGCGAAACGCCTCTTCGAGCGTCGTTACGCTGGTCAGTACGCTAAACACCGCATCAATCCCATACTGGTGAACCACGCCGACGTCCCGGGTCAGACTACCGGCAATGCCAATTACCGGCTTATGATACTTTTTCGCCACGTTCGCCACGCCAACCGGCACTTTACCGTTAATACTCTGGCTATCCAGCCGGCCTTCACCGGTCACCACCAGCGAACAATCGAGGATATGCTCTTCCAGATTCAGCGCCTGGGTCACGATTTCAATCCCGCTGCGTAATTCAGCGTTCAGGAACGCCATCAGCGCTGCGCCCATACCGCCCGCCGCGCCCGCGCCGGCAACCTGCTTCACATCGACATGCAGATCGGCCTTAATAACGTCCGCATAGTGCGCCAGGTTGCTGTCCAGCTCGCGGATCATCGCTTCGGTAGCCCCTTTCTGCGGACCAAATATCCTTGATGCGCCAGTATCGCCAGTCAGCGGATTGGTGACATCGCAGGCGACCCGAATAGCGCAATCATGCAGTCGCGCATCAAGACCGGAGAGATCTATCGAATTGAGGCTACACAGACTACCGCCGCCGTTGCCAATCTCCACGCCATTGGCATCGCAGAGACGCGCGCCCAGCGCCTGAACCATCCCCGCGCCGCCGTCATTGGTGGCGCTGCCGCCAATGCCAATGATGATATTTTTCGCCCCATGATCCAGCGCCTGCAAAATCAGCTCGCCGGTACCGCGCGACGTCGTCAATAGCGGGTTACGCTGAGCGGGCGGCACCAGCCCCAGCCCGCTGGCCGCAGCCATTTCGATAAACGCGGTTTTGCCGTCGCCGGAGAGCCCCCAGCAGGCATTAACCGGAACACCCAGCGGCCCCGTCACGCAGGCGCTCATTTCGGTTCCCTGCGTCGCGGCAATCATCGCCTCAACGGTACCTTCTCCGCCATCGGCGAGAGGAACCTTCACGTAGAGCGCATCGGGGAAAATTTCCCGAAAACCTTTTTCTATAGCCTGAGCAACCTCGGTGGCCGAGAGGCTTTCTTTATAAGAGTCTGGGGCGATTACGATTTTCATAGTTATGTAGCCTGACAGTGCCGCGCGAGGCAAGAATTACAGGGCGCGCATCCGCGCCCTTCTTGTTAGCGAGTGACTTCCACTTTCGCCAGTTTTTCGTAGTAGCATGCAAGCGCGCTGTGGTCGGCGGTACCCAAACCGTCGGCGCGCAGCGCCTGCATCATCTCCATCACCGCGGCGGTCAGCGGCAGCTGGGCGCCCACGCCGTGAGAAGTGTCCAGCGCATTCGCCAGATCTTTGATATGCAGATCGATACGGAAACCCGGCTTGAAGTTGCGGTCCATCACCATTGGCGCTTTGGCATCCAGTACGGTACTCCCGGCCAGCCCGCCGCGGATGGCCTGATATACCAGATCCGGGTTCACGCCCGCTTTGGTCGCCAGCGTCAGCGCTTCGGACATCGCCGCAATGTTCAGCGCCACGATCACCTGGTTGGCCAGCTTGGTCACGTTGCCCGCGCCGATCTCGCCGGTATGCACCACCGAACCCGCCATCGCTTTCAGCAGATCGTAATATTTGTCGAAAATCGCTTTATCACCGCCCACCATCACCGACAGCGTACCGTCGATGGCCTTCGGTTCGCCGCCGCTGACCGGCGCATCCAGCATATCGACGCCTTTCGCTTTCAGCGCTTCGCTGATTTCGCGGCTCGCCAGCGGCGCGATGGAGCTCATATCGATCAGCACGGTGCCCGGCTTCGCGCCTTCAATAATGCCGCCTTCACCCAGCGCCACCTCTTTCACGTGCGGGGAGTTCGGCAGCATGGTGATGATCACATCGCACTGCTCGGCAATCGCTTTCGCTGACGCGGCGGTTTCTGCGCCTGCGGCAATCACTTCGGCAATCGCTTCCGGGTTACGGTCAGCAACCACCAACGAGTAACCTGCCTTGAGGAGGTTTTTACTCATTGGTTTACCCATGATACCGAGGCCAATAAAACCAACTTTCATTGTCATGTCTTTATCTCTCTAGTTTCGGTGGTGGTTATTTCTTAAAGGAGTCAGCCAGCTTCTGCGTGGCAGAACGGAAAACGCCCAGGTCGCTGCCGACGGCAACAAAGGTTGCGCCCCATTCCAGATAGCGGCGCGCGTCGGCTTCAACCGGCGCCAGAATGCCGCTCGGCTTACCGTGCTTTTTCGCGCTGGCAAAAATGTGCTGGATAGCTTTCTGCACTTCCGGATGGGAAGCATTGCCCAGATGGCCCAGCGCAGCGGCCAGATCGCTTGGGCCAACAAAAATACCGTCAACGCCCGTCGTGGCGGCTATCGCATCAACGTTATCCACGCCCTGCTGGCTCTCGATTTGCACGAGGATGGTGATGTTGTTGTTCGACTGCGCGAAGTAATCCGGCACGGTGCCAAACATATTGGCGCGGTGCGAGACGGATACACCGCGAATGCCTTCTGGCGGATAGCGGGTTGAGGCGACGGCGTTAACCGCCTGCTCTTCCGTTTCGACAAACGGAATCAGGAAGTTATAAAAACCGATATCCAGCAGACGCTTAATAATCACCGGCTCATTGGTCGGTACGCGAACGACCGGCGCGCTGGCGCTGCCTTTCAGCGCCATCAGCTGCGGGATAAAGGTTGAGATGTCGTTCGGCGCATGTTCGCCGTCCAGTACCAGCCAGTCGAAACCTGCCAGACCTAAAACTTCGGTGCTAATTGGGCTCGCCAGCGCGGACCAGCAGCCAATCTGAACCTGATGCGCCGCCAGGGCCGCCTTAAATTTGTTCGGGAAGATATCGTTGTTCATCGTTTATACCTTGTCACTTAACCGTTAATTATTTCTGCAGTTCCATGCGTTTGATGTCGCCAACCACAAACAGATAGCAAACCATCGCCATCAGGGCTGAGCATCCGACGAAGACCAGCGCTGCGTTGAATGAGTGCAGCTCGCTCACCAGGTAACCGATAACCAGCGGGGTTACGATGGAAGCGACGTTACCAAATACGTTAAAGACGCCGCCGCACAGGCCGACAATCTCTTTCGGCGCGGTATCGGAAATCACCGGCCAGCCCAGCGCGCCGAACCCTTTACCGAAGAAAGCCAGCGCCATCAGGGTCACCACCAGCGCGGTGTTATCGGTGTAGTTACACAGAATGATGGTGGAAGCCAGCAGCATTCCGAGGACGATCGGCAGCTTACGCGCCACGGTGATGGAAAAACCGCGTTTAATCAGATAGTCGGAGAACACCCCGCCCAGCACGCCGCCGGCAAAACCGCACAGCGCCGGAATCGATGCGACCAGACCCACTTTCAGAATCGACATGCCCTTTTCCTGCACCAGATAAATCGGGAACCAGGTGAGGAAGAACCAGGTGATGGTATTGATAAAATATTGGCCGAAGAATACGCCCAGCATCATGCGGTTGGTCAACAGCTGCTTGATATAGTGCAGTTTAGGTCCGCTGGCCGCCGTGCTGCCGGGCTTTTTATGGTCCATATCAACGACGGCGCCGTTCTCGGAGATAAACTTCAGCTCCTCCTGCGTCATGCGCGGGTGGTCGGTAGGGTTGTGGATCAGTTTTATCCACAGACCGGTCAGCACAAAGCCAATCACGCCCATGACGGTGAAGACGTGCTCCCAACCCCAGGCGAAGGTCAGCCAGCCCAGCAGCGGCGAGAACAGCGCCAGGGAGAAATACTGCGCGGAGTTAAAGATCGCCGATGCGGTCCCGCGCTCTTTCGTCGGAAACCACGCCGCGACGATACGGGCGTTTGCCGGGAAAGATGGCGCTTCAGAGAAACCCAGCATAAAGCGCATAAAAAACATTGAGATACCCGCCCACGCCAGTGGAAACATATCCACAAAGCCTTGCAGGAAGGTAAACAGCGACCAGAAGAACAGGCTGTAAGAGTAGACTTTCTTCGAGCCAAATTTATCGAGCAGCCAGCCGCCGGGGATCTGCATCAGCAGGTAGGCCCAGCCGAAAGCAGAGAAAATATAGCCCATCGAGACTGCGCTCAGCTGCAGCTCTTTCGCCACCTCTGTACCGGCGATCGAGAGCGTCGCCCGGTCGGCATAGTTAACGGCGGTAACAATGAAAATGATCAACAAAATTAAATATCGAGTTGGCACTTCCTTTTTCTGTTCTATCGTTGCATCCAGACTCATCTAATATTCCTCAGGTACAACACACCTTCCATTATTTATTTTGGTGTGATTCTTTATTATTCAGAAATCAATATCAGGAGGTATCGATTTACTTATCCGGCGCATTGCAAGCATGACTCAGTATAATCAGCTTGCGAGCGTTAAACACTGTGCATATAACCTGTAAATGGCGTTTAATTATCGTTATTGTTGTGCAAATGCAATAATCAGTGGGCGCTGTTCCACAGTTCCAGCGATTTCCCTCTTTAACGTATTCGCCCGCGCAGCAATGGGTGATTTAGATCACATTTTCAGATTCAAACACCTGACATTCTCTATTTCACAAATCTGCACATCAGAAATTGAATATACCCTAAATATTTCGAGTTGCATGAAGGCGGCAACGCAGGGAATCCCCATGAGCTTACTAAAGTAAGTGACTGGGGTGAGCGAGGAAATCCAGCGCACATGCAGCTTGAAATATGACGGATATAAACGTTTTATTTTATTATTCGCACCTTGCTGGAGAATACTGGACAATGGCTGACATTGAAATTAGACAAGAATCGCCAACGGCGTTTTATATAAAAGTAGACGAAACGGATAACGTGGCGATTATTGTTAACGATCGAGGTTTAAAGGCCGGAACGCGTTTCCCCGACGGGGTCACGCTCGTTGAACATATCCCGCAAGGCCACAAAGTCGCGCTGGTCGATATTCCCGTCCACGGTGAAATCATCCGCTATGGCGAAGTGATTGGCTATGCGGTACGCGATATTCCGCAGGGCAGCTGGATTGACGAATCGCTGGTCGAACTACCGAAAGCGCCGCCGCTGCATACCCTACCGCTGGCGACCAAAGTCCCGGCGCCGCTGCCGCCGCTGGAAGGCTATACCTTCGAAGGCTATCGCAACGCCGACGGTAGCGTGGGCACCAAAAACCTGCTCGGCATTAGCACCAGCGTGCACTGCGTGGCGGGCGTCGTCGATTATGTGGTGAAAATTATCGAACGCGATCTGCTGCCGAAGTATCCCAACGTCGATGGCGTTGTGGGTCTGAACCACCTGTATGGCTGCGGCGTGGCGATTAACGCCCCGGCGGCGATCGTCCCGATCCGCACCATTCATAACCTGGCGCTCAATCCAAACTTCGGCGGCGAAGTGATGGTGATTGGCCTTGGCTGCGAAAAACTGCAGCCGGAGCGCCTGCTGGAAGGCACCGACGATGTGAAAAGTATCCCCGTGGATAGCGCCAGCATCGTCAGCCTGCAGGATGAGAAGCACGTTGGTTTTAAATCAATGGTGGATGACATTCTGCAGGTCGCCGAGCGCCACCTGGAGAAGCTGAACCAGCGCCAGCGTGAAACCTGCCCGGCCTCCGAGCTGGTTGTCGGTATGCAGTGCGGCGGCAGCGATGCGTTTTCTGGCGTCACCGCCAACCCGGCGGTGGGCTACGCATCCGATCTGCTGGTGCGCTGCGGGGCGACCGTTATGTTCTCGGAAGTCACCGAAGTGCGCGATGCGATCCACTTGCTGACGCCGCGCGCCATCAACGAAGAAGTCGGAAAACGCCTGCTGGAGGAGATGGCCTGGTACGATAACTATCTCGATATGGGCAAAACCGACCGCAGCGCCAACCCCTCCCCGGGCAACAAGAAAGGCGGCCTGGCGAACGTCGTCGAGAAAGCGCTGGGCTCTATCGCTAAATCCGGGAAGAGCGCGATTGCCGAAGTGCTCTCTCCGGGGCAGCGCCCGACCAAACGCGGGCTGATTTACGCCGCGACGCCGGCGAGCGACTTTGTCTGCGGTACTCAGCAGGTGGCTTCCGGGATCACGGTGCAGGTCTTTACTACCGGTCGCGGTACGCCGTACGGCCTGGTCGCCGTGCCGGTCATAAAAATGGCGACGCGTACCGAGCTGGCAAACCGCTGGTATGACTTAATGGATATCAACGCGGGAACCATCGCCACCGGAGAAGAAACCATCGAAGAGGTTGGGCTGAAGCTGTTTGAATTTATTCTTGACGTCGCCAGCGGCCGCAAGAAGACCTTCTCGGATCAGTGGGGATTGCACAATCAGCTGGCGGTGTTTAACCCGGCGCCGGTGACGTGATCGAATCAGCAATTTATCCCGCTCGTGATGCTTCGGGCGGGATACCTCTGCTATTGATGCGCGTTAAGAAAGGCCTCTATCTGCGCCTTCGTGGACGTTCCCTCCATCGGGCCACGGCGGGAAATCGCCAGAGAACCGCTGGCGTTGGCCCATCTCAGTGCCTCCTGCGGCGATGCGCCGGACAGGAACAGGCTGACAAAGGTCGCACCGAAGCAGTCGCCAGCTCCCGTTGGGTCCACGACCGGGACATGAAAACCGGCAACATGATGCGTTTCCCGGGCGCTGAAATAGCTCGCTCCGCGCGGACCGCGTTTAATCACCACGTGCTTAACGCCGCGCTTTAAAAGCTTATCCACCAGCACCTGTTCATCGCGCCCCGGGTTGAGGCCAAAGTAATCCAGTTCGCCATCGCTGGGCAAAAAGATATCGGTGTAATCAAGGATATACTCAAAGGCCTGCGACATTTCAGGGATATTAAGCATCTCTTTACGGATATTCGGATCGAACGAAACCGTGCCGTTGCGCGCTTTGATATTTTCAATCGCTTTACGCATCGCGTCGATCATGCGAAACGAAAACAGCGAAGAGCCCATAATGTGAAAATGGTTGCACTGGCTAAGCAGAGTATCGTCAATATGGTCAGCGGTTAGCAGGCCGCAGGCGCTGTTCGGCATATTAAAAATAAAATCGCGCTGCGCCTGGCTGCGGTAGCTCACAAAAGCGCTGCCGGTGGTCGCCTTTTGCAGTATGGCGATGCCATTAATATTCACGCCGTCGCTTTCCAGCCGCGCGATATTCATTTCACCAAACGCATCGTTGCCAACGCAGCTAAAAAGCACCGACCCTAACCCCAGCTTTGCCACCTGATCGGCGAAAATTGCCGGCGCGCCGCTGGGATATGGCCCCCAAAACTCTCCCGGGCGCGAAAAGCCCTGGTTCTCTTCTTTTGCCAGAAACTCCACCAGTAGTTCGCCGATGGTGCAAATGGTCACATTCATCATCGCTCCTTTACTTTGCCTTTTGCAAAGCAGGGTTGAGCCATGTCAGGCACTCGTTATTGGTATAGCTGTTAGTCAGGCCAGCGGCGAGAAGGCGGGCATGATACTCCGCGGCGACAATCTGCGGCGTCACGATGCCGCTAATTTGCTGCAAATCGCCAATCGGGTAGCGCTTGTCGCCATAGACCGGACGATGCGCGACGACCGCAATCGCCCTCTCACTTTGCGCCACCGCTTCGCTCAGCAGGCGGGCGCTGGCTTCCTGTCTGACGCTTAAGGTGCCATCTTCAGCAATGTGGTCGACAGCGATCAGCGCTCGCGAGGGACGATAATGACCCAGCGCGCTCAGCGCCAGATCGCCTTCGACTATTTTGCCGCTACTCCCCAACACACCGCCGAGCAGCACGGTTTCTCCATTCAGGAACTCCTGCGCCAGCGGCACATGCGCCAGGTCGTTTAATAGCAGGCAGAGCTCGTCATAACCGGCAAGGAAAGGGATCACTTTGCGTAAGATTGATCCCTGCCCCAGGAACAGCGTTTCGCTATCTTCGATCTGCGCAGCGATCTGGCGCGCCATTTCGGTCTCCAGCGCTTTGTCCGTGGCAACCGGGGCTTCCTGAGCCAGGGCGACCGGAGCGCCGGCCTGGGAAGTGTAAATTGCGCCGCCAAACGAGCGCTTAAGGTAGCCCTGCTGTTCAAGGTAGTTCAGGTCATTACGGATCGTTACCCCAGATACAGCCAGCATTTCAGCCAGATCGTCGACTTTGATCTCTCCGTTCTTGCGCACGATCTCCGCGATGTCCAGGCGCCTTTTCAGCAGACTTGTAGACGGTTTTGCCACAGTGTTGTGCCTTCTTATTTTCTCCCAGAATAACTTTCATTTTTAAATTTCCCCGCTGCATTGTCAAACGCAAGGCCTTCCATACCTGTTTCACGTCGATTTAAAAACATTTAATTCAGTAAGTTACATAAAACATCGTCATTTAAGATACTTTTAAAAAAGAAAACAAACAAGACTATATAACTTTCATTTTTAAAATTACATCACTGTTGTGTGCGATTGATCACAACAATACGTCGAGACGATCGCTACATTACTTTCAAAATGAAGATTCAAAACACAAAAGTACTTACAACGTGAAAGTAAAGGAGAACGAATGTACATTATTTCGAGTAAAAACATGCTGTTGAAAGCTCAGCGCCACGGCTATGCCGTTCCCGCCTTTAATATCCACAACCTGGAAACGATGCAGGTGGTGGTAGAAACCGCCGCCGAACTGCGTTCTCCGCTGATCCTTGCCGGCACCCCGGGAACTTATAGCTATGCAGGAACCGGGAACGTGGTGGCGATCGCTCGCGATCTGGCTAAATACTGGGATCTTCCCTTAGCGGTCCACCTCGATCACCATGAAGATCTGACCGATATCATGCATAAAGTGCAGGCCGGTATCCGCTCGGTCATGATCGACGGTTCACACTCGCCTTTTGAAGAAAACGTCGCGTTAGTCAAGAGCGTGGTTGAACTGAGCCATCGCTATGATGCCAGCGTTGAAGCCGAACTCGGCCGTCTGGGCGGCGTGGAGGATGATTTGGTGGTCGATGCAAAAGATGCGCTGTATACCAACCCGGAACAGGCGCGCGAATTTGTCACCCGCACCGGCATCGACTCGCTGGCGGTGGCTATCGGTACGGCGCACGGCCTGTACGCCGCAGAACCCAAACTCGATTTTGAGCGCCTCGCCGCCATTCGCGATCGCGTTGACGTCCCTCTGGTTCTTCATGGCGCATCCGGGCTGGCCGATAGCGATATCCGCCGGGCAATCTCTCTGGGCGTGTGCAAAGTCAACGTCGCTACCGAGCTGAAAATCGCGTTCTCCGATGCCCTGAAGCAGTACTTCGAGGAAAATCCGGACGCTAACGATCCGCGTCATTACATGAAACCGGCCAAAGCGGCGATGAAGGATATCGTACGCAAAGTCATTCACGTTTGTGGCTGTGAAGGACAACTGTAATTTTCGGATCGAAGGAGCAATGTCGTGATCCATACCCTGACACTCAATACGGCAATCGATATGAATATCTTTTGCGATCCGCTGAAGCCGTCGGCAGTGAACCGAACCCGGCACACCGAATATTGCCCGAATGGCAAAGGAGTGAACGTTTCGCTGATATTAAATCACTATCAGCAACCCACTCACATTATGGGTATTTTCGGTGGTTTCACTGGCCGTTATATCGTGGAAGAGTTACGTCAGAAAAAAATTAAAGTGACGCCGACATGGGTATCTGAGCCAACCCGAATTAATATTTTTATAAATGACGGTGCAGAGGAATATAAGCTCGTTAACCCCGGTGCAAAAATTGATGACGAGTGTAAACAGCAGGTTATTCATCATCTGCAATGCGTCACCTCCGGGGATTATTTAGCGATCAGCGGCAGCCTGCCGCCGGGAATTGAAAGCCGGTTCTATAGCGAGATCATTGAATTATGTCAGCAGAAAGGCTGCGAGGTTATCCTCGATATCAGCCATCCGGTTCTGCGCCAGCTGCTGGAATTACGGCCATTGTTGATCAAACCCAACGATGACGAGCTGCGGGAAATATTTGGTCTCGACGTCAGCGACCATCAGCAGGTACGCGAAGCTATGCGTACCCTGCATCAGTTGGGCGCTCGCAACGTGCTGCTGACGATGGGTGCGGAGGGCCTCTACTTTTCCGATGGCGCAAGCGTGTGGTTTTGCTCCGCACCGAAAATTGAACTGGTCAGCTCCGCCTGCGCCGGCGACGCCGCGCTGGGCGCCTTTCTCAGTAAATGGCTTAACGAAGACGATGTCGCTCACGCCCTGGCACTCGCCAGCGCGACCGGCGCCGACGTCGCCGGTTCCGCCGGATTAGGAAATTTACAACGCACAGAAGAATTATTACAGCAAATTCAGGTCGTTCAATTATAAAGGTCCGATTATGAAAAAAATTATTGCAGTTACCGGCTGCCCTACGGGTATTGCGCATACTTTTATGGCTGAAGAAGCCTTAAAAACCGCAGCGAAGAAATTAAATGTCGACATTAAAGTGGAAACCAACGGAGCTTCCGGCGTTGAAAATGCCATTACCCCCGCGGATTTAGAAGATATTTATGGTGTAATTATTGCCGCCGATAAAGACGTTAACGCCGAGCGATTTAATGGTCTGCCGGTCATTGAGGTTCCGGTTAAAGAAGCCATTCATCATCCGGTCGATTTAATTAATAAAGTGATCGGCGGCCAGGCGTCGCGCCGTCAGGGTATTTCTTCCTCGCCGGAGTCACCGGAGAAATACGCGCAAGAGTCTTTCGGACGCCAGGTTTATAAGCACCTGATGAGCGGCGTGTCCAACATGCTGCCGTTTGTGGTTGCCGGGGGGATTTTAATTGCCATCTCCTTCCTGTGGGGTATCTACTCAGCCGATCCGAACTCGCCGCAGTATAACGTTATTGCCGCGACGCTGATGAAAGTAGGCCAGCAGGCCTTCTCAATCATGGTGCCGATTTTTACCGCTTATATCGCCTGGTCTATTTCCGGCCGCCCCGGTATGGTTGCGGGCTTCGTCGGCGGCTTACTGGCCAACGCGACCGGCGCAGGCTTTCTCGGCGGGATTATCGCTGGTTTCGCCGCCGGTTATTTTATGTTGCTGATCCGCAATATGCTCAACGGCCTGCCGCGTCAGTATGAAGGGCTGAAATCGATCTTCATTATGCCGCTCGTTGGCGTGCTGGTAATAGGCGTGATGATGGTGCTGCTGGGTCAACCTGTCGCCGCCATCAACAACGCGATGATGAACTGGCTGAGTTCATTACAGGAAGCAAACCCGATTCTGCTGGGCATTGTGGTAGGCGCGATGTGCTCCTTCGACTTCGGCGGTCCGGTGAATAAAGCCGCCTACGTCACCGGTACGCTGCTGCTTGGCCAGGGGAACTACTTCTTTATGGCCGGGGTTTCCGCCGCCTGTATTACGCCGCCGCTGGTTATCGCGCTGGCGACAACCTTCTTCCCGAAAGGCTTCAGTGAAGAAGAGCGCGCCGCCGGGATGGTCAACTATATCCTCGGCTGCACCCATATTACTGAAGGCGCTATTCCATTCGCCGCGAAAGATCCTTTACGCGTCATCCCCATGATGATGATCGCCTCTTCCATCTCTGCGATTCTCAGCTATAGCCTGCAAATCCAGGTTCCTGCTCCGCACGGCGGCTTCCTGATCCTGCCGCTGGTAAGTAAACCGCTAATGTGGGTGCTGTGTATTCTCGCCGGTTCCGCCTGCGGCGCGGTCATGCTGGGATGCTGGAGGCTATGGCAAAAACGGACCCAGGAAGCAGCGACGCTTGCCGGTGCCATTAAATAAGGAGCTATTTATGCAACTGACTTGCGCAGATATCCATTTCGATCGCGCGATCAAAACGAAAGATGAAGCGCTGCAACGCGTCGTTGGCAGATTAACCGAAGCCGGGCATACCACGCCCGCTTATCTGAACGGCATGCGCGAACGCGAAGGGCAAATCAGCACGTATCTTGGCAACGGTATTGCCATTCCTCACGGCACGCCGCAGAGCCGCGATGCGGTACTGAAAACCGGTGTCAAAGTACTGGCCTGCCCGCAGGGGGTTGATTGGGGAGAAGAACAAGCGGCTTATCTGATTGTGGGGATCGCCGCGCAGGACAACGAACACCTTGATATTCTTCGCCAGCTTACCCACGCCCTGAGTGACGAACGCGTACCTGCAGCGCTATCGCGCGCTGAGAGTCCGCAGGCGGTGCTGGAGATTCTGGCCGGCAATATCTTCCCGGCCGAAGGGGAAGAGATGGAACCGCCCCCGGCGTTCGATGAAGAGGCGACTTTTACCCTGCGCAATCCCCACGGACTGCACGCGCGGCCAAGCGCTGTACTGGTGAAAGCGGTGAAGCAGTGGCGATCGCAAATTCGGGTGGAAAATCTCGACACCCGTTCCGCTATTGTTGACGCCAAAAATCTGATGCGGGTGGTGTCTCTCGGCGCAAAACAGGGACATCGGCTGCACTTTATGGCCAGCGGGGAAGATGCCCATCAGGCGCTGGAGGCTATCGGTACGGCCTTTAATGCCGGATTAGGCGAAATTGCCGCTCAACCGCAGCAGGTCGTTCAGCCAGCAGAAAAGCCTAAACGGAGCTGGATTTCACGAATATTTAGTTAAATTTCAATAAATTAAAAACGCTCTGCCGTCATCGCCAGAGCGTTTTTTTATCTTTAACTTTCGTAACATTACGTTTTATCTTTCTTTTTTTCGAGATTGATCACAAATCAAAACAAAGGAGTTTGCGGGCAAAACAAAACATAACGAATATATTCGAAAGAAAACGGAGGTTTTAAATGAAAGATATTATTTCCCGCCACAAAGCTGGCGAACACATCGGCATCTGCTCAGTTTGTTCCGCGCATCCACTGGTTATCGAAGCCGCGCTACGTTTCGATCTGCATACCAACAACAAGGTTCTTATCGAAGCAACCTCTAATCAGGTTAACCAGTTTGGCGGCTACACCGGAATGCAGCCTGCGGACTTCCGTGATTTCGTGAATAAAATTGCCCGCGAAGTCGGTTTCCCGTCAGATCGCATCATCCTTGGCGGCGATCATCTCGGGCCGAACTGCTGGCAGGGCGAACCCGCCGCCGAAGCGATGGAAAAATCGGTCGATCTGATTAAAGCCTACGTCGCCGCGGGCTTCAGCAAAATCCATCTCGATGCCTCAATGTCCTGCGCTGACGATCCGGTACCGCTGGACCCGGCCGTCGTCGCCGAACGTGCCGCTCGCCTGTGCCAGGCCGCGGAAGAGACGGCAACCGACGCGCAGAAACGCCATCTGACCTACGTCATCGGCACCGAAGTTCCGGTTCCCGGCGGCGAAGCCAGCACCATCGGCAGCGTCCACGTAACCCGCGCCCAGGATGCGGCGGCAACGCTGGAAACCCATGAAGCCGCCTTCCGCAAGCTGGGTCTTAACGCAGCGCTGGAACGCGTCATCGCTATCGTGGTACAGCCCGGCGTTGAGTTCGACCATACGCAAATTATTCATTACCAGCCAGAGGCCGCCAAAGCGCTCTCCGCGTGGATCGAAGGCACGCCGATGGTCTACGAAGCGCACTCGACTGATTACCAGTCTCGTCAGGCCTACCGGGCGCTGGTGCGCGACCATTACGCCATCCTGAAAGTTGGCCCGGCGCTAACCTTCGCGCTGCGCGAAGCCATTTTTGCCCTCGCGCAAATGGAAAATGAGCTGATCGCTCCGGAATCCCGCAGCCGCGTGATGGAAGTGATTGATGAAGTAATGCTTAACGAGCCGGGCTACTGGAAGAAGTACTACCGCCCGACCTGGAGCCAGGCAATGGTGGATATCCACTTCAGCCTGTCCGATCGCATTCGCTACTACTGGCCGCATCCGCGTATTCGCCAGAGCGTGGAAAAGTTAATTGCAAACCTGACCGAAACTAAGCTGCCGCTGGGCCTTATCAGCCAGTATATGCCCGTGCAGTTTGAACGACTGTCGTTAAACGAACTCGCCGCCGTGCCGCACGACCTCATCCTCGACAAAATTCAGGATGTGCTGCGTGCCTACCGTTACGGCTGTTCATCCGAAATCGCCTGAAGTAAAGAGGATTTATGAGTCAATTGTTTGTTCGTACCGGCATTCATTTTAGTTCCAGCCGGCAGGCGCTGGAGCACATTGGCGAAGAGATGCTGGCGCGCGGCGTTGTGCACGACAGCTATCCACTGGCGCTGCTCGAACGAGAAGCAACTTTCCCCACCGGCATTGCGCTGGAGCAGCACGCGGTCGCGATTCCCCACTGCGAGGCGGTACATGCGAAGTCTCCGGCTATCTACCTGATTCGCCCGGACAACCCGGTCCCTTTTCAGCGTGCTGACGACGACGGCGAAATCGACGTTTCGTTAATCATCGCGCTGATTGTAGAAAATCCGACTGCACAGCTACAGCTGCTGCGCCGGTTATTTAGTGAGCTACAGAACCCGAACACGCTTGAAGCATTGCTGGCTGCCTCACAGGAGCAGCTGCCCGAGCTGTTTCGGCACTCTATCCTTGAGTCAGAGCCCAGCGCTCAGGCTTTATAACAGACTGATAATAAAAGGGGTACCCTATGAAACGTAAAGTAATCGTCGCCTGTGGCGGCGCTGTCGCCACCTCGACCATGGCCGCAGAAGAGATCAAAGATCTGTGCGCGGACCACAGCATCGAGCTGGACCTGGTGCAGTGTCGGGTGAATGAAATCGAAACCTATATGGACGGCGCGCACCTCATCTGCACCACCGCCCGGGTTGACAGAACCTTTGGCGACATTCCGGTGGTTCACGGTATGCCTTTCATTTCTGGCGTAGGCATTGAAGAACTGCAGCAAAAAATCCTGAACATCCTGACGGAGTAACGCCCATGTTTAGCGAAATCATGCGTTATATCCTCGACCTTGGTCCAACGGTGATGCTGCCGATCGTGATCATCATCTTCTCCAAAATACTGGGGATGAAGCTCGGGGACTGTTTTAAATCAGGCCTGCACATCGGGATTGGTTTCGTCGGTATCGGCCTGGTTATCGGCCTGATGCTCGACTCCATCGGCCCGGCGGCGAAAGCGATGGCGGAGCATTTCCAGATTAACCTGCACGTGATTGATATTGGCTGGCCGGGGTCGTCGCCGATGACCTGGGCCTCGCAAATCGCGCTGGTGGCGATTCCCATCGCCATCGCGGTCATCATCTTCATGCTGGTCACCCGAATGACTCGCGTCGTGAACGTCGACATCTGGAACATCTGGCATATGACCTTTACCGGCGCAATGCTGCATATCGCGACCGGTTCTTACTGGATTGGGATTCTTGGCGTAGTGGTGCATGCGGCTTTCGTCTACAAGCTCGGCGACTGGTTTGCGAAGGATACCCGCGACTTTTTCGGCCTCGATGGTATTGCTATTCCGCACGGTAGCTCGGCGTATTTAGGACCGATAGCGGTGCTGGTCGATACGATTATCGAAAAAATTCCCGGCCTGAACCGCATCCACTTCAGCGCTGACGACATCCAGAAACGCTTCGGTCCGTTTGGCGAACCGGTCACCGTCGGTTTTGTAATGGGTCTGGTCATCGGCGCGCTGGCGGGCTACGACCTGAAGGGCATCCTCCAGCTGGCGGTGAAAACCGCGGCCGTCATGCTGCTGATGCCGCGCGTCATCAAACCTATCATGGATGGCCTGAACCCGATTGCCAAACAGGCGCGTAAACGTCTGCAGGCGAAGTTTGGCGGCCAGGATTTCCTGATTGGTCTCGATCCGGCGCTGCTGCTTGGTCATACCTCGGTCGTATCGGCCAGCCTGATCTTTATTCCGCTAACTATTCTGATCGCGGTTGTGGTGCCGGGCAACCAGGTCCTGCCGTTCGGCGATCTCGCGACCATTGGATTCTTTGTCGCCATGGCGGTGGCGGTACACCAGGGGAACCTGTTCCGCACGCTGATTTCCGGGATCATCCTGATGGGGATAACGCTATGGATTGCCACGCAGACCATCGGCCTGCATACCCAGCTGGCGGCTAACGCCGGGGCTCTGAAGACGGGCGGCCTTGTGGCCTCTATGGACCAGGGCGGTTCACCGGTTACCTGGCTGCTCATTCAGCTCTTCACCTGGCAAAACGTGGTGGGTTTTGTGGTTATCGGCGTCATCTATGTTGCCGGCGTGCTGTTGACGTGGCGTCGGGCGCGCAGCTTCGCCGCCGCAGAGAAAGCCGCCGTCGCGCAACAAAGCCCAGGCGTTTCTTAATCTCAAGGGGGAGCATCCGCTCCCCCGGACATTTCTGGAGAATATTATGCAATCAGTGGTTATCCATGCTGAGGGGACAGTGCGCGTTGAAGAACGCCCGATACCGACTCTACAAACGGAAAACGATGTCCTGGTCAAAGTCGTCAGCTCCGGATTGTGCGGTTCCGATATTCCGCGCATCTTCGCCAAAGGCGCCCACTACTATCCCATCACCCTGGGTCATGAGTTCAGCGGCTATGTTGAATCTTATGGCTCAGCGGTGACCGACCTGCAGCCGGGCGACGCGGTAGCCTGCGTGCCTCTGCTCCCCTGTTTTAACTGCCCCCAGTGCCAGCGCGAATACTTCTCTCTCTGCAAACAGTACCAGTTTGTCGGTTCGCGCAGCGAAGGCGGAAATGCGCAGTACGTGGTGGTCAAACGCGCCAACCTGTTCCGTCTGCCGGACCAGATGCCGATTGATGACGGCGCGTTTATTGAACCGATGACCGTCGGCCTGCACGCCTTCCATCTGGCTCAGGGCTGCGAAGGGAAAAACGTCATTATTATTGGCGCAGGCACAATTGGTTTGCTGGCGTTGCAGTGCGCCCGCGAACTGGGCGCCAAAAGCATTACGGCAATCGATATCAACCCGCAGAAGCTGGCGCTGGCAAAAATGCTCGGCGCAACGCACGTCTTTAACAGCAAGGAGATGAGCGGCAAACAGATTCAAACGGCGCTGGAAGAGATTCAGTTCGACCAGCTGGTGCTGGAAACCGCCGGTACGCCGCAAACCGTGGCGCTGGGCATTGAGGTCGCCGGACCGCGCGCGCAGCTGGCGCTGGTGGGTACCTTGCACCATGACTTAACGCTGCCTTTCGCCACCTTTGGCCAGATTCTTCGAAAAGAGCTGACTATTGTCGGCAGCTGGATGAACTACTCGGGCCCGTGGCCTGGAAAAGAGTGGCAAACGGCGGTTCGCCTGCTGACGGAAAAACGCATTCAGCTTGCCCCGCTTATCACCCACATCGGCGATGCCGAAAGCTTTGCCCGCGAAGTCCAGGCGCTCAACGGTGCGCCGATGCAGGGGAAAATCCTGCTTAAACTCTCCTGACCAACTGAGCCAGCAATCAGAGCTGGCTCACATAACCTTTCGAAAATTATCGTTCAACTTTCATTACCCTTCGATTACACTAAGATCAGTTAATTATCAGGCAAATTAATATGAACTCATTCGAGCGAAGGAATAAAATTGTCGAAATGGTCAATGCGCAGGGTAGCGTATTGGTGCTGGACCTTTCGAATCTCTTTGGCATCTCCGAAGTGACGATCCGGGCCGATCTCCGTTTGCTGGAAGAAAAAGGGTTACTCACCCGCTTTCACGGCGGTGCCGCAAGGCCCGGCAGCAATTTGACCGAAGGAGATAATCTGGAAGTAGTACTTGAAGATCGTTATCAGTTGGCCAGCGATCCGAAAAAACGGATAGCCCAGGCCGCGGCGGCGATGATTAGCGAAGGCATGACGGTGATCCTGGATAGCGGCAGCACTACCCTACTGATTGCCGAGGCGCTGGTACGTATGACCAATATCACGGTGATTACCAACAGCCTGCCCGCGGCGTTTACGCTATCCGAAAACAAAGATATCACCCTGGTGGTCTGCGGCGGCACCGTACGCCACAAAACACACTCCATGCACGGCACCATCGCCGAACGTTCTCTTCAGGGCATCAGCGCCGATCTGATGTTCGTCGGCGCAGACGGCATCGATACCACCAACGGCATCACCACCTTCAACGAAGGTTACTCCATCAGCGGCGTCATGGCCGCCGCGGCACATAAGGTCATTGCCGTGCTGGACGCCAGCAAATTCAATCGCCGCGGGTTCAATCAAGTTCTACCGATGGAGAAAATAAACTGCGTGATTACCGACAGCGAAATAAATGAAGAACATCGGAAGGCATTAAAAAGTACCGGGATTGAGTTACACATCGTATAGAAAATAAGGCAGATGCGGTGACATCTGCCCTATTGACCATCACGTTTTGTACGCTGATAACCCGCTAAAGAATGCGCCAGGCTCCCCTTTTTTTTGCGCCGGTCCGCTGTAATCTTCCCTTTTGCTGCAGCGTCTTCAGATACCGTTCAACGGTTCTGGCAGAAACATCTATTTCCTGAGCCATGTCTTTCGCGGTGCGCGTGGGTTCTTTAGACAAAAGCTTGAGGATCCGTTCCTCAACGGCCGCCAGCATTTCCACTTTTTCTTCCGACACTTCTTCCGACACTTCTTCCGACAGAGATGCTGTTTGTCCTATGCCATCTTTCAACGCGATAACCATATTTTCCAGCATAATTCAATAAACGGCGTGCTGTCACTCTGGCTATCACACATCCCTAAAACCTGGTAATAGCGCTCCTGCTGATAATGCATCAACGTTTCAACTGGTAGCCAGGCAAGCTCCGCGCGCCATTGGCTAAGAATTAAGGTTTGCCACAAGCGTCCCATTCGGCCATTACCATCGGCAAATGGATGGATAAACTCAAATTCGTAGTGGAAGACAGCTCCAGCGATAAGCGGATGAATGTCAGTGACTTTCAGCCATAGCAGCAACTCGTTTATCAAACGCTCGACCTGAGAGGCGGGGGGAGCCATATGAACCAGTCTGGTATCCCGGAAGATCCCTACATCACCGTCACGCAGCTGGCCGGGGTTATCAACCAGCCCTATCATCAGCGTCCGGTGGGCGGTCAAAAGATCGGTTAACCGGTGGCTTTTCCATGTAGGCATTTTTTCATATGCCAGAAGAGCGTTTCTCACTTCCTGAATATCTTTTGCTGGCGCAAGAACACGTTTACCCTCCACTAGCGCAGTGACCTGATCGGTACTCAGGCTGTTATGCTCTATCGCCAAAGACGCCTGAATCGTACGAATACGATTCTCTTTTCGCAGAAGGGGGGAGGCTCGTCCCGTTTGAGCTGACCAGTGCCCTAACAGCTCACCAATCTCAACAACCAGATTGAGAATGGCAGGAGTAATGCTAAACGGCGGCTGGTAATGACTCATGAGATTAGTCTCCCTGCTGCTCCAGGGCATACTTATACAGGGCGTTTTTCTTCACGCCGTGGATTTCCGCAGCCAGCGCGGCGGCTTTTTTCAGCGGCAGCTCAGCCTGCAGCAGGGCCAGCGTACGCAGCGCTACCGCCGGCAGCGCCTCTTCCTGCGCTTTAAAACCTTCTACGATCAGCACCATCTCGCCTTTACGGCGATTTTCGTCCTCTTTCACCCATGCCAGCAGCTCGCCGATCGGCGCTCCGTGAATCGATTCCCAGGTTTTGGTCAGCTCACGCGCCAGCACCACGTAGCGGGACTCCCCCAGCACAGCGCAGATATCCTCCAGGCTTTCCAGCAGACGGTGGGTAGACTCATAAAAAATAATCGTCCGCGGCTCTTCTTCCAGCGCCTTCAGCGTATCGCGACGCCCTTTGGATTTGGCAGGCAAAAAGCCTTCATAGCAGAAGCGATCCGAAGGCAGACCCGCCGCGCTCAGCGCCGCAATCGCCGCACAGGGGCCGGGCAGAGGCACCACGCGAATATTAGCTTCACGGCAGGTACGCACCAGATGATAGCCGGGATCGTTAATCAGCGGCGTTCCGGCGTCGGAAACCAGCGCGATGTTTTGCCCCGCTTTAAGCTTCGCCACCAGCGTTTCCGCCTTTTGCTGCTCGTTGTGGTCATGAAGCGCGAATAAACGGGCGTTGATCGCAAAATGCTGCAGCAGCAAACCGGTATGGCGGGTATCTTCCGCTGCAACTAAATCAACGGCTTGCAACACTTCCAGCGCGCGTTGCGTGATATCAGACAGATTCCCTATCGGAGTGGGCACAATATAGAGCTGTCCCTGAGAATTATCTGCTGATTCGTGTTGTTTCATTGTCTCGTCCGTATTGCCGAATTAATATTGAGCATTGAGCCAAAAAAATATCACTGGACACATATGGTACCGTCAACATTTCTTCGTTCTAAACCCGTGCGTTGTCTGCCCGTACTGCTGGCCGCGCTGATCTTTGCCGGCTGCGGTACCCATACTCCGGATCAAAGTACGGCGTATTTGCAGGGTACGGCTCAGGCAGACTCCAGTTACTATCTGCAACAGATGCAGCAAAGCACGAATGATAGCAAGACCAACTGGCAATTACTCGCCATTCGTGCACTGCTGAAGGAAGGTAAGAAACCGCAGGCGATCGACCTGTTCAACCAGCTACCGTCTAATCTCAACGGTGCGCAAAGCCGCGAAAGGTCGCTGCTGGCGGTGGAAGTGAAGCTGGCGCAGAACGATTTCCAGGGCGCGCAGACGCTGCTCAGCAAGCTCGACCTGGCAAGCCTTGAGGAGAACCAACTGCCCCGCTACTGGCAGGCGCAAATTGACGCCAGCCAGGGTCAACCCTCGCTGAACCTGCTGCGGGCCCTGATTGCCCAACAGTCGCTGTTAAGCCTGCCTGCGCAAAAGCAGAAAAACATCGACGCGACCTGGAAAGCGCTCACCGCCATGACCAAAGATCAGGCCAACGCGCTGGTCATTAACGCCGATGAGAACGTCCTGCAGGGCTGGCTGGATCTGCAGCGCATGTGGTTTGATAACCGCAGCGATCCGACGATGCTCAAGGCGGGAGTGAAAGACTGGCAGACTCGCTACCCGCAAAACCCGGGGGCGAAAATGCTGCCGACGCAGTTAGTGAATATGCAGAACTACCAGGCCGCATCGATCAATAAAATCGCCCTGCTGCTGCCGTTAAACGGCCAGGCGGCGATTTTTGGCCGCACGATCCAGCAGGGCTTTGAAGCGGCGAAGAACGGCGCGCCTGCCGTTGCAGGAAGCGCAGTACCCGCCCAGGTCGCCCAGGCGGCGAACGTTGCCGAAAGCGCCGTAGTCAGCCCATCGCAGGCGGAGGTCACCGATCTGACGACCACCAATAACGCTCAGACCCCGGTACAGGCGCCAGCGGCCGACCAGGCGCAAACCGCGGCGCCGGTCACCGCGCCGGCGGCAGTACAAGCCCCGACGCCGGAGGCCACCAGCCAGCCGGCGGAAGCGGCGCAGGCTCAGGCAGTCGCCGCAACGCCAGCCAACCCTTCCGCAGAACTGAAAATCTACGACACCACCACTCAGCCAATGAGCCAGCTGCTGGCCCAGGTACAGCAGGATGGCGCGACCATCGTCGTCGGCCCGCTGCTGAAAGATAATGTCGAAGATGTCATCAAGAGCAATACCTCGCTGAACGTGCTGGCGCTCAATCAGCCGGAAAAAGTCGAAAGCCGGGCCAATATCTGCTATTTCGCCCTCTCGCCGGAAGACGAAGCCCGCGACGCGGCGCATCACATTCACGATCAGGGCAAACAGACTCCGCTGCTGCTGGTGCCTCGCGGCGCCCTGGGCGATCGGGTGGTTACCGCCTTCGCCAACGAGTGGCTGAAGCTGGGGGGCGGTACCGTCCTGCAACAGCGCCTGGGCTCCACCGCCGAGCTGCGCGGCAGCGTCAACAGCGGTATTTCGCTAAGCGGTACGCCGGTCTCAACCCTGCCGTCAGCGCAGGACAGCGCCCTGGGTAGCCCGAGCGATGTGCCGGTCAGCAGCACCGGCGGCGTCGACGCCGCGTATATCCTGGCCACGCCGGAACAAATCGCTTACATCAAACCGATGATCGCCCTGCGTAACGGCAGCCAGAGCGGCGTAACGCTCTACGCCAGCTCCCGCAGCGCCCAGGGGACTTCCGGACCGGACTTCCGTCTGGAGATGGAAGGTCTGCAATATAGCGAGATCCCGATGCTGGCGGGAAGTAACCCTGCCCTGCAGCAGCAGGCGCTGGCCGCCGTTCGTAACGACTACTCGCTGGCGCGCCTGTACGCCATGGGCGCCGACGCCTGGTCCCTTGCCAACCATTTCTCGCAGATGCGCCAGGTTCCCGGCTTTGAGCTGAACGGCAATACCGGCGATCTTACGGCCACGCAGGATTGCGTGATCAACAGGAAACTGTCATGGCTCAAATACCAGGGTGGGCAAATCGTCGCGGCCAACTAAGTAAACAGACCGGCGATGCCTGGGAAACCCAGGCGCGCCGCTGGCTGGAGAGCCAGGGTCTGCGCTTTATCGCCGCCAACGTCCGCGAGCGCGGCGGCGAGATAGACCTCATCATGCGCGACGGCAGCGTCACCGTCTTTGTCGAAGTACGCTATCGTCGCAGCGCAAACTACGGCGATGCCGCCTCCAGCGTGACGCCGCAAAAGCAACAAAGACTGCTCAAAGCCGCGCGTCTGTGGCTCTGCCGACAGAATGGGAGCTTTGAGACTGTGGATTGCCGTTTCGATGTGGTAGCCTTCACCGGAAACGACATCCAATGGCTAAAAAACGCCTTTGGCGAATAGCGTAAACGAATTAAGGGATCCCGTGCTCGACAGAATCAAAGCCTGCTTCACCGAAAGCATTCAAACCCAAATTGCAGCAGCGGAAGCACTCCCGGACGCCATCTCACGTGCGGCGATGACGCTCGTTCAGTCGCTGCTGAACGGCAACAAAATCCTCTGTTGTGGTAATGGCACTTCCGCCGCCAACGCACAGCATTTTGCTGCCAGTATGATTAACCGTTTTGAAACAGAGCGTCCTGGTTTACCCGCCATTGCACTAAATACCGATAATGTGGTCTTAACCGCAATTGCCAACGATCGCCTGCATGACGAAATCTATGCTAAGCAGGTGCGAGCGTTGGGACACGCCGGCGACGTGCTGCTGGCGATTTCTACGCGCGGCAACAGCCGGGACATCGTGAAAGCCGTGGAAGCGGCGGTCACCCGCGATATGACTATCGTGGCGTTAACCGGTTATGACGGCGGTGAACTGGCTGGCCTGTTAGGGCAGCAGGACGTCGAAATCCGCATTCCGTCGCATCGCAGCGCGCGAATTCAGGAAATGCACATGCTCACCGTCAACTGTCTGTGCGATTTGATCGATAACACGCTTTTTCCACACCAGGACGATTAAGGAGAACACATGAAGGCTCTCTCGCCCCTCGCCATTCTGCTGTCTGCGCTACTGCTTCAGGGATGCGTTGCTGCCGCGGTAGTCGGAACGGCAGCAGTCGGCACTAAAGCCGCGACGGACCCGCGTACGGTAGGTACTCAGGTGGACGACAGCACGCTGGAGCTGCGCGTTAACAGCGCGCTGTCGAAAGATGAACAAATTAAGAAACAGGCCCGCATCAACGTGACCGCCTACCAGGGCAAAGTTCTGCTGACCGGGCAGTCCCCAACGTCCGATCTCTCCGCGCGCGCGAAGCAAATCGCTATGGGCGTAGAAGGTACGACGGAGGTGTTTAACGAAGTGCGTCAGGGCCAGCCGATCGGCTTAGGAACCGCGTCTTCGGATACCTGGATCACCACCAAAGTCCGCTCCCAGCTGCTGGGTACCGACCAGGTGAAATCCTCCAACGTGAAGGTGACAACCGAAAACGGTGAAGTGTTCCTGATGGGTCTGGTCACCGACCGTGAAGGACGCGCGGCGGCGGATATCGCCAGCCGGGTGAGCGGCGTGTCTCGCGTCACCACCGCCTTTACCTATATCAAGTAAGCGTCTCTGCCTCCCGGCCAGCGCTACGCTGAGCCGGGCTACGGGTTCACCGTTGGCTGTGGGCCGGTAGCCCGGACAGGCGCGCAGCGCCGCCTCCGGGAAGATCATCACAGTAAAGCGACTCCCCCGACCACCGCGCCGCACAGCGCCACCAGCCCGCCGGTCAGCCACAGCGCCTTCGCCGGGAACGCTTTACGTAGCATAATCAGTGACGGTACGCTGACAGCAGGCAGCGTAATCAGCAGCGCCAGCGCGGGCGCCATGCCCATTCCTGCCAGCATCATGGTCTGCACAATCGGGATCTCCGCCGCCGTCGGTATCACAAACAGGCAGCCGGCAATCGCCATGGCAATCACCCAGAACAGCGTATTCTCCACCACGCCATCGGCGTGAGGGAATAGCCACACCCGCGCGGCGCCCAGCACCAGAACCGCCAGAATATAAACCGGGATGGTATTCCAGAACAGCGTCCACAGCGCGTGCAGCCAGCGGCTGAAGAAGCCGTCCTGCCCCGTTGTGACCGACATTTCAGGCACGGGAACCGGCTGCGTCGCCGCTTCTTTCACCCATTTCTGAACCAGCGTGGCGACCACCAGTACGGTCGCCAGTCCCGCCAGCAGGCGAATCAGCGCAAACTGCCAGCCCAGCACGAAGCCCATAAACACCAGCGTCGCCGGGTTGAGCAGCGGATTGCCCAGCCAGAATGCCAGCGCGCCGCCCATGGATACCTGCTGTTTACGCATTCCCGCAGCCACCGGCGCGGCGCAGCAGGTGCACATCATCCCCGGCAGAGAGAACGCGGTCCCCAGCAGCGTACCGCGAAAACGCGATTGCCCTAACGTGCGCCGCAGCCAGTCACGCGGGATCAGCACCTGAATGAGCGATCCCAGCAGCACGCCTAATACCGCCGCTTTCCATACCGCCAGGAAATAGACCAGCGCGTAATCCCAGGCCGCAGCGAAAGGATTCGCGTCGCTATTTGCAAGAATGGATTTGCCGATACTGTGCGTCTCAGCGGCGGTAAAGGCTTTGCCGTAATAGGGCTGCCATTTAACGAACCACAGACCAACGATAACGACGAGAAAAAACAGCGCGGGCTTCCACCATTGAAACGGTGCTGCCGCCTGAGATGAAGACTGACCAGCCATAGCATTCCCCAGGGAGTGTCATGATAAATTGAGGACATGAATACTACGCCTCCGGGGAAACTTTGGAAATCAGTAATCCCCCGCGCGCGCGGCCCTTTCGCGCAGCTGCGACGAGGAGAGAATGCGGACGCCTTCCTGCGCGGGCGAGAGCGCCTCCGCGAGTAGCGCGCTTGCCACGTCCCGCGCGTCTATCGATTTCAGGTTTCCCGGCAGCAGGCTAAAAAGCGGCGCAAGGAGCGTCTCGCCGGCGCGTTTTTTTTCGCGCTCGCCTACCAGCATTGATGGACGGGCAATCGTCAACCTCGGCCACTGCTGCGCAATCAGCGCCTCTTCCATCTCGCCTTTTACCCGATTATAGAAAAAGGGAGAATGCGCGTTCGCCCCCATCGCGCTGACCACCAGCATATGCTGCGCGCCCAGCTTTTTCCCCACCAGCGCGGTATCAATGACCAGCGTATAATCGGCATGCACAAACGCCTCTTTGCTTCCCGCTTCCCGGCGGGTGGTCCCCAGGCAGCAGAAAACAATATCGACCGGATCGACCACCTGCGCCAGCGCGTCCGTGAGCTGCGGATCGTGCGGGTTAAATACGCCGGAGATATCGGTCAGCGGCCGACGCGTGGGCGCAGCAATGGACTTAATATCCGGTGCGTTGAGTAGCATTCGCAGTAAGTGACCACCAACTAACCCGGTTGCCCCCGTTAACAGTACCTGACTCATCGAAACTCCTTTGCAGATTTTTCTATGTTGCGATCCCAGCCTCATGTTCCAGACTTAATACTCTACGAGGTAATTATCCATCATCATCAGGGAAATGCCTCATTCCACACCGAAACACTGGAGGAAGAATGAGTAAGAAGATAGCCGTTTTAATTACCGATGACTTTGAAGACTCCGAGTTCACCTCACCCGCGGACGCCTACCGTCTGGCCGGACACAAGGTGGTGACCATTGAAAAACAGGCGGGGAAGAAGGTAAAAGGGAAAAAAGGGGAAGCTGAAGTCGTTATCGATAAAGCCATTGATGACGTCAGCCCTGCCGACTTCGACGCCCTGCTGCTGCCGGGCGGATATTCACCGGACTCGCTGCGCGGCGACGAACGCTTTGTCACCTTCACCCGCGATTTTGTCAACAGCGGCAAACCGGTCTTCGCCATCTGCCATGGCCCGCAGCTGTTGATTAGCGCCGATGTGATTCGCGGGCGCAAGCTGACGGCCGTGAAGCCTATCGTCGTCGACGTGAAAAACGCCGGTGGCGAATTCTATGACCAGGAAGTGGTTATCGACAACGAACAGCTGGTGACCAGCAGAACCCCGGACGACCTGCCGGCCTTTAATCGTGAAGCCTTACGCCTGCTCGGCGCCTGATTCGCGCAGCCAGTGCAGCTTTTTCCCAAAGCCCAGCGTGTTATCGGTGAACTTGATCTCATCGGGACGAATCTCCCAGACGGATGCCGATAGCATGCGGGCGACAGGAAAACGGCTGACGTAGCGCTTGCGCATCGCCGCCTCTTCTTCCCCGGTGAGGCGGCGAATTTTACCTTTGAACTGTACGCCGCGGATCAGCGCCACGCTCTTTGGCTGGCCGTTGACCGTCCCGGCCACGTTGGCGCTTTCTCCGGTCATTTGGCCGTGGCGCGTTTTTTCATCGCTGAGCAGATAAAATGCGACCTTCTCCGGGTCATAAACGTAAAAAGCATTGGCGCACCACAGCTCATCATCGCGGGCGACGCACCAGGTCACGACGTGCTGCTTACCCAGCCAGCGGCCGATCGCGGCGAGCGTATCCATCTTTACTCTCCAGTATGTTATGGTGCTCACACCTTAACATAGCGACCTCTGTACCGTGTGCTGGTTTCTCTATCTGATTCGTACCGCCGATAATCGCCTTTATACCGGGATTACCACCGATGTTGCACGCCGCTTTTGCCAGCACCAGACTGGTAAGGGCGCGAAAGCGCTGCGTGGAAAAGGCGAGCTTCAGCTGGCCTTCAGTCAGGAAGTTGGTGAACGCTCACTAGCGTTGCGGCTTGAGTATCGTATTAAGCAGCTAACGAAGCGCCAGAAAGAGCGCCTCGTTGCCGGGGACGGTTCATTTGAGGCGCTGCTGGAAAGCCTCAGAAGCGATTAAAGTGGTCGCTATATTCGACCAGCCCGCTCACGCCGTTCAGCGCGTCATCGGCCAGACGATGCACCTGGAAAGCCTCAGCGCTATCGGGCCAGCGGCAGCGCAGATCGAAACGCGCCGCGGGTTCAAAGCCCAGACGGCTATAGAGCGCCGGATCGCCAAGCGTCACGACGGCGGCATAGCCAAACTCGTTCAGGGAATCGAGCCCTTCATAGACCAGCTGACGCCCGATGCCCTGACCGCGGTAGCTTTCATCGACCGCCAGCGGAGCCAGTCCAACCCACTGCAGCTCTTCGCCTTCGACGGCGACCGGGCTAAAGGCCACGTAGCCTACGACCTGACCTTCGTCATCCGTCGCCACCACGCCCAGCGTGATCAGGCCATCTTCACGAAGACTGTGCACCAGCTGCGCTTCCGCGTCGCCGCCGAAGGTACGACGCAATAGAGCATCGATACCCGGCGCATCAATCCCAATCTCTACTCGAATCAGCATGCCTCACCTACCGATGTCTGTTCAGGTTTCTGCGGGCCTTTCAGGCCAGCTTCAACAAAGTCCGCCAGCTGCAGCAGCATAATACGCAGCGCCTTTGGCATCTGCTCCAGCTCAATGGCATCCATCAGGTTTTTTACATACAGTCCCAGCTCGGTATCGCCTTCGATAACCAGGCGACGCTGGAAGAACAGCGTATCCGGATCCTGCTTACGCGCCGCGATCATCAGCAGGTCGCTGGCGTCGGCGCTGAAGCTGACGTCCGCTTCAGCCGCAGGGCTGACCACCAGACGACCGTCCACCACCGAGGTATACCACAGCAGGCCGATGTCGCGCACATGAATACTTAACCAGCGCCCCTCGAGAAACTCCAGTTCCCCATCCGCCAGCGCCTGGCGAAATTGCCAGCTTAATACCTGTTCCAGCACCTGGCGCTTGAGGGCAAATGGCGCCAGCTTAACCGGCACGCTCATCATCGACGGGCCAAAGTGAACCAGTTTGGAACGCAGTTTATCCAACACAAGCTTTACTCCATGAATGCAATAGTTCCTCTATTGTGCCATATCAAATAAACGACATAGCGGCGTAAATCAACAAAATCACGATGCCGGGCCGCAGGTATTGATCCCGCCAATACGCTTTTAACTGCCTCAAATCAAAAATTGTCACCAAAAGGTTAACTAAAATCCCAGCTCATTAACCATCCAGCGTCCCTGACGGGCCGCGTTTTTCAGGAAAAATTATGGAGCTGCTCTGCCCAGCCGGTAACCTTCCGGCGCTTAAGGCGGCCATCGAAAACGGCGCCGATGCCGTCTATATCGGGCTGAAAGATGACACCAACGCCCGCCACTTTGCCGGCCTTAATTTCACCGAAAAGAAACTGCAGGAAGCCGTCAGCTTTGTGCACCAGCATCGTCGCAAACTGCATATTGCCATTAACACCTTCGCGCATCCTGATGGTTATGCCCGCTGGCAGCGCGCGGTCGACATGGCGGCGCAGCTGGGCGCCGACGCGCTGATCCTCGCCGATATCGCGATGCTGGAATACGCCGCCGAGCGTTATCCGCATATTGAGCGCCACGTTTCCGTCCAGGCCTCGGCCACCAACGAAGAGGCGGTAAAGTTTTATCATCGCAATTTTGACGTCGCCCGCGTGGTGCTGCCGCGCGTGCTGTCGATTCACCAGGTCAAACAGCTGGCGCGCGCCACGCCGGTGCCGCTGGAGGTTTTTGCCTTCGGTAGCCTGTGCATTATGGCGGAAGGACGCTGCTACCTTTCCTCTTATCTGACCGGCGAATCGCCGAATACCGTCGGCGCCTGTTCGCCGGCGCGCTTCGTGCGCTGGCAGCAAACGCCGCAGGGGCTGGAATCACGCCTTAACGAAGTGCTGATTGACCGCTATCGGGACGGTGAAAACGCCGGCTATCCCACCCTCTGTAAAGGGCGGTATCTGGTCGACGGCGAACGCTACCACGCGCTGGAAGAGCCCACCAGCCTGAACACCCTGGAGCTGCTGCCGGAACTGATGGCGGCCAATATTGCCTCGGTGAAAATCGAGGGGCGCCAGCGCAGCCCGGCGTACGTTACCCAGGTGGCGAAAGTCTGGCGTCAGGCGATCGATCGCTGCAAAGCCGATCCGCAAAACTTCGTACCGCAGTCCGCGTGGATGGAGACCCTCGGTTCCATGTCCGAAGGTACGCAAACCACCCTTGGCGCCTATCACCGTAAATGGCAGTGAGAACAGCAATGAAATATTCATTAGGGCCGGTGCTTTATTACTGGTCAAAAGAGACGCTGGAAGATTTTTACCAGCAGGCGGCAAGCTGCAGCGCGGACACGATTTACCTCGGCGAAGCGGTATGCAGCAAACGTCGCGCCACCAAAGTCGGCGACTGGATCGACATGGCAAAAACGCTGGCGGGAAGCGGTAAACAGGTGGTGCTTTCCACCCTCGCGCTGGTGCAGGCGTCCTCGGAGCTGGGCGAACTGAAGCGCTATGTCGATAACGGCGAATTTCTGATTGAAGCCAGCGATCTCGGCGTCGTTAATCTGTGCGCGGAACGTAAGCTGCCGTTCGTCGCCGGGCACGCGCTTAACTGCTACAACGCCGTCACCCTGCGTCTGCTGCTCAAGCAGGGCATGGTGCGCTGGTGTATGCCGGTCGAACTTTCCCGCGACTGGCTGGCGAATTTGCTGACCCAGTGCGACGAGCTGGGCATTCGCGGCCGGTTTGAGGTGGAGGTCCTGAGCTACGGTCATCTGCCGCTGGCCTACTCCGCCCGCTGCTTTACCGCGCGCTCGGAAGACCGGCCGAAAGACGAGTGTGAAACCTGCTGCATAAAATATCCTAACGGGCGCGACGTGCTTTCGCAGGAGAACCAGCAGGTGTTCGTGCTCAACGGCATTCAGACCATGAGCGGCTACGTCTACAACCTCGGGAATGAGCTAAGCACCATGACCGGGCTGGTGGATATGGTTCGCCTGTCGCCGCTGGGTAGCGAGACCTTCGCTATGCTGGACGCCTTCCGGGCGAATGAAAACGGCGCGGCGCCGCTGCCGCTGACGGCGAACAGCGACTGCAACGGCTACTGGCGACGACTGGCCGGGCTGGAATTGCAGAGCTGATTAACCGCTCACTTTGTTAATGGCTATCGCTGCTTTTTAATGCACTATTAAAGATGCAGCTTTTCTGGCTGGCGTATCCTGGATGCGCCAGGCTGGAAGAAGACCTTCAATCTGATGACGATGCTGTAGCAAAGTGAGCCTTTATGACTGACAAATCTGTTTCGTTCTCGGTGCTCGATCTGGCGCCGATCCCGCAAGGTTCTTCCGCAAAGGAAGCCTTCTCCCACTCTTTAGACCTGGCGCAGCTGGCGGAAAAGCGTGGCTATCACCGCTACTGGCTGGCCGAACACCATAATATGGTCGGTATCGCCAGCGCGGCGACTTCCGTACTGATTGGCTACCTTGCCGCGAATACCACCACTCTGCATCTGGGCTCCGGCGGCGTGATGCTGCCGAACCATTCGCCGCTGGTGATTGCCGAGCAGTTCGGTACGCTCAATACGCTTTACCCGGGACGCATCGATCTCGGCCTTGGCCGCGCGCCGGGCAGCGATCAGCCAACCATGCGCGCGCTGCGTCGCCATATGAGCGGCGATGTCGATAACTTCCCGCGCGATGTCGCGGAGCTGGTGGACTGGTTCGACGCCCGCGATCCTAATCCGCACGTGCGCCCGGTTCCCGGGTATGGCGAGAAGATCCCGGTCTGGCTGCTCGGCTCAAGCCTGTACAGCGCCCAGCTGGCGGCGCAGCTTGGGCTGCCGTTTGCCTTCGCCTCGCACTTCGCCCCGGATATGCTCTTTCAGGCCCTGCACCTCTACCGCACCCACTTCCAGCCGTCAGAGCGGTTAGCGAAGCCGTACGCGATGGTATGCATTAACATTATTGCCGCCGACAGCGACAGAGATGCGGAATTTCTGTTTACGTCTATGCAGCAGGCGTTCGTCAAACTGCGCCGCGGCGAGACCGGACAGCTGCCGCCGCCGGTGCAAAATATGCATCAGCTTTGGTCCGCTTCAGAGCAGTACGGCGTCGAAAAAGCGCTGAGCATGTCGCTGGTCGGCGATAAAGCGAAAATCCGTCACGGGCTGGAGTCGATCCTGCGGGAAACCCAGGCCGATGAAATCATGGTCAACGGCCAAATCTTCGATCATCAGGCGCGCCTGCATTCATTTGATTTAGCGATGCAGGTGAAAGAAGAGCTTCTCGGATAGTGAAAAATGCGGCATTTTTGCCGCATTTTCAATTAGTGATAGGTGGGTAATACGTTAAAGCTCGACAGGAAATGCACGATAACGTTACCCAGCCCGAACAGCAGAACCAAAGCAATCATCGGCTTTCCGCCCCAAACGCGAAACAATGGGCTACCAAAGCGTTTGCGCGATGCGCGAGCCAGCAGCGCCGGTACAATTGCCGCCCAGATCGTCGCCGCCAGCCCCGCATAGCCGATCGCGTAGAGGAATCCGTTCGGCCACAGCAGGCCACCCGCCATCGGCGGAACAAAGGTGAGAAGCGCGGTTTTAAAGCGTCCCAGCGCGGAGTCATCGAACCCGAACAGATCCGCCAGATAATCAAACAGACCGAGCGTCACGCCAAGGAATGAACTGGCAACGGCAAAGTTCGAAAAGATGACTAACAGCAGATCCAGACTCCGGCTGTTCAGTACCCCACTGAGCGCCTGGACCAGGACATCTATGTTGCCCCCCTTCTGCGCAATACCGATAAACTCAGGGCGCGGGATATTGCCCATCGTCACCAGCAGCCACACTACGTACAGACCCAGCGCCAGCAGCGTACCGTAAACCAGGCACTTAACGATTGTGCGCGGATCTTTGCCGTAGTACTTCATCAGGCTCGGCACGTTGCCGTGATAGCCGAAGGACGCGAGGCAGAACGGCAGCGTCATCAGCAGATAGGGCATATACGAGGCATTTTGTTCAGCCACGTTAAACAGAGTGGTCGGCTGGACGTGCCCCAACAGGCTGCCAAAGGTCAAAAAGAAGGTAATGACCTTAGCTCCCAGCACAATGGCCGTCATGCGGCTCACCGCTTTGGTGCTCAACCAGACGATAAACGCCACCAGCAGCGCAAAACCGAAACCTGCCGCCCTTGCCGGTACGTTCAGCGACATTTCGCTAAACGTATGGTGCAGAATCGAGCCGCTGGCGGAGATATAGGCGTAAGTCAGAATATAAAGAACAAAGGCGATCGACACGCCGTTAACCAGATTCCAGCCTTTGCCGAGCAGATCTTTAGTAATGGTATCGAAGCTCGAGCCAATCCGGTAATTCAGGTTCGCTTCGAGGATCATTAACCCGGAGTGAAGCATACAAAACCAGGTAAAAACCAGCGCCGCCAGAGACCAAAAGAACCACGCGCCGGACATCACAACCGGCAGTGAGAACATGCCCGCCCCAATAATCGTCCCGCCAATAATCACTACGCCGCCAAACAAGGACGGTCGGGTTGCCGTAGTGGTAAGTGTCGCCATTTGCCGAAATCTCCAGTCGAAAATACTTTTCTTGTTATCAACGTGACGCACTGTACCAGTACACGAGTACAAAGGGAATAAAAAAGCCCCAATCATAAAGATCGGGGCTGTATCGTTTACTTTACGTTAGCGGAAAGCGCTAATTATGCATCGCCACCGAAACGACGACGACCTGCGGAGTCATCGCGACGCGGAGCTGAAGCATCATCGCGGCGCGGCGCGCGGCCACCTTCACGACGTTCACCGCTGAAACGACGACCTTCACCACGGCCGCCTTCGCGACGCTCACCGCCGAAACCACGGCCTTCACGACGTTCACCGCCGCCGAAGCTACGACCGCCTTCACGACGCTCGCCGCCGCCACGACGTTCGCCGCTGCGTTCAGGACGCGGCTGAGCATCGCCCAGCAGCTGCATGTTCATCGGCTTGTTCAGGATGCGGGTACGCGTAAAGTGCTGCAGCACTTCGCCCGGCATGCCTTTCGGCAGTTCGATGGTGGAGTGAGAACCAAACAGCTTGATGTTACCGATGTAACGGCTGCTGATGTCGCCTTCGTTAGCAATTGCGCCAACGATGTGACGAACTTCAACGCCGTCATCACGGCCCACTTCAATACGGTACAGTTCCATATCGCCAACGTCACGACGCTCACGCTTCGGACGATCTTCGCCGCTGCGTTCCGGACGGTCGCCGCGCGGGCCACGGTCGTTACGGTCGCCGCGACGTTCGAAACGATCGTCACGGTCGCGGAACTCGCGCTTAGGACGCATAGGCGCATCCGGCGGCAGGATCAGCGGACGTTCGCCCTGAGCCATTTTCAGCAGCGCGGCGGCCAGCGTTTCCACGTCCAGCTCTTCGCCTTCGGCAGACGGCTGGATTTTCGCCAGCAGCGCACGGTACTGATCCAGATCGCTGCTTTCCAGCTGCTGCTGAACTTTCGCCGCGAATTTTTCCAGACGGCGTTTGCCCAGCAGTTCTGCGTTCGGCAGTTCAACTTCCGGAATGGTCAGCTTCATCGTACGTTCAATATTGCGCAGCAGACGACGCTCGCGGTTCTCAACGAACAGCAGCGCGCGACCAGCACGACCCGCACGACCGGTACGGCCGATACGGTGAACGTAAGACTCGGAATCCATCGGGATATCGTAGTTAACCACCAGGCTGATACGCTCAACGTCGAGGCCACGGGCCGCAACGTCGGTTGCAATCAGGATATCCAGACGACCGTCTTTCAGACGCTCCAGAGTCTGCTCACGCAGGGACTGGTTCATGTCGCCGTTCAGCGCAGCGCTGCTATAACCGCTACGCTCCAGCGCTTCGGCCACTTCCAGGGTCGCGTTTTTGGTACGAACGAAGATAATCGCCGCATCAAAATCTTCCGCTTCCAGGAAACGCACCAGCGCTTCGTTTTTACGCATACCGTAAGCAGTCCAGTAGCTCTGGCTGATGTCCGGGCGAGTTGTTACGCTCGACTGGATGCGCACTTCCTGCGGCTCTTTCATAAAGCGGCGGGTAATACGGCGAATGGCTTCCGGCATGGTGGCAGAGAACAGAGCGGTCTGATGACCCTCCGGGATCTGCGCCATAATGGTTTCTACGTCTTCGATGAAGCCCATGCGCAGCATTTCGTCAGCTTCATCCAGAACCAGACCGCTCAGCTTAGAGAGATCCAGCGTACCGCGTTTCAGGTGGTCCAGCAGACGACCCGGGGTACCGACAACGATTTGCGGCCCCTGACGCAGCGCGCGCAGCTGCACGTCATAACGCTGGCCGCCGTACAGGGCAACCACGTTTACGCCGCGCATATGTTTAGAGAATTCCGTCATTGCTTCAGCAACCTGTACCGCCAGTTCGCGGGTCGGCGCCAGCACCAGAATCTGCGGTGCTCTCAGCTCAGGATCGATGTTGTTCAGCAGCGGTAAAGAGAACGCTGCGGTTTTACCGCTACCCGTCTGGGCCATACCCAGAACGTCGCGGCCGCCCAGCAGATGCGGAATGCACTCAGCCTGGATCGGAGATGGTTTTTCGTAACCCAGATCGTTAAGCGCTTCAAGGATGGGAGCCTTCAGGCCCAGATCTGCAAAAGTGGTTTCGAATTCAGCCATGTAGTACGTGTGCCTCAAAATTAATGGCGGCCAGTCTACATAACTCATCGTGAAAATTTACGGTAATTTTCATTGAAAAGTGTGAACCGGCTCAAAGTAGGTGTATTAACGAACAACAACGCCCTCACCCGCAAAGGTGATGGCAATCAAAAAAGGGCTGATGTGTTCGTCAGCTATTGCTGGTCCGATTCTGCCAGGTCATCTTGCTCCTGGCCCAAGAGCGATAATTCCAACAATGCGTATCGGTGCTCAACGTAGTTATGAACGTTGTTTGCGACCGCCAGTTTGAACAGTGCCGTAGCGCTGTCCTTGTCCCCCAGACTTAGGTAGTACTTACCTAAATAGAAGTTGGTTTCACTGAGATGCTCAGCGAGCGAGGTGTTATCCGTTGCGTCTGCCTTCAGACGGTCCATTAGCTCTTTTTCGCTAATGTCGCCAAGGTAGAACCCGACAATGTTCCATCCCCATTGTTCTTTATCCGACTTGTTTAAGCGCTGTCTCAGTGCTTCAAGCGCCTGCTTCTCATCGAGCTGACGCTCGGCGAGATAAAGCCACAGGCTTCGGAAAGGATCATTGGGATCGTCTTGATAAAACGCCAGCAGATCATCTTGCGCTAACTTAGCGCGACCGCCGTAATACAGGGCGATACCGCGATTTAAGTGCGCGTAGTTGTAAGTTGGATCAAGCTCAAGTACAGAATCAAACGCTTCATAGGCAGCATCAAAATTGCCTGCCTGCGTTAAGTAAATGCCTAAGTAATTGAATACTTCAGGCATATCCGGTCGGATTGCCAGCGCTTGTGAAAAATCATTTCGCGCTAATGCCCTCAGACCGAGACTATCATACAACACTCCGCGCTCATATAAAAGCTGTGCGCGTTCGTCATCGGTTAAAGCCCGACTGGCAAGAATTTGTTCCATGCGCGCCAGAATCACTTCCTGCTGCAAAGTCGGTTGCAATGGCACCGCGAGGACTGCGTCCTTACGCCAGGCAGAGTTGCTGCATCCTGCCAGCGTGAGAGCTGTCGCCACGAAACACCAGCGCAAAAAAGGCTTCATTTCCCACTCCCGAAGACAACGATTGGATGAACGTCCAGTTCCCCGGCTGCAAACAGGGCGTCCTGCCCGCAATGCGCCCTCCGCAATGCGGAGGGCAAACGGCAACCTTACTCGCCCTGCTGTTCGGCAGCCGGAGCTTCCGGCGCAGCCGCAGGCTGAGTTTGTTCAGTTGCTTCTTTGATGCTCAGACGGACGCGGCCCTGACGGTCAACTTCCAGAACCTTAACCGGCACTTCCTGACCCATCTGCAGATAGTCGGTCACTTTCTCAACGCGCTTGTCGGCGATTTGAGAGATGTGAACCAGACCTTCTTTACCGCCGCCAATGGCAACAAACGCGCCAAAGTCAACGATACGGGTCACTTTACCGTTATAGATACGGCCAACTTCGATCTCAGCGGTGATCTCTTCGATACGGCGAATCGCGTGCTGCGCTTTGTCGCCGTCGGTCGCCGCGATCTTCACGGTACCGTCATCTTCGATTTCGATAGTGGTGCCGGTTTCTTCGGTCAGCGCACGAATAACGGAACCGCCCTTACCGATAACGTCTTTGATTTTGTCCGGACTGATCTTGATCGTGTGGATACGCGGTGCGAATTCAGAGATATCGCCGCGCGGCGCGTTAATCGCCTGTTCCATCACGCCCAGGATGTGCAGACGCGCACCTTTAGCCTGGTTCAGAGCAACCTGCATGATCTCTTTGGTGATACCTTCAATTTTGATATCCATCTGCAGAGCAGAGATACCTTCGCGGGAACCCGCTACTTTGAAGTCCATATCGCCCAGGTGATCTTCATCGCCCAGAATGTCAGACAGTACGACGAAGTTGTCGCCTTCTTTCACCAGACCCATTGCGATACCCGCAACGGCGGCTTTCACCGGCACGCCTGCGTCCATCAGCGCCAGAGAAGCGCCACAGACGGAAGCCATGGAGGAGGAGCCGTTAGATTCGGTGATTTCAGAAACCACGCGAACGGTGTACGGGAACTCTTCGATAGTCGGCATCACGGCCAGTACGCCGCGCTTAGCCAGACGACCGTGACCAATTTCACGACGCTTCGGAGAACCGACCATTCCCGTTTCGCCTACGGAGTACGGAGGGAAGTTATAGTGGAACAGGAAGGAGTCCGTGCGCTCGCCCATCAGTTCATCGATGTTCTGCGCGTCGCGTGCGGTACCCAAGGTCGCGGTAACCAGCGCCTGAGTTTCGCCACGGGTAAACAGTGCGGAACCGTGGGTACGCGGCAGAACGCCGGTACGAACGTCCAGACCACGAATCATATCTTTTTCACGACCATCGATACGCGGCTCACCGGCCAGTACGCGGCTACGCACCACGTTTTTCTCGATTGCGTGCAGGATTTCGCCCAGTTCGTTAGCGTCCAGAGCTTCATCTTCCGCAACCAGGGTCGCGATAGTTTCAGATTTGATCACGTCAACCTGAGCATAGCGCTCCTGTTTGTCGGTGATACGGTAAGCATCGCTCAGGCGAGATTCAGCCAGCGCGGCAACGCGCGCGTTCAGCGCCGCATCAACCACTTCCGGCTGCCAGTCCCAGCGCGGCTTACCGGCTTCTTTCACCAGATCGTTGATGTTCTGAATAACCACCTGCTGCTGGTCGTGACCAAACACGACCGCGCCCAGCATCTGGTCTTCGCTCAGCAGTTCAGCTTCGGATTCAACCATCAGTACTGCGGCTTCGGTACCCGCGACAACCAGATCCAGTTTGCTGGACTTCAGCTCTTCCTGGGTCGGGTTCAGCACGTACTGGTCATTAATATAACCAACGCGAGCGGCGCCAATTGGGCCGTTGAACGGAATACCAGACAGGGACAGCGCTGCGGAAGCGCCGATCATCGCGACGATATCCGGGTTAACCTGCGGGTTAACGGAAACCACAGTTGCGATAACCTGAACTTCGTTAACGAAGCCTTCCGGGAACAGCGGGCGAACCGGGCGGTCAATCAGACGCGCGATCAGGGTTTCGCCTTCGCTCGGACGGCCTTCACGACGGAAGAAACCACCCGGGATTTTACCTGCAGCGTAGGTACGCTCTTGATAGTTAACGGTCAGCGGGAAGAAATCCTGGCCTGGCTTCGCTTTTTTCTGGCCCACAACGGTAACGAATACCGCGGTGTCATCCATGCTAACCATAACGGCGGCAGTTGCCTGGCGCGCCATCATGCCGGTCTCCAGCGTTACGGTATGTTGGCCGTACTGGAATTTACGAACGATCGGATTAAGCAAAATTCTATCCTTTTATCTATAGATGATGTCAAATCCACGATAAGACATCGAATGACCCGATCTTCTGCATCCTCGCGACTAATGACAACCTTTACCCGCCCCTGCGAGTCAAGCCTCTCATTAGCCGCGCGAACCTCTGCATGAAGATCATTAATAGCAACAATACATGAGTTTTTAATGAATTGCTGCCGCCCGGTCGAAAAAAGGGGCCGTGAGGCCCCTTCTTCTGAAACTCGCAGAATTAGCGACGCAGACCCAGACGCTCGATCAGAGCAGAGTAACGTGCAACATCTTTACGTTTCAGGTAGTCGAGCAGTTTACGACGCTGAGAAACCATGCGCAGCAGACCACGACGGCTGTGGTGATCTTTTTTGTGCTCTGCAAAGTGACCCTGCAGGTGGTTGATCTGTGCAGTCAGCAGTGCAACCTGAACTTCAGTAGAACCGCTGTCGTTTTCGCCACGACCGAACTCAGAAACGATTTTTGCTTTAGCTTCAACGCTTAGAGACATTTTCGAACTCCAAAATTAAAAGAAAGAAAGGGTGCCGATCTCTAATTCAGCAACCCCTGATATAACGCTCGCAAATGTTAAAACACGTTGGCGAACGTTAAGCGGCGATATTCTACTCGCAGCAGCCTTTTATCGCAAGGAAAGCGCTCAGACAGGGTATTCAACCACCAGACGACGAGGCGCCACGCGGCCTTCATCATCCATCTCACCCATACCAAGAAACTTCTCTTCAGCGCCTTCAGTAACGCGAACCAGCCCCCTGCAGCGGCGCGCCCGATGTCCGCACCGGGTTACCGTTTTTTAAAGTAGACGGCCGAGGTTTCCGGAATATTCACCAGCGGGTAATCCGAAGCCGGACTGTCCATCGGCATCAGCAGCGGGTCCAGCAGCTGGGCTGCGGGAATATCCTGCGCATGTGCTTGTTCGACCAGCGCCTGCAGCTGCTCCAGCGTCACCATCCGTTCGACGGGGTATTTACTGACCGCCAGGCGACGCAGGAAAATGACGTGCGCGCCGCACCCGAGTTTCTCGCCTAAGTCATCAATAATCGTGCGGATATAGGTGCCTTTCGAGCAGTGAATCTCCAGCTCAAGCTCCGTCCCCTCATGGCGAATAAACAGCAGCTCGTACACCGTAATCGGCCGGGATTCACGCGGTACTTCAATCCCCTGCCGGGCATATTCGTACAGCTTTTTCCCCTGGTATTTCAGCGCCGAATACATCGACGGTACCTGCTGGGTTTCGCCACGGAAGCCGTCGAGCGCTGCCGCCAGCTGCTCCGGGCTAAACGTCAGCGGACGCTCTTCCACCACCTGGCCATCGGCATCAGAGGTATCGGTGCGCTGGCCAAGCCTGGCAATGACGCGGTAGCGCTTGTCAGAATCGAGCAGATACTGGGAAAACTTTGTCGCTTCCCCGAGGCAAATCGGCAGCATACCGGTCGCCAGCGGATCCAGCGCCCCGGTGTGCCCTGCCCGATTAGCATTATAAAGCCGCTTAACTTTCTGCAGCACGTCGTTGCTGGATGCGCCCTGCGGTTTATCCAGCAACAGTACGCCATGCACGTCACGGCCGCGACGACGAGGACGACTCATTAGTCCTCCTTACTGTCGTCCGGGTTCACACGACGTTCATCGTCATGTTTTACCACGCTGGTCACCAGGTTCGACATGCGCATCCCTTCGACTAATGAATTGTCGTAGAAGAAGGTCAGTTCCGGCACGATACGCAGGCGCATCGCTTTGCCCAGCAGCGAGCGGATAAAACCAGATGCTTCCTGTAAAGCCTTGATCCCCGCTTTCACGGCGGCTTCGTCTTTGTCGTTCAGGAAGGTCACAAACACTTTGGCATAGGCCAGGTCGCGGGACATTTCAACGCCTGAAACGGTCGTCATCATGCCCAGACGCGGGTCCTTAATTTCGCGCTGCAGGATGATTGCGATCTCTTTTTGCATCTCCTGGGCCACGCGCTGCGGGCGACCAAATTCTTTCGCCATAATAAATTCTCCAGACAAATAAGGGGGCCACGCGGCCCCCTTTAATTTTGTATAACCGGGTGGCGCTGCGCTTCCCCGGCCTACTAAACGATTAATCGATGGTACGTTGAATCTCGATGATTTCGAACACTTCGATCATATCGCCAACGCGAACGTCGTTGTAGTTCTTAACGCCGATACCACACTCCATACCGTTACGAACTTCGTTAACGTCATCTTTGAAGCGGCGCAGGGATTCCAGCTCGCCTTCATAGATAACCACGTTGTCGCGCAGGACGCGGATTGGGTTATGACGCTTGATCGTACCTTCGGTAACCATACAGCCTGCGATGGCGCCGAATTTCGGCGATTTGAACACATCACGGACTTCAGCCAGACCAATGATCTGCTGTTTCAGTTCCGGAGACAGCATGCCGCTCATCGCTGCTTTCACTTCGTCGATCAGATGGTAGATGACGGAGTAGTAGCGTAGATCCAGGCTTTCCGCGTCGATAACTTTACGTGCGGATGCATCAGCACGTACGTTGAAGCCAACCAGAATCGCGTTGGATGCGGCCGCCAGGGTCGCGTCGGTTTCGGTGATACCACCTACGCCGGAACCGATAATCTTCACTTTCACTTCGTCGGTAGACAGTTTTAGCAAGGAGTCGGAGATCGCTTCCACTGAGCCCTGCACGTCCGCTTTGAGGACGATGTTCACTTCGTGAACTTCGCCTTCGGTCATGTTAGCGAACATGTTCTCAAGCTTAGATTTCTGCTGACGAGCCAGTTTAACTTCACGGAATTTACCCTGACGATACAGCGCAACTTCACGTGCTTTTTTCTCGTCACGAACGACGGTCACTTCGTCACCGGCAGCCGGTACGCCTGACAGGCCAAGGATTTCCACCGGAATGGACGGACCCGCTTCCAGCACTTCCTGACCCAGTTCGTTACGCATCGCACGAACGCGACCGTATTCGAAACCGCACAGAACGATGTCGCCTTTATGCAGCGTACCTTCGCGTACCAGAACGGTGGCAACCGGACCACGACCTTTATCGAGGAAGGATTCGATAACCGCGCCGCTCGCCATACCTTTACGAACCGCTTTCAGCTCCAGAACTTCAGCCTGCAGCAGGATTGCGTCCAGCAGTTCGTCGATGCCGGTACCCGCTTTAGCGGACACGTGGACGAACTGGCTTTCACCGCCCCACTCTTCCGGCAGAATGCCGTACTGGGAAAGCTCGTTTTTAACGCGATCCGGATCCGCTTCCGGCTTATCGATTTTGTTCACCGCAACCACGACCGGCACACCCGCCGCTTTCGCGTGCTGGATAGCTTCGATGGTCTGCGGCATTACGCCGTCGTCTGCCGCCACAACCAGAACCACGATATCCGTCGCCTGCGCACCACGAGCACGCATAGAGGTAAACGCGGCGTGGCCCGGGGTATCCAGGAAGGTGATCATGCCGTTGTCGGTTTCGACGTGGTACGCACCAATGTGCTGGGTAATGCCGCCCGCTTCGCCAGAAGCCACTTTCGTTGAACGAATGTAGTCCAGCAGAGAGGTTTTACCGTGGTCAACGTGACCCATGATAGTCACAACCGGTGCGCGCGGTTCAGCCGCAGCGCCGGTGTCACGGTCGCTCATTACCGCTTCTTCCAGCTCGTTTTCACGACGCAGGATAACTTTGTGGCCCATCTCTTCGGCAACCAGCTGTGCGGTTTCCTGGTCGATGACCTGGTTAATCGTCGCCATGGCGCCCAGTTTCATCATCGCTTTGATGACCTGAGAACCCTTGACGGCCATCTTGTTGGCCAGATCGCCAACGGTGATGGTTTCGCCGATGATAACATCACGGTTAACCGCCTGAGCCGGCTTCTGGAAGCCTTGCTGCAGAGCAGAACCTTTACGATGCTTGCCACCTTTACCGCCGCGAACGGCCGCACGGGCTTCTTCACGATCGGCTTTCGATTCAGCGTGTTTGTTGCCTTTCTTAGCCGGACGCGCCGCTTTCGCATTACGTCCACGGCCGCGACCGCCTTCAACTTCACGATCGTTATCGTCTTCAGCCTGACGTGCATGCTGAGAAGTCGTTACGTGATAGTCAGTGGTCTCTTCAGGGGTTTCTGGCGCTTCAGTCCAGTTCTTTTCATTTTCTTGAGCCATACGGCGTGCTTCTTCCGCTACACGGCGCGCTTCTTCTTCAAGTTTGCGGCGTGCTTCTTCTTCCGATTTGCGCTTCAGCTCCGCAGCTTCGTTTTCGCGGCGTTGCTTTTCAGCCTGGGCGGTTTTGGTCATATCGTCGGTTTGTTGATTGCTCACTTTGTCTTTTTCCGCGGCTTCACGTTTCGCTTTATCGGCGAGTTCACGTTTCGCTTGTTCTGCGGCCTCACGTTCAGCTTTTAATTGCGCCTCGCGTTTGGCAGCTTCTTCTGCCTCACGACGGGCTTGCTCTTCCGCTTCACGCTGCGCCTGCTCTTCCGCGGCAAGGCGTTCGGCCTCTTGCGGATCGCGTTTCACAAAGGTGCGTTTCTTGCGGACTTCGATTTGTACCGACTTACTCTTTCCACCGGTACCCGGAATATTTAACGTGCTGCGCGTTTTGCGCTGCAGCGTCAGCTTGTCGGGCGCTGAGCCGTGTTCACGGTTCAGGTGCGTCAACAAGGTTTGCTTCTCTTGCGCGGTCACAGAATCATCAGCCGATTTGCGGATCCCTGCATCAGCAAATTGCTGTATCAGGCGATCCACAGAGGTCTGAATCTCTGAGGCCAGCGCTTTAATGGTCACATCTGTCATGCTGTTCCTTCCTGCTACAGTTTATTACGCTTCGTCGCCGAACCAACAAATATTACGAGCGGCCATGATAAGTTCTCCGGCTTTCTCGTCGGTCAAGCCTTCGATATCAGCCAGATCATCAATGCCCTGCTCGGCGAGATCTTCCAGCGTACAAACACCACGGGCGGCCAGGGTGAATGCCAGAGCGCGATCCAAACCTTCCAGATTCAACAGATCGTCGGCAGGTTTGCTGTCACCCAGGCTCTCTTCTTTGGCCAGCGCCAGCGTGGTCAGCGCGTTTTTCGCCCGCTCACGAAGTGCTTCAACGGTCGCTTCGTCCAGACCGTCAATTTCCAGCAGTTCTTTCATTGGCACATAGGCCAGCTCTTCCAGAGTGGCGAAACCTTCTTCAACCAGCAGCGTGGCGAAATCTTCATCGATATCAAGATATTTAGTGAAGGTATCAATCGCTGCATGGGCTTCAGCCTGATGCTTAGCCTGGAGGTCATCAACGGTCATGACGTTGAGTTCCCAACCGCTCAGCTGAGACGCCAGACGGACGTTCTGACCGTTACGGCCAATGGCCTGCGCCAGGTTGCCCGCTTCTACTGCGATATCCATGGTGTGCTTGTCTTCATCTACCACGATAGATGCGACGTCAGCCGGAGCCATGGCGTTAATGACAAACTGCGCCGGGTTATCGTCCCACAGCACGATATCAATACGCTCGCCGCCCAGTTCAGTCGAGACTGCCTGAACGCGCGCGCCGCGCATACCGACGCAGGCGCCAACCGGATCGATGCGCTTGTCGTTGGTTTTAACCGCGATTTTGGCACGAGAGCCAGGATCGCGAGCCGCCGCTTTAATTTCGAGAACTTCTTCACCGATTTCCGGCACTTCAATGCGGAACAGTTCAACCAGCATTTCCGGCTTGGAGCGAGTCACGAACAGCTGCGCGCCGCGCGCTTCCGGACGAACTGCGTACAGTACGCCACGGATACGGTCACCCGGACGGAAGTTCTCACGCGGCAGCATATCTTCGCGCAGGATCACGGCTTCAGCGTTGTTGCCCAGATCCAGCGTAATATTGTCGCGGTTCACTTTCTTCACTACGCCCGTGATGATTTCACCTTCGTGCTCACGGAACTGATCGACGACCATTGCGCGTTCGGCTTCACGTACTTTTTGTACGATAACCTGCTTCGCGGTCTGCGTAGTGATACGGTCAAAGGTGACAGATTCAATCTGGTCTTCGACGTAATCGCCAGGATTCATGCTTTCATCTTCGAAACGCGCAGCTTCCAGCGTGATTTCGCGAGTCGGCTGGGTCACTTCTTCAACAACCAGCCAGCGACGGAATGTGTCGAAATCACCGCTTTTACGATCGATTTCTACGCGAACGTCGATCTCTTGCTCATATTTTTTCTTGGTAGCCGTTGCTAGCGCACTTTCCAACGCTTCGAAAATTTTCTCACGCGGCAGCGCCTTTTCGTTGGAAACGGCTTCAACAACAGCCAAAATTTCTTTGTTCATCGGGGCCTTTCACCTCAATCCAGACTGTTAAAAGTGGGGAACCAGGTTCGCCTTCTGGATGTTACTCAGCGCGAACACTTCATCTTTGCCTTCGACGGTTACCGTGATCATCTCACCGTCTACCGCTTTGATAAGGCCCTGCCATTTGCGTCGGTTCTGTACCGCCATGCGCAAAACCAGCGAAACTTCTTCGCCGATGAAACGCTCATAGTGCTCGGCGGTAAACATAGGACGATCGAGACCTGGAGAAGAAACTTCCAGGTTATAAGCGACTGTAATCGGGTCTTCTACGTCCATAACAGCACTGACCTGGTGGCTCACATCAGCACAATCATCAACATTGATGCCATCTTCACTATCAATATAGATGCGCAGTGTGGACGTGCGACCGCGAATAAATTCGATGCCGACCAGCTCAAAGCCAAGCGCTTCAACTGGCGCTGTGAGCATCTCTGTTAATTTTTGCTCTAATGTGGACAAACCCACCCCCAAGACATAAAAAAAGGGCGTATAGCCCAGTTATTCTGAAGTCAGATAACAAAAAACCCCGATAAATCGGGGCTTTAGATAACTGAACCCTGAGATCGCAACTGCGATCTGGAACACTTTCCAGAAGAATTCTTTCAAATTCGTCTACGAAGGACCCGGTCCTCACAGTATATTTGAAAAAGTACTTAATGGGAAAGTGGTTGCGGGGGCCGGATTTGAACCGACGACCTTCGGGTTATGAGCCCGACGAGCTACCAGGCTGCTCCACCCCGCGCCTGAAACGTGGCATATTTTACTCGTTTTGAGTAAAAGACGCAAATACTGCTGGGATTTGGTACCGAGAGACGGGACATAAAATCGTAGTGAATTGTATTGATACTTCATATATTTTGTCAACATGAATTTCACATTGCCAGGTTTCGGTTCATGCTGGTATTTCTGGGTTTTTTGGCAAAAAGCGGCTCAGCCTCTTCCTGTCGCCAGCAAAAGATGATTAAATGAAAACTCACAATTAATGCATAAACATGCAATAAAGATTGTTGAGTCAAACTCACCACAGTCTATCTAGCAGGGTTTTATTTTATGACGACGATTCTCAAGCATCTCCCGGTTGGCCAACGTATTGGTATTGCTTTTTCTGGTGGGCTGGATACCAGCGCCGCGCTGCTGTGGATGCGTAAAAAGGGAGCAGTCCCTTATGCATATACCGCCAATCTGGGACAGCCAGACGAAGACGATTACGAGGCCATTCCTCGTCGTGCCAAAGAGTATGGTGCTGAAGGGGCTCGTCTGATCGACTGCCGTAAGCAGCTGGTTGCGGAAGGCATTGCCGCGATCCAGTGCGGCGCATTTCATAACACCACCGGCGGGTTGACCTACTTTAATACTACGCCGCTGGGCCGCGCAGTGACCGGTACCATGCTGGTCGCCGCAATGAAGGAAGACGGTGTTAACATCTGGGGCGACGGGAGTACCTATAAAGGCAACGATATCGAACGTTTCTATCGTTACGGCCTGCTGACCAACGCTGAGCTGAAAATTTACAAACCGTGGCTGGATAGCGACTTTATCGACGAGTTAGGCGGCCGCCAGGAGATGTCAGAGTTTATGATCTCCTGTGGGTTTGACTATAAAATGTCCGTTGAAAAAGCCTACTCAACCGACTCCAATATGCTGGGCGCGACGCACGAAGCTAAAGATCTTGAATTCCTGAACTCCAGCGTCAAGATTGTGAACCCGATTATGGGCGTCAAGTTCTGGGATGAAAGCGTCAAAATCCCTGCGGAAGAAGTCACCGTTCGCTTTGAACAGGGCCATCCGGTTGCGCTGAACGGGCAGACCTTTAGCGATGACGTTGAACTGATGCTGGAGGCTAACCGCATCGGCGGCCGTCATGGTCTGGGTATGAGCGATCAGATCGAAAACCGTATCATCGAAGCGAAGAGCCGCGGCATCTATGAAGCCCCGGGAATGGCGCTACTGCATATTGCCTATGAGCGTCTGCTGACCGGTATTCATAACGAAGATACCATTGAGCAATACCACGCGCACGGTCGTCAGCTGGGTCGTCTGCTGTATCAAGGGCGCTGGTTCGATTCCCAGGCGCTGATGCTGCGCGACGGCCTGCAGCGCTGGGTAGCAAGCCAAATTACCGGCGAAGTGACGCTTGAACTGCGTCGCGGCAACGACTACTCCATCCTGAATACCGTCTCTGATAATCTGACCTATAAAGCAGAGCGTCTGACGATGGAAAAAGGTGACTCGATGTTCTCCGCTGAGGATCGTATCGGCCAGCTGACGATGCGCAACCTGGATATCACCGATACTCGCGATAAGCTGTTTGGCTACGCGCAGTCCGGACTGCTGACCGCGTCTTCCGCCACTGGCCTGCCGCAGGTGGAAAACCTGGAAAATAAAGCGAAGTAACGCTGCAGAGAAATTCGCAAAGGCCGCTAACGCGGCCTTTTTTATGCAGAAAAATCCCGAACCCAACCGGACATATCTGCCGCTAATGCTGCTGCTCAACTTTTTGGGGACGAAAAAAAAAGACGCTTTTCAGCGTCTTTCTTCAGGAAATTGGTACCGAGGATGGGACTCGAACCCACAAGCCCGTTAGGGCACTACCACCTCAAGGTAGCGTGTCTACCAATTCCACCACCTCGGTACGGATACTGCTTATCAGTGCGGGATGTCGCTGCTCGGCTGCGCCGGCGCGGTCGGCTGAGTTTGCTCAGTTTTCGGCGCGCTCAGATTATCCCACTCACTTCCTTTATTGGTCTTGTTGCTGTTGATATTGCCCAGCGCCAGACTGATGATGAAGAACAGCGCAGCCAGGATACCAGTCATACGGGTCATGAAGTTACCAGAACCGCTGGATCCAAACAGAGTGCCGGAAGCGCCTGCTCCGAAGGAGGCTCCCATATCAGCGCCTTTACCTTGCTGCAGCATAATCAGACCCACAAGGCCAATTGCCACAATAAGGAAAACAACTAAAAGAGCTTCGTACATAATCAACCTGTTCCTTGCGGATTTGCCGCATACCAAGTGCTTCGACCAATAAAGCGGGACGTTTTAACGTTTCCCACTGAAGCGGGTGTGAATACTAACCAAAGCGAATGACCTTCGCAAGGGCAATTTCAGCGCATTGTATCAAGTGCGGAAAAAAACAGCAAAAAGCGATTTTTTGTCGATTAAAAAGGCGGCAAGCGTCGCCTTTTTAATCACTTAGCAAGAGAAATTAAACGCTTTTTACGGCATCGGCGATACGGTGGGCAAATTCGTGCACCTGCTCTTCGTGCTCACCTTCCACCATAACGCGAATCAGCGGCTCTGTGCCTGATTTACGCAGCAGTACGCGCCCCCGATTGCCCAGCGCCGCTTCCACTTCAGCCGTTACCGCTTTTACGTGCTCATGTTCCAGCGGGTTACCGCTACCTTCAGTAAAGCGAACGTTAACCAGAAGCTGCGGGAACATTTTCATTCCGCTGCACAGGTCGTGCAGGCTCATATGGTTACGCACCATCGCCGCCACCACCTGCAGGCTGGCGACAATCCCATCCCCCGTCGTGGTTTTATCCAGTAAGATCACATGACCGGAGTTTTCTGCGCCAATGCGCCAGCCTTTCTCCTGCAGCTTCTCCAGCACATAGCGGTCGCCCACCTTCGCGCGAACGAAAGGAATGCCCAGCTGTTTGAGCGCCAGTTCAAGGCCCATATTGCTCATGAGCGTCCCGACGGCGCCGCCCCGCAGCTGCCCCTGGCGTAGCCCCTCACGGGCAATGATATAGAGGATCTGGTCACCGTCGACTTTGTTGCCTTCGTGGTCCACCATGATGACCCGATCGCCATCGCCATCGTAGGCAATACCCAGGTCGGCTTTCTCCGCCAGCACGCGCGCCTGCAGAGCACGAACGTCCGTCGCCCCGACCTCTTCATTGATGTTGAGGCCATCAGGCTCACAGCCCATCGCTATAACCTGAGCGCCCAGCTCGCGGAAAACATTCGGCGCAATATGATAAGTCGCCCCGTGAGCGCAATCGACTACCACCTTCAAAGCATTGAGGCTCAGCTCGTTCGGAAAGGTGCCTTTGCAAAACTCGATATAGCGACCGGCGGCGTCGACGATACGACTGGCTTTACCCAGCTCGGCGGAATCCACGCAGGTCAGCTCTTTTTCCATTTCGGCTTCAATGGCTTCTTCTACCTCATCCGGAAGCTTGGTACCTTCGATAGAGAAGAATTTGATGCCGTTGTCATAAAATGGATTATGTGAAGCGGAAATCACAATCCCGGCTTCCGCGCGGAAGGTGCGCGTCAGATAGGCAATTGCCGGCGTTGGCATCGGGCCGGTAAAAGAAGCGGATAATCCCGCGGCGGCCAGTCCAGCCTCCAGCGCGGACTCCAGCATATACCCTGAAATACGGGTATCTTTACCAATAATAATCTTCCGTGAACCGTGGCGTGCCAGCACCTTACCCGCCGCCCAGCCCAGCTTTAATACAAATTCTGGCGTTATTGGCGCATCGCCTACGCGGCCACGAATACCATCCGTACCAAAATATTTGCGGTTACTCATAACGTTTATTTTCCTTAGCGGCCAGGGTAGCTTCCACCACGCGCAGCGCTTCTACCGTTTCTTTGACATCATGGACGCGAATAATCTGCGCGCCCTGCATTGCAGCAATGACTGCGCAAGCCAGGCTGCCATTCAGGCGTTCCGTCGGCCCGACATTCAGCAACTGACCTACCATCGACTTACGTGACATGCCTACCAGCAGCGGAAGACCAAAATGATGGAACTCTCCAAGTCGGGCAAGCAGTTCATAATTATGAGAAAGATTTTTACCGAAACCAAATCCCGGGTCGAGCAACAATTTATCTTTTGCGATACCGGCCCGTTCGCAGCGCACAATATGTTCGATAAAAAAGCGCTCAACGTCAGCAAACACGTCCGCGTACTTCGGGGCATCCTGCATTGTCTTCGGCTGACCCTGCATATGCATCAGGCACACCGGCAAGCCCGTTTCAGCCGCCGCCTCCAGCGCTCCCGGTTCGGTCAGCGAGCGGATATCATTGATGATATGCGCGCCAACACGCGCTGACTCGCGGATCACCTCCGGCTTTGAGGTATCAACGGAAATCCAGACTTCAAAGCGCTGGGCAATCGCTTCTACCGTCGGAATGACTCGCGCCAGCTCTTCCTCGACGCTGACATCTGCCGCCCCCGGACGCGTCGATTCCCCACCGATATCAATGATAGTCGCCCCGGCATTGATCATCAGATTGGCATGCTTCACGGCTTCGACCAGCGTGTTGTGGGTCCCGCCATCAGAGAACGAATCCGGGGTAACGTTAAGAATACCCATCACATGTGGGTGAGAGAGATCGAGGGTTGAGCCCTGGGCTACAAGTTTCATCGCTAAATCCCTGAGTCAGAGAAAGATTGAAAAAGAAAAACCCCGGAGCAAACGCTCAGGGGTTTTAGAAAAGTACAACAGCATCAATAACGGCTAACTTATTTGTCGCCCAGCTGTTCTGACATCGTATTACCCGGGTTTGGCGTACGCGGTTCATCAACCGGACGCGGCGCACGAGGCGTGCCATTGTTGTCAGAATTGTTGGACGAGCCCGGTTCTTCCCAGCCAGCTGGCGGGCGAACATCGCGGCGAGCCATCAGGTCATCAATCTGCGGGGCGTCGATGGTCTCATATTTCATGAGCGCGTCTTTCATCGCGTGCAGGATGTCCATATTATCGTTCAGGAGCTGGCGTGCACGATTGTAGTTACGCTCAATCAGTGACTTCACTTCCTGGTCGATGATACGCGCCGTTTCATCGGACATATGCTTCGCTTTCGCAACGCTGCGGCCAAGGAATACTTCACCTTCTTCTTCGGCATACAGCAGCGGGCCGAGTTTGTCAGAGAAGCCCCACTGGGTCACCATGTTACGCGCCAGGTTGGTCGCGACTTTAATGTCGTTCGACGCACCGGTAGAAACATGCTCTACGCCGTAGATAATCTCTTCCGCCAGACGACCGCCGTAAAGGGTAGAAATCTGGCTTTCCAGCTTCTGACGGCTGGCGCTAATCGCGTCGCCTTCAGGCAGGAAGAAGGTGACACCCAGCGCGCGACCGCGCGGAATAATCGTCACTTTATGCACCGGATCGTGTTCCGGCACCAGGCGACCAATAATTGCGTGACCGGCTTCGTGATACGCGGTGGACTCTTTCTGCGCTTCCGTCATCACCATGGAGCGACGTTCCGCACCCATCATGATTTTGTCTTTCGCTTTCTCGAATTCAACCATCGATACAACGCGCTTGTTGCCACGAGCGGCAAACAGCGCAGCTTCGTTCACCAGGTTTGCCAGGTCAGCACCGGAGAAGCCAGGCGTACCGCGGGCGATAATTGCCGCGTCGATATCCGGCGCCAGCGGTACGCGACGCATATGCACTTTCAGAATCTGTTCGCGACCGCGGACATCCGGCAGACCGACCACAACCTGACGGTCAAAGCGGCCTGGACGCAGCAGCGCAGGGTCAAGAACGTCCGGACGGTTGGTTGCCGCGATAACGATGATACCTTCGTTACCCTCGAAGCCGTCCATCTCAACCAGCATCTGGTTCAGCGTCTGCTCACGTTCATCGTGACCACCGCCCAGGCCAGCGCCACGCTGACGGCCCACGGCGTCGATTTCATCGATAAAGATGATGCACGGAGCCGCTTTCTTGGCTTGTTCAAACATGTCGCGCACGCGGGATGCACCCACACCGACGAACATTTCAACGAAGTCAGAACCGGAAATCGTAAAGAACGGCACCTTTGCTTCACCCGCGATGGCTTTTGCCAGCAAGGTTTTACCGGTACCCGGAGGGCCGACCATCAGGACGCCTTTCGGGATTTTACCGCCCAGCTTCTGGAAACGGCTCGGCTCGCGCAGGTATTCAACCAGTTCACCAACTTCTTCTTTCGCTTCGTCACAACCGGCGACGTCGGCGAAAGTGGTTTTGATCTGGTCTTCCGTCAGCATACGCGCCTTGCTCTTACCAAACGACATGGCGCCTTTGCCACCGCCGCCCTGCATCTGGCGCATAAAGAAGATCCAGACGCCAATAAGAAGCAGCATCGGGAACCAGGAGATGAAGATAGAAGCCAGCAGGCTCGGCTCTTCTGGCGGCTCACCTACCACCTTGACGTTTTTAGTCAGAAGGTTATCAAGCAGCTTAGGATCGTTCACCGGGATGTAGGTCGTGTAACGGTTACTATCTTTCTTGGTAACGTTTATCTCACGTCCGTTGATACGCGCTTCGCGAACCTGGTCCTGATTGACCTCCTGCAGGAAGGTAGAATAATCCACCTTGCGGCCATTCGACTCGCTGGGCCCAAAGCTCTGGAATACTGACATCAGCACAACGGCAATGACCAGCCAGAGTATTAGGTTTTTCGCCATGTCACTCAAGGGATTAACCTCATATTACAACTGTGTTAAAAACAGCGTCAGGATACTCTATATCCAGCGTCTTTCAAACTTTCGTTTGAAATCTGCCGGTTATGGTTTACGCCCGGTCGCTACAATATACACTTCACGCGAACGGGCGCGAGAAGAGTCCGGCTTACGAACTTTGACCTTCGTAAACAGGGAGCGAATCTCTCTTAGATACTCATCGAAGCCTTCGCCCTGGAACACCTTCACTACAAAACTACCACCTGGCGCTAATACATCACGAGCCATTCCAAGCGCCAGTTCCACCAGATACATGGCCCGGGGAATATCCACCGCCGGTGTTCCACACATATTTGGCGCCATATCGGACATGACAACTTGTACTTTACTGTCACCTACACGCTCAAGTAACGCTTTCAGGACTAATTCATCACGAAAGTCGCCCTGAAGGAAGTCCACACCAACGATTGGATCCATAGGTAAAAGATCGCAAGCAATGATGCGGCCGCTGTTACCGATCTGCGTAACCGCGTATTGCGACCAGCCACCGGGTGCAGCGCCGAGGTCAACTATCGTCATCCCCGGTTTAAAAATCTTGTCACTTTGCTGTATTTCATCAAGTTTAAACCAGGCACGGGAACGTAACCCCTTTTTCTGTGCCTGCTGAACATATTTATCGCTAAAGTGTTCCTGAAGCCAACGACTTGAGCTGGCAGAACGCTTTTTACCTGTCATTTAACATTCCCATTTCGGGTTCATCGTACTTCGCGACGTAAAAATCGACGCGGTAGTTTGGCGATATATGGGAGATGGCGGTAGAATGAACCGTTTTCAATCCCAACGTAAGCAAAAAAATACGATGAATCTGAGTACTAAACAAAAACAGCACCTGAAAGGTCTGGCACATCCGCTCAAGCCGATAGTTATGCTTGGCAACAATGGTTTGACCGAAGGGGTACTGGCCGAGATTGAACAAGCGTTAGAGCACCATGAACTTATCAAGGTGAAGATCGCCTCGGAAGATCGCGAAACTAAAACCTTGATCGTGGAAGCTATCGTGCGCGAAACCGGCGCCTGTAATGTACAGGTCATCGGTAAAACGCTGGTTCTGTACCGCCCGACTAAAGAGCGTAAAATCTCGCTGCCACGCTAAGAATATCCTGGTTATCGACACAACTTTGTGTAAATCGAGGGTTTTCTGCGGGTAGACGAGCAAAATGCCATGCTCCGGACGCTGATAAAAGGCCGCTACGCGGCCTTTTTCCTTTCTTTACAATCCATCAACATCGTAGCGTTAAATTCGAATTAAAGGTACTCAACCTTAAGAATTTCGAATTCGACTTCCCCGCCCGGTGTACGGATAACCACCACATCGTCCTGCTCTTTACCGATTAAACCACGTGCAATCGGCGAGTTTACAGAAATCAGATTTTGCTTAAAATCGGCCTCGTCATCGCCAACGATACGATAAGTTTGCTCTTCATCCGTATCGAGATTCAGAACGCTGACCGTCGAACCAAAAATCACCCGGCCATTGTTGGGCATTTTGGTGATATCGATGACCTGCGCGTTCGACAGCTTCGCTTCGATATCCTTAATGCGACCTTCACAGAAGCCCTGCTGTTCACGGGCAGCATGATACTCAGCATTTTCTTTCAGATCGCCGTGCTCGCGGGCCTCAGCGATGGCTGCGATGATTTCAGGACGACGTACGGACTTCAGGAAATCCAGTTCTTCGCGCAGTTTTTCAGCGCCACGTAAGGTCATCGGAATAGCTTGCATTTGTTATACCTCTTTTTCATTCCTTCATGGAGCAGACAACGCCGCTCCGCAGCCGGTCAAGACTTGAGCAGGGCCGGAGCAAAAGAAAACCGACCCGGAAAGTCATCCCCAGGCCAGCAGCAATTTTCAATTTGATACGTATTTTACCCTGAAGTTCACTATGGGTCATCGTTTACTTTACAGGGCGATGCACCGTAGTATGACGGACTGGTTTCAGGTTGTTAGCGCGAGATTATGCGATTTTCCAGATTTATCATCGGATTGACTGCCGGTATAGCGCTTAGCGCTCAGGCGGCGAATATTGACGAGTACATCAATCAGCTTCCTGCGGGCGCAAACCTTGCCTTTATGGCGCAGAAGGTGGGATCCCCGACGCCGGAGATAGACTACCATAGCCAGCAGATGGCGCTCCCCGCCAGCACCCAAAAAGTGATAACCGCGCTTGCTGCGCTGCTGCAACTGGGTCCGGACTTCCGCTTCACCACGACGCTGGAAACGAAAGGCAGACTCGATGGCGGCGTCCTGAAAGGCGACCTCATTGCGCGCTTTGGCGGCGATCCTACCCTCAGGCGTCAGGATATTCGTAATATGGTGGCCACGCTGAAGAAAGCAGGCGTCCAGCGAATTGAAGGTAATGTGCTGATCGATACCTCCATCTTCGCCAGCCATGACAAAGCGCCTGGCTGGCCATGGAACGATATGACGCAGTGCTTTAGCGCCCCGCCGGCGGCGGCGATTGTCGATCGGAACTGCTTCTCCATCTCGCTCTATAGCGCGCAAAAGCCGGGCGATCTGGCGTTTATTCGCGTGGCGTCTTACTACCCGGTGACCATGTTCAGCCAGGTGCGTACGCTGCCCCGGGGCTCTTCTGAAGCCCAGTACTGTGAGCTTGACGTGGTTCCCGGCGATCTGAACCGTTACACCCTGACCGGCTGTCTGCCGCAGCGCAGCGAGCCGCTGCCGCTGGCTTTTGCCATTCAGGATGGCGCCAGCTACGCCGGTGCGATTCTGAAAGCTGAGCTGACCGACGCCGACATCACCTGGAGCGGTACGCTGCTGCGCCAGACGCTGGCAAACGATCCGGGTACCGTCCTGGCAAGTACACAATCTGCGCCGCTGCACGATCTGCTGCGTATTATGCTGAAAAAATCGGACAACATGATCGCCGATACGGTATTCCGCACCATTGGGCACGCTCGCTTCAGCGTACCGGGTACCTGGCGAGCCGGTTCCGATGCGGTACGGCAGATCTTACGTCAGCAGGCCGGCGTCGATCTCGGGAATACCATCATTGCCGATGGCTCAGGTCTGTCGCGCCATAACCTCATCGCACCCGCGACGATGATGCAGGTGCTGCAGTACATCGCCCAGCACGATAATGAACTCAACTTTATCTCGATGCTGCCTCTGGCCGGCCATGATGGTTCTCTGCAGTACCGCGCAGGGCTGCATCAGGCAGGTGTCGATGGCAAAGTCTCGGCGAAAACGGGCTCACTGCAGGGGGTGTATAACCTGGCCGGTTTCATCACGACGGCCAGCGGGCAGAAGATGGCGTTCGTGCAATACCTGTCTGGCTACGCCGTGCCTCCGGCCGACCAGCGTAATCGCCGCATTCCACTGGTGCGGTTCGAAAGCCGATTGTACAAAGACCTCTATCAGAACAATTAAAGCAAAGAGGGCCGCATCATTGGCGGCCCTTTTCGTTTGTTCAGGATTAACGTTTGTAGATGAATTCAACGCCTTCTTCGTCGTCTTCATCCCAATCATCATCCCAGTCTTCATCATCTTCCACTTCAGCTTCTTCAAGCTGCTGGCGGTGATAGTCGTCCCACATAAACTCGACTTTTTCGGCAGGCTTCGCTTCTTCCGCATGCACAATCGGGTTTTCGATGATAAAGGTCATCACGTCCCAGCACAGGTCTTTTACGCCCTGCTGGCTGGCCGCCGAAATCAGGTAGAACTTATCTTCCCAGCCCAGCGCCTGCGCGATAGCTTTCGCTTTCGCTTCCGCCTCAGCTTTGTCCATCAGGTCAATCTTGTTAAAGACCAGCCAGCGCGGCTTAGAAGCCAGTTTCTCACTGTATTTTTCCAGCTCACCGATAATAATCCGCGCGTTCTCCACCGGATCGGATCCGTCAATCGGCTCGATATCGATGAGATGCAGCAGCACGCGACAGCGCTCCAGGTGCTTCAGGAAGCGAATACCGAGACCCGCGCCTTCAGCGGCGCCTTCAATCAGTCCCGGGATATCCGCCACCACGAAGCTCTTCTCGTTGTCCATACGCACCACGCCGAGGCTCGGCACCAGCGTAGTAAACGGATAGTCAGCGACTTTAGGCTTCGCGGCGGAAACGGCACGAATAAAGGTCGATTTACCCGCATTCGGCATTCCCAGCATGCCGACGTCCGCCAGCAGCATCAGCTCCAGCTGCAGATCGCGCTTATCGCCAGGCGTCCCCATCGTCTTTTGACGTGGAGTACGGTTAACGGACGATTTGAAACGGGTGTTACCCAGACCGTGCCAGCCGCCTTTGGCGACCATCAGGCGCTGACCATGCTTGGTCATATCACCCATCGTCTCGCCGGTGCCCTGATCGATGACGCGAGTCCCTACCGGTACCTTCACCGTTACGTCTTTACCACGTTTACCGGTACAGTCACGGCTCTGACCGTTCTGCCCGCGCTCAGCGCGGAAAGACTTCTCAAAACGGTAGTCGATCAGGGTGTTGAGGTTTTCGTCCGCCTCAAGCCAGACGTCACCGCCATCACCGCCGTCACCGCCGTCCGGGCCGCCTTTCGGGATATATTTTTCGCGGCGGAAGCTAACGCAACCATTGCCGCCATCACCTGCTACGACCAGGATCGTTGCTTCATCAACAAACTTCATTTTACTCTCCGTAAATCATTCGCCTGAGCGGGGGAGCGGCACAACCGCTTCTCGCTTACGCCACCGTCCCCAAAGACGGTGGCCGACGGCGGAATACATCGCGCCCGCAACCACGACAAACGCACCGAGATAACCCATCAGGTTCAACAGCGGTCTGGCGAAAACGTCGGGCCAGGCCAGTGATAATAAATCTGAAAATAGCAGCGTAAACAGCGGCGTTAAGGTAATCAACGCGCTCACCTGCGCCGCCTGCCAGCGCGCCATCGCTTCCGCCAGGGCGCCGTAGCCGACCAGGGTATTGAGCCCGCAAAAAACCAGACAGGCCAGCTGCCAGTCGCTTAATGCCAGCACCTGCGAAGGCTTCGCTAATGGCAATAGCGATATCGTACATAAAGTGTACAGCAAAAAAAGGATTTGCTGTGATGCCAGACGGCGCAATAACACCTTTTGCGCGACGCCGTAGCACACCCACACCGTCGCCGCACCTACGCCGAAAATTACCCCCCACGTGTAGTCCGTCAGGCGGGTAAAAATCTCGATCAGGCTGGTGTTAAAAAACATCACCAGACCGCTCACCAGCATCAGCGCTCCCACAACCTGAGTGCCGCGCATTTTCTCTTTAAGGACAAAAACGCTGGCCACCATCATGCCGACCGGAGACAGCTGGCCAATCACCTGGGAAGCGGTGGGGCTGAGATATTGCAAGGAAGAACTAAACAGAATGAAGTTACCGAACAAACCCGCTGTCGCAATAACCAGCAGTACCAACCACCGCGGCTTGCGAAAAATCCGCAGCGGGGGCAGTTTTCTTTTCATGGCGAGGATAGCGCCAAGACCAAAACTTGCCATCAAAAAGCGGTAAAACACCACCGTCGGCGGTTCCATCACTTCAAGAACCTGCTTCATTGCTATCGGCAGGGCACCCCAGCACATCGCCGTGGTGAGCGCTAAAATAATGCCGATGCCGGCCTGCTGCTTCATGCCCGTTTTCCCTGCAGAAAATTTTCCGGGGTTTCAATGTAAAAAGCCCCGCAACACGTTGCGGGGCTTTAATCCGTTACCGGACCACGAAAAACTTACTCAGCAACGATGCTGATGTATTTACGGTTGTTCGGGCCTTTAACTTCGAATTTCACTTTACCGTCTGCTTTAGCAAACAGAGTGTGGTCACGACCGCAACCTACGTTAGTGCCAGCGTGGAATTTGGTACCACGTTGACGAACGATGATGCTACCCGCCAGAACGGATTCGCCACCGAAACGCTTAACGCCCAGGCGTTTAGCTTCTGAATCGCGACCGTTACGAGTTGAGCCGCCAGCCTTTTTATGTGCCATTTAAATCTCTCCTCAGGTCTTAGGCGCTGATGCCAGTAATTTTCACATCAGTGAACCACTGACGATGGCCCTGCTGCTTACGGTAGTGTTTACGACGACGAAACTTAACGATTTTAACTTTCTCGCCACGACCGTGTGCAACAACTTCAGCTTTGATTACGCCGCCCTCAACGAAAGGAACGCCGATTTTAATTTCTTCACCGTTTGCGATCATCAGCACTTCTGCGAACTCAACAGCTTCGCCAGTTGCGATGTCCAGCTTTTCCAGGCGAATGGTTTGACCTTCGCTTACTCGGTGTTGTTTACCACCACTTTGGAAAACCGCGTACATATAAAACTCCGCTTCCGCGCACCTCTTCGTATGATTCAGAGTGCGCTATAAATATTCACAATAGGGCGCGAATATTACGCAAAACGCGAGCCTTTGACAAGAGCGATCAGCGATCAACGCAGAAAAAAAACACAACTTTCACTCCAGCGTTTAACTACGGCAATTTTTCAGTACAATCATAGCTTCTTTTAATTCTGTCTTAATCCTTCTGTGATCCCATTCGGATACGCGGTAACAGGACATTTGGCCCGGCTTTTGCGATGAATTTAGAAAAAATCAATGAGTTAACCGCGCAGGATATGGCGGGCGTCAATGCGACAATTCTTGAGCAACTCGACTCTGATGTTCAGCTTATCAATCAGTTAGGCTATTACATTGTTAGCGGAGGCGGTAAACGTATTCGCCCGATGATCGCCGTACTGGCCGCGCGTGCCGTTGGATATCAGGGAAACGCTCACGTCGCCATTGCCGCGCTGATCGAATTTATCCATACCGCCACCCTGCTGCATGATGATGTCGTCGATGAGTCTGATATGCGCCGGGGAAAAGCCACCGCAAACGCCGCTTTTGGCAATGCGGCTAGCGTGCTGGTCGGTGATTTTATCTACACCCGCGCCTTTCAGATGATGACCAGCCTTGGGTCATTGAGAGTGCTGGAAGTGATGTCAGAAGCCGTTAACGTCATTGCCGAAGGGGAAGTCCTGCAGCTGATGAACGTTAACGACCCGGATATCACTGAAGAAAACTACATGCGGGTCATTTACAGCAAGACCGCACGTTTGTTTGAAGCCGCAGCCCAGTGCTCCGGCATTCTGGCCGACTGCAGCGCGGAACAAGAAAAAGCGTTACAGGATTACGGACGCTATCTGGGTACCGCTTTCCAGCTGATTGACGATCTGCTTGACTACAGTTCAGACGGTGAGCGTCTGGGTAAAAACGTCGGTGACGATCTGAATGAAGGCAAACCCACCCTTCCGCTGCTGCATGCTATGCAACACGGCAACGCAGAACAGTCCGCCATGATCCGTGGGGCGATTGAGCAGGGTAATGGCCGTCATCTTCTCGACGCCGTACTGGAAACGATGGCAACCTGCGGCTCGCTGGAATGGACCCAAAAACGCGCGGAGGAAGAGGCTGATAAAGCGATTGCCGCGCTTCAGGTCCTTCCCGATTCTCCGTGGCGTGAAGCGCTAATCGGTCTTGCCCACATCGCTGTGCAACGCGATCACTAACCCCTCCTCTTGCTTTCCCGCGCAAACCGCGGGAAAGTTCCAGTAAGCGTCAAAAAACCAAGATCCAGCCGTATCCCTTGATATATTCCTAATATCAAACCCATTAAAAGAACTTGTTAGAACATTACTGGAACCCGCGGTATAGTCATTTTGTCGTCCATTAAGGACGCCAGGCATATTTATTACCAGGAGAATTTATGGATAAGTTCATCGACTGGCATCCGGCGGATATTATTGCCGGATTACGCAAAAAAGGGACGTCGCTGGCAGCTGAATCGCGGCGTAATGGTTTAAGTTCTTCAACGCTCGCCAATGCGCTGACCCGGCCCTGGCCCAAGGGCGAGCTGATTATTGCTAACGCGCTGGAAACCGATCCGTGGGTAATATGGCCATCGCGCTATCACGATCCCCATACCCATCAGTTTATCGACAGAACGCAAATGATGCGCCCAAGGAAGAACAACAAGTAAAGCGAGGTTGCAGACAACAGCCCCCGGACAAACGTCAGAGGGCTGCTGCTACAGGCTTATATGGCTTATTCGCCTTTGACGCGTTCGATATTCGCACCCAGCGCCTGAAGCTTGTCTTCGATACGTTCGTAGCCGCGGTCAATGTGGTAAATACGATCGACAATCGTCGTACCTTCCGCAATACAGCCCGCCAGTACCAGGCTGGCTGACGCACGCAGATCCGTCGCCATCACCTGGGCGCCAGAAAGCTGCTTCACGCCGTGGCAAATCGCCGTATTGCTTTCGATTTCCGCATGCGCGCCCATACGGATCAGTTCCGGGATATGCATGAAACGGTTTTCGAAGATCGTCTCGGTGATCACGCCGGTGCCCTCGGCAACCAGATTCAGCAAGGTGAACTGAGCCTGCATGTCGGTCGGGAAGCCTGGGTGTGGGGCAGTACGCACGTTGACGGCCTTCGGACGATTGCCGTGCATGTCCAGGCTAATCCAGTCTTCGCCCGTTTCGATATCCGCACCGGCGTCGCGTAGCTTGGCCAGAACCGCATCAAGGGTATCCGGCTGGGCATTGCGGCACAGGATCTTACCGCCAGAAATCGCCGCCGCCACCAGGAACGTCCCGGTTTCAATACGATCCGGCAGAACGCGGTAGACGCCGCCGCCGAGGCGCGCTACGCCTTCGATGGTGATACGATCGGTACCCTGACCTTTGATCTTCGCACCCAGCGTGTTGAGAAAGTTCGCGGTATCGACAATTTCCGGCTCGCGCGCGGCGTTTTCGATAACGGTCGTACCTTCCGCCAGCGTCGCAGCGCTCATGATGGTCACGGTAGCGCCAACGCTGACCTTATCCATCACAATATGCGCGCCTTTCAGACGTCCATTAACCGACGCCTTGACATAACCTTCTTCCAGCTTGATTTCCGCACCCAGCTGCTCAAGGCCGGTAATGTGTAAATCAACGGGGCGCGCGCCGATGGCGCAGCCGCCGGGAAGAGAAACCTGCCCCTGGCCAAAACGCGCCACCAGCGGTCCCAGCGCCCAAATAGACGCGCGCATGGTTTTGACGAGGTCATACGGAGCACAGAAAACGTCGACCGGGCCGGCATCGATCCATACGGAGCCGTTGCGCTTAACGTTCGCGCCCAGCTGGCTCAGCAGTTTCATGGTGGTATCGATGTCTTTCAGCTTCGGTACGTTTTGGATCTCAATCGGCTCTTCGGCTAATAGCGCGGCAAAGAGGATTGGCAGGGCGGCGTTTTTCGCGCCGGAAATGGTGACCTCGCCCTGAAGACGAGTTGGCCCCTGAACACGGAATTTATCCATTGATTCTGTTCTCTGTTAAGAATTCACATACGCTGCGGGGAACATCCCCACAGCTTATAAGCCATTAAGTTTGCGGTCTCGCGCCCACTCCTGCGGAGTAAACGCTTTAATCGACAGAGCATGGATGCGGTTATCGGCAATATATTCCATCAGCGGGGCATAGATAGCCTGTTGCTTCTTGACCCGACTCATGCCGTCGAACATCTCACCCACAGCAATAACCTGAAAGTGGCTGCCATCGCCAGAGACGTGGACTTCCTGAAGGGAGAGTGCGTTCATCAGCACGGTCTGAATTTCATGATTTTCCATGGGCTACATTTATCTGATAGTGAAAACAGCCCAACATCTTAGAGGAAAGTGGCGCCGTCTTAAACAAGCAAAAAGCCCCATCGAAAAGTTTGATGGGGCTTTCAGAATAGCTTCAGCACTAAGGCACTGAAAAAGTTATGGGATCATATCAGCAGGAAGGTTATACAACCTGACCAGGGTTTGCAGATTTTCACTCTTCCCGGTCAATTTAGCCTCCCCACCCTGCCGACGAATCAGTGCGATAAAATGCACTAATAGCGCCAGCCCGGCGGTGTCCACGCGGGTCACGGCGCTCAGGTCGATGGCAGACACGCCATCCGTCGCATGCGCGCGCGCTTCCCACAGCGGGACCAGAAGATCCTGGTCCAGCTCTCCGCGCAGCGCCAGCGTCTCACCATCGCGAGCCCAGCTCAGCTGCCCGGTCATTATTTTTTCTGTTCCAGAGTAATCGGCTGCGCTGAGCTTGCCTTCAGCTGCGCCGTCAGACCATCAACGCCTTTAGTACGCAGCAGATCGCTCCACTCGTTTTGTTTAGTGGTGATCATGCTCACCCCTTCCGCAATCATGTCGTACGCCTGCCAGTTACCGGTCTGGGTATTTTTACGCCACTGGAAATCCAGGCGCACCGGCGGACGGCCATTCGGATCAAGGATGGTGACGCGGATAGGAACAATGGTCGCGCTGCCCAACGGCTGCTCAGGGGCAATCTGATAGGTCTGACCGTGATACATCGCCAGCGCCTGGCCATAGGCCTGCTTCAGATATTCGCGGAAGGCGGCAAAATAGGCTTCACGCTGCGCCGGGGTCGCTTCTTTGTAATAACGACCTAACACCAGCGCGCCGGCATATTTCACCTGAACATAGGGCAGCAGTTCCTGATCGACGATATCGCGCAGGTAGTTCGGATTAGCCTGAATCTTCGGCTGCTCGTTCTTGAGGCGATCGAAGGTTTTCTGCGCCGCTTCGTCCATCAGCTTGTACGGATTGGACTGATCCGCGGCGGTGGCCGCAGTCAAAGGTGCAATCACCAGCATGGCGACCATTAGTAAGCGTTTAAACATATCTTAACTCTCCTGAAATTAGTGCGTCGTGCCGGCTGGCGGCGTAGCGTCAGTATGACTCTCTCCAGCAGCCTGTTCATCGCCAGAATTCTTATTGTCGCTACCTTTACTGTTATAAAGGAACTGGCCTATCAAATCTTCCAGCACCATTGCGGATTTGGTGTCCTGAATGGTACCGCCATCTTTAAGGATAGTGGTTCCCAGCTCAGGATCTTCAAACCCGATGTTCATCGCCAGGTACTGTTCGCCCAGCAGACCGGAAGTTCGGATCGCCAGCGAGCTGGTATCCGGAATATGGTTGTAGCGCTCATCAATATCGAGCGCGACGCGAGGCAGGTAGGTCTTAGGATCGAGCGTAATATCCGCCACGCGTCCAACGACAACGCCGCCAATCCGCACCGGAGAGCGCGCTTTCAGACCGCCGATATTGTCAAAAGTGGCATAGAGCCGATAAGTCGGTTCGGTACGTAAAGAGGTTACGTTTGCCGCCTTCAGGCAGACAAACAGCGCGGCCAGCAGCGCAACCAGTAAAAACACCCCTACCCAGATTTCATTTTTTCTCGTTTGCATGAACTCAATTCCCAAACATCAGCGCAGTCAGCACAAAATCCAGCCCCAGAACCGCCAGCGACGCATGCACCACGGTACGCGTCGTCGCCCGGCTAATCCCGGCGGAAGTGGGGATAGCGTCATAACCGTTAAATAACGCGATCCATGTTACCGTAATGGCGAAAACCAGGCTCTTAATCAGGCAGTTAACCAGATCCATCCGCCAGTCAACGGCATTTTGCATCGCGCTCCAGAAGAAGCCGCCATCGATGCCCTTCCAGCTGACACCAACCAGCGAGCCGCCCCATACGCCGACCGCCACAAAAATAATCGTTAACAACGGCAGTGAAATCACCCCCGCCCAGAAACGCGGAGAGATCACGCGGCGAAGCGGGTCGACCGCCATCATCTCCATACTGGAGAGCTGTTCCGTTGCGCGCATCAGGCCAATTTCAGCAGTCAGCGCCGAGCCGGCACGCCCGGCAAACAGCAGCGCGGCGACCACCGGCCCCAGCTCACGCAGCAGCGACAGCGCCACCAGCATGCCCAGACTGGTTTCGGCGCTATAGGTGGTCAACACCAGATAGCCCTGCAGACCCAGCACCATACCGATAAACAGCCCCGATACAATGATGATCAGCATCGATAGCACGCCAACGTTGTATAGCTGACGCACCAGCAGCGGCGCATGCTTGCGAAACTCAGGCTTGCCCACAACCGCGTTGAAGAGCATTAATCCAGCACGCCCGAACGTCGCGATAGTTTTTATACCGCGATGCCCAAGCGCGGCTAGCGCATTTAACAACATGAGTCGCTTAACTCCCTTTGCCCAATAAATCATGATGATAATCCCCCGCCGGATAGCGGAACGGCACCGGGCCGTCGGCGATACCATCAATGAACTGACGGACCCGAGGGTCGGCATTTTCACGCAGCGACTGCGCGCTCCCATGCGCTACGACCTTTTTGCCCGCCACGATATATGCAAAGTCCGCGATGCTGAGCACCTCCGGCACATCATGCGAAACCACGATACAGGTGACACCCAGGGTGCTATTGAGTTCAGAAATCAGCTTCACCAGTACCCCCATCGTAATGGGGTCCTGCCCGACAAAGGGCTCATCGAACATGATTAAATCAGGTTCGAGCGCAATCGCCCTCGCCAGGGCGGCACGGCGCGCCATGCCGCCGGAAAGCTCAGAAGGCATCAGCTTCGCGGCTCCGCGTAGCCCGACGGCTTCCAGCTTCATCATCACCGTGGTGTGCAGCAGCGCTTCCGGCAAACGCGTATGCTCGCGCAGGGGATAAGCGACGTTATCGAACACATTCAGATCGGTGAACAGCGCGCCGGACTGAAACAGCATGCTCATGCGCTTGCGGACGGTATACAGGCGCGAACGCGACATCTGCGGTACGTTTTCACCATCAAACAGGATCTCGCCTTTATCGGGCGGGATTTGACCGCCGATGAGACGTAACAGGGTGGTTTTGCCGATCCCTGATGGCCCCATTATCGCGGTGATCTTGCCGCGGGGTACCGATAGCGAGATATCATCGAAGATCACGCGATCGCCCCTCGAGAAGCGAATACCGCGAACTTCGACTAGATTCGCCGAACTCTGGCTCATAAAATCATCCTTACTAGACACCCGTCGGGCTAAGCATGGCGCTTTCTTTCACCACAAACCCAACATTTTTACAGAATCTTACCCGCCCGGGTTAGCGAAAGCTGGCATTTGTTTTACTTTTGGCACACATAAAGTCAAAATTAAGAATTCGTTACGCTGCCTACGGACGGCCAGCGAGGCAACGATTATACCTGAAGAAAGGACTTTAGATGCTCTTAGCGACGGCTCTGTTAATTATTGGTTTATTGCTGGTTGTCTACAGCGCCGATCGTCTGGTCTACGCCGCTTCAATACTCTGCCGTATGCTGGGGATCCCTCCCCTGATCATTGGCATGACGGTAGTCAGCATCGGTACCAGTTTGCCGGAAGTGATTGTTTCCGCCGCCGCTTCCCTGCATGGGCAAACCGCTCTGGCGATCGGCACCGCTCTCGGATCGAATATCACCAATATCCTGCTGATCCTCGGCCTCACCGCGCTGTTTCAACCTTTTACCGTGCATTCTGATATCCTGCGCCGCGAATTGCCGTTAATGTTGCTGGTCAGTTTACTGGCAGGATTTGTGCTGTACGACGGCCAGCTTACGCGGATAGACGGCCTTTTTTTGCTGGCGCTGGCCATTCTGTGGCTGCTGTTTACCCTTAAAATTGCCCGCCTTGCGGAACGCCAGGGTAACGACAGCCTGACCCGTGAACAGCTGGCGGAGCTGCCGCGAGAAGGCTCGCTTCCCGTCGCGCTGCTCTGGTTGGGCGTCGCGATGATTGTGATGCCGATGGCCACGCGGATGGTGGTCGATAACGCCACGGTGCTGGCAAACTTTTTTGCTATCAGCGAACTGACCGTCGGCTTAACGGTCGTCGCTATCGGCACCAGCCTGCCCGAACTGGCCACGGCCATCGCCGGAGCGCGAAAAGGCGAAAATGACATCGCTATCGGCAATATCATTGGCGCTAATATTCTTAATATTGTACTGGTCCTCGGGCTCCCCGCGCTGATTGCGCCAGGCACCTTTGCCGCCGAGGCCTTTACCCGCGATTATGGCGTCATGCTGCTGGTCAGCCTGATCTTCGCCGCGCTGTGCTGGCGCCGTAAGCAGCAGCCAGGTCGCCTTGCCGGTGCCCTGCTGCTGGGTGGTTTTGTGCTTTGGTTAGCGATGCTGTACTGGACAGCGCCGCTCTTCGTTGAATGATTCGGGATAACATTATGTCGCAAATAGATTTGCCAGCGGATTTTGACTTTCAACGGGCAGGCCGCGAGGTTCTGGACATTGAACGTGAAGGTCTGGCCCAGCTCGATCAATACATTAATGAAGATTTTACCCGTGCCTGTGAGACCATTTTCCGCTGTACCGGTAAAGTTGTGGTGATGGGAATGGGGAAATCCGGCCATATCGGGCGAAAAATGGCAGCCACTTTCGCCAGTACCGGAACGTCATCTTTCTTCGTTCATCCCGGTGAGGCCGCGCACGGCGATTTAGGCATGGTAACTCCATGCGACGTGGTGATCGCGCTATCCAACTCGGGCGAGTCAAATGAAATCCTCGCCCTGATTCCGGTGCTTAAGCGCCAGCAAGTGGCGCTGATTTGTATCACCAGCCGACCGGAAAGCAGCATGGCGCGCGCGGCGGATATTCATCTGTGCGTCAAGGTGCCCAAAGAGGCCTGCCCGTTAGGGCTGGCCCCCACGTCAAGCACCACCGCCGCGCTGGTCATGGGCGATGCCCTTGCCGTAGCGCTGCTGGAAGCCCGCGGTTTTACCGCTGAAGATTTTGCGCTATCGCACCCCGGCGGCGCTCTGGGCCGTAAGCTACTGCTGCGGGTCAATGATATCATGCACACCGGCGATGAAATTCCGCACGTTGGCCTGGAGGCCACGCTCCGCGATGCGTTGCTGGAAATCACGCGCAAAAATTTAGGCATGACCGCCATTTGCGATGATGAAATGAATATCATCGGCATCTTCACCGATGGCGATCTGCGCCGCGTATTTGATACCGGCATTGATATGCGTAACGCCAGTATTGCCGAAGTGATGACGCGAGGCGGAATCCGCATCCGTCCCGGCACGCTGGCCGTTGATGCGCTGAACCTGATGCAGTCCCGTCATATCACCTGCGTGCTGGTTGCTGATGGCGACCGTCTGGTAGGTGTGATACATATGCACGATCTCCTGCGCGCGGGCGTAGTGTAAGTAAGGAAAAAATAATGAATAATGCTGATGCCCTGATAGCGACCTGCTACGGGCCGGTAAGCCAGGACTTTCTTGACCGGGCGGCGAAGATCCGTTTATTGATACTTGATGTAGACGGCGTTTTGTCCGACGGTCTTATCTATATGGGTAACAACGGCGAAGAGCTGAAGGCGTTTAACGTGCGCGACGGCTACGGTATCCGCTGCGCCCTGACTTCAGATATTGAAGTGGCGATAATTACCGGGCGAAACGCTAAACTGGTGGAAGATCGCTGCCAAACGCTGGGCATTACGCATCTCTACCAGGGGCAGTCGGATAAGCTGCTGGCGTTTCGTGAACTACTCAATAAACTGGCCGTTAGCGCGGATGAAGTCGCCTATATTGGCGACGATCTGATCGACTGGCCGGTGATGGCTGAAGTGGGTTTAAGCATAGCGGTAGCCGATGCGCATCCGTTGCTGCTCCCGCGCGCGGATTACGTTACTCGTATCAACGGGGGTCGCGGAGCGGTACGCGAAGTGTGCGATTTGCTACTATTGGCGCAGGGCAAGCTGGATGAGGCCAAAGGGCAATCTATATGAGTAAAACCAGACGTTGGGTTATCATTTTACTGTCGCTGGTCGCGCTGATCCTGATCGGCCTGAACCTGGCGAGTACGGACGATACCACCCAGCAAGCGATCAATCCTGACGATCCAACGTATACCAGCGAGCATACTGATACCGTCGTGTATAGCCCCGAAGGAGCGCTTAACTACCGGCTCATCGCGGAACACGTGGAGTATTTTTCCGAACAGCAGCTCTCGTGGTTCACAAAACCGGTGATGACCACCTTTGATACCAATAAAGTACCAACCTGGTCTATCAAAGCGGATAAAGCTAAGTTGACGAATGACCGCATGCTGTATCTTTACGGGCACGTTGAGGTAAATGCGCTGACGGCGGATTCTCAACTGCGCAAAATTACGACGGATAACGCCCAGATAAACCTGGTGACGCAGGATGTTACCTCCGATGACATGGTGACGTTGTACGGAACAACATTTAATTCCAGCGGCCTGAAAATGCGCGGGAACCTGCGCAGTAAAAATGCCGAGCTGATTGAAAAGGTTAGAACCTCATATGAAATTCAGAACAAACAAACTCAGCCTTAAGATTGCGCTCGCCAGCGCCTTACTGGCCGCCAGCCTGTCGGCACAGGCAAAGACAGGTGATACCGATCAGCCGATTCACATTGAATCCGATCAGCAGTCGCTGGATATGCAGGGCAACGTCGTCACCTTTACGGGGAATGTTGTCGTCACTCAGGGAACGATCAAAATCAACGCCGACAAAGTTGTTGTGACCCGTCCGGGTGGAGAGAAAGGCAAAGAGGTTATTGATGGCTACGGTAACCCGGCCACCTTCTACCAGATGCAGGACAACGGTAAGCCGGTAAAAGGCCGCGCGTCGAAAATGCATTATGAACTGCAAAACGACTTTGTCGTCCTGACCGGCAATGCGCATCTGGAACAGATCGATAGCAATATCCAGGGCGACAAAATCACTTACCTGGTGAAAGAGCAAAAAATGCAGGCCTTCAGCAATAAAGGCGGGCGCGTGACCACGGTTCTGGTTCCTTCGCAGCTGCAGGACAAGGGTAGCGATCAGTCAAAGAAGGGTAAGTAATTCGTTATGGCAACATTAACTGCAAAGAATCTTGCTAAAGCCTATAAAGGCCGCCGCGTTGTAGAAGACGTCAGCCTGACCGTGAATTCGGGCGAGATTGTTGGTCTGCTCGGTCCGAACGGTGCCGGTAAAACCACCACATTCTATATGGTCGTTGGTATCGTACCGCGCGACGCCGGCAACATTATCATCGATGATGAAGATATCAGCCTGCTACCCCTGCACGCGCGCGCGCGTCGCGGAATCGGCTATTTGCCGCAGGAGGCCTCCATATTCCGCCGCCTGAGCGTTTACGATAACCTGATGGCGGTACTGCAGATTCGCGACGACCTGAGCAACGAGCAGCGTGAAGACCGGGCGAAAGAGCTGATGGAGGAGTTTCACATTGAGCATCTGCGCGATAGCCTCGGCCAGGCGCTCTCCGGTGGTGAACGCCGCCGCGTCGAGATCGCCCGCGCGCTGGCCGCTAACCCGAAATTTATCCTGCTGGATGAACCCTTCGCCGGCGTGGACCCCATCTCCGTCATTGATATCAAACGCATTATTGAACACCTGCGCGACAGCGGTCTTGGCGTCCTGATAACCGACCATAACGTCCGGGAAACGCTGGCCGTGTGTGAGCGTGCTTATATCGTCAGCCAGGGCCACCTGATAGCTCACGGTACGCCACAGCAAATCCTTGAAGACGAGCAGGTTAAGCGCGTGTATCTTGGGGAAGACTTCAGACTCTGATAGGGTAGAGGTTACAGACGTTTTAGCCGGAGATATTGGCCCTGAATATGAAGCAAGGTTTGCAATTAAGGCTAAGCCAACAGCTTGCCATGACGCCACAACTGCAGCAGGCGATTCGTCTACTGCAGCTGTCCACGTTAGAACTCCAGCAAGAACTCCAGCAGGCGCTGGACAGCAACCCGTTGCTGGAGCAAACCGATCTTCACGATGAGGTAGAAACCAAAGAGGCCGAAGATCGTGAGTCTCTGGATACCGTCGACGCCCTTGAGCAGAAAGACATGCCCGAAGAGCTGCCGCTTGATGCCAGCTGGGATGAGATTTACACCGCCGGAACGCCGTCAGGCAACGGCGTTGATTATCAGGATGATGAACTGCCCGTCTACCAGGGCGAGACCACGCAAAGCCTGCAGGATTATCTGATGTGGCAGGTTGAACTGACGCCCTTCACCGATACCGATCGCGCCATCGCGACCTCTATCGTCGATGCCGTTGATGATACTGGCTACCTGACCGTTCCTGTCGAAGACATCGTGGAAAGTATTGGCGATGATGAAATCGGGCTTGAAGAAGTAGAAGCGGTTCTCAAGCGCATTCAGCGTTTCGATCCCGTCGGCGTGGCGGCAAAAGATTTACGCGATTGCCTGCTGGTTCAGCTTTCACAGTTTGCCAAAGAGACGCCGTGGATTGATGAAGCTCGCCTGATCATCAGCGATCACCTTGATCTGCTTGCCAATCACGACTTCCGTAGCCTGATGCGCGTGACCCGCCTCAAAGAAGACGTGCTAAAGGAAGCGGTAAATCTGATCCAATCGCTGGATCCGCGCCCGGGCCAGTCGATCCAGACTGGCGAGCCAGAATACGTCATTCCTGACGTTCTGGTGCGTAAAGTGAACGATCGTTGGGTCGTTGAGCTCAATTCAGATAGCCTTCCGCGCCTGAAGATCAACCAGCATTATGCCGCCATGGGTAACAGTACGCGCAATGACGCTGACGGCCAGTTTATCCGCAGCAACCTGCAGGAAGCGCGCTGGCTTATCAAGAGCCTCGAGAGCCGCAACGACACCCTTCTGCGCGTCAGCCGCTGCATTGTCGAACAGCAGCAGGCTTTTTTTGAACAAGGTGAAGAGTTTATGAAACCGATGGTGCTGGCGGACATCGCTCAGGCCGTCGAAATGCATGAATCCACCATTTCACGCGTTACTACGCAAAAATACCTGCACAGTCCGCGCGGTATTTTTGAGCTGAAGTATTTCTTCTCCAGCCATGTAAACACCGAAGGCGGCGGCGAAGCATCGTCGACGGCCATTCGTGCGCTGGTGAAGAAATTAATCGCCGCGGAAAACCCCGCGAAACCATTGAGTGACAGTAAGCTCACCACCCTGCTATCCGATCAGGGTATTATGGTGGCGCGGCGAACCGTTGCTAAGTACCGAGAGTCTTTATCCATTCCGCCGTCAAATCAGCGTAAGCAGCTGGTTTGACCCAACCGATAAGGAAGACACTATGCAGCTCAACATTACAGGACACAACGTTGAAATAACCCCCGCGATGCGCGATTTCGTTACCGCGAAGTTCAGCAAACTGGAGCAGTTTTTCGACAGGATCAACCAGGTCTACATTGTGTTAAAAGTGGAGAAGGTGACGCAAATAGCGGACGCCAATCTGCATGTCAACGGTGGTGAAATCCATGCCAGTGCGGAAGGGCAGGATATGTATGCTGCGATCGATGGTCTTATCGATAAGCTGGCAAGACAGCTAACAAAACATAAAGATAAACTGAAACAACACTAATTGTCCGGGCAATAGCCTACGCCAACCGCCCGCAGGCGGTTGGCCAGGAGAGCTCAGGTGAAATTATGATAAATAACGATTCGGCTCTACAACTGAGCAATGTCCTTAACCAGGAATGTACCCGTAGCCAGGTTCACTGCCAGAGCAAAAAACGCGCGCTGGAAATCATCAGCGAGCTGGCGGCAAAGCAGTTAGGCTTACCGCCCCAGATCGTCTTCGAGGCGATCCTCACCCGTGAGAAAATGGGCAGTACCGGGATTGGCAACGGTATTGCGATCCCACACGGTAAACTCGAAGAGGATACGCTGCGGGCCGTGGGCGTTTTTGTTCAGTTGGAAACCCCAATTGCCTTCGATGCTATCGACAATCAACCCGTCGATCTGCTGTTTGCCCTTCTTGTCCCGGCCGATCAAACTAAAACGCATCTGCATACGCTCTCGCTGGTGGCGAAACGTCTGGCAGATAAAACTATTTGCCGCCGCCTGCGCGCTGCGCAAAGTGATGAAGAGCTGTATGAAATCATTACTGAAGCGGGAAGTAATAATGAGGCGTAACGGAAGTCGCACCTTACTCTTTTTCGTACTGAGGAGAAACGGTACATGGTACTGATGATCGTCAGCGGCCGTTCAGGGTCGGGGAAATCCGTCGCCCTGCGAGCGCTGGAAGATATGGGTTTTTACTGCGTCGATAACCTGCCGGTTGTGCTGTTGCCCGAGCTGGCGCGCTCGCTCGCCGACAGAAACATCTCGGCAGCCGTCAGCATTGACGTGCGTAACATGCCCGAGTCGCCGGAAATCTTCGAGCAGGCGATGAAAAATCTGCCCGCAGAATTTTCACCTCAGCTGCTGTTCCTGGATGCCGATCGTAACACCCTGATTCGCCGCTACAGCGACACGCGTCGTTTACATCCTCTGTCCAGTAAAAACCTGTCGCTGGAAAGCGCCATCGATGAAGAGAGCGACCTGCTGGAGCCTCTGCGTTCCCGCGCCGACCTGATCGTCGATACCTCAGAAATGTCGGTGCATGAGCTGGCAGAAATGCTGCGCACGCGTTTATTAGGCAAACGCGAGCGCGAACTGACGATGGTGTTTGAATCCTTTGGCTTTAAGCACGGTATACCTATCGATGCCGACTACGTTTTTGACGTGCGCTTTCTGCCGAACCCGCACTGGGATCCGAAGCTGCGTCCCATGACCGGCCTCGATAAGCCCGTCGCCGCCTTCCTCGACCGGCACACGGAAGTTCACAATTTTATCTACCAGACCCGCAGCTATCTTGAGCTATGGTTACCTATGCTGGAGACCAATAACCGCAGCTATTTGACGGTGGCCATTGGTTGTACCGGTGGTAAACACCGTTCGGTTTACATCGCCGAACAGCTGGCTGACTACTTCCGCTCGCGCGGTAAGAACGTGCAGTCTCGTCATCGGACGCTGGAAAAACGCAAATCATGACCGTTAAGCAAACCGTTGAAATCACCAATAAGCTGGGCATGCACGCTCGCCCGGCGATGAAGCTGTTTGAATTAATGCAGAACTATGATGCCGAGGTGCTGCTGCGTAATGATGAAGGTACCGAAGCGGAAGCAAATAGCGTGATTGCGCTGCTGATGCTCGATTCAGCTAAAGGGCGTCAGATCGAGATTGAAGCCAACGGCCCACAGGAAGTGGAGGCGCTGGCAGCGGTTATCGCGCTGTTCAACGCCGGGTTTGATGAGGATTAGCTTTCATTCCCCCGGCGGCAGCGTGCCTTCCGGGTTACCGGTTGTGAAATCATCAATGCAGCTTATTCGCCTGCATAAACCCTTCCCCACCTAACTGCCTCATCTGGCGCAGGATCCACGCCTGACGGCTGCGAACATAACCCGATGGCGCATCGGCGCGGAAGCGTATTGGGTTAGGCAGCACCGCAGCGAGCAGCGCGGCTTCGGAAGCCGTCAGTTTACTGGCCGGTTTGTGAAAATAGCGCTGCGACGCGGCTTCAACGCCAAACGTCCCCTCACCAAATTCAGCGATATTGAGATAGACCGTGAGGATCCGCTTTTTACTCCATACTGTCTCAATGCCGACGGTCAGTCCCGCCTCCAGCCCTTTTCTCAGCCAGCTGCGGCCGTCCCACAGAAACAGGTTTTTTGCCGTCTGTTGCGACAAGGTTGAGGCGCCGCGAATGCGGTTCTCATTGCGTTCATTATGCGCCAGCGCCTTCTCAATGGCCGTGACGTCAAATCCCCAGTGTTCCGGGAATTTCTGATCTTCTGCGGCAATAACCGCCAGCCCCATCCACGGCGAAATTTCATCCATGTCCACCCAGTCGGAATGGGCGAGGTAATGAAAATCCCCTGAAAGCCAGGCGCCGACCTGTCGCTCCAGCATCACCGCCGAAAAAGGAACAGGTACGAAGCTAAACAGGGCAATCCCGCCGCCCCATAGCACCGCACAAGCCAACAATAGCCTCAGCACGAAGCGCTTAATTAACCGCAACGGCGAAAAGCGAAATGTCATGCCGTCAGAACCAATACGCGAGAGACCAGTTTTTCAATGCCACTCGCCGCTTCGGCGATGTTCTGCGCCAGCATATACGCGGGGGTCGTCACCACTTTGTTGTCTTCATCCACCACAATATCGTCGACCGGGCAAGGCACGTGTTCAGCCCCCATCTCCTCAACCGCGTCGGCAGTATCAAGATCGGTACCAATGGTCACGCGTAGCGGTATAGCAAATATTTTCGGCAACAGTGCCGGAGCGATACAGATAAAGCCCAGCGGTTTACCCGCCTGATGCATCGCCAGCGCCAGCGCCTTGAGATCGCGATCGACTTCACATTCGCTCCCCTGTGAAGCAAAGCTGCTGAGGTTCTTTGCTGCACCAAAACCGCCGGGCACGATCAGCGCATCCAGCGCATCCGCTCGGGCATTGGCCAAAGGCTGAATCTCTCCGCGTGCGATACGCGCCGCTTCCACAAGCACATTACGGCTTTCCGCCTGCGCTTCGCCGGTCAGGTGATTGATAACATCGGTTTGCACTTTATCTGGCGCATAGCAGATGGCCTGAGCGCCGCTGCGGGCTATTGCCAGCAGAGTAATGACGGCTTCATGAATTTCACTTCCGTCATAAACGCCGCAGCCGCTCAGCACCACACCAATTTTCTTCATCACATCAGCCCCTTAGTACAAGTTTATGAAAGCAGTCAAAAATTTTGAATTACTCGCTATGCTTCACATATTTTACTGTTTCATGTAACAAACTATTTAAGGTTTGCTATCTTAATGAGCGAGTAAGCCAAATCCTCAGGTTGCGCCGTGTAAAAAAATCACTCAAATGATTCTGGCGTAACGACCAGTTCCCTGGTGTTGGCGCAGTATTCGCGCACCCCGGTTTATCCGGGGTCATTTTTTATCTGCCGCCGCGACCCACGCTTTCAGCACCGCGACATCGTTTTGCCACTCTGATTTCATCTCTTCAACCCATTCACCCACGTTATCCGACCACGCAGGTAAATCCGGCGTTTGAATCTGCTGCCCTAACTGCTGGATATGGCGCAAACCGATTGAGCCCGCAGCCCCTTTAATCTTATGACCCTCATCGACAATGCCTTTCTGGTCGCGAGCGGTTAAATTGGATTCCAGGACTGCCAGGTAGCCCGGCATCATTCTTTCAAAAACGGCCAGACCGTCATTAATCAGCTTCGGCCCTACCAGTTCGATATACTGCTCAAGCATCGGAATATCCAGTACAGAAGCCGATTTACTGCTATCTATAGATGGCATTGCATTCTCCTCTTCTTCCGGCGCATCCCAGAATTTTTTGATAATCGCGGTTAATGCCGGAACCGATAATGGCTTACTAAGAACATCATCCATTCCCGCATCCAGATACTCATTCTTGTTCTTCAGCACGTTAGCGGTAAGCGCCACCAGCGGCGGGAGCTCATCGGCGGCAAAGCGTTGTTTCAGCTGACGAGAAATATCGAGTCCAGTCATATCCGGCAGCTGAATATCAAGCAGAACCAGATCGTACTCGCCGGGTACAAACATCTCCAGCGCAGCCTTGCCGGTCATCGCCACATCCACGCTGTTGCCCAGCTTCTCCAGTACCGAGCGCGCCACGATCACGTTGAGCTCAATATCTTCCACCAGCAGCACGTTCAGCGCAGGTAATGGCATTTCATCTTCCGCCAGCGTGTCCTCGACCTCTTCAGCCACGGCCGGAGCGTGTACGGTAAGCGTAAAAGTCGCGCCTTTACCCGGGAGGCTGGTAACGCAAATATCACCGCCCATATTCCTCGCCAGGCGCCGCGATACGGCGAGGCCGATGCCGGTGCCCGTCGCTGGCTTGCCGCCCTGGCTATCTTTCACCTGGTAATACATGGCGAAAATTTTATCCTGTTCCGCTTCAGGGATGCCAATCCCTGAATCTTCTACTTCAAAGTGCAGGATATCGCCTTCGTCATAGCGCACGCGGACGTTCACATTCCCGCCTTGCGGAGTAAATTTCACGGCATTACTAATAAGATTCCACAAGATTTGGCGCAAACGCGTTCCGTCGGTGATCACTTTATGCGGCAGCGGAAGCGTGGGGTCCAGCACAAAATGCAGGCCTTTCTGCTGCGCCTGCAGGCCGGAGAGGTTTTCCAGGTCGGCCAGAAAGCCGGTAAAGTCCACCGGCTGGTTATCCAGCTGAATTTTACGCCGCTCCATCTTATCCATCTCAATAATATCATTGAAGATATTACCCAGCGTTACCGCTGAGACGTGGATGGTTTTCAGGTATCTTTCCTGTTCATCGGTAAGATCGGTATCCAGAAGGATTCGGCTAAGGCCTACGATGCCGTTAAGCGGCGTACGCAGCTCGTGGCTGATCGTTGAGATAAAGGTGGTCTTATCACGGCTGGCCCGCTCCAGCGCGTCCTGATAGCGCTTACGCTCCGTAATATCGCGGCCAAACCCCATCAGGCCGCGCCGCTTACCGACGCGGTCATAATAAGGCACTTTGCGGATTTCAAAGCAGGCCTTGCGCCCGTCCGGATAATCCAGCCACTGCTCGTAGGTGAGCGATACGTTATGGCGGAAGACTTTCTCATCCGTCTCCAGCACTTTCTCCGCCACCTCTTCGCTGTAAACATCCTGCGGCTTAAGATGAATAAGCTGCTTTTCACTTTTACCGGTCAACAGTTCCATCGCTCGGTTACAGCCAGAAAACTCTTTATCTTCATTACGATAGAAAACCAGGTCCGGAGAGGCATCCAGGAAGGAGCGCAAGAAGGAGGATTGCTGTTCCAGCTGAATTTGCGCCTCTTCACGCTCTTTCATCTCAATTTTCAGCTGCTCAAGCGTCGTTTCACGTTCCGCTTCCGCCTTTTCACGTTCGCCGATTTCCTGATTAAGCTGGGCGATGTTGTCCTTAAGCTGCACATTCAGCTTGAGATCGCGTTCGCGCATCTCCTCCAGTTTCTCCACCAGCCTCGAGAGGCGCTGCCGGGACTCTTCCAGCTGCTCAACCACCACCGACAGGAAATAGACCGCCCACGGGGTAATCAGCAAGCCAAAGAAGATGGAGCGGATCACATCAATACTTTCCACCTGGCCGTGCAGCACCATCGTCACGGCCATCTGCACAACGATCGCCAGCACCACCAGCGCAAAGGCCAGCAGCATTGAAAAGCGCACCAGACCCAGCTTCATCATCAGGTCAACATAATACTGCGCCAGCATACGGATTTGCTTCATAAGGGATTCCTTCGCGACAACTTCGCACAATAATACTCAATTCTGAGCAAGACGCTGTAAGTTGTGCCAAAAATGCGGGAAGGATTGTAGTTACGCGCCTGACGGTGGAGAGCCGTCAGCCGGAAATGACGTTATTCGGCAGCAGCCGGAGAGATCCAGCAACGCCCGATGGCTGACCCCTGCACGCCGTATTCATTGAGATATTTATCCAGCTCAACCATCCCGGTCCAACGGTTCTCACACCACAGCGGCGCCAGCAGCGTCGGGCGTCGGGCGCTGGCGGAGATACGGTGATAAATCACGTCTGGCGGAGTATGGCGAATCATCTCTCCTGCGGTGACCGTATACGCTTCCAGCGCAATACCGTTTAACCTGCCGGCCTGCCACGCCCTGGCCATAATACTGCCCTTCACAATATGAAGTGGATGCAGCTTAATGCCGTCTACGCCGGTCTCCACCACCTGCGCTAAGGTCTCCAGGCATTCACGCTGCCCTTCGCCCGGCAGGCCCACGATAAGGTGGCTACACACTTTGAGGCCGCGCTCGCGTGCCAGACGGGTGGTTCGCTGATAGCAGGCAAAATCGTGGCCGCGATTGATTCGGTGCAGCGTTTTATCGTGCGCGGTCTGTAGCCCCAGCTCGAGCCAGACTTCATACCCCTGCTCCCGATATTCAGTCAGCAGATCCAGTACCGCGCCGGGGACGCAGTCCGGGCGAGTCCCTACGCATAGCCCGACAATATTCGCCTGGCTGACCGCCTGCTGATACATGGCGCGCAGCACCTGCACCTCGGCAAAAGTGCTGGTATAAGCCTGGAAATAGGCCAGATAGCGCTTTGCACGATTCACCCGCTGCGCCTGATGGGCCAGCTGTTCCGCAATCGAGCGGTGCTGCTGCTCTTCATCGGCAAAAGAAGCCACATTACAGAACGTACAGCCGCCGCGACCAATAGTGCCATCGCGATTTGGGCAGCTAAATCCACCATGCAGCGTCAGTTTATGAACCTTTTCACCATAGCGGCGCAGAAGATCCCCACCAAACATATTGACTAATTTTTGTAACTGCATAATCTGATAGACCGGCCTTAAGAAAGGGGCCAAGCCTGCCATTTTTAGCTACCGACGGCGATGACCTGGATCAATCGTCAACGCGGCCGCCTATCTCATTGCATAAACACTCAAGATAACTGCAATTTAATTCATCCTTATGGTAATGAGTTTTCCTTATATATAGCCGCTGATTTGCCATTATCTTTACCAGGGCATAAAACAGTATCAGTCACCGCAAATCAAACAAAAACCAGTTTAAAAAACTGCAATGAAAAAACAATTCAGCACAGAAGGATAATGTCTCGCCGTCGATATAGTGAGACAGATCACACTCAATTATGACGACCGGTACGTTTCCCTGGCATTTAAAATGCCATTATTTTCTTAAAAATCATTAAATTAGGTGTTGTATAGCACATTTTTGTATAAATAAGATTGCCATTTGACGTATGTGTGGATTCCCGATAAGTTGGGAATCCGCTGGAAGCTTTCTGGATGAGTGCTCTGCTCATCATATTTATGCAGTAATTGAGATTCCCTCTTAACAGCAAGTCCTCAAACTTGTGTACCGATGCGAAAAGGATTTAAAGAGGGCGAATGCGAGGTGTAAACCCCGTCGCCATGCTCTTTCTGTGCCCGTGCGCAATCGGTATCGGAGGGTGTCCCGTAGAGCCTGGGGAGGTTCACTGATATGTTGTACGATAAATCCCTTGAGAGGGATAACTGTGGTTTCGGCCTGATCGCCCACATAGAAGGCGAACCTAGCCACAAGGTAGTGCGAACCGCTATACACGCACTGGCCCGAATGCAGCACCGCGGCGCGATTCTTGCCGATGGAAAAACCGGCGACGGTTGTGGCTTGCTGCTACAAAAACCCGATCGTTTCTTCCGAATTGTTGCGGAAGAGCGCGGCTGGCGTTTAGCCAAAAATTATGCCGTTGGGATGCTGTTCCTTAATAAGGATCCTGAACTGGCCAAAGCGGCGCGCCGCATCGTCGAAGAAGAACTTCAACGCGAAACGCTGTCTATCGTCGGCTGGCGCGATGTGCCGACCAATGAAGGCGTTCTCGGTGAAATCGCCCTCTCCTCGCTGCCTCGTATTGAGCAAATCTTTGTGAACGCCCCGGCTGGCTGGCGTCCGCGCGATATGGAACGCCGTTTATTCATCGCGCGTCGCCGTATCGAAAAGCGTCTGCAGGAAGATAAAGATTTCTACGTTTGCAGCCTGTCGAACCTGGTCAACATTTATAAAGGTCTGTGTATGCCGGCGGATCTGCCGCGCTTCTACCTGGACCTCGCGGACCTGCGCCTGGAGTCGGCAATCTGCCTGTTCCACCAGCGCTTTTCCACCAACACCGTGCCGCGCTGGCCGCTGGCGCAGCCGTTCCGCTATCTGGCGCACAACGGCGAGATCAACACCATCACCGGTAACCGCCAGTGGGCCCGCGCCCGTACCTATAAGTTCCAGACGCCGCTGATCCCGGATCTCCACGACGCCGCGCCGTTCGTCAATGAAACCGGCTCTGACTCCAGCTCGATGGATAACATGCTGGAGCTGCTGCTGGCGGGCGGGATGGACATTATCCGCGCTATGCGCCTGCTGGTTCCGCCAGCCTGGCAGAACAACCCGGACATGGATCCTGAGCTGCGTTCGTTCTTTGACTTTAACTCCATGCATATGGAGCCGTGGGACGGCCCGGCGGGCATCGTGATGTCCGATGGTCGTTTCGCCGCCTGTAACCTCGACCGTAACGGCCTGCGTCCGGCGCGCTATGTGATCACGAAAGATAAGCTCATCACCTGCGCCTCCGAAGTCGGTATCTGGGATTACCAGCCGGATGAAGTGGTTGAAAAAGGCCGCGTCGGCCCGGGCGAGCTGATGGTTATCGATACCCGCGAGGGGCGTATTCTGCACTCCGCGGAAACCGACAACGATCTGAAAAGCCGTCACCCGTATAAAGAGTGGATGGCGAAAAACGTCCGTCGTCTGGTGCCGTTCGAAGAGCTGCCGGATGAAGAAGTCGGTAGCCGCCAGCTGGATGATGATACCCTCGCCAGCTACCAGAAACAGTTCAACTACAGCGCCGAAGAGCTGGACTCCGTCCTGCGCGTACTGGGTGAAAACGGCCAGGAAGCGGTCGGCTCAATGGGCGACGATACCCCATTTGCAGTGCTCTCCAGCCAGCCGCGTATCATTTACGATTACTTCCGCCAGCAGTTCGCGCAGGTGACCAACCCGCCGATCGACCCGCTGCGCGAAGCGCACGTCATGTCGCTGGCCACCAGCATCGGCCGTGAAATGAACGTTTTCTGCGAAGCGGAAGGCCAGGCGCACCGCCTGAGCTTCAAGTCGCCGATTCTGCTGTACTCCGATTTTAAACAGCTGACCACCATGGAAGAGGAGCACTATCGCGCCGACGTCCTGGATATCACTTTTGATGCCACCGAAACCACGCTGGCTGAAACCGTGAAGGCGCTGTGCGATAAAGCCGAACAAATGGTGCGCAGCGGTACCGTTCTGCTGGTGCTCTCTGACCGCAACATCGCCAAAAACCGACTGCCGGTACCGGCTCCGATGGCGGTAGGCGCGATCCAGACCCGACTGGTCGATAAGAGCCTGCGCTGCGATGCCAACATTATTGTCGAAACCGCCAGCGCCCGCGATCCGCACCACTTTGCCGTGCTGCTCGGCTTCGGCGCGACGGCTATCTACCCGTATCTCGCCTATGAAACCCTGGCGAAGCTGGTGGATAACAAAGCCATCGACAAAGCGTACCGCGCGGTGATGTTGAACTATCGTAACGGCATCAACAAAGGTCTGTATAAGATCATGTCGAAGATGGGGATTTCGACCATTGCCTCCTATCGCTGCTCGAAGCTGTTTGAGGCGGTCGGTCTGCATCGCGAAGTGTCCGACCTGTGCTTCCAGGGCGTCGTCAGCCGTATCGGCGGCGCGGGCTTCGAGGATTTCCAGCAGGATCTGCTGAACCTGTCGAAACGTGCCTGGCTGGCGCGTAAACCGTTGGATCAGGGCGGCCTGCTGAAATACGTCCACGGCGGCGAATATCACGCCTATAACCCTGACGTGGTGCGCACGCTGCAACAAGCGGTACAAAGCGGCGAATACAGCGATTACCAGCAGTACGCGAAGCTGGTTAACGAGCGCCCGGCGGCAACGCTGCGCGATCTGCTGTGCGTAACGCCGGACGGAACCACGGTGAACCTGGACGATGTTGAACCAGCGAGCGAGTTGTTCAAACGCTTCGATACCGCGGCGATGTCTATCGGCGCGCTGAGCCCGGAAGCGCACGAAGCGCTGGCGGAAGCCATGAACAGCATCGGCGGTAACTCCAACTCCGGCGAAGGCGGTGAAGACCCGGCACGCTACGGCACCAATAAAGTCTCGCGCATCAAGCAGGTCGCCTCCGGCCGCTTCGGCGTGACCCCGGCTTACCTGGTTAACGCCGACGTTATTCAGATTAAAGTCGCTCAGGGCGCGAAGCCCGGCGAAGGCGGCCAGCTGCCGGGTGATAAAGTCACCCCCTATATCGCCAAGCTGCGCTATTCCGTACCCGGCGTAACGCTGATATCCCCGCCGCCGCACCACGATATTTACTCTATCGAGGATCTGGCTCAGCTGATTTTCGACCTGAAGCAGGTTAACCCGAAAGCGATGATCTCCGTGAAGCTGGTTTCTGAACCGGGCGTCGGGACTATCGCCACCGGCGTAGCCAAAGCCTATGCGGATTTGATCACCATTGCCGGCTACGACGGCGGCACCGGCGCCAGCCCGCTCTCTTCCGTGAAGTATGCGGGTTGTCCGTGGGAACTGGGACTGGTGGAAACCCAGCAGGCGCTGGTTGCCAACGGGCTGCGCCACAAAATTCGTCTGCAGGTGGACGGCGGTCTGAAAACCGGCCTTGATATCATCAAAGCGGCCATCCTCGGGGCTGAGAGCTTCGGCTTCGGTACCGGCCCGATGGTCGCGCTGGGCTGTAAATATCTGCGTATTTGCCACCTGAACAACTGCGCAACCGGCGTAGCGACTCAGGATGACAAACTGCGTAAGAACCACTATCACGGTCTGCCGTTTAAGGTCACCAACTACTTTGAATTCATCGCCCGCGAAACGCGCGAGCTGATGGCGCAACTGGGCGTGAAGCGTCTGGTGGATCTGATTGGCCGTACCGACCTGCTGAAAGAGCTGGACGGTTTTACCGCCAAACAGCAGAAGCTGGATCTGAGCAAGCTGCTGGAAACCGCGGAGCCGCATCCCGGCAAAGCGCTGTACTGCACAGAGAACAATCCGCCGTTCGACAATGGCGTACTCAATGCTCAGCTGCTGCAGCAGGCAAAACCGTACGTTGACAGCAAGCAGAGCAAAACTTTCTGGTTCGATATCCGCAACACCGACCGCTCCGTTGGCGCATCGCTGTCCGGCTATATCGCCCAGACCCACGGTGACCAGGGCCTGGCAGCCGATCCGATTATCGCCCACTTTAGCGGTACCGCGGGTCAGAGCTTCGGCGTGTGGAATGCCGGCGGCGTTGAGCTGCATCTGACCGGCGACGCGAACGACTATGTGGGTAAAGGGATGGCCGGCGGCCTGCTCGCCATTCGTCCTCCGGTAGGCTCGGCCTTCCGTAGCCATGAGGCCAGCATCATCGGCAACACCTGCCTGTACGGTGCGACCGGCGGTCGTCTGTATGCTGCGGGTCGTGCAGGCGAGCGTTTCGCGGTACGTAACTCCGGTGCGATCACCGTCGTCGAAGGCATTGGCGACAATGGCTGTGAATACATGACCGGCGGTATCGTCTGCGTGCTGGGCAAAACCGGCGTCAACTTTGGCGCAGGCATGACCGGCGGCTTTGGTTACGTTCTGGATGAAGACGGCGACTTCCGCAAACGCGTGAACCCTGAGCTGGTAGAAGTGCTGGACGTTGACTCTCTGGCCATCCATGAAGAGCACCTGCGCGGTTTAATTACCGAGCACGTGCAGCTTACCGGTTCGCAGCGCGGTGAAGAGATTCTGGCTAACTGGCCGGCCTTCTCAGCGAAGTTTGCGCTGGTTAAACCGAAGTCCAGCGATGTTAAAGCACTGTTGGGTCACCGTAGTCGTTCCGCAGCTGAGCTGCGGGTGCAGGCGCAGTAAGGGGTTAAGATGAGTCAGAATGTCTATCAATTTATCGACTTACAGCGAGTTGATCCGCCAAAGAAAGCGCTGAAGATCCGTAAAATTGAATTTGTGGAAATTTACGAGCCGTTTTCAGAAGGCCAGGCTAAAGCGCAGGCAGACCGCTGTCTGTCCTGCGGCAACCCGTACTGCGAATGGAAGTGCCCGGTTCATAACTACATCCCGAACTGGCTGAAGCTGGCCAACGAAGGGCGTATTTTTGAAGCGGCGGAGCTATCGCATCAGACCAATACCCTACCGGAAGTGTGCGGGCGCGTTTGCCCGCAGGACCGCCTGTGCGAAGGTTCCTGCACGCTGAACGATGAGTTCGGCGCGGTAACCATCGGTAATATTGAGCGCTATATCAACGATAAAGCGTTCGAAATGGGATGGCGTCCTGACCTTACCGGCGTAAAACAAACCGGTAAAACCGTCGCCATCATCGGCGCGGGCCCGGCGGGGCTGGCGTGCGCCGACGTATTGACCCGTAACGGCGTGAAGGCGGTGGTCTTCGATCGCCATCCGGAAATCGGCGGCCTGCTGACCTTTGGTATTCCGGCCTTTAAGCTGGAAAAAGAGGTGATGACCCGTCGTCGCGAGATCTTTACCGGTATGGGCATCGAGTTCAAACTGAATATCGAAGTGGGCCGCGATGTACAGCTCGACGATCTGCTGAAAGATTACGACGCGGTGTTCCTCGGCGTCGGAACCTATCAGTCTATGCGCGGCGGGCTGGAAAACGAAGACGCCAGCGGGGTCTTTGATGCGCTGCCGTTCCTCATCGCCAATACCAAGCAGATCATGGGCTTTGGTGAAACGGCGGATGAACCGTACGTTAGCATGGAAGGCAAGCGCGTCGTGGTTCTCGGCGGTGGCGACACCGCAATGGACTGCGTGCGCACCTCGATCCGCCAGAACGCCGCCCACGTCATCTGCGCCTATCGCCGTGATGAGGAGAACATGCCGGGATCGAAGCGCGAAGTGAAAAACGCGCGTGAAGAAGGCGTGGAATTCCAGTTCAACGTTCAGCCGCTGGGCATTGAAGTGAATGCCAACGGTAAAGTCTGCGGCGTGAAGATGGCGCGTACGGAGATGGGCCAGCCGGATGCAAAAGGCCGCCGCCGCGCGGAAATCGTGGCCGGTTCTGAGCATGTGGTGCCCGCCGATGCCGTGGTGATGGCGTTTGGTTTCCGTCCACACAGCATGGAATGGCTGGCGAAGCACAGCGTTGAGCTCGATTCTCAGGGCCGCGTGATTGCGCCGGAAGGCAGTGACAACGCCTTCCAGACCAGCAACCCGAAAATCTTCGCCGGTGGCGATATCGTTCGCGGCTCCGATCTGGTAGTGACGGCGATTGCCGAAGGCCGTAAGGCAGCTGACGGCATCCTGAACTACCTGGAAGTGTAATGCGAAAATCCGGATAGCAGCGTTATCCGGCTAAATGACGCTAAGCCCGATGGTAATCCCATCGGGCTTATTTATGCGCTTAACAAATCAGAGCGCACTTTAATCACCACTTTTTTAATCTCTGCGGACTCTGTTATTACGCATCCAGGCTTGTGTGGCTCACCCGGCATAAACACCAAAAACATCCCTGGCTTCAATGTCACAGACTGCTCATGAGCTATCTCCGCGCAGAGTTGATAATCATCCTCCGCGCGCCATTCGTCGCATTGCCGCGCAGAGCCAATCGTCCCATAAAAAATCCGCTCCTCACCTGTCAGCAGCAGCTGAATATCAATATATCGTTGATGCAGTTCCGCTTTTTTCCCTTTCGGAGGAAGGGGGACAAACGCCATAACGTTCATAAAGAGATTCTCGCTACGCAGTTCATAGCGGCCCGGTGCCTTGTCCTGCGGCCTGGCGGCTAATGCCAACGTTAACGCTTCCGCCAGCACCGGATGCAACCCTGTATCCGCCAGCGTCCCGATATCTCCCATCAGCATCATTTATCTCCTCTGGCTAACAACGCCGCTCCCAGCAATCCGGCATCATGTCGATAGTGCGCCGTACTCAGCGTTACGTGATACACCGATGGTTCCCAGGCCAGGTACTTCCGTATCCGTTCCAGATAACCAGCAGCCATGCCGACGCTGCCGCCGACCACCACATGCTGACAGTCGGTTATTGCTTTTATATCGGCGATCAGTCGCGCTACGACATGCGCAGAGCGTTCAAGCAGCCCCAGGGCCTGCGCATCCCCGCGAGCCGCGCTGGTAAAGATGGCTTTCGCATCACAGCCGGCAAGCGCGCCCCGCGCAGCTGCCGAAATCCCTCGCCCGGAAGCAATCGCCTCCACGCAGCCTACCCGACCGCAGCCGCAAAGCGGTCCGTCAGGGTCGGCCAGCGTGTGGCCCAGATGCCCAGCCAAACCGCCGGCACCGGTAAGCAACCTTCCGTTACTCACCACGCCGCCGCCAACCCCGGTGGAGACGGTAATAAACGCCATATCGCTGACCTTACCAGCAATAGCCCGGTATTCAGCCCAGGCAGCCGCCTGCGCATCGTTCACCGCCAGCGTCGGCAGGTCCGTTAGCTCCTCTAATGCCTGCACCAGCGGAAAGTGCATAAGTCCACCCAGATTCTGCGGATTAATTGCGAACAGATGACCGTCACGAATAATACCCGTCGAGGCTATCGCAACGCGCTTCGCCCGACTGTATAAAGGCCCAACCAGCATTGCTAATGCAGCGCGTAGCGCATCCGGCGTTTTGCTGGCAGGGGTGGAAAGTTCGCGGCGGTCGCGGATCAGCATGTCATCAGCCACCAGCGCTGCAGCGAGCTTTGTACCGCCAATATCTATCGCCAGCGTAGTCATGGCTGAGCCTCTTTTAACGCCGCGTTATACCACTGGCAAATATGTTCAAGACGGGTAATCGCTGAACCGACGGTCACCGCCCACGCCCCTCGGCGCATAGCTTCAGCCGCCTGAGCTGGCGTGTTATAACGCCCTTCTGCATTTACCCGGCAGCCGGTTTCCGTCAGCGCTTTTACCAGTTCCAGGTCTGGCTCATCCGGCGTATATGCCGTGGTATAGCCCGATAACGTAGTGCCTATGATTTCCACGCCGAGAGAGTGACAGGCCAGGCCATCCTTCAGAGAAGAACAGTCGGCCATCGCTACCCGATTGTGCTGATGAATACGCGCCACTAGCATTGACACGGGCACAGGACGCTCACGCTCGGTTCCATCAACGGCGATAATATCGGCGCCGGCCTGCACCAACGCATCAATATCTTCCAGATATGGCGTGATGCGTACCGGTGAATCATCTAAATCACGTTTAATAATGCCGATAACAGGCCCCCTCACCCGCGACCGGGTCGCGCGTAGGTTCTCTACACCTTCAATGCGCAACGCGACTGCGCCGGCCTGCTCCGCTGCCAGCGCCATCGCAGCCACGATCTCCGGCTTATCCAATGGGCTACCGGGTACCGGCTGGCAGGAAACAATAAGACCGCCGTTTGCGCTAATGCGTAAATCCAGTTCTTTAAGCAAAGACATACTCGCTCCCTGATAAATTTGTTCGCCCGGCACCACCGCCGGGCTGTCGCTATCTGGTCTTAACTAATCCGCTTTTGTCACCGCTAAAAGGCGCCGCACCGCTCAGTGGTTTACCATCGATTGCATCATGAGTTCGTATCGCTTCCGGACGGATCCAGCGCTGTACGCGGGACGGCATATCCAGACCAATCAACAGGATCACGACGAACGTCAGGCCAAAAGAGAGTGAACCCAGCGCGGTGCCCAGATCGAGACGCTGGGCGATCAGGGCGCCGAGCACTGGCGCGATCGCGCCGCCCAGCGCCCCCACGTTGTAGGTAAAACCAAGACCGGCCGCACGCTGATCGGTGTCGAAATAACCCCCTATCAGTTTCGGTAAGATCCCGGAGATCCCCTGCCCTAACATCTGCTGGAAAAACAGTAGCAGCCCAAGGACCCATATGTTTGTGCCGCCGATAGCAAAGACCGGAATAATCAACAGCTGTGAAGCCAGCAGACTACAAACGTAGGCCTTACGCGTTCCCAGCCAGTCACCGAGAAACCCGCCCACGCAGCAGCCGACCGCCGCACCAAAGCCGCTGAAAAACAGAATCTTCGCCACAGTCGCGGGGTCATAGGCCAGCTCTGTTTTCAGATAAGTCGGCAGCAGTGCCTGGATAGGCCATGAATAAAGGAAGGCGAAAAGTACCACGACCATCAGCATCACGCCCGTAGGCCAGCGCTTGCCGCTGCTCTGCACCATAAAGCTGATAAATATCACGGCACACATCACGCCCAGCAGTAGCACGATACCGGCGTTTTGCAGGTTGCCCGCAAAGCAGAACCATAGCGCAACCGCTGCCACTATGGTCATCAGAATATTAATAACCCGATGTTTGCCCCGATAAAGGATATCGACCATGGTCTGTACTGGCGCTTTGCCCTCATGCTTCTCTTTCCAGTCTTCAGCTTCCGGAATGTTTTTCCGCAGCCAGAGAGCAAATACGATAGGTACGATGCCGATAAAAAACAGCGCTCGCCAACCCCAAACGGGTACCACCAGACTGTAAACCTGAGCAGCAATCACAGCGCCCACAGAGAACCCGGAGATGAGAAAACCGCTAGCCTTATTACGTAAATGTCGGGGCCAGCTCTCAATCACATAAGTGGCGCTGGAACCATACTCTCCCGCCATGCCCATACCGATAACCAGACGAGCAATAAACATGGTGGTATAGCCAGGCGCAAAACCGCAGGCCAGAGTACCAAGGGAAAAAAGTATAATGCTGCTGACCATAGCCAGGCGTCGACCATAACGATCTCCCATCGCGCCGAGCAGCAGGCCGCCGAACCAGCGAGAGATGAAAGCCGCTGAGATGAGGCTGGCAGCCTGAACGGTTGTCAGGCCGAAATCCCCCTGAACTTCGGTAAGTACCAGGGCGATTAATACAAAATCAAAACCATCAAGCAAATATCCGAGCCAGGCAGCAGAGAACGCACGCCACTGAGGACGACTGAGATGGCGGTACCACGGGATGTTCTGGGTCGTTGCACTCATTTTACTCTCCCGACGATTTTCGTTGTCATTCCGGGAGCGCTTCGCTTACCCGGTCAGGAAAAGGTAAATCGCTGAGCGGATAGCGTTTTCGCCACCCGACCACCGTTCAGCCGCGTTCCTGCATTAGCTGCTGCGCCAGCGCTTTCAGCTCCGGCAGATAATTTTCATCTACCGGACCAAAAGGCTTACGGCACAGCGGCTCAGCAATAACATCCATATAGTGCAGCACACTCTTCAATCCACGGAATACGCCGGTTTTAATCAGCAGATCGATTGCCTTGTTACATCCGCTTTGCAACTGCTGCGCTTTGCTAACATCACCCTCTTTCAATGCCTGTACAATGCCCTGGTAACGCCAGCCCATAATGTTGTAAGTACTACCAATTCCGCCATCGGCACCCGCCAACAGGCCAGAGGCAAATATCTCATCGTAACCGTTGTACAGCACCAGATCCGGATGCGCTCGACGGATCTGCTCCATCTGGAACAGATCTCCCGAAGTCTGCTTTAACGCACCAACGCCAGGCAAAGTCACCAACGTATTAATTTGTTCGAGAGTCAGCTTAACGCCGCTGAGCGCCGGAATGTTGTACACCACCATCGGTAAACCATTAGCAGACTCAATAATGGCCCGATAATGCGCACAGTGTTCTTCAAAACTAAACGGATAATAAAACGGTGTTACGGCGGATACGGCATCGAAGCCATAGCCAGCAGCAGCCCGAGCCAGCTGCTGGCTTTCGAGGGTACTCACACAGCCGACGTGGGCAATGAGAGCCATTTTACCTTTCGCCTCCTCCGCCACGATCTCCAGCACTTCCTGGCGCTCTGAGCCGCTCTGAACAAAGGCTTCACCGGTCGAGCCTCCCACATATAGCCCATCAACTCCCTGGCTCAGATTAAAACGAACCAGCCGACGCAGGCTGTTTTTATCCAGTTTTTGTTGACTATCGAATGGCGTAAGCAACGCCGCCATAACCCCACGTAAATTAACTGCCATAACGACCTCATCTGAACTTTTACGATTAACTATGTACCTTTATACCTGTTATACCAGATCATTTAATAAGCATAGTAACAGAGATCGCTTATAATGCGATCTGCTTCACTAAACGCTCGTCATGAGCGAGGGGATCGTTTGCGAGGCTGAGCTTTCTGACCGAAGGCGTGCCAGGTAGCGGATACGCTGTTGAGATGGGTCTGTAGGGCGCGATCGGCTTCATCAGGATCGCGACGACGAATGGCGTCAACAATAGCGATATGCTGTTGATAGCTCACGCTGTTATGTTCGTGCAGCTCACGTTCTGGCACCTTAGGCCGGGCCGCGATTAGCCAGTCCAGCAGTGCCACATGAATAGCCATAAAGATTGGATTACCGGGGATTTCCGCCAGCACCCGGTGAAATTCAACGTCAGAACGGATAAACAGGGCATTGTCATCAAGCGACTGGCTGTTAATTTTTAGCGCCTGAGCGAGTTTTTCAAGCTGCTTTTCGCTGGCATGCTCTGCGGCATAGCGCACCAGACTCGACTCAAAAAACAGGCGCAGCTGTTCAAAGTGCGCTATTCCGCCCGGGTGCGATAAAAAATCTTTCGCCATGCCGGAGAGCTCACCAATGATGGTATCTGCAGAAGGCCGCGACACGCGGGCGCGCTCGCCGTTATTAATCTGCACCAGCCCCTTGCGTTTCAGCGCCGCCAGCGCTTCACGAACCGATGGACGTCCCACGTTAAAAAACGTCATGAGCTCACGTTCCGACGGTAGCTGCTCTCCTTCCGCAAACTCCCGGCGCCGAATCATCTGCTCAAGCTCTTCTTCCACCATTTCAGACAGCTTTTTGCGCGCCAGAGGACGGCGGCCCAGAGTGTTGCCAATGGAGGATGGGGTATCTTCGGCTTGTGGATCAAATGCGCTCATAGGGACCATTGTGTGATTTGTGACAGCACGTGACGGCTGCTCCATTTTAACACAGGAATTTTGCTGAGATCATAAAACAGGCCCCGAAGGGCCTGATAAACATTATTTAACGACGCGCAGCGCCGGACGCCCGCCGCGAGGCGGTGGCGTATCGTCGGGATCGTCGTCGTGATTATCCGGCTTATCGCCATCGATCACCGACATGACCGTTTCGCTGTCAGGCAGCTCTTCGTCATCGTTCAGGCTAGTGACATCTTCATCATAAGCCGCTTCTGGTTCGAACATGGTTCCCGCACCATTCTCGCGCGCGTAAACCGCCAGCACGGCCGCCATCGGCACGGAGACATTGCGCGGCACGCCGCCAAAGCGCGCGTTAAAACGCACTTCGTCGTTGGCCAGTTCGAGGTTACCGACAGCACGTGGGGCAATATTGAGAACAATTTGCCCATCGCGAGCGTACTCCATCGGGACCATTACGCCCGGCAGAGTGACGTCAACGACCAGATGCGGAGTCAGCTGGTTATCCAGCAGCCACTCATAGAACGCTCGTAACAGGTACGGGCGACGCGGCGTCAGCTGTGATACATCCATCATTTAGCCCCGACCGAGACGCATTTCACGTTCGGCTTCAGTTAAAGAAGCGAGGAAAGAGTCGCGCTCAAACACGCGAGTCATATAGCCTTTAAGCTCTTTCGCGCCAGCACCGACCAGCTCTACGCCGAGAACCGGCAGACGCCACAGCAGCGGTGCCAGATAGCAGTCTACCAGGCTGAACTCATCGCTCAGGAAGTAGGGCTTCTGGGTGAATACTGGCGCAATCGCCTGCAGTTCTTCACGCAGCTGCTTACGCGCAGTATCAGCCTGCGCAGCGGTACCGGTCTGAATGGTATTCATCAACGAATACCAGTCCTTTTCGATACGGTGCATGTACAGACGGCTTTCCCCACGCGCCACCGGGTAAACCGGCATTAGCGGCGGATGTGGGAAACGCTCATCCAGGTATTCCATAATGATGCGAGATTCCCACAGAGTGAGCTCACGATCCACAAGCGTCGGTACGCTTTGATTCGGGTTGAGGTCAATCAGATCCTGAGGCGGGTTGTCCTTCTCCACGTGCTCTATCTCAAAACTAACACCTTTTTCGGCCAGCACGATGCGGACCTGATGGCTATAGATGTCAGTAGGACCAGAAAACAGCGTCATTACCGAACGTTTGTTGGCAGCGACAGCCATGAAAACCTCCAGGTATATTCAGAATTTTTGTACTGCTGCCGACCACGCATGGCCAGCCAGATGTAAAAACCCCATTTGCGTGACTTCATTTCGTTCGTCATCCAAACAAAAAATGAACAATCACCTGCATTTGGGCAGAAAATTGGATGATAGTTTACCAGATTTTGAAGACGTTGTGGTGAGGGGATTCTGGAAATGCTGAAAAAGTGGTAATAATGGGGCGTTTGTAGAGGGGAAATGGCAAATTTATCCATAAAAAAACCCGCCGAAGCGGGTTTTTTCGCAAATTGTTCTGCGTGAGCAGAAAACAATTAACGTTTGGAGAACTGCGGACGACGACGTGCTTTACGCAGGCCGACTTTCTTACGTTCAACCTGACGAGCATCACGAGTAACGAAGCCAGCTTTACGCAGTTCGCCACGCAGGGACTCATCGTACTCCATCAGAGCGCGGGTGATACCGTGACGGATCGCACCAGCCTGACCAGAGATACCACCACCTTTAACGGTGATGTACAGATCTAATTTCTCAACCATGTCGACCAGTTCCAGCGGCTGACGAACTACCATGCGGGCAGTTTCACGACCGAAGTACTGTTCCAGAGAACGCTGGTTGATAACGATTTTACCGTTGCCCGGTTTGATGAAAACGCGAGCTGCGGAACTTTTGCGGCGACCGGTGCCGTAGTATTGATTTTCAGCCATTGCCTATAATCCCGATTAGATGTCAAGAACTTGCGGTTGCTGTGCCGCGTGGTTGTGCTCGTTACCCGCGTAAACTTTCAGCTTACGGTACATAGCACGACCCAGCGGGCCTTTTGGCAGCATGCCTTTAACCGCGATTTCAATCACACGCTCAGGACGGCGGGCAATCATCTCTTCAAAGGTCGCTTCTTTGATACCACCGATGTGGCCGGTGTGGTGGTAGTACATTTTGTCTTCGCGCTTGTTGCCGGTTACAGCAACTTTTTCTGCGTTCAGAACGATGATGTAATCACCGGTATCAACGTGCGGAGTGTATTCCGCTTTATGCTTGCCGCGCAGGCGCAGAGCCAGTTCGGAAGCCAGACGGCCCAGAGTTTTACCGGTCGCGTCAACAACATACCAGTCGCGTTTTACGGTTTCTGGTTTAGCTGTAAAAGTTTTCATTAAAAGCTTACCCAAATAAATAAGTTACACGTTGGTGAACACCCAAACGTTTAGTCAGTTGAGGTTCACACGACATTGTCCAGCAAACCTACCCCTTCGAATAGCCTATGCCGGCACATAGAAAGTTTTGGGAAAAAAACCTTCTCGTAACGTGGGGTCGCAAGATTATAGAGAAGTCGGGGTCAAAGATCGACCCCTTTATGTGATTTGTCCCCGGTTTTACCCCGCCAGGTGTTCCCGCTTCAGATACTCCTCGCTCTGCATCTCCTGCAGGCGCGATAAACAGCGCTGGAACTCGAATTTTAATCTCTCGCCCTGATAGATCTCATACAGCGGTACCGCCGCGCTGACCACCAGCTTGACGTGGCGCTCATAGAACTCATCGACCAGGGCGATAAAGCGCCGCGCCTCGCTCTCCATCAGCCCGGTCATCACCGGCACATCAAAGAGCATCACGGTATGAAACAGACGCGAGAGCGCAATATAGTCGTGCTGGCTACGCGCATCCACGCACAGCGTGGCGAAGGAAGCCGCCAGCGTCTGGTTCTCAACGCCCAGCGTCGGCAGCGGGCGATGGTTGATCTCCAGCGTTGGCATCTGCTCGCGCTTCGCCCCCGCTAGCGCCAGCCACAGTTTATCCATCTGCTGCTGCGTCTCAGCGTTCAGCGGCGACAGCCACAAATGCGCCTGGGTTAGCGTGCGCAGGCGGTAATCAATACCGGCGTCGACGTTCATCACATCGCAATGCTGTTTAATGGCGTCGATGGCGGGCAGGAAACGAGCGCGCTGAAGGCCGTTGCGGTACAGCTCGTCAGGCGGAATATTCGACGTCGCCACCAGGGTTATGCCGCGGGCAAACAGCGCTTTCATCAGGCCGCCCAGCAGCATTGCATCGGTAATATCAGAAACGAAAAACTCATCGAAGCAGAGCACATCGGTTTCAGCTTTAAAGCGATCCGCGACGATTTCCAGCGGATCGCTGTACCCCTGCAGCGACGTTAACTCTTCATGAACCCGCAGCATAAAGCGATGAAAGTGCAGACGTTGTTTACGTTCCCCCGGCAAACTTTGATAGAACAGATCCATCAACCAGGTTTTTCCTCTGCCGACGCCGCCCCACATATAGAGGCCGCGAACGGCAGCCGTTTCGGCAACGGGTTCGCGCTTGCCCAGCAGTTTGCCGAATTTGGCCCGCAGACCGCCGCCGGTTTGCGGCGCGACCGAAGGTTTATTCTGCAGTTCTTGATAAATCGTATCGAGGCGGCTGACCGCTTCTCGCTGGACGTCGTCAGGTTGATGGCTCCCCTCCTTGAGAGAGGAAAGGTAACGCGATGTTGGGGACAGGCTTTGCATGATCTAATTGTTATTCCTTGAAAACCGTAATGCCGTAGCTCACGATTGACGAAAAAAAGGCCGCTCTACACTACGTGATGATACGCCAGGATTCCACTTCTGTGGAATTAGCGGTTATAGTGGCACTATCGGGCGCAGGCGGAGAGCCTCACAGCCACCCTACGGAACCACAAAACAACGGGAGATGTTCATGACCTGGGAATACGCGCTAATTGGGCTAGTTGTCGGCATCATTATCGGCGCCGTCGCGATGCGTTTTGGCAATCGCAAATTACGCCAACAGCAGGCGCTGCAGTTCGAACTGGAAAAGAATAAAGCAGAGCTGGAAGAGTACCGCGAAGAGCTGGTGAGCCATTTTGCCCGGAGCGCAGAGCTGCTGGATAACATGGCGCATGATTACCGCCAGCTGTATCAGCATATGGCGAAAAGCTCCAACAACCTGCTGCCGGACAGCATGGCGGACGCCAATCCGTTCCGCAATCGTCTGGAAGAGTCCGAAGCGGGCAACGATCAGGCCCCGGTCCAGATGCCGCGCGACTACTCTGAAGGCGCATCCGGTCTGCTGCGCGGCGGCGTAAAGCGCGACTAAACCGGCAACGACAGTAAAAATATTTTCCGGGCGCACCCTCTGCGCCCGTTTCCACCTTCCATCCCAGCTACAATTTAACGATTGCCCACGTTGTTACCGGGTCGAAAATTCAATAACATCGGGCCATTCGGGACGTTTCCCATACACCTTAGGTTACGAGAGCCAGCAACTAATGAATAAACCGACTTTGCTGTTGAGTGCGTTAGCGTTAAGCATTGGGTTGTCGTTGTCCGCCTTACCTCCGGCAGCAGCGTCTTTACCGACACAGGTTCCCGGCCAGGGCGCGTTGCCAAGCCTCGCGCCGATGCTGGAGAAAGTGTTGCCGGCGGTGGTGAGCGTACAGGTTGAGGGTACCGCGTCACCCGCGCAAAATATGCCGGAAGAGCTAAAGAAGTACTTTGGCGACAACGCGCCGCAAGAGCAGGCGCAGCCTTTTGAAGGCCTGGGCTCAGGGGTCATTATTGACGCCGCAAAAGGCTACGTACTGACTAATAATCACGTCATTAATCAGGCCCAGAAAATCAGCGTCCAGCTCAACGACGGGCGTGAGTTCGATGCCAAACTGGTCGGCAGCGACGAGCAGAGCGATATCGCCCTGCTGCAGCTGCAAAAACCCAGCAACCTGACGCAAATCGCGATCGCCGACTCCGATAAACTGCGGGTGGGCGACTTCGCCGTCGCCGTCGGTAACCCGTTTGGCCTGGGCCAGACCGCCACTTCAGGGATTATTTCAGCCCTTGGCCGCAGCGGCCTGAACCTTGAGGGGCTGGAGAACTTTATCCAGACTGATGCCTCAATCAACCGCGGCAACTCCGGCGGCGCGCTGCTGAACCTCAACGGCGAGCTGATTGGTATCAATACCGCTATTCTGGCCCCGGGCGGCGGCAGCGTCGGCATTGGCTTCGCGATCCCCAGCAATATGGCGAAAATCCTCTCCCAGCAGCTTATTCAGTTTGGTGAAATCAAACGCGGCCTGCTGGGTATTAAAGGTATGGAAATGAGCGCGGATATCGCCAAAGCGATGAACCTTGACGTCCAGCGCGGCGCGTTCGTCAGCGAGGTCCTGCCAAACTCCGGATCGGCCAAAGCGGGAATTAAATCTGGCGACGTTATCGTTAGCCTCAACGGTAAACCGCTCAACAGCTTCGCCGAACTGCGTTCACGCATCGCCACGACCGAGCCGGGCACCAAAGTGAAGCTAGGACTCTTGCGCGAAGGAAAACCCGTTGAAGTGGAAGTCACTCTGGACAAGAGCACCTCTTCTTCCGCCAGCGCCGAGCTTATCGCACCGGCCCTGCAGGGCGCATCGTTAAGCGACGGTCAGATGAAAGACGGAACCAAAGGCATCGTCATTGATAATGTCGATAAAGGCAGCCCGGCCGCGCAGGCGGGCCTGCATAAAGACGATATTATTATTGGCCTCAACCGCGAGCGCGTGCGCTCCATTGCCGAACTGCGCAAAGTGCTCGAAAGCAAACCGACGGTGATTGCGCTGAACGTCATTCGCGGCAGCGAAAGCATCTATCTGCTGCTGCGTTAACTCGCCTTCCGGGCATCGCGTGCAGTGCGATGTCCGGACAAGACGTGTTATGCTGCGCCTGTCTATCCATCAACGATATCTGCATCATGCCTGGAAAGTTTTTACGTTCGATACTTATCGGTTTGATTGTCGGCGGCCTGCTGCTGGCCGTTATGCCTTCGCTGCGCCAGTGGCAGCTTTCGCCGACCACGCAGTACGATAGCGCGGATGAATCCCCCGCCAGCTATAATTCCGCCGTTCGCCGCGCCGCCCCAGCGGTCGTGAACGTCTATAACCGCGCCCTCAACAGCACCAGCCATAACCAGCTAACGCTCGGTTCCGGCGTGATCATGGATCAGCGCGGCTATATCCTGACCAATAAGCACGTTATCAACGATGCCGACCAGATTATTGTTGCCCTGCAGGATGGACGGGTCTTTGAAGCGCTGCTGGTCGGCTCCGATACCCTCACCGATCTGGCGGTATTAAAAATCAACGCCAGCGGCGGCCTGCCGGTCATTCCGATTAATCCGAAACGCGTGCCGCATATCGGTGACGTCGTGCTGGCGATTGGCAACCCGTACAACCTCGGGCAAACCATTACCCAGGGCATTATCAGCGCCACCGGCCGTATCGGCCTGAACCCCACCGGGCGCCAGAACTTCCTGCAGACCGACGCGTCGATCAACCACGGTAACTCAGGCGGCGCGCTGGTGAACTCGCTGGGCGAGCTTATGGGTATCAACACCCTGTCATTTGATAAAAGCAACGACGGCGAAACGCCGGAGGGCATCGGCTTTGCGATCCCCTTCCAGCTGGCAACCAAGATTATGGATAAGCTGATCCGCGATGGCCGCGTGATTCGCGGCTATATAGGGATCAGCGGCCGCGAAATTGCGCCAATGCATGCGCAGGGCGGCGGCGGTATCGATCAGCTGCAGGGGATTGTGGTGAATGATGTTGCGCCGGAAGGCCCGGCCGCCCAGGCAGGTATCCGCGCCAACGACGTGATTATTTCCGTTAACGACAAGCCCGCCGTTTCCGCCCTCGAAACCATGGATCAGGTCGCAGAGATTCGTCCGGGTTCGGAAATTCCGGTGGTGATTATGCGCGACGATAAAAAAATCACGCTGCATATCGCCGTACAGGAATATCCGGCAACCAATTAACAGGCTCCCCGCCGGGGGAGCACCTTTCAATCAGCAAATAGCGGCCCGGCCGGGAATGTCGCCAGAAACCCGGTTATGGCCAGCAGCGACCGCAGGTCAGGCCACGCAAACTGGCGCTCCCGCAGCTCGTCATCCAGCGTCATGAGCGCAAACTCGCCTTTATCCCCCAGAACGCCGCCCTGCCAGAGCAACCGTTGAGCCTGCTGCCGGGCCCAGGGGGAATCGCTCTTCCAGGCCAGCAGGTGCAGCAGCGCCTGCTGCAGACAGATGCCAGAAGGATGCTTATCCCGCAGCAGCCGCCGGTAAACCGGCAGCGATATGCTGCGTACGGTGTAAAAACCGCTGCGGGTTTCGGCATCTGCATCCGCTACGCTGGCGCAATACTGACCGGCCAGATCGCATAGACGATTGTGCGTCAGCGGCTGGCCCAGGGCATTCAGGCGACCCGCTGCGGCACAAAGCAGCCCACTTCTTTGCATCCACGACGTGGAGTCCCGAAATACCGTATCAGGTAGCGCCGGTTCTGTTTCAGCTGCTTTATTTTGCGTACCCGCCTCATAGCAATGGACAAAAAAATCATGGCCTCCGCGGGCAACTGATGGTTGCGCTAACAGGTTAAGCGCGGGCTGCAGTTGTTCAACTTCATCTACTGATGCCAGCATGTAATCGATAATGACATCTTTTGTCGATGCCCTGCTTTCGGGGCGTAATGTTATGGTTTCATTCATCAAAGCCTCCTTATAGGAAATCTCCCGGTGGCGCTGCGCTGACCGGGCTACGGGTCCGTGCAGTCTGGTAGCCCGGACAAGGCGCGTTAAGCGCCGCCTCCGGGATAATCCCCGGGTCGCGGCTGACGCCTTACCCGGGCTACAGGTTTACAGCCGTCTGCGATCCGGTAGCCCGGACAGGCGCAGCGCGCCGCCTCCGGGAAAGGTAACGATTCACATCGCCAGCACGTACTTGAGCATCACCCCGGCGGCAATCGCCGAGCCAATCACCCCCGCCACGTTCGGGCCCATCGCGTGCATCAGCAGGAAGTTCTGCGCGTCCGACTCCAGACCCACTTTGTTCGACACCCTGGCCGCCATCGGCACCGCCGACACCCCGGCCGAGCCAATCAGCGGGTTGATTTTGTTCCGGCTGCACAGGTTCAGCAGCTTCGCCATCAGCACCCCCGCCGCCGTCCCCACGCAGAACGCAATCACCCCAGCACCAGTATCCCCAGCGTCTGCGGCTGCAGGAACTTGTCCGCCACCAGCTTGGCCCCCACCGACAGCCCGAGGAAAATGGTCACGATATTTATCAGCCCGTTCTGCACCGTGTCGCTCAGGCGCTCCACCACCCCGCTCTCGCGCATCAGGTTGCCGAAGCAGAACATCCCCAGCAGCGGCGCCGCGTCCGGCAGCAGCAGCGCCACCAGCAGCAGCAGCACCGCCGGAAAGAGGATTTTTTCCCGCTTACTCACCGTGCGCAGCTGCACCATGCGGATTTTCCGCTCCTTCTCGCTGGTCAGCGCCTTCATAATCGGCGGCTGGATTAACGGCACCAGCGCCATATACGAGTACGCCGCCACCGCGATGGCCCGAGTAATTCCGGCGCCAGCTTGCCCGACAGATAAATCGCCGTCGGGCCGTCCGCGCCGCCGATGATGCCGATGGCCGCCGCCTGCGGCAGGGTGAAGCTGATGATGCCGAAGTAGTTCAGCGTCAGCGCCCCCAGCACCGTGGCGAAGATGCCGAACTGCGCCGCCGCCCCAGCAGCAGGGTGCGCGGGTTGGCCAGCAGCGGGCCGAAGTCGGTCATCGCCCCGACGCCCATAAAAATCACCAGCGGGGCGATACCCGAGCCGATGGCGACCTTATAGAAGATGGCCAGCACCCCGGCGGAGTAGCCCATATCCACGGCGAGCTCCTCCATCTGCCCCTGCACCGACGGCAGGGCCAGCGCCAGCGCCTCCCTGATGGCGTGGACATCCGGCGCGCAGTGGAGCTTCGCGGCAATCACCGCCAGCTGTCCGGCGTCATGGTGCGCCAGCAGGCTCTCCAGGGCGGTCAGCGCCAGCCCGGCCTCCGGGATATTCGACAGCAGGCCGCCGAAGCCAATCGGCAGCAGCAGCAGCGGCTCGAACTTCCTCGCGATGGCCAGCCACAGCAGCAGCAGGCTCACCAGCAGCATGACGGCCTGGCCGGCGCCGAGGTGCATCAGCCCCATGCCCTGAATCAGGGCGTTCAGACTTTCCATTTCCGTTCCTCTTCCTTACGCCAGGCTCAGCAGGGTGTCGCCCACCGCCACCGCGTCCCCGGATTTCACCGCGATACCGCGCACGGTCCCGGCCTGCGCGGCGCGGATTTCGGTTTCCATCTTCATGGCTTCCAGAATCAGCAGCACGTCGCCCTCGGCCACCGTCTGGCCTTCCGTGGCAATGACCTTCCAGATGGTACCCGCCAGCGGCGCGGTCACCGGGGTGCCGGCACCTGCCGGGGCGGCTGCCGGGGCCGTGGCCTGAACGGGGGCCGCTGCCGTCAGCGGGCTGATATCGCCGCCGTCGCTGACCTTCACCACAAAGGCCTTGCCTTCCACTTCCACGGTGTAGACGCCGGAGGCGGCCGGTTTCTCTGCTTTCACCGCCGGTTTGACCTCTTCAGCCTGCGGTACCGGCTCAAAGGCCGCCGGGTTGTGGCGGTTCTCAAGGAACTTCAGGCCGACCTGCGGGAACAGGGCCACGGTGAGCACGTCGTCGATGGCGTTGTCGGCAAGCTGAATATTCTTCTCCTGCGCCTGGCGCTTCACGTCGGCTTCCAGCTGCGCCAGCTCCGGCTTCAGCAGGTCCGCCGGACGGCAGGTGATGGCCTCTGCTCCGTCCAGCACGCGCGCCTGTAATGCCGCGTTCACCGGCACCGGGGTGTGGCCGTACTCGCCCTTCAGTATCCCGGCGGTCTCCTTCGCGATGGTTCTGTAGCGTTCGCCGGTCAGCACGTTAAGCACCGCCTGGGTGCCGACAATCTGCGAGGTCGGGGTGACCAGCGGGATAAAGCCGAGGTCCTCGCGCACGCGGGGGATTTCCGCCAGCACCTCATCCAGACGGTGGGCGGCGTTCTGCTGCTTCAGCTGCCCCTCAAGGTTGGTGAGCATCCCGCCCGGCACCTGGGCCACGAGGATACGGCTGTCGGTGCCCTTCAGCTGGCCTTCAAAGGCGTGATATTTCCTGCGCACCTCGCGGAAGTACGCCGCAATGCTCTCAAGCTTCAGGATATCCAGCCCGGTGTCGTGCTCAGTACCCGCCAGGGTGGCGACCAGCGCCTCGGTGGCCGGGTGGCCGTAGGTGGCGCTCATGGAAGAGATGGCGGTATCGACGCCGTCGACGCCGGCCTCGATGGCCTTCAGCAGGGCCATCTCCGCCATCCCGGTGGTGGCATGAGCATGCAGGTGCAGCCTGACGTCATAGCGCTTTTTGATTTCGCTCACCAGCTCGAAGGCCGCCATCGGGGTGAGAATGCCGGACATGTCCTTAATCGCGATGGAATCGACGCCGGTCTCCAGCAGCTGTTCGGTCAGGTCGAGCCAGGTCTGCAGGGTGTGGGCCGGACTGGTGGTGTAGGAGAGCGTGCCCTGGGCGTGGGCGCCGTGGCTGCGCACCGCCTGCAGGGCGGCCTGCATATTGCGCGGGTCGTTCATGGCGTCGAAGACGCGGAACACGTCCATGCCGTTTTTGACGGCGCGCTCGACGAAGCGCTGCACCACGTCATCGGCGTAGTGGCGGTAGCCGAGCAGGTTCTGGCCGCGGAGCAGCATCTGCAGCGGGGTCTTCGGCATGGCCTTTTTGAGCTCGCGCAGGCGGACCCAGGGGTCCTCGCCGAGGAAGCGGATGCAGGCGTCAAAGGTGGCGCCGCCCCAGCATTCAAGGGACCAGTAGCCCGCGTCATCGAGGGCGGCCGCAACGGGGAGCATATCGTCGAGGCGCAGGCGGGTGGCGAAAAGGGACTGGTGGGCGTCGCGCAGGACGACATCGGTAATGGCAACGGTCATGGATTCCTCCGTGAATTAAGGGTTAAGTCGGCGATGGTGGTGGATAGCGGCGGCAATCACCGGCTTTAAGCGGGCGAAGTCGTCAGCGGGCGCTACGGCGGCGGGTGCGGCCTTCGGCGCGGGAGCCGGTTCCGGGAAGAAGCGGTTGACGGCGGCGGACATGCCGCGGATGGCGAAAATCAGCAGAAACAGAAACGCCAGCACGAACCCCATGCCGAGAAACATCAGGGTGAAGCCTTCACCTAATAGCAGTGCTGCATCAGTCATAAAATAGCCTTCAGGCAGGAGGCACGATAATGGTGCTATTTATGACGAAGAAATAACAAGGGTGGATTTCCCTGAGCCGCCCCCGGCCAGAATCCTTGGTTATTATTATCGTCATAACGTATTACCACCATTACCGTGCAATTTACGTAATCAGGTTTATTTGATGAAACTTACGTTCTGGCATATTTCATCAGCGACAATCTCTTTACGCTGATTGAAAATAACTTTGTTCTGTTCAAACAGGTTATTACCATGAGTATCAATAGAAACAATTAACGGGCCAAACTCTTTCACCCGACATACCCACAGCGTTTCCGGCATCCCCAGATCGCGCCACTGCGCATCTTCAATTTCTTCGACGCACACCGCGGCTACTACCGCGCAGCCGGCCGGGAATACGCAGTGCAGCGCTTTATGCTCCGCGCAGCCCTCTTCAGTGCCCTTCCCCATACCGCCTTTACCAACAATTAATTTCACGCCGGTCTTTGCAATAAATTCTTTTTCGAATTTTTCCATGCGCATGCTGGTCGTTGGTCCGACGGAGACCATTTCAAACTTATCGTCTTCGCCTTTAATCGGACGGACAATAGGCCCGGCGTGTAAAATAGCGCCGCCGCTAACATCAACGGGTAATTCACGGCCACCTTCAATTAAGCGACGGTGCGCCACATCACGGCAGGTAACAATATGGCCATTGAGATAAATAATATCGCCAGCTTTAATATCGGCTAAATCTTCATCTTTAATTGGCGTAGTAAGGATTTTTTTCGTCATCAGAAATTCACTCCGCTGTGAGACATAATGGTGTAGTTCAAGTCTTTATCAAAAACGATATGCCCTTTCCGGTGCGACCAGCAGCCCACGTTCACCGCCACCCCAATGGTGGAAGGATGACGCGCGGTGTTTTCAATATTCACGCCCATAACGGAGGTATTACCGGACATCCCCTGCGGCCCAAGGCCAATTTTGTTAATACCGTCTTCCAGCATTTTTTCCAGCGAGGCCGCACGTTCATTTTCATTATGCGAACCGATCGGACGCATCAGCGCTTTTTTCGACAGCAGCGCCGCCGTTTCAACGGAGGTCGCCACGCCCACGCCGACCAGCAGCGGCGGACACGCGTTCAAACCGTAGCTGGTCATCACGTCGAGAACAAAGCGGGTAACGCCTTCATAACCCGCGCCCGGCATCAGCACCATCGCTTTCCCCGGCAGGGAACAGCCGCCGCCAGCCATATAGGTATAAATGCTGCACTGGTCAGAATTGGGGACAATCTCCCAGAACACCGTCGGCGTGCCTTTACCCACGTTTTTGCCGGTATTGTATTCATCAAAAGTCTCAACGCTGTTGTGGCGCAGCGGGGAATCCACGGTCGCTTTAATCACCGCTTCACGCAGCAGCGCTTCCAGCTCGCCGATCAGCGGGAAGTTAGCCCCGCACTCCACCAGAAACTGAATCACGCCGGTATCCTGGCAGGAAGGGCGATCCAGCTCCTTTGCCAGACGCTGGTTCTCAATCATGGTCGTAAAGATAACGTCAGCCAGTTTACTGGTCTCTTTCTTATGCAAATCTTCCAGTTTTGCAGTGACGTCATCAGGTAAGACTTTGCCGGTATACCCCACAAATTTGGCCATCACATTGGTCATATGGGATATCTGTTCACTTTTGCTCATACAGGCTCCTTAGTCAGGACAGCTTCCGTTCATTACGGATGAAAAGGGAAAAGGATTGGCAGCAGAATCAGGCTGACAATGGTGGAAACGATAATCAGAGGGATGCCGGATTTGGCGTAGTCGACAAACTTATAGCCACCTGCCGACAGCACCATCATGTTGGCAGGCATACCGATTGGCGTAGCGTAGGCGCAAGAACTGCCAATAACCGTCGCCATTAGCACCGCACGAGGATCGGCGCCCATGCCCGCGGCAATCGACAGGCTCACCGGTACTAACAGCGCGACGGTCGCGGTGTTGGACATGAAATTAGTCATAATGATGGACAGCGCAAAGACCACCACCAGCAGCATAAACGGCGAAGAGTTTTGTCCCAGCATGCCAATCACGTGATCCGCCACCAGTTTTCCCGCCCCGGTCATTTCCAGCGCTTTCGCCAGCGCCAGCGTGCCGCCGAAGATAAAAATGGTCTGAGAATCAATGGCTTTATAGGCCTGCTTTTCTGTAAGTACGCCGGTAACCACCAGCACCAGCGCGCCGATACAGCCCGCTACCGCCAGACTCACACCGGTCTGCTTTTCGAAAATCATGCCGAGGATCGTGGCGATCAGAACAACCAAAGAGAGGATCTGCTTCCAGCGCGGAACGTGGCTGTAATCGCGCTGTTCACCGATGCTGCCAACTGCACCGCTGTTCGGGTGATTGGGCAGGAATTTATAGCCGATGGTCAGGAAGTAAATAATGCCGCAAATCAGCATCGGTAAACCGACTTTGGCATATTCAAAAAAGCCAAAACCGCTGCCAATATTCTGCAAAGCTGACTGCGCAATCAGGTTGCCCGGCGCGCCAATCAACGACAGGTTACCGCCGAGCGCGGCGGCAAAAACCAGCGGCATCAGCAACCGGGAACGGGCAAAGCCTGATTTCGCCGCCACGCCGATAACGACCGGGATCAGTACGGCTGCGGTACCGGTATTGGAGAGAAAACCGGACATCACGCCAACCACGACCATAATGGTAAAAATCAGCTGTTTTTCCGTTTTCGCGAAGCGCGTAATCACGCCCCCCACCTTATTCGCCATTCCGGTTTCAAATAGCGCCCCGCCGACGATAAACATGGCGACGAAGAGAATAACGTTGGTGTCGATAAAGCCGGCGAAAGCCTGCTTGAGATTGAGCACGCCGGTGAGCACCAGCGCGACGCAAACCACCATAGACGTGACCGCAAGGGGGATTTTTTCCCACACGAACATGGCGATAGCAAACACCAGCAAACATAGGGTAATGGTAATCGGTTCCATATTTATAGTTATCCCATCAATGATATATGATATTGTATCCAATATTGACGAGAGGGAAATTATTCCCATACAAAGAGTAAGTCAACGCGTTTTTTTCGAAAGCTTCAGGATTGAGATCTTTATCAAAATCTCGCGAAAGCAGTCACTTATCGAAACTTATTTATGAAATGAATAAGTAAGACGCCTGCAGCGATCCTACAGGCGATGCGATCAAGCGGAGGGTTCTTCGACGTAGCGCGTTAGCATGTTCTCCATCGAACGGATGATATGCTCGCGCATTCGCTGGCGCGCCAGCGCTTCATTATGCTGCTCCAGGGCCTGTAAAATCCCCTTGTGCTCGCGGATGGAAATGATCGCGTACTCTTCCTCAGTGACCTTATGCCCCATCGAAAGCCCGTTCCACATATTGCTGAGCAGCAGCTTCATTTTGCCATTTCCCGCCGCGTTCCATATCTCCATATGAAACGCCTGGTTCAGGTCTGAATATTCAGCTGAGTTATTTTCCGCCAGCGCTTTTTCCGCAGAGTAATGCACTTCGGCAATGCGCGAAATGTCCGTCCCGGGACGGCACGCTTTAGCGACTGCTTCACTCTCCAGCAGCGCGCGAATCTCATAATGCTCGCGGATCGTTTGTTCGTTAATTCCCAGCACGACCGCCCCTTTATTGGGCCGGACTTTAATCAGCCCATCCGCAGCCAGTATCTGAAACGCTTCACGCACGGGCATACTGGACACGCCGACCATGGTGGCGATCCCTTCAAGGGTAATTTCTTGCCCTTCAACTAAATCTCGCGACAGTATAGCTTTACGTAATACTGCCGCGACCTGCTCTTTCGCTGAAAGAAGCTTAATTTTCCCTAATCGAGGCTTCTGCACTTTCCCAATCCTTCATGTGTTGACGCATTATTTCTGCCAGAGAGAGGAAATAACGCTGCGTTTCCTGCGCGATCTCGGCGCGATCGCCCTGACGAATAGCCTCCATCAGAGAGCTGAGTATTTGCGCCGACTCCTGATTATCCTCTTTCAGATACAGAATGACATAACCGATATAACCATCCAAAAATTGCTGATAAATTTTTTCCAGATAGCGATTATCAATATAAGAAATGAGCGTCTCGTGGAACGCCAGCTCTCGCGCTCGCTCACCGGGATGCCCCAGCGCGCGCGCGCTGGCCGCCAGCGATTCGCACGCCGCTGCGGGTACCAATGAAAAAAGCTCCGTTGCCATCACCGCAATGGCCCGGAAAATATGACTGACGTGGTCAGGCGCCAGCCTGGCGACCTGCATATGGCGGTTTGGCAAACGCACCAGAAACCCTTCCTGCTCAAGGGCCTGTAGCGCTTCCCGAACCGGCATACGAGAAAGCCCCAGCTGTTCCGCAATACTCTCCTGCGCGAGTTCATCCCCCGGTTTCATGCTACCGGAAAGGATCTCGTAACGGAGCATTTGCGTAATGTGGTCCCTGGTCTGCTTTCTTTCGATTTTTTTCACAACGTCCTCGTTTATTACCGCTCAAGACGCGGGGAGTTTAGCAGATTTACCAGCAGGTTGAGTCATTCAGGGGTGGGAGAAAGCCATAAAAAAGCCGGAACCCAGGCTCCGGCTTTTCTTTTCATGAAACGTTATTTATTCACAAAGTCTTCGCCAAGGGCGATATCTTTCTTCAGCGTATCCAGCATCCCCTCCAGCGCCTGCTGCTCAAACGCGCTCAGCGTGCCGATAGACTGACGCTGCTCTACGCCATTTTTGCCTAACAGCAGCGGCTGTGAGAAGAAACGGGCATATTGACCATCACCTTCAACGTAGGCGCATTCCACTACCCCTTTCTCTCCCTGCATGGCGCGAACTAAGGAGAGACCGAATCGCGCGGCGGCCTGTCCCATCGAGAGCGTTGCTGAGCCGCCACCGGCTTTTGCTTCCACAACTTCAGTACCGGCATTTTGAATGCGCTTAGTCAAATCGGCCACTTCCTGCTCGCTGAAGCTGACGCCCGGAATTTGTGACAATAAAGGAAGGATAGTCACGCCTGAGTGGCCGCCAATCACCGGAACCTCAACATCTGATGAAGATTTGCCTTTCAGTTCGGCAACAAAGGTATTCGAGCGGATAATATCCAGCGTTGTAACGCCAAAGAGCTTGTTCTTATCGTAAACACCGGCTTTTTTCAGCACTTCTGCGGCAATCGCCACGGTGGTGTTCACCGGGTTGGTAATCACCCCGACGCAGGCCTGCGGACAGGTTTTGGCGATTTGCTGTACCAGATTTTTCACAATACCGGCATTAACATTGAATAAATCGGAGCGATCCATGCCGGGCTTACGCGCTACGCCCGCGGATATCAGCACCACATCAGCGCCTTCCAGCGCAGGGGTGGCGTCTTCGCCGGAAAAACCTTTGATTTTTACATCGGTAGGGATATGGCTTAGATCAACCGCCACGCCCGGGGTTACCGGAGCAATGTCGTACAACGAGAGTTCTGAACCTGAAGGCAGTTGGGTCTTAAGTAGTAGGGCAAGCGCCTGGCCAATTCCACCAGCGGCGCCGAGGACTGCAACTTTCATCCTAAACTCCTTATTATGGTTAAAATAGTCTTTCGTTACTCCGTCGCCTGGACCTTAATTCACAAGATGAACAATTACAATAATTATGGCTGAAGAATGCGTGGTCGTGCGCAGCGATGCAGCAGCTTCGCATTTTCCTCCCTGAGACTGACCATCCAGCAAAGCGTAGTACCGGATCGACTGTTGGTTACAATACACCCAGCGCATTGAGCAGAACAACATCATTTAATAACATTTCATTTACTTTTGTGGCAATTTGCGCGCCGTGACGAAAGCATGTTCCTTATTAGTGTTTTTTGCTAAAATATGCGCCCTTCATAACATTATTTACGCTTCTCCCCTGCGGATTATTTGCATAAAAATGCATGTTTATGCATAATGATGTTGTTTTTACCACCATAATTGGGTGACTTATGCGTAGTTCGGCAAAACAAGAAGAACTGGTTAAAGCGTTTAAAGCGCTGCTTAAAGAAGAGAAATTCAGCTCTCAAGGTGAAATCGTTCAGGCCCTGCAAGAGGAAGGCTTCGATAATATCAACCAATCGAAAGTCTCACGTATGCTCACCAAGTTTGGCGCCGTACGCACGCGTAACGCCAAAATGGAAATGGTTTACTGCCTGCCCGCCGAGCTTGGCGTCCCGACGACCTCCAGCCCGCTAAAAAACCTGGTGCTGGATATCGATTATAACGATTCGGTCGTGGTTATTCATACCAGCCCAGGCGCAGCGCAGCTGATCGCCCGGCTTCTGGACTCCCTTGGCAAAGCCGAAGGGATTCTCGGCAGCATTGCGGGTGATGACACTATCTTTACCACCCCGGCCAGAGGTTTTACCGTTAAAGAGCTGCATGACGCCATTCTCGTCCTGTTTGAGCAGGAACTCTGATGCCCTTCCCTCTGGTTAGCGCCAGAGGGTATCCCTTCAAAAAATTATCATTTCTTTAACATTTTGTGTGTTTTTCCGCTTCTATACATTCATTTACGTGATGAAACCGGCTTAAGCGCACAAAAGAATAAATTCACCTATCCTTATGATTTTATTAGCCATAATGACCACACATGGCGAAGAAAAGACATTTCTAATTCTTATATGTTATAAAAAAGACATTTCTTTGTAATTATTTACATGAAAAACAATTAGCAAGGTATTAATTTTTTCGGTGATTAGTGTATACTTGATTTTGTGATGAGGGTCACGAAACAAAGGCCCCAACAAAAAGATTCGACGAGGTGAACATCATGAAAATCAAAACCACTGTAGCAGCATTAAGCATCCTTTCCGTTCTGTCTTTTGGCGCCTTCGCCGCTGACTCTATCAACAGCGAACAGGCTCAAGGCCGTCAGGCAATCGGCACCGTTTCCGTCGGCGCGGTAAGTTCTTCCCCGATGGATATGCACGAAATGCTGAACAAAAAAGCACAAGAAGAAGGTGCTTCTTCCTACCGCATTATTGAAGCACGTACCGGTGACCACTGGCACGCAACGGCTGAACTTTATAAATAAGATTTAACGATTGTCGGTCATTAACTGAAACAGAATCTCTCCAGCGGCCCCAGGTTCATTAAGCCTCCCGCCGCTGCAAATATGAAGGTTGGAGAAAAAATTATGAAAAGCGCAATTATCATCGCATCCCTGGGTCTGGCTTCCGTTCTCTCTTTCGGCGCAAACGCCGCCGTTAATCAAGTGAACGCCGAACAGGCGCAAAATCTGCAGTCCATGGGCACCGTTTCCGTTTCTCAGGTAGGCAGCGCGCCGATGGATATGCGTCAGGAACTGGCGGCTAAAGCTGAGAAAGAAGGCGCCAGCAGCTACCGTATTATTGAAGCCCGTACCGGCGATAACTGGCACGCTACGGCTGAGCTGTACAAATAAACCCTCGTCGTCTTATCCGACGACTTGCCCCCGCTCCGTCGGGGGCTTTTTTATGACTGCCGCACATTAAAACGCAGCTCCCCTTCCAGCTCCTCTTCCGCCTCATCAAAGAGCAGAATTAACGCGCCGAAACGCCGCCGCTGATTATCGCTTAAATGAATAAACTCAATCTCCAGCGGTAAGGGTAACAGCCCGGCGGTCACGGCTTCCCACAGAGAATCCAGGTTATTCACTTTCTCACGCGCTAAAGCAAAGGTACGAGAAAACTCACGATAAAAATCCTGCTGCTCAGCTATTTCATCAAAATCAAAGGTATAGGTAGTCATTGCCCGCATCCCGTCCACACCTGCAACTTTTCATAGCCCGGTCATCCCGGCGTGTAGTTCCACTCTGACGGCGGAATTCATACTCTGAGCGTTAAGTATAGCGATAAAAAAACCGACGCTTCGGCGTCGGTTCTGGCGGTTAGCTGTTGGTTAACACATGCTGGTACTTATGCAGCATCTCCACCAGCCTGCGTACCGGCTCGGTCACCTGCGGAGAGGCTTCCCAATGCTGTAATTTTTGCTGGTAGATATCCAGTTCATCAAGCAAGCGGGCAAAATAGTAGCGGCGCTTATCATCACTACTGGCTGAAATGACGCGATCCGCGGTACGGCGCAGCTGCCGGTGAAAGGCCGACAGATCGTCATTTATCGGTACCGGCGCATCGCGCAGACGCTGATGCGCGATAATCAGGGTCAGCGCCAGACGAAAGCGGGCGATATCGCCAGGGAATTTATTCAGCAACAAAAAGAGCTGACGATACAGGGCCGGCAAGTGGTTCTCTTTACGTCGCGCCATATTGGTGGTCAGCGATGATACCGCCGCCGAGACAAACTGGTTGAGCAGCACGCGGCCGGTACGGGCCTGCGAATTATCACGCACCAGCAGGATCACCATCAGCGCAAGGAAGCATCCGACGATCTGGCCCAGGGCACTATCAAGAAACTGGTTGAATTCAAACTTCATCGGATTGTCGAGCACCAGAATATTAATGGTGCTGGCCAGCGCCCCCAGCGAACCGAGCCGCCGCTTTTGCACTTCAATACCGATAAAAAAGGCCATCACCGCCAGGCTGATACACAGCAGCAGCATACTTTGCTGCGTCGCGGGCATAATCACGAGGAAAAACAGCGCCCCCAGCGGTAACGCCGCCAGCGTGCCGTAGAGGAAATCTATAGCCACCATCCGCGGATTAGGTAAACGCATCGCTAAGGCCGTGACAACCGCAATCATGACCATCGCCCCGCTTCCTGAAGTCCAGCCGGTCCACAGCCAGAACAGCGTACCGAGGATACAGGAGATAGACGTACGCCAAAAGTTGACCATCGCATGGTGCCGCTCGGCGGATTCCGCCTTCACCACCACTTCGCCTTGCAGCACTTCTTCTTCAATACGGCTGATTTTGGTATTGCCGACCACGCCCCGCTTCAAAAGCAGATAGCGCGTCGCAGCGCCTACCCAGCTGTAGATCGTCACCGGCGTATTGTGCTCTCCCTTCCAGGTCAAGAAGCGGCGCATCCGCTTTAGCTGGCGGTGCACGTCCTGCACGGTCTCGACCGGTTCAGCAAACAGCTCGCGGTAATCATCCGTCACCATCTCAGGCCGGGTATTCTGAATCAAATAGGTTTCACAGGCCTGAGTAATTAAGGTCAGAGAGAGGGTATTGATCGCCTTCAGCCGCTGATTCACTTTTGCCCAGCGCGAGGACTCCATGATCAAGTTGCCGCGCATCCCTTCCAGCGCGTTGGTACGACGCACCAGCGCGCTCCAGGCCTTATCGACGTCATCTTTACCACCATGCGCCACGCAAAGCTGCATCAGGCGATAGTGATCGATCAGCAGATTATCCAGTTCAAGGTCGATCTCTTTTTTAATCGAACGCGGAGAAAACAGCAGGTCGGCCACAATGGCGCTGACGATACCGATGACAATCTCACTGCATCGCTCAACGGCGAACTGCGGCGCCAGCATCGGCTCTTCATGAATAGTGATAATAATGATAAGCGCGGTATAGCCCGCCAGGCCCCAGGCATAGGAGTTCTCAACCCGCACCAGCGAGGAGATCCAGGTGCAGAATCCGGCCCACAGGCAGCATACCAGCACCATCAGCAGCGGGGCGCGGATCATCAGGATGATGATCGCCAGCGCGGCGATACAGCCGATAAAGGTGCCGGCGATACGCAGCATCCCGCGATAGCGGATCGCCCCGGAGTAAGGCTCCCCGCCTGCGGCAAACGCCGGGCCGGCAGCAACGATGGCGGCGGTAAGCACCGCCCAGCGCGGCGTTTCCAGCTGAAAATGAAAACCGACGAATAACGCCAGCACCACCGCGCAGGCTAACTTAACGGCGAAGCGGAGATGCCGGAGTTCGATGGTGAAGATCCCCATGGCGATTAACCGAACTCACGCAGGCGCATCGCCAGTTTCTGGAAGAAGTTTGCCTGGCGAGTATCGCGATCCTCTTTACCGGTAATCACCACCGTCGCGGTGGTACCCGCAGGCCAGAGATTGCCCTGCTGTTGATCGAGGCGAATACGTACCGGCACCCGCTGTGCCAGACGTACCCATTCAAGGTTAGAATCAATAGAGGCCAGCCCTTTTGAATCGCTGCTGCTGCTGGCATTGGTGACGCCTGCAGCAATGCTGTCGACGGTGCCCCTGAGGGTGTGTACGCTTCCCAGCGGGGTAATTTCAGCACGAAAACCGGGGCGCACGCCCTCAAGCTTGGTCTCTTCAAGATAGGCCATAACATAGAAGGTATTCTGCTTCACCAGCGCAACCGCGGTGGAGCCTCGGGTGATAAACTCGCCGCGGTAAACGTTCAGGTTGGTCACCCAGCCGTCGGCCGGGGCGCGAATCACCGTACGTTCAAGGTCAAGCTTCGCCAGGTCGCGACTTGCCGTCGCTTTGGCTAATTGATGCTCAACGGTTTGCAGAACGTTATTCGCCTGGTCTATCTCTTCCCGGGACATGGCCTGGACGCCAAGGCGGTTACGACGGCCGGCTTCGACGCGTTTCTCCTGCGCCAGAGTCTGATAGTAGGAGACATCGGCTTCAGCCTCGGCTAACGCCTTCTGGTAACGCGGCTGGTCAATGACGAACAAAACCTGGTCTTTCTTAACCAGTTGGTTATCCTTGATATTCACCTGCGAAATCAGGCCGGAGACATCGGGAGCGATGGCCACAATATCCGCACTAAAACGCGCATCGCGCGTCCAGGGCGAGGCGGTGTAATACACCCATGCGCGAAAAATCGCCATAAATGCAAGGATAACCAGTATCACAGTGATTGCGGTACGGAGGATATTTCTTGTTAGTGTTTTCACATCAACCTCAAACGAACAAACGTGATATCAGATAAAACAGGCAGCAATATAGCGCGGTATTAAACAGTGCCGGGTGCCAGACAAAATCATAGATGCCCGTTGGAACCAGCAGGCGGTGCACCAGCCAGAAGATGGCTAGCGACAATAGCAATTCAAAGAAGATCGGCGGAAACGACAAGCCGAAAATCACAATGACAGGAAACAGACTCATGATGACCTTGATAAGAAGCGTACAGGTGATATGCGCGATGCGTTTATTATTAAGCTAACTATATAGTAACGTAACAATTGCGGTCTTATCTATAATGTGTGATCTAAATCACTTTTAAGCCAGAGTGAATAATGGAACGATTAAAACGCATGTCCGTTTTTGCCAGAGTGGTCGAATTAGGTTCATTCACCGCCGCGGCCCGCCAGCTCCAGATGAGCGTTTCTTCCATCAGCCAGACGGTAGCCAAACTGGAAGATGAACTGCAGGTTAAGCTGCTCAACCGCAGTACGCGCAGCCTTGGCTTAACAGAAGCGGGAAAAATATATTATCAAGGCTGTCGGCGAATGCTGTTCGAAGTCCAGGATGTCCATGAACAGCTGTACGCGTTTAACAATACGCCCATCGGTACGCTGCGCATCGGCTGTTCTTCAACTATGGCACAGAATGTCCTGGCTCGCATAACCGCCGATATGCTCAAAGAGCACCCGGGTCTCTCAATCAATCTGGTCACAGGCATTCCCGCGCCGGACCTGATTGCGGACGGCCTGGATGTGGTTATTCGCGTGGGAGCGCTGCAGGATTCCAGCCTCTTTTCCCGCCGCCTGGGCTCCATGCCGATGGTGCTCTGCGCGGCAAAAAGCTACCTTCAGCACGCCGGATGTCCGGAAAAACCGGCGGATCTCGCCAGCCACTCGTGGCTGGAATACAGCGTCCGGCCGGATAACGAATTTGAAATCATCGCTCCGGAAGGGATTTCAACCAAGCTGATCCCTCAGGGCAGATTCGTCACCAACGATCCGATGACGCTGGTGCGCTGGCTGACGGCTGGCGTCGGCGTGGCTTACGTTCCGCTGATGTGGGCGATCGAAGAGATCAACCGCGGCGAACTGGAGATCCTGCTGCCGAGCTACCAGTCCGATCCGCGACCGGTATACGCGCTGTATACCGAGAAAGATAAGCTACCGCTGAAGGTACAGGTATGCATTAATTACCTGACTGAGTATTTCGTCGGGGTGGCGAAGATTTACCAGGGGATGCACGGCCGGGGGATTGCCCGCTAGCGGCCCGAGCCCGCCACAGAGGGTAAGAACAGATTATCGGGCCCGGCATCGGAAATAATCTGCGTTACGTCGCGGAGATTGCCAATACGCACCTCCCCGGAACGATCAAATTTGCTTTTGTCGATTAATAATAGCGACTGCGCCGCACGTTTCAGAAGCAGCGATTTGTAGGCGGCATTATTGGCGCTGGAATCCCAGAGTACGCCATCGTTATCGATCCCCTCGCAGGAAAAAATAAACAGATCGATCTCCAGCGATTTGACCTGAGAAAACAGCGCCGGATTAACGTAATAGCCATACTGACGCAGGAGCTGCCCCCCGGCGCTGATCAGCTGGATCCGCTCACGGCGGCCCAGCTCTACGCAGACCGGATGGCTATTGGTAAACACCGTCAGGGTCATATTCGGTAGCTGACGCGCCAGAAACCAGCAGGTTGAGCTGGCATCCAGCGCGATCGTCATCCCTTCATCAATCCACGCCAGCGCCGTACGCGCGATATCAGATTTATGGGCATAATGGCTTTTCACGCGGCGCTGAAAAGGCTTCTCGCCGTTGTGATTGTTACGCTGGAGAACGCGCGCCTGCCCGTGGCTACGCTGAATACGCCCCTGCTTCTGCAGCTCGCTCAAATCGCGACGAATGGTCTCGATACTGACCTGCAGCAGATGGGACAACGCTTCGGTGGTTAAGGTGTGATGCTGGTTGAGTAGTTCGACTATCTGCTGCTGACGCGCGGCTTTCATCGCGACTCCGCGGAGGTGATTTGCGCTTTCGCCGCGGGCGAAAGCGCATTGAGAAGTATCAGGCGGTACCGCCGACGGTGAGTTTATCCACTTTGAGCGTAGGCTGACCGACGCCAACCGGTACGCTCTGGCCCTCTTTGCCGCAAACGCCGACGCCGCTGTCCAGCTTCAGATCGTTCCCCACCATCGAAATCTGCTGCATCGCTTCGATACCTGAACCGATAAGCGTCGCGCCCTTCACCGCTTTGGTCACTTTACCTTTTTCAATCAGGTAGGCTTCAGACGTGGAGAAGACAAATTTCCCGGAGGTGATATCCACCTGACCGCCGCCGAAGTTCGGCGCGTAGATGCCGTAATCGACCGATTCGATAATCTCCTGCGGCGTAGATTTCCCCGCCAGCATGTAGGTGTTGGTCATACGCGGCATAGGCAGGTGCGCGTAGGATTCGCGACGACCGTTACCGGTTGGCGCCACGCCCATCAGCCTGGCGTTGAGCTTGTCCTGCATATAGCCTTTGAGAATGCCGTTTTCGATCAAAACGTTATACTGGCCCGGCGTGCCTTCATCATCAATGGCAAGGGAGCCGCGACGGTGAGCAATGGTGCCATCATCCACTACGGTGCACAGCTCAGAGGCCACCAGTTCGCCCATATGGCCGCTGAATACCGACGTCCCGCGACGGTTAAAGTCACCTTCCAGGCCGTGACCGACGGCTTCATGCAGCAGGACGCCAGGCCAGCCCGCGCCCAGCACAACCGGCAGCATCCCGGCAGGCGCCGCGACGGCGGTCAGGTTGACCAGCGCCATACGCACGGCTTCTCTCGCCCAAACATCCGCGCGAACGTCGCCATCCTGCGAGTCCAGGAAATAGTCGTAGCCAAAGCGGCCGCCGCCGCCGCTGGCGCCGCGCTCGCGTTTGCCATCCTCTTCCACCAGCACGCTGACGGAAAGGCGAACCAGCGGGCGAACGTCCGCCGCCAGCGTGCCGTCGGTGGCGGCGACAAGAATTAACTCGTAGACGCCGGTCAGGCTGGCGGAAACTTCCTGCACCCGCTTATCGGCCGCGCGGGCGGTTTTATCCACCCGGCGCAGAATATCCAGCTTCTCTTCCCGGCTCATACTTTGCAGCGGATCGATGCTGGTATAGAGGGAACGATGTTCCACCCCGCCAAGGGTATGCACTTTACCATCCCCATGGTCGCGTACAATGGTGCGGGCCGCCTGTGCGCTCTGTTCCAGCGCCAGTCGACTAATCTGGTCAGCATAGGCAAAGCCGGTTTTTTCCCCGCTCACCGCGCGGACGCCAACGCCCTGGTCGATATTGTACGAACCATCTTTAATGATGCTGTCTTCAAGAACCCAGGACTCGTGATAGCTCGACTGAAAATAGAGATCGCCGTAATCCAGACGGCGCTCGGCCAGCTGGCCAAGAATGGTAAACAGATCCTGATGATTCAGGCCGTTTGCCGACAGTAATTGTTCACTTACCAGGTTCAGACTCATCGTTTTGCTACTCGTTTGTTGCCGCCTCAGGGGCGGAAATAAAAAAGGCTATCTATTGAGAGTGCGGTAATTACGCACAATCGTCAAATCATTGCTTTTTGTCGCTCCGCGCCTGGCGCAGCACTTCGTTAATTTGCGGCTGATCGATAGGACCGGTGATGCGATAGCGCAAAATAGAGACCTTGTTCCACAGCGGCCCCAGTACCTTACTGGCAGCAAAGACCGCGGCGCCGATAATCGGGTTAACGGCAAAGGCCGCGGCGACGCCCACGGTCGCAGAAATCTCCGGCGCGACCACGGCCTGCATATCCAGCTGACGACGCACGAGATCCACCGACCCCTTCATGGCGATATCCGCTTCCAGACCATCGACCAGCGTATCGTCGGTATGCAGAACGCCGTCTTTAATCCACGCCGTACTGCGAATGGAATCAAAGTAGAACCCTTCGCTGAACGTATCGCTAAAGTCGAAGCGCAGCTTGCGCAGCAGCGCGTCAACGCTCAACAAACGCAGAAGCTGGCCGGCATGACCGGTGCTGAGGTCGGTAAATTCGCCTTTTCCAAGACGGCTTTTGAGGATCCCATTAAGCGAGGCAACGTCGGGCTGCCACGGCGGCGCACGCCAGTGCAGGTCATAATCGATATCAAACGACGAACCTTTTACCGGCGTGGAGACGCCGAAGAAGTTCACGAAATCGTCGGTTTTATTGCCGTGCAGCTTACCTTTCAAAGAGGTTCGTACGCCCGCCGGCGCGCTCACCCATACGCCATCGGTCGTCAGACGGCCAAAACCGGTATCGACCAGTCCGTTCGCCAGCGTCAGGGTATCGCCGCGAATATCAAAATCCCCTTCGATACGGCCATATTTTTGCCCCCACAGCCAGCACTCAGCGCAGCGAAGCTGAAGGTCCGGCCAGCCGTGGAAATCAATGTTGGTATCGGCCAGCGGGGCGCTGCTTTTTTCTGTCCCGCGGCTTTTCGCCGCCGTTGGGTTGTAGTAGAGATAGCGAATGGCCGCCAGCCACGGGGCGTTCTTCCGCATCGTCAGGGTTGCGTTGACTTCACGCCCCTGGGCTTCAATCTTCGTTCCCCCGGCATCGGGCCGGGAGACAAGGCTAACGTTATTCCAGCTCTGGCCCGCCATCGTTAACGCCGGCGTTCGCAGCGTGACCTGCTCCGGGAAGACGAGATTACTGCTGACGTCATTCGCCGCTCCGCCCTGGAACAGCGCCAGCCACTGCGCGCCATCCATCGGCGGCATATTCAGCTCCACGCCTGGCTGCTCGGGAAGCGGAGAAACGGCTTTACTGTCCGTGGTTAAAATAGCGCGGTCCAGGGTCAGCTTATGACCCAGCAGCCAGCGGCTATTAATATGATTCTTCGCCCCCATGGAGCCGGCCAGATTAAAACTGCTTAAGCCGCCATCGACCTTGATTTTTACCGGCAACGGCTCCCCGGCCTGCTTATCTAACGGCGCAGGTAAGTGACTACTTACACTCTTCAGGTCAGCGTTGAGGTCAACCTTATAGGCCGCGCTACCGCGATACGGAAGCTCAATCGCGACTTTTCCGTCCCAGGGCACGCTGCCGCTCAGGGTGCCGTCCAGGGATTTCGGCAATAAACCGGTACGCGCAGGCTGCCAGCTGGCGTTCATCCCGACGTTCACGAGAAATGCTTTCGCGCCTTCGGTGGTCGAGAAATCAAGATTCAGCGGCTGATTAAACCAGCTCGCGCTCATCGGTTCGCTTTTCAGGTCGCCGTTTACAAAGCTGAATTTACCGCTCAGGTTCTGCAATGTGGTATCGATAGGCTTGATAAACAAGCTGTTATTGTTCAACCGGACATCACCTTTAGCGGTGGTCATCTCGCCATCCAGGGGGATATCAAGATGTAAGCGAGCGCTAACATTACCGTCCAGCTGGAGCTCATCCAGCGCCGCGCCCAGCGTCTCTTTCAGCGGCGTCTCGTTAAAATAAGGGCCAACCTCTTTACCCGGGCCGTTAACGTCGGCATCAATCAGCAGCTTTTCTCGCGAATAGTCCGGAATCACCGCATCGAGATTGCTGGCGGTCACGTTGCCGAGCATCGCCTTATCGGCCTTCATCCATAGCCCATCATTGATAAAGTTAAGGTCGATATTAAGCCCGGTAAGCGCGGGCCAGTCAGGCTGAAAGGCAAAGGTGGCGTTCTTGAGCGGCACCGTGACCTGGAATTGCCCCTCATTATGCTTGTACGGGAAAAGATGCGGGTTACCGCCATAAGCCAGCGTCGCATCGGTGGCCTGACCGCCTTTAATGGCTCCGCTGAGGTAATCCACCAGCGCTTTGCCCATCAGATTTTCCGGGAAGTAGCGCCAGGCCTGTCCGCCATCGTTGGTACTGATACCGGCCAGAATACCGAGCCAGGGTTCGTCGCCCTGCGGCTGCAGATAGCGGAACCCACCGCGAGCGCGAACGCCGGTAGCCTGTACGTCAATATCGCGACCATCGAGCATAAAACCCTTGTCATTCTTCACCCAACTGAGGGTCGCATCGCCTTTGGCGATCTCCAGCGGCGCGCGAAAGACCGTTTCGTAGGGCATTTTCGCCTGCGTCATGCTGGCATGCAGAGTACCGTTTTCTACGCTCCCGGCAATGTTGCCGGAGAAATGCTCAGCCCCTGGCAGCAGCTTCCACTGCTTCCAGGACATGTCGCTCCAGTCCGCCCGGAAGCGCGTTTTTTCCGCCATTTGCAGCGGAATATCCAGCGCCAGAAGATTGATTTTGCCGTCCGGCTGCGTCGTACGCCAGATTTCGCCCAGCGACGGAGCCAGTTTATCCGCCATCGGCTGCAGCCCGGTCAGACCGCTAAGGTTAAGGTTGCTGGCGCGAATGCGCAGCTCATCGCTGCGTTGACCATTTTTTCCGCCCACATCCTGAGCCGGGATCCACGCCATCGACAGCGCGCCGCGCGGCCAGGGTTTGTCATCCATTGAGATGCGCGTATCAGGGATGCGAAAGCCCCAGCTTTGATTATCGCGATAGATGTGCGCCGTCAGATTATCAACCGACAGATGGTGCTTCTCTTTATCGCCCTGCCAGCTAGCGCCGCCTTTTTTCAACCATACATCGCCGCTGGCGACATCGCCCTTGTCGATAGTCATCCAGCCTTCCAGGCTAAACCGCGCGCTCTGCAGGGCGATGTTGTCCTGCATCCAGCGCCCAAGCCACGGCTTAACGTCGATATCATCCGCCTGAAGCCAGACGCGCCCCTTATTGAGCAGGCCGTCTTCATCGCGCAGGTCCATTCGCACCTGCATCACGCCGTGCTGGCCGGTCAGGCTGCTGAGGCTAAGCTGCCCCTCCGCGCGATGGCGATTTTTACCGTTCAGCCAGGTAAGCTGCGGAATGGCGAGCTCCGCACGCTGGCCGGAGATGGTCAGAAAGCTCAGATGGCTATCGCGAAGAATAAAGTGATCGAACTGGCGGAGGAAAAGATCGCTGATACGGTCGGTTTTCAGCCCTTCACCGCTATTATTCGTTTGAATGGGGGTATTGGTATGAACCTGCAGCTGCCAGAAGGTCAGATCGCGAAACTGCCAGCGCATATGCAGCAGGCTTTGCCAGACGTCGAGCGCCAGGGTGACGCGTTTAGCGGAAAGCTCGCCGCCATCATTCAGGCCGGCCTTAACATCGCGGACATCAAGCGTCGGGCCAAAAGTCTGCCAGCTGGCGACAATATTTGAAGCATCGACCGGTACGCCGGCCATCGCGGAGACTTTTTCCAGCACCTGCGGACGCCAGCTGTTTAACTGCGGCAGAACGAGACGCAGACCGCTCACCAGCAGTGCGACGACAACAATCAATGTTGCCACGGTGAGCAGTAATATCCCGGGCAGTCGCCTCACGCATCTCTCCTTGTCAGCCTGTTACGCGTCATCCTTTTGCCCGCCTCTTTATCCCGACATCAGCAAGCAAAACGGATGATTACATCATTACTACATCAAACTGCTCTTGATTATAGAGCGGTTCAATTTGCACTTTGACCTGCTTACCGACAAAGATCTCGACTTCTGCCAGCGCGTGCGACTCTTCCCCTTTCAGCGTTTCCGCTACCGCAGGAGAAGCATAGACCAGGAACCGGTCGGAATCGTAGGCATGATGCACGCGCACGATCTCGCGCATGATTTCATAGCACACCGTTTCCACCGTTTTCACCGTACCGCGACCGTGGCAGGTAGGGCACTCATTACACAGCACATGCTCCACGCTTTCGCGAGTACGCTTGCGGGTCATCTCTACCAGCCCAAGCTGGGAGAAGCCGTTGATGCTGGTTTTAACCCGGTCTTTGCTCAGCGCCTGCTCAAGAGAGTGCAGCACCCGACGGCGGTGATCTTCATTATTCATATCAATGAAATCGATGATGATAATCCCACCGAGATTGCGCAGCCGCAGCTGGCGGGCAATCGCCTGGGTCGCCTCAATATTGGTATTAAAGATAGTATCGTCAAGATTACGGTGACCGACGAATGCCCCGGTGTTGATATCAACGGTGGTCATCGCTTCCGTTTGGTCAATGATCAGATAACCACCTGATTTCAGCTCAACTTTGCGTTCCAGAGCGCGCTGGATTTCATTTTCCACGTCAAAGAGATCGAAAATCGGCTGACGGCCGCTGTAGTGCTCCAGCTTGCTGGTCATCTCCGGAATATATTCGGCGGTAAACTCCAGCAGCGATTCGTAAGTCAGACGAGAGTCAACGCGAATCCGGTCAAGATGCGCATCGGCGAAATCACGCAGCACGCGCTGCGCCAGCGCCAGTTCGCCGTACATTTGATATCGGGTCTGCTGGCGCTTTTTGCGTTCCATCACTTTCGTCCAGACGCGCTTGAGATAGGCGGCATCAGCAGCCATCTCCTGCTCATGAACGCCTTCCGCCGCGGTACGGATAATGAATCCGCCCTGCTCGTCACAGTATTCAGAGACCACTTTTTTCAGGCGTTCACGTTCCGCTTCGCTTTCAATACGCTGAGAGACGCCGACGTGCGAAGCGCCGGGCATAAAGACCAGATAGCGAGAGGGAATGGTGATATCGGTGGTCAGGCGGGCGCCTTTGGTACCGAGGGGGTCTTTCACCACCTGCACCATTAAATCCTGCCCCTGGCGCACCAGCTCGGAGATATCGCGGACGGCGAACTGCTTTTGCTCTTCGCCCGCCACGCACTCGGTGTGCGGCATAATATCGGAAGCGTGCAGAAACGCGGCCTTATCCAGGCCAATATCTACAAAAGCCGCCTGCATTCCCGGCAGCACCCGACTGACACGACCTTTGTAGATATTGCCTACTATTCCGCGTCGCGCTTCACGCTCAATATGAATTTCCTGAAGAATACCGCCATCAATGTAAGCGACGCGCGTTTCTGATGGCGTTACGTTAACTAATAATTCAGCAGTCATCTTTATCCCTTTTCTTCACGCAGTGAGTTAAAGTTACTTAGCAACTCATACGTTTCCACCAGCGGTAAGCCAACGACGGCGTGATAGCTGCCATTTATCTTCCTGACGAAACAGCCACCCAACCCCTGAATACCGTATGCACCTGCTTTATCTAAAGGTTCGCCGCTGGCGACATAATCGGCGATATCCTGCCCTGAGAGCACGCGGAAAGTGACCTCCGTGACCACCAGGCAATCCAGCGTCTGCCGCTTATCAGCCAGCGCCACGGCGGTCATCACCTGATGAGTCTTTCCGGAAAGCATGCGTAGCATCTCGGCGGCGTGCCCGCCATCGCGCGGTTTTTCCAGCACTTCACCGTTAAGGATGACAATGGTATCCGCGCCTAAAACCGGGAGATCGCGCGGTGCCAGCGCGACGCCAGCCTGGGCCTTTTCGCGCGCCAGCCGGACCACATACTGCTGGGCGCTCTCCTGCGGGCGACGCTGTTCCTCAATACCGGGAACCACGCGCTCAAAAGCGAGGCCAAGCTGTGTCAGCAGTTCCTGCCGACGCGGAGAACCTGAAGCAAGATACAGAGTCGTCATATCAACCTTATTGCACCGCAAACTGCTGGCGCACTTTACGCATCAGCAGGAAAATCCATGGCCAGAGCACACCGTTTACTACACTACTCCAGAACACTTCCGGACGGAAAGAGACGTTGATCACTAAAAACTCTGCCCAGAAAACAATGATATCCACGGAGAGGGATAACATGACTACCACCAGCGCCTGTTGCCAAAGCGCCAGGTTACGGAACAGTTGATACTTTAGCGCAACCAGATAAGCCACAATACTTAATGATAGTGCGCGAACGCCAAGCGTCGACCCGCTGATGAGATCGAGGATCGCGCCCATAACAAAGCCTGTGCCAACGTTAACCCGGTGGGGTAGCGCGAGGATCCAGTACAACAGGATAAGCAATACCCAGTTTGGCCGGTAGACGCTAATGTCCGCCGGCCAGGGCATAATCTGCAGCAATAGTGCGATAAGAAACGAGAGCCAGATAACCCAGCGTCCCTGGCTACGGTAACTTGCCACTATTGCCCTCCTGCTGGCAGAGGCTGCTGTGGCATACCGGTTGCCGGCGCGGGCATCTGCGGCCCCATCGCATCCGGTGCAGGCAGAACCTGCGGCATCATCTGCATCAGGCGTTCATTCGCTACGCGATGAACCTCTTCCGGCGTCATCGGATTCGCGCCGTTGCGATCGGCTCCCCATAGCAGCAGCAGATAACGCAAGCGCTGCAGACCGGCAGTCGGACGCGCCTGAATCACCGTATACGCACGCTGCGTATCCAGCTTAACGGACGAAACCACCCCGACCGGATACCCTTCAGGGAAGCGGCCGCCGAGACCCGAAGTGACCAGCACGTCGCCGACGCGAATATCGGTATTGGCCGGCAGATGTTCCAGCTGTAAATCGTCAGTACAACCGTTGCCTGCGGCAATGACGCGAATATCGTTACGCAGTACCTGAATCGGTAACGCATGCGTGGCATCGCAAATCAGCAGCACGCGGCTGGTCAGCTTCGCGACCGCGACCACCTGACCCACAACGCCTTTATCGCTGATAACCGGCTGGCCTTCATAAACGCCGTTAACGCTGCCTTTATCGATAACCACCTGATCGCTATAGGGATCGTTAACCGTTGAGATGACCTGAGTCACCATTTTTTGCTCGTCCTGGCGCAGCGGAGAGCCCAGCAGCTCGCGCAGACGCGCGTTCTCCTGTTTGTACTGACCCAGCATCAGTAAGTCGCTGTTCTTGAGCAGCAACTCCTGACGCAGCGCGCGATTTTCCAGTTCGAGCTGATCGCGGGTGGCCAGCGTTTGCGAAACGCTATCCAGCAGTTCCCGGGGACCATTAGAGACAAAGTAGAAAGGGCTGACGGCTGTATCCATATACGTTCGAATTTGGCTGAACGTACCCAGGCGGCTGTCGGCGATTATCACGCCAAGCGCCACCAAAACCGCCAGAATAAGGCGAATCTGTAGCGACGGGCCACGGCTAAAAATTGGCTTCATAGGCTATGCGTATTCTCGTGTCAGTTAAGATCGGGGCAGCCGTAGGCCAGCTACCCGGATCTCAGGCTGACTACTCTTCGCTGAACAAGTCGCCGCCGTGCATATCGATCATTTCCAGTGCCTTACCGCCGCCACGAGCGACGCAGGTCAGTGGATCTTCTGCAACTACGACAGGGATTCCTGTCTCTTCCATTAACAGACGGTCAAGGTTGCGTAGCAGAGCACCGCCGCCGGTCAGAACCATCCCGCGTTCGGAGATATCGGAAGCCAGCTCCGGTGGGCACTGTTCCAGCGCGACCATCACCGCGCTGACGATACCGGTCAACGGTTCCTGCAGCGCTTCAAGGATTTCATTGGAGTTCAGAGTAAAGCCGCGCGGAACGCCTTCAGCAAGGTTACGCCCGCGAACTTCGATTTCGCGGACTTCATCACCCGGATAAGCGGAGCCGATTTCATGCTTAATGCGTTCTGCGGTCGCTTCGCCGATCAGGGAGCCATAGTTACGACGGACATAATTAATGACGGCTTCGTCAAAACGGTCGCCGCCAATACGGACAGAAGAGGAGTAAACCACGCCGTTAAGAGAGATGACCGCCACTTCAGTAGTACCGCCGCCGATGTCCACAACCATTGAACCGGTTGCTTCGGAGACCGGCAGGCCTGCGCCGATCGCAGCCGCCATCGGCTCTTCAATCAGGAAGACTTCACGGGCGCCAGCGCCCTGTGCGGACTCACGAATCGCGCGACGTTCAACCTGGGTCGCACCAACCGGCACGCAGACCAGCACGCGCGGGCTCGGACGCATAAAGCTATTGCTGTGCACCTGTTTAATAAAGTGCTGGAGCATTTTTTCGGTAACGAAGAAGTCGGCGATAACGCCGTCTTTCATTGGGCGAATAGCTGCAATGTTGCCCGGTGTACGCCCAAGCATCTGCTTCGCTTCATGACCCACAGCGGCGACGCTTTTCGGCGATCCGGCACGATCCTGACGAATGGCCACAACGGAAGGCTCATTCAATACGATGCCTTGTCCTTTTACATAAATCAGGGTATTCGCGGTACCCAGGTCAATGGACAGGTCATTGGAAAACATGCCACGAAATTTTTTTAACATACTAAGGGATAATCCTGAAAGCTGGGGCGGAAAACAAAATCCGCTTACTTTACCAACCACGCGCAGCAGCGACAAGGCGCAAAAATCATCTGCTGCGGTGAAAATTAGTGCAGTTCGTTACCTTTGTTACAAATTTGACTGAGTCCGTCCAACGCAGAAATCTTCAGCAGCGCTCCGCGCTTGAATCTGCAACCTGTCAAAGGTCATTCACTGGCATTTACATTGCGACAATCCGGCAGGTAGACAAGCACACCCCCATCACTATGGCGCGCATTATTCTACGTGAAATCACGCTAAACGGCAGATCAAACAGAGTATCTTTGCGAATATTTTTTCACATTTGTGTCAAGTGGCTGTGAGGCGGCAAAAAATTCCCCCTGACCACCGGTAACACCGCATTGAGACAGCACCTGCCACTCGCTTCGGCTGAGCACGCCGGTTGCGAAAACCTGAACCGGCATTCCTTTACAGGCTTCTACCAGGCTCTGCACCAGCAGCTGATTTTCACTGCGTTTTTCTATATTGCGCGATAACCCCGAATGCAGCTTAATCACTTCAACATCGAGCTGCTTGATCCAGCTGGTTCCAACCAGCGTCAAACCGGCCTGAACCACGGCAATTCGAATACCTAAAGCGTTAACCAACCGCATAACCGGCTGCAGGCGGCCGATATATTGACAAACATCCGCCTCTGCAAGTTCAAAAATAATACGTCGACGGTGCGATTTTTCGCATTGCATCAAAGTATCGCGCAGCCAGCGCTGGAATCGAGGGCGGATCAAGGACTCGACCGTCACCTGCAGCGCGAGGTTTTCTTCCGGCCAAAAGCCTAAAAACGGCAGCAATCGCGTAATTTGCAAACGGTCATACTCCTCCGCCAGGCCAAACTGCAGCACCATCGGCATATATTCGGCCGCAATCACCTCTTCCTTACCATCATAAAGACGGCACATTAGCTCACGATGATGTACGCGACCATCACGAGTGACGGCGGGTTTCTGGTAAAGTCGCGGGCCGCCGCGGCTAAGCATTTGCTCGATAAGCGTACGCCAGCGCACGTTGCCACGCCCTTTCTCCGGCAGAGAATCGTCATAGACGGCCCAGCTGTTGCTGCCCTGCAGCACCGCATTACGCGTGGCCGCTTCCGCATGCTCCATTACCTGGGCCGCCGTTTGTCCGCTGCGGAAAGCGCAGATCCCGATATGCATCATATCGTCACGATCGAGAATTCGCGTCGGCGGCAGGGCATCCATGGCTTTCAGGAGTAACCCGGCAATGCTGTCCGCCTCTTTCAACGTGCGATGCGGAAGCAGAACGGCAAAATCGCTGCGGTGGTAGCGAGCCAGCAGTGCGCCAGGGTAGCGCATAATAAAAGTGGAAAGCATGTTGATCAGCGTAAAGTAGTGCTCTTCGGTCGCTGCGCGTCCCCAGTTATCGCGCAGCAGGTCGAAATCCGGCAGGCGGATCATCATTACGATGCCGTATGACCCCACTTTCTCCTGATCTTCAAGCAGCGTCGACAGCTGATTATCAAAAAATAATCGGTTACTCAGCCCGGTTTTTGAATCCTGCGCGACATAGGAACGGATCAGGGTATCCATGCGGCTTCGCTGATCGCTGGCGAACTGAAGTTCGGATAGCAGCATATCCAGCGCGCTACTGGTATTCGCCGGCCACTCGTGTACCGACCCTCGCACCTGCGGTCCGCGTTCGCCATTAAGAATACGCGCAGTGCGGAGTTCCAGTAGCTCCTGGCCCGCCAGCTGGCGACGGATCCAGCGCACGGAAAAAAAGATAATCAGCACCATAAAACCAATGGCGATGGAGAGCGGCGCGGTGATGTGCAGTGAACGGAAGTAATTGGCCATCGGATCCAGGTACACCAGATGGATTGCCATACCGGGCTGCTTGAGCGACGGTACCGTGATATCGCGAAACTGATTGCTGCTACCTAAAGGACGATAGTTATCGGTGCGGGAATGGCTATAGACCGATTTGCCATTCAGCTGAAAGTCAACGCGCGCCGCGTCGATCGGCGTCATCAGCTCATCCATCTGCGGTTCAATCTGGTCAAAAGACATAGAGACCAGACGGTTATCCAGCATGGTCGCCACCGCCTGAACGCGGTTGGTCATTTTTAGCTGAATGCCGTTGTAAAAACTCAGCGAAGCGCCAATCAGCGTGACAAAGATCGTCAGGCTGGTGAGTAACGTGACAAACGCTGAGAATTTCGTCGTTAATCGCATCCCTGTGTTAACTCCGCGTGTGAATGACTACCCGATAAACGTCCGGGCTCCTGTGCTGGCGCCTAAACTAAAGTAAGCACTAACTTTCTAAAGAGCGACGCATACTATCAAAGCTGGCGCATCTGGCAATTTATTGCGTTACATCGGTGTAATAATGCCGTTAGCGAGTATAGTCTGCAGAAAAAATTTTCCAATCATCCAACCTATTCCAATCATCCAACCTATGAGGACCGGCGCATGCAGGCTTTAATCTTAGAACAGCAGGATGGCAAAACTCTCTCTTCGGTGCAAACCATTGACGCCAGCCAGCTGCCGCAGGGGGATGTGACAGTGGATATCCACTGGTCCAGCCTTAACTATAAAGATGCGCTGGCCATCACTGGTAAAGGAAAAATTATCCGCAACTTTCCGATGATTCCTGGCATCGATTTTGCCGGTTTTGTCCACAGCAGCGAGGATCCGCGTTTCCACGCCGGCCAGCAAGTCCTGCTGACCGGATGGGGCGTGGGGGAAAGCCACTGGGGCGGACTGGCGGAGCGCGCTCGCGTTAAAGGCGACTGGCTGGTGGCGATGCCGCAAGGCCTGGATGGTCGTAAAGCCATGGTCATTGGGACCGCCGGTTTCACCGCGATGCTGTGCGTGATGGCGCTGGAAGACGCCGGGGTTCGTCCGGAAGATGGCGAAGTCGTGGTCACCGGGGCCAGCGGCGGCGTCGGCAGCACCGCGGTCGCTTTGCTGCATCATCTCGGGTACAAGGTGGCGGCGGTTTCCGGGCGCGAAAGCACCCATGAATATCTTAAAAACCTCGGCGCGCAGCGCATTCTTAGCCGCGATGAGTTCGCCGAAACCCGCCCGCTGGAAAAACAGCTGTGGGCCGGTGCCGTTGATACCGTTGGCGATAAGGTGCTGGCAAAAGTGCTGGCGCAGATGAACTACGGCGGCTGCGTGGCGGCCTGCGGTCTGGCAGGCGGCTTTGCCCTGCCCACGACCGTGATGCCGTTTATTCTGCGTAACGTGCGCCTGCAGGGCGTTGATTCGGTAATGACGCCAGCCGCGCGCCGGGCCGAGGCCTGGCAGCGTCTGGTGCGCGATCTGCCGGAATCCTTCTACGCGCAAAGCGCGACGGAAATCTCCCTCGCCGAAGCCCCTGAATTTGCCGATAAGATCATGACCAATAAGATTCAGGGGCGCACGCTGGTTAAAATCGCCTAATCTGCAATTTTTCGTGACATATTCGCAATAACGCTCCGCCTCCGTCATGCTAAGAAAAACGCACGACGGAGGATGCCATGAAATCCAAAAAACTGACGGAAGCCGACGTAACGGCAGAATCCGTTTTTATGCTGCAGCGTCGCCAGATCCTGAAAATGTTGGGAATTAGCGCCACCGCCCTTTCCCTCTCACCCTCCGCGCAAGCTGACCTGCTGGATTGGTTTAAAGGCAACGACCGCCCGCCGGCGCCGGCAGGTAAAGCGCTGACGTTCGATAAACCGGCGCAATGGCAAAACACTCTCACGCTCACGCCGGAAGATAAGGTATCAGGCTACAACAACTTTTATGAGTTCGGCCTGGATAAAGCCGATCCGGCGGCCAATGCCGGAAGCCTGCGCACTGACCCCTGGACGCTGACGATTGGCGGCGAAGTGGCAAAACCCCTTACGCTCGATCATGACGACCTGACCAGCCGATTTCCGCTGGAAGAGCGAATTTACCGGATGCGCTGCGTCGAAGCCTGGTCGATGGTGATTCCCTGGGTCGGCTTCCCGCTGCATAAATTGTTATCGCTGGTCGAGCCCACCAGCAATGCGCGCTACGTCGCGTTTAAAACGCTTTATGCGCCTGAGCAGATGCCGGGCCAAAAAGACCGTTTTATCGGCGGCGGGCTGGCGTATCCCTATGTCGAAGGGCTGCGGCTCGACGAGGCCATGCATCCTCTGACGCTGCTCAGCGTAGGCGTGTATGGCAAAGCGCTGCCTCCGCAAAACGGTGCGCCGGTCCGACTCACCGTGCCCTGGAAGTACGGTTTCAAAGGGATTAAGTCTATCGTCAGTATCGAACTGACGCGTGAACGTCCCCCCACGACCTGGAACCTCGCCGGACCTGAGGAGTATGGCTTCTACGCCAACGTCAATCCGCATGTCGATCACCCCCGCTGGTCGCAGGCAACTGAGCGCTTTATCGGCGCAGGCGGCGTACTCGACGTCAAACGCCAGCCAACACTGCTCTTTAACGGCTATGCTGACGAAGTAGCATCGCTCTACCGGGGCCTGAATTTGCGGGAGAATTACTAGTGCGCCTGACTGTAAAGCAGATTACCTGGCTGAAAGTGCTTCTCCATCTGGCCGGATTTTTGCCTTTTGTCTGGCTCTTCTGGGCCGGACATCAGGGGTATTTCAGCGCCGACCCGGCAAAGGATATCCAGCACTTTACCGGTAGGATGGCTCTTAAATTCCTGCTGGCTACCTTGCTTGTTTCGCCACTGGCGCGCTACGCTAAACAGCCGTTATTGATACGCACCCGGCGCTTACTTGGTTTATGGTGCTTTGCCTGGGCTACGCTGCATTTGACCAGCTATACGCTGCTCGAACTTGGGATTAACAATCTGGCGCTATTGGGTACAGAAGTCCTCACCCGCCCTTATCTGACGCTGGGGTTAATCAGCTGGCTGATTCTGCTGGCGCTGGCGGCGACGTCAACGCAAGCGATGCAGCGAAGATTGGGTCGTCGCTGGCAAACATTGCATAACTTCGTCTATGTTGTCGCGATCCTCGCCCCCATTCACTACCTATGGTCGGTGAAGATTTTATCCCCCCAACCGCTAATTTATGCGCTGCTGGCGATCCTGCTTTTAGCATGGCGATACAAGAAGTTCCGCCAGTGGTGGCGCTAATTCCGGATATGTGCAGTTTCCCGCAGTTCTTTTATCAACCGCCACTCTTTACACGATAGCGGTTGATAATCTTCCCTGATAAGACCAGTATTTAGCTGCCAAATGCTACGAAATCGTTATAATGTGCGACTTTGGTTTTCCTGACGGGCTTTTTGAGTCCCGAAAAGGTGACAATCGCGCATCGAAGGTATATTTTGTTTTTTACCCGAGAATGGCAGAAGATAGCCGCATATTGGCCGATAAGTTTCGCTTTTTGCTTTCGAGCATCGGAGGCTTAACCTGTCGGCTTCTGAAGAAGCGCGGCGTCTTGCAACAGCAGTAATTCATATGCTTTACAGACGGTGCTAACACGCCTGTCACAATCACACTAAACAAAGAGTACGGAACCCACTCATGGATATTCGTAAGATTAAAAAACTGATCGAGCTGGTTGAAGAATCAGGCATCTCCGAACTGGAAATTTCTGAAGGCGAAGAGTCTGTACGCATCAGCCGTGCCGCGCCAAACGCAGGTTTCCCGGTGATGCAACAGGCTTACGCCGCACCGATGATGCAGCAACAGCCAGCGCTGTCTAACGCAGTCGCCTCTGCGGCAACGCCAGCAATGGAAGCCCCTGCGGCAGCGGAAATCAGTGGCCACATCGTACGTTCCCCAATGGTTGGTACTTTCTACCGCACCCCGAGCCCGGACGCGAAAGCCTTCATCGAAGTCGGTCAGAAAGTTAACGCGGGCGATACCCTGTGCATCGTTGAAGCCATGAAAATGATGAACCAGATCGAAGCCGATAAATCCGGCGTGGTGAAAGCCATTCTGGTCGAAAGTGGTCAACCGGTAGAATTTGACGAGCCACTGGTCGTCATCGAATAACGAGGCGAACATGCTGGATAAAATTGTTATCGCCAACCGCGGCGAGATTGCATTGCGTATCCTGCGTGCCTGTAAAGAACTGGGCATCAAGACCGTTGCTGTGCACTCAACGGCGGATCGCGATTTAAAACACGTATTGTTAGCGGATGAGACGGTCTGTATCGGCCCGGCTCCGTCCGTAAAAAGCTACCTCAATATCCCGGCGATTATCTCTGCTGCCGAAATCACCGGCGCGGTGGCTATTCACCCGGGTTACGGATTTTTGTCCGAAAACGCAAACTTCGCTGAGCAGGTTGAGCGTTCCGGCTTTATCTTTATCGGTCCGAAAGCTGACACAATCCGCCTGATGGGCGACAAAGTGTCTGCGATCACCGCGATGAAGAAAGCGGGCGTTCCGACCGTACCGGGCTCTGATGGCCCGCTGGGCGAAGATATGGACGTTAACCGCGCCCATGCAAAACGTATTGGCTACCCGGTGATTATCAAAGCCTCCGGCGGCGGCGGCGGTCGCGGTATGCGCGTTGTGCGCAGCGATGCTGAGCTGGCGCAATCCATCTCCATGACCAAAGCGGAAGCCAAAGCCGCGTTTAACAACGACATGGTGTATATGGAGAAATACCTGGAGAATCCTCGTCACATCGAGATCCAGGTACTGGCTGACGGTCAGGGTAACGCTATCTATCTGGCTGAGCGCGACTGCTCCATGCAGCGTCGTCACCAGAAAGTGGTCGAAGAGGCGCCAGCACCGGGCATTACGCCGGAACTGCGTCGCTATATCGGCGAGCGTTGTTCCAAAGCGTGCGTCGATATCGGCTATCGCGGCGCGGGTACTTTTGAGTTCCTGTTCGAAAACGGCGAGTTCTATTTCATCGAAATGAACACCCGTATTCAGGTTGAACACCCGGTAACCGAAATGATCACCGGCGTCGACCTGATTAAAGAGCAGCTGCGCATCGCAGCCGGCCAGCCGCTGTCCATCAAGCAGGAAGAAGTTGTGGTTAAAGGCCATGCGGTGGAATGCCGTATCAACGCCGAAGACCCGAACACCTTCCTGCCGAGCCCGGGTAAAATTACCCGCTTCCACGCGCCGGGCGGTTTTGGCGTGCGCTGGGAGTCTCATATCTACGCGGGCTACACCGTGCCTCCGTACTATGACTCAATGATCGGTAAGCTGATCTGCTATGGCGAAAACCGTGATGTCGCGATTGCCCGCATGAAAAATGCGCTGCAGGAGCTGATTATCGATGGCATCAAAACCAACGTTGATCTGCAGATTCGCATCATGAACGACGAACATTTCCAGAATGGTGGCACCAATATCCACTATCTGGAGAAAAAACTCGGATTGCAGGAGAAGTAATTCTGCCATCGCTGCAAAAGGCCGGATAATCCGGCCTTTTTTCTTTTTCTCTCCTCTCCTCTTTTCCATGCGGTACAATCCCCGCTTTCTTTATCCTCAAGGGACAAAAAATGGACAAACGCTTTGTTCAGGCCCATAAAGAGGCGCGCTGGGCGCTGTGGCTAACCCTTCTCTATCTTGCGGCCTGGCTGGCTGCCGCCTATCTGCCGGGCGTTGGTATTGGCCTAACCGGCCTGCCGCACTGGTTCGAAATGGCCTGCCTGCTGGTACCGCTGGTGTTTATTCTGCTGTGCTGGGCGATGGTAAAAGTTATCTATCGCGATATTCCTCTGGAGGATGACGATGCAGCTTGAAGTCATACTGCCGCTTATCGCCTACCTGCTGGTGGTGTTTGCTCTCTCCATCTATGCAATGCGTAAGCGCACAACGGGTTCCTTCCTGAACGAATATTTCCTCGGCAGCCGCTCGATGGGCGGCATTGTATTAGCCATGACGCTTACCGCTACCTATATCAGCGCCAGTTCGTTTATAGGCGGCCCCGGCGCGGCCTATAAATATGGCCTCGGCTGGGTGCTGCTGGCGATGATCCAACTGCCGGCGATCTGGCTTTCTCTGGGGATTTTGGGTAAGAAATTCGCCATTCTGGCGCGCCGCTATAATGCCGTAACCCTGAACGATATGCTCTTTGCCCGCTACCAAAGCCGTCTGCTGGTCTGGCTCGCGAGCCTGAGCCTTCTGGTGGCGTTTGTCGGGGCAATGACGGTGCAGTTCATCGGCGGGGCGCGGTTGCTGGAAACCGCGGCGGGTATTCCCTACGAAACCGGTCTGCTGATTTTTGGCGTGAGTATCGCGCTCTATACCGCGTTCGGCGGTTTTCGTGCCAGCGTCCTCAACGACACGCTCCAGGGAATGGTGATGCTGGTCGGCACTATCGTCCTGCTGGTTGGCGTCGTTCATGCGGCGGGCGGGCTACATAATGCGGTAGAAACCCTGCAAACCATCGATCCTAAGCTGGTTTCCCCGCAGGGGGCTGATGACATTCTTTCCCCCACCTTTATGACCTCCTTCTGGGTGCTGGTCTGCTTCGGGGTAATTGGCCTCCCGCACACCGCCGTTCGCTGCATCTCCTATAAAGACAGCAAAGCGGTGCACCGGGGAATTATCATTGGCACCATCGTGGTGGCGATCCTGATGTTTGGGATGCATCTTGCGGGTGCGTTAGGCCGGGCGGTGATCCCGGATCTGACGGTGCCGGATCTGGTCATCCCGACGCTCATGGTGAAAGTATTGCCGCCCTTTGCCGCCGGGATCTTCCTCGCCGCGCCGATGGCCGCCATTATGTCGACGATCAACGCCCAGCTGCTGCAAAGTTCCGCTACGATCATTAAAGATCTGTATCTGAATCTGCGCCCCGCGCAGATAACAAATGAAGCCCGGTTGAAGCGGATGTCGGCAACGATCACCTTGCTGCTGGGCGCTTTACTGCTGCTGGCAGCCTGGCGTCCTCCTGAGATGATTATCTGGCTCAACCTGCTGGCGTTCGGCGGCCTGGAGGCCGTGTTCTTATGGCCGCTGGTGCTGGGCCTGTACTGGGAACGCGCGAACGCGAAAGGGGCGTTGAGCGCGATGATCGTCGGCGGCGTACTCTATGCCATACTCGCCACTTTTAATCTGCAGTACCTGGGCTTCCATCCGATAGTGCCCGCGTTGCTGTTAAGCTTATTGGCTTTCCTGGTCGGAAACCGGTTCGGTACCTCCGCCCCGCAAGCCGCCGTATTGACTACTGATAAATAAAGAGTTTTGCCATGCCATGGATCCAACTGAAACTGAACACTACCGGCGCGAACGCGGAAGAGCTGAGCGATGCGTTAATGGAAGCGGGTTCCGTTTCCATTACTTTCCAGGATACGCACGACACGCCGGTATTCGAACCTCTGCCGGGCGAAACCCGTCTGTGGGGCGATACTGACGTTATCGGCCTGTTTGACGCCGAGACCGATATGAAAGAAGTGATTGCGATGCTGGAGCAGAATCCGCTGCTGGGCGCCGGTTTCGTGCATAAAATCGAACAACTGGAAGACAAGGACTGGGAGCGCGAATGGATGGATAACTTCCACCCTATGTGCTTCGGTAAACGCCTGTGGATCTGCCCGAGCTGGCGCGATGTGCCGGATGAAAACGCCGTTAACGTGATGCTCGACCCGGGCCTGGCGTTTGGTACCGGTACGCATCCCACCACGGCGATGTGCCTGCAGTGGCTGGATGGCCTCGATCTCGCGGGCAAAACGATTATCGATTTTGGCTGTGGCTCAGGCATTCTGGCCATTGCGGCATTAAAGCTGGGCGCCGCGAAAGCTATCGGTATTGATATCGACCCGCAGGCCATTCAGGCCAGCCGCGATAATGCCGAGCGTAACGGGGTTTCTGAACGCCTGGAACTGTATCTGCCTAAAGATCAGCCAGAGGCGATGAAAGCCGATGTGGTGGTCGCAAACATTCTGGCCGGCCCATTACGCGAACTGGCTCCGCTTATCAGCGTGCTGCCGGTTACAGGCGGTCTGCTGGGGCTTTCCGGCATCCTTGCCAGCCAGGCGGAAAGCGTTTGTGAAGCGTACGCCGATCTCTTTAACCTCGATCCCGTCGTGGAGAAAGAGGATTGGTGCCGGATCACCGGTTATAAAAAGTAATCTCCCTGTGGCCTCATCGCAGGCCACCGCTTTTCGCGTTTTCTGTACAAAATCATTCGCTCAATGAGAATAAGATGATGCGGTAACGTATTGTAGTTACCAATAAAATCATAAATTTATTCATTGGACGAATGATATGAAAACAACTTTAGGCAAGGCGGCATTACTGGCGTTAAGCATGATGCCCGTGACGGTTTTCGCTTCCCACTGGAGCTATGAAGGCGAAGGTTCGCCGGAACACTGGGGGGCGCTCAACGAGGAGTACAAAACCTGTCAAAATGGTATGAATCAATCCCCTATCAACATCGATACCACGTTTAAGACACACCTTTCACCGCTGGATACGCACTACATCGATGGCCCCATTACGCTCATCAACAATGGTCACACTATCCAGGCGGGGTTAAAGACCACAACAGCGGATACCGTTACGATTGACGGTACGCCATTTACCCTTCAGCAGTTCCATTTTCATGCCCCGAGCGAAAACACCGTTCACGGTAAGCACTATGCGATGGAGATGCATCTGGTACATAAAAGCGCTCAAGGCGCCGTTGCCGTCGTGGCGGTGATGTTCGACCAGGGCGCGGAAAATAGCGAACTGAACAAACTGTGGGCCACCATGCCCGAGAAAGCCGATCAGACGGCTAAAATCGTCACCCAAATGGATCTCAACGCCCTTCTTCCCGCAGACAAGACATACTGGCGTTTCAGCGGCTCCCTGACCACGCCGCCTTGCTCCGAGGGGGTAACCTGGATTGTGCTTAAACATCCCCTGACACTTTCATCAGCGCAGCTGGCAAAATTTAGCCACGCTATGCATCACGATAACAATCGTCCGGTACAGCCGCTGAATGGTCGCGTGGTCATAGAATAAACATCAGCTGTGCTTCACGATCATGTTCTGAAATGAGAGCCAACTCACATAAAGCCAAGGTAATTTGCTGATTTCTTCAGCAGATTATCTTGCCCGTTCCCTGCGTCGGGAAGAAAAAATGAGAAGTTAGACAAAATTATATGTGTAGATAAATTCATCACATGTTTTTAATGCAATGATTTATATAGCTAATTATTCATGCACACTGACCTGCAAGGCGATTCTTTGATCCACCGCAGAGGATTGCTCAAAGTTTGGCCTTTCATCTCGTGCAAAAAATGCGTAATATACGCCGCCTTGCAGTCACAGTATGGTCATTTCTTAACTCATGCGCATCGGACACTACCAGCTCAGGAATCGACTCATCGCAGCGCCTATGGCTGGCATTACTGACAGACCATTCCGCACGTTGTGTTACGAGATGGGAGCAGGATTGACCGTATCCGAGATGATGTCCTCCAACCCGCAGGTTTGGGAGAGCGACAAGTCACGCTTACGGATGGTGCACGTTGATGAGCCCGGTATTCGTACCGTGCAAATCGCCGGTAGCGTACCGGAAGAGATGGCTGCAGCCGCCCGTATTAACGTGGAAAGCGGCGCCCAAATTATTGATATCAATATGGGGTGCCCGGCTAAAAAAGTGAATCGAAAGCTTGCAGGTTCAGCCCTCTTGCAGTACCCCGAGCAGGTGAAGTCTATCCTGACGGCGGTCGTCAAAGCAGTGGACGTTCCCGTAACTCTCAAGATTCGCACCGGTTGGGAACCGGAACACCGTAACTGTGTAGAAATTGCCCAACTGGCTGAAGAATGTGGCATTCAGGCTCTGACTATTCACGGACGCACGCGCGCCTGTTTGTTTAACGGAGATGCTGAGTACGACAGTATTCGGGCAGTTAAGCAGAAAGTTTCCATTCCGGTTATCGCGAATGGTGACATTACTGACCCGCTTAAAGCCAGAGCTGTGCTCGACTATACGGGGGCAGATGCCCTTATGATAGGCCGTGCAGCTCAGGGAAGACCCTGGATCTTTCGGGAAATCCAGCACTATCTGGACACTGGAGAGCTGCTGCCGCCGCTGCCGTTGGCAGAGGTTAAGCGCTTGCTTTGTGCACACGTTCGGGAACTGCATGGCTTTTATGGCCAGGCAAAAGGGTACCGAATCGCACGCAAACACGTATCCTGGTATCTGCAGGAACACGCTCCAGATGACCAGTTTCGGCGCACATTCAACGCCATAGAAGATTCCAGCGAACAGCTGGAGGCGTTGGAGGCATACTTCGAAAATTTTGCGTAATAGAAATAAAGAGCTGACAGAACTATGTTCGAACAACGCGTAAATTCTGACGTACTGACCGTTTCTACCGTTAACTCTCAGGATCAGGTGACTCAAAAGCCCCTGCGTGACTCGGTTAAACAGGCACTGAAGAACTATTTTGCTCAACTGAACGGTCAGGATGTTAATGACCTGTATGAGCTGGTACTGGCTGAAGTAGAACAGCCCCTGTTGGACATGGTGATGCAATACACCCGCGGTAACCAGACCCGTGCTGCCCTGATGATGGGCATCAACCGTGGTACTCTGCGTAAAAAATTGAAAAAATACGGCATGAACTGATACTAATCAGTTAAATGTTTGATATAAAAGGCGCTCTTCGGCATGTGGAAGCGCCTTTTTTATTACATGAATTTTAATGGCTGGCTATCGTCTGCCGCCCGTTAGCCCCGCAAAGGATCGACATAATATTATCAACCAGGGCGGGTGCCTGGCGGTACAGATCGAATTGCCCGGGCTCCACCAGCCAGTTTTTAATAATACCGGTAAATGCGCTGTGTAATACAATTAATGAAATTTCAACATTGGTTTCCGCTGGCAATAATCCGTTACGAATACAGAGCTGCAAAATGCTGCGAATAATCGGATAGCTAAAACCAATTCTCTTGCGAATCTCAGCTTCCGGCATCATGTCGCTGGAAAACTCACACTTCTGATACAGAATTTGCATTAAGGCACGTTGACGGGGATTATTAGCGATATATTGTAAGCCAATAATAAATTTCTCTCGTAGCGTGCTGAGCGGATCCTGATCGTCTTTAAGGTTAAATTCATGCTGAAGCAGGTCGCGTAGCGGCAGCTGCTGTTGCCACATTTCATTAAATAGCTCAGCTTTGCTTGCAAAGTGCCAGTACACCGCTCCGCGCGTCACGCCAGCAGCATCAGCGATATCGGCTAAGGTCGTGCTGGTCACGCCACGTAAGGCAAACTGCTGAATGGCAGACTCAATCAGAAGCTGCCGCGTCTTTAACGCATCTTCTTTCGTTCTTCTGGGCATACGGTGCTCCACTCAACGCCAGATTGAGAGTGTGGGGAAATCGCTGGATACCTATAAACCTAACATCTGACAATCAATATTGTTTAGCAAAAATACAGATGAGTTAAATCTCAAACGCTCTCCAATAAATACACCACAAGAATAATTAAGATAAATACATTCATATATTAAATATCAATGTAAGCAAATTTTAATTTAAGTTCATTCTAAAAACATTATTCCTGATATTTTGTTTTTACGTGCCTTGCTGATGGCTAAAAAATAACTATGTCTTACATCCATCGTTTTTTATTTGTAGGATAACAAACCGCATTTTAATTCATTATTTCTTGCACAGATTCGTGGCCATGCCTGGCTCATAATCTATAAGGAACAGCAATGACACCTCATGTCAGGGTTACACTTTTATCCAGCCTTATCATCCCGGCCATCCTGCTCAGCGGTTGCGATAATTCAGGCGATCGGCAACCGCATGCGCAGATACCTCAGGTCTCCGTTTATGTCGTACACAGCGCGCCGCTGTCCGTCACCACGGAGCTACCTGGCCGCACATCTGCCTACCGCGTCGCGGAAGTCCGCCCGCAGGTCAGCGGGATTATCCTGCAACGTAACTTTGTCGAAGGTAGCGATGTCACCGCTGGACAGTCTCTTTATCAAATCGATCCGGCGACCTATCAGGCGGCTTACAACAGTACAAAAGGTGATGAAGCAAAAGCAGAAGCCGCGGCGGCTATCGCCCACTTAACGGTCAAACGCTACGCGCCTCTTCTCGGCACAAAATATATCAGCCAGCAAGAATACGATCAGGCGGTGGCGACCGCGCGCCAGGCCGATGCCGACGTTATCGCCGCAAAAGCAGCCGTGGAAAGCGCGCGTATTAACCTGGCGTACACAAAAGTGACGTCGCCAATCAGCGGCCGCATCGGCAAATCCAGCGTGACCGAAGGTGCCCTGGTGACAAATGGTCAGGCTGACGCAATGGCGACGGTACAGCAGCTCGATCCCATTTATGTGGATGTCACCGAATCCAGTAATGATTTCATGCGCCTGAAACAGGAAAGCCTGCAGCACGGCAGTGACACCAAAAGCGTGCAGTTGATTATGGAAAACGGAAAACCTTATGCGCTTCAGGGCACGCTGCAGTTCTCTGACGTCACGGTAGATGAGAGCACCGGCTCAATTACGCTTCGCGCCATCTTCCCCAACCCACAGCACGCTCTGCTGCCAGGGATGTTTGTTCGCGCCCGCATTGATGAGGGCGTTTCACCGAATGCCATTCTCATTCCTCAGCAGGGAGTCACCCGGACGCCGCGCGGCGATGCCAGCGTGATGCTCATTAATGACAAAAACCAGGTGGAAACGCGAGCCGTCACCGCCTCACAGGCGATTGGCGATAAGTGGTTAATCACGAGCGGTCTGAAAGCCGGTGAAAAGGTTATCGTCAGCGGTCTGCAGAAAGTACGTCCCGGCGTCACCGTGAAGGCCGAAGAGGATACCGCGACGTCCGTCGCGCAATAAGGTACGAATCCCTATGTCTAAGTTTTTTATCCATCGACCGGTCTTCGCCTGGGTGCTGGCGATCATCATGATGATTGCCGGTGGCCTCGCAATTATGCAGCTACCGATTGCACAATACCCGACTATCGCGCCGCCAGCGGTGGCCATCTCCGCAACCTATCCAGGTGCGGACGCACAAACCGTTCAGGATACGGTGACTCAGGTTATCGAACAGAACATGAACGGTATCGATAATCTGATGTACATGTCCTCAACCAGCGATTCCGCAGGCGGCGTTACCATCACCCTGACCTTTAAATCAGGTACGGATCCGGATATTGCGCAAGTTCAGGTGCAGAATAAACTGCAGCTGGCGACGCCGCTTCTTCCTCAGGAAGTACAGCAGCAGGGGATTAGCGTCGAGAAATCAAGCAGTAGTTTCCTGATGGTTGCCGGATTCATCTCCGATAACACGAGCACCACTCAGGATGATATATCCGACTACGTTGCATCGAACGTCAAAGATACCATCAGCCGCCTTAACGGCGTCGGCGATGTACAGCTCTTCGGCGCGCAGTATGCCATGCGCGTCTGGCTGGACGGTAACCTCCTGAATAAGTACAACCTCACGCCTGTCGACGTCATTAACCAACTGCAGGTACAGAACGATCAGATTGCAGCAGGCCAGCTTGGCGGTACGCCGGCCCTTAAAGGCCAGCAGCTAAACGCATCCATTATTGCTCAGACGCGACTGAAGGATCCGGCAGAGTTTGGCAAAGTGACTCTGCGCGTGAACGCGGATGGCTCAGTGGTGCACCTGAAAGATGTGGCCCGTATTGAGCTGGGAGGTGAAAACTACAACGTTGTCGCAAAAATCAATGGAAAACCGGCTTCAGGACTGGGAATTAAGCTCGCTACCGGCGCCAATGCCCTCGATACCGCCGCCGCGATTAAAGCGAAGCTTGCCGAACTGCAGCCGTACTTCCCGCAGGGGATGAAGGTCGTCTATCCCTACGACACTACGCCGTTTGTGAAAATCTCTATTCATGAGGTTGTGAAGACGCTGTTTGAAGCGATTATCCTCGTCTTCCTGGTGATGTATCTGTTCTTACAGAATATCCGGGCCACGCTGATCCCCACCATTGCGGTTCCGGTCGTCCTGCTCGGGACCTTTGCCGTACTGGCAATGTTCGGTTACTCCATCAATACGCTAACGATGTTTGGTATGGTGCTGGCAATAGGCCTTCTGGTCGACGATGCTATCGTGGTGGTGGAAAACGTCGAACGCGTCATGGTAGAAGAGAAGCTTCCCCCCAAAGAAGCGACGGAAAAATCAATGTCGCAAATTCAGGGGGCGCTGGTCGGCATTGCCATGGTGCTATCGGCAGTGTTTGTCCCGATGGCCTTCTTTGGCGGCTCTACGGGGGCGATCTATCGGCAATTTTCTATCACCATCGTCTCCGCCATGGCGCTGTCCGTACTGGTCGCGCTGATCCTGACCCCCGCGCTTTGTGCCACATTACTGAAACCCGCATCAGCCGATCATCATGAGAAAAAAGGATTTTTTGGCTGGTTTAATGCGAAATTCGATCGTAGCGTGAACCACTACACTAACAGCGTCAGCGGGATTCTGCGCTGTACCGGACGCTACCTGATCATCTATTTGCTGATCGTTGTGGGTATGGCCGTCCTGTTTATGCGCCTGCCCACCTCCTTCTTGCCGGATGAGGATCAGGGGGTATTTATGACCATGATCCAGCTTCCTTCAGGCGCAACGCAGGAACGCACGCAAAAGGTTCTTGATACGGTTACCGATTACTATCTGCATAAAGAGAAGGCGAATGTTGAAAGCGTCTTTACCGTTAACGGCTTTAGCTTTAGCGGTCAGGGTCAAAACTCCGGTATGGCGTTTGTCAGCCTGAAGCCATGGGAAGAACGCAGTGGCGCAGAGAATGGCGTTGAGGCAATCATCAAACGTGCGACCGTTGCCTTCAGTCAGATTAAAGATGCTATGGTCTTTCCTTTCAATCTGCCGGCAATTATCGAACTGGGTACGGCGACCGGTTTTGACTTTGAGCTTATCGATCAGGGTAACCTTGGCCATAGCGCGTTAACCCTGGCCCGTAATCAACTTCTGGGTATGGTGAGAGAGCATCCTGACCAGTTGGTACGCGTTCGCCCCAACGGGCTCGAAGACACGCCGCAATTCAAGCTGGATGTTGATCAGGAGAAAGCTCAGGCTCTGGGTATTTCACTATCCGATATCAATGAAACCATTTCCGCGGCGCTAGGGGGTTACTACGTCAACGACTTTATTGACCATGGACGAGTGAAAAAAGTCTACGTTCAGGCCGATGCAAAATTCCGTATGCTGCCGAGCGATATCAATAATATGTACGCCCGCAGCGCGAATGGCGAAATGGTTCCGTTCTCCGCCTTTGTCACCTCACGCTGGGTTTATGGTTCACCGCGCCTGGAGCGCTATAATGGCTTACCCTCTATGGAAGTTTTGGGTGAAGCTGCTCCGGGGAAAAGTACCGGCGATGCGATGATTTTAATGGAGCAGTTAGCCAGCAAGCTTCCTGCCGGTATTGGTTACGACTGGACAGGAATGTCCTATCAAGAACGTTTATCCGGTAACCAGGCGCCCGCGCTCTATGCCATTTCACTTATTGTTGTCTTTCTGTGTCTTGCGGCGCTTTATGAAAGTTGGTCTATTCCCTTCTCCGTCATGCTCGTCGTTCCATTAGGGGTAGTTGGTGCATTACTGGCAGCATCGTTACGCGGGCTTAATAATGACGTTTATTTCCAGGTGGGCTTATTAACAACTATCGGCCTCTCTGCGAAAAACGCGATTCTTATCGTGGAGTTTGCGAAAGACCTGATGGATAAAGAAGGCAAAGGAATTATCGAAGCCACACTTGAAGCATCGCGTATGCGTTTACGCCCTATCCTGATGACTTCGCTGGCCTTTATCCTCGGGGTTCTGCCTCTGGTTATTAGCCATGGAGCCGGCAGCGGCGCCCAAAACGCGGTCGGTACCGGCGTTATGGGAGGAATGCTGACGGCAACATTACTGGCGATCTTCTTTGTTCCTGTCTTCTTCGTCGTGGTAAGACGCCGCTTTACGAAACACGCAGAGTAAATATGTTTTTCTAAAGGCACCTTTCAGGTGCCTTTTTTTCGTCTGCGTTTCGATAACTATCCTGATGATATTAAATATATTTATTTCTGCGGTACCCAATACACATTATTTCCCCATAGTTCTCTGGTTTTCTTCATGATATTTACGTTACTCATAAATTGAGATTATTTACTCTAGCGGCACCCCATATTGCTGATGATAAAATAAACCGTTCCGCGCAGGTATGGGTTCTCCAATACAGCGAAGCGGATTATTTAGAGGTAATATCATGAATAAAGTTATTATAGTGGCATTGCTGGCAACGCTACTCGCCGGCTGTGCACATGACTCTCCGTGTGTACCGGTCTATGATTCTGAAGGCAGATTAGTGCACACCAATACCTGTATGAAAGGAACGACCCAGGATAACTGGGAAACCGCCGGCGCGATTGCCGGGGGCGCAGCTGCCGTCGCTGGCCTGACGCTCGGCATCGTGGCGTTGACTCGTTAATTCCTTTCTTTTCTCTGCCATGACAGGTGCCGGAGCGAGCTCCGGCACTGCTTTTCCCCGAAGGTAAGCTCCACAATGCTTAAACTGCAATACCGGCAGCTGAAGCTCGGGAAACGATCCTTTAGATAAGATCAAATGGGCAAATTGTCATTGCCAGGTCTGGTATAAATGGATATTTTCTCAGCCGCATAAACGCAAAAAGCCCATCCGTCAGGATGGGCTTTTCACTTATTTGATACCTGGCAATGCCCTACTCTCACATGGGGAGACCCCACACTACCATCGGCGCTACGGCGTTTCACTTCTGAGTTCGGCATGGGGTCAGGTGGGACCACCGCGCTATCGTTGCCAGGCAAATTCTTTTCAAATCGCCGAACTTTAACCTAAAAACTGGTGCTGATACCCAGAGTCGAACTGGGGACCTCACCCTTACCAAGGGTGCGCTCTACCAACTGAGCCATATCAGCACACTTAATTTGATGCCTGGCAGTTCCCTACTCTCACATGGGGAGACCCCACACTACCATCGGCGCTACGGCGTTTCACTTCTGAGTTCGGCATGGGGTCAGGTGGGACCACCGCGCTGTCGCCGCCAGGCAAATTCTGTTGTCAGAAACGAATCTTTTACACCGATGCTGCGTTGGCTGCATTCGTAAAGTCAGTCACATACTACAGTATGCTCCTTCCTTTACTTCATTTGCCGCCTTGCCTCAGCGTAAAATCTTTCGTTCCCGAAAATCTGTAATCTAAGCTGAAATTGTTGTCTTCTCAAATCGCCAAAACATCTTCGGCGTTGTAAGGTTAAGCCTCACGGTTCATTAGTACCGGTTAGCTCAACGCATCGCTGCGCTTACACACCCGGCCTATCAACGTCGTCGTCTTCAACGTTCCTTCAGGACCCTTAAAGGGTCAGGGAGAACTCATCTCGGGGCAAGTTTCGTGCTTAGATGCTTTCAGCACTTATCTCTTCCGCATTTAGCTACCGGGCAATGCCATTGGCATGACAACCCGAACACCAGTGATGCGTCCACTCCGGTCCTCTCGTACTAGGAGCAGCCCCCTCAATTCTCCAGCGCCCACGGCAGATAGGGACCGAACTGTCTCACGACGTTCTAAACCCAGCTCGCGTACCACTTTAAATGGCGAACAGCCATACCCTTGGGACCTACTTCAGCCCCAGGATGTGATGAGCCGACATCGAGGTGCCAAACACCGCCGTCGATATGAACTCTTGGGCGGTATCAGCCTGTTATCCCCGGAGTACCTTTTATCCGTTGAGCGATGGCCCTTCCATTCAGAACCACCGGATCACTATGACCTGCTTTCGCACCTGCTCGCGCCGTCACGCTCGCAGTCAAGCCAGCTTATGCCATTGCACTAACCTCCTGATGTCCGACCAGGATTAGCTGACCTTCGTGCTCCTCCGTTACTCTTTAGGAGGAGACCGCCCCAGTCAAACTACCCACCAGACACTGTCCGCAACCCGGATTACGGGCCCACGTTAGAACACCAGCCATTAAAGGGTGGTATTTCAAGGATGGCTCCATGCAGACTGGCGTCCACACTTCAAAGCCTCCCACCTATCCTACACATCAAGGACCAGTGTTCAGTGTCAAGCTATAGTAAAGGTTCACGGGGTCTTTCCGTCTTGCCGCGGGTACACTGCATCTTCACAGCGAGTTCAATTTCACTGAGTCTCGGGTGGAGACAGCCTGGCCATCATTACGCCATTCGTGCAGGTCGGAACTTACCCGACAAGGAATTTCGCTACCTTAGGACCGTTATAGTTACGGCCGCCGTTTACCGGGGCTTCGATCAAGAGCTTCTCCGCGAGGATAACCCCATCAATTAACCTTCCGGCACCGGGCAGGCGTCACACCGTATACGTCCACTTTCGTGTTTGCACAGTGCTGTGTTTTTAATAAACAGTTGCAGCCAGCTGGTATCTTCGACTGATTTCAGCTCCACGAGCAAGTCGCTTCACCTACCATCAGCGTGCCTTCTCCCGAAGTTACGGCACTATTTTGCCTAGTTCCTTCACCCGAGTTCTCTCAAGCGCCTTGGTATTCTCTACCTGACCACCTGTGTCGGTTTGGGGTACGATTTGATGTTACCTGATGCTTAGAGGCTTTTCCTGGAAGCAGGGCATTTGTCACTTCAGCACCGTAGTGCCTCGTCATCACACCTCAGCGTTGATAACGTTCCGGATTTACCTGGAACATCCGCCTACATGCTTAAACCGGGACAACCGTCGCCCGGCCAACATAGCCTTCTCCGTCCCCCCTTCGCAGTAACACCGAGTACAGGAATATTAACCTGTTTCCCATCGACTACGCCTTTCGGCCTCGCCTTAGGGGTCGACTCACCCTGCCCCGATTAACGTTGGACAGGAACCCTTGGTCTTCCGGCGTGCGGGTTTTTCACCCGCATTATCGTTACTTATGTCAGCATTCGCACTTCTGATACCTCCAGCAACCCTCACAGGCCACCTTCAACGGCTTACAGAACGCTCCCCTACCCAACAACACATAGTGTCGCTGCCGCAGCTTCGGTGCATGGTTTAGCCCCGTTACATCTTCCGCGCAGGCCGACTCGACCAGTGAGCTATTACGCTTTCTTTAAATGATGGCTGCTTCTAAGCCAACATCCTGGCTGTCTGGGCCTTCCCACATCGTTTCCCACTTAACCATGACTTTGGGACCTTAGCTGGCGGTCTGGGTTGTTTCCCTCTTCACGACGGACGTTAGCACCCGCCGTGTGTCTCCCGTGATAACATTCTTCGGTATTCGTAGTTTGCATCGGGTTGGTAAGTCGGGATGACCCCCTAGCCGAAACAGTGCTCTACCCCCGAAGATGAGTTCACGAGGCGCTACCTAAATAGCTTTCGGGGAGAACCAGCTATCTCCCGGTTTGATTGGCCTTTCACCCCCAGCCACAAGTCATCCGCTAATTTTTCAACATTAGTCGGTTCGGTCCTCCAGTTAGTGTTACCCAACCTTCAACCTGCCCATGGCTAGATCACCGGGTTTCGGGTCTATACCCTGCAACTTAACGCCCAGTTAAGACTCGGTTTCCCTGCGGCTCCCCTATACGGTTAACCTTGCTACAGAATATAAGTCGCTGACCCATTATACAAAAGGTACGCAGTCACCCAACCAGTGGGCTCCTACTGCTTGTACGTACACGGTTTCAGGTTCTTTTTCACTCCCCTCGCCGGGGTTCTTTTCGCCTTTCCCTCACGGTACTGGTTCACTATCGGTCAGTCAGGAGTATTTAGCCTTGGAGGATGGTCCCCCCATATTCAGACAGGATACCACGTGTCCCGCCCTACTCTTCGAGTTCACAGCCTGTGCGTTTTAGTGTACGGGAGTATCACCCTGTACCCTGCGACTTTCCAGACGCTTCCACTAACACACAAGCTGATTCAGACTCCGGGCTGCTCCCCGTTCGCTCGCCGCTACTGGGGGAATCTCGGTTGATTTCTTTTCCTCGGGGTACTTAGATGTTTCAGTTCCCCCGGTTCGCCTCGTTTGACTATGTATTCATCAAACGATAGTGCAACGAATTGCACTGGGTTTCCCCATTCGGACATCGCCGGCTGTAACGGTTCATATCACCTTACCGACGCTTTTCGCAGATTAGCACGTCCTTCATCGCCTCTGACTGCCAGGGCATCCACCGTGTACGCTTAGTCGCTTAACCTCACAACCCGAAGATGTTTCGTAAAACATCGTCGTGTCGCGAAAATTTGAGAGACTCGAACACACTTGAACAGTGTGTCGTTTCAATTTTCAGCTTGATCCAGATTTTTAAAGAGCAAATATCTCAAACGTCACCCGAAGATGAGTTTTGAGATATTAAGGCAGGTGACTTTCACTCACGAACCAGCAAGTGGCGTCCCCTAGGGGATTCGAACCCCTGTTACCGCCGTGAAAGGGCGGTGTCCTGGGCCTCTAGACGAAGGGGACACTAAAGTCTCAATCGCAAGACGCCTTGCTATTTACTTTTCATCAGACAATCTGTGTGAGCACTACAAAGGCAGGTTCTTTAAGGTAAGGAGGTGATCCAACCGCAGGTTCCCCTACGGTTACCTTGTTACGACTTCACCCCAGTCATGAATCACAAAGTGGTAAGCGCCCTCCCGAAGGTTAAGCTACCTACTTCTTTTGCAACCCACTCCCATGGTGTGACGGGCGGTGTGTACAAGGCCCGGGAACGTATTCACCGTGGCATTCTGATCCACGATTACTAGCGATTCCGACTTCATGGAGTCGAGTTGCAGACTCCAATCCGGACTACGACATACTTTATGAGGTCCGCTTGCTCTCGCGAGGTCGCTTCTCTTTGTATATGCCATTGTAGCACGTGTGTAGCCCTACTCGTAAGGGCCATGATGACTTGACGTCATCCCCACCTTCCTCCAGTTTATCACTGGCAGTCTCCTTTGAGTTCCCGGCCGGACCGCTGGCAACAAAGGATAAGGGTTGCGCTCGTTGCGGGACTTAACCCAACATTTCACAACACGAGCTGACGACAGCCATGCAGCACCTGTCTCAGAGTTCCCGAAGGCACCAAAGCATCTCTGCTAAGTTCTCTGGATGTCAAGAGTAGGTAAGGTTCTTCGCGTTGCATCGAATTAAACCACATGCTCCACCGCTTGTGCGGGCCCCCGTCAATTCATTTGAGTTTTAACCTTGCGGCCGTACTCCCCAGGCGGTCGACTTAACGCGTTAGCTCCGGAAGCCACTCCTCAAGGGAACAACCTCCAAGTCGACATCGTTTACAGCGTGGACTACCAGGGTATCTAATCCTGTTTGCTCCCCACGCTTTCGCACCTGAGCGTCAGTCTTTGTCCAGGGGGCCGCCTTCGCCACCGGTATTCCTCCAGATCTCTACGCATTTCACCGCTACACCTGGAATTCTACCCCCTCTACAAGACTCCAGCCTGCCAGTTTCGAATGCAGTTCCCAGGTTGAGCCCGGGGATTTCACATCCGACTTGACAGACCGCCTGCGTGCGCTTTACGCCCAGTAATTCCGATTAACGCTTGCACCCTCCGTATTACCGCGGCTGCTGGCACGGAGTTAGCCGGTGCTTCTTCTGCGGGTAACGTCAATCGACAAGGTTATTAACCTTATCGCCTTCCTCCCCGCTGAAAGTACTTTACAACCCGAAGGCCTTCTTCATACACGCGGCATGGCTGCATCAGGCTTGCGCCCATTGTGCAATATTCCCCACTGCTGCCTCCCGTAGGAGTCTGGACCGTGTCTCAGTTCCAGTGTGGCTGGTCATCCTCTCAGACCAGCTAGGGATCGTCGCCTAGGTGAGCCGTTACCCCACCTACTAGCTAATCCCATCTGGGCACATCTGATGGCAAGAGGCCCGAAGGTCCCCCTCTTTGGTCTTGCGACGTTATGCGGTATTAGCTACCGTTTCCAGTAGTTATCCCCTCCATCAGGCAGTTTCCCAGACATTACTCACCCGTCCGCCACTCGTCACCCGAGAGCAAGCTCTCTGTGCTACCGTTCGACTTGCATGTGTTAGGCCTGCCGCCAGCGTTCAATCTGAGCCATGATCAAACTCTTCAATTTAAGTTTGATGCTCGTGAATTAAACTTCGTAATGAATTACGTGTTCACTCAGAGACTTGGTATTCATTTTTCGTCTTGCGACGTTAAGAATCCATGTCACTTTGAGTGCCCACACAGATTGTCTGATAAATTGTTAAAGAGCAGTGCAACGCGGCTTTCGCTCACCGTTGCGAGGTGGCGTATATTACGCTTTCCTCTTTCAGAGTCAACCCGTTATTTCAGGATTTTTTCTCTTCAACCGACCGGGTTGTTTGTGAAGTGATTCTCATCTGCCGTGTCAGTGGGAGCGCATTATAGGGATCCCATTTTTTTGCACAAGCCTTTTTTCGATCTTTTTTTCCAAATGATGGTTTTTCAGCCGCTTCGCGGCGTTCTTGCTCAATCCGCTCAATTTTTACCACAATAAGGGGTTGCAGACGGCCAGAAAAGCAACCAAAGTCTCTGCACTCCCTTCTTTTATTGAGGTAACCATGACCACCAGCTTGCGTCGTTATAAAGATTTATTCCCTAAAACGGGCCTACGCGTGATGATCGACAGCAGCAGCGTGGTGATCGGCGATGTCAGAATAGCTGACGATGTCAGTATCTGGCCTCTGGTCGCCATTCGCGGTGATGTGAACTATGTGGAAATAGGCGCCCGCACTAACATTCAGGACGGTAGCGTCTTACATGTCACGCATAAGTCTTCATCTAATCCACAGGGCAATCCACTTATCATTGGCGAGGATGTTACCGTCGGCCATAAGGTGATGCTACACGGCTGCACTATTGGTAACCGGGTCCTGGTCGGTATGGGTTCGATTTTGTTGGATGGCGTGATTGTTGAAGACGATATAATGATTGGGGCTGGCAGTCTGGTGCCTCAGAACAAACGTCTCAAGAGTGGCTATCTTTACTTTGGTAACCCGGTAAAACAGATACGCCTCCTGACAGAGGCGGAAATTGCCGGGCTACAATATTCAGCGAACAACTATGTAAAGTGGAAAGGTGATTACCTGGCTCAGGAAAACCAGATCCAACCTTGAGCATCTTCTTGCTGGTCGAGAATGAGATCCTGGGCTTCATCTTCCAGATCCCAGCGATGTTCACGAAAAGCGGCCAGCCATTGCGCCGGCTCTTCACCGCCAAAACGCTTCTTGAGCACCGTAAGCGTTAAGGCGCAGGTAAGCTGCATGCCGTTAACTAATGCAGGAAAAGCGATACATTGACGCGCTTCATCCCATACCTCTCTGTCTGGAAACTGAATTGCCTGGTTCATGCATTCAGTTCCTTCTGCAAAGCCGCAATGACTGGCGTAATTTCTGGCAGAACGCCGTGCCACAACAGCACCGCATGAGCAGCCTGCGCCACCAGCATTCCCAACCCATCAGCGCATTTTGTCGCACCGTGTTGCTGGCATAAAGATAAAAATGGCGTACTACCTTTCTGGTAAAACATGTCATAACAACAGACATGGGGATTTATTAAGGTAACAGGGATCGCGGGAACACCGCCGTCAATACCGCTGGATGTCGCATTAATAATGAGATCAAATTCCTGACCGTCTAATGCTTCTATATCCAAAGCGCGGACGCTGCCGGTATGAGCAAAAAGCGTAGCCAGTTCATGGGCGCGAGAATAGGTACGATTAACAATAGTCACGGCACAATCCAGCGACAGGAGAGGAAGCAAAACGCCGCGTGAAGCCCCACCTGCGCCAATAAGCAATACCCGGAATCCTGGTTTAATAAAACCCAGCCGTTCCAGATCGCTCAGTAGTCCAATACCATCGGTATTGTCCCCCAGCAGGCGGCCATCCTCCAACCGTTTAAGCGTATTGACCGCACCGGCCAGCGCTGCGCGTTCGGTTAGTTCATCTGCTCGCGCGAAGGCCTCTTCTTTAAAAGGCACGGTGACGTTCGCTCCCTTACCGCCTTCATTAAAGAAGGTATCGAGCGTCGTAACGAAATCATCGAGCGGAGCCAGAATACGGCCATAGGGATGCGTAATTTGCAACTGCTGAGCAAAAAGCCGATGAATAGATGGCGACTTGCTATGGGCAATAGGGTGTCCGAAGACGGCATAAGTTTCCATGAGTTACCCCTGGCGGAAGAGTTCGCCCGTCAAGGCATCACGTATTTCAGATGGGTTTTGACGCCCTCCCGTAGCCCCGTCAACGACCGGGAAATCAGCGCCAAACTGCGCATAAACTTCTGCCGTCGTGCGGCAAGGAGGCTGGCCAGACAAATTTGCGCTGGTTGAAACCAGCGGTTTTCCGTAAGCATTACACAGTTCGACCACCAGCGGATGATCCGTGACTCGCACAGCCAGTGAATTGAAGCGCCCCGTCAACCAACGCGGCGTTGAAGCGCAAGCGGGGAAGACAAATGTCACAGGTCCTGGCCAGCAAGAAAAAATCGTCTCCAGCTGCTCATCGCTAAGTTGCGTATCGTCAATATAGGGTTTGAGTTGCTCGAAGTTCGCCGCAATCAGGATCAGCCCCTTTTCAACGGGACGCTGTTTAAGTGCAAGCAGGCTCATGACGGCCTTTTCGCTATCGGGATCGCAACCGACGCCAAAAACGGCTTCTGTTGGATAGGCGATGACATGTTCATTATTCAGAAGCGCCACAGCACGTACGATGGCTTCTGAGGGCAGGTTATTATTCACAGATTTATTCCGCCGGTATCGGCTTTCCACATTGTTTGCTGGCACAGAAGCGTTTAACGCCCTGCGCCGTTTTCTTTTCGATTAGCAACGGGTAATGACACTCTGGACACTCGCCCGCCACTGGCCTGAAGTTTATGACGAACTGGCAATCGGGGTAACGATCGCAGGAATGGAAGTTTTTTCCAAAACGTGAGCGGCGCTGAACCAAATGCCCTTGCCCGCACTGTGGGCAGGCAATTGCGGTTTCATCCGGCTTATCGATAAGTTCAGTATGTTCGCAATCTGGATAGCTGCTACAACCGATAAACATACCAAAACGCCCCTGGCGTAGTACCAGCACTGCGCCGCAAGACGGGCACGTTTGCCCCTCCAGAACTTTGACAATATGTCCGTCCGCCTGATTTTTCAGGGGCCGGACATAGTCACAGTCAGGATAATGCGAGCAGCCGAGAAAAGGCCCGTGTTTCCCGGAGCGTATTACCAGTTCAGCCCCACACTGCGGGCAGGGTTCGTTTTTACGCACCGAGAACAGCGCTGTTTTGGTCATAACAATTCTAATGTCGCAGCAAAAAAGTTAGTGCAGCATACCTTCATTTACTTCAAAGAGTAATTCTTCCATTTGCTGGTAGGCATTTTCGCAACCGGGAATATTGAACAGCACCATCAGGATCACCCATTTGAGATCTTCCAGATCGAACTCTGCCGTATCCAGCGCCAGTACACGCTCAATCACCATTTCCCGTGTTTCGAGGTTCAACACCTGAATTTGCTCAAGGAATAATAAGAATCCCCGGCAGCTTGCATCAAGACGCTGGCACTCGTCGTCGGTGTAGACTCGTAACGAGAGTGGGTCAGAAGCAAGCTGCATTGGCGCAACAAGCCCCTCCTGGTAATCAGCCAGTTTCTCCAGCCACATCAGGGCGTTATAGATATCTTCTCGTTCAAAACCGGCATCGGTCAGATCCCGAGTCAGCTTGTCCTGATCCACGCGCATTTCTGCTTCGTTATGGATGTAAGTTTCAAACAGATACATCAGTACGTCGAACATGGCTTGCCCTCCTTAATCGGACATAGCCGCCGGGTACAGCTGCGATCCAGCCTGCTAACTCCAGTTCTAGTAGCTGGGCTACGGTTACTGGCACAGATTGGCCGGCACGTTCAGCGACAACGTCAACAGGTGTTACCTCATCTCCTACGTTAGCCAGGAGCTCTGGAAATGGCAATGCTACAGAAGGCCGATTACCGCAATTATTTGCGTCATCTGGTTCAGGAAGAACATATGGCAGCTCATCCCGCCAGTATTCGACGATGTCTTCCGGGGCTGTCACGGGAATCGCGCCCTGCTTGATAAGCCAGTGGGGACCTTCTGAACCCGGGCTACCAATCGGCCCTGGCAGGGCAAACACATCCCTTCCCTGCTCCAGAGCATAACGAACCGTCACTAATGAGCCGCTTTTCAGGGCCGCCTCAATAACCAACACGCCGGCACTTAGCCCGCTGATAATCCGGTTACGGCGAGGAAAGTTGCCCGGCAGGGGCGGGGTAAACAGCGGAAACTCCGAAATGATGGCGCCGCCGCTGTTTGTAATCTGCTCCGCTAGCGCCTGATGACGGCGAGGATAGATCTCTCTTAAGCCATTCCCTAAAACAGCAACCGTTTTACCTTTCCCTTCCAGCGCACCACGATGAGCAATTCCATCAATGCCAAGGGCCAGGCCGCTCGTGATCGTAATACCATAACGTGCTAAAGCTTCGCTAAAGAGTTTCCCCCAACGAGCGCCATACCATGAATGCGCCCGGCTCCCAATGACGGACAGCTGCCGGCTGCTCAGTAGCGCAGGGTCTCCACATACTAAAAGAGCGCAAGGAAAGTCGACAATCGCCCGCAGCTGGGGTGGGTAAAGCGGATCTTCGGCAGTCAGTAGATAGCAATTTGGTCGCTCCAGCCATTGCAGCGTGGCATCTATCTCGCATTGGTTAACGCTGAGGAAATGCTTCGATTGCGCCAGACTCAAGCCACAGGCTCGCAAATCTTCTCGACCTAACGTCGCAGATGCACATAGCTGACGGGCGGCACTGATAGCACTCTCGCCATACAGGCTGCTCACCCTCATCAAACGTAACCAAATTTCCCTGGGCGTCATCCCTATCCCCCTGCCACAAGCGACTTTAACAATCTTTGCGATTGGACAGCGAGACTGTCAATTGCAGGGGGTTTTGTCTAGAATAGAGGTAATAATCTTTCCAACTCCTGAACACAACTCTGGATAACTATGTCAGTTTTGCAAGTGTTACATATTCCGGACGAGCGCCTTCGCAAAGTCGCAAAGCCGGTAGAAGAAGTAAATGCAGAAATTCAGCGTATCGTCGATGATATGTTCGAGACGATGTATGCTGAAGAAGGTATCGGTCTGGCCGCAACGCAGGTGGATATTCACCAGCGTATTATTGTTATTGATGTATCAGAAAATCGTGAAGAGCAGCTGGTATTAATTAACCCTGAGCTGCTGGAAAAAAGCGGAGAAACAGGCATTGAAGAGGGCTGCCTCTCTATTCCTGAACAGCGTGCTTTAGTGCCGCGTGCAGAAAAAGTGAAAATCCGCGCGCTCGATCGCGAAGGCAAACCTTTTGAGCTTGAAGCCGACGGTCTGCTGGCCATCTGCATTCAGCACGAGATGGATCACCTCGTCGGTAAGCTGTTCATCGATTACCTGTCACCGCTCAAGCAACAACGCATTCGTCAAAAAGTTGAGAAACTTGATCGTCTGAATGCTCGAGCTTAAGGACGAGAATAAACGTGTCAGACTCACTACGTATTATTTTTGCCGGCACCCCTGACTTTGCAGCACGTCATCTCGACGCGCTGCTGTCCTCTGGACACAACGTGGTTGGCGTCTTCACCCAACCGGACCGTCCGGCAGGTCGTGGTAAAAAACTCATGCCCAGCCCGGTGAAAGTTCTTGCAGAAGAAAAAGGCATACCGGTATTCCAGCCAGCTTCACTACGTCCGCAGGAAAATCAGCAGCTCGTCTCCGATCTGCGTGCAGACGTCATGGTCGTCGTAGCCTATGGGCTCCTTCTACCAAAAGCCGTGCTGGATATGCCGCGCCTGGGCTGCATTAACGTTCACGGTTCGTTGCTTCCGCGCTGGCGCGGCGCGGCGCCCATTCAGCGTTCGCTTTGGGCTGGCGATACCGAGACCGGTGTCACCATCATGCAGATGGATGTCGGTCTCGATACGGGTGATATGCTGTATAAACTTGCGTGCCCAATCACGGCCGAAGACACCAGCGGAACGCTGTACGACAAGCTGGCTAACCTGGGGCCGCAGGGGCTGATCGACACCCTTAAGCAGCTTGCTGCAGGTACCGCGAAACCGGTTGTACAGGATGAAGCGCTGGTTACCCATGCGCAAAAACTCAGCAAAGAAGAAGCGCGTATCGACTGGTCTCTTCCAGCCGCTCAGTTAGAACGCTGCATTCGCGCCTTTAACCCGTGGCCAATGAGCTGGATAGAAATTGATGGCCAGCCGGTAAAAGTCTGGCAGGCGTCGGTTATCGATGTGGCTACAACAGCCGAACCGGGGACCATCATTGAAGCGACAAAACAGGGGATTCAGGTGGCGACCAGCGACGGCGTGCTGAATTTACTCTCGCTACAGCCTGCCGGGAAAAAAGCAATGAGTGCTCAGGATCTATTAAACTCGCGGCGGGAATGGTTCGCTCCTGGCAACCGTCTGGTCTGACGCGCCCTTCTTAATACGCCCGGTGTTGCCGGGCATTTTTATTTTGTGCTTATGAAAAAACAACTCAATTTACGCAGCCTGGCAGCGCAGGCCGTTGAACAGGTTCTCGAACAAGGGCAATCCCTGAGCAACGTTCTGCCCCCGCTGCAACAAAAAGTATCCGATAAAGACAAAGCGCTGCTTCAGGAACTCTGCTTTGGCGTGCTACGTACCCTTTCCCAGTTAGATTGGCTGATCGGCAAGCTCATGTCCCGGCCGATGACGGGTAAACAGCGTGTTGTGCACTACCTCATTATGGTGGGCATTTACCAACTGCTGTACACACGGATTCCTCCTCATGCTGCATTGGCGGAAACGGTTGAAGGCGCAGTAGCAATTAAGCGCCCGCAGCTCAAAGGGTTGATTAACGGCGTATTGCGCCAGTTTCAGCGCCAGCAGGAAGAACTGTTATCTGAATTTTCTCGTAGCGAAATTCGCTTTTTACATCCGTCCTGGTTGTTGAAACGTCTGCAGAAAGCCTATCCAGCACAGTGGGAAGCGATCGTGGAAGCGAACAACCAGCGCCCGCCAATGTGGTTGCGCGTAAACCGTGTCCACCATCCGCGCGATAGCTGGCTGGCACTGCTGGAAGAGGCGGGAATGAAAGGTTTTACTCATCCTGCTTACCCTGACGCTGTGCGCATGGAAACACCGGTGCCGGTCCACGCATTGCCGGGGTTTGAAGAGGGTTGGGTTACGGTTCAGGATGCCTCCGCTCAGGGCTGCATCACATTTCTTGATCCAAAAAACGGCGAGCAAATTCTGGATCTGTGCGCGGCACCGGGGGGTAAAACCACACATATTCTCGAAGCGGCGCCCGAAGCACAGGTGCTGGCCGTCGATGTTGATGAGCAGCGACTCTCCCGCGTCTATGACAACCTGAAGCGTCTGGGCATGAAGGCCACCGTTAAACAAGGTGATGGCCGTTATCCAGCCCAATGGTGTGGAGAGCAGCAGTTCGATCGTATTCTGCTGGACGCCCCCTGTTCCGCCACCGGCGTCATTCGCCGTCATCCGGATATCAAGTGGCTGCGCCGGGATCGTGATATCGCGGAACTGGCCCAGCTGCAGTCTGAAATTCTGGATGCCGTATGGCCGCATTTGAAAACCGGCGGGACTCTGGTTTACGCAACGTGTTCGGTATTGCCGGAAGAGAACAGCCAGCAAATTAAAGCCTTCCTGCAGCGTACTGCGGATGCGGTTCTCAGCGAAACCGGCAGCGCAGATTTGCCGGGCCAGCAAAATTTGCCAGGTGCTGAAGAAGGTGACGGCTTCTTTTACGCTAAGCTAATCAAAAAGTAATGAGATAACGAGTCGCGACTGATGAAAATTATCATATTGGGCGCAGGGCAGGTCGGCGGAACTCTGGCAGAAAACCTTGTCGGAGAGAACAACGATATTACGCTGGTAGACACGAATGGCGACCGCCTTCGCAGTCTTCAGGACAAATTTGATCTCAGAGTGGTTCAGGGCCACGGCTCGCATCCACGCGTGCTGCGTGAGGCGGGTGCGGATGACGCCGATATGCTGGTCGCAGTGACCAGCTCAGATGAAACGAATATGGTGGCCTGCCAGGTCGCCTATTCGCTGTTTAATACGCCAAACCGTATTGCTCGCATCCGCTCCCCGGATTATGTGCGTGATGCCGATAAACTTTTCCACTCAGAAGCGGTTCCTATTGACCACCTCATCGCGCCAGAGCAGCTGGTCATTGACAGCATTCACCGCCTGATTGAGTATCCAGGCGCGCTGCAGGTTGTCAATTTTGCCGAAGGAAAAGTAAGCCTCGCAGTCGTTAAAGCCTATTATGGCGGTCCTTTAGTGGGAAACGCACTTTCAACTATGCGCGAACATATGCCGCATATTGACACACGCGTAGCCGCTATCTTCCGCCACGATCGCCCCATCAGGCCACAAGGTTCAACCATTGTTGAAGCCGGTGATGAAGTGTTTTTCATCGCCGCTTCGCAGCATATTCGCGCCGTCATGAGCGAACTTCAGCGCCTCGAAAAGCCGTATAAGCGCATCATGCTGGTTGGTGGCGGAAACATTGGCGCCGGGCTCGCTCATAAGCTGGAGAAAGATTACAGCGTCAAACTGATTGAACGTAATCAGCAGCGTGCCGCAGAACTTGCGGAAAAGCTGCAAAATACGATCGTCTTCTACGGCGATGCTTCAGATCAAGAATTGCTGGCTGAGGAACATATCGATCAAGTCGATCTTTTCATTGCCGTCACCAACGATGACGAAGCCAATATTATGTCAGCCATGCTCGCAAAGCGCATGGGGGCCAAAAAGGTGATGGTACTGATCCAGCGCCGTGCCTACGTCGATCTTGTCCAGGGGAGCGTGATCGACATTGCAATATCACCGCAGCAGGCAACCATCTCTGCGTTGCTCAGCCATGTGCGTAAAGCCGATATTGTCGGCGTTTCCTCCCTACGCCGCGGTGTCGCAGAGGCTATTGAAGCTGTCGCGCACGGAGATGAAAGTACTTCACGGGTGGTTGGACGCGCTATCGATGAGATTAAGCTTCCCCCCGGAACAATTATTGGCGCCGTTGTACGCGGTAATGATGTCATGATAGCGAATAACAATCTGCGTATTGAGCAAGGGGATCATGTCGTTATGTTCCTGACTGACAAAAAATTCATCTCTGACGTCGAAAGACTATTCCAGCCAAGTCCTTTCTTTTTGTAGTTCGCAGGCGTCGACAAGACGCCTTTCTTTTATCCCTTGTATATCAAAGGATAATATTTTTCTGCAATTATTTCGTGGTAATGGAAAATAGTAATACATTTGTTAAACTTATCAGTGTCAGCTGGCTCAAGGAGAATAAAATGAGTTTTTTAAAAGAATTTCGCGAATTTGCGATGCGCGGGAATGTGGTTGATTTGGCAGTCGGTGTCATCATTGGCGCAGCATTTGGTAAAATCGTATCGTCGTTAGTTGCCGATATTATTATGCCGCCGCTAGGCTTACTCATTGGCGGAATCGACTTTAAACAGTTTGCCGTGACGCTACGGGATGCCCAGGGCGACATCCCGGCGGTCGTCATGCATTACGGCGTATTCATTCAGAACGTGTTCGATTTTATTATCGTGGCGTTTGCTATTTTTATGGCAATCAAACTGATGAACAAACTGAACAGGAAAAAGGAAGAGGCCCCGGCAGCACCACCGGCGCCAACCAAAGAAGAAGTCCTGCTTAGCGAAATTCGTGACCTGCTGAAAGAACAAAACAATCGTTCTTAAGAAGCCTTAAAAGCAGAAGGCCAGTGGTAAAAAAGTCATTTACTTTCTTGCCACTGGCCTCCCGACCATTCTGTCCCGCATGTTTTTCTTTTCTTTGATAGCTGCCTTTCCCTTTCTTGTTCTTTTCAACTCGCTGCCTGAATAACGGGTCATGAAGTAATGCCTCAAGGGCGTTATCTTTTATTTGCCCTTTAGTATGCTGATAGCGGCTCATAAGCTCTCCAGATATGTAAAAGAAATCGGCGTGAGTGTAGACGCGTCTGATGAAAAAATCAACGTGCTGGATTATGACTGCTGGCGCCCTGCTCCAGTGCTTCAAGAATTGAGCAATAGACGCTGCTGTGCGCTGTGCCGCAGCATGCATCATTGAGGCGCTGCAAAGAACGACGCATGGCTTGTAACTCTTTAATCCGGGATTCCACTTCACTTAAACGAGCCTGCACAATGCCTTTAGATTCCTGACAGGTATGATGTTCCGGATCGATGCGGATCGAGAGAAGTTCGCGGATCGACTCCAGCGTAAAACCAAGCTGCCTGGCATAGCGAATAAAACGCAGCCTCTGTAGATCGTTATCCGAATAGAGACGAAAGCCACCTTCAGTGCGTACGTTATGATCCATCATCTGCTGTTTTTCATAATAGCGGATGGTATCGGGAGTAACGTCAGCTAATTTAGCCAGTTCACCTATGCGGTACATAATTACTCCTCATTAATCTTTTGCAGCAACTTATCCGCGTAATCCCCACGCAGAAAGTCAGTGTTCAAGCCCGCCTGCCGCAGCTTTAACTCAAGCAGCGCCAGACGACGGCTCAGCTCAGCATAGCGGGGATCGCTCTCCTGAACGCCTTTAAGTAAGTCATTGAGCATCACGGCTTCTTTACGATGTTCAAGTTCGGGAGGTAAACAACCCGAATTCTTGAGTAATCGATAGCCTGCGCGTAGCTCAGGTGGCACATGCGAGTCATCGTCCAGAGTCAGTGGCTCCCCACTTCCCGGCAGGTTATCAAACTCACCTTTGTGCTGTGCATCAAGAATATGGCGTTCTGCCCACTGATCCAGTAACCACATCATAAGGCTCCGGGGATGAACAAAAATAATGCAGATATTGTAAACAAGCAGGAATAGGGTGGATATAAAAAAACCCGCCGGAGCGGGTTTTTTTACGTTACTACAGATTACTCTGCAGCAGCTTCTGCTTTCGATTCAGAGCGATCAACCAGCTCGATGTATGCCATCGGCGCGTTGTCGCCTGCACGGAAGCCACACTTCAGAATACGAGTGTAACCACCGGCGCGGCTCGCGAAACGCGGGCCCAGCTCGTTAAACAGTTTTGCCACGATCTCGTTATCACGAGTACGGGCGAATGCCAGACGACGATTAGCAACGCTATCAGTCTTGGCAAGAGTAATCAGCGGCTCAACTACGCGACGCAGTTCTTTCGCTTTCGGCAGGGTCGTCTTGATGATTTCATGACGAACCAGCGAACCAGCCATGTTACGGAACATAGCCTGGCGATGGCTGCTGTTGCGGTTCAGTTGACGACCACTCTTACGATGGCGCATGACCTTATCCTTCTCAGTAAAACCTTAACCTGTGATCCGGTTACTCGTCAGCAATGCTTGCCGGTGGCCAGTTTTCCAGGCGCATGCCCAGAGACAAACCACGTGAAGCCAGCACGTCTTTAATCTCAGTAAGAGATTTTTTACCCAGGTTCGGCGTTTTCAGCAACTCAACCTCGGTACGCTGTACCAGATCACCGATATAGTGGATAGCTTCTGCCTTAAGGCAGTTAGCAGAGCGGACAGTCAATTCGAGATCGTCAACAGGGCGCAGCAGGATCGGATCGAATTCTGGTTTCTCTTCTTTCACTTCCGGCTGACGTACATCACGTAAATCAACGAAAGCTTCCAGTTGTTCTGCCAGGATGGTTGCCGCACGACGAATCGCCTCTTCAGGATCGATTGTGCCGTTGGTTTCCATTTCGATGACCAGCTTGTCCAGGTCGGTACGCTGTTCTACACGCGCTGCTTCAACATTGTAGGCAATACGCTCTACAGGGCTGTAGCATGCGTCGACCAGCAGACGGCCGATTGGGCGCTCATCTTCTTCCGAATGAATTCGGGCAGAAGCCGGCACATAACCGCGACCGCGCTGAACTTTGATACGCATGCTAATAGCTGCGTTCTCATCGGTCAGGTGGCAGATCACATGTTGCGGCTTGACGATTTCGACATCACCGTCATGGGTAATGTCGGCTGCGGTCACAGGGCCAATGCCAGATTTGTTCAAAGTAAGGATAACTTCATCTTTACCCTGAACTCTCACCGCCAGCCCTTTCAGGTTGAGCAGGATTTCAAGGATATCTTCCTGAACGCCTTCTTTGGTGCTGTACTCATGAAGTACACCATCAATCTCAACCTCGGTCACCGCGCAACCCGGCATCGATGAGAGCAGAATACGGCGCAGTGCGTTACCAAGAGTATGGCCAAAGCCACGCTCTAAAGGTTCAAGGGTCACCTTGGCGTGCGTCGAACTCACTTGCTCGATATCGACCAGGCGCGGTTTTAGAAACTCTGTCACAGAACCCTGCATTGTGTCCTCTCTTTGGTACTAAGCTTTACTTGGAGTAAAGCTCGACGATCAGGTGTTCGTTAATGTCCGCAGACAGATCAGAACGTTCCGGCTGACGCTTGAACGTACCTTCCATCTTGCCAGCATCAACTTCCAGCCAGGTTGGCTTTTCACGCTGCTCAGCCAGCTCCAGAGCGGCTTTCACGCGAGATTGCTTTTTCGCTTTCTCACGAATGCTGACAACGTCATTCGCTTTAACCTGATAAGAAGCGATGTTAACAACACGACCGTTTACCATGATAGCTTTGTGGCTAACCAGCTGACGTGATTCAGCACGAGTCGCGCCGAAGCCCATACGGTATACAACGTTGTCCAGACGACCTTCCAGCAGAGTCAACAGGTTTTCACCGGTGTTGCCTTTCAGACGCGCTGCTTCTTTATAGTAGTTACGGAACTGACGCTCCAGCACACCGTACATACGGCGAACTTTTTGCTTTTCACGCAACTGCACACCATAGTCAGACAGACGCGGTTTACGCGCACCGTGCTGGCCAGGAGCTTGTTCAATTTTACACTTGGTATCGATCGCGCGAACGCCAGACTTAAGGAACAGGTCTGTGCCCTCACGACGGCTCAGCTTGAGCTTAGGACCCAAATATCTTGCCATTTTCTTTCTCCAACAATCCTAGAAACGAACGCGTTATACGCGACGTTTTTTCGGCGGACGACAACCGTTATGAGGGATCGGAGTCACATCAGTAATATTAGTGATGCGGAAACCAGCGGCGTTCAGTGCACGAATAGTAGATTCGCGACCTGGACCCGGACCTTTGACCATAACTTCCAGATTCTTGATGCCGTATTCTTTTACGGCTTCAGCGCAACGCTCTGCTGCAACCTGAGCTGCAAACGGAGTGGATTTGCGAGAACCACGGAAACCGGAACCACCGGCTGTTGCCCAACCCAGCGCGTTACCCTGACGATCGGTAATGGTAACGATGGTGTTGTTAAAAGAAGCATGGACATGAGCCACGCCATCAGAGACTTGTTTTCTTACACGCTTACGTGCACGAACTGGTGCCTTTGCCATTATTCAATCACCCCGACTATTTCTTGATCGGTTTACGCGGACCCTTACGGGTACGTGCGTTGGTCTTAGTACGCTGACCGCGAACCGGAAGACCACGACGATGGCGTAAACCACGATAGCAACCAAGGTCCATCAGACGCTTGATGCTCAGGGTGATTTCACGGCGCAGATCACCTTCAACGACAAATTTACCAACCGCTTCACGCAGGGATTCAATTTGTTCTTCAGACAGCTCACTGATCTTAACATTTTCAGCGATACCCGTGTCAGCACAGATGGCTTTAGAGCGGGTCTTGCCGATACCGAAAATAGCAGTTAATGCGATTACGGTATGTTTGTGATCAGGAATGTTAATGCCTGCTATACGGGCCACTATGCACTCCTACTATTTAATATGTACGCACCATGCTGAAAAGCCCGTTTTCAGGATACTCAAATGGAAACGTACAGACATACAAAAGATTGGCTGGCTAATCTAGCCAGCTCAACCCAACTTTGCAAGAAAAATATGCGAATAAATCAGCCTTGGCGCTGTTTATGCTTCGGCTCGGCACTGCAAATCACGCGGATGACGCCATCACGCTTAACGATTTTGCAGTTACGGCATAATTTCTTGACGGAAGCACGAACTTTCATTTTTACTCTCCGTAACTTCTCGAGCGACCTGTTAGCGGCCGTAGCCTTTCAGGTTCGCCTTCTTCAATGCAGACTCGTACTGACTCGACATCATCAGAGTTTGCACTTGAGCCATAAAGTCCATAATCACGACAACAACGATAAGCAGTGAGGTTCCACCGAAGTAGAACGGTACTTTCATTGCATCACGCATGAACTCCGGGATCAGGCAGATAAAAGTGATGTATAACGCACCGACCAAAGTCAGGCGAGTCATTACTTTATCGATATACTTCGCCGTTTGCTCTCCCGGACGAATTCCTGGTACAAATGCACCGGACTTCTTCAGGTTATCTGCTGTTTCACGCGGGTTGAAAACCAACGCCGTGTAGAAGAAACAGAAGAAGATGATTGCAGACGCATAGAGTAACACATAAAGCGGTTGCCCAGGCTGCAAATACAGCGAAATTGTTGTCAGCCAGTTCCAACCAGTACCGCCCCCGAACCATGATGTAATGGTAGCCGGGAACAGAATAATACTGGAAGCGAAGATTGCCGGGATAACCCCTGCCATATTCACTTTCAGCGGTAAATGTGTGCTCTGTGCAGCATAGACACGACGACCCTGTTGACGTTTAGCGTAGTTTACCACAATGCGGCGTTGACCACGCTCTACAAAGACAACAAAGAAGGTCACTGCAAATACTAATACTGCAACCAACAGCAACAGGAGGAAGTGCAGGTCGCCTTGACGCGCTTGCTCGATAGTATGGGCGATGGCCGGCGGGAGACCCGCAACGATACCGGCGAAGATAATGATTGAGATACCGTTTCCGATACCGCGCTCAGTAATCTGTTCGCCGAGCCACATCAGGAACATCGTTCCTGAGACCAGACTAACAACAGCGGTGAAATAGAATGCAAAGCCTGGATTAATCACCAGGCCCTGCATACCAGGCATATTCGGCAGACCGGTAGCAATACCGATCGACTGGAATATCGCCAGCACCAGAGTACCGTAGCGGGTGTACTGGCTGATCTTACGACGACCAGACTCCCCTTCTTTCTTCAGCTCCGCTAACGGCTGATAAACAACCGTCAGCAGCTGGACAATGATCGATGCCGAAATATACGGCATGATACCCAACGCAAAGATAGAAGCACGGCTGAGAGCACCACCAGAGAACATGTTGAACATTTCAATGATGGTGCCTCGCTGTTGCTCAAGCAGTTTGGCAAGTACAGCGGCATCAATACCAGGGATCGGAATAAAAGAGCCAATACGGAACACAATCAACGCACCGATTACAAACAACAGTCTGCGCTTCAGTTCGCCAATCCCACCTTTGGCACTTTGAAAATCTAATCCCGGTTGCTTAGCCATCTGCTACTTATTCCTCAATTTTACCGCCAGCAGCTTCGATAGCAGCACGAGCACCTTTAGTCACGCGCAGGCCACGAACAGTTACCGGACGAGATACTTCACCAGACAGGATCACTTTCGCGAACTCGATCTGGATACCGATAATGTTAGCCGCTTTCAGCGTGTTCAGGTCGATAACATCGCCTTCTACGTGAGCCAGATCAGACAGACGAACTTCTGCAGTGATCATCGCTTTACGAGAAGTGAAGCCGAATTTCGGCAGACGACGGTACAGAGGCATCTGACCACCTTCGAAACCGCGACGTACGCCACCACCAGAACGAGAGTTCTGACCTTTGTGACCACGACCACCGGTTTTACCGAGGCCAGAACCGATACCACGACCCAGGCGTTTACCCGCCTTTTTGGAGCCTTCGGCCGGAGACAGAGTATTTAAACGCATCTCTTACTCCTCAACTTTAACCATGAAGGAAACCGCGTTGACCATACCACGAACAGCAGGAGTATCCTCGCGCTCTACGGTGTGACCAATACGACGCAGACCCAGGCCAAGCAGCGTTGCCTTGTGTTTCGGCAGACGACCGATTGCACTGCGGGTTTGAGTAATTTTAATAGTCTTTGCCATGGTTTATTTCCCCAGAATTTCTTCAACGGATTTACCACGCTTGGCAGCGACCATTTCTGGAGAATTCATATTTTCCAGGCCATCAATAGTTGCACGAACCACGTTGATCGGGTTGGTGGAACCATATGCTTTGGCCAGAACGTTATGAACTCCAGCAACTTCCAGAACGGCGCGCATTGCACCACCGGCGATGATACCGGTACCTTCGGAAGCTGGCTGCATGAATACACGAGAACCCGTGTGAACACCTTTAACCGGGTGCTGCAGGGTGCCGTGGTTCAGCGCGACGTTAATCATATTGCGACGGGCTTTTTCCATCGCTTTCTGGATCGCTGCTGGAACTTCACGCGCTTTACCGTAACCAAAACCAACGCGACCGTTACCGTCACCAACTACAGTCAGAGCTGTGAAGGAGAAAATACGACCACCTTTAACGGTTTTAGATACGCGGTTAACCGCGATCAGCTTTTCCTGCAGTTCGCCAGCTTGTTTTTCGATGTGAGCCATCTTACACCTCTACCTTAGAACTGAAGGCCAGCTTCACGGGCAGCATCTGCCAGTGCCTGGACACGACCATGATATTGGAACCCGGAACGGTCAAAGGAAACATCTTTGATGCCTTTTTCCAGAGCGCGTTCAGCAACAGCTTTACCCACAGCTGCTGCCGCGTCTTTGTTACCGGTGTACTTCAGTTGTTCAGCGATAGCTTTTTCTACAGTAGAAGCAGCTACCAGAACTTCAGAACCGTTCGGTGCAATTACCTGTGCGTAAATATGACGCGGGGTACGATGTACCACCAGGCGAGTTGCACCCAGCTCCTGGAGCTTGCGGCGTGCGCGGGTCGCACGACGGATACGAGCAGATTTCTTATCCATAGTGTTACCTTACTTCTTCTTAGCCTCTTTGGTACGCACGACTTCGTCGGCGTAACGAACACCCTTACCTTTATAAGGCTCAGGACGACGGTAGGCGCGCAGATCTGCTGCAACCTGGCCGATCACCTGCTTATCAGCGCCTTTCAGCACGATTTCAGTTTGAGTCGGACATTCTGCAGTGATACCGGCCGGCAGTTTATGCTCAACAGGATGAGAGAAACCTAAAGCCAGGTTTACTACATCCCCTTTGACCGCTGCACGATAGCCTACACCAACCAGCTGAAGCTTTTTAGTGAAGCCTTCGGTAACACCAACAACCATTGAGTTCAGCAGGGCACGCGCGGTACCAGCCTGAGCCCATCCATCCACGAAACCATCACGCGGACCGAAGGTCAGAGCATTATCTGCATGTTTAACTTCAACAGCATTGTTGAGGGTACGAGTCAGCTCGCCGTTTTTACCTTTGATCGTAATAACCTGACCGTTGATTTTTACATCAACGCCGGCAGGAACAACGACCGGTGCTTTAGCAACACGAGACATTTTTTCCTCCGATTAGGCTACGTAGCAGATAATTTCGCCACCAAGACCAGCCTGGCGCGCTGCACGATCGGTCATAACACCTTTAGAGGTAGAAATAACCGCGATACCCAGACCCGCCATAACTTTCGGCAGCTCATCTTTACGTTTGTAGATGCGCAGACCTGGGCGGCTGACACGCTGAATGCTTTCTACAACAGCTTTACCCTGGAAATACTTAAGAGTCAGTTCCAGTTCCGGCTTGATGTCGCCTTCAACTTTAAAATCTTCAATAAAGCCTTCTTCCTTCAGCACGTTGGCAATTGCCACTTTCAGCTTGGAGGAAGGCATGGTGACCGCAGCTTTATTCGCGGCCTGACCGTTACGGATACGGGTCAGCATATCCGCGATCGGATCTTGCATGCTCATCTGTCTTTACTCCCGTGATTCAATTGGTGACAATTACCAGCTAGCCTTTTTCAGACCCGGGATTTCACCGCGCATTGCGGCTTCACGGACCTTGATACGGCTCAACCCGAACTTCCGCAGGAAACCATGCGGACGACCTGTTTGACGGCAGCGATTACGCTGACGAGACGGGCTGGAATCACGCGGCAGAGTCTGCAGCTTGAGAACAGCATTCCAACGATCTTCGTCGGTTGCGTTCACATCAGAGATGATAGCTTTCAGTTCAGCGCGTTTAGCGAAGAATTTATCAGCTAAAGCCACGCGCTTTACTTCGCGTGCTTTCATTGATTGCTTAGCCATTAAGTAACCCTACCTTACTTGCGGAACGGGAAGTCAAAGGCAGCCAGCAGAGCGCGGCCTTCTTCATCAGATTTCGCAGTAGTGGTAATGGTAATATCCAAACCACGAACGCGGTCGACTTTATCGTAGTCGATTTCTGGGAAGATGATCTGCTCACGGACACCCATGCTGTAGTTGCCACGACCGTCGAAAGACTTAGCGGACAAGCCACGGAAGTCACGGATACGCGGTACAGCAATAGTGATCAGGCGCTCAAAGAACTCCCACATGCGTTCGCCACGCAGAGTTACTTTACAGCCGATCGGATAGCCCTGACGGATTTTGAAGCCTGCAACTGATTTGCGTGCTTTGGTGATCAGCGGTTTTTGACCGGAGATTGCTGTCAGATCGGCTGCTGCGTTATCCAGCAGTTTCTTGTCAGCGATCGCTTCACCAACACCCATGTTCAGGGTGATCTTCTCGACCCGAGGGACTTGCATGACAGAATTGTAGTTAAACTCAGTCATGAGTTTTTTAACTACTTCGTCTTTGTAGTAATCATGCAGTTTCGCCATCGTACTACTCCAAATTACTTGATAGTTTCGCTGTTAGATTTGAAGAAACGGACTTTTTTGCCGTCTTCGAATCTAAAGCCTACACGGTCAGCCTTGCCGGTTGCCGCATTGAAGATTGCAACGTTAGAAACCTGAATAGCAGCTTCTTTTTCAACGATGCCGCCTGGTTGGTTCAGAGCCGGAACCGGCTTCTGGTGTTTCTTAACCAGGTTGATACCTTCAACAATGAGCTTGCCGGAAGACAAGACATTCTTAACTTTACCGCGTTTACCTTTATCTTTACCGGTTAACACGATAACTTCGTCATCACGACGGATTTTCGCTGCCATGATTCGCTCCTTAGAGTACTTCTGGGGCCAGAGAGATAATTTTCATGAACTTCTCGTTACGAAGTTCACGAGTTACCGGCCCAAAAATACGCGTACCGATGGGCTGCTCGCTGTTATTGTTTAAAATAACGCATGCATTACCATCGAAGCGAATGACAGAACCGTCCGGGCGACGAACACCCTTCTTGGTGCGCACCACTACCGCCTTCAGCACATCACCTTTTTTGACCTTACCACGCGGAATTGCTTCTTTGATGGTGATCTTGATGATGTCGCCTACGCCTGCGTAGCGACGGTGCGAGCCACCCAGAACCTTGATACACATTACGCGACGTGCACCGGAGTTGTCGGCGACGTTCAGCATAGTCTGTTCTTGGATCATTTTAGTGCTCCGCTAATGTCAACTACTACTGAGACCCAAAAATAGGGTCGTTAAAAAAGCCCCATATCGAGGGCGCGGCATTATAACACCGCAAATCAGATATGGGTAGAAAAAATAAACGGCTCATCGCTGAGCCGTTTATCCGTATCGAGAATGCGTACTCTATTACAGAACCGCTTTCTCTACAACGCGAACCAGCGTCCAGGACTTAGTCTTGGACAGCGGACGGCATTCGCGGATTTCAACCACGTCGCCGATACCGCATTCGTTGTTCTCGTCATGTACGTGCAGTTTGGTCGTACGCTTGATGAATTTGCCGTATACCGGGTGTTTCACCATACGTTCGATAGCAACAACAATGGATTTCTCCATTTTGTCGCTAACCACGCGACCTTGCAGAGTACGGATTTTATCGGTCATTACGCACCCGCCTTCTGAGTCAGTAAAGTCTTAACGCGTGCAACATCACGACGCACTTGCTTCAGCAGATGAGTCTGTTGCAGCTGGCCACTTGCAGCCTGCATACGCAGGTTGAACTGCTCACGCAGCAGGTTCAGCAGCTCAGCGTTCAGCTCTTCAACGCTTTTTTCACGCAGCTCTTTTGCTTTCATTACATCACCGTCTTAGTTACAAAGGTGGTTTTGATCGGCAGTTTCGCTGCTGCCAGGCCGAATGCTTCACGGGCCAGCTCTTCCGGTACGCCGTCCATTTCATAAAGGACTTTACCCGGCTGAATCAAGGCAACCCAGTACTCCACGTTACCTTTACCTTTACCCATACGAACTTCCAGCGGCTTCTCGGTGATCGGTTTGTCCGGGAATACACGGATCCAGATCTTACCTTGACGCTTAACTGCACGGGTCATAGCACGACGTGCTGCTTCGATCTGACGTGCAGTCAGACGACCACGGCCAACAGCTTTCAGACCGAAAGTGCCGAAGCTAACATCCGTACCCTGCGCCAGACCACGGTTGCGGCCTTTGTGCACTTTACGGAATTTTGTACGCTTTGGTTGTAACATCAGCGACGCTCCTTATTTACGGCCTTTACGCTGCTGCTTTTTAGGTTGAGCAGCCGGTTCCGGTTGTTCAACAGCAGCCATACCACCCAGGATCTCACCTTTGAAGATCCATACCTTAACGCCGATTACACCGTAAGTGGTGTGCGCTTCAGAGGTGTTGTAGTCGATGTCAGCACGCAGAGTGTGCAGCGGTACGCGACCTTCACGGTACCATTCGGTACGTGCGATTTCCGCGCCGCCCAGACGGCCGCTAACTTCAACTTTGATACCTTTAGCGCCCAGACGCATTGCGTTCTGTACAGCACGCTTCATAGCACGACGGAACATAACGCGACGTTCCAGCTGAGAAGTGATGCTGTCAGCAACCAATTTAGCGTCCAGTTCAGGCTTACGAACTTCGGCAATATTGATCTGTGCAGGCACGCCAGCGAGATCCGCGACGACCTTGCGCAGTTTTTCTACGTCTTCGCCTTTCTTACCGATAACGATACCCGGGCGAGCAGTGTGAATGGTCACACGGATGCTTTTAGCCGGACGCTCGATAACGATGCGAGATACAGACGCTTTCGCCAGTTCCTTAGTCAGGTACTGACGTACTTTAAAATCGCTGTCCAGGTTGTCAGCGAATTCTTTGGTGTTCGCAAACCAGGTTGAGTTCCATGGTTTTACAATACCCAGGCGAATACCATTAGGATGTACTTTCTGACCCATTGCTAGTCTCCAGAGTCTCAGCGATCGGACACAACCACAGTAATGTGGCTGGTGCGCTTCAGGATGCGATCTGCACGACCTTTAGCACGCGGCATAATGCGCTTCATGCTCGGGCCTTCGTCTACGAAAATTTTCGCAACTTTCAGATCATCAATGTCAGCGCCATCGTTGTGTTCAGCGTTAGCAATGGCAGATTCCAGTACCTTCTTGACCAGTACAGCAGCTTTCTTATTGGTGTAGGTCAGAATATCCAGGGCCTGCGACACTTTCTTACCGCGAATCAGGTCAGCAACAAGGCGAACCTTCTGAGCAGAAGAACGAGCATGGCGATGTTGAGCTAAAGTTTCCATCTCTTCCTCCTACCTTATTTCTTCTTCGCTTTTTTATCAGCAGCGTGGCCGCGATAAGTACGAGTCGGTGCGAATTCACCCAGTTTGTGACCAACCATTTCGTCGGAAACAAAAACTGGAACGTGCTGACGACCATTATGGACAGCGATGGTCAAACCGATCATGTTAGGAAAGATCGTTGAACGACGGGACCAAGTGCGCAGGGGCTTCTTGTCTCCGCTTTCCACCGCTTTCTCTACCTTCTTCAGCAAGTGCAGGTCAATAAAAGGACCTTTCTTGAGAGAACGTGGCATGGCTTATCCTCTAAAATTATTTGCTACGGCGACGTACGATGAATTTATCAGTACGCTTGTTGCTGCGGGTCTTCTTACCTTTGGTCTGAACGCCCCACGGAGTTACCGGGTGCTTACCAAAGTTACGACCTTCACCACCACCATGTGGGTGGTCGACTGGGTTCATCGCAGTACCGCGAACGGTAGGACGAACACCACGCCAGCGTGCAGCACCTGCTTTACCCAGAACGCGCAGCATATGCTCAGCATTGCCAACTTCGCCCAGAGTAGCGCGGCAGTCTGCTTCGACTTTACGCATTTCACCAGAACGCAGACGCAGGGTGACATAAGCACCATCGCGAGCAACGATCTGAACGTAAGTACCAGCGGAACGAGCCAGCTGACCGCCTTTACCTGGTTTCATTTCTACGTTATGAACGGTAGAACCAACCGGGATATTGCGCATCGGCAGGGTGTTGCCTGCTTTGATTGCAGCATCAACGCCAGATTGAATCTGGTCGCCAGCTTTCAGGCCTTTAGGGGCCAGAATGTAACGGCGCTCACCGTCTTTGTACAGAACCAGCGCGATGTTCGCGGAGCGGTTCGGATCGTACTCAAGACGTTCAACAACTGCCGGGATACCATCTTTGTTGCGTTTGAAGTCAACAATACGGTAGGCCTGTTTGTGACCACCACCGATATGACGGGTGGTGATACGGCCATTGTTGTTACGACCACCGGATTTGCTGTTTTTTTCAACCAGCGGAGCAAAAGGTTTGCCCTTGTGCAGCTCTGGGTTGACCACTTTAACAACGTGGCGACGACCCGGAGATGTCGGTTTACATTTAACAACTGCCATTGTATTACTCCTCCGACTTACTCAGCGCCGCCGACGAAGTCCAGATTCTGGCCTTCCTTCAGGGTGACGTAAGCTTTTTTCCAGTCGCTACGACGACCGATACGCTGTCCGTGACGTTTAACTTTCCCTTTAACAACCAGGGTGTTAACGACTTCGACTTCGACTTCAAACAGTTTCTGCACAGCAGCTTTGATCTCTGCTTTGGTCGCGTCTTTAGCAACTTTGAGAACGATGGTGTTAGTTTTTTCCATCGCAGTAGACGCTTTTTCAGAAACGTGCGGTGCGCGCAGCACCTTCAGCAGACGTTCTTCACGAATCATGCCAGCATCTCCTCAACTTGCTTAACAGCATCAGCAGTCATTACGACTTTGTCGAAGGCGATCAGGCTAACCGGGTCGATACCAGTTGCATCACGTACGTCAACCTTGTGCAGGTTGCGCGCAGCAAGGAACAGGTTCTCGTCCAGCTCACCGGTGATGATCAGCACATCTTCCAGAGCCATGTCTTTCAGTTTCTGTGCCAGCAGCTTAGTTTTAGGCGCTTCTACAGAGAAAGATTCGACAACGATCAGACGATCCTGACGTACCAGTTCGGACAGAATGCTTTTCAGCGCGCCGCGGTACATCTTTTTGTTAACTTTTTGACTGTGGTCCTGCGGACGCGCAGCGAAGGTCACGCCACCTGAACGCCAGATCGGGCTCTTGATAGAACCTGAACGCGCACGGCCGGTACCTTTCTGGCGCCACGGCTTTTTGCCTGAACCAGTTACTTCAGCACGAGTCTTCTGAGCACGAGTACCCTGACGAGCACCAGCTGCATAAGCAACTACAACCTGGTGAACCAGCGCTTCGTTGAAATCACGACCGAAGGTAGTTTCGGAAACAGTCAGCGCGCTCTGCGCGTCTTTCAATACTAATTCCATTGCTATCCCCTTACGCCTTCACAGCTGGTTTAACGATCAGGTCGCTACCGGTTGCACCCGGGACCGCGCCTTTAACCAGCAGCAGGTTGCGCTCAGCGTCAACACGTACTACGTCCAGGCTCTGAACGGTGACACGTTCGTTACCCAGCTGACCTGCCATTTTCTTGCCTTTGAACACTTTGCCCGGAGTCTGGTTCTGACCGATAGAACCCGGAACGCGGTGAGACAAGGAGTTACCGTGAGTAGCGTCCTGGGTACGGAAGTTCCAGCGCTTAACGGTACCAGCAAAACCTTTACCTTTAGAGGTACCGGTTACGTCAACTTTTTTAACGTCAGCAAACAGCTCAACGCTAATGTCCTGACCTACGGTGAACTCTTCGCCGTCAGCCAGACGGAATTCCCACAGACCACGGCCAGCTTCTACGCCAGCTTTAGCGAAGTGACCCGCTTCCGGTTTGGTTACACGGTTAGCTTTTTTAGCACCAGTGGTCACCTGAACGGCACGGTAGCCATCGTTAGCCAGATCTTTAACCTGAGTAACGCGGTTTGCTTCAACTTCGATTACGGTTACTGGGATAGATACGCCATCTTCAGTGAAGATGCGGGTCATGCCCACTTTTTTACCGACTAAACCAATCATTGTTTCAACCTCTCAATCGCTCGATGACCTGATTAACCCAGGCTGATCTGCACGTCTACACCGGCAGCCAGATCCAGACGCATCAGAGCATCAACGGTTTTTTCAGTTGGCTCAACGATGTCAACCAGACGCTTATGAGTGCGGATTTCGTACTGATCGCGCGCGTCTTTGTTAACGTGCGGAGAGATCAGAACGGTAAAGCGCTCTTTGCGGGTCGGCAGCGGGATCGGACCACGGACTTGCGCACCAGTGCGCTTAGCAGTCTCGACGATTTCCGCGGTTGATTGATCGATCAGACGATGATCAAACGCTTTAAGGCGGATACGGATTCTTTGGTTCTGCATGAGACCAGAGCTCCAATTATTTTATAGACGAAATGGTTACTCCTCATACCCATTACGATTGATGGGAGAGTGTAACCGTTCTTACATAGTTCCCCAATTGGGAACATTGTTTGGTAGCGTGTTGCTGCTACCAGGGTTCATATCGAACCGGCCGTCAACTTTGACAGGCCCGCGCATTATACGCAAATTCAGCGACAACGCAAGGGCTGCGTACAAAATCATCACTTGTTTCTGCGAGCTCACTTCCAGGCCCGTCGCAATGCCATGAAAGGCCGGCAAATACTCTGGAGCGGGACATCCATTCCTGTTTATTGCCTTTTGCCAGAGGCTTGGCTCCTGCATCACACTCAGTACCCAGGGCCACCACATGGAAACCATCGATGATAGCGACTTTGGCATTCTTTATTATTTATGGCGGGTTATTACTCACGCTTTGTTGGCACGATCTGCGCTATGGCTTGCTACCCGATAAATTTACCTGCCCTCTGCTGTGGGGCGGGTTGCTTTATTATCTGTGTATGTCACCAGCCAATCTGCAGCATGCAGTCTGGGGAGCGATAGCAGGCTATCTGGCCTTTGCGTTGATCTATTGGCTCTACAGGGGAATACGCGGGCGTGAAGGCATCGGCTACGGCGATGTCAAATTTCTCGCCGCACTAGGGGCATGGCAGGGATGGAGAATTTTACCGCAGCTCGTTCTTATAGCAACAATTCTCGCCTGCGCTGCCGTAACGGTTCTGATTCTGTGCGGCAAACACAGGCAGGCATTACGCAACCCGCTGCCTTTCGGCCCTTTCCTGGCCACAGCGGGTTTGCTATGTGGTTGGCAGACTTTTTTTAGTCAGCCACTTTAATCTGCGACTGAAGATAATTCTGCAGACCAATTTTACCTATCAAATCCAGCTCGGTTTCCAGCCAGTCGATATGGCCTTCTTCGTCGGCGAGGATGGTGATTAACATATCACGGCTGACGTAGTCGTGGACGCTGTCAGCATAGGCAATGGCTTCTCGTAGATCCTTTGCCCCTTCCAGTTCCAGCCTCAGGTCGGATTGCAGCATCTCCTCCACATCCTCTCCGATGCGGAGTTTGCCGAGATCCTGCAGGTTCGGGATCCCTTCGAGAAATAAAATGCGCTCGATATACTTATCGGCATGCTTCATTTCATCGATAGATTCGTGGTACTCGACATCATTGAGGCGCATCAGGCCCCAGTTCTTGAACATTCTCGCATGGAGAAAGTATTGATTAATTGCGACTAGCTCATTTCCCAATAATTTATTGAGATAACTTATGATTTTGACATCACCTTTCATTATATAGTCCCTCCGCTTCCACTTATTGAAGCGTAGTTCGGGCTATAGGGATGTCAAAGTAAAGCTGAGAGGCTTCAGGCGATCTCTTGATATTCCGGCATGCGGGTTAATTCATCTTCCATAATTTCTCGTGCTGCACGAACGCACTTACCACATTGATTTCCAACGGGAATAAATTTTCTCAGCTGCTGAAAAGACTGAGGATTGAATTGGCGCACAGCCTGACGAATTTTTTTATCGTTCACACCATTACACAGACAAACGTACATATATACTCCCGTTCAACTTACAGACAAAGTGTAAATGAGAATAGTTATGATTACAATAGCCTGTTTATTAAATAGGCGTTTGATCTCTTTGCTGTCAGTCACTGTGCTGCTTCACGCAAATAGCAGACAGCAAAAAGGGCGCCTTAGCGCCCTTTTTAATTCAGAACTAAATATTAGCCCAGAACTTTAGCAACCACGCCCGCGCCAACGGTACGGCCGCCTTCACGGATTGCGAAACGCAGACCGTCGTCCATCGCGATCGGGTGGATCAGGGTAACAACCATTTTGATGTTGTCGCCCGGCATTACCATCTCTACGCCTTCCGGCAGTTCGATGGTGCCAGTCACGTCAGTTGTACGGAAGTAGAACTGCGGACGGTAGCCTTTGAAGAACGGAGTATGACGGCCGCCTTCGTCTTTGGACAGAATGTACACTTCAGATTCGAACTTGGTGTGCGGCTTGATAGAACCCGGCTTAGCCAGTACCTGACCACGTTCGATTTCTTCACGTTTGATACCACGCAGCAGAACACCAACGTTCTCACCAGCACGGCCTTCGTCCAGCAGTTTGCGGAACATTTCAACGCCAGTACAGGTAGACTTCGCAGTCTCTTTGATACCAACGATTTCAACTTCTTCGCCAACTTTGATGATACCGCGCTCTACACGACCGGTAACAACGGTACCACGACCGGAGATGGAGAATACGTCTTCGATCGGCAGCAGGAACGGCTTGTCAATCGCACGCTCTGGTTCCGGGATGTAAGAATCCAGGTAGCCAGCCAGTTCGATGATTTTCGCTTCCCAGTCTGCGTCGCCTTCCAGCGCTTTCAGAGCGGAACCGCGAACGATCGGAGTGTCGTCGCCCGGGAAATCGTACTGAGACAGAAGTTCACGAACTTCCATTTCAACCAGTTCCAGCAGCTCTTCGTCATCAACCATGTCGCATTTGTTCAGGAACACGATGATGTACGGAACGCCTACCTGACGACCCAGCAGGATGTGCTCACGAGTCTGCGGCATCGGGCCGTCAGTCGCAGCAACAACCAGGATCGCGCCGTCCATCTGCGCAGCACCGGTGATCATGTTTTTAACATAGTCGGCGTGGCCCGGGCAGTCTACGTGCGCGTAGTGGCGAGTCGGGGTGTCATATTCAACGTGAGAAGTGTTGATGGTGATACCACGAGCTTTTTCTTCCGGCGCGTTATCGATCTGGTCGAATGCGCGAGCAGAACCACCGTAGGTTTTAGCCAGAACGGTAGTGATTGCAGCGGTCAGAGTAGTTTTACCATGGTCAACGTGGCCGATAGTACCGACGTTGACGTGCGGTTTTGTACGTTCAAATTTTTCTTTAGACACGGCTATATTCCTTACTATAGTGCTCTCCCCTTCTGGAGAGAGCACGGGACTTTGGTTTTAACCCTGCGGCTTATTTACCACGGGCTTCGATTACGGCCTGAGCAACGTTGTTCGGCGCATCATCATACTTCAGGAACTCCATGGAGTAAGAAGCACGACCTTTGGTCAGAGAACGCAGCTGAGTTGCATATCCGAACATTTCAGACAGCGGAACTTCAGCGTGGATCACAACGCCAGTCACGTTGGATTCCTGACCGCGCAGCATACCGCGACGACGGCTAAGGTCACCGATAACGTCACCAGTGTTCTCTTCCGGAGTTTCTACTTCAACCTTCATGATCGGCTCAAGCAGAACTGGTTTCGCTTTCTTAAAGCCATCTTTAAAGGCAATAGAAGCGGCCAGTTTAAACGCCAGTTCAGAGGAGTCAACGTCGTGGTAAGAACCGAAGTGCAGACGCACGCCCAGATCAACTACCGGATAACCAGCCAGAGGACCTGCTTTCAGCTGCTCCTGGATGCCTTTATCAACGGCCGGGATGTATTCGCCAGGAATTACACCACCTTTGATGTCGTTGATGAACTCATAACCTTTCGGGTTAGAGCCCGGCTCCAGTGGGTACATGTCGATAACGACGTGACCGTACTGACCGCGACCACCAGACTGTTTAGCGTGTTTACCTTCGATATCGGTAACTTTCGCGCGAATCGCTTCGCGGTAAGCAACCTGAGGTTTACCGACGTTCGCTTCAACGTTGAATTCACGCTTCATACGGTCAACGATGATGTCGAGGTGCAGCTCACCCATACCGGCGATGATGGTCTGGTTAGATTCTTCGTCAGTCCATACGCGGAAAGACGGGTCTTCTTTAGCCAGACGGCCCAGAGCCAGACCCATTTTTTCCTGGTCAGCTTTGGTTTTCGGTTCAACAGCGATAGAGATTACCGGCTCAGGGAATTCCATACGCTCCAGAATGATCGGCGCATTAGGATCGCACAGAGTGTCACCCGTAGTTACGTCTTTCAGACCGATAGCAGCAGCGATATCGCCCGCGCGAACTTCTTTGATCTCTTCACGTTTGTTAGCGTGCATCTGTACGATACGACCGAAACGCTCACGTGCAGCTTTCACGGAGTTCAGGATGGTATCACCAGAGTTAACCACACCAGAGTATACGCGGAAGAAGGTCAGGTTACCCACGAACGGGTCGGTAGCGATTTTGAATGCCAGAGCAGCAAACGGCTCATCATCGCTAGCGTGACGCTCAGCCGGAGTATCTTTACCATCGTCCAGGATACCGTTGATCGCAGGTACGTCAACCGGGGATGGCAGGTAGTCAACTACCGCATCCAGCATCGCCTGAACACCTTTGTTCTTGAACGCAGAACCACAGGTTACCAGGATGATTTCGTTGTTCAGAACGCGCTGACGGAGAGCAGTTTTAATCTCTTCTTCAGTCAGTTCTTCACCACCCAGGTATTTCTCCATCAGCTCTTCAGAAGCTTCAGCAGCGGACTCGATCAGGTTCTGGTGCCATTCTTCGGCCAGTTCCTGCATGTCTGCCGGGATATCTTCGTAAGTGAAGGTTACACCTGCGTCTTCTTCGTTCCAGTTGATGGCTTTCATTTTCACCAGGTCAACAACACCGGTGAACGCTTCTTCAGCGCCAATCGCCAGCTGCAGCGGAACAGGGTTCGCGCCCAGACGGGTTTTGATCTGACCAACAACTTTCAGGAAGTTCGCACCCATACGGTCCATTTTGTTAACGAACGCAATGCGCGGAACTTTGTATTTGTTTGCCTGACGCCATACGGTTTCAGACTGAGGCTGAACACCACCAACTGCGCAGTAAACCATTACTGCACCATCAAGCACACGCATGGAACGTTCTACTTCGATGGTGAAGTCAACGTGCCCCGGGGTGTCGATGATGTTTACGCGATGCGGTTCATACTGCTTAGCCATACCTGACCAGAATGCAGTAGTCGCTGCGGAGGTGATAGTAATACCACGCTCCTGCTCCTGTTCCATCCAGTCCATGGTGGCAGCGCCGTCATGAACTTCACCGATTTTGTGGTTTACACCGGTGTAGAACAGAATACGTTCGGTAGTAGTAGTTTTACCGGCGTCGATGTGCGCACTGATACCGATGTTACGGTAGCGTGCGATGGGTGTTGTACGAGCCATTTGATTCCTCGTTTATTTCTTTAGGCGTTCAGTTAAGTTATCCAAAACGGGCGACTTATCTGAAGCGCCCGCCTGGTGACTAATACTCCGAAGGGATTACCAACGGTAGTGTGCGAACGCCTTGTTGGCTTCTGCCATACGGTGAACGTCTTCACGTTTCTTAACTGCAGTACCTTTGTTGTCTGCAGCATCAGAAAGTTCGTTCGCCAGACGCAGAGCCATGGATTTATCACCACGTTTACGAGCAGCTTCAACGATCCAACGCATTGCCAGAGCATTACGACGAACCGGACGGACTTCAACTGGAACCTGATAAGTAGAACCACCAACGCGGCGAGACTTAACTTCTACAGTCGGGCGCACGTTGTCGAGAGCGACTTCGAAAGCTTCCAGTTCATTTTTACCAGAGCGCTGAGCCAGGGTCTCCAGCGCGCTGTATACGATTGCTTCTGCAGTAGATTTTTTACCATCTACCATCAGGATATTTACAAATTTAGCCAGCAGTTCTGATCCGAACTTAGGATCCGGCAGGATTTTACGCTGACCAATGACGCGACGACGTGGCATGGAAATACTCCGTTGTTAATTCAGGATTGTCCAAAACTCTAAGAGTTTAGTTTGACATTAATATAAAACGTTTGGCCTTACTTAACGGAGAACCATTAAGCCTTAGGACGCTTCACGCCATACTTGGAGCGAGCTTGCTTACGGTCTTTAACGCCGGAGCAGTCAAGCGCACCACGAACGGTGTGGTAACGAACACCCGGAAGGTCTTTAACACGACCGCCACGGATCAGGATCACGGAGTGCTCCTGCAGGTTGTGACCTTCACCACCGATGTAGGAGGTGACTTCGAAACCGTTAGTCAGACGCACACGGCAAACTTTACGCAGTGCGGAGTTCGGTTTCTTAGGAGTGGTGGTATATACACGAGTACATACGCCACGTTTCTGCGGGCAGGCTTCCAGCGCCGGCACGTTGCTCTTTGCAACTTTGCGCGCGCGTGGTTTGCGTACCAGCTGGTTAATTGTTGCCATTAAATAGCTCCTGGTTTTAGCTTTTGCTTCGTAAACACGTAATAAATCGCCTCATATAATATGAGGACGCAGAATTTTAGGGCGGTGCCGAAAAGGTGTCAAGAAATATACAACGATCCCGCCATTACCAGGACAACTGACCTGCATGTTTGACTGAAAGTCTGACGAAATCAGTATAGCTAACCCTGACGACACTGTCCGCAATTTGACCAGCCAGCCCGCGGGCTTCGATATCTTCTTGCAGAGCGTAGAGGGATATGGGGGCAGATTGCAGGATTTCAAGGAAACGGCCTTCCGCGAGAGCGGCGATAACGCCGTCCGACAGCAGCAGAAGATCGTCGCCCTCTTTTAGCAAACGGAGCATAGCCGCCATATCGGCGTGCCAGGGAGATGTGCTTAGCGTGTGGAGCATTCGAGCCTCAGAACCGCAGTATCACGTTAAAATCGTCAAGCCGGGCGCGCAAAGCCTCTGGCTCCAGCCATTCGCCATCAACAACCCACGGCGTGGCAGAATTCAGACCGCGCTCCCGTGCTGAAGCAGCGCAAATCCAGCACTGTTCGATATCGTATAGCGATAAGAGCTTAAAGGTGGAGATATAGTCGCGCGCCAGCACCGCTGCGGGGCGCTGCCCGGGAAGAAGCTGAAAGACGCCATCGCCCACGAAGAAAACGCCGATCTCTTCCGTCAGCGCGGAGGTTGCCAGCAGGGCGTCCAGCCCTTCCCTGCCCGACGCTGAACCATGAGGCGCAGACGAAAAAACAAAGGCTACGCGCTTCATCAGAACTGCACCATGCGATCGCAGGTTAACGCGGCTTCCGCCAGCGCACCCAATCCGCTCAAGGTAAAGCCCGGCTGCAAATTATACCCAGGCAAATTCAGCTGCCGGGCTTCCTGTTCATCAGTGATTCCACGGCGTAACGCTGCGGCTACACAGATATGCAAGGAAACGGCGTGTTCGTCATGCAGCGTCTGCCAGGCCCGAACCAGATCAAATTCGTCGCTGGCGGGCGCCGTGAGCTGATTCGCGTTATAGACGCCTTCACGATAGAAAAAGACGCTGAGCAACTCGTGGCCTTCCTGCAAAACGGCGCGGGCAAACTGTAGTGCGCTGCTGGCCTGCTGGGTACCATAAGCGGGCCCTGTTACCGTAATGGCAAAGCGCATTACTTATCCAGCCCCTGGAAATCTCCACTTTTGAACTGACGAATGTAGAGATATACCGTGTGCTTAGAGATATTCAGCCGATCGGCCACCTGATTGATGGCATCTTTGATATCAAAGATCCCCTTCTCATAGAGGTTCAGGACGATCTGCCGATTTTTAGCGTTGTTAGAAACGTTACGGTCAGCGTTCACCTCTTCAATCGTGAACTCAAGCGTCTGGGCCACCAGATCGTCAACCGATGAAGCAAAGTTGACCTGGGAATTCACCTCCGTCGTTTCCGGCGGAATAAAGGTGCTCATGATTTGTGAGAAAGGGACATCAAGGTTCATGTTGATGCACAGCAGGCCAATGACCCGATGGTCACGGTTGCGGATAGCGATAGTGACCGATTTCATCAGCACACCGCTTTTGGCGCGAGTAAAATAGCATTTGGAAACGCTGCTATCGGCTCCAGTCATATCGTGCAGCATGCGCAGCGCAAGGTCGGTAATTGGCGAGCCAATTTGACGGCCGGTGTGTTCACCGTTGGCGATACGAATAGCGGAACATTTTAAGTCCTGCAATGAGTGCAATACGATTTCACAGTGGGAACCGATGAGCATCGCTAACCCGTCCACTACCGCTTCATAGGATTTAAGGATATCGAAGTCGGTCTGGTCAAAAGGACGTTGATCCAGCAAATCAAGCTCACTGGTCTCGTTGGTTAAAAGCGACCTGGACATGAAAAAAAGCACTCCTTTTCAGGAGCCTGTCGTTATCGTCAGGGCAGGCTCATCATCATTATTAATCTATCTAAAGTAATACAGCGCCTGAGGTTCTTTCCAGTTTTAATTATATCTGCCCGCAATAAAAAAACCGCCGCCCCTGGAGGCGGCGGCTCAAAACCGATTACTTCTTAGCGTCAGCGGCTGGCGCTTCAGCAGCGGCTTCAGGCTTGGCGTCCGCTTTCGGCGCCGGTTTAATATCCAGCAGCTCTACATCAAATACCAGAGTAGAGTTTGCCGGGATACCCGGTACGCCAGTTTTGCCGTAAGCCAGATCCGGTGGAATGACCAGCTGGATTTTACCGCCTTTCTTGATGTTCTTCAGGCCTTCGGTCCAGCCCGGGATCACGCCGTCCAGGCGGAAGGAAAGCGGCTCGCCGCGGGTATAAGAGTTATCAAACTCTTTACCGTCGATCAGCGTACCTTTGTAGTTGACGACAACGGTATCGCTGTCTTTCGGCGTTTCGCCGGTACCCGCTTTCTCGACTTTGTAGAGCAGGCCAGATTTAGACGTTTTTACGCCTTTCTCTTTGGCAAAGGCGTCACGGTAAGCTTTGCCTTTTGCTTCATTCTCAGAGGCGTCTTTTTCCATTTTCTGCTGAGCAGCAGTTTTTACACGTGTTTCAAACGTCTGCAGAGTCTGTTCGATCTCCTGATCGGACAGTTTGCTCTTATCAGCAAAAGCGTCCTGAACGCCGGCGATCAGCTGATCTTTATCTAATTTGATGCCCAGCTTTTCTTGTTCTTTCAGGGAGTTTTCCATGTAACGTCCCAGCGATGCACCCAGCGCATAAGCAGATTTCTGATCGTCATTTTTAAATGCCGATTTGCTGTCCGTTGCGGGTGCCGCTTTCGCTGTAGTCTCAGCAGCGAAGCTCAGCGGTGCATTCAGGGCGATGGCCATAGTGGTCGCCAGCAGCGTTACTTTAAACAGTGATTTCATCCATTTCTCCAGGGCCGGGGCATCTCACCCCAGGGTTATCGTAAAAAACAAAAAACGTACTATAGAACGTTGCAGAACAAATCAACATACAGACGTACCTGAATATCGCCTCATTTAGGACTATTTTTGTATAAATTAGTTTCCTGTCAGACGTAACGATGCTGCGCGGATGCTGAAACTTCAGTAGAATCCGCCCGCAGGATAAGACAGAAGAGGTTACTCATGCACAATAGCACTTTAGAGACTCGCCTTGCGGAGCTGGAGAGCAGACTGGCGTTTCAGGAAATCACTATTGAAGACCTCAACAAGACCGTCACCGCCCACGAGATAGAAATGGCGAGGATGCGCGAACATATGCGCCTGATGGTCGAAAAACTGAAAGCCACTCAGCCTTCGCATATGGCTTCACAGGCGGAAGAAACGCCCCCGCCGCACTATTAAGACGTAAAAAAAGCGGGTTTCCCCGCTTTTTTCTATTCCGCGACGCGAGCGCAGCGGAATTAGTGGCAGCCGCAGCCGCCGTTGCCGCCGCAGCCGCCTTTGCCATGTTCGTGGTCATGGTCATGGCCGTGGCCGTGGCCACCGCAGCAACCATCATGATCGTGGTCGTGGCCATGATCGTGCCCGTGAGCACCGTGTACATGACCATGCTCCAGCTCTTCCGCCGTTGCTTCGCGAATCGCGACAACTTCAACGTTGAACTTCAGATTCTGACCAGCCAGCATGTGGTTACCGTCAACAACAACGTGTTCGTCACCCACTTCGGTGATTTCTACCGGTACCGGACCCTGATCGGTTTCCGCCAGGAAGCGCATGCCAACCTGCAGTTCATCAACGCCCATAAATACGTCTTTAGGAACGCGCTGAACCAGGTTTTCGTCGTACTGACCGTATGCGTCGTTAGCGCCGACTTCGACGTCAAATTTGTCGCCAACGTCGTGGCCGTCCAGCGCGTTCTCCAGGCCGGAAATCAGGGAACCGTGACCATGCAGGTAGTCAAGCGGCGCGCTTACCGGAGACTCATCAACCAACACACCGTCTTCTGTACGTACCTGATAGGCCAGGCTGACCACCAGGTCTTTTGCTACTTTCATGATATCTCCTGAGCATGGGAAGAATAGTGGCGCAGATTGTAGCGGAATTCTGCACCCGTGTACCCTCTAGCTTAAAAAAAGCCGATAGATAACGCTAGTCCGGATGAAAAATGCCTATCACTTGCTCTTCTTTGCGAACATGCTCACGGACCTCTTTATCCGCCTCACGCATCTGATGACCGCACTTAACGCACTCAACAATATCGACATTATTCTCACGCCACATCGCCAGCGAATCCTGGGCCTGGCACGCCGGGCATTTCGCACCGGCGATAAAACGTTTACGCACAGCCATATCATTTACCTTTATTCAAATTCATCCCAGCCGTCTAACTGCCTGCTCTCTTTTTGCATCTCGCGCTGAAAAATCTCCTCCAGCTCGCGTCTGGCTTCCCGCACGCGGGATATCTGCAGGGTATCACTATGCACCGGCATTAACTCACGCAGCATCCGCATATCGAGGCGCCGAAAATGCAGCTGGGCGCGCTGCGCCTGATGGGGATGCATGCCGAGCGAGATAAGCGCTTTTCGTCCTAGCTCCAGCGCGCTGGAGAAGGTTTCGCGGGAAAACTGCGCCACTCCCGCCTGCAGCAGCTCATGGGCCTCAACGCGTCCCCGCGCTCGCGCCAGAATATGGAGATGTGGAAAGTGTTGTTGACACATCTCCACCAGCTTCATGGTATCTTCCGGCTCGTTGCAGGTGATAACGATCGACTGCGCGTCTTCGGCTCCCGCCGAGCGCAGGAGCTCCAGCTGCGTCGCATCGCCAAAATAAACTTTATAGCCATATTTACGCATCAGATTGACCGCGCTGATATCGCGCTCCAGTACCGTAATACGCATTTTGTTCGCCATCAGCAGACGGCCAATCACCTGGCCGAAACGCCCAAAACCAACGATGATCACCTGCGGTTTGTCATCTTCAACCCACGGAGCCTCGCCCTCCTCTTCAGGTTGGTTCAATCGCCGCGAAAGGACTTTATCGATGAGCTTCATCAGCAGCGGCGTGGTCATCATCGATAATGTCACCGTCACCAGCAGCAGGGCCATCTGATCGTTTTGAAACAGGCGAAGCGAAGCGGGGAGTGAGAACAGCACAAAGGCAAACTCTCCCCCCTGGCTCAGCACGCCGGCAAACTGCACCCGTTCAGAGCTGCGCAGGCCATAAACCCGTGCCAGAAGATACAGGACGAGACCTTTTACCGTCACCAGTATCGCGACGCTGGCCACAACCCACAGTAAATGGGTATAGAGCACCCCAAGGTTCAGCGCCATGCCAACGGAAATAAAGAACAGCCCGAGGAGAAGCCCTTTAAACGGCTCAATGGCGATTTCCAGCTCGTGGCGATACTCGCTCTCTGCCAGCAGGACGCCGGCGATAAAGGTCCCCAGCGCCATCGACAAACCGAGCGCATCCATAAACAACGCCGATCCGAGAACCAGCAGTAGCGTCGCCGCGGTGAAGACCTCCCGCACGCCGGATCCGGCGATAAACCGAAATACCGGCCTCAGCAGATAACGACCGCCAACCAGCATTCCGCCGAAGGCCAGCACCTTCATCCCGATGGTGAGCCAGTTAAAATGGTCGTCACCTGACCCTGCGAGCAGGGGAACTAGCGCCAGGGCCGGGATCACGGCCAGATCCTGAAACAGCAGTACGGAGAAGCCCAGCTGCCCGGACTCGCTGCGGCTCATGCCTTTCTCCCGCATCAGCTGCAGCGCCATCGCGGTGGAAGACATCGCCAGCCCAATCCCGCCAACCACCGCAGCGCGCCATGAGAAGTCGCTAAGCATGAGCAAACCGCCAAGTATCAGCGCGCTGAAGGCGACCTGAGCGGCCCCGACGCCGAAAATGGAGCTTCTCAGCCGCCACAGCTTGGACGGATTCAACTCCAGTCCGATGATAAACATCAGAAAGACGACGCCTAATTCTGAGAAGTGAAGAATTTCATCCACATCGCTGATGAAGCCTAATCCCCAGGGGCCGATGGCGATACCGGCCAGCAGATACCCGAGCACGGCACCAATACCCAGCCTCGCCGCCAGCGGCACCGCCACTACGGCGGCAAACAGAAATAACACCCCGGCCAGCAGTAAATCAGCTCCCGCCATTTGGACCTCCCGCCGTTACAGGGTTAGCCAGCCAATCGCGGTAGGCGCGAGCGCGGCTTTTCAGATCGTCGGGTGATTGCCGACGCGCCCAGTAGACGATAATCGGGCTCATCCAGTGCATGCGGCACATACCGGCGGTCAGTTCGAAAGGGCGGAGAATATCATTCATCGGATAACGATGGGCATCGCGCCGGTAGGCGCTCTCCGGCTCGCCGGTAGTAATGACGCTACGCCAGTACTTTCCCGCCAGCTGATTCCCTCCCGCCCCGCTGGCAAAGCCGCGGCTGAGCACCCTGTCCAGCCACTCTTTCATCAGCGCCGGGCAGCTCCAGGTATAGAGCGGATGCTGGAAAACTATCACCTCATGCTGGCGCAGGAGATCCTGCTCGCAGGCGATATCGATAAAAAAATCCGGATAGTGCGCGTAGAGATCGTGCACGGTAACATTCGACAACTGTAAGGCCGGTTCAAGCAAAACCCGGTTGGCCACGGAATCCTGAGATTCTGGGTGGGCATACAGCAGCAAAACTTTCGCTGTCTGAGACATCTTTCCCCTCCCGAACGTCTTCTGGCGGCCTGTGCAGCGGCTGCGTCCCGACGCAACCAGAATGACTTTGTGTATCATCTTCATTTTGGGCTACCATTGCGGCCCGGTTGAGCGATTCGCTCGACACTACATTATCATAATGACAAATTAACATAGTCAGAACATACGGCGCCTTATGATTGTTTTCTCCTCCTTACAAATTCGTCGCGGCGTACGCGTCCTGCTGGACAACGCTACCGCCACCATCAACCCAGGGCAAAAAGTCGGCCTGGTGGGTAAAAACGGCTGCGGTAAATCCACGCTGCTTTCGCTTTTGAAAAACGAGATTAGCGCCGACGGCGGCTCAATGACCTTCCCCGGCAGCTGGCAGCTGGCCTGGGTTAATCAGGAAACACCTGCGCTTGCGCAGCCGGCTATTGACTATGTTATTGATGGCGATCGCGAATTCCGCAAGCTGGAGGCGGACCTGCACGAAGCCAACGAACGTAATGACGGCCATGCCATCGCGACGGTCCACGGTAAGCTGGACGCCATCGACGCCTGGACCATCCGCTCGCGTGCGGCCAGCCTGCTCCACGGGCTCGGTTTCAGCAACGAACAGCTTGAAAGACCGGTGAGCGACTTTTCCGGCGGCTGGCGTATGCGTCTCAACCTCGCGCAGGCGCTGATTTGCCGTTCCGATCTGCTGCTGCTTGATGAACCGACGAACCACCTCGATCTCGACGCGGTCATCTGGCTGGAGAAGTGGCTCAAAGGCTACCCGGGGACCCTGATACTGATCTCCCACGATCGCGATTTTCTCGATCCGATCGTCGACAAAATTATCCATATCGAACAGCAAACGATGTTCGAGTACACCGGCAACTACAGCTCATTTGAAGTGCAGCGCGCGACCCGTCTTGCGCAGCAACAGTCGATGTATGAGAGCCAGCAGCTGCGCGTCGCGCATTTGCAGAGCTACATCGACCGTTTTCGCGCTAAAGCCACCAAAGCTAAACAGGCGCAAAGCCGTATCAAAATGCTCGAGCGTATGGAGCTCATCGCCCCTGCCCACGTTGATAACCCGTTTCACTTTAGCTTCCGCGCGCCGGAAAGCCTGCCCAATCCCCTATTGAAAATGGAAAAGGTCAGCGCCGGTTATGGCGAGCGCGTGATCCTCGACTCAATCAAGCTGAATCTGGTTCCCGGTTCGCGCATCGGTCTGCTGGGGCGTAACGGGGCCGGTAAATCGACGCTGATAAAACTGCTGGCCGGCGAGCTACAGCCGCTGCAGGGTGAAATTGGTCTGGCGAAAGGCATCAAGCTTGGCTACTTTGCCCAGCATCAGCTGGAGTTCCTGCGCGCCGACGAATCCCCGCTGCAGCATCTTGCCCGTATTGCGCCGCAGGAGCTGGAGCAGAAGCTGCGCGACTATCTGGGCGGTTTCGGCTTCCAGAGCGATAAAGTCAACGAAGAGACAAAGCGTTTCTCCGGCGGCGAGAAAGCGCGCCTGGTGCTGGCGTTAATCGTCTGGCAGCGGCCTAACCTGCTGCTGCTTGATGAACCCACCAACCACCTCGATCTCGATATGCGCCAGGCGCTAACCGAAGCGCTCATTGATTTTGAGGGCGCGCTGGTGGTGGTTTCGCACGACCGTCATCTGATTCGCTCCACCACCGATGACCTTTATCTGGTGCACGACAGCAAAGTCGAACCTTTCGATGGCGATCTTGAAGACTATCAGCAGTGGCTGAGCGACTCGCAAAAGCAGGAAAGCCAGACATCGGAAGAGCCAAAGGAAAACGGCAACAGCGCCCAGGCGCGTAAAGATCAGAAACGCCGGGAAGCCGAACTGCGTACGCTGACCCAGCCGCTGCGCAAAGAGATCGCCCGACTGGAAAAAGAGATGGAGAAGTTCAACGCGCAGCTGGCGCAGGCGGAAGAGAAGCTGGGCGACAGCGAATTGTACGATCAAAGCCGCAAAGCCGAGCTCACTGCGTGTCTACAGCAGCAGGCCAGCGCGAAGTCCGGGCTGGAAGAGTGTGAAATGGCCTGGCTGGATGCCCAGGAGCAGCTGGAGCAGATGCTACAGGAAGGCTAGCGGCAATATGCCATACGTGAAGGCGGGCTAACCCGCCTTTTTTCATCCTCCGCACCCTGGCTTAGCGCTGCGCCGCCAGTCGGGCGCGGATCTGCGACAGCGAGGCATAGCCGTACAGCTTGCCATCCAGAAAGCGCGTTTTTAACTCGCCCTGCTGCTCCTGTTCCAGCGTTTGCCCATCGTACAGCTGCAGTTCCCCCAAGGCGTCGCGTTCCACGCGCAGCAGACCACGCGCCGAACGTTTAAGACCATTATCGGTTTTCGGCTCCTTAAAGAGGGCTCTTCCCTCGCCGTTCACCTCCCCCCAGGTTGCCTTCATCGCGAAGCCGAAGGTATCGCGGGTGTTGTACTGGTAGGTAAATGAACCCACGCCGAACACCACGTTAGCGCTGGCAAAACCTTTCGCTTCCAGGCGACGCAGGATCTCATCCGCTCTGGCGAGAGTAATGGAATCGCCGTAAATCAGGCCGACATGCGGATCCAGCACCTTGTATCCTTTTTCGTTGATAGTGCCGCCAAAAATTTCCCACAGAATCTCCACGGAGCCTTTCTCCTCGGCGCTGCGCTCGCTGCGGGTGTCGTCGCCAGCTGCGGTTCCGCACAGAATCGCCACCGGATCGCCGCTGTCCGGACGGAATACCACGCGCCCCTGACGCTGCATAATTATTGCCTGCAGCTCGCGGGTGTATTCGGCCAGCACCTGCCAGTAGTCCCAGGTATCCGAGACGATAGAGACGAAACCCTGCGGGTGGACTTCGGTAATCAGCCGGCGAAAGGTTTCAATTTCCCGCTCGCGCTCGCCCATACACATCACGCTGTGTTCCGTAGCCGGAATGCTGGCGCCGATGAGCTCATCTTCACCGCGAGTGTAATAATCACGGGCATACAGCAGCGAAGGCAGGCTATCGGTCCCTTTGAAGCTGGCCAGATGTCCGCAGCCCGACTGCGCAGTGTCGTGCAGTCCGGACATTCCCCGAAACGAAAAGTCGTGACATTGGAAATCAAGGTGCGTCAGATCGCTACAGGTTTTCTCCGCCCAGCGTTCGCAAATCAGGCGATAGTGGTGGGCGATGGTCGCGTTGGTTGACGCTTTCCACAGCTCCGCCGAAAGCACCGTCTCCAGATAGTTCACCAGCCAGAAGAACTCAGGTTGCGTATTGGTAATGGTCAGCACCGGTACTTTCATCGGCACCTTGGTGCCTTCATCCAGCGCTTTGATATGCAGCGGTAAATAGCCAAGCCGATGCAGAGCGCGAATAGGCTCCACCCCAACCGTATCGCTCCCCAGATAGCCGTCCATCACCTGCTTATACTCGTTCACGACCTCCTCTTCCGGGCGGGCGAAAAACGCGTCGTTAAACAGATCGACCAGGAACCACTGCAGAAAGCCCTGCAGGCCGAAAAATACCAGCTTGCCATCGGCCTGCGGCGACTGGAAAAAACGATCGCTGCGCGGGGTAAAGTTAGAGTAGACCTTCGTTGTCCCCTGTGGATACTGCACGCGATGGGAAACTTTATAACCATCGATGGCCAGAATCGGATTTATTTTCATCATGTTATCCCCTATGTGCGCGGTAGATGGCGTCAATATCGATAAGCTCCAGCTGCGGATGAGCCAGGGCAGGAGAAGTCAAAGAGGTGGTGGCGTAAACGGCATCGATGCCGTTATTCAACAGATGCTCTACGCCTTTGGAAAAAATACCGTGGGTGACGTACAGACTCACGCTGCGGGCGCCCGCCTCGCGCAGCACCTGCGCCGAGCCGATAAAGGTGCCGCCTGCGTCGCAGAGGTCGTCAACAATAAGCACTGCTTTACCCGCGACATCACCGGCCAGCAGGGAAAAACCGGTTAACGCGCCGCTGGCAAGGTCACGCTCTTTACCGAGGATCGCGAACTCTCCGGCACCGCAGGCTTTAGTCACAGGATGAATCTTCTTTAGCGCGCCGGCATCCGGCGCCACCAGCATCAGCTCCCCGGCAGCAATAGCCTGACGCAGACCGGCGCTCTGCAGAAGACAGTGCTGTTGAGCCACCGCGACCATATTATTGACTGCCGCCGCTGCGGCATCGCTGTGCGGGTCAAGCACCACGACTTTGTCAAAGCCAAGAGTATTAAGCTGCCGGGCAAAGACCTTCAGCGCAAAGCTGTCTCCCGGCACCATATGACGATCCTGACGCGCCCACGGCAGCCACGGCAGTTCCAGATGGCTAAACGTCACGTCGGTAACATGACGCACGGCCTCCACCAGCTGCGCCAGTAGCATAAAATCGTTCATGTCGCGCAGAGCAACCGCCCGGATGCGCATCAGACGGGCGGAAGGCGGTAGTGGATCGGTCACCTTCAGCCACACAGCGCCATCGGGAAAGACGCCGCTGGCAAGCGTAAACGCTTCATCATCCAGTTCCAGGGTAAATTTTTCGCTCATGATGACCTCCGCTCATTACATTGTGTCCCTAAGACACAATTAATAATGTCTCTAAGACACATATTGTGCAAGCGTTAAATGTCATTTAAGCGGAGATTTTGACTAATCAATTGAAAAACAATAATAAAAATGGAGGCTTGCTGCACAGGAAGGGGCTGGTACACTTGTCAGCGTTCTTTTCCGCTGCGAGCGCTCTATGACCAACGATGCCGAATACCTCAGCCAATACGATGCCAGCCGCTTTCCCTCGCCGCTGGTGACCGTCGACAGCGTCCTGTTTACCCTGCATGAAGGGGCGCTGTGCGTTCTGCTGGTTGAGCGCGCTAATCCACCGCAGCAGGGGGCGTGGGGGCTACCCGGCGGCTTTATCGATCTGGCGCACGATGATTCAACCCGCGCCACGGCGCTACGTAAGCTCACGGAAAAAACCGGGATTTCACCGTCATGGCTGGAGCAGCTCGACACCTTCTCCGGGCCGGATCGCGATCCGCGCGGCTGGAGCCTGACTATCGCCTGGTTTGCGTTAATCTCGTGGGTAGAGTGTCAGCCGCATATCGCCAGCGTCAGCGATGCCCGCTGGGTACCGGTGGCGCAGCTGGATTGCTATTCGCTGGCTTTCGATCATCAAAAGATTATCGACGCCGGTCTGCATCGCTTACGCCAAAAAACGATGTACTCTTTACTGCCGGTTTACTGTCTGCCGGAGACCTTTACCCATGGTCAGCTGCTGGAAGCCACGGAAATCATCCTTGGTCAGCCGATTCAACGCAAAAGCCTGATTCGCCGCTTCGAAGCCTCCGGAATGTTTGAAGAGACCGGTGAAACAGCGGCAACCGGCGCGCGGAAAGCGCGGCTATGGCGGCGTAAACCCGGCGTCGATTTTCATCTCTTTTCACGTAACCTGCTGACCGATTAGCCGCAAGGCCACATATGGGCTAACCTGCGCACTTCATGCGCGGTATAGTATGTTATAAAGATTATTTATTGCTCTGGTGCTATGGTTGATATCACTCCTACAGAAATGACGCCCCCTGAAGACGACTCGCAGCAGTTTCATCCGATGCGCGGCGTAGGCAATCGTCATTTGCAAACCATGTTGCCGCGGCTAATCCGTCGCAAACTCCGCTTTACTCCCCACTGGCAGCGTCTGGAATTGCCGGACGGCGATTTTGTCGATCTGGCATGGAGTGAAGACCCTTCTCAGGCGCGCCATAAACCTCGCCTGGTGGTATTTCATGGCCTGGAGGGGAGCCTACACAGCCCTTACGCACACGGACTTATCCATGCGGCAATGCAGCGCGGCTGGCTGGGCGTGGTGATGCACTTTCGCGGCTGTAGCGGCGAACCCAACCGGAATAACCGCATCTACCACTCGGGCGAAACGGAAGACGGCTCCTGGTTTCTGCGCTGGCTCCAGCGCGAGTACGGCACGGTTCCCACCGCCGCGGTGGGATATTCGCTCGGGGGCAATATGCTGGGCTGCCTGCTGGCAAAAGAAGGCGACGCTATTCCCGTTGATGCCGCGGTTATCGTCTCGGCGCCGTTTATGCTGGAAGCCTGTAGCTATCATATGGACAAAGGTTTCTCCCGCGTTTATCAGCGCTACCTGCTCAACCTGCTGAAAGCCAACGCCGCGCGTAAGCTAAAAGCCTATCCCGGCTCTCTGCCCGTCGATTTACGACAGCTAAAAAGCATGCGCCGTATCCGCGAGTTTGACGATTGCATTACGGCCAGGATCCACGGTTTTGCCGATGCGCTGGACTACTATCGCCAGTGTAGCGCCATGCCGCGCCTGAGCGATATCACTAAGCCCACGCTGATTATTCACGCGAAGGACGATCCCTTTATGGATCACCACTCGATTCCCCCGCAGGAGCAGCTGCCGGCGAATGTCGAATATCAGCTCACGGAGCACGGCGGGCACGTTGGCTTCGTCGGCGGCACGCTGCGTAAGCCTGAAATGTGGCTTGAAAAACGCATCCCGGATTGGCTAACCCGTTGGCTAGGAGCGCAAATATGATCATTCCCTGGCAAGATCTCGATCCCGAAACGCTGGATAACCTGATCGAAAGTTTTGTATTACGTGAAGGCACCGATTATGGTGAACATGAACGTTCGCTGACGGATAAAGTCGCGGATGTTAAACAGCAGTTGAAAAGCGGAGAAGCCGTGCTGGTGTGGTCAGAACTGCACGAAACGGTGAATATCATGCCCCGCAAGCAGTTTCACGGCTAAGGCGGCACACACTATCGTTTACTCTGGGAGTTGTTATGTCTGCCAAACATCCGGTGATTGCCGTCACGGGCTCCAGCGGCGCGGGAACCACGACCACCAGCCTCGCCTTTCGCAAAATTTTCGCCCAGCTTAATCTGCACGCCGCCGAAGTTGAAGGCGATAGCTTTCACCGCTATACCCGTCCGGAAATGGACATGGCGATCCGTAAAGCGCGCGATCAGGGCAAACATATCAGCTACTTTGGCCCCGAGGCTAACGACTTCGGCCTGCTGGAACACACGTTCGCCGAATATGGGCAAAGCGGCAAAGGCCAGTCGCGCAAATATTTACATACCTATGACGAGGCCGTGCCGTGGAATCAGGTTCCGGGGACCTTCACGCCCTGGCAGCCGCTGCCGGAACCGACTGACGTCCTGTTTTATGAAGGCCTGCACGGCGGCGTCGTGACGCCGCAGCATAACGTAGCAAACCATGTCGACCTGCTGGTCGGCGTGGTGCCCATCGTCAATCTTGAGTGGATCCAGAAGCTTATCCGCGACACCAGCGAGCGCGGACACTCTCGTGAGGCGGTCATGGATTCCGTGGTCCGCTCGATGGAAGATTACATCAACTTTATCACCCCGCAGTTTTCACGCACCCACCTCAACTTTCAGCGCGTACCGACGGTGGATACGTCCAACCCGTTTGCGGCCAAAGCCATCCCTTCACTGGATGAAAGCTTTGTCGTTATCCATTTCCGTAATCTAAAAAATATCGATTTCCCCTGGCTCCTGGCGATGCTGCAGGGCTCGTTTATTTCGCATATGAATACCCTGGTGGTACCGGGCGGGAAAATGGGGCTGGCGATGGAACTGATTATGGCGCCGCTGGTTGAACGGCTGATGGAAGGCCGGAAAATCAGCGAGTAGCCAGAACCCCGGTGGCGCGATTGCCGGCCGGGGCGCGTTCGGCTTACCCTTCGATCACTTCATAAGAGTGGGTAATGTTTACCGCTTTCTCAAGCATCAGCGCGACGGAACAATACTTTTCCGCCGACAGGTCGACCGCGCGAGACACGGCAGCGTCCTTCAGTTCTTTACCGGTCACGATAAAATGCAGATTGATATGGGTAAACAGACGCGGCGCCTCTTCGCGGCGCTCCGAGGTCAGCTTAACTTCGCAGTTGGTGACGTTCTGGCGGCCCTTCTGCAATATGGAAACCACATCAATCGCGCTGCATCCGCCTGCCGCCATCAGTACCATTTCCATTGGGCTGGGCGCTTTATCCCCGGAATTGCCGTCCATCAGAATCTGGTGGCCAGAAGCCGACTCACCGATGAAGGTTAACCCTTCAACCCACTTCACTCGCGCTTGCATAAATTTAACTCCAGGGCTGTAATTTTCCTGACAGATTACGCGTACATAACAATTCTCGCAACGGAAGGCGACCTGGGTCATGCTGAAGCGAGACACCAGGAGACATGCGGCGAAAGCTATGCTAAAACAATCTGGATGCTACAGTAATACATTGATGTACTGCATGTATGCAGAGGAGTTCACATTACAGGCTGCAGAAAACTTTCAGCCGGATTCCCAGGTATAGGGATTCAATACGATTGCATGCCCGGATGCCGTGTAGTGTCGGCACCCGGAGATAGCTTATAACAGAGGATAACCGCGCATGGTGCTTGGCAAACCGCAAACAGACCCTACCCTTGAATGGTTCTTGTCTCATTGCCACATTCATAAGTACCCATCAAAGAGCACGCTGATCCACCAGGGTGAGAAAGCAGAAACGTTGTACTACATCGTTAAAGGCTCCGTGGCTGTACTCATCAAGGATGAAGAAGGTAAAGAGATGATCCTCTCTTACCTTAATCAGGGCGATTTCATCGGTGAATTAGGCTTGTTTGAAGAAGGCCAGGAGCGTAGCGCTTGGGTACGTGCGAAAACCGCATGTGAAGTGGCCGAAATCTCCTACAAAAAGTTCCGTCAGCTGATCCAGGTTAACCCGGACATCCTGATGCGTCTCTCTTCGCAGATGGCTCGTCGTCTGCAGGTCACGTCTGAGAAAGTCGGCAACCTCGCCTTCCTTGACGTTACCGGTCGTATCGCTCAGACGCTGCTGAACCTGGCTAAACAGCCGGATGCGATGACCCACCCGGACGGTATGCAAATTAAAATTACCCGCCAGGAAATTGGTCAGATCGTCGGATGCTCCCGCGAGACCGTTGGCCGCATCCTGAAAATGCTGGAAGATCAAAACCTGATCTCCGCGCACGGTAAAACTATCGTCGTCTACGGTACCCGTTAAGTCGGTAAAACGGCGTATTGCCTGATAATACGCCGTTTTTGTTTTCCCCTCATGTGGCGCAGGCTGATTTACCACCCGGAAGTCAACTATGCACTGCGGCAAACGCTGGTGTTGTGTCTGCCGGTTGCGATTGGGCTTCTGCTCGGTCATCTCCAGCAGGGGCTGCTGTTTTCTCTTGTTCCCGCCTGCTGCAACGTTGCCGGGCTGGATACGCCGCATAAACGCTTCTTTAAACGCCTGATTATCGGCGGAAGCCTGTTTGCCGGCTGTAGCCTGATCGTTCAGCTCCTTCTGCAGCGAGACATCCCTTTGCCGCTGATCCTCACGGGTCTGGCGCTCATCCTCGGCGTCACCGCCGAAATCAGCTCCCTGCACGCTCGGCTGCTGCCCGCCTCGCTTATCGCGGCTATTTTTACCCTCAGTCTCGCTGGCAATATGCCGATCTGGGAGCCGCTGTTAATCTACGCCATGGGCACCTTATGGTATGGCGTGTTTAACTGGTTCTGGTTTTGGCTGTGGCGCGAACAGCCGCTGCGCGAATCATTAAGCCTGCTCTACCGGGAGCTGGCCAACTACTGCGAGGCCAAATACAGTCTGCTTACCCAGCATACGGACCCCGCCACATCGCTGCCGCCGCTGCTCAACCGCCAGCAGAAGGTGGTGGATCTGATTACCCAGTGCTATCAGCAGATGCATATGCTGGCGGCTAACCAGCGCAGCGATCACAAACGCCTGCTGCGCGCTTTCCAGGTTGGACTGGACCTTCAGGAACATATTTCCGTCAGTCTTCATCAGCCGGAAGAGGTGCAGAAACTGGTGGAGCGCAGCCACGCGGAAGCGGTGATTCGCTGGAACGCGCAAACCGTTGCCGCCCGCCTGCGGGAGCTGGCGGACGATCTCCTCTACCACCGTTATCCTCAGCGCTTTCAGATGGATAAACAGATCGGCGCGCTGGAAAAAATCGCCTGGCAGCATCCGGATAATCCGGTTGGCCAGTTCTGCGCCTGGCACTTCAGCCGCATTGCCAGGGTTCTGCGCACCCAGCGCCCGCTATACGCGCGTAACCTGATGGCGGATAAAACCCGCCGCCTGCCGCTGCTGCCCGCGTTGAAAAACTATCTGTCGCTTAAGTCGCCGGCGTTACGAAACGCGGCGCGTATCAGCGTGATGCTGAGCGTCGCCAGCCTGATGGGCAGCGCGCTGCATCTGCCTAAGCCCTACTGGATCCTGATGACCGTGCTGTTCGTGACGCAAAACGGCTACGGCGCAACCCGGGTACGTATCGTCCATCGGGCTGCCGGAACCATTGCGGGACTGGTCATTGCCGGGCTCACGCTGCACTTTCACGTTCCTGAAGGCTATACGCTGACCGCGATGCTGTTCATCACGCTGTTAAGCTATCTGATTATCCGCAAGCACTACGGCTGGGCGATGGTCGGGTTTACGGTGACGGCGGTGTACACTCTGCAGCTGCTCACCCTGAACGGCGAGCAGTTTATCATCGCCAGACTGATTGATACGCTGATTGGCTGTCTGATCGCCTTCGGCGGAATGGTCTGGCTATGGCCGCAGTGGCAAAGCGGGCTGCTGCGCAAAAATGCCCACGATGCGCTGGAAGCCGATCAGGAAGCGATCAGGCTGATCCTCAGCGACGATCATCAGGCCCCGGCGCTGGCCTACCAGCGCATGCGCGTTAATCAGGCGCATAACGCGCTGTTTAACTCGCTGAATCAGGCGATGCAGGAACCCGGCTTTAACTCGCACTATCTGGAAGACATGAAGCTGTGGGTGACCCACAGCCAGTTTATTGTCGAGCATATTAACGCGATGACCACTCTGGCGCGCGAGCACAATATGCTGACGCCGGATCTGGCGCAGCGTTATCTGGAATCCTGCGAGATTGCGCTCCAGCGCTGCCAGCAGCGGCTGGATTCCGACGGGCCGGGCAGCGCGGGGGATGTGAACATTATGGAGGCGCAGGATGCGGAGGTTCCTCGCGGCCCGCTCAGTACGATGGAGCAGCATTTGCAGCGCATCCTCGGGCATCTGAACACCATGCACACCATTTCATCGGTGGCATGGCGTCAGCGTCCGCATCATGGCATCTGGCTGCGCGCCACTAAGCGCTAAGCACCCGCTCAACCGCCAGGGCAAAGCGCGCCATGCCTTCAGCAATATCGCTATCATCAATCACCAGCGACGGTACGAAGCGCATCACGTCCGGTCCGGCATTGAGCACCATGACGCCCGCCTCTGCGGCGGCGTAGAGGAAATCGCGCGCCTTCCCGTGATACTGCGGCTTCAGCTCGGCGCCGATAAGCAGACCCATGCCGCGAATATCGCTGAACAGATCGAACCGCGCGTCAATGCGCTGAAGGTGCTCAACAAACAGCTCGCGCTTCGCGGTGACGCCGTCCAGCACTTCCGGCGTGTTAATCAGATCGAAGGCCGCTCCGCCGACCGCGCAGGCCAGGGGGTTACCGCCGTAGGTTGAGCCGTGAGAACCGGCGTGGAAAGCGCTGGCGATATCATGGGTGGTCAGCATCGCGCTGATAGGGAAGCCGCCGCCAAGCGCCTTGGCGCTGGTCAGAATATCCGGCGTCACGCCGTAGTGCATATAGGCAAACAGCGAGCCTGTACGCCCCATACCGCACTGTACTTCATCAAACACCAGCAGTGCCTGGTGCTGGTCGCAGAGATCGCGCAATCCTTGCAGGAATTCCGGCGTCGCCGCCGTCACTCCGCCTTCACCCTGAATCGGCTCGACCACCACCGCGCAGGTATGATCGTCCATCACGGCTTTCACCGCGTGTAAATCGTTAAACGGCACGTGAACGATATCGGCCGGTTTCGGCCCAAACCCGTCGGAATATTTCGGCTGACCGCCGACCGAGACGGTGAAAAGCGAGCGACCGTGAAACGCATTATGGAAAGCGATGATTTTGGTTTTGTACGGGCTATGGCGGGTCACGGTGTAATGGCGAGCCAGCTTGAAAGCCGTTTCGTTAGCTTCCGTACCGGAGTTCATAAACACGACGCGATCGGCAAAAGTCGCATCCACCAGCTTCCGCCCGAGTCGCAGGGCCGGTTCGTTGGTAAAAACGTTGCTGGTATGCCACAGCTTTTCACCCTGCTCATGCAGTGCCGCCACCAGCGCCGGATGGCAATGACCGAGCGCGGTCACGGCAATCCCACCGGCGAAATCAACGTACTCTTTACCCTGCTGATCCCATACCCGGCTTCCCTTACCCTTCACCGGAATAAATTCTGCCGGTGCATAAATCGGCAAAATGACCTCATCGAATGTAGCGCGGGTGATTGCCGGTTGTTCAGTTGCCATGTGGTGCCCATCCTTTACGTTATGCAGCAATGATTATGATAATCTAATCACAAAATATGCATAAAAAATCAACTCATGGCAACTACAAATCACCGATTGAGGAAGTTTGCCAGCAGCTGGTGGCCCTGCTCGCTGAGAATACTCTCCGGATGAAACTGCACGCCCTCGAGATCGAACACGCGGTGGCGAATGCCCATGATCTCCCCCTCTTCGCTGCGGGCGGTCACCTCAAAGCATTCAGGCAGCGTTAGCGGATCAATGAGCAGGGAGTGGTAGCGGGTCACCGTAAGCGGGTTATTCAGTCCAAGGAACACCCCTTGACCGGTATGGCTAACGGGGGACGTTTTTCCGTGCATGACTTTGGCGGCTCGTACGATAGCGGCGCCGAAAACCTGGGCGATGGCCTGATGGCCGAGGCAAACGCCTAAGATCGGCGTTTGGCCGGAAAAATGGCGGATCGCCGCCAGTGAAATCCCCGACTCATCCGGCGTACAGGGGCCCGGCGAGATAACTATTTTCGCTGGCGCCAGGGAAATAATGTCCGCTAACGTCAGCTCGTCGTTACGCCTGACCAGCACTTCCGCCCCAAGTTCGCAGAAATACTGGTACAAATTCCAGGTGAAAGAATCGTAGTTATCGATAAGCAGGATCATAGCGGCTCCGGGAACAAAGAACCGCGCTATTCTACTCAGTTTCCGTCGCTTCGCTTACCACTTTGCGAAATATCGTCCGCAGTGGAGAAAGGTCGCCCATCGCTCCGCTCTGGTTGGCCTGGTTCCACGCATCGACCGCAATATCGCGCCAATCCAGCGTATAGCCCGCATGGATAGCCAGCTGCTCAAAGAAAATGCGTTGCGCCAAGCCGTTACCGAGACGGAAAGGATGCAGGACGTTAATTTCGCAGTAGTAATGAGCAAGACGTTCAATGAATTTATCCTGCGCGAGACCCACCAGATAACCTTCCTCTTCAAGATCCTGAAGCAGCGCGTTTCCCTCTTTTTCGATATAGGCGAAATGGCAGAAACGGGTGTCGCCCTGATAGATATCCACTTCACGCAGCTGCCCCGCCCAGTCGAAGACATCCTGATAGAGCTGGCGATGAATAGCGCAGAGATGAGGCAATCCCCGCACCAACGGCCCGAGTTCAATGGTTGCCGCGCGTAATGCGGTCAGCTCCCACGCCGCCTGCTCAAGTCGCTGAGCCTGGCGAATCCCCAGGCGGTTGCGCATCACCTTAAGACCGGGGTAGAGATAGGGGTCCCGCCCCTCGCCGAATTTATCGCTCATAGTGACTCCTTAACGCCGCAATGCGCGCCAGGGCTTCTTCGGGGGTAAGGGTTATCAGCGGAACATCGACGCCCTCCAGCCGTCGGCTGGCCTGAAAATTCACGTTACGTCGATCCTCCCAGAGACGGGATTTCTGTTTTTCGGTGAGCTTTTTCATTTAACACCTCCCTGACGCGTCCGCAGTTGCCACAAGTATAAGCGGCAAAAAACGATTTCGCAGGGAAGCGGGGGCTGCGCGGGTACGGGTTACCCGCGCAAAATAAAATTACGGCAGAACTTTTGCGGAAAGGATCACGATAGGTTTGGACGGTACATTCTGATACGGCCCAACGTTATGGGTCGGCACCTGAGAAATCTTATCCGCCACGTCCATACCTTTAACGACTTTACCAAACACCGCATAGCCAAAATCACGCTGGCCATGATCGAGGAAGGCGTTATCCGCAATATTGATAAAGAACTGGCTGGTAGCGCTGTCCTGATCGGCGGTACGCGCCATGGCGATGGTGCCACGCGTATTGCGCAGGCCGTTGTCGGCTTCGTTTTTAATCGGTGGATTAGGCTGTTTCTGCTGCATCTGCTCGTTAAAGCCGCCGCCCTGCACCATAAAGCCCGGGATCACGCGGTGAAAAGTGGTGTTGTTATAAAAGCCGCTGTTCACGTACTTGAGGAAGTTATCCACCGAGATCGGTGCTTTCTGGCTATTCAGCTCAAGCTCAATATTGCCCGCAGACGTGGTCAGCAACACATGGGGATCCCCTTTTGCCGCCATGGCCGGGGAGAATGCTGAAATGGCGAAAACGGCAGCCACCGCCGCGAGAGTTGATTTGAGCATGGAAATTCCTTAACGGAGCAGAATAAAAACCGAGTGCTTTGATTCTAAAGAGCCTTTGCATCCTGGGCCAGCCTTTTACCTAATTTTACTTAGCTGAAACAGTTGTAACGGTGGGCCTGGCGATCGGCCAAATAGATAAATGTGATATTAGTCACACTAAGAATTGCAAAAATATATAAATTTCAGAATAAACGTTTGCTTGAATCACGCTAACGCATAAAATCTGTCCGCCCGGCGCAGAGTCAACGCGCTTTACATTTCTATTCACAGGCCAGTCATGACTAACAGCAATCGTATCAAGCTCACATGGATCAGCTTCTTCTCCTACGCCCTGACCGGCGCGTTGGTGATTGTCACCGGGATGGTGATGGGAAATATCGCAGATTATTTTCATCTGCCCGTTTCCAGTATGAGCAACACCTTTACTTTCCTTAATGCCGGTATCCTGATCTCTATCTTCCTGAACGCCTGGCTGATGGAAATTGTTCCGCTGAAAACCCAGCTGCGTTTTGGCTTTATCCTGATGGTTCTGGCCGTCGCGGGTTTAATGTTCAGCCACAGCCTGGCGCTGTTTTCCGCTTCGATGTTCGTGCTTGGGCTGGTCAGCGGGATTACCATGTCGATTGGTACCTTCCTGATCACCCATATGTATGAAGGCCGTCAGCGCGGGGCGCGTCTGCTGTTCACCGACTCCTTCTTCAGCATGGCGGGGATGATCTTCCCGATGCTGGCCGCTTATCTGCTGGCGCGCAGCATCGAATGGTACTGGGTTTATGCCTGCATCGGCCTGGTCTACGTCGCTATTTTCATTCTGACCTTCGGCTGTGAATTCCCGGTATTGGGCAAAAAAGCCCTGCAGGATAGCCAGCCGGTAGTGAAAGAGAAATGGGGTATCGGCGTGCTGTTCCTCTCCATCGCTGCGCTATGCTACATCCTCGGCCAGTTGGGTTTCATCTCCTGGGTACCGGAATACGCCAAAGGCCTGGGCATGAGCCTTGGCGATGCGGGTAAACTGGTGAGCGATTTCTGGATGTCGTACATGATCGGCATGTGGTCTTTCAGCTTCATCCTGCGCTTCTTCGACCTGCAGCGTATTCTGACCGTGCTGGCGGGCGTAGCGATGGTACTGATGTATCTGTTTATCAACGGTTCGCCGGAGCATATGCCGTGGTTTATTCTGACCCTCGGCTTCTTCTCCAGCGCCATCTATACGTCGATCATCACCCTGGGTTCACAGCAAACCCGAGTGTCGTCGCCGAAGCTGGTGAACTTCATTCTGACCTGCGGAACCGTGGGTACTATGCTGACTTTCGTCGTGACCGGCCCTATCGTTGCCGCCAGCGGTCCGCTGGCAGCGCTGCATACCGCTAACGGCCTCTATGCCGTGGTGTTTGTGATGTGTCTGATCCTCGGCTTCGTCTCCCGCCACCGTCAGAACAACGCGGCAGCGGAATCGCACTAAGCCTCAGGCCCCTTTGTTCCGGCAAAGGGGCTATTTCGGGTAAAGAACAGCTCCTCACCGCCCCGATCCATCTGAACCCAGGTTTGCGCCAGCTGCGTGGTGGCGATGACTCTCCCCTGGCGGATTGACCAACGCACCGGAACCTGACAACGCACGGCCTCAAACCCGTTTTCCGCGGGCAGAATCACCAGATTCGCCGTGTTCCCCGTCGCAATACCGTAATCGCTCAGGCCAAACGTGCGCGCGCTATTTTCCGTGACCAGCTTCAGTCCCTCGTTAATCTGCTGATAGCCCATCATCTGGCAAACGTGCAGACCCATGTGCAGCACCTGCAGCATATTGCCGGTCCCCAGTGGATACCAGGGGTCAAATACATCGTCATGGCCAAAGCAGACGTTAATGCCCGCCGCCATCAGCTCCTTCACGCGCGTGATACCGCGACGCTTCGGATAGTCGTCAAAGCGTCCCTGGAGGTGAATATTGACCAGCGGGTTAGCGACGAAGTTAATGCCGGAGAGCTTCAGCAAACGAAAAAGACGTGACGTATAGGCGCCATTGTAGGAGTGCATCGCGGTGGTATGGCTGGCGGTTACTTGCGGACCTATCCCCTCTTTTAACGCCAGTGCCGCCACGGTTTCAACGAACCGCGACTGTTCATCATCAATTTCATCGCAGTGGATATCCAGAGGCCGCTGATACTTTTTCGCCAGACGGAAAGCGATGTGCAGGGATTCCACGCCATATTCGCGCGTAAATTCAAAATGCGGAATCGCGCCCACCACGTCGGCCCCCAGACGCAGCGCCTCTTCCAGCAGGGCCTCACCATTGGGGTAGGATAAAATGCCCTCCTGGGGGAAGGCGACAATCTGCAGCTCTACCCACGGCGCGACCTCCTGCTTTACCTCCAGCATGGCTTTGAGCGCGGTCAGCGTCGGATCGGAAACATCAACGTGGGTACGAACAAACTGGATGCCGTTGGCGATCTGCCACTTCAGCGTCTTCCACGCGCGGGCTTTAACGTCCTCATGGCTCAATAAAGCCTTACGCTCCGCCCAACGCTCAATCCCTTCAAACAGCGTCCCGGACTGGTTCCAGTTCGGCTCTCCGGCGGTTTGGGTCGTATCAAGGTGGATATGCGGCTCAATAAAAGGGGGGATGGCCAGTCCGCCGCGGGCGTTCAGCACTTCAAAATTCTCTTTGCGCGCCTCCCCCATAGGGGTGATATCCCCGAAGCGCCCCTTGTCTATCGCTATCTGCCATAACCCTTCGCGATCGGGCAGACGAACATTCTCAATTAACCAAAGCGGCGCTGCTGTCATATCGATGACTCCCGTAATTGTTGCTGAAGTTTTACTCAACCCGCCGTGGGTATCCGTTGCTAATTTTGTACATAAAAAAAGCAAAAAGGAAAAGCCAGCGTTTTCCGTTACTTATAAAAATACTGACAAATCATAAACATACCACTTAAGTAGTAGGTAAAGGTGTAATTGATTTGCATCAATAAGTGTCGCGGCTGAATCGTTAAGGTAGGCGGTAATATAAAAGAAATCGAGGCAAAAATGAGCAAAGTCAGACTCGCTATCATTGGTAATGGTATGGTCGGCCACCGCTTTATTGAGGACCTTCTTGATAAATCCGACGCCAGCCTGTTCGATATTACCGTCTTCTGTGAAGAACCCCGTATCGCCTACGACCGCGTGCACCTCTCCTCCTACTTCTCTCACCATACCGCCGAAGAACTCTCTTTGGTACGGGAAGGTTTCTACGAGAAGCACGGCGTTAAGGTGCTGGTCGGCGAACGCGCCATCACCATCAACCGCCAGGAGAAGGTTATCCACTCCAGCGCGGGCCGTACCGTTTTCTATGACAAGCTGATTATGGCGACCGGTTCCTACCCGTGGATCCCGCCGATTAAAGGTTCTGAAACCCAGGACTGCTTTGTTTATCGTACCATTGAAGACCTTAACGCGATTGAAGCCTGCGCCCGCCGCAGCAAACGCGGCGCGGTCGTCGGCGGCGGTTTGTTAGGCCTCGAAGCCGCGGGCGCGCTGAAAAATCTCGGCGTTGAGACCCACGTGATTGAATTCGCGCCCATGCTGATGGCGGAACAGCTGGATCAGATGGGTGGCGAACAGCTACGTCGCAAGATTGAAAGCATGGGCGTGCGCGTGCACACCAGTAAAAACACCAAAGAGATCGTTCAGGAAGGTACCGAAGCGCGTAAAACCATGCGTTTTGCCGACGGCAGCGAGCTGGAAGTCGACTTTATCGTCTTCTCTACCGGTATCCGCCCGCGCGATAAGCTGGCCACCCAGTGCGGTCTGGAAGTCGCTCCGCGCGGTGGCATCGTGATTAACGACGCCTGCCAGACCTCTGACCCGGATATCTACGCCATCGGTGAATGCGCCAGCTGGAACAACCGCGTTTACGGCCTGGTCGCCCCGGGCTACAAAATGGCTCAGGTTACCGTTGACCATATCCTCCAGACCGAAAACGCCTTTGAAGGCGCGGATCTTAGCGCCAAGCTGAAGCTGCTGGGCGTTGACGTCGGCGGCATTGGCGACGCTCACGGTCGTACGCCGGGCGCGCGCAGCTACGTTTACCTCGACGAAAGCAAAGAGGTCTACAAACGCCTTATCGTCAGCCCTGACAACAAGACCCTGCTCGGCGCGGTGCTGGTGGGCGATACCAGCGATTACGGCAACCTGCTGCAGCTGGTGCTGAACGCCATCGAACTGCCGGAAAACCCCGACTCGCTGATCCTGCCGGCGCACGCGGGCAGCGGTAAGCCGTCCATCGGCGTCGATAAACTGCCGGACAGCGCACAAATTTGTTCCTGCTTTGACGTCACCAAGGGCGCATTGATTGCCGCCATTAATAAAGGCTGCCACACGGTGGCGGCGCTGAAGGCAGAAACCAAAGCCGGTACCGGCTGCGGCGGCTGTATCCCGCTGGTGACTCAGGTGCTCAACGCCGAACTGGCGAAACAGGGCATCGAAGTCAACAATAACCTGTGCGAGCACTTTGCGTACTCCCGTCAGGAACTGTTCCACCTCATCCGGGTGGAAGGCATCAAAACCTTTGAAGAGCTGCTGGCGAAACACGGTAAAGGCTACGGCTGCGAAGTGTGTAAACCGACCGTGGGCTCTCTGCTGGCTTCCTGCTGGAACGAATATATCCTCAAGCCGCAGCATACCCCGCTGCAGGATACCAACGACAACTTCCTGGCCAACATCCAGAAAGACGGCACCTACTCCGTTATCCCGCGCTCTGCGGGCGGCGAAATCACGCCGGAAGGCCTGGTGGCCGTCGGCCGTATCGCCCGCGAATTTAATCTGTACACCAAGATCACCGGCTCTCAGCGTATCGGCCTGTTCGGCGCGCAAAAAGACGATCTGCCGGAAATCTGGCGTCAGCTGATCGACGCGGGCTTCGAAACCGGTCACGCGTATGCCAAGGCGCTGCGGATGGCGAAAACCTGCGTAGGCAGCACCTGGTGCCGCTACGGCGTAGGCGACAGCGTGGGTTTCGGCGTCGAGCTGGAAAACCGCTACAAAGGCATTCGTACGCCGCATAAAATGAAGTTTGGCGTCTCCGGCTGTACCCGTGAATGTGCGGAAGCCCAGGGTAAAGACGTCGGCATCATCGCCACGGAGAAAGGCTGGAACCTTTACGTCTGCGGCAACGGCGGCATGAAGCCGCGCCACGCGGATCTGCTGGCAGCGGATCTTGACCGCGAAACGCTGATGAAATACCTCGACCGCTTCATGATGTTCTATATCCGTACCGCCGACAAACTGACCCGTACCGCGCCGTGGCTGGACAACCTGGAAGGCGGCATCGATTATCTGAAGTCGGTCATCATCGACGACAAGCTGGGACTGAACGAGCATCTGGAAGAAGAGATGGCTCGCCTGCGTGCAGCGGTAGTCTGCGAGTGGACGGAAACCGTTAACTCGCCAGCGGCCCAGGTACGCTTCAAACACTTTATCAACAGCGACAAGCGCGACCCTAACGTCCAGGTAGTGCCTGAGCGTGAACAACATCGCCCGGCCACGCCGTACGAACGTATCCCGGTAACTCTGGTGGAGGAAAACGCATGAGCCAGTGGAAAAACATCTGCAAACTCGATGACATCCTGCCGGAAACCGGCGTCTGCGCGCTGTTAGGCGACAAACAGGTGGCGATTTTCCGCCCGTATCACGGCGACCAGGTGTTTGCGATTAGCAATATCGACCCGTTCTTTGAATCCAGCGTCCTGTCTCGCGGCCTGATCGCCGAGCATCAGGGCGAGCTGTGGGTTGCCAGTCCGCTGAAAAAGCAGCGCTTCCGCCTGCGCGACGGCCTGTGTATGGAAGATGAAAGCCATTCGGTGGCGCACTATGAAGCCCGAGTGAAAGACGGCGTCGTGCAGCTACGCAGTTAATCACTTTACGGGAGGCGCAACGCCTCCCTTTTTTTGCATTTTTTTCTTCAATTTATGGCACAACATCATTTGTACTGCATCGCGAAGGCAGCTAACCAAGAGCCAGCGCAAGGGATGAGGTGCTAAAGGAACTCCTATGTTTACGGACACAATAAACAAGTGCGCGGCCAACGCCGGGCGCATTGCGCGCCTCTCGGCCAATCATCCACTCAGCTTCTGGGTCAGCGCCATGATGGCGGGCGCCTACGTCGGCCTCGGCATCATCCTTATATTCACCCTCGGCAACCTGCTCGACCCTGCCGTTCGCCCGCTGGTGATGGGCGCCACCTTTGGCATTGCGTTAACGCTGGTGATTATCGCCGGCTCTGAATTGTTCACCGGCCACACCATGTTCCTGACCCTGGGCGTGAAGGCGGGGACCATCAGCCAGGGGCAGATGTGGGCGATTCTGCCGCAAACCTGGATGGGTAACCTTGCGGGTTCCGTTTTCGTGGCGCTGCTGTATAGCTGGGGCGGCGGCAGCCTGCTGCCGGTCGATACCAGCCTCGTCCACACCGTCGCGCTGGCAAAAACCAGCCAATCCGCGATGGCGCTCTTTTTCAAAGGCGCACTGTGTAACTGGCTGGTGTGTCTGGCGATCTGGATGGCAATCCGTACCGAAGGCGCGGCAAAATTTATTGCTATCTGGTGGTGTCTGCTGGCGTTTATCGCGTCCGGCTATGAGCACTCCGTCGCCAACATGACGCTGTTTGCCCTCTCCTGGTTTGGCCATCATAGCGATGCCTACAGGCTTGCGGGAATCGGTCACAATCTGTTATGGGTAACACTCGGCAATACTTTGTCCGGTGTCGTATTTATGGGATTGGGTTATTGGTATGCTACGCCGCAATCGGAGCGCCCCGCCCCGGAAAAAACTAACGAGACTAAGAGTCTGGCTCAGTAGACCTAATCGGTGCAGGCAGGTTGAACATTGCCCAGGTTCAACCTGATAAATAAGATAGCCTGATAGCCAGATTCTAAGGCTGCTGCCAATAATTAAGAGGGAATGTCGTGGACCATTTGCCTATATTTTGCCAATTACGCGATCGCGACTGCCTGTTAGTCGGCGGCGGCGATGTGGCTGAACGTAAAGCTCGCCTGTTACTGGACGCCGGCGCCAGATTAACGGTCAATGCCCTGGATTTTGTGCCGCAATTCCAGGTATGGGCCGATGCAAACATGCTGACCCTGGTGCAGGGCGAGTTTAATCCTGCTCTGCTGGATAACTGCTGGCTGGCCATTGCCGCAACCGACAACGAAGCGGTTAATCAACGGGTCAGCGCGTCAGCGGAAGAAAGGCGAATATTTTGTAACGTGGTCGACGCCCCTCAGCAGGCCAGCTTTATTATGCCGTCGATTATCGACCGCTCGCCGCTGATGGTGGCCGTCTCATCCGGCGGCACCTCGCCGGTTCTGGCGCGCCTGCTGCGCGAAAAGCTGGAGTCAGTTTTACCGCTGCATTTAGGCCAGCTGGCCCACTACGCTGGTCAGCTGCGCTCACGGGTGAAAAAACAGTTTGCCACCGTCGGCGAGCGCCGACGCTTTTGGGAGAAACTGTTTGTTAACGACAGGCTGGCGCAGTCGCTGGCCAACGAGGACCGCCAGGCCGTCGCTGACGCCACGGAGCAGCTGCTGACCGAGCCGCTGGATCATCGCGGTGAAGTGGTACTGGTGGGCGCCGGCCCCGGCGACGCCGGACTGCTGACCCTCAAAGGCCTGCAGCAAATACAGCAGGCCGATGTCGTGGTTTATGACCGCCTGGTCTCCGACGATATCATGAATCTGGTGCGCCGCGATGCCGACCGGGTCTTCGTGGGTAAACGCTCGGGCTACCACTGCGTACCGCAGGAAGAGATTAACCAGATTCTGCTGCGCGAAGCCCAGGGGGGGAAACGCGTTGTACGACTGAAAGGCGGCGATCCGTTTATCTTTGGCCGCGGCGGCGAAGAGCTGGAAACCTTGTGCCATGCCGGTATTCCGTTCTCCGTTGTACCGGGAATTACCGCGGCCTCAGGCTGTTCCGCCTACTCGGGCATTCCCCTGACCCACCGGGATTTTGCCCAGGGCGTGCGCCTGGTTACCGGCCACCTCAAGACCGGCGGCGAGCTGGACTGGGAAAACCTGGCGGTTGAAAAGCAAACCCTGGTGTTTTATATGGGCCTGAACCAGGCCCCGGCGATCCGGGAAAAACTGATTGCCCACGGCATGGCGGCGGATATGCCCACAGCCATCGTTGAAAACGGAACGGCGATAACGCAGAAGGTTGTCACCGGCACGTTAGAGCAATTGGATATTCTGGCCCAGCAAATGGCCAGCCCGGCGCTGATTATTGTCGGCCGCGTGGTCGGCCTGCGCGATAAGCTGAACTGGTTCTCCAACCATTAATGACGCTGATGTAGCTCAAAACCGCTCACAAATTAAAAAGCCGGATGCATTGCACCCGGCTTTTTATTGCGCTGAGACCAGCAAATTGCTCAGGGTTTAGCGACGAAACCAATCGCTTCGTAAACCGCTTTCAGGGTAACGGAAGCGCGAGCGCTGGCTTTCTCCGCACCCTCTTTCATGACCTGATTGAGGAATGCTTCATCACCGCGGAATCGGTGATAGCGCTCCTGCAGTTCGGTCAGCATGCCGGAAACGGCTTCAGCCACTTCGCCCTTCAGGTGACCGTACATTTTGCCTTCAAAATGCTGCTCCAGCTCTGGAATGCTCTGTCCGGTAACGGCAGAGAGGATATCCAGCAGGTTCGAGACGCCCGCTTTGTTCTGGATATCGTAGCGAACAACCGGCGGCTCGTCGGAGTCGGTGACCGCGCGTTTGATCTTCTTCACCACCGATTTCGGGTCTTCCAGCAGGCCGATAACGTTGTTGCGGTTATCATCTGACTTGGACATCTTTTTGGTCGGCTCCAGCAGCGACATCACGCGCGCGCCGGATTTTGGAATAAACGGTTCCGGCACTTTAAACACGTCGCCGTAGATAGCGTTGAAACGCTGGGCGACATCGCGGCTCAGCTCCAGGTGCTGTTTCTGGTCTTCGCCAACCGGGACCTGGTTAGTCTGATACAGCAGAATGTCGGCAGCCATCAGTACCGGATAGTCAAACAGACCGGCGTTAATGTTTTCCGCATAGCGCGATGACTTGTCTTTAAACTGGGTCATACGGCTCAGTTCGCCGAAATAGGTGTAGCAGTTCAGCGCCCAGCCGAGCTGCGCGTGCTCCGGCACGTGGGACTGAACGAAGATGGTGCTTTTTTGCGGGTCGATACCGCACGCCAGATACAGCGCCAGCGTGTCCAGCGTGGCCTTACGCAGCTGCTGCGGGTCCTGACGAACGGTAATCGCGTGCTGGTCAACGATGCAGTAAATGCAGTGGTAATCGTCCTGCATGTTTACCCACTGACGCAGCGCACCCATATAGTTGCCAATGGTCAATTCACCGGAGGGCTGTGCGCCACTAAAAACGATGGGCTTAGTCATTTTTTATTCCTGAGTTTCACTGTACGGTAGCCCGAAAGCAGGCAAGAGTTCATTAAATTGGTCAAAGATATAATCCGGCTCGCTCAGCGAAATCGGCTCGCCGTAGTTGTAGCCGTAGGTCAGGCCGATCGAGCTGCAGCCCGCGGCCTTCGCGGCCTGAATATCGTTGCGCGAGTCGCCAACGAACAGCAGATCCGCGGGTGCCAGCCCCAGTTTCTCCGCGACCAGAAGCAGCGGTTCCGGATGCGGTTTTTTGTTTTTTACATCATCGCCGCCGATAACAACGGTAAAATATTTCGCGATATCCAGCGACGCCAGAATCGGCGCGACAAACGGCGTCGGTTTATTGGTTACCAGCGCCAGCGGCAGGCCCTTTGCGTGCAGCGCACCCAGCGTATCGGCAACGGCAGGAAACAAAAAGCTTCCCTCTTCCGCCACTTCGCCATAGTAGCGATCGAACAGCTTGCGCAAAATGGCCTGCTGTTCAGCCTGCGGGATATCGTCATGATCGACGGAAGGTTTACCCTGCGCCGCTCTCAGCGCCGCGCGCTCCTGACGGGCCCAGGTCAGAGCCCGCTGGATCAGAACGTCAGCGCCGTTGCCAATCCAGGTCACGACGCGCTCTTCGCCCGCCATCGGCAGTTCCAGCGCATACAGGGCGTTATCAACGGCAGCGGTCAATCCCGGCGCGCTGTCTACCAGCGTCCCGTCGAGATCGAACGCTACGCCGCGAATATTTTGTAACTTATCCATGGCTAACCTTTGCTAATTCGCTACGCATTTGATCGACCACTTTTTTGTAGTCAGGCTGATCGAAAATGGCCGATCCGGCAACAAACATATCCGCACCGGCTGCGGCAATCTCAGCGATATTGCTGACTTTTACGCCGCCGTCGACTTCCAGACGGATGTCGTAGCCGGATTCATCAATGCGACGACGAACTTCACGCAGTTTTTCCAGGGTGTGCGGAATAAAAGACTGGCCGCCAAAGCCTGGGTTGACGGACATCAGCAGGATGACATCCAGCTTATCCATCACGTAGTCGAGGTAGCTCAGGGAAGTGGCCGGGTTAAACACCAGACCGGCTTTACAGCCGTGCTCTTTGATAAGCTGCAGCGTGCGGTCAACGTGTTCAGAAGCTTCCGGATGGAAAGTAATGATGCTGGCGCCCGCGGCGGCAAAATCAGGAACGATGCGGTCAACGGGCTTGACCATCAAATGCACATCAATCGGCGCGGTGATACCGTAATTTCGCAGTGATTTAAGCACCATCGGACCAATGGTCAGATTCGGCACGTAGTGGTTGTCCATCACGTCAAAGTGCACAACATCCGCACCCGCAGCCAACGCATTGGCGGTATCCTCGCCCAGACGGGCAAAATCAGCCGACAGAATCGAAGGGGCAATCAAATACTGCTTCATCCGCATCTCCTTGAAATTTATTTGGTCTTGGGCGGACGGTACAGAGCCAGAAGCTCGTCCACCTTCTTACGTGTACCACCGTTGCTGCTGATGCTGCGTCGAACCTTCACAATATGCGTCTCAGCGGCGTTTTTGTACCACTCCTCAGTAAGCGGCGTGCGATGGTTTGAAATCAGCACTGGAATGCGCTTTTTCATCAGCGATTCCGCCTTTTTAGCCAGCAGCTCCTGCTGCTCCTGGCTAAAGCTATTCGTATGATAAGCCGTAAAATTCGCCGTTGATGACAGCGGCGCATAGGGCGGATCGCAGTAAACAACGGAGCGGTTATCTGCCCGCTTCATGCACTCTTCATAAGATTCACAATGAAACTCTGCATGCTGCGCCTTCTCCGCGAAATGATACAGCTCAGCTTCGGGAAAATAGGGCTTCTTATAGCGACCAAACGGCACGTTAAACTCACCGCGCAGATTGTAGCGACACAGGCCATTGTAGCCATGACGATTCAGATACAGGAACAGCACCGCGCGACGCAGCGGCTCCTGGCTCTGGTTGAACTCATCACGGAACCGATAATACTGCTCTGTGACGTTGTTCTCTGGCGTAAACATCTCACGCGCCGCCGTAACATAGTCATCGGTACGCAGCTTGACGATGTTATACAGACTAATCAAATCACTATTGATATCAGCGAGGATATAACGAGAAAAGTCGGTATTCAGAAATACCGACCCGGCGCCCACAAAAGGCTCAATCAAGCAGTCGCCCTGCGGCAAATGCTTCTTAATATCGTCAAGCAGGGGGTATTTACCCCCTGCCCATTTCAGAAAAGCGCGATTCTTTTTCATGCTGCCTAACTAATTACACATTCTCCGGCTGTGGAGAAAGCTCCGACAGCATCCTGCGCTTCAGACTACACTGCGGCATTATTTCAGGTCAGACTGAACCTGATGCAGCGGTTTTGCCCACGGATTTTTTGCCTGTACATCTGCTGGCAGCGTAGCAACAGCACGTTTCGCTTCATCTTTCGAAGCGTAGATGCCGCTCACCAGGACATACCAGGGCTGTCCGTTACGCGTAGTCTCATAGACAACATATTTTTCCAGCTTCTCTTTCTTCGCCCAACTGTTGAGGTTGTTGTAGTTAGAAGAGCTGCTGAGCTGCAGCGTGTAGTGGCCGGACGGCGCAGACTTCATCGAACTGACGTCACCCGCACTTTTACCCGCAGCGGCCGTAGCAGCCGGAGCGGCAGTTGCTGCTGGCGCGGTGGTCGCGGTCGCAGCAGGCGCGGTAGTCGCGGCTGGTTTGGCCTGGGCAGTTGCGGCAGGCTTAGTCGGCTGCGCGGCTGCCGGCTTCGTGGTCGCGACGTTTTCGACACGCTTAGGCTGGACCGCTGCCGGCTTCGGCTGGGTCGGCGCTTTCGCCGTGGCCTGCGGTTTCGGTTCGATAACCGTATGCTTACGCTCCGCCGGACGCGGTGTCGCCGCCGTCTGACGCTCTGTCGTCGCCTGGCGCGGGGCCGCGGTGCCATTGCGCACTGGCGCAACGGTGGCAGGTTCAGTTGGCAGAGTAGAATTCGCAACCGCGCTATCAATCTGACCCTGCTGCTGGGTCAGCGCATTGTTCAGATCGCCCTGAACCTCAACGCGCTGCTGGCCTTGGGGTTCAGCCGTCGCCTGACCTTGAGTCGGGTTAGACGCGATAGGCGGCAGAGAAACATCCTGCGGCTGCGCGTTGTTTGCCGCTGATGAATCCTGAGCAGCAGGCTGGGTATTATTATTGTCCTGCTCGCCGGACAGGTTGATGCTCTTCTCGCCGGAAGCCGTTTGCTCGCTGGATGAGGATGGTGATTTCAGCGCGGAACCCACGCCAACGATCAGCAGCAGCAGAACGAGGATCCCCACGCCCATCATGATGTACTGACGGGAAGCCGGTTTCGCAGGCGCCTTCTTACGCTTACGAGGACGACGCTCAACCTGACGCTCTTCGTCATCGTCTTCGTCAGACTCTACTTCTTCTTCGTACTCTTCATACTGTTCTTCATCGCGCTCACGGCGTGCTTTGCCGCCGCGCGTCGGGCGACCATCGTCTGCATCATCAAGTTCGACATCATCAAAATTGATTTGCGGATCGGCATCACGCTCTGAAGACTGACGAGAACGACCAGTACGACGATCGCTGCGATCGGCTTTCATATCGTCTTCTGGTTTTAATTCATCCATTTAACACCCCACTAAAAGGCTTATGCTCACGACTATTGCACGTCACCCGAAATGATAACGCCGCGCGAACGCGGCCAGACCTTCTTATTGTTGCGCCTGCTGAGTATCAGCAATCGCGCCAAGAACAACATCATGCGGGACTCCGCCGCGTATCTCGCTCTTCCCTATCGCGAGGGGTAGCACCAGCCGCATCTCGCCCGCCAGCACCTTTTTATCACGCATCATATGGGGCAAATACGCCTCTGCTGCCATCTCCTGCGGGCCACTTACCGGCAAGCCAGCACGCTGCAGCAGATGAATAATGCGCTGCGTATCCTGCGGATTAAACCGCCCCAGACGTTCGGATGCACGCGCCGCCATCACCATACCGGCAGCGACCGCTTCACCATGTAACCAGTTACCGTAGCCCATCTCAGCTTCGATAGCATGACCAAAAGTATGGCCAAGATTGAGTAAAGCACGTAACCCGGTTTCGCGCTCGTCGGCGGCGACAACTTCAGCTTTCAGCTCACAGCAGCGACGGATACAGTACGCCATCGCTTTTTCATCCAGCGCCAGCAATGCATCAATATTATTTTCCAGCCAGTCGAAGAATTCGCCGTCAAGAATAACGCCGTACTTGATCACTTCAGCCAGGCCGGAAGAGAGCTCACGCTTCGGCAGCGTTTTGAGACAGTTAAGATCGACAACAACAGAAACCGGCTGCCAGAAGGCGCCAATCATGTTTTTGCCGAGAGGATGGTTGACGGCCGTTTTGCCGCCGACCGAAGAATCCACCTGCGACAGCAGAGTGGTAGGAACCTGAATAAAGCGCACGCCACGCTGGTAGCTGGCCGCTGCAAATCCCGTTAAATCACCAATCACCCCACCGCCGAGCGCCACTAACGTCGTGTCGCGGCCGTGTGGTTTTTGCAATAGCGCGGTAAAAACGGTATCCATCACCGCCAGGCTTTTAAACTGCTCGCCGTCGGGAAGAATCACGCTATCGACTTTTACGCCCGCTTGCTCAAGTACGGAGCGTACGGTATCCAGATAAAGCGGCGCCAGCGTTTCATTGGTGACCAGCATGACCTGGTCGCCTGATTTCAGTGGCAGGAAGGAAGCTGGATCGTTAAACAAACCAGCCGCGATGGTAATCGGGTAACTACGTTCCCCGAGGGTTACAGTAAGCCTCTCCATAACGCGACGTCCACCTCAGTTGCTTTTACTCTGACGCACTTTATTAAGCCAGAATCAGTTGCTTTCCAGCATATGAATAATCTGGTTTGCTACCACTTTCGCGCTTTGATCGTCAGTGCGGATAGTGACATCTGCAATCTCTTCGTACAGCGGATTGCGTTCATCCGCCAGCGCTTCCAGTACTTCGCGAGGCGGAGCATCAACCTGCAGCAAAGGACGCTTTTTATCGCGCTGCGTACGGGCAAGCTGCTTTTCGATAGTTGTTTCCAGGTAGACCACCACGCCGCGGGCGGAGAGACGGTTACGCGTTTCACGGGATTTTACAGAGCCACCGCCGGTTGCCAGCACGATTCCCTGTTTTTCCGTCAACTCATTGATGATTTTTTCTTCACGGTCGCGGAAGCCGTCTTCGCCTTCTACATCAAAGACCCAACCCACATCTGCGCCAGTGCGTTTCTCAATTTCTTGATCGGAATCGTAAAATTCCATGTTGAGCTGTTGGGCTAACTGGCGCCCAATAGTGCTTTTGCCGGCACCCATAGGCCCAACCAGAAAGATATTGCGTTTCTCTGCCATTTTTTCGGTACTACTAAGACTATTCGTTAATGGTAAACCCGCTTCGCAGACACCCAGCGCAGCAGGACATGAACTGAAACCTCATATGCAATTAGAGCGAGAGTCAGACTAAAAATTATCTCAATACTCCGGCTGGTTTGGCAACAGAATAAATCACCGGACAAGAAAGGGAGGATTGATGTCGTACCCGACTCTCAAATCGGTACCCCTTGTATGCTAAATCCGTCCTCACGTCAAACACCTGAAACGTGTTTAGCATGAAAAACCCGCTTAATGCACTGCCAGAATACGTGGAGTGATGAAGACAACCAGTTCACGTCGTTCGTTATCCTTACCGTCACGGCGAAATAACTGACCAAGCCAGGGGATGTCGCTAAGGAGAGGAATACCATCGCGAGACGTTTTATTTTTCTGCGCAAAGATCCCGCCTAACGCCAGGGTCTCGCCGCTTTTCATTTCAACCTGCGTTTCTATTTCTTGTTTATCGATAGCCAGCGCTTCACCATTTTCCTGTTTGAGCACCTGGCCCGGCGTATTTTCGCTAATCCTGAGTTTTAAACGCACGCGATCGTGATGCAGCACCGTCGGCGTCACCTCCATCCCCAGCACCGCCTCTTTAAACTCAACGGAGGTCGCCCCGCTTTCGCCGCTGGAGACCTGATAAGGTATCTCGCTGCCCTGCTTAATGCTGGCGGGCTGCATATGGGAAGCCAACAGCCGAGGGCTGGCGATAATGTCCACCTGCTGCTTCTGCTCAAGCGCGGAAAGTTCCAGCTCCAGAAGCCGCCCGCTGATGCGGCCGATGTTAAACCCGGCCCTCGTGCTGGCATCCCCTACCGCCAGGTTGCTGCTCAAGGTGGTTAATTTACCGGAGCCCGGCGGGCTGCTGGCGTCGGCCAGGCTCCACTTAACGCCCAGTTCGCGCAGGCTGGTTTCGCTCATTGAGACGATGTGCGCCGCCAGCTCAACCTGGCCGACGGGCACATCCATCTCCCGGGCCCACGCTTTTAACGCCGGGAGGTGCCGGGCATCATCACGAATCAACAGGCGGTTGGTTCGCTTATCGACCATCATATGCCCGCGAGCGCTCAGCAGTTTTTCACCCGCCTTCGCCAAATCTTCTGCATCCGCATAATGCAAGGTCACGCTATGCCCCTGCAAAGGAAGGTTCTGCAGACGCTTTGCTTTTTCCGCTTCCAGCTGCAGCTGCTGCGCCTTTTGCCACGCCTGAGTGTGCACGTACAGGACCGAACCTTGCTGAGTCAGGGCCAGACCGGCGCTGTCGATAACCGAGCGCAGCGCCTGTAACCAGGGCACCTCCTTCAGATGAAGAGATACCGTACCGCTGACGTCAGGAGCCACCACGAGATTTTTTTGCTTCAGCTCCGCCAGCGTTTGCAGTACCTGGGACACCGGCGCATCATCGACGACCAGCGACACGGGAAGATCCTTTTTGGCCGCGACGACCATCAGCGGCAGGAGCAGAAACAGCAGGCTTGTCCATCGCATTATTCTTTATTCCCTTTCGCAGCCAGACCCACTGTGCGGGTTCACACCCAGGACCGGTTGATATTGTCATTTTCTCTGGCGTCAGGCGCGTCACCCGCCAGCCCGTGGGCAAAATCGCCTCCGCCCTCACGCGACGCCATTTCCCGGCGCTATCCTGCACGATACCCATAAGCGCCAGCGAATCGCCGATAGCACCGCCGTAGCGCCACTGGCTAAGCTGCGCCGTCCGGCAGCGGTCCACCGGGGGCTGGAACGGATCGCGCTCTTCAGCCAGCAGCGGGAGCGGGAACAGCAGCCAACACCACCATTTAAGGCGCATCTTCCGCCTCCAGATGCAGGGTCAACCGTAACGCCTGCTTTTCCGGCTGCAGGGAGAAAGCCGTAGCGCGCATCCCGCAGCGAGCCAGCCAGGAAAAGAGCGCGGGCACCGCTTGCCAGTCAACCGCCAGCTGCATCTCGCCTGCGGAGCCCCCTGGCCGCCAGGCGATAAGCGTCGCCCCGGCAATAGGAAGATCAATTGGCGTAAAAACCTGGGTCGCGTCTTCCTCCATGCCGGCGGTCTGTAAAGCGCTACGCAGCGGCAGCAGTTTTCGCCACTGCGCCTGTACCTGCGGCGAGCGCCCCGCCGGCGTTTCGGCCTTGAGAGGCAGCAGTAGCCAGAACCCGATTACGGCGATGAGGACCAGAGCGACGGATATCATGAACAGATATTTGCGCCCCGTCAGCCAACGTTCAACGTCCCACTGCATTGTCGTCCTCTTCGGCCATGGAGAAGTGAAATAACCAGCGCCCTTCGCTGTCGCGGTGCGTTTCTCCCGCCTTTGGCGGACGCAAGCCGGCAACGCTCCCCAGCGCCTTTTCAAGCTCAGCCAGCCCCTTTAGATGCAACGTGAGTCCGCTCAGTACCAGGGTATTCTGTCGGTATTCCAGCAGCGTTAACCAGGCGTGCTCCGGCATACGCGACGCTATCGCCTGTAACGTTGGCTGCCAGGCGGCGGTTCTCTCGCGCCGCAGATAGCGCAGGCGCCGTTGTTCCTGCTGCTGCAGGCGCTGGCGCATGGCGCGTTCACGCTGCTGTAATGCGCTATAAAGCAGGTCATCAGCGCTTATCCTCGCCGTTTCAAGCGAGTGGCTGGCCCGTTTGTTGAGCCGTGAGGCGAGGATCGCCGCAAGCAGAATAAGCAGCAAACCCACAATCAGCAGTCCTGCCATCCGCAGACGTTGCCGTCGACGCGTTTCGCGCCAGGGAAGGAAGTTAACGATGTGGCTCATGGCTGACCCGCTCCCAGCGCCAGGCCGAGGGCAACGGTAAAGCTATCGCCACGGGCCGGGAGCGGGGGCTGCAGGCGATGAATGACGCTCCATGCGTCAAAATTCTGGCCGTCGAGCGAGGCAGAGGTGCAAAGGCGAAACTCTCCGGCGTTCACCCGGGAAACCAGGCCGGGAAAAGAGGGTACGTCGCTGCATGGACAGCATCCCCAGCTATCAGCGGTCGCCCAAAGCCAGCTCGCTTCGTCACGCCACGCCAGCCCCTGAACCTCGACGGGCAGCCAGGGGAAAAAGGCGCCAAGCGCGCTGGCGTCCGGCACAATTCCGACCACCTTCAGCTTAAGGCGGCTTGCCAGCTGGCCGAGGGCGTTAATATCCAGGCGCTGCGCGGCGGTGACCCGCCAGCCATCCACCGCTCTGGCGTCCACATAATCGACGCAGAGCGATGACGCGGGCATTTCCAGCTGCTGCGCCATCGCGCTGGCGATCCAGGTCGCCTGCTCGCTTTCTCGTAATGAAATCTGCGGGCGCGGAAGCTGCTTTTGCAGCGTTCGCGCCGCCGGGAAGGCAATACACGCCTGATGCTGCAAAGGCAGCTCCCGCCGCCAGGGCTGCAGCTGGCGGGCCAGCGACTCAACGTCCACCACGATGCCCTGCCGCACGGTGCCGGGCATCAGCGGGATACTCCACCAGCGACGTAGCGCCCAGCGTGAACGCTCGAGTAATAACGCGACGATAGCAATATGGTCCTGCTGAATATGCATTCCTATGCGCCAGTTTCTAAAAGCCATGCCTACGATCTCCTTATCCGCCGATATGCTTCGCTATATCAATGCTCCAGGCTTGCCTTTATACTACTGCGCGTTTGTTTATAAACTGCCCAATGAAAACTAAATGAGAAATCTCCGGTGAAGTTCGTAAAGTATCTTTTTATCCTTGCAGTCTGTTGCGTACTGCTGGGAGCAGGCTCGATTTTTGGTCTCTATAAATATATAGAGCCGCAGCTCCCCGACGTCGCAACCCTGAAGGATGTGCGCCTGCAGATCCCGATGCAGGTCTATAGCGCGGATGGCGAGCTGATTGCGCAATATGGCGAAAAACGCCGTATTCCCGTCACGCTGCAGCAAATGCCGCCTGAGCTGATAAAAGCGTTTATCGCCACCGAAGATAGCCGTTTTTATGAGCATCATGGCGTTGACCCGGTCGGGATTTTCCGCGCGGCCAGCGTCGCGATGTTCTCCGGCCACGCCTCGCAGGGCGCCAGTACGATTACTCAGCAGCTGGCGCGCAACTTCTTCCTGAGCCCTGAGAAGACGCTGATGCGTAAGGTGAAAGAAGCCTTCCTCGCGATCCGCATCGAGCAGTTGCTCAATAAAGATGAAATCCTTGAGCTGTACCTGAACAAAATCTATCTTGGCTACCGCGCCTACGGCGTCGGCGCGGCCGCGCAGGTCTATTTTGGGAAATCCGTCGACCAGCTTACGCTGAGCGAAATGGCGGTCATTGCGGGCCTGCCTAAAGCGCCGTCGACGTTTAACCCGCTCTACTCCATGGATCGCGCAACCGCCCGCCGCAACGTTGTTCTCTCACGGATGCTGAGCGAAGGCTACATCACGCAGTCGCAGTACGATCAGGCGCGTAGCCAGACGATTGACGCCAGCTACCATACGCCGGAAATCGCCTTCTCCTCCCCGTATCTTAGCGAAATGGTGCGTCAGGAAATGGTCAGCCGCTACGGCGAGCAGGCTTATGAAGACGGTTATCGCGTCTACACCACCATTACCCGTAAAAATCAGCAGGCCGCCCAGCAGGCGGTGCGGAATAACGTGCTGGATTACGACATGCGCCACGGCTATCGCGGCCCGGAAAAGGTGCTGTGGAAGGTGGGCGAAACGCCGTGGGATAACCAGAAAATCCTCGATACCCTGAAAAAAACCCCGAGTACCGGACCGCTCTCTCCGGCGGTAGTCACTTCGGCAAGCCCGCAGGAAGCCGTCGCACTCATGAGCAACGGCACCTCGGTGTCGCTGAATATGGAAGGCGTCCGCTGGGCGCGTCGGTTTATCTCTGATACCCAACAGGGCGCCACGCCGCGTAAAGTGAACGATGTGGTGCAGGCCGGGCAGCAGGTGTGGGTCCGTCAGGTGGGTAGCAGCTGGTGGCTATCGCAGGTGCCTGATGTCAACTCGGCGCTGGTATCGATCAACCCGCAAAACGGGGCGATCATTGCGCTGGTCGGCGGCTTCGATTTCAACCAGAGCAAGTTCAACCGCGCGACTCAGGCGCTGCGCCAGGTCGGTTCTAACATTAAGCCGTTCCTCTACACAGCGGCAATGGATAAAGGCTTAACGCTGGCGAGCATGCTCAACGATGTGCCGATTTCCCGCTGGGATGCCGGCTCCGGCTCCGACTGGCGGCCAAAAAACTCTCCGCCGCAGTATGCGGGCCCTATCCGCCTGCGTCAGGGGCTGGGTCAATCAAAGAACGTTGTCATGGTTCGCGCGATGCGCGCCATGGGTGTGGACTACGCGGCAGAGTATCTTCAGCGCTTCGGCTTCCCGGCGCAGAACATCGTGCGGACAGAATCGCTGGCGCTGGGCTCCGCGTCTTTCACCCCGCTTCAGGTTGCTCGCGGCTATTCGGTGATGGCTAACGGCGGTTTCCTGGTCAGCCCTTATTTCATCAGCAAAATCGAGAACGATCAGGGCGGCGTCATTTTTGAAGAGCGGCCAAAAATTGCCTGCCCGCAGTGCAATATTCCGGTGATTTATGGCGATACGCCGAAGTCCGATGTGCTCGAGAACAAAGACGTTGAGGACGTAGCGACCTCTCAGGACCCGCAAAACCCCGGCGTTCCTCCGCAGCCGCAGCTGGCGCAGGCGAACCAGTCGCTGGTGGCGCAAAGTGGCGCACCCGAGTATGCGCCGCACGTGATCAACACCCCGCTGGCGTTCCTGATTAAAAGCGCCCTGAACACTAATATTTTCGGCGAACCGGGCTGGATGGGCACCGGCTGGCGAGCGGGGCGCGATCTGCAGCGTCACGATATCGGCGGCAAAACCGGGACCACCAACAGTTCAAAAGATGCGTGGTTCTCGGGCTACGGCCCTGGCGTGGTGACGTCGGTATGGATTGGCTTCGATGACCACCGTCGCGACCTTGGCCGCACCACCGCCTCCGGGGCAATCAAAGATCAGATATCGGGCTATGAAGGCGGCGCCAAAAGCGCTCAGCCGGCCTGGGATGACTTTATGAAAAACGTGCTGCAAGGCGTACCGGAAGAACCGCTTACGCCGCCGCCGGGTATTATTACGGTCAACATTGACCGCAGTACCGGTCAGTTGGCCAGCGGCGGTAACAGCCGCGCTGAGTACTTTATTGAGGGCACTCAGCCTACCCAGCAGGCGGTTCATGAAGTCGGCACCACCATTACCGATGGCGGGGGGGAAACCCACGAACTGTTCTGACAAAAAAAGCGCCTGCGGGCGCTTTTTTTTGGCTGACGGAAAACCGGTTGTAGATATCGTGCCACGGCTGGCGCCTTTACCACGACCTACCGCAACGGCTCCGTAAGGCCCGCCGTGGGGCATTTTTCGTTATCCGGGAGTGACGCTACAGCCGCCCCTGCGCCTGCAGCCATTCGCGCAGCAGGAACAGCGCGCTAACGTTACGCGCTTCGTTAAAGTCTTCTTCATCAAGCAGCGTCATCAGCTGCGACAGCGGCCAGCGAACCTGGGGCAGCGGCTCGGGCTCGTCGCCGGGCAGCGATTCCGGATAAAGATCTTCCGCCACCAGAATGTTCATCTTGCTGGAGAAGTAGGAGGGGGCCATGCTCAGCTTTTTCAAAAACGTCAGTTTTTGCGCGCCAAAGCCGACCTCTTCTTTTAGCTCGCGGTTGGCGGCCTCCAGTACGCTTTCACCCGGATCGATCAGGCCTTTTGAGAAGCCCAGCTCATAGGATTCCGTACCGACAGCGTATTCGCGAATCAAGATTATATGGTCATCGACAATCGGCACAATCATCACGGCTTCACGGGTAGAAGGCCGCATCCGTTCATACACTCGGCGCACGCCGTTGCTGAACTCGAGGTCCACGCTTTCAACATTAAAAAGGCGCGAGCGCGCGACTGTTTCAACGTTGAGAATAGTGGGTTTTTGTAATGATTTGCTCATTGTCATCGGTCTATGCTGTGATTACAGCGGCCATTGTGCGATACGCAGCACGGTTTCGGCAATCCTAATCGCTACTAATTTACATAGTTGCAACTTTCCCGTCCCGAGCCCGATTATCACAATGACTAAAAAGTCAATAGGTTGAATAGTATTTGAGAATATACTGATTCCTGGATTTTAACGTTTTTGATAAGGTTGTATGCTGCTGCTTTGCATAAGAGATGTTCCCGCTTTAACAGAGTGCCGATTGCGACGGCTGTTTTACCTCCATTGATGAATGGCAACCGACGATACCAGTAAGAAAAGAATAACTATGATGGGATGGGCATGGGCACCTTTCTGATATTTTTGATAGCTCTGCTAATCTGCGCATTGCTTATCGGGTGGTGGTATCGCACGCATGCAAGACGTCGTCGCCTGCCGCTGCTGCAGGCCTTTAGCGATGCCGCGACGCGCAAGCTTTCCGATGAAGAGCGCAGCGCCGTAGAAAAATACCTCGACCGTCTCAGCCGCAACCAGCAGCTGCCGGCATCAGGCGCCAGCAGCGCGCCGGTAAACCTGACCCTGAACGAACAGAGCGGCACCGTTTATAGCGTCACCCGAGCCATCACTCGCTACGGCATCACCACCGACGAGCTCAACAAATGGCGCTACTTCCTTGATTCCGTTGAAATTCATCTTCCTCCCTTCTGGGAACAACACATCAATGATGAAAACAGCGTCGAATTAATCTCCACCGATAGCCTGCCGCTGGTGATTGCTCTCAACGGGCAAACCCTCAGCGACTACCCGCACGAGTCCCGAGGGTTGGCGCTTGAAAAATCCTCCGTGCCTCAGGCTTCCATCCGCGGAGAAGAGAGCGAACAAATTGAGCTGCTGAACATCCGCCCGGAAACCCCTGAAGAGCACGCGCTCAGCCGCCCTGACGGTCTGCGCGAAGCCATCCTGGTGGTCACCGCTTTCCTGCTGTTTTATTGCAGCCTGATGACTCCCAACGTTTTTTCCCCCTGGCTACTGGGCGGCGGGTTGCTTCTCCTGCTTGCGGGCATATGGGGTATTTACGCCCCCCCACGTAAAACATCGCTGCGGGAAATTCACTGCCTGCGCGGCATGCCTAAACGCTGGGGGCTGTTTGGTGAAAACGACCAGGAACATATCAATAATATTTCCCTCGGCATTATCGATCTTATCTACCCGCGCCACTGGCAGCCGTGGATCGCGCAGGACCTCGGCCAACAAACGGATATCGACATCTATCTTAGCCGCCACGTTGTCCGCCAGGGGCGCTTCCTGTCGCTGCATGATGAGGTCAAAAACTTCCCGCTTCAGTACTGGCTCCGCAGCGCGATTATCGCCCTGGGCGCGCTGCTGGTCGTCGTGATGCTGTGGGCCAGCGTACCGCTGAATATGCCCTTTAAATTCACCCTTTCATGGCTCAAGGGCGCACAAACTATCGAAGCCACGACGGTTGCCCAGCTGGAGAAGTCAAAGATTCGCATCGGCGACACGCTGCGCCTGAAAGGCACTGGAATGTGCAACATCCACTCGCCGGGCGCCTGGACGGCAAAAGAGAACTCGCCGTTTATGCCGTTCGATTGTTCACAAATCGTCTGGAATGATGCCCCTCCCCTGCCGCTGCCGGAGTCAGATATCGTCAGTAAGGCCACCGCCCTGATGCAGACCGTTCAGAGACAGCTCCATCCCGAATCCGATGACGATTCGCGCGTCAGCCCGGCGCTGCGTTCCGCCATTCAGAAGTCAGGCATGGTGCTGCTGGATGACTTTGGCGATATCGTCACCAAAACTAACGACCTGTGCTCTGCGAAAGACGATTGCGTTCGTTTGAAGAATGCGCTGGTTAACCTCGGTAATACCCGCAACTGGGAAACCCTGACCAAACGCGCAAACGCGGGCAAGCTGGATGGCGTCAACGTCCTGTTACGCCCGGTAAGCGCGGAGTCGCTGGAGAATCTGGTCACCACCTCCACCGCCCCGTTCATCAGCCGTGAAACCTCGCGCGCGGCGCAGGCGCTGAATAGCCCGGCGCCCGGCGGTTTCCTGATTGCCAGCGATGAAGGCAGCGACCTGGTGAATCAGCCATGGCCAGGCACCGGGTTATACGACTTCCCTGCACACCAGCAGTGGAGCGAACTTCAGCGCCTGGCGGGCATGTTAATGCACACGCCGTTCCAGGCAGAAGGCATCGTCACCAATCTTTATACCGATGCCAACGGGACGCAGCACATCAACCTGCATCGTATTCCCGATCGCACCGGTCTGTGGCGCTATCTCGGCACCACGCTGCTGCTGCTGACCATGCTGGGCTGTACGGCGTATCACGGCCTTCAGGCTTTTCGTCGCTATCAGCGCCATCGCCAGCGTCAGGAAGAGATTCAGAAATACTACGAAAGCTGCCTGAATCCGGATCTCCTTTCCTCGCCGGACCCGCAAGAATAATTCTCTGCGCGACCGGGTATGATACCCTGTCGCGCAATTTCCCCCTCGCTGGAGACCCACCATGCATTTTGATATCGCCTGGCAGGAGGTTGATACCGTTCTGCTGGATATGGACGGCACGCTGCTCGACCTCGCCTTCGACAACTACTTCTGGCAAAAACTGGTGCCGGAAACCTGGGGCGCCGCGCGGGGTCTCAACCTGCAGGAAGCCAGGGACGCGATGCGCCAGGAGTACCACGCGGTGCAACATACGCTAAACTGGTACTGCCTGGACTACTGGAGCGAGCGCCTTGGTTTGGATATTTGTGCGATGACCAGCGAGCAGGGGCCAAGGGCCGCGCTGCGTGAAGATACCGTGCCGTTCCTCGAGGCGCTAAAAAACAGCGGCAAACGGCGGATTTTGCTGACCAACGCCCATCCGCATAATCTGGCGGTGAAGCTAAAGCACACCGGGCTGGATGCACACCTTGATTTATTGCTTTCCACCCACACATTTGGTTATCCGAAAGAAGATCAGCGGCTGTGGCACGCCGTGGCTGAAGAAACCGGCTTCGACGCGCGTAATACGCTCTTCGTCGACGATAACGAGGCGATTCTGGACGCGGCGGCGGAGTACGGCATCCGCTATTGCCTCGGTATCACCAACCCCGACTCCGGGCTGGCGGAAAAAAGCTACGCTCGCCATCCGGGGTTGAATGACTACCGGCATCTGATCCCCTCGCTGACCCTACAGGAGAGGCCATGAAAGAAAAACCCGTCGAAGCCGTCAGGCTGGACAAATGGCTGTGGGCAGCCCGCATTTATAAAACCCGTGCGCTGGCGCGCGAGATGATTGAAGGCGGCAAGGTGCACTATAACGGACAACGCAGTAAGCCGGGCAAAGTGGTCGAGCTGAACGCGACCCTGCTGCTTCGCCAGGGTAATGACGAACGAACCATCGTGGTAAAGGGCATTACCGAACAGCGCAGACCCGCCAGTGAAGCCGTCGCGCTTTATGAAGAGACGGCGGAGAGCATCGAGAAACGCGAGAAAATGGCGCTGGCGCGGAAGATGAACGCGTTAACCATGCCGCATCCCGACAGGCGACCGGATAAGAAAGAGCGCCGCGACCTGATGAGATTTAAACACGGCGATAGTGAATAACTGTGGCCCGCAAGAGAGATGATTATGACTCAACACGATCAATTACACCGCTATCTGTTTGAAAACTATGCCGTACGCGGTGAGCTGGTAACCGTTTCAGAAACTTTAGAACAGATTCTGACCAACCATAGCTACCCGCAGCCGGTGAAAACCGTGCTGGCGGAACTGCTGGTTGCCACCAGCCTGCTGACCGCCACGCTGAAGTTCGCCGGCGATATTACCGTTCAGCTGCAGGGCGATGGCCCGCTGTCGCTGGCGGTGATCAACGGCAACAACCAGCAGCAGATGCGCGGTGTAGCCCGCGTCCAGGGCGAGATCCCGGAAGGGGCGGACCTGAAAACCATGGTCGGTAACGGATATCTGGTCATTACCATCTCTCCGGAAGAGGGCGAGCGCTATCAGGGCGTGGTCGGTCTCGAGGGGGATACCCTTGCGGCCTGCCTCGAAGATTACTTCCAGCGCTCCGAACAGCTGCCGACCCGACTGATCATTCGTAGCGGTGAACACGACGGTAAACCGATGGCCGGCGGCATGCTGCTGCAGGTTCTGCCGGCGCAGGACGCACAGGCGGCGGATTTCGAACATCTGAGCACCCTGACTGAGACCATCAAAGCTGAAGAGCTGTTTACCCTGCCAGCGAACGATGTGCTCTGGCGCTTGTATCACGAAGAAGAAGTCACCGTTTACGAGCCGCAGAACGTCGAGTTTAAGTGCACCTGCTCTCGCGAGCGCTGCGCCGGCGCGCTGAAAACGCTGCCGGATGAGGAGATCGATAGCATCCTGGCCGATGAAGGTGAAATCGATATGCACTGCGACTACTGCGGTAATCACTACATCTTTAATGCGATGGATATTGCCGAAATTCGTAACAACGCCTCCCCGGCCGACCCGCAGCTCCACTAATCATCGCTTCGCCAGGCGCGGTTTCCCTTTTCGCGCCTGGCGTCAACGCTTTTTCTGCGCGTGGTGAATCGATTCCCCATGAAAGAGTTACGTAATTTTCTTTCAGGTAAGCGATTACATTCACATTTCAACAGTTTTTTTAATTACTTTTTAACCATTAAGAAACATCTACCCCCAACTATGCCCCAATTCCTGAGATAATCCCCTACGCCTCGTGACAGGAGTCACAACGTTTTTCGTAAGTCCGCCGTTTGTCGAGATACGTAAATCTATGAGCCTGGTCGCGGTCTATACCCCGTAATAAACCCTACAATTTAAAGCAGTACATATTGGCTAAGGAGCAGTGACATGCGCGTTAATAATGGTTTAACCCCGCAGGATCTCAAGGCTTATGGTATCAATGACGTCCAGGATATCGTTCATAACCCCAGCTACGATACTTTGTATGAAGAAGAGCTCGCCCCCAATCTGGAAGGCTATGAACGTGGCGTATTAACAAATCTTGGTGCAATCGCCGTAGATACCGGTATTTTTACCGGCCGTTCTCCAAAAGATAAGTATATCGTTCGTGATGACACCACCCGCGATACGGTGTGGTGGGCTGATAAAGGCAAAGGCAAGAACGACAACAAGCCGCTCTCTGAGGAAACGTGGCAGCACCTGAAGGGGCTGGTGACCCGCCAGCTCTCCGGCAAGCGTCTGTTTATCGTTGACGCCTTCTGCGGCGCCAACGCCGACACCCGCCTGAGCGTCCGCTTTATTACCGAAGTCGCCTGGCAGGCGCATTTCGTGAAGAACATGTTTATCCGACCAGGCGATGAAGAGCTGGCAAACTTCAAGCCGGACTTCATCGTGATGAACGGCGCCAAGTGCACCAACCCGCAGTGGAAAGAACAGGGTCTGAACTCCGAGAACTTCGTCGCGTTCAACCTGACCGAGCGCATTCAGCTCATCGGCGGCACCTGGTACGGCGGCGAAATGAAAAAAGGGATGTTCTCGATCATGAACTACCTGCTGCCGCTGAAGGGCATCGCCTCCATGCACTGCTCCGCCAACGTAGGGGAAAAAGAGGATGTCGCCATCTTCTTCGGCCTTTCCGGTACCGGCAAGACCACCCTCTCTACCGATCCGAAACGCCGTCTGATTGGCGATGACGAACACGGCTGGGATGACGACGGGGTCTTCAACTTCGAAGGCGGCTGCTACGCCAAGACCATTAAGCTTTCCGAAGCCGCAGAGCCGGATATCTACCATGCGATTCGCCGCGATGCGCTGCTGGAGAACGTGGTGGTGCTGGCCGACGGCACCGTCGATTTTAACGACGGTTCGAAGACCGAAAACACCCGCGTCTCTTATCCGATCAACCATATCGAGAACATCGTTAAGCCGATCTCTAAGGCCGGTCATGCCACCAAGGTTATCTTCCTGACCGCCGACGCCTTTGGCGTCCTGCCGCCGGTTTCTCGCCTGACCGCCGACCAGACCCAGTACCATTTCCTGTCTGGCTTCACCGCCAAACTGGCGGGTACCGAGCGCGGCGTCACGGAGCCGACGCCAACCTTCTCCGCCTGCTTCGGCGCGGCGTTCCTGTCGCTGCACCCGACGCAGTACGCGGAAGTGCTGGTGAAGCGCATGCAGTCGTCCGGCGCGCAGGCCTATCTGGTCAACACCGGCTGGAACGGTACCGGTAAACGTATCTCTATCAAAGATACTCGCGCCATTATCGACGCCATTCTTGATGGTTCGCTGGACAACGCCGAAACCTTCACTCTGCCGATGTTTGAGCTGCAGATCCCGACCGAGCTTCCCGGCGTGGATACCCATATCCTTGACCCGCGCAACACCTACGGATCGCCGGAGCAGTGGCAGGAGAAAGCGGAACAGCTGGCGAAGCTGTTTATCGAGAACTTCGAGAAGTACACCGATACGCCGGCGGGCGCTGCGCTGGTGGCCGCGGGGCCGAAACGCTAATCGGGTCCGCAGAAGTAAAAGACCACCTTCTGAGAAGGTGGCTTTTGAGAATGCCCCCTGTAAGGGGGGCTATTGTCACCTTCCGCTGATTACTCTAGCAATTCCATCTGCTGTTCATACGTTTGTTCCGTTTTCTCCTGATGCCTCACATATCGTCTGATAATTTCTTCATTCACTCCCACCGTATCGACAAAGTAGCCTCGCGACCAAAAATGATTCCCCATAGCTTCTTCCTGATATGTGGAAAACGGTTATAAAGCCTGATGGCACTGCGTCCTTTTAGATGGCCCATCAGAGTTGATATCGAGATCTTTGGTGGAATGATGACGACCAGATGTACATGATCGGGCTGAACATTTAGCTCCAGAACCTCACAATCCTTTATTCCACAGAGGATATAGATCGTCCTGTACAGCTCCTTACCCAGCTTATCTTTCAGGATCCTGAATCGGTACTTGGGTGTCCAGACTATGTGGTATTTGCAACGCCAATATACATGTGATGAACTCCTGTAAAGTCCCATGTCGGTTTGTCTCCTTTTACTTGTGGTGAGTAAGCAGAGATATTCCGACATGGGCATTCTTCAGGCTAAAGCCTTACAGGAGCAATCACCACCTCCCTAGGAGGTGGTTTAGGGATGACAATGAAAAAGCCGGGAATCGCTTCCCGGCTTTTTTATCGCGTTGACATCACGCTGGCTTCTTCTTACTCGCCGCCTTGCGCCGCTTATCCAGATCCTTAAGCAGCTTATTCACCTGCTCATCGGCAAACATCGCCTCGAGGGTGGTGGAGAGCTTGCGACGCCAGTTTGGATACTCCGTGCTGGTGCCCGGAATATTGACCGGCTCGGCCATCTCCAGCCAGTCTTCCGGCTGCAGGCCCAGCAGGGCGCTGTTGCTGTCGGCAATATAGCGCTGCATTCCACGATTGAGGGTCGACGTCATCGCCATCAGCGACGCTTTGTGCCCGGTACGCTTCGGCAGACAGCCGTAGCGGTGCAGAGCGTCCAGCAGCCCCTGCTTCGCCCGCTCGCGGTCCTGATACAGTCCGCGCAGTACCACCGCATCCGGATACAGGCCAAGCGATTTACCCAGCGTCAGGTCGCCGCTTTCCCAGTAGCCGCGCAGCGTTGGCAGGTCATGCGTCGTAGCCACAGCCATTGATTGCTCCGGATACGCCTTCGGCGCACGGAAAGTCTTCTCGTGGTCATTTTCGAAATAGAGCACTTTGTAAGAGTAAACGCCGCTTTTACGCAGCTTACCGACGATCTCTACCGGTACGGTTCCCAGATCCTCGCCGATCACCATACAGCGATGACGCTTACTCTCCAGCGCCAGAATCGACAACAGATCGTCGACCGGATACTGCACATAGGCGCCGTGATCGGCCGTTTCACCGTAAGGGATCCACCACAAACGCAGCACCGACATCACGTGATCGATGCGCAGCGCCCCGCAGTTTTGCATGTTGGCGCGCAGCAGTTCGACAAACGGCTCATAGGCGCGCGCCACGATGATATGCGGATCCATCGGCGGCAGGCCCCAGTTTTGTCCCAGCGGGCCCAGGATATCCGGCGGCGCGCCGACGGAAGCTTTCAGGCAGTACAGCTCGCGATCGCACCAGGTTTCCGCCCCGCCTTCCGCAACGCCCACCGCCAGGTCGCGATACAGGCCGATCGGCATGGCGTCGTTCTGGCTGGTATGCCAGCATTCGGCAAACTGAGTGAAAGCGAGCCACTGCAGCCACAGGTAAAAATTCACCTCATCGGCGTGTTCGGTGCAGAACGCTTTAACCTCCGGGCTATCGGTATCCTGATAAGCCTTCGGCCACGCGGGCCAGCCCCAGCGCAGCGGATCCTGCTTAACCTGCCAGGCGTGCAGCGCGTCAAACGCCGCCTGCCAGTACAGGCTTTCCCCCTCGCGCGCCACAAACTGACGGAACTCCGCCGTCGTCTCATCGTTACGTGCGGAAAAACCTTTCCAGGCCATGCGCAGCGCAGTGAGCTTAAGGGCGGTCACGGCGGTATAGTCAACATCATCGGTCTGACGCGCGGCCTGTAGGGCCTGCTGCGTAGCCGGTGATTGCCACCATTTCTGCGCTTCTTTGCTGTGTCGGAAATCCTCTACCGCATTGACGTCTATATAGATAACGTTGAGCCAGCGGCGCGAAGAGGGGCTGTACGGACTGGCGCTCTCCGGATTAGCCGGATAGAGCGCGTGAATCGGGTTAAGCCCGATAAACGCACCGCCGCGGCGGGCGATTTCCGGCAGCATCGCGCGTAAATCGCCGAAGTCGCCAATCCCCCAGTTCTTCTCCGAGCGCAGCGTATACAGCTGTACGCAGGTTCCCCACAGCTTCTTGCCATCCTTCAGCGCCTGCGGTTCGTAGCAGCGCGCGGGCGCGACGATGACCCGGCAGTGCCAGCGGTCGCCGTCCTGAGTCAGCGTCAGCGTGTGGTACCCTTCCGGCAATCTTGCCGGCAGCGGCAGCGTTTCACCGCCGCGCGCCTGGCCCTGATACTGTTTCCCTTCTTCGGTGGTGAGGATCCAGTGGAACTCCCCCTGGCCCGCCACCGGCAGAGACATCTTTTTGCCGTAGGTGAACACCTGCACCGCAGGCAGCGGGTTAACCGCCGCCTTCACGGCGCTCGCTGTACGATGCATCGCATCAAGCAGCCGCTGCTTGGTCACCGCAGCAATGGACTGCGGCTTTCCATGAGCGTTGATGTAGCTTGGGCTTATTCCCGCCGCCAGGGCAGCGTTATCAAGGCGTTTAGTCTCCATAGGCCTGTCCTTAGCGTTTTGCCTGCCAGATACGTTGCTGATAATCGCGAATCGAGCGGTCGGAGCTGAACATGCCGCAGCGCGCGGTGTTCAGGATCGCTGCGCGCGTCCAGGCCTCCTGGTCGCGATACAGCGCATCAACCTGCTTCTGCGCCGCCACGTAGGCTTCAAAATCCGCCAGCACCAGGTACGGATCGCCGCCTTTCAGCAGGCTATGCAGCATCTGGTCAAAGGCATGCTTATCGCCATCGCTATATTTGCCGCTCTCCAGCTCTTTCAGCACCGCGTCCAGCAGCTTGTCTTTCTTACGCCATTTCAGCGGATCGTAGCCTTTGGCCTTCAGCGCTTTCACTTCTTCCACGGTATGACCGAAGATAAAGATGTTTTCGTCACCCACCTGCTCAGCGATTTCCACGTTCGCCCCGTCCAGGGTTCCCACGGTCAGCGCGCCGTTCAGCGCCAGCTTCATATTGCCGGTACCGGAGGCCTCTTTACCCGCCGTAGAGATCTGCTCGGAGACATCCGCCGCCGGGATCAGCATTTCCGCCGCCGAGACGCAGTAGTCCGGCAGGAATACCACTTTCAGCTTATCGCCAACCAGCGGATCATTATTGATCGCTGCGGCAACCTTGTTGATCGCCCAGATAATATTCTTCGCCAGGTAGTAGCCCGGCGCCGCTTTCGCACCGAACAGGAACACGCGCGGTACGCGGTCCGTCTGCGGGTTCTCGCGGATTTCTTTGTACTGCGCGAGGATGTTCAGCAGGTTGAGGTGCTGACGTTTGTACTCGTGCAGACGTTTAATCTGGATATCGAAAATCGCCTGCGGATTAATCTCGATACCGGTACGCCGCTTCACAAACTCCGCCAGACGAACCTTGTTGGCCAGCTTAATGTCGCGATACGTCTGACGGAACTTAGCGTCATCGGCATATTTTTCGAGGTTGATCAGCTGGTCGAGATCGTTGGCCCACTCTTTCTTCAGGGTTTTATCCAGCAGCGCGGCCAGAGCCGGGTTGCACTGTTTGATCCAGCGGCGCGGGGTAATACCGTTGGTGACGTTATGGAATTTATTCGGCCACAGCTGGTGATATTCCGGGAACAGATCTTTCACCACCAGGTCGGAGTGCAGCGCGGCAACGCCGTTAACCGCAAAGCCGCTCACCACGCACATGTTCGCCATGCGAACCTGTTTATCGTGCACCACCGCCAGTTTCGCCCATACCTGCTTATCGCCCGGCCAGGTTTTATCCACCAGCGTTTTAAAGCGGTCGTTAATCTGTTTGATGATCTGCATGTGGCGCGGCAGCAGCGCTTTCACCAGCTTCTCATCCCAGCACTCCAGCGCTTCCGGCATCAGGGTGTGGTTGGTATACGCGAAGGTTTTGCTGGTAATCGCCCAGGCGTCGTCCCAGCTCAGCTGATGCTCATCAATCAGCACGCGCAGCAGTTCCGGAATCGCAATCGTCGGGTGAGTATCGTTAAGCTGGATGACTTCATAATCCGCCAGCTCCGCCAGCTTGCGGCCCGCCAGATGATGGCGACGCAGAATATCGGCAACCGAGCAGGCGCACTGGAAGTACTGCTGCATCAGACGCAGTTTTTTACCCGCCTGATGGTTATCGTTCGGGTAGAGAACTTTCGTCAGTTTTTCGGCGTCAATGCCCTGCTGTTCGGCACGCAGGAAATCGCCGTCGTTGAATTTAGTCAGGTTAAACGGATGCGCGTGCTTAGCCTGCCACAGGCGCAGCGGCTGAGCCACGTTGTTGCGGTAGCCCAGCACCGGCAGATCCCAGGCTTCGCCGGTAATCACGAATGCCGGTACCCACTCACCGCTTTTGGTCACTTTACCGCCGAGGCCAACCTGCACGTCCAGCGCTTCGTTGTGGCGGAACCACGGGTAGCTATTACGCCCCCAGTCATCCGGCGCTTCCATCTGCTGGCCGTCAGCGAAAGACTGGCGGAACAGACCGTACTGGTAGTTCAGGCCGTAGCCGGTCGCCGACTGGCCAACGGTAGCCATTGAATCAAGGAAACAAGCCGCCAGACGGCCAAGACCGCCGTTGCCCAGACCCGGGTCGATTTCCTCTTCCAGCAGGTCGGTCAAATTAATGTCGTGGGCCTGAAGCTCATCGCTGACCTGCTGATACCAGCCAAGGTTAAGCAGGTTGTTGCCGGTCAGGCGACCGATCAAAAACTCCATGGAGATATAGTTTACGTGGCGCTGCCCTTCGGCCGCTTTCGCTACCGGCTGAGCCGACAACAGCTCGGACAGCGCACCGCTAACGGCGCGCCACCACTGACGCTGGGTCATCTCGGAAGCGGACTGTAAACCAAAATGCTGCCACTGACGCGTCAGTGCAGCCTGAAACTGAGCTTTGTTAAAAGAAGTCTGTGACATAAGTAATCCGGGTCCTTTACTAAAACGTTAGCGTTAGTGTGCCGACCTCCCGGAGTCACGTCCTCATCCCGCCAGGGATTAGCCGGGGAGGAGTAGCAGGGATGAGCGAAAAGTGTGATCGTGGCCACTATTACGTTAGCCTACCGGCCAAAATTATGCTGCAAAATTCGCCATACCGGAACAACAAACCGGCCCGCCTGGCGCTCAAAATTTTGTTACAAGCCAGGACGATAAAAGCAAGCGAAACGCCGTTGTGTAAATATCGACAAATAAAAGTAAATATCAGGGGAATAAACGTACTTTAATGTAGAAATAGCTCAAAAGGATGACTTATAAGATTTCGCTGATAATATTTTATTAAAAACAAACAGCTACTAATTTTGTAATAAAACATTAGCTTATTGTGTCTGTAACCTGCGCAATCCCAACAACCGCGCACGCTGACGCGGATTTCTGTGAATTTATCTCTATGTCCAAATTTGTGACATAGAGCAAATTCAAGAGCATAAAACTCGGACATAACTTGCAATAAAATTCATTATGGCCGACCTTATTGGATATTAATTACGAAGCGCAAAAAAATTCGCAACTCCTCCCTTGCACAGCGAAATGAAGAACTATGTTGATTCCGTCTAAATTAAGTCGCCCGGTCCGCCTTGAACACACTGTGGTTCGTGAGCGATTGCTGGCGAAACTTTCCGGCGCGAACAATTATCGTCTCGCGTTGGTGACCAGCCCGGCTGGCTACGGTAAGACCACGCTCGTGTCTCAATGGGCGGCGGGGAAAAACGATCTCGGCTGGTTCTCCCTGGATGAAGGCGATAACCAACAGGAGCGTTTTGCCAGCTATCTTATCGCCGCCGTTCAACAGGCAACCGGCGGCCACTGCGCGGCCAGTGAAGCGATGGTGCAAAAACGCCAGTACGCCAGCCTGCCTTCCCTCTTCGCACAACTGTTTATTGAACTGGCCGACTGGCAGCGCCCGCTGTTCCTGGTGATTGATGATTACCATCTGATCAGCAATCCGGTGATTCATGACGCAATGCGTTTCTTCCTCCGCCATCAGCCAGAAAATATGACGCTGGTGGTGCTGTCGCGTAATCTGCCGCAGCTGGGTATCGCCAACCTGCGCGTGCGCGATCAGCTGCTGGAAATCGGCAGCCAGCAGCTGGCTTTTACCCATCAGGAAGCCAAGCAGTTTTTCGACTGTCGTCTCAGTTCGCCCATTGAGGCCGACGACAGCAAAAGGCTGTGCGACGATGTTGCCGGCTGGGCCACCGCGCTACAGCTGATTGCCCTCTCGGCGCGCCAGAACAATACTTCCGCCCACCACTCCGCCCGTCGTCTTGCCGGCATTAACGCCAGCCATCTTTCTGACTACCTGGTCGATGAGGTGCTGGACAACGTGGACCCGCGGACGCGTAATTTCCTGCTGAAAAGTTCGCTACTGCGTTCAATGAACGATGCGCTCATCGTCCGCGTTACCGGCGAAGAGAATGGCCAGATGCAGCTGGAAGAAATTGAACGTCAGGGCTTATTCCTGCAGCGGATGGACGATTCCGGCGAATGGTTCCGCTACCATCCGCTGTTCGGCAACTTCCTGCGCCAGCGCTGCCAGTGGGAGCTGGCGGTTGAGCTACCGGAAATTCACCGTGCGGCGGCAGAAAGCTGGATGGCGCAAGGCTTCCCGAGCGAAGCCATTCATCACGCCCTGGCCGCGGGTGACGCCAAAATGCTGCGCGATATTCTGCTCAACCACGCGTGGGGCATGTTTAACCACAGCGAACTGAGTTTGCTGGAGCAGTCCCTCGCCGCGCTGCCGTGGTCAAACCTGCTGGAAAACCCGCGTTTAATTCTTTTGCAGGCCTGGCTGATGCAGAGCCAGCACCGCTATAGCGAAGTGAATACCCTGCTGGCGCGCGCCGAGCAGGAGATGGATACGGAAATGGACACCGCCATGCACGGGGATTTCAACGCCCTGCGCGCCCAGGTGGCGATCAACGCGGGCGATCAGGACGAAGCCGAGCGCCTGGCGATGGTGGCCCTTGATGAACTGCCGCTGGCCAGCTACTACAGCCGTATCGTTGCCACATCCGTACACGGTGAAGTTCTGCACTGCAAAGGCCAGCTGAGCAAATCGCTGGCGGTCATGCAGCAGACGGAACAGATGGCCCGCCGTCATGACGTCTGGCACTACGCGTTATGGAGCATGATCCAGCAAAGCGAAATCCTCTTTGCGCAGGGGTTCCTGCAGGCCGCCTGGGAAATTCAGGAAAAAGCGTTCCAGCTGATTCGCGAACAGCACCTTGAGCAGCTGCCGATGCACGAGTTCCTGCTGCGGATTCGCTCCCAGCTGCTGTGGGCCTGGGCGCGGCTGGATGAAGCGGAGACCTCCGCGCGCAGCGGCATGAACGTGCTTTCCTCCTATCAGCCGCAGCAGCAGCTGCAGTGCCTGACGCTGATGGTACAGTGCTCGCTGGCGCGGGGCGACCTGGATAACGCCCGCAGCCATTTGAATCGCCTGGAAAACCTGCTTGGCAACGGCCATTACCATAGCGACTGGGTATCCAATGCCGACAAAGTCCGGGTGATCTACTGGCAGATGATCGGCGATAAAGCCGCCGCGGCAAACTGGCTGCGCCAGACGCCAAAACCGGAATTCGCTAACAACCATTTCCTGCAGAGCCAGTGGCGCAATATCGCCCGCGCGCAGATCCTGCTCGGCGATTTTGATTCCGCCGAAATGGTGCTGGAAGAGCTAAACGATAACGCCCGCTCGCTGCGTTTGATGAGCGACCTGAACCGCAACCTGCTGCTGCTCAACCAGCTCTACTGGCAGGCCGGGCGTAAGAGCGAAGCGCAAAAAGCGCTGCTGGAAGCGCTCACCCTCGCTAACCGCACCGGGTTTATTAATCATTTTGTCATTGAAGGCGAAGCGATGGCGCAGCAGCTGCGCCAGCTGATTCAGCTCAATACGCTGCCGGAGCTGGAGCAGCACCGCGCCCAGCGTATTCTGCGCGATATCAACCAGCATCATCGGCATAAGTTCGCCCACTTTGACGAGAGCTTCGTCGAACGGCTGCTGAACCACCCGGAAGTGCCGGAGCTTATCCGCACCAGCCCGCTGACCCAGCGCGAATGGCAGGTCCTGGGACTTATCTATTCCGGCTACAGCAACGAGCAGATTGCCGGTGAGCTGGACGTGGCCGCCACTACGATTAAAACGCATATCCGTAACTTGTATCAGAAGCTGGGCGTGGCGCACCGCCAGGATGCCGTTCAGCATGCCCAGCAGCTGTTGAAAATGATGGGATACGGGGTTTAAGCCGCTATCGGCTCGCTTCAGGCAACATAACCGTTACGTCATCGCCGGCGGCAGGTTTCCCTCCGCCTGACGGCGGAGATAATCCTGTCACTCATCAACACCACGCCATCAATCGCGCGCGTCAGGCGGAGCAACGCTCTGGCATGACCCGGAAATGCTAAAGGTTCAGCACAGCTCCAGCTGAAGGTTGTTATCGGTAATCACCTTCAGTACGCCGGCGGGCGGCATCACATCGGTATAGACCGCATCAACCATGCTGATGCTGCCCATGTTGACCATCGCATTACGGCCAAATTTAGAATGGTCAACGACCAGCATCACGTGGCGGGAGTTTTCAATAATCGCCCGTTTGGTGCGCACTTCGTGGTAGTCAAACTCCAGCAGCGAGCCATCGCTGTCGATACCGCTGATGCCGAGAATGCCGAAATCAAGGCGAAACTGGGAGATAAAGTCCAGGGTGGCCTCACCGATAATACCGCCATCCCGGCTGCGCAGCTCGCCGCCGGCCAGGATAATGCGGAAGTCCTCTTTCACCATCAGCGTATTGGCGACGTTGAGGTTATTGGTGACGATGCGCAGGTCGTTATGGTTAAGCAGCGCGTGGGCCACCGCTTCCGGCGTGGTACCGATATCGATAAACAGCGTCGCGCCATCGGGGATTTCGCTCGCCACCTTGCGGGCGATGCGCTCTTTTTCCTGGGTCTGGGTCGATTTTCTGTCGTGCCAGGACGTATTCACCGAGCTGGACGGTAGCGCAGCGCCGCCGTGATGACGCAGAATCATTTTCTGATCGGCTAAATCATTCAGATCGCGGCGAATGGTCTGCGGGCTGACGGCAAACTGCTCGACAAGCTCTTCGGTACTGACGTATCCCTGTTTTTTTACCAGCTCGATAATCGCGTCATGACGTTGTGTTTGTTTCATGAAATATCCCTGGGAATCTCTACGTTCGTTTTCGCACATTCTGCGTATCAACAAACGCCATCGCCAGCCCGGTCACCAGACCGGCCACGTGCGCACCGTTCGCAATCGACATGCCGAAAACATCAAACCATCCAGCAATTAACCATACTAAAGAGAAGAGTATCAAGCCGCGCTGTAAATAAACGCCGCTCTGCGGATCGCGCTCGCCCCGTAGCCAGACATAGCCCATTAGCGCATAGACTACGCCGGAGAGTCCGCCAAACCACGGGCCGCTGAACTGATGCTGCACAAAGCCGCTCAGCAAAGCGGCGATCACCGTAATCACCACCAGCTTGCCGCTGCCGATGCGCTTTTCTACCGCTCCGCCGAGGTACCACCACCATAGCAGGTTGAACAGAATATGCATCAGCGAGAAGTGCATAAGCGCATGGCTAAAGTAGCGCCAGACTTCAAATTTCAGCGAAGGATCGTAGGGCCAGGCCAGCAGCAGCATGACCGGTTGATCGCCAATGACCGTTTGCAGGACAAAGACGGCGATGCAGGCGAAGAGCACGCCCCAGGTCACCGGCCCGGCGTTATGGCGAAGCGTCGCTAAAAAGGGAAAGCGCTGGTAGTGCAGCCCGCTATTGGTGTGCCCCGACTGCCAGCTGGCGGCGAGGTAACGCGGATCGGCGGGATTTTCCAGAAAGCGGGCCAGTTCGGCCTGTACGCGTCCGGCCTGGGACTCATCAGCCAGCCAGATATCGCTCTGCGTATGCTGCTGAATAGTCAGAATAATGCCCTGCGTCGCCATATAGTCGACAAACGCCTGGGCCACGCGCGGGTTGGCAAAAGAGGTAATCATTAACATGCAGCGGATCGCTTATTCCACACAAAGGGAGATATTATAGCCACAACCGGCGCTAACGCCTAAAGTGCGCCATGCGCGACTTCCGCCGGAAAATGCCGGTGCCAGGCATCAAACCCGCCGTCCACGCTGTAAACCTTGTCGTAACCCTGCTGCAGCAGATACTGCGCGGCGCCTTTGCTGCTATTGCCGTGATAGCACATCACCATGACCGCCGTATCAAAGTCGTTGTCGCGCATAAACGCGCCCAGCGTATCGTTGGTCAGATGGAATGCGCCCGGCGTGTGGCCCATCGCATAGCTTTGCGGGTCGCGAATATCGACCAGCACCGCCGTCTGCTGGTGCATTTTCTGGTGGGCTTCTTCTACGTTAATACATTCAAAGCGATCCATAAGCTCTCTTCTTTATATACGGATATACAGGCAGGCGGCGAAACGCCCTGGATTTTAGCGTCTAGTGTACAGCCTGGCGCTAAATAAACGCCAATATGTTACACGCATCACTCTGAAATGTTTTTTTGATGTTACCAATAGCGCGATTGTTTGCTATATTGAGCGATATCGAACATTTGTGAGCTTAAACGAAAGTGTAAGAGGTGGCGAGCGTGGAAACCAAAGATCTGATTGTGATAGGGGGAGGCATCAACGGTGCCGGTATCGCGGCAGACGCCGCAGGGCGTGGTTTATCCGTACTGATGCTGGAGGCAAGCGACCTTGCCTGCGCCACATCCAGCGCCAGCTCAAAGCTGATTCACGGCGGGCTGCGCTACCTTGAACACTATGAGTTCCGCCTGGTGAGCGAAGCGCTGGCCGAACGCGAAGTGTTGTTGAAAATGGCCCCGCATATCGCCTTCCCGATGCGCTTTCGTTTACCGCATCGCCCGCACCTGCGTCCGGCGTGGATGATCCGCATTGGCCTGTTTATGTACGATCATCTGGGCAAGCGCACCAGCTTACCCGGCTCAACCGGGTTGCGTTTTGGCACAGAACCGGTACTTAAACCTGAAATCGTGCGCGGTTTCGAATATTCCGACTGCTGGGTTGACGATGCGCGTCTGGTGCTGGCCAATGCCCAGATGGTTGTGCGTAAAGGCGGGGAAGTGCGCACGCGGACCCGCGCCATCTCGGCAAAACGTGAAAACGGTTTGTGGATTGTCGAAGCCGAAGATATTGATAGCGGCGAGAAGTTTACCTGGCAGGCGCGCGGTCTGGTTAACGCCACCGGCCCGTGGGTCAAACAGTTCTTCGACGAAGGGATGCATCTGCGCTCGCCGTACGGTATTCGCTTGATCAAGGGCAGCCATATCGTGGTGCCGCGCGTGCACACGCAGAAACAGGCCTACATCCTGCAAAATGAAGATAAACGCATTGTGTTTGTGATCCCGTGGATGGATGAATTTTCCATCATCGGCACCACCGACGTGGAGTATAAAGGCGATCCGAAAGCGGTAGCGATCGACGACAACGAAGTTAACTACCTGCTGAACGTCTATAACGCCCACTTTAAAAAGCCTCTCACGCGGGACGATATCGTCTGGACCTACTCCGGCGTGCGCCCGCTGTGCGACGATGAATCCGACTCGCCGCAGGCGATCACCCGCGATTACACTCTTGATATCCATGATGATAACGGGCAGGCGCCGCTGCTGTCGGTCTTTGGCGGCAAGCTGACCACCTATCGCAAGCTGGCCGAGCACGCGCTGGAGAAACTGACGCCTTACTACAAAGGCATCGGCCCGGCATGGACCAAAACCGCGGTGCTGCCCGGCGGCGATATCGGCAGCGACCGTGACGACTACGCGGCGAAACTGCGCCGCCGCTTTTCGTTTATCAGCGAATCGATGGCCCGCCATTACGCCCGCACCTACGGCAGCAACAGCGAGCTAATCCTTGATAAGGCGACCTCACTGGACGATCTGGGTGAGCATTTCGGCCATGAGTTTTTTGAAGCCGAACTGCGCTATCTGGTTGAGCACGAATGGGTTCGTTCGCTGGATGACGCGATCTGGCGTCGCACTAAACAAGGTATGTGGCTGAATGACGAGCAGCAGGCGCGCATCAGCGAGTGGCTGGCGCAGCACGCGGGAAAGTCTGAGCTGTCGCTGGCGTCGTAACACCGCAAACAGTAACGGGGCCTGCGGGCCCCGTTTTTTATGGCTAATCCGTTACAACCTTACCGGATCGATATGCCAGATATGGTCGGCATACTCTTTAATAGTGCGGTCAGAAGAGAAGTAGCCCATATTGGCGATATTCAGCATCGCTTTATTGGCCCACTCCTCCGGATGACGGTACAGCTCATCCACCTTATCCTGACAATCCACGTAGCTACGGTAATCCGCCAGAACCTGATAGTGGTCGCCGAAGTTAATCAGCGAATCCAGCAGGTCACGGTAGCGTCCCGGCTCCGATGGGCTGAACAGGCCGGTGCCGATCTGCGTCAGCGCCTGGTGCAGCTCTTCATCCTGCTCATAGTAATCACGCGGTTTGTAGCCGTTAGCCCGCAGGGCTTCAACCTCTTCCGCCGTATTACCGAAGATAAAGAAATTATCCGCCCCGACGTGCTCCTGCATCTCAACGTTAGCCCCGTCCAGGGTACCGATGGTTAACGCGCCGTTAAGCGCGAACTTCATGTTGCTGGTACCGGACGCCTCCGTCCCCGCCAGCGAGATCTGCTCGGAGAGATCCGCCGCTGGAATGATCAGCTGCGCGAGGCTTACGCTGTAGTTAGGAATGAACACCACTTTCAGCTTATCGCCAACGTCCGGATCGTTATTCACCACCGCCGCGACGTCATTGATTAAATGAATAATATGCTTCGCCATGTAGTAAGCCGAAGCCGCCTTGCCGGCGAAGATATTCACGCGCGGTACCCACTCGGCGTCGGGATCGGCCTTAATGCGATTGTAGCGGGTGATCACATGCAGCACGTTCATTAGCTGGCGTTTGTACTCGTGAATACGCTTGATCTGCACATCGAACAGGGCTTTCGGGTTGACCACCACGTTAAGCTGCTGGCCGATGTAGTTCGCCAGCCGCTGCTTGTTTTCCAGCTTGGCCTGGCGCACCGCCTGGTTAACCTTCGGATAGTCAATATGCTGCTCCAGCTCCTTCAGCTGGCTTAAATCCGTACGCCAGGTGTGGCCGATATTTTCATCCAGCACTTTCGACAGCGGCGGATTCGCCAGCGCCAGCCAGCGGCGCGGAGTGACGCCGTTCGTGACGTTGGTAAAGCGCATCGGGAAGATTTTGGCAAATTCGGCAAACAGCGACTCGACCATCAGCCGGGAGTGCAGCTCCGACACGCCGTTGACCTTGTGGCTTACCACCACCGCCAGCCACGCCATGCGTACGCGACGCCCGTTAGACTCGTCGATAATCGACGTACGGCCCAGCATCGCCGTATCGTTGGGATACTGCTCCTGCAGGGTCTTCAGGAAGTAGTCGTTAATCTCGAAAATAATCTGCAAATGACGCGGCAGGATTTTACCCAGCATATCGACGGGCCAGGTCTCCAGCGCTTCGCTCATCAGGGTATGGTTGGTATAGGAGAAGACCTGGCAGGTCACCTCGAACGCCTCATCCCAGCTAAACTTATGCTCGTCAATCAGCAGGCGCATCAGCTCCGGAATCGACAGCACCGGGTGCGTGTCGTTGAGGTGAATCGCGATTTTGTCCGCCAGATTGGCGTAGGTTTTATGCAGCTGGTAGTGACGGCTGAGGATATCCTGTACCGTCGCCGACACGAGGAAATACTCCTGGCGCAGGCGCAGCTCGCGCCCGGAATAGGTGGAGTCATCCGGATAGAGCACCCGCGACACGTTCTCGGAGTGGTTTTTATCTTCCACCGCCGCGAAGTAGTCGCCCTGGTTGAATTTACCGAGGTTGATCTCGCTGCTGGCCTGCGCGCTCCACAGACGCAGCGTGTTAGTGGCATCGGTGTCGAAACCCGGGATGATCTGATCGTAAGCTTCGGCAATAATCTCTTCGGTCTCCACCCAGCGGGAATGTTTACCTTCCTGCTGAATGCGGCCGCCGAAGCGCACTTTGTAGCGCGTATTGTGGCGCTCGAACTCCCACGGGTTGCCGTACTCCAGCCAGTAGTCCGGGGACTCTTTCTGCCGCCCGTCGACGATATTCTGCTTAAACATCCCGTAGTCGTAGCGAATACCGTAGCCGCGGCCCGGCAAACCCAGCGCCGCCAGCGAGTCGAGGAAGCAGGCAGCCAGACGACCAAGACCGCCGTTGCCCAGGCCCGGGTCGTTCTCTTCGTCAATCAGCTCTTCAAGATTTAGCCCCATCTCTTCCAGCGCGCTGTTCACGTCCTCATAAATACCGAGCGATAGCAGCGCGTTGGACAAGGTACGGCCAATCAAAAACTCCATCGACAGATAGTAAACCTGGCGCACTTCCTGAGAGAGCTGCGCCCGGTTTGAACGCAGCCAGCGCTCAACCATGCGATCGCGAACGGCGAACAGCGTGGCGTTGAGCCATTCATGTTTGTTAGCGATAGCCGGATCTTTGCCGATGATAAACATCAGCTTATAAGCAATAGAGTGCTTTAACGCCTCAACGCTCAGGGTGGGTGATGAGTAGCTAAAAGGTACATTCATAGCTTTGGCTCCTGGTTACAGCAAGCGTTGATAAAGTTCGCGGTAAGAATTTGCGGCAACCTGCCAGCTAAAATCCATATTCATCGCCTGACGCTGGACGTAGCGCCAGAGCGACGGGCGCGACCACAGGACGAATGTGCGTCGAATAGCCCGCAGCAGCGACAAAGCGTTGCTATCTTCAAAAACAAAGCCGGTAGCCAGACCGTCGGCGAGGTTCTCCAGCGAGCAATCGGACACGGTGTCCGCCAGTCCGCCGGTACGCCGCACCAGCGGTAGCGTGCCGTACTTCAGGCCGTACAGCTGGGTTAAGCCGCACGGTTCAAAACGGCTGGGCACCAGAATCACATCGGCGCCGCCCATAATGCGGTGCGAGAAGGCTTCATGGTAGCCAATCTGTACGCCGACCTTGCCCGGATGCTCGGCCGCGGCGGCCAGGAAGCCCTCCTGCAGCACCGGGTCGCCCGCCCCCAGCAGCGCCAGCTGACCGCCCTGCTCCAGCAGGCCCGGCAGCGCCTCAAGCACCAGGTCCAGCCCCTTCTGGCTGGTCAAACGGCTGACAACGGCAAACAGCGGCGCTTTGTCATCCACCTTCAGCCCCATGGCGATTTGCAGCTGGCGTTTGTTTTCCGCTTTCTCTTCCAGCCGATCGCGATCGTAGCGCGCGGCCAGCAGCAGGTCGCTTTCCGGATTCCAGATATGGTCATCCACCCCGTTGAGGATCCCGGAAAGACGGCCCTCATGCTGCCGCTGACGCAGCAGCCCTTCCATGCCGTAAGCGAACTGCGGCTCGGTGATTTCGCGCGCATAGGTCGGGCTGACCGCCGTAATATGGTCGGCGTAGTAGAGCCCCGCCTTCAGAAAGGAGATCTGGCCGTTAAATTCAAGGCCATGAACGTTGTAGAACGACCACGGCAGCTCAATGTCGTTCATATGCCACGAGTAGAACATCCCCTGGTAGGCCAGGTTATGCACCGTAAAGACCGACTTAGCCGGGTGGCCGCGCGCCGCCAGATAAGCCGGCGTCAGGCCCGCATGCCAGTCGTGGGCGTGAACAACGTCAGGGCGCCAGAAAGGATCCAGGCCGCAGGCCATCTCGCTACCGACCCATCCCAGCAGCGCAAAGCGCAGCACGTTGTCGGTATAGGCGTGCTGATTGGTATCGTGGTAAGGGCTCCCTGGGCGATCGTAGAGATGCGGGGCATCAATCAAATAGATGCCCACGCCGTTAAAGTGACCGAACAGCAAAGTGATGCGCCCGGCAAACGTCTCCCGGCGCGTCACCACCTGCGCATCCGTCACGCCGCGGCGGATATCAGGAAATGCGGGCAGCAGTACGCGCGTGTCGACGCCCCCGGCAATTTGCGCTGCAGGCAGCGCGCCGATCACATCCGCCAGTCCACCGGTTTTTAACAGCGGGAACATCTCTGAACATACATGTAATACCTGCATTAGCGCTCCTGTGGATACCCCAATTTCCGCAGCATGTCGCGGGTGACCAGCACGATACCTTCCTCCGAGCGGTAGAAACGGCGTGCATCCTCTTCCGCGTTCTCCCCAACAACCATACCTTCCGGGATCACGCAGGCGCGGTCAATAATGCAGCGACGCAGGCGGCACGAACGGCCAACCCAAACCTCTGGCAACAAGACTGCCGAATCAATATTACAGAATGAATTCACCCGCACGCGCGGGAACAGCACCGACTGCACAACCACCGAACCGGAGATAATACAGCCGCCTGAAACCAGCGAGTTCAGGGTCATCCCGTGGCTGCCCGAGCGGTCCTGGACGAATTTTGCCGGAGGCAAAGGCTCCATATGGGTGCGAATCGGCCAGTTCTGATCGTACATGTCCAGTTCCGGGGTCACCGAAGCCAGATCGAGGTTGGCTTTCCAGTACGCTTCCAGGGTCCCGACATCACGCCAGTAGGGCTCAGACTGCGGATCGGACTGCACGCAGGAAAGCGGGAAAGGATGTGCATAAGCCATGCCAGCTTTGGTGATTTTCGGAATGATGTCTTTACCAAAATCGTGGCTGGAGCTTTCATCGCTGTCGTCTTCTTCCAGAAGCTCATAAAGGTAATCCGCGTCAAAGACATAGATACCCATACTCGCCAGCGATTTGCTGGCATCGCCCGGCATCGCAGGCGGATTAGCCGGTTTTTCGACGAAATCGATAATCTTATCGCTCTCGTCCACCGCCATGACCCCGAACGCCCGTGCTTCTTCAATAGGCACCGGCATACAGGCCACGGTGCAACGCGCGCCTTTTTCGACGTGATCGATAAGCATGCGCGAGTAGTCTTGTTTGTAAATATGGTCGCCCGCGAGGATAACGACGTACTCCGCCTTGTAACGACGAATGATGTCGAGGTTCTGCGTCACCGCATCCGCCGTGCCGCGATACCAGTTTTCCCCCTGCATCCTTTGCTGGGCGGGCAGCAGGTCAACAAACTCGTTCATCTCTTCATTGAAGAACGACCAACCGCGCTGGATATGCTGCACCAGCGTATGCGATTGATACTGGGTGATGACGCCGATGCGTCGAATGCCTGAGTTAATACAGTTAGATAACGCAAAATCGATAATGCGGAACTTGCCGCCGAAATGGACAGCAGGTTTCGCGCGTTTATTGGTCAGATCCTTCAGACGGGTACCACGTCCCCCGGCAAGGATCAGCGCAACGGATTTGATCGGCAACTGACGCGCCAGCATCAATGGATCGTTCTTTTCTACCCCAACCATAATTAACTCCTTTTTTACTCCCCAGCTTGCCTGCCCTTCTCGTCGCGCCGCCGCTTCGAGACCAACCGGAAGCCCCGAGGTTACGACCTTTGAAATACGCACACTCCGTGCGCGGGCCCATGCCAGACAGCTATAGTGACCGGATTATCCTCTCCGGCGAAAGGTGGAATGGCGCGCCATTCCCCCGCGGGTAAAACCATCTCTGCCACCTCGGCGGTGGCGTTGAGCGCTATCAGCCAGCGATCGGACAATATGATCTGCATACGCGGCGCACCGTGCTGCCATTCATCGGCGGACAGCGGCTGCGCATGTTGGTTTAACCAGCGAACGCTGCCGTCTCCCTCCTGCCACCAGCGATTCTCGGTTAAAGCCGGAACGCGCTGGCGCAGATGAATCAACGCGGCGGTGAACGCGGTCAGCCCGCGGTTAGTATGGTTCCAGTCCAGCCAGGTCAACGCATTGTCCTGACAGTAAGCATTGTTGTTGCCATGCTGGCTGTGACCGTGTTCGTCACCCGCCAGCAGCATCGGCGTTCCCTGCGCCAGCAGTAGCGTCGCCAGAAGAGCGTGAACGCTGGCACGGCGCCGTTCAATCACGGCAAGACTCCCTTCTAATCCTTCTATACCATGATTGTTGCTGTAGTTATTGTTAGTCCCATCGCGATTCTCCTCCCCGTTTGCCTCATTATGTTTCTGATTGAAACAAACGCAGTCGCGCAGGGTGAAACCATCGTGCGCGGTGACCAGGTTAACCGCCGCCGAAGGCGCTCTGCCGTTACGCTGAAAAACGTCGCTGGATGCGGCAAAACGCTGAGCGAAGTCGCCCAGCGAGACGTTCTGCTGCAGCCAGAATCGACGCGCGGTATCGCGGAAATGGTCGTTCCACTCGGCGAACAGCGGCGGAAAGTTACCCACCTGGTAGCCGCCCGGGCCGATATCCCAGGGTTCCGCGATCAGCTTGACCTCAGCCAGACGCGGGTCGTTACGGATGGCCTCAAACAGCGGCGCATCCTGACGAAACGCCGGCGTCCGCCCCATCACCGAGGCGAGGTCGAAACGAAAGCCGTCGACGTGGCACTCGTCAACCCAAAAGCGCAGGCACTGGCGGGCATACTCCACCACGCCGGGGTGGCTGAGGTTGAGGGTGTTCCCGCAGCCGGTCCAGTTGTGGTAATCGCCGTCTTCCCTGATCCAATAATAGCTACGGTTATCGATTCCGCGCAGGGAGAAGGTCGGCCCTTCCAGGTCTATCTCCGCGCTATGGTTCAGCACCACGTCAAGGATCACTTCGATGCCCGCCGCATGTAGCGCTTTTACCGCATCGCGAAACTCGTTTAACGCCTGCTCCGGCGCGCTGGCGTAGCGCGTGTCGAGGGCGAAAATCGCCAGCGGGTTGTAGCCCCAATAGTTGCTTAACCCCATCCGCTGAAGGCGCGGTTCGCTGGCGAACTGCGCCACCGGCATTAACTCTAGTGCAGTAATGCCCAGCATGCGGAAGTAATCGATCATCACCGGATGACCAAGCGCTTTATAGGTGCCGCGGATATTCTCCGGCAGATCGGGGTGCAGATACGTCAGCCCCTTGACGTGGGCTTCATAAATCACCGTCTGGCCCCACGGCGTGCGCGGCGGCTTATCGCCGCGCCAGTCGTAATGCAGGTCGATCACCCGCGACTTCGGCGCTATCGCCGCGCTGTCGCGACGATCGGGAACGCGATCGCCGCCGTGGAGACGTTCATCGTCAGGCAACCCGCCGTCTACCTGATGGCAGCAGGGGTCAAGCAGCAGCTTCGCCGAGTTGAAGCGGTGCCCTTGCGCTGGGTCCCAGGGCCCGTGGACGCGGTAGCCGTAGCGCAGGCCAGGACCGACATCGGCGAGCCAGCCGTGCCAGATATCGCCGCTGCGCGCGGGCAGGTCGACGCGTCGCTCATTGCCCTGCTCGTCAAACACGCAGAGTTCCACCCGCTCCGCATGGGCGGAAAAGAGCGCGAAATTCACGCCCTTACCGTCGTAGCTGGCCCCTAAAGGCGCGGGCTTTCCTGCCGTGAGTGCGATCATTGCGCCTCCCGCACCAGCCACACCGTCGCCAGCGGCGGCAGCGTAATGGAGAGGGAGTGTTCACGACCGTGGCTGGCGATCGGGTCGCTCTCAACGACGCCGCCGTTGCCGGTGTTGCTGCCGTGGTAATGCATGGAGTCGGTGTTGAGCTCTTCACGCCAGCGGCCGGGCTGGTTGATGCCAAAGCGATACTCATGACGCGGGACCGGGGTGAAGTTGCTGGCGACGATAATTTCATTGCCCGCCCTGTCGCGACGAACAAAGATAAATACCGAACGCTCATGGTCGTCCACCACCAGCCATTCGAAGCCGTAGGGATCGAAATCCAGCTCGTGCAGCGCTTTATGGTGACGATAGGTATGGTTGAGGTCGCGCACCAGCCGCTGGACGCCGTGGTGCCAGTTATCGCCGCCTTCCAGCAGATGCCAGTCGAGGCTTGCGTCGTGGTTCCATTCGCGCCCCTGAGCAAACTCATTGCCCATAAACAGCAGCTTTTTACCCGGGAAGGCAAACAGCCAGCCGTAGTAGGCGCGCAGGTTAGCGAACTTCTGCCAGGCGTCGCCCGGCATGCGGTCGAGTATCGATTTTTTGCCGTGCACCACTTCATCATGAGAGAGCGGCAGGACAAAGTTTTCGGTGTAGTTGTAGAGCATACCGAAGGTCATCTTGTCGTGATGATGACGGCGATGCACCGGGTCCAGCTTCATGTAGTCGAGGGTGTCGTGCATCCAGCCGAGGTTCCACTTGAACCAGAAACCCAGCCCGCCGGTGGAGGAAGGACGGGAAACGCCGGGAAAATCGGTCGACTCTTCCGCCATGGTTACCGCGCCCGGCGTCTGTTCGCCCAGCACGCGGTTGGTATTGCGCAGAAACTCAATCGCTTCAAGGTTTTCCCGACCGCCGAATTCGTTCGGCACCCACTCGCCCTGCTTGCGGCTGTAATCGCGATAAATCATCGACGCCACCGCATCAACCCGCAGCGCGTCAATGCCGAAGCGTTCGATCCAGTACAGCGCATTGCCGACCAGGTAATTGCTGACCTCGCGGCGGCCGTAGTTGTAAATCAGGGTGTTCCAGTCCTGATGGTAGCCTTCGCGCGGGTCGCTGTGTTCATACAGCGAGGTGCCGTCAAACGAGGCGAGCGCAAAATCATCCGCCGGAAAATGGCCAGGCACCCAATCCAGAATAACGTTAAGCCCCGCGGCGTGCGCGGCGTTGATAAAGTAGCGGAAATCCTCCCGGGTACCGAAGCGACGGGTGGGCGCGTACAGCCCGGTCGGCTGATAGCCCCAGCTGCCGTCAAACGGATGCTCGTTAACCGGCAGCAGTTCGAGGTGGGTAAAGCCCATCCATTTGGCATACGGGACCAGCTGGTCGGCAAGCTCGCGATAGCTCAGCCAGAAGTTATTATCGGTGTGGCGGCGCCAGGAGCCGAGATGTACTTCATAAATCGAGATCGGCGCATCAAACTGGTTAGCCTGCTTGCGCTCCGGCGGCTGTGCGACCTTTTCCGGCAGCCCGCAGATGAGCGAGGCGCTCTCCGGGCGCATTTGCGCTTCAAAAGCGTAAGGGTCGGACTTCACCCGCAGGTTGCCGTGGGCATCGATAAGCTCGAATTTATACAGCTGGCCGTTCAGCGCGCCGGGAACAAACAGCTCCCAGATGCCGGACTCTTTACGCAGGCGCATCGGGTGGCGGCGGCCGTCCCAGTAGTTAAACTGGCCGACGACCGATACCCGGCGGGCATTCGGCGCCCATACGGAGAAACGCGTACCGACCACGCCGTCCATGGTATCGGCATGCGCGCCCAGCGTTTCATAAGGACGCAGATGCGTGCCTTCCGACAGCAGCCAGACATCAAGATCCTGCAGCAGCGGACCAAAACGGTACGGGTCATCAATCAGGTTCTGCTGCCCGTGCCAGGTGACGGCCAGCTGATAGCGAAAAGGATTTTTACGACGCGGCAGAACGCCGCTGAAGAAACCGCGCGAGTCGAGGCATTCCAGCTTGCCGACTTTGCGTCCGGTTTTTGGTTCAATGACCCACACATCGGTGGCATCGGGTAATAATGCACGAACTTCCAGCCCGGCGTCGGTGTAATGCATGCCAAGCACGGAAAAAGGATCCGCAAAATGGCCGGCGATAAGCGCATTAATCACGTCCTTATCAATACGATTAGACATGGTTTCATCCTGTTGTAGGTGTCGCCCTTTCCTGTATCCGGCGACTTTTTTTTGACCTGAACGGCGCAGCACGTTATGCGTCCCCCTGCTCCGTCCCACCTTCAGGTAAGGAGACATCGTGACTCCTTACTTAAAGCATAGCCAAGGCTGAGTTACCTCCGTTGGGAAAAATCTAACATTCGCGTTTACTCCTTGTATTACGCAAAAAAAAGGGGTGTTTCAACACCCCTTTTCTCATCTTGTGACGACTACGCCAGCTGTCTTAGCATGCGGCGGAGCGGCTCGGCGGCCCCCCACAGCAGCTGGTCACCAACGGTGAAGGCCGACAGATACTCCGGCCCCATGTTCAGTTTACGCAGGCGACCCACCGGGGTGGTAAGGGTGCCGGTAACGGCAGCCGGAGTCAGCTCACGCATGGTGATATCACGATCGTTCGGTACCACTTTGGCCCACGGGTTATGCGCGGCCAGCAGTTCCTCAACGGTCGGAATAGAAACATCTTTTTTCAGCTTGATGGTGAACGCCTGGCTATGGCAGCGCAGCGCGCCAACGCGAACGCACAGGCCGTCTACCGGAATCGGTGAGGCGGTCGCGAGAATTTTGTTGGTCTCCGCCTGGCCTTTCCACTCTTCACGGCTCTGGCCGTTATCCAGCTGTTTGTCGATCCATGGGATCAGGCTGCCCGCCAGAGGAACGCCAAAGTTGTCTACCGCCAGCTCGCCGCTGCGGGTCAACGAGGTGACCTTGCGTTCAATATCCAGGATCGCGGAAGCCGGATCCGCCAGCTCAGCCGCAACATGGCTGTGCAGCTGGCCCATCTGGGTCAGCAGCTCGCGCATATGCCGCGCACCGCCGCCGGAAGCCGCCTGATAAGTCGCCACGCTAACCCACTCAACCAGATCCTGAGCAAACAGGCCGCCGAGAGACATCAGCATCAGGCTGACGGTACAGTTGCCGCCGACAAAGGTTTTAACGCCGTTGTTCAGACCTGCGGTGATAACGTCCTGGTTCACCGGGTCGAGAATGATGATGGCGTCGTCTTTCATGCGCAGCGAAGAGGCGGCGTCAATCCAGTAGCCCTGCCAGCCGCTTTCACGCAGCTTCGGGTAAATATCGTTGGTGTAATCGCCGCCCTGACACGTGACAATAATGTCCAGCGCCTTCAGTGCTTCCAGATCGAATGCATCCTGAAGCGTGCCACCGGTACTGCCACCAAAAGATGGAGCAGGCTGCCCCAGCTGGGAGGTGGAGAAAAAAACAGGGCGAATGGCATCAAAATCGCGCTCTTCAACCATGCGTTGCATGAGGACAGAGCCGACCATTCCGCGCCAGCCGATAAAACCAACATTTTTCATAACGTATTCCTGCGAGGTGTGTGCTGTTTGTTCCAGGCCAGTTTCCTACTGGTTAGTCCTTCACATTACAAAATGCAGCTAAAGTCGCAAGTGAAATTAATCAATGATTGCCAGGCAATCAGTAACGTAACTAATTTTGCATAGCGGCAGCCGTCGCTGGCCCCCCGGAATACCCTAATAATTATCAGGGAATTTATATCGCGAAGGAAATATTTTCCGCCGCTATTTTATTGATCAGGATTATGGATTACGGCAGAAATTCGGTTGCTTTACTCTTGCTAACCTAACCGGTTAAAGCCAGGCGTGGCGCGGCTTTGTGAGCCGTATGACGTTTATCGTATTTCTGATAGTGGCAGATCGGGAGAGGGGTAAAGCTAAGGGTTTTCGATATAAGTAGAGCGGAAGAATTAACCCGGCATCGCCTCGCTCCGCCGGGTGTTTCACTTTGTCTTTTAACTCAACAGCGTAAACGCAATCATGCCGACAATCGCCCCGACGGTGCCGAGGATGGTTTCCATCATCGTCCAGGTCTTCAGCGTTTGCGCTTCGGTCGCGCCGGTAAACTTACCGAACAGCCAGAAGCCCGCGTCGTTAACGTGGCTGACGACAATAGAGCCGCCGGCGATGCAGATAGAGAGCGCCGCCATCTGCGCGCCGCTGTAGTGCAGCTGTTCGATAACCGGCATCACCAGCCCAACGGCCGTCAGACAGGCAACGGTCGCGGAGCCCTGAATAATACGCACCGCCGCCGCCAGCACGAAGCAGGTGATGGCAATCGGCAGGCCCATACCGGTCAACGCTTCGCCGAGGGCAGGACCGACGCCAGAGTCGACCAGCACCTGTTTGAACACGCCGCCCGCACCGATGACCAGCAGGATAATTCCCGCAGGCTGGAGCGCATGACCGCAAATCTCCATCACCCGATCTTTGGCCATCCCCTGACGTACCGCCAGGCCATAGATAGCCACCAGGCACGCCACCAGAATCGCGGTAAACGGATGGCCGATAAACTCAAACCATTCGTAGGCGGTAGAGCCTTCCGGCACAAAGCGCGCGGCGATGGTTTTCAGACCAACCAGCACCAGCGGCAGCAGAATCAGCGACAGGCTGAAGCCGAATGACGGCATTTTGCCTTCGCCGAGGTGCGGCTCGCTAATATCGTCCGGAATATGCAGCTCAACGTAACGGCTGATAAAGTTACCCCACAGCGGTCCGGCGATAATCATCCCCGGGATCGCGGCGCACAGGCCAATCAGGATCATCCAGCCAAAGTCGGCGTGCATCTGCGAGGCCAGCAGCATCGGCGCGGGCCCCGGCAGCAGGAACGCGGCCGCAGCGGCTACGCCAGCAAACAGCGGGATCACCAGCTTCACCAGGTTGGTGCCGGTGTGGCGCGCCATTGAGAAAGCCACGCTGATCAGCAGCACGATCGCCACTTCGAAAAACAGCGGCAGCGCGCAGATAAGTCCGGCCAGGCCTATCGCATAGTGGGCGCGATTGTGGCCGAAAGATTTCAGCATCTTAACGGCAATCTGGTCGACCGCGCCGGTTTCATGCAGGATCTTACCGAACATAGCCCCCAGCGCGACGACGATAGCCAGAAAGCCCAGCGTGCCGCCCATGCCTTTTTCCATCGTCGCCGCGATCTTGTCCAACGGCATTCCGGAAAAAAGCCCTGCTCCAATAGAAACCACCATCAAAGCCACGAAGGCATGCATACGCGCCTTCATCACTAAAAACAGCAGCAGCAAAACGGAGCCGACTGCTGTTAAAACAAGCGTTAATGTACTCACTATTTACTGCCTTTGTTGATCACCTCAATGGTGCTGGCGACCACGCCTTCCAATGACTGGTCGATATCGACGATTAAAACATCGTTTTCATCCGCGCCCGGTTCCTGCAGCGTTTCAAACTGCGTGACCAGCATCTGGGTTTTAAAGAAGTGGCCTTTACGCGCCTTCAGACGTTGTTCGATAACCGCGAAGTCGCCTTTCAGGTAGATAAATGAGAGGTTCGGGTTACCTTTACGCAGGATGTCGCGGTAGCTCTTTTTCAGCGCGGAGCAGACAATCAGCGACACTTTATTGGTACGCTGCATGGCAAACGCGGCATCGTTCAGCGCCTGCAGCCACGGGGTGCGGTCATCGTCATTTAACGGTTCGCCGGAAGCCATCTTGTTGATGTTGCTGCGCGGATGCAGAAAGTCGCCGTCGAGAAACGCGGCGTGCAGTTGATGCGCCACTTCGCTGGCGACAGCGGATTTGCCGCTGCCGGAAACGCCCATCAGGACATAGATGTGGTGATCATGGTTAGTCGTGCTCAAAGCTTCCTCCCACTGGACACATACGCGCAGCCTGGCAGCGTTTAACGGCGTGGAATACTGGCGTACAGGTTAATTGTTACGGGTAACTGTTATCGGTAACATTGTCATGCCGGAGTTGTGGAGAAGCAATAACCATTCGTGCCAGATGTGAATATGTGTGATCTACTTCAAATTTGTCAGTTTAAATAGATCCGCCCGGTGACAATGTGAAACCTAAATCTAACATCTTAGGCGTCACCGCTTCACCGCGAATACGCGCCAGCAGACGTTCAGCGCCAATCCGCCCCATCCGCTCGCGCGGCGTCAGCACGCTGGCCAGGCGCGGCTCCATCACCTGGCCGATATCGTGGCCGTGGAAACCGGCAATCGCCATATCGTCAGGGATTTTAAGCCCCAGCCGCTGGCACTCAAACGCCGCGCCGACCGCAAGGTCATCGTTGGTACAGAAAATGCCGTCAAGCTGCGGATATTCGCGACGCGCCTGGCGCATCAGCTCAATCCCCGATGAATAAGAGGAAGACTGCTCAACCATCACGCTGTAGGGCGTCATTCCGGCATCAAGCATCGCCTGCTCATACCCCTTCTGTTTGATGATAGTACGTTCATCAAGACGTGCGCCAAGATAGGCAACGTGACGATGGCCATGATTGATAATCGCCGCGGTCATCTGCCGGGCCGCTTCAAAGTTATCAAAGCCGACGGCGATATCGAGGCACGGCGACTGGCTGTCCATCAGCTCCACAACCGGGATACCCGCCACTTCAATCATCTTCAGGGTGCGCGGCGTATGGGTTCGTTCGGTAAGGATCAGGCCGTCAATATTCCAGGAAAGCATGGATTCCAGGCGTTTTTCTTCCATTTCCGGCTTATAGCCGTAGTGCGCCAGCATCGTCTGGTAACCGAAAGAGTCGGTCACGCTTTCAATACCGCGCAGCACTTCTGAGAAAACCTGGTTAGTTAACGAGGGCAGCAGCACGCCAATAGCGCGGCTGGTGGCATTCGAGAGGATGTCGGGGGCGCGATTAGGAATATAACCCAGTTCATCGAGAGCAACGGCTATCTTGCCACGCAGCGCTTCGGAAACCTGTTCCGGGTTACGTAAGTAGCGACTGACCGTCATTTTGGTCACGCCGACAAGATCGGCTACATCCTGAAGTACGGGTCTTTTCTTTTTCATCGTCCTGACTGCGATCAACGGGGAAACATTTTCTCAGTTTATCACGGACAAAGCGCAACCTTCCCTAACATCAGGGAAGGTTGCGCAATTTATTTAGACCCGATCGGAGAACGATCAGACGGGCGGCAGATCGAACAGCAGAATTTCGCTATCGCCGTCGGCGTGTACGGAAATCGCCTGCTCGTCCCAAATGGCCAGGCCATCGCTGGTGGTGGCCTTCGTTCCGTTGATGGTGACGTCACCTTTCACCACCTGGATCCACACCCGCCGTTCAGCGGCAATCTGATGCACCGACTGCTCGTCTTTCAGCAGCGCCCAGCGGTACAGTTCCATATCCTGGTACACCTTCAGCGAACCTTCGCGGGCATCCGGCGACAGCACCAGCTGCTTGCCCTGCGCGGCGTCAAAGCGGCGCTGTTCGTAGCGCGGCGTGATGCCATTTTTTTCCGGCATAATCCAGATCTGGTACAGATGCAGTTTTTCCGTGTTGCTTGGGTTGTACTCCGAGTGACGAATCCCGGTACCCGCGCTCATGATCTGGAACTCACCCGCCGGCACCTGCTCTTTATTCCCCATGCTGTCCTGGTGCTCAACGGCCCCTTCCAGCACGTAGGTCAGAATTTCCATATCTTTATGCGGATGGGTACCGAAGCCCTGGCCTGCATCAATCACGTCGTCATTGATCACCCGCAGCGCCGAGAAGCCCATAAAGTTAGGGTCGTAATAGTTAGCGAAAGAGAAAGTATGCCAGGAATCCAGCCAGCCGTGGTTAGCGTGGCCGCGTTCGTTAGCTTTGCGTAAGTAGATCATGTTGCACCCCCGTATGTTTTCGATGGGATAAGTGTGGACCCAATCCCCTGGCGATCATAGAGGGTGAAAATTGACTCCTCTGTTCAAAAAATATGAACGAGTACAGAGGAGCCATGAGGGCTTATCGGGTAAGGGTAATCGTGGCCGGAGATGGCTGTTCAAAGCCGCGTTCAAGGATCTCCAGATTCGTGAGAACGTCAGATTCCTTGACGAAATTTGACTGGCCGTTAACGAGGGTTTCATACAGCGAATCATAGACCCGCCCATAGTCGCCGGTTTCAAGCGGGATCTCTTCCCGTACGGTTTCGCCCGCCTCATTGACGTACTCCAGCAGACCAACCGTCTCGTCCGCGCCGAATCCCGGCTCGCCCGGCATAATATTGGCCTTCAGGCTGGTCTCCTGCTGGTCGATACCGTATTTAATAAACGACCCTTTATGACCATGGACGATGAATTTTGGATAGGGCAGCTTCACCAGATGGCTGGTTTTGACAATCGCCTTCAGGTTGCCGTAGAACAGCTGGGCCTCAAAGGTATCGTCCGGATTGGCCTTGTTGCGCAGGCTACGGATGTCGTAAGAGACATGGTCAGGGCGACCGAACAGGGAGATAATTTGGTCCAGGGTATGGACGCCCAGGCCGTAAAACGTGCCGTCCTGAGGCAGGCCGGGTTTCCCTCCATCTACCGGGCGATAGTTGTCAAAATGGTTTTCAATCTCGACGATCTCGCCCAGCTTTCCGCTCTCAATCACTTTCTTCGTGGTCAGGAAGCAGGAGTCGAAGCGACGATTCTGGTACGGCGTGACCGTCAATCCCTTGCTTTTCGCCAGGGCGAATAGCGTTTTTGCCTCATCAAGGGTCGGGGTAAAGGGCTTTTCGACCAGTACATTTTTGCCCGCCTCCAGCGCCCTTTTGGCATAGGCAAAATGACTGTCCGCGTGGGTGCACACAATCACCAGCTTGACCTGCGGATCGTTAAGCACTTCGTCGAGGTCGCTGGTGAAGTGAATATGCGAGTATGCCGGTGCCTGTTCCTCTGGCTTTGCGCTGCGGCGAAAGATATGCGCCACGTGCCAGCGGTCTTTTCGGTGCAGGACATAGGGAAGATGGTAGCGGGTGGTGCTTTTGCCGAATCCAATAAATGCGCAGTGCAAAGTCATAACGCGGTCCTTTGTTAGGTCTCTGCTATTAACCATAGCGCAAGCTGGCTGCGAACTTAACCCCTTCAATAAGTGTGCCAAATTCTTAAATGTAAAATTTAACGCTCAAATTCATTGACCCTACGGCCTAAATTCTGGATAAGAGGGCCCTCGGGAAAAGAACGTTTTTTATCCAGCGCGTGGGAGCATGACGCCGTATCGCGCTCGCCGTTTCCCAAAACACGATGACTAAAGGAGTAGCCATCTCGTTCGTATGGAAAGCAAGTATATTGCCCTGAATAGCGCCCTTCTCTTTTGGCTGCTTGGCCTGATGGCCTGGTGCTGCGAATCCACGTATCTGGCCTGGCTATCGGGCTCTTTCTCCTTGTCATCTTTCGTTTTTCATTTTCAATATCATCGGATTAACCATATGTTTAAAAAGAATAAAAACATTGAAGCGACGCCACAGACGGCGGCTACGCCGGTACTCAACAGCGCATCCCCGTTAGCCGTTTCCCGCAAACCTGCCGCCACGGTTATCGCCAGCGGCATCCGCTTTGACGGCAATATTATCGCCGAGGGAGATGTCGATATTTACGGTACCGTAAGCGGCAATATCGACGCCGAAGACAGCCAGATTAAGATTATGGCCGGAGGCCTGGTCGAGGGAAATATCACCTGCCGCGAGCTGATTATCGACGGCTGCATCCTCGGTCAGTGCCGCAGCGAGACGATTGAAATCGATAAGAACGGCCAGGTCACCGGTACGTTGGCCTACCGCACGCTGGCCATTAACAAGGGCGGCGTTTTTTCCGGCCAGGCAGAGCTGCTGCCTGCGGCAGAAAAGAGCAACGTGGTGGGGTTTATCGCCGATACCGCTATTGAAACCAAAGATAAGGTTGAGGCGCAGTAACTGCCATCCGGGGCGGCGGAAAAAAGCAAAAAAAAAGCCAGCACCCGGCTGGCTAAAGTAATACTGGAAGCAATGTGAGCAATGTCGTGCTTTCAGGCTTTCCGCAAGGGTCTCCCTGAATGCAGAGCAATAATAATCATTCTCATTCGCACTTGTCCACCTCTTTTTGCAAAAAATAGGCGTTGCTCCCTTTTTTAAAGTCAGCGATCTTTAAGGGGACGATTAACCCAAAAAGGTAAATGAAGAATGAGCGACATAGTGATACGCCATGCCGAAGCCAAAGATTACGACGCAATCCATCAGATCCATGCTCAGCCGGAGGTATATCACAATACGCTACAGGTTCCTCATCCTTCCAGCCATATGTGGCACGAGCGACTAACCGACCGACCGGGCGTCAAACAGCTGGTCGCCAGCATAGATGACCAGGTCGTGGGACACCTCGCCATTGAGGTTATCCAGCGCCCGCGCCGGAGCCACGTCGCCGATTTCGGCATTTGCGTGGATTCACGATGGCACAATCGCGGCGTTGCCAGTGAGCTGATTCGCACCATGATCGACATGTGCGACAACTGGCTCCGCGTTGACCGTATTGAGTTGACGGTGTTTGTGGATAACGCTCCCGCGGTGGCGGTGTATCAGAAATTAGGCTTTGAAATTGAAGGGACGGGGAGAAAGTATGCCCTGCGCAACGGCGAATATGCCGATGCCTACTTTATGGCGCGGCTGAAGGGGTGACGCTCAACTAACCCTCTCCCGGCAGGGAGAGGGTCGGAGTGAGGGTAAACCTAATACCCTGCCGTTAAATCATCCGGGGAACGCGGATCGGATGCGCCGTACAGCGTGCCGTCCGGGCCAACCATAATACTCTGGGTGCTGCCCATCGCCTCTTTCACCGCCACTTTCTGCCCTTTGCTCTCCAGCAGCTTCAGCGTATCCGGGCTAAATCCCTTCTCTACACGCAGTTCGTCCGGCAGCCATTGATGATGGAAGCGCGGGGCGTTGGTGGCTTCCGCGACGTTCATTCCGAAATCAATGGTATTCACCACCATCTGCAGGACGGTGGTGATGATGCGGCTGCCGCCGGGGCTACCGGTCACCAGCCAGGTTTTGCCATCTTTCACCACAATCGTTGGCGACATCGACGACAGCGGACGTTTTTTCGGCTCGACGGCGTTGGCGTCACCGCCCACCAGCCCGTAGACGTTTGGCACGCCGGGTTTAGCTGAGAAATCATCCATCTGATTATTCAGCAGAATGCCGGAGTTCCCCGCCACGATGCCGGTTCCAAAGGTCGTATTCAGCGTATAGGTCACGGCAACGGCGTTACCGTCCTTATCCACCACCGAGAAATGGGTGGTCTGATTGCTTTCATACGGCGCCAGCTTACCGGGGCGAATCTGGCTCGACGGCTTCGCCTTATTGATATCAATCTGCTCAGCGATCGATTTGGCGTACGCTTTGCTGGTCAGCGCCTGCCACGGCACCTTGACGAAGTCCGGATCGCCAAGGTATTCCGAACGGTCGGCATAGGCGTGCTTTTCGGCTTCCGCCATCACCTGCATGGCGTCGGCGCTGCCGAAGCCGTACTTATGCATATCGAAGTTTTCGAGGATATTGAGGATCTGCACGATATGAATTCCCCCGGACGATGGGGGCGGCATCGAGAACACCTGATAGCCGCGATACTCGCCGCTCACCGGCGTACGTTCGACCGCTTTGTAATTCGCCAGATCTGCTTTGGTGATAAGCCCGCCGTTATTCTTCATCTCAGCGGCAATCTGGTCGGCAATCGCGCCTTTATAGAAGGCATCCGGCCCCAGCTCGGCAATCAGCTCCAGGCTTTTCCCCAGCTGTTTTTGCACCAGCTTATCGCCCTTTTTCAGCGGCTCGCCGTTTTTCCAGAAGATAGCCCGGCTGTTGGCATGGTCGGGGATCACTTCGCTGCCGTAGGTTTTCAGGTCGTCGGCCAGCGCATCATTTACCGTGAAGCCCTCTTCGGCCAGCTTAATCGCCGGGCGAATCACTTTGTTGAGCGGCATTGTGCCGTATTTTTCCAGCGCGAGGGAGAACCCGGCGACGGTGCCCGGCGTGCCGGAAGCCAGATGCGAGGTCAGCGATTTCTTGCTGTCCGGGTTGCCCTGATCGTCGAGAAACATATCCCGGGTGGCCTGTTCCGGGGCCATCTCGCGGAAGTCGATCGCCGTGGTATTACCGTCTTTGGTCCGCAGCATCATAAACCCGCCGCCGCCGATATTACCGGCCTGCGGATGGGTGACCGCCAGCGCGTAGCCCACCGCCACGGCGGCATCGACCGCGTTGCCGCCCTGACGCAGAATATCCACGCCTACCTTCGTTGCCAGCGCGTCCACCGAGGCCACCATCCCCTGCTGAGCGCGGACCGGGTGAAATACATCTTCCTCTACGCCATAAGATACCGGCGGAGGGGCGGGATCTGCCGCAACGGTAAAACTGCCGCCCGCCAGCAACGCAGCGATGACCACCTGACGCCAGAGCGTTGTTTTTATCATTGTCATACTCCTGAATGATGTTTTTATTTACCCATAATCCTGGATGATAAGTCTTAAAAAATCATTGTTGCGCCGGAAAGGGAGTAAACTTAAGCGATCCCACGAAGTGAGGAGAGAACAATGAAAGCAATGTTATATCTGGCGGCGCTGCTGCCGCTGAGCGTCATGGCGCAGCCGATCAATATCGACAATAACCCCAATCAGCCGGGGTACGTGGTTCCCAGCCAGCAGCGGATGCAAAATCAGATGCAGACCCAGCAAATGCAGCAGCAAAACAATCTTAAGCAGGGTATTCAAAGCCAGTCGCGCGCGCAGCAGCAGCATCTTCAGACGCAGTTGAATAACGATCGGCAGCGGGTACAGCAGAATAACAATCTGACCCGTGAGCAGCCTCTCCCTAACACCAACGGTGGGATGCTGCAGCGCCAGACGACCCCGTAAGGGCCGCCTGACGCAGAAGCGGGTTACGCCGGGAAGTTGGGGCCGATGACGTCAATCGCATCGGTGCAGATGCTGTCCACGCCCCAACGCAGCAGCTCGGCGGCGCGCTGCGGTTTGTTAACGGTATAGACCAGAATATGCAGGCCCGCGGCCTTCAGGCTCGCCACGCGCGCTTCATCCAGCAGCTTATGGTTGAGGTGAATAGAGACGCAGCCGAGACGCGCGGTCAGTTCGCGCCAGTCGTTGCGCCACTCATCCAGCAGCAGCCCGCGCGGCAGTTCGGGCACCGCCTCCTGCGCGGCTTCCAGCGCATCGACGTCAAACGATGAGAGCAGCGGCGGCGTCATCCCCTGCCACAGCTCACGCGCCGCCAGCGCCACCGCTTTACCGGTCAGCGGCCCGGTGCCGGTGGTCGGTTTAATTTCGATATTGGCCATCATGCCGTGCTGACGGCAGCGGTCGGCCACCTCGCTCAGCAGCGGCAGCGGCTCGCCTTTGAACTCACCGCTGTACCAGCTGCCGGCATCCACTTTTAGCAGATCGTTCCACGCCAGTTCGCCCGCCACGCCCCAGCCGTTGCTGGTGCGTTCGAGATTGTCATCGTGCAGTAAAAAAATCTGCCCGTCTTTCGATAACTTAGCGTCAAACTCAATCATCGTATGGCCGTAACGAGCGCCGGTATCGATGGCCGCCAGGGTATTTTCCGGGGCCAGTTTACCGCCGCCGCGGTGGGCGACGATATGAGGATAAGGCCAGTGACTCATGCGCGTTGTCCTGTTTCACTATCAAAAAGATGCAGACTTTCCTGCGGCAGATGCAGCCACAGGGTGCTGCCCGCCTGCGGACGCTGCTGGTGCGGCAGCCGGACCACCAGCTTTTGCTCGCCCCAGCGCCCGTGGGCGAGGTTATCGGCACCTAAAATTTCCAGCGTATCCATCACCAGCGGTACGCCACCTTCCGCCTCGGAGCTTAATGCAAAATGTTCCGGACGGATACCCAGGGTCATCTTACGCCCGGCATAGCGGCGATGCTCGCTGTTGATGGGTAAAAGCATCCCGCCCTCAAGCTCGAAGCGGCTACCGTCGTCGCTGACCCGGCCTTCCAGCAGGTTCATTGCCGGGCTGCCGATAAAGCTCGCCACAAAGCGGCTGGCCGGTTTTTCGTAGACCTCGACCGGCGTACCAATCTGCTCGGCGATACCTTTATTCATCACCATCACCCGCTGCGCGAGGGTCATGGCTTCCACCTGATCGTGCGTCACGTACAGCGAGGTGGTTTTCAGCCGACGGTGCAGCTGCTGCAGCTCCAGACGCATCTGCACGCGCAGTTTGGCATCGAGGTTGGAGAGCGGCTCATCAAACAGGAATACCGCCGGGTCGCGCACGATAGCCCGCCCCATCGCCACGCGCTGGCGCTGGCCGCCGGAGAGTTCGCGCGGACGGCGCTTCAGCAGGCCATCCAGCTCCAGAATGCGCGCCGCTTCCTGGACACGTTCGGCAATTAATCCTTTACCTAAACCGCGAATTTTCAGACCCCACGCCATATTCTCTTCCACGCTCATATGCGGGTAGAGGGCGTAGTTCTGGAACACCATCGCAATACCGCGATCTTTCGGTTCCATTTCGGTGACGCGCTTGCGGTCGATCCAGATATCGCCGCTGGTGACCCGCTCCAGGCCCGCCACCATGCGCAGCAGGGTTGATTTTCCGCAGCCCGAGGGGCCCACCATCACAATAAATTCGCCGTCCGCGACGTCCAGCGTCAGCGGCTGGATCACCTGGGTTTTGCCATCCCAGCTTTTGGTTACTGCCTGTAGCTTAAGTCCTGCCATTTTATTTCTCACTATCCACTAAACCACGCACAAACGCGCGCTGCATGGCTAAAACGATGACAACCGGAGGAATCAGCGTGAGCAGCATCGCCGCCATCACCTGATTCCACTGCGTGGTACCCTGGCCGATGGCGATCATCCCTTTGATGCCCGCGACCGCCGTGCCGAGATTCACGTCGGTAATGATCAGCAGCGGCCACAGATACTGGTTCCAGCCGTAGATAAAGGTGATGACGAACAGCGCCGCCAGGTTGGTTTTCGACAGCGGCAGCACGATGTCGCGGAAGAAGCGCATCGGCGACGCGCCGTCGATACGTGCGGCCTCTATCAGCTCGTCCGGCAGGGTCATAAAGAACTGGCGGAACAGGAAGGTGGCGGTCGCCGAGGCCATCAGCGGCAGCGTGAGCCCGGCATAGCTGTCGAGCATTTTCAGGTTGGCGATCACTTCCACCGTCGGGAAAATACGCACCTCAACCGGCAGCATCAGCGTGATGAAAATCATCCAGAAGAACAGGTTACGCAGCGGAAAACGAAACCAGACGATGGCGAAAGCGGAGAGCATCGAGACCGTAATTTTGCCTACCGTGATGCCGAAGGCCATGATGAAGCTGTTGAGCATCATTAGCCAGAACGGCGCGCTATTGGCCCCTACGCCGTTCACCCAGATAAATTTCATATTTTCGAGCAGATGCCCGCCGGGAATCAGCGTCATCGGCGTATCAAAAACCGCTTTACTGTCCAGCGTCGCCGCGACAAAGGCGACATACAGCGGGAACAGAATGACCGCGATCCCTAAAATCAGCATGGTGTGGCTGAAAATCGTCAGCCCGCGTCGATTCTCAATCATTGGTAGCGCACCTTTCGTTCAACGTAGCGGAACTGCACCACCGTCAGAATAATGACGAGGAACATCAGCACCACCGACTGGGCGGCGGAAGCGGAAAGGTCGAGCCCGGCAAAACCTTCACGATAGATCTTATAAATCAGCGTTGTCGTCGCCTGAACCGGCCCGCCGCCGGTTGCGGCATCGATAACCGGGAAGGTATCGAAGAAGGCGTATACCAGGTTCACCACCAGCAGGAAGAAGCTCACCGGGGCGATCAGCGGTAGCGCCAGTCTGAAGAAGCGGCGAACCGGGCCGGCGCCGTCAATCGCGGCGGCTTCTACCAGCGAGCGGGGAATCGATTGCAGCGCGGCAAAGAAGAACAGGAAGTTGTAACTAATCTGCTTCCAGACCGAGGCGAAAACCACAAGGAACATCGCCTGACCGCTGTTCTGCGCGTGGTTCCAGTCGTAGCCCATCTCACCGAGGAGATGCGTAATCAGCCCGCGTCCGGGGTTGAACAAGAAGATCCATAGCACCGCCGCCACCGCGGGCGCAACGGCATAGGGCAGGAGCATCAGCGTCTGATAGAAGCGGCTGCCGCGCACCACGTAATCCACCAGCGCGGCGAAAAACAGCGAGATCAGCAGGCCGCTGACGGTAACCATCGTGCTGAACTTAATGGTGGTCCAGAAGGAGTCCAGGTAGTACGGGTCCTGGAAGAGGGCTAAAAAGTTATCCAGGCCAACAAACTGGCTGGAGAGCCCAAACGGATCGACGCTCTGCAGTGAATACCACAGCGCTTCGCCCGCGGGCCAGATAAAAAAGATGACGGTGATAACCAGCTGCGGCGCGACCAGCACATAGGGCAGCCAACGCGAGCGGAACACCGGACGGGATGATGACATAGTTAAACTCTGAGTTGGTTTCCCCTCATCCCGGCCCTCTCCCTAAACGGACGAGGATGAAAAGACGGCTCCGGGCGATCCCCTCTCCCCGACGGGGAGAGGGTGAGGGGCTGGCTATAAGATTACGACCTGGTTGACTGCTCGAAACGGCGCAGCAGCTGATTACCGCGCTCAACCGCGGCGTCCAGCGCCTGCTGAGGCGTTTTCTTCCCGGTCCATACGCTTTCCAGTTCTTCATCCACGATGGTACGAATCTGCGGCATATTGCCCAGGCGCAGACCTTTGGTGAACGGCAGCGGCGGCTTGTTCAGCATCTGGCGCGTCGCGATATCGGCACCGGGGTTCTTATCATAGAAGCCCTGTTCGCGGGTCAGGTTGTAAGCGGCGGTGGTAATCGGCAGATAGCCGGTTTTCTGATGCCATTCGGCGGCGTTTTCCGGCTTGGTCAGGAAATCGAGGAATTTGGCGACGCCGGTATAGGTTTCTTTGTCTTTACCCTGCATCACCCACAGGCTGGCCCCGCCGATAATGGCGTTTTGCGGCGCGCCTTTCACGTCGGCGTCGTACGGCATCATCCCTACGCCATAGTTGAACTTCGCGTACTGGCGAATATCCGCGAGGGAGCCGGAAGAGGCGGTGGTAATGGCGCAGTCGCCGTTATAGAACTTCTCGGTGGATTCGTCTTTACGCCCGAAGTAGCTGAAGTCGCCTTTCTTGTTCAGTTCTTCGAGCAGAGCGATATGCTTCACCTGCTCTGGCTTGTTGAACTCCAGTACCGCATCGGTACCGTCGAAGCCGTTGTTTTTGGTCGCCACCGGCAGGCCGTGCCAGGCGCTGAAGTTTTCAATCTGAATCCAGCCCTGCCAGCCGCTGGCGTAGCCGCATTTCATCCCGGCAGCTTTCAGCTTTGCGGTATATGCCGCCAGATCCTGCCAGGTTTTCGGCGGCTGTTCCGGATCTAATCCGGCTTTTTTAAAGGCGTCTTTGTTGTAGTACAGCACCGGCGTGGAGCTGTTAAACGGCTGGGAGAGCAGATGGCCGGTTTTCGAGTCGGTGTAATAACCGGAGACGGTTGGCACGAACTGCGTTTCATCAAACTGAATGCCCGCATCGCTGAACACCTGATAGACCGGCTTAATCGCCTTCGAGGCCATCATCGTCGCGGTGCCGACTTCGTAAACCTGCAGAATAGCCGGGGCGTTGCCGGTACGGAAGGCGGCGATGCCGGCGCTCAGGCTCTGCTCATAGTTGCCTTTATACACCGGAACAATTTTGTAGTCCGGGTTGGCTGCGTTGAAACGTTGCGCCAGTGAATCAACTTCTTTACCCAACTCCCCTTCCATCGAGTGCCAGAACGGGATAGTGGTTACCGCCAGGGCTTGTCCGGCAAATGCCAGGCTGAGCGCCAGTCCTAAAGCTGTATGTCGTAACGATATCATCGGTTATCTCTCTTGTTGTTCCGGATGCGCGATTTCACGCGTTTTATGTTCGCGGGGGTAACATGACATGCTCGAATGACAGAAAAATAACTATTGCATTACAAAAATATTACAATAAATTGGCAAAAACATGATGAAACGGTGAAAAAAAAGTGGCAGGGAAATGGCAAAGCGAAAAAGAGAGGCGGCGCAGGCTACAGATAAGCGGGGATCTGTAGTTAAATAGGGGGCGTTAAACAGCACTCTCCGGCGAGCCGTCATAAGGAAAAATATGAAGACGCTTCATAAACCTACCGAACGCGTTTTACTCATTCTGGAAACCTTAGCCAACGCGGACGGAATGACGCTTTCCGAGCTATCGCTCAAAACGGATATTTCAAAGGGAACCATTTTCCCGATCCTCAAATCGCTGCAGTACCGGAAATATATCAGCCACGACGATCGCAACGGCATATATACGCTGGGGATCTCATGCGCGGTTCTGGCCAGCTCAACGGTGGAAAAAGAGTTCTGGCTGAAAACGATCAATAGCGAAATGCACGCGGTGGTCAATGAATGCAATGAAGTTTGCCAGCTCGGCATTCTGGATGACGCCTGGGTGCTCTATGTTGATAAAGTTCAGGGCGACCAAACCGTGCAGCTGGTCTCTAAGGTAGGGACTCGCCTTCCGGCGATCTGCTCTGCCCTGGGCAAGGCGCTGCTGCATAAGCACCGCGACGAAGAGATCCTGGAGCTCTATCCGCAGGGTTTTCCTTCCGTTACCGCCCGCAGCGTAACGAATATGGCTCAGCTTCGTCAGCAGCTGGAATGGGTCGCCGCCAACGGTTATGCCATGGACGATCGGGAAATCAACGACGATACCATCTGCTTTGCCGTCCCCCTGCTGCAGAAAGGCATTATTCTGGCGGCGATCAGCGTCTCATTGCCCTCTTTCCGCGCCAGCGATGAAAAAACGCAGCAGGTTATTCGCGCGTTAAAAGAGGCAAAGGGTCGTATCGAAAGCGTGCTGAATAAGCTGCCTGATATTAAAAATTACTGATTTATTCGCCCACGATGCCGTCGGAATTGTGATTACCCACACAATACCGATATTTAATGATCCGCCGTGACGCCCGTCTCTTCTGCATAATTCCCCATCTATTCATTGATTTAATCAATTATCCGCACGACTTTGGCGCCATTTGACTTCACGTCGATGGCGTGTTTACTTATGCTTAATCGCAAATACAAACAGTGTTTGTATATACGAACAACAAAGAGGTTGAATATGCAAAGTCGTTACATCACCCCGGCAATAACGGTTTTTGATGAGCAGGGCAGGCTGGATCCTGACGGAAATTTTCGCCTGTACGATTTTATTAAAAACAGCGTATCGGGATTTGTCGTCATGGGCAGTACCGGCGAGTTTTTCTCGCTGGATATGAAAACATCCCGTCAGATAATTCAAATGGCGGCAGAGTTCCCGCGCGAGGGAATAAAGGCCTATGCGGGTACCAGCCGCATGGATATTGACGAGTGCGTAGAGCTGGCAAACTATGCAGATGAGTGCGGGCTGGATGGCGTCATGATTATCAGCCCGTGGTACTTCCGCCTGACTGATGAAGGCATTTATACATTTTATAGCCAGATTGCCCGCCGCACCGCCGCCAAAATATTCATCTATAACTTTCCGGAGCGCACCGGCTATTCCGTCTCGCCGGAGGTCTGTTTACGACTCGCCAGCGAGTTCCCAAACATTGTCGGTCTTAAAGACACCATTCCGGACACCAATCACACGTCGCAGGTGATTCGCCAGGTAAAATCTGAACTACCGTATTTTGAAGTCTATGCCGGTTATGACAATAACTTCGCGCACAATGTCCTGGCGGGGGGCGATGGATGTATTGGCGGGTTATCCAATATTTGCCCTGAAATATTCCGCGACTGGATGCAGGCATTTAACGATAACAATGTGCAGCAAATTTCGCGGTATCAGCAAAAAGTGGATGGGTTAATGGATATTTACGCGGTTAACGATCCGTTCATTCCAACATTTAAAAAAGCGTTACAGCTGCGCGGAATTATTCAGTCCGACCGCTGCACGCCACCGTTTAGCTCGCTCGCCACCTGCCAGACCGAAAGTATTCTGCGGATACTTTCCCGCGCTGGTATTGAAATTAATGCCTGACCCCCACGCGGAGGTATTATGAAAACCATCACAGCTTACGACAATCCGGCCCTCAATTCCGCGATTACCAAATCATGGAAGCGCCTGGTGCCACTGATGTTTATTTTGTACTTCATCGCCTTTATCGACAGGGTGAACGTGGGATTCGCCAAAGAGGCGATGCAGGTGGATATTGGGCTCTCCAATTCCGCCTTCGCCCTCGGCGCGGGGATCTTTTTCGCCGCCTATGCGCTGTTTGGTATTCCCGCTAACCTGATTCTGAATAAAATCGGCGCGCAAAAATGGTTAAGCATCACCACCGCGCTGTGGGGCGTTCTCTCTGCCCTCACCGGACTGGTGCAGACGGAAACCCAGTTTATTGTTCTGCGCTTTTTACTGGGGTTAGGCGAAGCCGGTTTTTATCCCGGTATTCTGCTGCTGGCCTCAATCTACTTTCCCAATAAAGTTCGCGCCTCCGTCGTCGGTATCTTCGTGCTCGGCGTGCCGCTGGCATTAACCTTAGGCTCGCCCATCTCCGGGGCGCTTCTGGAAATGCACGGCTTCCTCGGCAAACCCGGCTGGTTCTGGATGTTCTTTATCGAAGGCATTCCGGCGGTCATCATGGGGATCTTCGCCTGGTTCTGGCTTGATGATACGCCGGCCAAAGCGCGATTCCTGAACGACGAAGAGAAAAAGGCGCTGATTGCTCAGCTTCAGCAGGAGCAGCGGCAGACGGAAACCAGCAGCGTCGGCACCGCCCTGAAAAGCCTGAAAGTCTGGCACCTGGCGCTGATCTACGGCACCATCCAGATCAGCGTTTACGGGCTGATGTTCTTCCTGCCTTCGCAAGTCGCCTCGCTAATGGGCTCCACGCTCGGCTTTAAGGAGTCGCTGGTCGCCGCCATTCCGTGGGCCTGCTCCGCCGTCGGCGTCTATTACATTCCGCGTCTGGCGGACAAAATGCCGGCCCGTCGGGTGCTGATTTCAGTTATCTGTATGCTGGCGGCGGCGCTGGGGCTGTTTGTTTCTGCCTGGTCCGGCCCGGTACTCGCCATTGCCGCGCTCTCGCTGTCGGCCATCGGCTTTCTCTCCGTGCAACCTATCTTCTGGACTTTCCCGGCGCAGATTGTGTCAGGCTCGGCGCTGGCCGCCAGTATCGGCTTTTGCACCACCATGGGCGCATTTTGCAGCTTCCTCGCGCCGCTGATTCGCGTTGAGGTCGATGCCTTCTTCGGCAACGATTCGGCGGGTCTGGTCGCCCTGTCGCTCATCACCGTCTGCTGCGCGCTGCTGATTGCCGCCCTTGCCGGCAGAAAAGCGACAAACGGCGTCGCGGTCCCCCATCACTAAGTCCTGATGCGCTTATAACAAAGGATAATGAACATGCAGACCATCTTAAAAATTGACCCTACCGATAACCTGATCGTTGCGCTGCAGGACTTACGCAAAGAGCAGCGGGTTCACTGGAACGATGAAGCCTACGTTCTGCGTAGCGATGTCAAAGCCAAACATAAATTCGCCACCGAGGATATTGCGCCCGGCGATATCGTGTCGCTGTACGGCGTACCGGTCGGCAAAGCGACGCGCCCCATCACCCGCGGCGAAGCCATTACCACTGAGAATATCAAACACTACGCGGCCCCGGTTTCTCTTGACGACGTCGCGCCCTATGACTGGCAGCAGCCGGATGTTTCCGCCTGGCAGCAGCGGTCTTTCAAGGGGATCGTGCGCGAAGATGGCCGGGTCGCCACCGCGAACTACTGGCTGGTCATTCCGCTGGTATTCTGTGAAAACCGCAACGTTCAGCGCGTCACCGATGCGCTGAACGACGCCCTCGGCTACGCCAATAACGGCCTGAAAAATTTTGCTCGCCAGGTGACGTCGGCAGGAGCATTAAACGATACCCGGCATCTGCCCTTCCCGCATCTTGACGGCATCCGCTGTATTACCGTCAATTCCGGCTGCGGCGGCGCCACCTCGGACAGCATGACGATGTGCGACGTGCTGGCCGCCTATTCCGATCATCCTAACGTTCTTGGCGTGACGGTCTTCGCCCTCGGCTGTGAAAAAGCGCGAATTGTTGATTTCAACGCCGCGCTGGCGAAGCGCAACCCGAATTTCAACAAACCGATTATTTACTTCAGGCAGCAGGACTGGAGTAGCGAAGAAAAAATGATGCAGGATGCGTTGACCGAAACCTATAACGCGATCCGCGAAGCCCCCGTCGCCGAGCGGCAGGACGTCCCGCTCTCCCACCTCAAAATCGGCGTGAAGTGCGGCGCTTCTGACGGGTTCTCGGGGATCAGCGCTAACCCGGCGATGGGCGAAGTGTCGGATCGTCTTGTCGCCCTCGGCGGCGCGTCGGGGCTGGCGGAATTCCCCGAGCTGTGCGGCGCGGAAGGGGATATCGTGCAACGCTGCGCGACCCGCGAGCTGAAAGAGAAGTTTTTGTCGCTGATGAAAAACTATGAGCATGTCGCGAACTTCTTCGGCACCACCATCGCCGATAACCCCAGCCCGGGAAACATTGCCGATGGGCTGATCACTGACGCCATCAAATCCGCCGGCGCGGCGAAAAAAGGCGGCAGAGCGCCGGTAAGCGCGGTATGCGACTACGCCGAACCGATGGGAGAAAGCGGCCTTTCGCTGGTCTGCACGCCGGGCAACGATGTGGACGCGGTAACGGGCCTGGTCGCGGCGGGGTGCAACGTGGTGATCTTCTCAACCGGGTTGGGTACGCCGACGGGGAACCCTATCGTTCCGGTGCTTAAGGTTTCAACCAACTCCGCGCTGGCGAAAAAGATGCCGGATATTATCGATTATGACTGCGGGCCGATTATCGAAGGCACGCCGCTGGCGGACATCGCCGACGGCCTGTTTGAGAAAATCATCGCTACCGCCAGTGGGACCTGGCGCACCAAAGCGGATGCGCTCGAACAGTATGATTTTATGCTGTGGAAACGCTCTCTGGAGCTGTAGGAATCAAGTAAAACGCCCGGCAGATGCCGGGCGTTTTGTCTTCGCTACCCGCCCAGATAGGCGCTGCGTACCGCTTCATTCGCCAGCAGCGCGTCGCCGGTATCCTCAAGCACCACGTGACCGTTTTCCAGCACGTAGCCGCGGTCGGCCAGCTTCAGCGCCTGGTTGGCGTTCTGCTCGACGAGGAAGATGGTCATTCCCTGCTCGCGCAGCTGTTCGATGGTATCGAAGATTTGCTGAATGATAATCGGCGCCAGACCGAGCGAAGGCTCATCCAGCAGCAGCAGGCGCGGCTGGCTCATCAGCGCGCGCCCGATAGCCAGCATCTGCTGCTCGCCGCCGGACATGGTGCCCGCCCGCTGAACCCGGCGCTCATGCAGGCGCGGAAACAGCTCATACACCCATTTGATGCGGGTCTGGAACTGGTCGCGGTCGGCAAAAAAACCGCCCATCGCCAGGTTCTCTTCCACCGTCATCCGCGAGAAAACGCGGCGCCCTTCCGGCACGATCGCCACCGCTTCGCGCATGATTTTCGCCGTCTGCCAGTCGGTAATATCTTTACCGTCGAAAACCACGCGGCCGCTGGAGGCGCGCGGGTCGCCGCACAGGGTACCCAGTAGCGTGGTTTTCCCCGCGCCGTTGGCGCCAATCAGGGTGACAATCTCTCCCTGATTGATATGCAGACTGACGTTGTGCAGCGCCTGGATTTTGCCGTAATGCGCGCTGACGTTGTCAAAAGATAACATCACTTTTTCCATCTTATGCGTCACCACCATTATGCTTCACCTAAATAGGCGCGGATCACGTCCGGGTTGTTGCGGATCTCTTCCGGCGTACCGTTGGCCAGCGGCGTGCCCTGGTTTACCACGTAAATACGGTCGGAAATGCCCATCACCAGCTTCATATCGTGCTCAATCAGCAGGATGGTGGTGTTGTGATGGCTGCGCAGCTCGACGATCAGCTCGTCCAGCTCTTTGGTCTCTTTCGGGTTCAGCCCCGCCGCGGGCTCATCAAGCATCAGGATTTCCGGCTGGGTCACCATACAGCGGGCAATCTCCAGACGGCGCTGGTCGCCGTAGGCCAGGTTACTGGCCTGCCGGTTGGCGTGCTCAAGCAGGCCAATACGTTCAAGCCAGGTCGCGGCGCGGTCCAGCGCTTCGCTCTGGGCGCGGCGGAAGGACGGCGTCTTCAGCAGGCCGGAGAAAACCCCGGTTTTCAGCTGCTGATGCTGCGCCACCAGCAGGTTTTCAATCACCGTCATTTCGCGGAACAGACGCACGTGCTGGAACGTTCGCACCACGCCCATACGGGCAATCTGCTGGCCCGGCAGCCCTTCCAGATGCTGGTCGCGCAGCATAATGGTACCGCCGGTTGGCTTATAGAAGCCGGTCAGGCAGTTGAAGACGGTGGTTTTGCCCGCGCCGTTAGGGCCGATAAGCGAAACGATTTCCCGCTCGCGCAGCTCCAGCGACACGTTGTTGACCGCCAGCAGGCCGCCAAAACGCATCATCAGACCGTTTACGGATAATAATGGCTGACTCATGCCTGCTCTCCTTCTTTGGCCTGCCCATTTTTCAGCTTCAGCTGCGGACGGGTCATCGGCAGAAGCCCCTGCGGACGCCAGATCATCATCAGTACCATCAGCGCACCCAGCATCAGCATGCTGTATTCATTGAAATCACGCATCAGCTCGCGCGAAACGACCAGCAGAACCGCCGCCAGGATCACCGCGAACTGGGAGCCCATACCGCCGAGAACCACAATCGCCAGCACAAAGGCCGACTCGGCGAAGGTAAAGGATTCCGGACTGACGAAGCCCTGCCGGGCGGCGAACAGGGTGCCGGCAAAACCGGCAAACGCGGCGCTGATGGTAAAGGCGGTCAGCTTGATGCGCGTCGGGCTGAGGCCCAGCGAGCGGCAGGCAATCTCATCTTCGCGCAGCGCTTCCCACGCGCGGCCCAGCGGCATACGCAGCAGGCGGTTAATCACGAACAGGCTTAACACCACCAGCAGCAGAGCGACCAGGTAGAGGAAAATCACGCGATCGGAGGGATCGTACTTCACGCCGAAGAAGTTGCTGAACGTATCCCAGCCGCCTTCGCGGGCGCTGCGGCTAAATTCAAGGCCGAACAGCGTCGGTTTCGGGATCTGGCTGATGCCGTTCGGGCCACCGGTTATTTCGGTGTTGTTAAGCAGCAGGATGCGCACGATTTCGCCAAAGCCAAGCGTGACAATCGCCAGATAGTCGCCGCGCAGGCGCAGGACCGGGAAGCCAAGCAGGAAGCCCGCCGCCGCAGAAACCAGCCCCGCCAGCGGCAGGCAGGTCCAGAAGCCCAGACCGTAATAGTGGTTCAGCAGCGCGAAGGTGTAGGCGCCGATGGCGTAGAAACCGCCGTAGCCCAGCACCAGCAGGCCGGAAAGCCCCACCACCACGTTAAGGCCCAGGCCGAGGATGATATAGATCATCGTCAGGGTAGCGATATCCACCGTTCCGCGCGACACCATAAACGGCCACGCCACGGCGATAACCAGCAGGGCGATCAGGAACAGCTTCTGTTTTACCGTCGAACCGTCGATAGCCGGCAGAATAAACTTCGGCCCGGAGACGTTCTTCATGGTTTTCTGGAAAACGGGACGCAGCAGCTGGAAGAAGAAGACCACTGCGGTTCCGATAAAGATCCACTGCCAGCGGATATCGGCGGCGGTATCCACCACCAGCTTCGTGCCGTCCAGCTCCAGCTGCACGCCCATAAAGACGCCCGCCAGGATAAAGAACATCACCGCGGACAGCAGCGCCATCGCAAAATGCATCGGTTTCATACTTTTTCTACCTCCGGACGGCCCAGGATACCGGTAGGCATCACCAGCAGAACCAGGATCAGCAGCGCGAAGGAGACCACGTCTTTATATTCCGTACTGAGATAGGCAGAAGAGAGCGCTTCGGCGATACCGAGGATCAGCCCGCCGATCATCGCCCCGGGAATGCTGCCGATGCCGCCCAACACCGCGGCGGTGAAGGCCTTCATCCCGGCCATAAAGCCGATGTACGGGTTGATTACGCCGTAGAACTGGCCGAGCAGAACGCCGGCAACCGCCGCCATTGCCGCGCCGATCACAAACGTCAGCGCAATCACCCGGTCGGTGTTGATGCCGAGCAGGCTGGCCATTTTCAGGTCTTCAGCGCAGGCGCGGCAGGCGCGCCCCATGCGGGAATAGCGGATAAACAGCGTCAGCGCCAGCATGGCGATAAACGTCACCACCCAGATAACCAGCTGCATGGTGGTGATAGTGGCGGTGAAGTTATCGCTGCTGCCTACCGTCCACTGGCCGTTGAACAGGCTCGGCAGCGCGACATCGCGCGAACCTTCCGTCAGGCTGACGTAGTTTTGCAGGAAGATGGACATCCCGATGGCGGAGATCAGCGCAATCAGGCGTTTTGAGCTGCGCACCGGCCGGTAGGCCACGCGTTCGATACTCCAGCCGTAGGCGCTGGCAATCACGATAGCGCCGACGAATCCGGCGGCAACCAGCAGCCAGCTGGTATCGATACCCATCATCATCAGGGCGGCAATGATCATGAAGGAGACGTAGCTGCCAATCATATAGACCTCGCCGTGGGCGAAGTTGATCATGCCGATAATGCCGTACACCATGGTATAGCCGATGGCAATCAGCGCATAGGTGCTTCCCAGCGTGACGCCGTTAAACATCTGCTGCAGAAAATAGAGAAACTGCTCGGACATAAGGTAACCTTTTTCTACCCGCCCGCTTTGCACGGGCGGTGGGATAACTTGTCTTATGGCTTATTTCGCGAGGGTGGATGACCCGTCCGCGTGCCACTGGAAGACACCAAATTCAAATCCCTTCAAATCGCCTTTTTCGTCCCAATTCAGCGACCCAATCACGGTTTTCGCGCCGTGAGCTTTTAGATCTTTGATTAAATCCAGCGGCTCCTGGCTTCCGGCCCGGTCCATCGCCTGCGCCAGCGACTGCACGGCGGCGTAGGTGATCCAGACATACGGACCACTCGGGTCTTTCTTCTCGGCTTTGAGCGCGTCAACGATAGCGCTGTTGGCCGGGTCCTGGTCATAGCGTTTTGGCATCGTCACCAGCATGCCTTCCGCCGCATCGCCCGCGATGTTGGACAGCGACGCGTTACCCACGCCTTCCGGGCCCATAAACACGGTTTTCAGGCCCACGGAGCGCGCCTGGCGCAGCATCTGGCCCATTTCCGGGTAGTAGCCGCCGTAGTAAACGAAGTCGATATTCTCTTTTTTCAGGCGCGCCAGCAGCGCGGAGAAGTCTTTTTCACCGGCGGTAATGCCGTCGAAGAAGACGATATTCGCGCCGCCTTTTTTCAGGCTCTCCTGGACAGAACGCGCAAGGCCTTCGCCGTACTGCTGCTTATCATGAATGATAGCAATACGCTGCGGCTTGACGGTTTCCATGATGTATTTTGCGGCGGTTGGCCCCTGCGAAGAGTCCAGACCGGCGGTACGCATGATGTACTGATAGCCGCGCTGGGTCAGCTCCGGGTTGGTCGCGCCCGGGGAGATCATCAGAATGCCTTCATCTTCATAGATATCGGATGCCGGCTGGGTGGAAGAAGAGCAGAGGTGGCCGATAACGTACTGAATGCCGTCATTGACGATTTTGTTCGCCACCGCAACGGCCTGTTTCGGGTCGCAGGCGTCATCGTACTCCACGGCAACCAGCTTATCGCCCTTGATGCCGCCCTGGGCATTAATATCTTTGATCGCCTGGCGCGCGCCGTTGAATTCCATATCGCCCCACTGGGCTACCGGGCCAGACATCGCGCCAACAACGGCGACCTTAATATCTTTGGCAAAAGCCGCCTGGGACATCGCCAGTGCGACTAACCCCGCGATAACCGTTTTCGCGTTCCTTTTCATGCTGCAGAACCCCGTTCGTGATGTGGTGTAAATATTTTGTATTTTTATGGTTAAAAAGCATTCTGTACTTTTATTAAACAACGCTACTTTTACCATTATCTTTAATGGTTTAGCGAGGTTTTTTGCCTGAATACAGAGTAAAATCTCTATTTTTCAGGCGATTAAGCAAAGATAATATTCTGTATTTGCTGGAAGATAAACAAAAAAAGTCCAGTAAACAGCATAAAATAACGATACATAAGGCGGAATAAAACGCTACATATCAGGTTAAAATTCTGCTTATTTTTCGATCCATGATGAATTGCTCTACCCTGCTCCTTCCAGGAAAACGAATCCCCTGATGAACAGGCAAAAAACGGCGCTCCGCCTGGCAGGGAATTTGGATACACTAACGCCTCTGTTTTGACTGGACCCTCGCGTATGAAACTGACCATTATTCGTTTACAGCACTTCAGCGATCAGGATCGCATCGACTTAGGTAAAATCTGGCCGTCGCAGGATCTTGCGGCGCTGGCTCTGGATGAAAGCCATCGTATTTATGCCGCCCGCTTCAATGAGCGCCTGCTGGCCGCGGTTCGCGTAACGCTAAACGGCGTTGAGGGCGAACTCAGCGCGCTGTGCGTGCGTGAAGTGACCCGCCGTCGCGGCGTCGGACAGTATTTAGTGGAAGAGGTGCTAAGGGATAATCCAGAGATCGGCAGCTGGCGCATCGCGGATGCCGACGTGGAAGACCGCGGCGTGATGGCGGCGTTTATGCAGGCGCTGGGCTTTAACGCGCAAACCGGCGGTTGGGTAAAAAAGCAATAAATCGGCGAAAGAAGGCTGAACATTCCCGGATTGCGGCGTAACGCCTTATCCGGGCTACAAAAAACCAGACCGCACCAGCCTGTAGCCCGGGTAAGCGCAGCGCGACCCGGGAAGAAACCGCACCAATGCATCAACTCCGGCGCATTCCCCGGGTTGCGGCGTAACGCCTTACCCGGGCTACAAAAAACCAGACCGCACCAGCCTGTAGCCCGGGTAAGCGCAGCGCGACCCGGGAAGAAACCGCACCAATGCATCAACCCCGGCGCATTCCCCGGGTTGCGGCGTAACGCCTTACCCGGGCTACAAAAAACCAGACCGCACCAGCCTGTAGCCCGGGTAAGCGCAGCGCGACCCGGGAAGAAACCGCACCAATGCATCAACCCCGGCGCATTCCCCGGGTTGCGGCGTAACGCCTTACCCGGGCTACAAAAAACCAGACCGCACCAGCCTGTAGCCCGGGTAAGCGCAGCGCGACCCGGGAAGAAACCGCATCAATGCATCAACTCCGGCGCATTCCCCGGGTTGCGGCGTAACGCCTTACCCGGGCTACCGACTAAAAAAGGCAACTTACGTTGCCTTTTTGCTTTTACCTTTCTCCTCGCCTATGCGAAGAGGCAAGGATCAACTGATTTAACCAAGAATTTCGCGTTGCAGAAAGGCGTCAAGACCCGAAATCCCCGGGAGCTTACATCAGTAAGTGACCGGGGTTGAGAGGCGCAGACAACGCATCTGCGGCGTGAAAGGCCCCTTTCATTTAACCCAGCATTTCGCGTTGCAGAAAGGCGTCAAGACCCGAAATCCCCGGGAGCTTACATCAGTCAGTGACCGGGGTTGAGGGGCGCAGACAACGCATCTGCGGCGTGAAAGGCCCCTTTCATTTAACCCAGCATTTCGCGTTGCAGAAAGGCGTCAAGACCCGAAATCCCCGGGAGCTTACATCGGTAAGTGACCGGGGTTGAGGGGCGCAGACAACGCATCTGCGGCGTGAAAGGCGCAGGTTAAATTATTTGGCGTCGGTCGCCGTACCATTAGCATGCCAGGTAAACACGCCGAACTCGAAGCCCTTCAGATCGCCCTTCTCGTTCCAGGTGAGCGGCCCCATTACGGTGTCGACCGTTGCGCCCTTCAGGTATTTAGCGATTTCAGTCGGATCTTCTGACTGATTCAGGCCCGCTTCCAGCGACTGCAGCGCGGCATAGGTGGTCCACACGAACGCGCCGCTTGGATCCTGTTTCTTCGCTTTGATCGCATCCACAATCGGTTTGTTCGCCGGAACCTGGTCGTAGTTTTTCGGCTTGGTGACCAGCATACCTTCCGCAGAAGCGCCCGCGATATTAGACAGGGACACGTTCGCTACCCCTTCCGGCCCCATAAACTGCGTTTTCAGGCCAGCGGCGCGAGACTGACGCAGGATCTGCCCCATCTCCGGGTGGTAGCCGCCGTAGTAGACGAAGTCGATATTCTCTTTCTTCAGACGCGCCACCAGGGTAGAGAAGTCTTTCTCACCGGCGGTGATACCGTCAAAGAACACCACGTTAGCGCCGCCCTTCTTCAGGTTATCCTGTACCGCGCGGGCCAGGCCCTCGCCATACTGCTGTTTGTCGTGGACAATCGCGATGCGCTGCGGCTTCACTTTTTCCAGGATGTATTTGGCAGCGGTTGGCCCCTGATCGGAGTCCAGACCGGTGGTGCGCAGAATCAGATGATAGCCGCGAGCCGTCAGCTCCGGCGCGGTGGCCGCCGGGGTGATCATCAGCACGCCTTCATCTTCATAGATATCAGACGCCGGCTGGGTGGAAGAAGAGCACAGGTGGCCGATAACGTATTTGATACCGTCGTTAATCACTTTGTTAGCGACGGCAACCGCTTGTTTCGGGTCACAGGCGTCGTCGTATTTTACCATCTGCAGCTTATTGCCTTTGATACCGCCTTTGGCGTTGATATCGGCAATGGCCTGCTCTGCGCCAGTAAACTCCTGGTCACCGTACTGCGCTACCGGACCGGACATCGCGCCAACGACGGCGACTTTGATATCTTCGGCCATTGCCGCACCGCTCATGATTAAGGCAATACATCCTGCCAGTAACGCTTTACCCTTCATATTCATCCTGAGGCTCCCCATTATTATGGTTTTTGCATTTGTTGTGATGTTGTTTATTAGCGCATTATTCTAATTAGACACATAAGAAAAGCATATGATAGTTAGATTAGGGTCTGCCGCCTGCGCTTTTGCAGCACACTATGCTAAACATACCGTCATTCAGGAGAATTGGAAACGATAAAATTGCGGAGTATGTAACAGATAAGTGACAAATAAAAACCCGCGCCGGAATAAACCGAACGCGGTGGCATGAGCAACGCGACTACCAGCCCGCAGGCAGGTAGCCAAAGGCCGAAGCGATGGCGTAGGCGGCGCTGCAAAGATAGAGCAATACGATGAAGATCTGGATTAAGGGATGCGTGATTAGCGCCGGGCAGGTCCAGCCGGGGGTGATGTCACCCTGCCGACGCGAGCCTTTGAGGATCAGGATCGGCATGATAGATAAAATCACCCCGCTAAATACTCCGGCAAAATAGAGCGCGTTCACGAAGGACACCATCCCGCTATAGGCCAGAATAAAAGGCGGCACGGCGACCACTAACAGCACCTTAAAGCGTTTGAACGGCTGCTCGTCGTTACCCAGGCGAAACTGATCGAAAATATTGGTCAGGAAGCTTCCGCCCAGCCCCCAATAGGAGGTCAGCATCGCGCAGAGCGCAAAAAGATTTGCCGAGAAGAAAGCCCACTCGCCGAGCGCCCTGCCCCAGGAAATGGTTGCCACATCAGAAATATTATCCAGCCCGCTTAATGCAATCACCGAAAGCGGGACCAGCGCCAGCAGGCAAAAGGTTAATAACATCCCCACCATAATAGCCTTCGGCAGCTTCTCCGGTTTATCGGCGAAACCGCGCGCCATTTCCGGCACGATATACTGCGCGGAGAAGCAGAACGCGACCACATTAAACACTGGCACCATATACAGCCAGTTACCTTCAAGTAAATAACTCACGCTCGCGGTTTCTTTCAGCAACGTCGCGGCAACCAAAATGGTTATCATAACGACCATGCCGATACTGATGAATTTCTCACCCCTGCCAATCGCCTTCAGGCCAAGATAAAGCACCCCGGCCGCCGGAATAAAAAACAGCGCGCTGCCCAGGGCCGGCGAGATGCCGAATAACGAATGCAATAATTTTCCGCTGCCGGTCATATAAGCCGTCAGCGCGCCGACGCTGTTGACGCAAACGGAGAGGAACATCATCAGCGCGCCAAAGCGGCCGACGTAGCGCTGCGACAGGCCGCTAAGCTGCAGATGCTTACGCGTGCGCAGCGTCGATTCCGCCACGTAGAGCATGGTGATGGTCGTCAGGCTACCGACCACAATCAGCCAAAACAGCAGCGGCAGAAAGCCCGCTTTGCTGGAGGCATAGGCGATGGATAGCACCCCAGCGCCGATATTGGTGCCGACGATCATCGACACGCCTTCAATGAAACTGAGGGATTTTGCAGGTACAGCGGTACGCTCCCGGCTCGTCAGAGCCGGAGAAAAGGTGGAGTTGTCAGACATAATATTTAATGAGATGGTCACTCCCTCCTTCCCGGTACTATGCTGAGGACAGGCTTTCATTCGGAGAACTATCATGGAAAACATTGCGCTCATTGGTATCGATCTGGGTAAAAACTCTTTCCATATTCATTGCCAGGATCGTCGCGGGAAGGCTGTTTACCGTAAAAATTTACCCGGCCAAAGTTGATCGAATTTTTGGCGACATGCCCCGCTACAACCATCGCAATGGAAGCCTGTGGCGGTTCTCACTTTATGGCACGCAAGTTGGAAGGGTTGGGGCATTCCCCAAAGCTGATATCACCACAATTTGTCCGCCCGTTCGTTAAAAGCAATAAAAACGACTTTGTCGACGCCGAAGCTATTTGTGAAGCTGCATCGCGTCCGTCTATGCGTTTTGTGCAGCCCAGAACGGAATCTCAGCAGGCAATGCGGGCTCTGCATCGTGTCCGTGAATCCCTGGTTCAGGATAAGGTAAAAACAACCAATCAAATGCATGCTTTTCTGCTGGAATTTGGCATTAGCGTTCCCCGAGGAGCTGCCGTTATTAGCCGACTGAGTACCATTCTTGAGGATAATAGTTTGCCTCTTTACCTCAGCCAGTTATTGCTGAAATTACAACAGCATTATCACTATCTTGTTGAGCAGATTAAAGATTTGGAATCCCAGTTGAAACGAAAGTTGGACGAAGATGAGGTTGGACAGCGCTTGCTGAGCATTCCCTGCGTCGGAACACTGACAGCGAGTACTATTTCAACTGAGATTGGCGACGGGAAGCAGTACGCCAGCAGCCGTGACTTTGCGGCGGCAACAGGGCTTGTACCTCGGCAGTACAGTACGGGAGGTAGGACGACATTGCTGGGAATTAGTAAGCGAGGTAATAAAAAGATCCGAACTTTGTTGGTTCAATGTGCCAGGGTATTCATACAAAAACTGGAACACCAGTCTGGCAAATTGGCCGATTGGGTCAGGGATTTACTGTGCCGGAAAAGCAACTTTGTCGTCACTTGTGCTCTGGCAAACAAGCTGGCCAGAATAGCCTGGGCCCTAACGGCACGACAGCAAACTTATGTAGCATAACGGCAGAAATACACCGGTTTAAAGAATTACTGATCTGGTTTTGCGAATACTGATATTGATGATACTAACGGCCCACCGGCCTGTTGAGGAACCTGTAAAACGGAAAGGCTCATTGAAGCCGTATATTTTCTGGAGGTTCATCAGGCGCGGAACTCATCAAGGCGCGGGAATAAAATCCCATTCAGACGCCGGATAGATTCAAGCAAGCCAACTTGTCGTCAAAATCGGTGTTGCAAAAACGGGAGTGACCATAGATTCCGTTTTATTCCGGCAGCGTGCGCCGCCGGAAAAAAGGTGATATCAGGGTGAAATACCACTCACGCTGAGCATGAATAACCAGACTGCGGCTTCCTGTTTCTGTTGGGCTTCCCTGCCGCCGCAACTGGATGTAAGACTGACTAGCCCTTCAGCACGCGGGCCAGAATATCCAGCGCTTTCGTAAACTGCGCATCCGGAATCGTTAACGGATAGAGGAAGCGAATGACGTTGCCATAGACGCCGCAGCTCAGCAGCAGCAGGCCGTTCTCCTGGGCTTGTTGCTGGATTTGACGGGTGATCTCCGCCGACGGCTCGCCGGTTTGCGGATCGTTAAACTCTACCGCCACCATCGACCCCTGGCCTCGTACGTCAGCAATCGCCGGGCAGCTTTGACGCGCCTGATTCAGCACCTCTTTCAGATGGCTGCCTAAGCGCTCAGCGCGCTGGCACAGCTGTTCTTCTTCGATCACGTCCAGCACCGCATGCGCGGCCGCGACCGCCAGCGGGTTACCGGCATAGGTGCCGCCCAGACCGCCCGGCGCAGGCGCATCCATCACCTCGGCGCGACCTACCACGCCGGAGAGCGGGAAACCGCCGGCCAGGCTTTTGGCCATCGTCATCAGGTCAGGCTTCACATCATAGTGCTGCATCGCAAATAGCTTGCCGGTGCGCGCAAAGCCGGTTTGTACTTCATCGGCAATCAGCAGAATGCCGTGGGTATCGCACAGCGCGCGCAGCGCCTGCATAAACTCAGGCGGGGCAACGTTAAAGCCGCCTTCCCCCTGAATCGGCTCCAGCACAATCGCCGCCACCTGATCGGCCGCGATATCCGCTTTGAAAATGCGCTCCAGGCTCTTCATCGCATCGGCGGTGGTAATGCCATGGGCGGCGTTAGGGTAGACGGCGTGATAAACCGAGCCCGGGAACGGGCCGAAACCAATCTTGTAAGGCGCCACTTTGCCGGTCAGCGCCATGGTCATAAACGTACGGCCGTGGAAGCCGCCGCCGAAGGTAATCAACCCCGGACGACCGGTATAAGCGCGCGCGATTTTCACCGCGTTTTCAACGGCTTCCGCCCCGGTGGTAAAGAACGCCGTTTTTGCCGGACCGTCAATCGGCGCCAGTTCGTTAATCCGCTCGGCCAGCGTGACATAGCTTTCGTACGGGACAATCTGGTAAGCCGTGTGGGTAAAGGCCTGCAGCTGCTGTTCAACGGCGGCAACGATTTTGGGGTGGCGATGGCCGGTATTCAGCACCGCGATGCCGGCGGCGAAATCGATCACCTCATTCCCTTCAATATCCCACAGCGTAGCGTTCTCCGCTTTCTCAACAAAGTAGCTGCACATCACCCCTACGCCGCGCGGAGTCGCCTGCTGGCGACGCTGATTCAGTTCTGAACTTTTCACCGAGAATCTCCTGTCATGTGTGTCACGTTATCGCAACAAATCCGAAACTATGTCGTTTATTTACACAGGATTTGGCCCTATAATCGAGTACCAATTCAGATTATCTGAGGGATCCAATTGCGTTCGCTTATCGCAGACCTGGTGCTGGTCAGATTGCAGAAAGAAACCGACCCGCTCCTGCACAAGCGCCTTTACAAGGCGATTCGCCACGCCATTCTGGATGGTTCTCTCCCGCCCCATAGCCGCCTGCCCCCTTCACGGGATCTGGCGGGAGAGCTGAGAATGTCGCGCAACACAATTTTAACAGTTTACGAACAATTGCTGGCTGAAGGGTACGTCGTGTCCCGTCGCGGCAGCGGAACATTCGTCGCGAAAACGCTGCCCGATATGTTTCTTCCCGCCAGCAGCGCCAGTGAAAGCAGCCCTGCGCCAGCAGCCAGCGCGCCCATCTCCCGGCGCGGCCAGCATCTGCTGGGGCACATCAGCGCCAGTCCGCGTCAGTGGGGGGCGTTTATCCCCGGCGTACCGGACGTCAATGCGTTTCCCCACCCGCTGTTCAGTAAAATCCAGGCGCGTATCAGCCGCCGTCCAAAACCCGAACAGCTCAGCTATAGCTGTAACGGCGGAACGGCCGAGCTGCAGCACGCGTTGGTGGACTATCTGAGAGTAGCGCGCGGCGTTCAGTGCCAGGCAGATCAAATTCTTATTACTGAAGGGATCCACCAGGCTATCGACCTGATCACCCGCATGCTGTGCGACCGCGGCGATCTCGCCTGGGTGGAGGAGCCGTCCTACTGGGGCATTCGCCATGTGCTGGCGATGAATGAAGTGCGGGCCGAGCCCGTAGTGGTTGATGCCAGCGGCCTGTGTCCGCCCGAAAGCATAGCCGAAGCGCCGCGGCTGATCTTCGTTACGCCATCCCATCAGTACCCCCTTGGCGCGGTAATGAGCCTTGAGCGCCGACAGCGCCTGCTCACCCTGGCCCATCAGCACGGCAGCTGGATTGTGGAAGATGATTACGACAGCGAGTTTCGCTTTTCCGGCCAGCCGATCCCGGCGCTACAGGGCTTAGTCCCCGAAGCGCCGGTGGTCTACGTCGGTACGTTCAGTAAAACGCTCTACCCGGGGCTGCGGCTGGGCTACGTCGTGCTGCCTCGCCCGCTGGCGGCTGAACTCAAAAACGCCCACGCCGAGCTCTACCGCGGCGGCCATTCGCTTATTCAGCTGGCGCTGGCGGAATTTATCAACGCCGGTCATTACTCGGCGCATATTCGCCGCATGCGCCTGCTCTACAGCCGCCGTCGCGTCTTTTTGACCGAGCTGATTCAGCGGCACTGCGGGCCGCACGCGCTGTCGGACTTCAGCGATAATGCCGGACTGCATTTGATCCTGAATTTGCCGGATGAGGCGGATGACGTGGCGATTGCCCGCGATGCCAACGCGCGCCATATTTTGGTGCGTCCGCTGTCGCGCTATTACCTGACGGCGCAGCGGAAGAAAGGGCTGTTGATGGGTTTTGCTTCGCAGCCGGAAACGCAGATGGAACCGGCGTTCAACGTCCTGCTTGAGTGTCTGAAAATGCACTGCCCGCAGGCGCTGGCGGAGGCAGAAAAACAAAACGCCCCATCGTAATGTGGGGCGTTATCGGGGGACTGGCGCTCAGATTAGGCTTCGATAGCGGCGCGCAGTTTTTTCATGGCGTTCTTTTCAAGCTGACGTACACGTTCAGCCGACACGCCGTAGCGGTCTGCCAGCTCCTGCAGCGTGGACTTGTTGTCTTCGTCCAGCCAGCGGGCGCGGATGATGTCCTGGCTACGTTCGTCAAGACCCTGCATCGCGTCGGTCAGCTTGTTTGCCGCCTGCTCTTCCCAGTTATCGTCTTCAATGCCGTCGGCAAAGTTAGACGTTTTATCCTGCAGATAGAGCACCGGCGCCATCGGCTGGCTATCGGACTCATCATCCGACGACATGTCGAAGGTCATGTCCTGCGCCGCCATACGTGACTCCATCTCACGCACGTCTTTGCTCGACACGCCCAGCTCGCGGGCCACCATTTCGACTTCATCCTGGTTAAACCAGCCCAGACGCTGCTTGGTTTTGCGCAGGTTAAAGAACAGCTTACGCTGTGCTTTCGTGGTCGCGACCTTCACGATACGCCAGTTACGCAGCACGTATTCATGAATTTCCGCTTTGATCCAGTGCACGGCGAAGGAAACCAGACGCACGCCCACTTCCGGGTTAAAACGGCGCACGGCTTTCATCAGGCCAATGTTGCCTTCCTGAATCAGATCCGCCTGCGGCAGGCCATAGCCCGAGTAGTTACGAGCAATATGAACAACAAAGCGCAGGTGAGACAGGATCAGCTTTTTCGCTGCTTCCAGATCGCCCTGGTAATGCAGCTTTTCAGCAAGCTCCCGCTCTTCATCAGCCGATAACATCGGCCAAGTGTTAGCAGCCCGGATGTACGATTCCAGGTTACCAACGGGGGCTAAGGCTAAAGTTTGCATATCTTTGGTCATTCAAATCCTCTCAATCGATATCTTCTGGCATCTTTCTGTCCTCACAACGGAGCAACAAACATGCCAGCATTGATGAGCAACGAGAATATCACTCACATTAGTATCAGACAGTGATTTTATCCACAAGTTCCATGCAATGATGTGAATAGATTACGCACAAAATGTGACATGGTTATGAAGTTTAGGGAAGCGTCGACAGGGACTCTTTCCCTGCAGAGAGATATTCAGTGCAGGGAAAGATTATACCAGATTTTTACTACTCGGGAGTAAAGTGACGTAAATGTTGAACGGTTGCCAGCCAGGCGGCGACCCAGCCAATCATCGAGCAAACAATCAGCATCAGCAGGCACTCGTCAAAGCCTAAGCCGCTGAGTTCAAACTGCGTGCCGAAGACTTTCGCCACTTCGGTGACCGCCGACGACAGGCGCATGACCATAATTTCCGACAGGATCAGCGACAGAAACGCGCCGGAGAACCCCAGCAGCGCCCCACCGTAAAGGAACGGACGCAGAATAAAGCCGTCGGTCGCGCCAATCAGTTTCTGCACGTTAATGGTATCGCGGCGGGCGAAGATGCTCAGACGCACGCTGTTGCCGATCACCAGGAAGACCGCCGCCACCATCAGTACGCCGATCATCGCCGAAACGCGTCCGACCAGCCCGGTCAGCGACGAGAGCCGCGCAAACCAGCTGTCATCCATACGCACTTCATCAACGCCCTGAACGTGGCTCACGCGGTCGCGCAGCGTGTTCAGCGCTTCAACGCTCTGGAAATCAATCTTCGGCACCACGATCGCCACCGCCGGCAGCGGGTTCTCTTCCAGCATATCCAGCGCGCCGCCGAAGCCTGACCAGTTGCGGAATTCGCCAAGGGCTTCATCGCGCGACAGATAGTTAACCTTCTCGACGCCCTGCTCCGCCTGCAGCTGGCCGACTACCCGGGCAGCCGCATCGTCATCCAGCGTTTTTTCCAGATAAACAGTGATTTGCGGCGTGGGATAATACTGCGACGCCGCGGTGCTGACGTTTTTGTAGACCATGTAGCACACGCTTGGCAGGGTCAACGAAATGGCGATCACCATCACCGTCAGAAACGTCGCCAGCGGCGTGCTTTTCAGATCCTGTACCGCGCCGTGCCAGGCGTAGCGCACCTGTTCATTGAATACGTTGCTCTTGCGGGAAGCCGGATTCGGCGCCGCTTTTGGCCGCTTCGACGCATTGCGCCCGCCGCTACCGCCCGCTCCGCCCGCATTGCGGAAACGGTCGAATCGATTGCCGAATCGGCGAATGTGGTTCATTGCCTCGCGCTTATTCACCGATGTGGCCTCCATGCATATGCCCCTCGCTGAGGGACAGGACGCGGTACGGACGACTGGAGATAAGCCCCAGGTCATGCGTCGCCATCAGCACCGTCACCCCAACGCGGTTAAACTCTTCAAACAGACGTAAGATCCCTTCCGACAGCGCCTCGTCGAGGTTACCGGTCGGTTCATCCGCCAGCAGGACCGCAGGTTTGTTCACCACCGCGCGGGCGATGCCCACGCGCTGTTGTTCCCCGCCTGAAAGCTGAATCGGCAGGTTTTTCGCTTTGTCCAGCAGCCCGACTTTATCCAGCGCCGCCGAGACGCGGCGACGGATGTCATCCCCGCTGGCGCCGGCGATAATCAGCGGGATCGCTACATTATCGTAAACGGTTCGGTCCATCAGCAGATGGTGGTCCTGGAAAATCATGCCAATCTGACGGCGCAAAAACGGCACCTCGCGGCTCTTCAGGCGGCTAATATCATGGCCGCCGAAAAGGATTTTGCCGGCGCTGGGCCGTTCGATACCGCAGATAAGCTTCAGCAGGGTACTTTTCCCCGCGCCGGAATGGCCGGTCAGAAACGCCATCTCGCCCGCCTGCAGATGGAAAGTCACCCCCTGCAGCGCTTGTCTCCCACCGAGATAGGCTTTGCTGACTTGTTCAAAGCGAATCATTTTTAATCCTCTCGGGCAAAAAGTGCCTCAATAAAGTCGCCCGCATTAAACGGACGCAGATCTTCAATACGTTCGCCAACACCGATGTAGCGAATCGGAATACCGAACTGATCGGCAACCGAGAAGATAACCCCGCCCTTGGCGGTCCCATCCAGCTTAGTCAAGGTAATACCGGTCAGTCCAACCGCCTCATGGAACAGTTTGGCCTGGCTAATCGCGTTCTGCCCGGTGCTGGCGTCAATGGTCAGCATAACTTCATGCGGCGCATCGACATCGAGTTTTTTCATGACGCGGACAATCTTCTTCAGCTCTTCCATCAGGTGCGATTTATTCTGCAGACGACCCGCGGTATCGGCAATCAGGACGTCAATATTGCGCGCCTTCGCCGCCTGGATGGCGTCGAAAATGACCGATGCCGAATCCGCGCCGGTGTGCTGGGCAATCACCGGAATATTGTTGCGCTGCCCCCAAACCTGGAGCTGCTCAACCGCCGCCGCGCGGAAGGTATCCCCCGCCGCCAGCATCACCGACTTGCCCTGCTGCTCGAACTGACGCGCCAGCTTGCCGATGGTGGTGGTTTTACCGACGCCGTTGACGCCGACCATCAGAATCACAAACGGCGTTTTGCCTTCTACGTTCAGCGGCTCATCCACTTTCGCCAGAATATCGCCCATCTCTTCTTTCAGCAGGCCGTACAGCGCCTCAGCGTCGCGCAGCTGCTTGCGGCTGGCGTCGTTGGTAAGACGCGTGATGATCTTACGCGTGGTTTCCACGCCGACATCGGCAATCAGCAGCTGCTCTTCCAGCTCTTCAAACAGATCATCGTCGATTTTCTTACCGCGGAACAGACTGATAAATCCGGAACCGAGGTTCTGTTTGGTTTTTACCAGGCTGCGTTTGAGGCGGGCGAAGAAACCTTCTTTGGTCGGTTTTTCCTGCTCTAACGGCGTCACGACGGTTTCGTCCGGCACCACTTCAACGGCGTTTTCTGCCGCATCGGCCGCCGCCAGAGCCTGTGCTTCCAGCTCTTCATCGGTGATATCGGCCTCAGCCTCTTCTACCGTTTCGTCTGGTTCCGGCTGGTCAACGGCGGTTTCTTCAATAACTGCCGTTTCCGGTTCGGTAATGACCTCTTCCGGCGTCTGTTCAGCGACGGCTTCAGCCACTACCGGCTCGGCGATGACCTCTTCCACCAGCGGCTCAGCGACCGTCTCTTCAACCGCGGGCTGCTCCGCTATCTCCTCAACCGCCGGGGATTCGACAACCGCCTGCGGCTGTTCGCTCTCCACAACCTGCTCGGTCACCTCAACCACCTCGGCGGCAAAGGCTTCGGCATCCTGTTTCTCTGTCGCAGTGGCGTCGACCGTTTCCGGCGCAACCGCAGGCGCTTCGCTTTCCTGAGCCGGTTCTTCAACCTCTTGCTGGGCTTCTACTTTTTGTTCTGTTTCGCTTTCCTGCGCCTGTTCTTTTTGACCAAAGCCCAGCCAGGAAAAGAAGCCACGTTTTTTGTCTTTCGCCATTTGCGACTACACTCCTCGCTGTTAATTCATGGCACAGCTTCGGCCAGTAGGTAGCGGAAGCTGAAAAATGATGAAATTAGTCGGATAGTCTACCACTTAACTTAACTCGCATCACCGCCCCCGGATTAAGGTTTCGTCAACCGCCGCCGATCGTTAGAATAGCAGCCCGGAAGTTGAGACTTGAGCAAAGAGATGAAGAAACCAAACCACGCGGGCAGCGGCCAGATCCGTATTATCGGCGGGCAATGGCGGGGCCGTAAACTCCCGGTGCCGGAGAGCCCGGGTCTGCGCCCGACCACCGACCGGGTGCGCGAAACGCTATTTAACTGGCTGGCGCCGTCGATCGTTGACGCGAACTGCCTCGACTGCTTCGCCGGCAGCGGCGCGCTGGGCCTTGAAGCCCTCTCCCGCTATGCGGCCAGCGCCACGCTGCTGGAAATGGAACGCGGCGTCGCGCAGCAGCTGCAAAAAAATCTGGCGACCCTCAAAGCCAGCAACGCTAAAGTGGTCAATACCAATACTTTAGCGTTTCTTGCTCAGGCGGGCACGCCGCATCACATCGTGTTTGTCGATCCACCGTTTCGTAAAGGACTGCTTGAAGAGACGCTAAAGCTGCTGGAAAACAACGGCTGGCTTAGCGATGAAGCGCTTGTCTACATTGAGAGTGAAGTCGAAAACGGTTTACCGCCGGTGCCGATGAACTGGCACGTCTATCGTGAAAAAGTGGCCGGACAGGTCGCCTACCGTCTCTATCAACGTGAGGCCCAAGGAGAAAACCATGCTGATTAATTTTGGCCGCTTGCTGATGCTGTGCGTGTGGGCGTTTTTATTGCTGAACCTGTTTCAACCGTTCCCAAAACCGCTGAACATCTTCGTTAACGTAGCGCTGATCTTTATGATTCTGATGCACGGCCTGCAGCTGACGCTGCTCAAGGCGACGCAGACGAAAGAGATGCCGCCGCTGGGGCGCTTCGAGCAGATTCGTATTTTCATCTTCGGCGTGTTCGAACTGGTCGCCTGGCAGAAAAAGCTCAAGGCGACCCTGAAGAAGAAGTAATGCCAGGAAAAGGTTCAGGGGTCTGGCGTAAAGCCCATAAACCGCGAACCTTTATAGCTCAGGACGCCCTTATCGCCGACGCTTAGCGCATGATACTGCGGCGCCTGCAGACGAAAAACCACTTCCAGCCCGCCGCTTTCCGGCCTGAAGCTTGCTTCATAACGCATTTCGCTGCCGGCAGGCGTCACCGTCTGCTGGCGCGAACGGCGATCGTTAATCACCTTCTCCCGCTTATTGCTCACCACCACCCGTTTTTGCAACAGCGGTGCGGCATCGTTATCCATTTTTTCCCGACGCTGCTGCACATAGCGATACGACGCGGCAACCGCAATGATGGCAACGGCAACCATAAAAAACAGCGGAACTTTACTCATTCACCTTGCCCCCAGGAATTATCAGGAATAAGCATACTGTGGCTTGATTATCATTGTCATCTTCCTCTGCAAACCACTACACTGAGATTCAGTACTGTAAGTACAATCACTTACGTAATGATAACAGATACAGGGACTTACTATGCTTTGGTCATTTATTGCTGTCTGTTTCTCCGCATGGCTTTACGTCGATGCGTCCTATCGTGGGCCTGCCTGGCGTCGCTGGGTGTTTAAACCCGTCACGCTGATCCTGCTTCTGTTACTGGCCTGGCAAGCGCCGATGTTTAACGCCATCAGCTATCTGGTGCTGGCCGGGCTTTGCGCCTCGCTGGTCGGCGATGCGCTGACCCTGCTGCCGCGGCAGCGGGTAATGTACGCCGTGGGGGCGTTCTTTCTCTCGCATCTGCTCTACACCATCTGGTTTGCCAGCCAGCTGACGCTATCTTTCTTCTGGCCGCTGCCGCTGGTGCTGCTGATCCTCGGCGCGCTGCTGCTGGCGATTATCTGGACGCGTCTGGAAGAGATGCGGATGCCGGTGTTTACCTTTATCGCGATGACGCTGGTGATGGTCTGGCTGGCCGGTGAGCTGTGGTTCGCCCGCCCGACGGATACCGCCCTGTCCGGCTTCGCTGGCGCGGCATCCCTGCTGCTCGGCAACGCGGTCTGGCTCATCAGCCATTATCGCCGCCGCTTCCGCGCTGACAACGCGATCTCCTCGGCATTTTACTTCGCCGGGCACTTCCTGATCGTCCGCGCGCTCTATTTGTAATTAAGCGCTTGACTCTGGAGTCGACTCCAGAGTGTATCCTGCGGGTAATGAGAAAATTATCATTACCCGGAGGGTCCTATGTCGGCTCCAGAATCGCAGGATAAAAAAGTCCCACACTTCTCATCGTTAAAATTTACCCCTGCCGCGCAGCCGGCGGAAAGCTGCTGCGCGGACCACGCCTGCAGCAGCGAAACCGCCGCTGAAAACGAGGCTCTGAGGCACGCACGCTTTAGCTGGCTGGTAGAAGGCATGGATTGCGCAGCCTGCGCGCGCAAGGTCGAAACCGCCGTTCGCCAGGTACCGGGGGTCAGCCAGGTGCAGGTACTGTTCGCCACCGAAAAGCTGCTGGTCAACGCCGAGGGCAATGTCCGCCCGCAAATCGAAAGCGCCGTGCGCGCCGCGGGCTATCAGCTGCGTGATGAAAACGCGCCACGGGCAGAGGAGTCCACCTCGTGGCTGCGCGAGAATCTGCCGCTCATCACGCTGGTCATCATGATGGGACTAAGCTGGGGGCTGGAGCAGTTCAGCCCGCCTCTGGGCGAAATCGCCTTCATCGCAACCACGCTGGTCGGCCTGTGGCCGGTCGCCCGGCAAGCAATACGCCTGATCAAAAGCGGAAGCTGGTTCGCCATTGAAACCCTGATGAGCGTCGCAGCCATCGGCGCGCTGTTTATCGGCGCCACCGCCGAAGCGGCGATGGTCCTGCTGCTGTTCTTAATCGGCGAACGTCTTGAGGGCTGGGCCGCCAGCCGCGCGCGGCAAGGCGTCAGCGCCTTGATGGCGTTGAAACCCGACACGGCAATCCGCGTGCGCGACGGCGTGCGTGAAACCGTAGCCCAGCGCGACCTGCGCCCCGGCGACGTGATTGAAGTCGCCGCCGGAGGCCGCCTGCCCGCCGATGGCCAGCTGCTCTCGCCCTTCGCCAGCTTCGATGAGAGCGCGCTAACCGGTGAATCCGTACCGGTGGAGCGTAACGCCGGGGAACGCGTGGCGGCCGGCGCGACCAGCGTCGATCGTCTGGTACAGCTGACGGTGATCTCCGAACCGGGCGACAGCGCTATCGATCGTATCCTTAAGCTGATTGAAGAAGCGGAAGAGCGCCGCGCGCCGATTGAGCGCTTTATCGATCGCTTTAGCCGCATCTATACCCCGGCGATTATGGTCGTCGCGCTGCTGGTGGCCATTGTTCCGCCGCTGCTGTTTGCGGGCGCATGGCTGCCGTGGATCTATAAAGGTTTAACGCTGCTGCTGATTGGCTGTCCGTGCGCGCTGGTGATCTCAACCCCGGCGGCGATTACCTCCGGGCTGGCGGTGGCGGCGCGTCGCGGCGCGCTGATTAAAGGCGGCGCGGCGCTGGAGCAGCTGGGCCGCGTGCGCCAGGTGGCGTTTGATAAAACCGGCACCCTGACCATCGGCCAGCCGCGCGTCACCGCGGTGATGACGACCGCAGACATCGGCGAAAACGATCTGCTGGCGCTGGCGGCCGCCGTGGAGCAAGGCTCCAGCCACCCGTTAGCCCAGGCCGTCGTACGTGAGGCGGAGCAGCGCCAGCTGGTCATTCCGCCGGCAAGCGGCCAGCGCGCGCTGGCCGGCTCCGGCATTGAGGCGCAGGTTGAAGGACGTCAGGTGCTGATTTGCGCCGCGGGTAAAAATCGCGATCCACAGTACGATGAACCTATTCAGCAGCTGGAGAGCGCGGGGCAAACCGTGGTGCTGGTGATGCGCGATGAGGCGCTGCTGGGGATTGTGGCGCTGCGCGATACGCTACGCGATGATGCTCGCCAGGCGGTGGATGAACTCCATCAGTTAGGCGTTCAGGGAATCATACTGACCGGCGACAATCCGCGCGCGGCGGCGGCTATTGCCAGCGAACTGGGGCTGGCGTTCCGCGCCGGGCTGCTGCCTGCGGATAAAGTGCAGGCGGTGATGGCGCTTAATGCCCAGTCGCCGCTGGCCATGGTCGGCGACGGGATCAACGATGCGCCGGCGATGAAAGCGGCGACCATTGGCATCGCGATGGGCAGCGGCACCGACGTCGCTCTGGAGACTGCCGATGCGGCATTGACCCACAATCGCCTCACCGGACTGGCGCAGATGATTTCGCTGGCGCGCGCCACTCACGCCAATATCCGGCAGAATATCGCTATCGCGCTGGGTCTGAAGGGGATTTTCCTCGTCACCACCCTGCTTGGCCTCACCGGCCTGTGGCTGGCGGTGCTGGCGGATACCGGGGCGACGGTGCTGGTCACCGCTAACGCGCTGCGGCTGCTACGTAAGAAGTAGGGACAATACCCGGGGGCGGCGCTTGACGCGCCTTGCCCGGGCTACGGATTAGTGCGGTCTGGTTTTTTGTAGCCTGGATCAGTGGCTTTTACGGATCAGATAGCGGTACGGCAGCGCCTCGGTTTCCTGCGCCAGCAGCTCATGCTCCATAAAGCGGCAGAAACCGGGAATATCGCGGGTCGTCGCCGGATCGTCGGCCACGATTAGCAGCGTCTCGCCCACCGGCATCGTACGCACGGTCTTGCGCACCATCATCACCGGTTCCGGGCAACGAAGCCCCTGCGCATCAAGCGTATGGTCAGGGCTGGAGAAAAGTTCGCTCATTTTCATCTCACATTAACAAAACGGCCCTAGTTTACCCCCAGTTCGCCAGTACGCAAGCCAGGTTAACGTTTGCGCGAAAAACAACCATTGCAATACGCTCGCAACGCAGTATCATGCAGCCGTTTTTATTGGGTTCCCTCACCCCAACCACTAAAAAGGTCACAATATGAGTCCGTTTACTACCGTACAGCGTAAAAAAGCGCTGATCTGGCTATCGCTTTTCCATCTGCTGGTCATCACTTCCAGTAACTATCTGGTGCAGCTGCCGATCTCCATCTTTGGTTTTCATACCACCTGGGGCGCGTTCAGCTTTCCGTTTATTTTCCTCGCCACCGACCTGACGGTGCGGATTTTCGGCGCTCCGCTGGCGCGACGCATTATCCTCGCGGTGATGATCCCGGCGCTGCTTATCTCCTACGGGGTTTCCGCGCTGTTCTATATGGGCGAGTGGCAGGGGTTTGCCGCATTAACCAGCTTTAACCTGTTTGTCGCCCGTATCGCCGCCGCCAGCTTTATGGCCTACGCGCTGGGGCAAATCCTCGACGTCCACGTCTTTAACCGCCTGCGTCAAAACCGCCGCTGGTGGCTGGCGCCCACGGCATCCACCCTTTTTGGTAACGTCAGCGATACGCTGGCCTTCTTCTTTATCGCCTTCTGGCGCAGCCCGGACCCGTTTATGGCGGCGCACTGGGGTGAAATCGCCATCGTCGACTACTGCTTCAAGGTGCTGATTAGCATCGTATTTTTCCTGCCGATGTACGGCATGTTGTTGAATATGCTGCTGAAAAAACTGGCAGATAAATCTGATTTATCCGCATTGCAGCCAGGTTAAGAGTACTCACGAAACGATGTGATAAGATAAGCGAATGAGCCGTTAATGGCCGTTTATCGAAAGGAAGATGTCAATGCGCAATTTGGTTAAATATGTCGGTATTGGCCTGCTGGTTGTGGGTCTTGCGGCCTGTGATAACAGCGATACAAAAACGCCGACTGCCGGGGCTGCTGCGGAAAGCAACGCCAGCGGGCAACCTATTAGTCTGCTGGATGGCAAACTGAGCTTCTCCCTGCCAGCCGGTATGACCGACCAGAGCGGCAAGCTGGGCACCCAGGCCAACAATATGCACGTCTATTCTGATGCCACCGGCCAGAAAGCGGTGATCGTGATTGTGGGTGACAATACCAACGAGGAGCTGGCGGTGATGAGCCAGCGTCTGGAAGAGCAGCAGCGCAGCCGCGACCCGCAGCTGCAGGTCGTGAGCAATAAATCCATTGAGATCAAAGGCCACACGCTGCAACAGCTGGACAGCATCATCTCCGCTAAGGGTCAGACCGCCTGGTCTTCCGTCCTTCTCGGCAAGGTTGATGACAAACTGCTGACGCTGCAAATCACATTGCCAGCGGATAACCAGCAGCAGGCGCAGACCGAAGCGGAAAACATTATCAACACCCTCGTCATCCAGTAACTACTGGCCTGACGCCGCGGCCTCCGGTTCACCGACCGGGGGCCGTTTTTTTAACCGCCATCCCAGCAGCAGCGCCACCGCAACCAGCCCCGCCGTCGCCAGATAGATCGATGAAATGCCCGCCCACGCCATCAGCAGCCCGGCAAGCGGACCGGTGATCCCCAGCGAGAGATCCATAAATACCGTGTAGGTTGCCAGCGCCGACCCCTGGTTCTGCTGCGGTACGGCCTTCACCGCCACCACGCCAAGCGCCGGGAACACCAGCGAAAAACCGGCTCCGGCAAAGAAAGTGCCGATTTTCGCCATCAGCGGCGTCTCCGCCAGGCCCACTAACAGCAGCCCAATAATTTCGACGACAAAACAGAGCATCGCCACGTTCAGCCCGCCGAGGCGGTTAATTCCGTTGGGGAACAGCAGCCGGGTGCCGACAAAGGCGCAGCTAAACAGCGTCAGGGCGAAGGCCGCGCCGTCCCAGCCTTTAGCATCATAAAACAGAGTGATAAAGGTGGCGATAACGCCAAAACCCGCCGAAGCCAGCGCCAGCGCCATGCCGTAGAGCCAGACGCGCCCCAGCACCGCGCGAAACGACATCGCTTTACCCTTGCCCGCTTTGACCGCCGCCCGCGGCAACGCGCACAGCACGGCCACCAGCGCGACCGCCATAATGGTCAACGCCAGCCCGTGCAGGCCAATCAGCGAGTAACAGAGCACGCCGAGCGGCGCGCCCATCGCCATCGCTCCGTAGGTGACAATGCCGTTCCAGGAGATAACTCGCCCGATATGCAGCGAACCGACTACCCCGACGCCCCACAGCGTGGAGCCGGTTCCCGCGAAGCTCTGCCCGATGCCGAGGATAATCCGGCCAAGGCACAGCAGCGCCAGGCTAACCACGGGCAAGCCGCCGAAGAGCGCCGCCAGCAGATAGCCGAGTCCGCTAAGAAAGCAGCCGCACAGGCCGAAAATGACGATCTTTTTTGGCCCCAGCAGATCGGCATAGCGCCCGGCGTGAGGGCGGCTGAGCAGCGTAGCGAAGTACTGGAGGCTAATCACCAGCCCGGCCCAAAAGGCGCTAAACCCCATCACATCATGAACGTAGCCTGGCAATACCGCCAGCGGCAGGCCAATGGTCAGGTAGCTGGCAAAGTTAAAAATCACGACAGAGACAATCCGCAGATTGAGGCGCAATCCATTAAGCGCCGGTTCGGCGACGGTTTCGGGCATCGGGTTCCACCAGATTTTTACAACTGTGTTTCATTTCTACCACGCCGCACGTTATAAATCAGCAGCCAGATTAGGATTCCTGGCAGCAAGCCAGCCGCTACACTTAATGAAAATCATAGAAAGGAAGAGTGAATGACAACCCCTCAGCCCGATAAAACGGGCATGCATATTCTGCTCAAACTGGCGTCACTGGTGGTTATCCTCGCCGGTATTCACGCCGCGGCAGATATCATCGTGCAACTATTACTGGCGCTGTTCTTCGCCATTGTCCTCAACCCTCTGGTCACCTGGTTTATTCGCCGCGGCGTGCGTCGCCCGGTCGCCATTACTATCGTAGTGGTGGTGATGCTGATCGTGCTCACCGCGTTAATTGGCGTACTGGCCGCGTCGGTTAACGAATTTGTCGCCATGATGCCAAAATATAATAAAGAGCTGACGGCAAAAGTCCTGCGGCTGCAGGAGGCGCTGCCCTTTTTGCATATTCATATGTCCCCGGAGCGTATGCTGCAACGCATAGACTCCGACAAGCTGATGACGTTCACGACCACCCTGATGACCGGGCTGTCCGGCGCCATGGCCAGCGTCGTTCTGCTGGTTATGACGGTGGTATTTATGCTTTTTGAAGTCCGGCATGTGCCCTATAAACTCCGTTTTGCCCTCAACAACCCGCAAATCCACATCGCCGGTCTTCATCGGGCGTTAAAAGGCGTTTCGCATTATCTGGCGCTGAAAACGCTGCTCAGCCTGTGGACCGGGGTGATTATCTGGTTAGGGCTGATGCTAATGGGGGTGCAGTTTGCGCTGATGTGGGGCGTGCTGGCTTTTCTGCTGAACTATGTGCCTAACATTGGCTCGGTGATTTCCGCCGTCCCGCCGATGATCCAGGCGTTACTTTTTAACGGATATTATGAATGCCTGCTGGTCGGCGCACTCTTTTTAGTCGTGCACATGATTATCGGCAATATTCTCGAACCCCGCATGATGGGCCACCGGCTGGGCATGTCTACGCTGGTGGTTTTCCTCTCGTTGCTGGTCTGGGGATGGCTGCTTGGCCCGGTGGGAATGCTGCTGTCGGTACCGTTAACCAGCGTGTGTAAAATATGGATGGAGACCACCAGGGGCGGCAGTAAGTTAGCCATCCTGCTCGGGCCCGGGCGCCCCAAAAGCAGGCTACCGGGCTAGCTGATCTTGTCGTATCAATGCATCCGTATACCCGTATTTAAAAAAGCGGGTATGCGGGAAATACGTTATTCAGATAAGCTTCATAGATAAATCACAACAGAACACTATTCACCTGCTATTTATTTTCAACTTTTTCGCTACAGAGCAGAAACATCCCTCCTTTGATTATATTCATTGATAGAGCATATTAATTTAATTATACTTTTGCACCGGCCTCTAACAAGCGGCCTCCATTATTCGTCTTGACAATAAAAAACCATTAACATCAGAGTCTCCATCTATCTGAACGACTTAAAAGCAGACAAACACACGAATTAATGTAGAATAAAAACGATAGCCGCATAACATCTACGTATCAATATTTCCAACACGATATATTATTTTTTTAACCAATAAAATGATAGGGAGTATTCATGAAAAAAATAATTCGCTGGGTTGCCGCCGCAACGATTATCGGTGCTCTGGCAGGCTGTGCCCGTACAGCGCCCATTGAACAAATCCATACAACAGTAAGCGCAGGCCATACCGAAGCCGAGGTTAAAAATGCAATCATCAAGGCAGGTGCCCAGAGAGAATGGATTATGTCAGACGCTGGGCCGGGGGTGATCAATGCCCGCCAACAAATACGCGACCATATTGCTGAAATTAAAATTAACTATTCCGCAACCAGCTATTCCATCAACTATGCCAGCAGCATTAACCTGATGGCCTCCGGTGGAAAAATTCATAGAAACTATAACCGCTGGGTGCACAACCTTGATAAAGATATTCAAATTACCCTTGCTGCGGACTCAGCTCGGTAAATGAACTCTCTTTGGGCCAATAACGGCCCGTTCCCCCACTAAACTGTAAAGGCTGTGTCAATCGTGTACAAAAAGGACACTCTCAGCGCACTGGATGCTATTACCGAAGCGCAGCGGATTGCTTTTGCCCCCATGCTTTTTCAAACTGCATTATGCCTACGCAACTCAGGCGTACTAGATTACCTCGACCATCAAGGTAAACTCGGTGCGACGCTGGAGGCTATTTGTGAGCATTGCGAGGTAAATGAATACGCCGTCAGCGTATTGCTGGATATGGGATTAAGTGGACGTATCCTTACTCATAAAGGAGAGTGCTATTATCTCGCTAAAGTAGGACATTTCTTACTTCATGATACAATGACCCGGGTAAATATGGATTTCACACAGGATGTTTGTTATCAGGGATTGTTTTTTCTGGAAAATGCGCTCCAGGAAGGAAAGCCAACCGGGTTAAAAGTATTTGGCGACTGGCCCACGATTTATCCAGCCCTGGCACAGTTACCGCAGGCGGCGCGTAAAAGCTGGTTCGCTTTTGATCATTACTATTCTGACGGGGCATTCAATGCTGCACTGCCGTATGTATTCGCCAGCCAGCCCGCAACCCTGTACGATGTAGGCGGAAATACCGGAAAGTGGGCTTTACGCTGCTGTCAGTATGATGAAAATATCGCGGTAACGTTATTAGATTTGCCTCAACAAATTGCACTGGCTCGTGAAAATATAGAAAATGCAGGCCTTACCCACCGCATCGATTTCCATGCTGTGGATATGCTGAGCGACGCGCACCTTCCCGGGGAAGCGGATGTCTGGTGGATGAGTCAATTTCTTGACTGCTTTTCACCAGAACAAATTATCACCATGCTCAGTAACGTGGCGCGCGTGATGAAACCCGGCGCTCGCCTGTGCATTCTGGAACTGTTCTGGGACGCGCAGAAATTTGAAGCTGCATCTTTCAGCCTGAATGCGTCTTCGCTCTATTTTACCTGCATGGCCAACGGTTACAGCCGGTTCTACAGCGTCGACAAGTTTTATCGCTATCTGGAAATGGCAGGATTCCAGGTAGAACAACGTCAGGATAATTTAGGCGTTGGGCATACCTTATTGATATGCCAGAAAATAAAATAACAAAGCAGCGTTACTCGCTGTTTTGGCGTTCAATTTAACGCCAGCAAAATCATTGATTGATCGCGGACGCGAGCGGATGACATTTTCATTTAACATAATTGACTGGCAAGCCATGGCTCCTGGGGTCAGTGGCACCGAACAGTGGCAAAAGTGGTCACGGCATTTGCACGCCATCGACCCCACGGCACCGTTGGCTAAGCTCAGCGAACTGCCAATGATGACGGCCCGCCGGCTCAGCTCCGGTAGTAAGCTGGCAGTCGAGTGCGGGCTGGCAATACTCCGTCGCCATGAGATAGATGCCGTTGTGTACACCAGCCGCCACGGAGAGCTGGAGCGTAACTACCGGATCCTGCACGCGCTGGCGACAGAGCAGGCGCTCTCTCCAACCGATTTCGCCTTATCCGTGCATAACTCCGCCGTAGGTAATCTGACTATCGCCGCGAAAAAGCCGATCGTTTCATCGTCGCTCTCCGCCGGCCGCGATACTTTCCAGCAGGGATTGTATGAAGTCATGGGTCTGCTGAATGCGGGGTACCAGCGTATTTTAATAGTCGATTTCGACGGTTTCCTGCCTGTTTTTTATCACCCGCAGCTACCACCTTTGATGCCCACCTGGCCCTATGCAACGGCGTGGATTATTGAGGCTGGTAGCGAATGGCAGTGTAAAACCCAACGCTGCGAGGTTGGCGAGGAGAGCGAGCTACCGCAAAGTTTGCTGTTTTTACAACACTATTTGCAGAATACCAGCACATTCACCATCCCCGGTGAGCGCGTGCAGTGGCAGTGGTGCCGCTCATGAATAGTATGCTACCCAAGCTAAACCGTCTTTGGCGAGCGGCAATGACCGGCTTTTGTTTCGCGCTTTTCGGGCTTGGCGGGCTGCTGCTCTCGCTTGTCTGGTTTAATCTGCTGCTGGCAACGATTCGCGACAAAGCCCGTCGCCGTCGACTCGCACGGCGCAGCATTTCAGCCAGTTTCCGATTCTTTCTCACCGTGGTAAAAGCCGTTGGTGTACTCGATTTTCGCATTGAAGGCGGCGACGTTTTGCGCCAGGAGCGCGGTTGCTTGATCGTCGCCAACCACCCTAGCCTGATCGATTATGTCATGCTCGCTTCAGTAATGCCCGAAACAGACTGCCTGGTGAAGAGCGCGCTGCTGAAAAATCCGTTTCTCAGCGGCGTGATTCGCGCGGCGGATTATCTGATTAACGATCAGGCTGATGCCCTGCTTCCGGCCAGCAGCCAGCGTTTACAACAGGGTGACACCATTTTGATTTTTCCCGAGGGAACGCGCACGTTACCTGGCGAAAAAATGACACTACAGCGCGGTGCGGCCAATATCGCGGTTCGCTGCGGTAGCGATTTGCGCGTAGTCGTTATCCGCTGTACCGAGCATATGCTGGGCAAACAGAGCAAGTGGTATGATGCTCCGCCAACGAAACCACGCTTTACCATTGCGGTTGGTGAGCGGCTACAAATCAACCAATTTTACGATGCAAACTTACAAGAACCGGCGCTGGCGGCAAGGCAGTTAAACCGGCATATTTTGCTTAAATTACAATCAGGTACTACGCCTGGCACAGGAATTAATGATGCAAGCGCTCTATCTTGAAATTAAAAATCTGATCATAAATACACTGAACCTGGACGAACTGTCCGTTGACGATATCGAAACCGAAGCGGCGCTGTTTGGCGATGGTTTGGGCCTGGACTCAATCGATGCTCTGGAACTGGGTCTGGCAGTGAAAAACCAGTACGGTGTGGTGCTGTCCGCCGAGAGTGAAGAGATGCGTCAGCACTTTTTCTCCGTTGCCACGCTGGCATCTTTCATTCACGCGCAACGTACCTGAGGAGACGCCGTTATGACCGCACAAAACGCCATTTACGAAGAAGTCTCCGCGCTGCTGATTAAGCTGTTCGAAGTCGACGCGCAGGCAATTCAACCTGAAGCGCGCCTGTACGAGGATCTGGAGCTGGATAGCATCGACGCAGTCGACATGATCGTACATCTTCAAAAGAAAACCGGTAAGAAAATCAAGCCGGAAGAGTTTAAAGCCGTTCGTACCGTGCAGGATGTCGTCGATGCGGTAGAACGCCTGCTCAAAGAAGCATAATTCTCCGTGTCAGGCGCACGGTCGCTGCCGGTCATCACCCTGCTGACAGGTTTATTGCTGCTGACCTGGCCATTTTTGATCTGGTTTGGTCTGGCGCATAACGGCCTGCGCTGGCTGCTGCCGCTAATTGCACTCTTGCTGTTTTTACGCTGTCGTCAGATCCGACGACAGGCGGGGCCACTACGCATCGTCACACAGATCGTTGCTGCCGCAGGCATCACGCTGTGCTCTGCCAGCTATCTGCTCAAAACTCACCAACTGCTACTGTTTTACCCGGTGGTAGTGAACAGCGTCATGCTAGCGGTTTTTGGCGGTTCGCTGTGGTCAGCTATGCCGATTATCGAACGCCTGGCACGACTGCGAGAACCAGACCTTCCAGAAACTGCCGTTCGTTATACACGCCGTGTGACACAAATTTGGTGCGCATTTTTCATCTTCAACGGCAGCATTGCGCTCTTAACCGCGCTGCACGGCGACATGTCTATTTGGACGGCGTGGAACGGGATGCTCTCTTATCTGTTGATGGGCATGCTGATGGCCGGTGAGTGGTTAGTACGCCGGCGGGTAATGAAAAGAGATAATCAATGAAGCCGATCCTCACTCTGGCCCAGTGGCTCAACGCCCCTCGCCCGGTCGACACGTCGATTGCATGGCAGGAAGGACATACCTGGACACTTGGGCATCTGCGCAAGGATGTCGGTCATCTGCTTGAATACCTGCAACAGCAGGAAGGCGATCGCTGGGCGCTATGTTTTGAAAACAGCTATTTGTTCATCGTCGCGCTGCTGGCAACGCTGCATGCAGGTAAAATACCGGTGCTCCCTGGACACTGCCGCGTAACATTATTGAGTGAGCAGCACACCCTATTTGACGGTCTATTGAGCGATAAAGCGCTGGACTGGCAGGGCTCGCTGCGGGTGGTCAGTTCCGCCATGACGCTCGCCACTGAATCCTTCGCCTTTCCAGCAATCGACAACGATGCATATATTGAGCTGTTTACCTCCGGATCGACTGGTCAGCCAAAACGTGTGAACAAACCAATACGCCTTCTCAACAACGAAGCACAGCTGCTGGCAACGCGCTTTGCCGATCGTCTTGCAAATTGCCGCATAGTCGCTTCAGTCACACCTCAACACCTGTACGGCCTGACATTCCGTATCTTCCTGCCGATGGCCTTAGGTCTGCCTCTCCACGCAGGGATGCTCTGGTACGCAGAGCAGTTGGCGGCTCTGAGCCATAAATATCGGTACGCGTTTATCAGCAGCCCTGCATTCCTCAAACGCCTCGACGGCCAGCTCGCTCCCCCACCGGTAGAGATGATCCTGTCCGCGGGTGGTGTGCTCTCCTGGTCAGATGCCGCGCGAGCAGCTAGCTGGCTGAACGTTTGGGTGGATGAAATCTACGGCAGTACTGAAACCGGCGTTATCGCCTGCCGCGATTACCAACAAGATGATGCGAAATGGTTGCCTTTTCCTGGCATCAGCATCCATCAGGAAAATGGTTCATTTCGCGTTATTTCACCGCTAATTGCAGGTGTTGATGGCTTTTTACTCGATGATATTCTGCAATTTTCAAAAAATGGGCAGTTCGGCCTGATTGGACGCCGGGGGCGGGTGGTCAAAATTGAAGAGAAGCGCATTTCGCTCAGCGAAGTGGAGCAGCGCCTGCTGATGTTGGACGGCATCCTTGATGCAGCGGTATTAACGGTAACACGCGGCAGCCGTCAAAGCGTGGGCGCCTTGCTGGTCCTGGATAACAACGCGCGAAAGCGCTGGGGTAAAACCCAGGAATTAACATGGCGGAAAGCGTTGAGCTCATGGCTGGAGCCGGTCGCCGTTCCCCGCTACTGGCGGGTGATTGATGAAATTCCGGTAAACAGTATGAACAAGCGTGTCTATGCGCAATTACAGGAGTTATTTCATGAAACCCCATGAAATTGAGCGCCATCAAGCACAACCTCATCAGATTCAAATCGATTTATATCTCGACCCCACGCTGTTCTGGTTTCGCGGGCATTTTGCCGTCCAGCCGCTGCTCCCGGGCGTTGCGCAGATAGATTGGGTGATGCATTACGCTACCACCCTACTCGCGCCCGGCTGGCGTTTTCATAGTGTTCAGAACGTGAAGTTCCAGGCGCCGCTATTGCCGGAGACAGCCGTTACGCTCACCGTACTCTGGCAGGAAGAACGGCAAATACTCACCTTTAGCTATCAGCGCCACGACGGCGAAGCGCGACACACAGCCAGCAGCGGGAAGATCCGTTTATGCCGTTAAATTTTTCCCCGTGCGTGCTGATCCCCTGCTATAACCACGGCGCGATGATGTCGCGCGTGCTGGCGCGTCTTCAGCCGTTTGGCCTGCACTGCATCGTAGTTGATGATGGCAGCGATTTCCGTACGCAACAGGAACTCGAACGATTAGCGGCAGCATCTGCAAATATGACTTTAATTCGCCTGCCGATTAACTCAGGTAAAGGCGCAGCGGTTATTCGCGGCATGCAGACGGCAGCGGAAGCTGGCTTTAGTCATGCCGTCCAGGTTGATGCCGACGGCCAGCATGCTCTTGAAGACATTCCCAAACTGCTTGCCCTGGCCGAGGAACACCCGACGGCGCTGATTTCCGGACAGCCTATTTACGACGATTCCATTCCCCGCTCGCGCCTGTATGGGCGCTGGGTGACCCACGTCTGGGTGTGGATCGAAACGCTTTCGCTTAAATTGAAAGACAGCATGTGTGGCTTTCGGGTCTATCCGGTTGCGCCAACGCTGCGGCTAGCGCAGCGCGTGGCGCTAGGTAAGCGGATGGACTTCGATACTGAAGTTATGGTGCGTCTCTACTGGCAGGGTAGTACCAGTTATTTTATCCCAACCCGCGTTACCTATCCGCTGGACGGGCTATCTCATTTCGACGCCTTCAAAGATAACCTGCGTATCTCACGGATGCACACGCGACTGTTCTTCGGCATGCTGCCGCGCATCCCATCGCTGTTGTTCCGCCACACATCGCCACACTGGGCGCATCAGCAGGAGGTCAGGGGATTGTGGGGAATGCGTGTGATGCTTCTGGTATGGCGCCTGCTAGGGCGCAAGGCATTTACTCTGCTACTCTATCCAGTGGTCGCCGTTTACTGGCTCACGGCTTCCACTGCTCGTAAAGCTTCGCGGAACTGGATAGCTCGCGTACGCGAACAGCTCTCCGAGCGTCTGATGCCGGTCCCCCCTTCGCTCACCAGCTACCAGCACTTTCTGCGCTTCGGAAATGCAATGCTCGATAAAATTGCCAGTTGGCGCGGCGAGCTGCGGTTGGGCCGCGATGTGGTATTTTCGCCTGGCGCGGAAGAAGCCCTCAACGTCAACTCACCGTACGGCAAGCTGCTGCTTGCATCACATCTGGGCGATGTTGAAGCCTGCCGCGCGCTAGCGCAATTACAGGGCAGCAAAATCATCAACGCGCTGGTATTCAGCGACAATGCCCAGCGCTTTAAGCAAATTATGCAGGAAATGGCTCCGCAGGCTGGACTCAACCTGATGCCGGTCACCGACATCGGCCCGGAGACCGCCATCCAGCTTAAAGAGAAGCTAGAGCGCGGCGAGTGGATTGCCATTGTCGGCGATCGCATTGCGGTTAATCCCCAGCGCGGCGGCGAATGGCGCGTCTGCTGGAGCCGCTTTATGGGCCAACCCGCTCCGTTTCCACAGGGGCCGTTCATTCTCGCCTCGATTTTAGGTTGTCAGGTGGATCTGATTTTCGCCCTGCGCCAGCAGGGAACGCTGCGTATTCACTGCGAACCGTTCGCCAATCCGCTGCTGCTGCCGCGCGCCGAACGTCAGGATGCCTTGCAGAAAACTATCGAGCGCTACGCCGAACGCCTCGAGCACTATGCGCTCCAGTCGCCGCTGGACTGGTTTAACTTTTTCGATTTCTGGCAACTGCCGGACACCAAACACAAGGAATAAAAGGTGCTGAACGATCCCCGCTTTACGGCTGAAGTCGAGCTGGCTATCCCGTTCCACGACGTTGATATGATGGGCGTGGCGTGGCACGGCAACTACTTCCGCTACTTTGAGATTGCCCGTGAAGCGCTTCTGAACCAGTTCGACTACGGGTACCGACAGATGAAAGCCTCAGGTTACCTGTGGCCCGTGGTTGATGCGCGGGTAAAGTACCGTAATCCCCTGACCTTTGAGCAGCGCATTCGCGTCCGCGCGCGTATAGAGGAGTTCGAAAACCGCCTGCGCATCGGTTATGAAATTTTCGATGCCGAAACAGGAAAGCGGGCAACGACTGGCTACACCATTCAGGTAGCGGTTGAAGAAAAGAGTCGCGAACTGTGCTTTGTCAGCCCCACGATTCTGTTTGAACGTATGGGAGTTACGCCATGAGATTCTTACCACTGCTGGCGCTGTTCATCAGTCCCATAGTCAGCGCCCTGACGCTTGATAATCTGCAACAGCGCTTTACCGAACAGCCGGTGGTCCGGGCGCATTTCGATCAAACCAGAACGATTAAGGATCTGCCGCAGCCGTTGCGATCTCAGGGGAAGATGCTGATCGCCCGCGACCAGGGTTTACTATGGGATCAAACCAGCCCTTTCCCGATGCAGTTGCTGCTGGATGACAAGCGGATGGTGCAAGTGATTAACGGCCAGCCGCCGCAAACCATCACCGCCGAGAACAACCCTCAGATGTTCCAGTTCAACCATCTGCTGCGCGCGCTGTTCCAGGCCGATCGTAAAGTGCTGGAAGAGAATTTCCGCGTAGAGTTTGTAGACTTAGGCGAAGGACGCTGGACGCTGCGCCTGACCCCCATCACCACGCCGCTGGATAAGATTTTCGCGACCATTGATTTAGCCGGAAAAACGTATCTGGAGAGCATTCAACTCAACGACAAGCAGGGCGATCGTACCGATATCGCACTTTCCCAACATCAACTCACGCCAGCGCAACTGACCGATGACGAACGCCAACGTTTTGCCGCCCAGTAAACGCCCTGCGTTGCTATGGGGAATCGCCTGCCTGATCCTGCTGGGCGTTCTGCTAACGCAGCTGCCTCAGGCGCGGCTAAACAGTAGCGTGCTGGCGATGCTGCCAAAGCAAACACTGGGGAAGACCCCTCCGAGCCTGAACGACGGTTTCATGCAGCGTCTCGACCGACAGTTGGTCTGGTTGGTAAGTCCTGGTAAGAAAGCCGATCCGGCGGTAGCCCACGACTGGCTGATGCGATTGCAAAAATCGCAGGCGCTGGCTGAAGTGAAAGGCCCAATGGACGCCAACAGCCAGCAAGCGTGGGGAGCTTTTTTTTGGCAGCATCGCAACGGACTAATCGATAGCGACACCCGTGCGCGTTTGCAAAACGGCGGCGAGGCGCAGGCGCAATGGATACTTTCCCAACTCTACTCGGCATTCTCCGGCGTTAGCGGCAAAGAGTTGCAAAACGATCCGTTGATGCTGATGCGCGGCTCGCAGCTGGCAATGGCCAAAAACGGCCAACGCCTGCGGCTGATGGACGGCTGGCTGGTGACTCAGGATAAACAGGGCAACTACTGGTATCTGATGCATGGCGAGCTGGCCGGTTCCTCGTTTGACATGCAGCAGACGCATCGGTTGGTCACCACGCTAAAAACGCTGGAAGGTGAACTTAAAGCGCAATATCCGCAGGCACAGTTGCTGTCTCGCGGCACGCTCTTTTACAGCGATTACGCCAGCCAGCAGGCGAAACAGGATATCTCCACCCTCGGCGTGGCGACTCTGTTCGGCGTGATTCTGCTGATTATGGCGGTATTCCGCTCGCTGCGCCCGCTGCTTTTGTGTCTGATATCCATTGCTATTGGCGCGCTGGCGGGCACGGTCGTGACGCTGCTTATTTTCGGCGAGCTGCATCTGATGACGCTGGTGATGAGCATGAGCATTATCGGAATTTCCGCTGACTATACGCTCTATTATCTGACCGAACGGATGGTGCACGGTGCACAAATGTCACCGTGGCAAAGCCTCGCTAAAGTGCGGAATGCGCTGCTGCTGGCGCTACTGACTACCGTAGCGGCGTACCTGATTATGATGCTCGCCCCCTTCCCCGGTATTCGTCAGATGGCGGTCTTCGCGGTGATGGGGTTAAGCGCCTCCTGTTTAACGGTGATTTTCTGGCATCCGTGGCTATGTCGTGGTCTGCCCGTCCGTCCTGTTCCGTCCATGGTACAAATGCTGCGCTGGCTTGCCGCATGGCGACGCAATAAAAAGCTTTCCATCGGTTTGCCTGTGGTGCTGGCGCTGTTCTCGCTGGCAGGTCTTGCCACGCTGCGCGTTGATGATGATATATCACAGCTACAAACGCTGCCGCAGGACATCCTGGCCCAGGAAAAAGCCATTACCGCGCTCACCGGACAAAGCGTCGACCAGAAATGGTTCGTAGTTTATGGCAAATCTGCCCAGCAAACCCTGGAGCGGCTGGAACGCTTTACCCCCGAGCTGGAGCAAGCGAAAACAGAAGGATGGCTCAGCGGGTATCGCACCATTCCGCTAAATTCGCTCACCCGACAGCAGCAGGATCTTAGTTTGTTGAAAAATGCTGCGCCCACCGTTACCGCAGCCCTGAATAACGCCGGACTAGCGGCAGTAAATCCCGACCTCAACGCCATGCAGGTAACGGTTGATGCCTGGCTTGCCAGCCCGGCTAGCGAAGGGTGGCGGCTATTGTGGATAACGCTGGCAGATGGAGAAAGCGGCGTACTAGTGCCAGTAGAAGGCGTGAACAATAGCGCAGCGCTAAATGCTCTCAGCACAAGATATGTTGGTGTTGCGTGGGTGGATCGCAAAAGCAGCTTCGACGAGCTGTTCACACTTTATCGTCATATCCTGACCGGCCTGCTGTGCGTTGCGCTAGCGGTGATTGCCTGCGGGGCGATGATTCGGCTTGGGTGGCGAAAAGGGCTAATTAGCCTGGTGCCGTCGATGTTATCCCTTGGCTGCGGGCTGGCCGTACTTTCGCTGAGCGGTCATACGGTAAACCTGTTCTCGCTACTGGCGCTGGTGCTGGTGCTCGGAATTGGCATTAACTACACGCTGTTTTTTAGCAATCCGCACGGCACTCCGCTGACGTCGCTACTGGCGATTACGCTGGCGATGCTAACTACGATCTTGACCTTGGGCATGCTGGTTTTTAGCGCCACCCAGGCTATCAGCAGTTTTGGCATTGTACTAGTAAGCGGTATTTTCACCGCGTTTCTGCTTTCACCACTGGCGATGCCCGCGAAAAAGAGAAAAAAAGATAATGATTAAACCGACGTTCTGGCGCGCCATCGCTCTGATCGCAACGCTGATACTGGCCGGATGCAGCAGCTCGCAGCCGGAACAACAAGGGCGCCCTCAGGCCTGGCTCGAGCCGGGCACGCGCGTCACACTGCCTTTACCGGACATCTCTCCGCCGATTAATTCACAGCAACTACTCACCGGCAGCTTTAACGGCAAAACCCAGTCGCTGCTGGTACTGCTCAATGCTGACGATAAAAATCTCACGTTGGCAGGACTCTCCTCTGTCGGCATTCGCCTGTTCCTTGTGACCTACGATGAAAAAGGGCTGCACAGCGAACAGTCAATCGTGGTACCGCAGTTGCCGCCAGCAAGCCAGGTGCTGGCTGATGTCATGCTCAGCCACTGGCCAATTCACGCCTGGGAGTCGCAGTTGCCAAAAGGCTGGACATTGATCGACTGCGGCGATAAGCGCGAACTGCGCAACGCCAGCGGTAAGCTGGTCACCGAAATCATCTATCTGAATCGCAAAGGCAAGCGTGAGCCGATCAGCATCGAACAACATGTCTTTAAATACCACATCACCATTCAATATCTGGGTGACTGAAATGATCTATATTTCTGCCGTCGGCATGATCAACGCGCTGGGTAGCGATAACAATGAAATTGCCGCCAACCTGATGCGCGGCGTGGCACCCGGTATGCGCCCTCGTTCGGGCTGGCTTCGGGGACATCCGCACGCGGTATTAGCCGGTGTAGATGGCGAACTGCCGGTCATTCCCGATGAGTTCAGCGCCCATCGTTCGCGCAATAATCAATTACTACTGGCGGCGCTTAAACACATTCAGCCGCAGGTCGATAAGGCTATTACGCAGTACGGACGGGACAGGATTGCCGTGATACTGGGTACCAGTACCTCTGGACTTGATGAAGGCGATACGCACGTTAATCTGACGCTTAACGGACAGGAAAGCGCGGCCTGGCAGTACCCGCAACAAGAGCTGGGAGACCCATCGCGCTTTCTTAGCCGCTGGCTGGCACTGGCTGGCCCGGCATTCACGCTGTCAACCGCCTGCTCTTCCAGCGCCCGGGCAATAATTAGCGGACGCCGCCTGCTTGAAGCCGGGCTAGCGGACGTCGCGATTGTCGGCGGTGCGGATACGCTGAGCCGAATGCCGATCAATGGCTTCCACAGTCTGGAATCCCTCTCCCCAACGCTGTGCCAGCCGTTCGGTCGTGACCGCAATGGCATTACTATTGGTGAAGGTGCCGCGTTGATGCTGCTGACTCGTGAACCGCAGCCTATTGCTTTACTGGGCGTGGGCGAGTCGAGCGACGCATACCATATTTCAGCGCCGCATCCACAAGGTGAAGGAGCGATCCGCGCCATTCATCAGGCGCTGCACGACGCAGGAATCACGCCAGAGCAGGTGGGCTACATCAATCTGCACGGTACCGCCACGCCGCTTAACGACCAGATTGAATCCAGAGTGGTGCACGAACTGTTCGGCGAAACGGTGCCATGCAGTTCCACTAAACACCTAACCGGCCACACGCTGGGTGCGGCAGGGATCACCGAAGCGGCGATCGGTATGCTAATTTTGCAACGCAACCTGCCACTACCGCCGCAGAATTTTAGCTCCTCGCCACGCGACGAAACGCTGCCGCCCTGCGGTATCATCGAGCAGCCGCAGCCGCTTGAACGTCCAGTTATCCTGTCAAACTCGTTTGCCTTTGGCGGCAATAACGCCAGTATTCTGCTCGGGAGGATCTCATGAGCGACTATTTACCCCCCGGCGAATACCTGCCGCACGACGAGCCAATGCTGCTGCTTGATGAAGTGGTAAATGTGACGGACGACTCCACCCTCTGCCGAGTCACGGTATCGGCCAATGGCACGCTGGCCCCCTTTCTCGATGCAGAAGGCCATCTCCCCGGCTGGTTTGCCCTGGAGCTTATGGCGCAAACCGTTGGCGTCTGGTCAGGCTGGCACCGCCACCGGCAGGGACAAGAGAGTATTTCCTTAGGTATGGTACTCGGCGCGCGTGAACTGGTCTGCGCGGCGGGGATTGTTCCCGCCGGATTAACGCTGAATGTCTCCGTCACGTTGCTGATGCAGGATGAGCGCTTCGGCAGCTTTGAATGCACGATCGCCGCTGGCGAAGAGACGTTGGCTACTGGCAGGGTTAACACCTTCCAGCCAACATCTGAAGAACTTAACACCCTATTTCAACAAGGAGCGTCCGCATGAATCGTTCAGTTTTGGTTACCGGCTCCAGCAAGGGAATCGGTCGCGCTATCGCCCTCCAACTGGCAGCGGACGGCTTTATTGTTGGCGTCCATTATCATCGCGATGCGCAGGGCGCGCAGGAGACGCTGGATGCGATTCTCGCCGCAGGCGGCGCTGGCCGCCTGCTGACGTTTGACGTCGCCAACCGCGAGCAGTGCCGCAAGGTGTTAGAGCAGGATATCGAGGCACATAGCGCGTGGTACGGCGTGGTGAGCAATGCTGGTATCACACGCGATGCGGCCTTCCCGGCGCTCAGCGATAACGACTGGGATACGGTGATCCACACCAATCTGGATAGCTTCTACAACGTTATTCAGCCGTGCATCATGCCAATGATTAGCGCGCGTAAGGGCGGGCGAATCATTACGCTTTCTTCGGTTTCCGGCGTAATGGGCAATCGGGGCCAGGTTAACTACAGCGCGGCCAAAGCGGGGATTATCGGGGCGACGAAAGCGCTGGCAACTGAGCTGGCAAAACGCAAAATTACCGTCAACTGCATCGCACCGGGGCTTATCGACACCGGGATGATCGAAATGGAAGAGGCCGCGCTTAAAGAGGCGATGTCGATGATCCCCATGAAACGGATGGGCCATGCGGACGAAGTGGCCGGGCTTGCCAGCTATTTAATGTCGGATGTGGCGGGCTACGTGACCCGTCAGGTGATTTCCATCAATGGAGGGATGTTATGACGCGTAGAGTGGTGATTACAGGCATGGGCGGTGTCACCGCCTTTGGAGAAAGCTGGCAGGCCGTTTCCACCAGACTGCTTGACTACGAGAACGCAGTACGCAAAATGCCGGAGTGGCAGGTTTATGACGGCCTGCATACGCTGCTGGGCGCGCCGGTCGATGATTTCACCCCACCGGAGCATTATACCCGTAAGCGTATTCGCTCCATGGGCCGCGTATCGCTGATGTCCACTCGCGCCACTGAACTGGCGCTGGAGCAGGCAGGGCTAATTGGCGAGGCAGTGCTAACCAACGGCGAAACTGGTATCGCCTATGGCTCCTCAACCGGCAGCACCGGACCAGTGAGTGAATTCGCCACTATGCTGACCGAAAAACACACCAATAACATCACCGGCACCACCTACGTACAGATGATGCCGCATACCACCGCCGTCAACACCGGGCTGTTTTTCGGATTGCGCGGTCGCGTTATCCCCACATCCAGTGCCTGTACCTCAGGCAGCCAGGCGATTGGTTACGCATGGGAAGCGATTCGTCACGGATATCAAACAGTAATGGTGGCTGGCGGCGCAGAAGAGCTATGTCCGTCGGAAGCGGCAGTGTTTGATACCTTATTCGCCACCAGCCAGCGTAATGATGCCCCCAAAACCACCCCTTCCCCGTTCGATGAACAACGCGATGGTCTGGTGATTGGCGAAGGCGCAGGCACGCTGATCCTGGAAGAACTGGAGCACGCCAAAGCGCGCGGTGCGACCATCTACGGTGAGATTATCGGTTTCGCCACCAACTGCGACGCGGCGCATATAACCCAACCGCAGCGAGAAACCATGCAGATATGCATGGAGCAGTCACTGAAAATAGCAGGCCTGAGTGCTCTGGATATTGGCTATATTTCCGCTCACGGAACGGCGACCGATCGCGGTGATATTGCAGAAAGCCTGGCAACAGAGGCGATTTATGGCAACAACGTCCCCTTCTCTTCCCTGAAAAGTTATTTTGGCCATACCCTGGGTGCCTGCGGTGCGCTGGAAGCCTGGATGAGCCTGCATATGATGCGCGAAGGCTGGTTTGCGCCAACGTTGAACCTGCATCATCCGGATGCCAACTGCGGCGCACTGGATTACATCATGGGTGAAGCCCGCAAAATTGACTGTGAGTTTCTGCAAAGCAACAACTTTGCCTTTGGCGGCATTAACACCTCTATTATCATCCAGCGCTGGCCCTGAAATGTACCGGCTTTTTCTGGGAAACGTGTCGGCCTTAAGCGCAGGCGATCTGCCGTCTGCATTGATCTCCTGCGCGCCTCAGGGCGCCGGCCAAACTCGCTGGCTGGCCGGGCGTGCCCTGCTTTCCCATGCCGTTTCGCCACTGCCGGAAATTATCTATAGCGAACAGGGCAAACCTGCTTTCTCGGCCGGTACGCCACTGTGGTTCAATCTGAGCCACAGCAACGACGATATCGCGTTACTGCTGAGCGACGAAGGTGAAGTGGGTTGCGATATCGAAGTTGTACGCCAGCGCGATAACTGGCGCGCGTTGGTAAGCGCGGTTTTTAGCCCCCGCGAACAGGCTGAGATCGAGGCTATCCCCCCGGAACGGCAGATAGCTGCCTTCTGGCGGATCTGGACACGCAAAGAAGCCATCATCAAGCAGTACGGCGGAAGCGCCTGGCAAATGCGCAGTATCGACAGCACGCAGCCCTCCGCGCTGTCGGTGAGCCAGATTCAGATAGGATCGCTCAGCCTCGCGGTCTGCACGCCAACACCATTTCTTTTGACCACTGCGAACATCAGCCGGGTTCGCTCGTAAAATCAAGCCCTGCGGGCAACCGGCACCAGACTGCACGCTCCCGTAGCGCGGTCAACACTGCACCACCGGAAAGATTCAATGCCAATCATCAGCCCCGCCACACTTTCCGGAGGCGATGCTGCGCATCTGTCCGGGCTACCGGCCAGCAGCCGGCTCAACTCCGCAGCCCGAGCGGCGCAGCGCCACCGGGAAGAAACAGTGATATTAGCCAGGCTAATTGAGCCGCTTCACCGGCCAGAAGATCGTCAGCACCCCGGCGACAATCAGCAGCACGCCCAGCAGCGATTGCCAGTGGAAAGGTTCATGCCAGCCGGGGAGCCAGATGGCGGCGGCCCATACCAGGATGTAGCTCAGGCTCAGCAGCGCGTAGGCTTTCGCCAGCGGCAGTTGATGCAGAGCGAAGTACCAGCAGACCATCGACAGCAGGTAACCCATAAGCCCGAACGCCAGGCCAAACGTGCCCGCCCGCAGATGCAGCAGATGGTTGAGGAAGGTGAATATCTCCGTCAGCGGCGGGAGCTCGACCATCGCGCTGCGCAGCAGCAGCTGCGCGCCGCTCGCCAGGCCGACGCTGAATAACGCCCAGATTAAGCCCATCAGATACGGCTCCCGAGAATAACGATCCCAACGACGATGAGTCCCACGCCAAGCCAGTGGCGACGCGCGACCGGCTCGCGCCAGATCCCCCACGCCGCCAGCGTCACCCAGACGAAGTTCAGGCTCAGCATGGGATAGGCGATGCTGACTGGGATCGACTGCAGCACGCTAAGCCACAGCAGCATGCTGCAGCCGAGAGAGAGCAGCGCGAGCCCCAGCCAGCCAAGGATATGGTACCCGCGCCGCCCGGATTTGGACGGGCGGGTCGCCTGTTTCTGGCACAGCTGTCCGGCGCAGCTCAGCAGGCTGGCGAAAACCAGACAGATCCAGACGCTCATTGCGGCAGATACTGGATATACACCACGCGCCCAAGCTCGTAGGAGCTATCCGGTTTCGGTAGCGCTAAATCAGCCATACTTTCTCCTTTATCCATCAGCAGAACCAGCGAGACGGGGCCCTGTTGGCGGTGCGTCGCTAGCCAGTCAGCAAAATGGGCTTGATCGACAAACTGGTGCTGCGCGTCCGGCCAGGAGAGACCGTACTTCAGCTCGCCCTGCTTGTCGAACAGAATGATATCGCTGCGCTTGAGCTCCCACGACAGCCCGCCGGCGATACCGACGTTATTGGTCAACACGTAGCGGCTCGGGGTCAGCGATTCGCTGACGATATCCACCAGGAACTGCGGCTGCTTGCTGTCGATCACCCGATCCGGGATAGCGAAGCCCACCAGCAGCGCCAGCCCGAGCGGGCAGCAGGCGGCGAGGGTCCAGCGGCGGCCGTTGTCCTTCATCGCCATCCAGCCCATCAGCGCCCAGCAGCCAAATATCAGCGCCGCCAGCAGGCACTTATAGAGCTCAATATGGCTCCATACCGGCTTGTGCATAAAGCCCCACGGCGAAACCACCAGCACGGCGACCAGGCCAATCAGGCCAAAGGCCAGGTTGATCGCGCCGTTAATTTTCAGCGCCTTCGCCCCCGCCTTCGCCGCGTCCAGCGCGTAGCGCGCCATCAGAATCGACAGGGGAGCAAAACAGGGCAGGATATAGGTTGGGAGTTTACCCTTAGCAATGCTGAAGAACAGGAACGGCATCGCCACCCATCCGAGCAAATAGAGCGCACCGCGCGACTCATCGCGTTCGGTCCAGCCGCGCTTGAGCGCACCCGGCAGCAGCGCCAGCCACGGCAGGCTGCCGGCAATCAGGAACGGAATGTAGTACCAGAACGGCGCTTTATGCTGGGCATCTTTTTCCGCGAAACGCTGGATATGCTCCACCCAGAAGAAGTAGCGCCAGAAGTCCGGCTCGCGTTTGGCGATGGCAAGACCCCACGGCAGCACCACCAGCGCGCAGACGCCCACCGCCAGCCAGCCGTAAGTCAACACTTCGCGCCAGCGCTTACGCGCAATCACCCACGGCAGTACCCCGACCACCGGCACCGCCAGCGCGAGGAAGCCTTTGGTCATCACCCCCATCCCGCAGGCCACGCCGAGTAAAACATAGCCGAGAATTTTGCCGCCGTGGCTTTGGGCCTGCGCCGCGCACCAGAAGCTGCACATCGCCAGCGCCATCCACATGGTGATCATCGGGTCGAGCACCGCGTAGGTGCCGATACCGTAGACCAGCAGCGCGGTCAGGAAGATCGCCGGAGACAGGATCGCGACGCGTTTATCGCGGAAAAGACGCCATGCCAGCCAGGCGACCAGCAGAGCGGTGACGGTAATGGAAAACACCACCCCAAAGCGGACGGCAAAATTATTGTGGCCGAATAGCCACTGGCCGATGCTGTTGATCCAGTAGCCGGCAATGGGCTTTTCAAAGTAGCGCAGCCCGAGGAAATGCGGCACCACCCAGTCGCCGGTCGCCAGCATTTCGCGGCTGATCTCCGCGTAGCGGGTTTCATCAGGCTGCCAGAGCAGGCGGAAGTTAAGCGGCAGTAAATAGTAGAGGACAAAAAGGGCGACCAGAGAGGCGCCGTAGCGAATGCTTTTCATCAAACACCCGAATTGAGTAATTGTTCACGTCCAAGCCAGCCTTCCCGGCCGGCCAGTTCACCACGAACCACTTTACCTCGCGGCAGCACGCTAAAATCGGCGGGCAGCAGCTGGCTTAGCGGGCAAAACCGGATCTCTTCCTGTGCGGCCATGGTCAGCAGTTCATCAAACTGCTCCGCGAAGGCGATGCCTTCCACTTCGGCATGGATGGTATAGACCGGCGTCCCCGCGTCGCGATGGATGCAGTCCAGCAGATAGCGGTTGAAGCCCGCACTATCCACCGCGTTGCCCACCACTTCATCCCAGGTCGGTAAGGTTACCGGGATCTGCACGGTTCCCGGCGCGCCGTTCCCCAGCTGCGGCAGAAAAGGCCCGGTCCCCCGGCAGTCGCTGTTATAGAGGAAATCGAAAGCCTCTTTGGCTTTGATCACCCGCTGATCGGCACGCCAGCCGGCAACGGCGGAACAGGTGACCGGGCGACCGATAATCCGCTCCAGCTCCAGCAGCCCGCGTTCAACCTCCAGCGTCAGCCTTTCCTGCGGCCAGACCCCGCTCCACGCCTGCCAGCTATAGTGATCCCAGGCGTGCAGGCCGACTTCATGCTCCTGCGCGGCGGCGCGGATAACGTCCTCATTCCCGGCGCCGATCCTGCGCCCTGGCCAGGCGGTACCGGCCAGCAGGATATCCCAGCCGTACAGCGACGCGGCCTTTGAGCGCAGCATCTTCCACAGAAACTTCGGTTTTATCAGGCGCCAGATATGGCGCCCCATGTTGTCCGGCCCGACGCTGAAAAAGAAGCTTGCCTGAATCCCGTGCTGGCTCAGCAGAGCCAGCAGCCGCGGGACCCCGTCCCGCGTGCCGCGAAAGGTATCGACATCTATGCGTAAGCCGACCTGTTTCATGATTTTCCGCTGTCCGTCAGCTCAACCGTGCGCAGGAAGAAGTCCAGGGTGTGTTCCACGGTCTCTTCCATTTCCACCGTTGGCACCCAGTTCAGGCAGCGCTTCGCGTTGCGAATGCTCGGCTTACGATGTTCGACGTCCTGGTAGCCTTTACCGTAGTAATCGCTGCTTTCCACTTCGCGGAACCCGGCAAACGGCGGGAAGCGGTCGCGCAGCGGATGGCGTTCAAAGCAGGCCAGCAGCATTTCCGCCAGCTCTTTGATACTCGCTTCGTTATCCGGGTTGCCGATGTTGATGATCTGCCCGTCGCAGCGGCCGTCTTTGTTCTCAATGATGCGGAACAGCGCTTCGATACCATCGCTGATATCGGTAAAACAGCGCTTCTGCTTACCGCCCTCAATCAGCTTGATCGGCGAACCTTCAACCAGGTTCAGGATCAGCTGGGTGATGGCGCGAGAGCTACCGATGCGCGCGGCGTTGAGGTTATCGAGGCGCGGCCCCATCCAGTTAAACGGACGGAACAGGGTAAACTTCAGGCCGTTCTTATCGCCGTAGGCCCAGATCACGCGGTCCAGCAGCTGCTTGGAGACCGAGTAGATCCAGCGCTGTTTGTTAATCGGCCCGACCACCAGATTGGAGGTATCTTCATCGAAGTTATTGTCGGTGCACATGCCGTACACTTCCGAGGTCGACGGGAAGATGATGCGCTTATCGTATTTCACGCAGTCGCGGATAATCTTCAGGTTCTCTTCGAAATCCAGCTCAAACACGCGCAGCGGGTTGCGGGTATATTCGATTGGCGTGGCAATCGCCACCAGCGGCAGGACCACGTCGCACTTCTTAATGTGGTACTCGATCCACTCGGAGTGGATGCTGATATCGCCTTCAACGAAGTGGAAGCGCGGGTTGTCGAGGAAGCGGCTGATAGCGTCGGAGCCAATGTCCAGGCCGTAAATCTCGTAGTTGTCGTCCTGCAGCAGACGCTCGGTCAGGTGGTTGCCGATAAAGCCGTTCACCCCGAGGATCAGCACGCGGGTACGGCGCTTAATCGCCACCACCGGTTTGCTGCTCAGCACCGCGCAGGCAACCAGGCCAAGCGCCTGCGCCAGCTGCGTACCCTGCATATAAACGCCGCGCTCGGTCTGCCCGGTAACGATTTCTAACGCCCCTTCCTGGCAGGCGACCACCAGCGGCGCAACGGAGATCACCGTCCCCGCTTTGGCGGCGGCCAGATCGTGGCGCACGCGGGATTTCCAGACGATAAACTTGTTCGCGCCGGCGTAGCCGAACGCGCCCGGCCACGGATCGGAGACCGCACGGACGAGGTTGTGCAGCGTCTGGGCCGAGCGTTCCCAGTCGAGGCGACCGTCTTCCGGCGTACGGCGACCGACGTAAGTCGCCTGGCTTTCATCCTGGGCGCGCTCTTCGGTTTTGCCGTCGCGGATGGCGGGCAGCGCCTGAGCCAAAAGTTCCGACGCCGCGGAACAGAGCTTACGGTGCAGCGCCAGCGCCGCGTCATCCGCGCCGATCGCGACGCTTTTCTGCGCCACGATATTGCCGGCATCGGCGCGGTTAACCATACGGTGCAGCGTCACGCCGGTTTCGCTTTCGCCGTTCACCAGCACCCAGTTCAGCGGCGCGCGGCCGCGGTATTTTGGCAGCAGTGAACCATGCAGGTTAAAAGCCCCCTGCGGCGCAATATTCAAAATGTCATCGCACAGCAGGTTGCGGTAGTAGAACGAGAACAGCACGTCCGGTTTAATCTCACGAATACGTTCGATCCACAGCGGATGATTCGCATCTTCCGGCGCCCATACCGGGATGCCTTGCTCAGCGGCAATACGCGCCACGGAGCCAAAAAAATGGTTTTCGCCAGGGTTATCCGGATGGGTAAAAATAGCGGCGATGTCATAACCGGCATCCAGCAGAGACTGAATACCTGCACAACCCATATCGTGATAAGCGAAGACTACGGCTTTCATGAACGATCTTCCTCTTGAGATGCCGTTTCCGGCTGGCGAACAACACGTTGAATAAAGTAGCGAGGGCGGGCGCGGACATCGTTATAGATGCGGCCGATATACTCCCCGAGCAGGCCCATCCCGACGAACTGGGCGCCGATAAACATGAACAGCACCGCGAACAGCATGAACACCCCTTCCGCCGCCCACTGGGGACCAAACACCAGACGCAGCACTACCAGCATCAGGCCGAAGGCGAAGCCCAGCAGAGCGATGACGCTGCCGAACAGGCTCAGCAGGCGCAGCGGCGTGGTGGTCAGGCAGGTCACCAGGTCGTACATCAGGTTAATCAGGCGCATAAAGCTGTATTTAGAATCGCCGAATTCGCGCTCGGCGTGCATCACCGGGATCTCAACCGCCCGGCGGGCAAAAGTGTTCGCCAGAATCGGGATAAACGTACTGCGCTCATGGCAGTTGAGCATCGCGTCGATGATATGGCGGCGATAGGCGCGCAGCATGCAGCCATAGTCGCCCATCGCTTTACCGGTGGTGCGCTGGATTAGGCGGTTGATCATCTTCGAGGCGCTTTTACGGAAGAAGGTGTCCTGGCGGTTCTGGCGCACGGTACCGACCACGTCGTAGCCCTCATCGGCCTTCTCGACCAGGCGCGGGATCTCTTCCGGCGGGTTTTGCAGGTCGGCATCAAGGGTAATGATCAGGTCACCGGTAACGTGGCTGAAGCCCGCCATAATCGCCGAGTGCTGACCATAGTTGCGGTTCAACAGGACCGCCACCACGTGGCTGCCTTCGGCCTCGGCGGCTTCGGTGAGCATTCGCGCCGAGTCGTCGCTGCTGCCGTCGTCGACCAGCAGAATTTCATATTGCCGTCCGAGCGTCGCGCAGGCGGTGTCGGTGCGGCGGATAAGCTCCGGCAGGCTCTCCTGTTCGTTATACACAGGAATAACGACCGAGACCTTTTTCACGGGAGGGTAGCTAAACATATCAACGTCCTGACAGCTGGTGCAGTGCGGAAATGACCCGAGTGACATCGTCATCGGTCATATCCGGGAACAACGGAATGGAACAAATGCGCGCGCTGTTCCATTCCGTATGCGGTAATGAAACTTCAGGGAAACGCTCGCGGTAATACTTTTGCGTATGGGCCGCGCGGAAGTGCAGGCCGGTGCCAATGCCCATGGCCTTCAGTCTTTCCATCAGCGCATCGCGGCTGATGCCGCAGGCGGCTTCGTCAACGCGGATAATAAACAGGTGCCAGGCGTGCTGATGCTCCCACGACGGCGCCACCAGCGGCCTGAAGGGCGTATCCGCCAGCTCGCGCAGATAGCGTTGCGCAATGGCGGCGCGGCGCTGATTGGCGTGGGCGAGCTTATCCAGCTGCACCAGCGCCAGCGCGGCGTTGATATCCGCGAGATTGTATTTAAAGCCCGGCGAAATCACCTCCGCCTGCGGCGCGCGGCCCAGGGTCTGGCGGTCATAAGCGTCAACGCCGAGGCCGTGGAACTTCAGGCTGCGAATGCGCGCGGCCAGCTCGTCATCGTCGGTTACCACCAGCCCGCCTTCGGCGCAGGTCATATTCTTGATCGCATGGAATGAAAAAATGGCGGTACCGCGCCACCCGACGTGGCGGCCTTTGTAGTACGTCCCCGCCGCGTGGGCGGCATCTTCAATCACCGGAATAGCGTGACGCTCGCCAATCGCGCGAATGGCGTCAATATCCGCCGGTGCGCCAGCATAGTGCACAGGGATAATGGCTTTGGTTCGCGGGGTGATTGCCGCTTCAACCGCTTCGGGGGTAATCATCAGATTATCGGGATCGACATCGATCATCACCGGGGTCGCGCCGAGCAGGCAGATCATGTTCAGCGTGGAGACCCAGGTCTGGGAAGGGGTGATCACTTCATCACCCGCACCGATACCCAGCCCCATCAGCGTGACGTGCATGCCGCCGGTCGCCGAACTGACGGCGATGGCGTGACGGTTGCCGGTTAACGTGCAGAACGCCTCTTCCAGCGCCTGATTTTTCGGTCCAGTGGTGATCCAGCCCGATTGCAAAACTTCACGCAGCGCAGCCAGCTCTGCGTCGCCCATCGACGGGCGCGAAAACGGCAAAAAATCGCTCATCATGTTCCTGTTCTGTGAATGACCCGCGAAAAAACGGGTCGATAAGAAATATCCTGCACCTGCTGACCTAAACAAAATGAAAATGAAAGCGAAATCAGTCCGATGGCGCATTTCATTATTTTGTATTCAGATGTTATTAAATTTAGTCAGCTTTGCTTAGGATAATATTAAGAAATTAATATTAATTAGATATGCATGATGATTTTGTTAAAAATCATTGAGATAGGTTGGAATTTATTGCAGAAAAAGGCGCTATAGCGTTCCCGCTTGACGGAGAAATAGCGGGAACGCATTGGCGAAAAGTAAACGGATGCTCAACCAGATTCCAATAAGCTATCTTTAAACATCGTTCAGCAAATATAAAAAATCCAGTCGAATCACGAAACTATTTCAAAATGATTACAGGTTGGCAGGAAAGTTGTCAGGTAATTCATTAGCCGGGCAATTAATCACTTCGTCATTATCCGCGCCGCAATCGCGCACAAAAGTGATGGTGGCAAACTCATCAATCACTTCTGTCGGATAAGCCGGACCGGCTTCACGATAAGAGACCATCAGCGGAATATGATCGTTCTGGAAGCAGACGGTTTTCTCCGGGTTATTCATTACCCAGCGCGGGAAAAAGATGGTGCCGTGAAACAGCTTATCGCCGAGGTTAACGATCAGGCTCACGTCGGTACCGGTCGGTTCGGTCCAGGAAATTTTGTAGATGCTTTCGCCGACGCGAACGATGTAAGCCTGCTGATCTTTCACCCAACGATTCGCCACGATACCGCTGTGAATGCGATAATCCAGGGTGGTGCCGTTTTTAACGTAAATTTCGTAGTTCCAGCCATTATCATAGGTATAAACCAGATGTTTACCGATAAAACCGCTCAGGTCATGTTTGTCGAATGTGCTCATAATCTGTTCTCCTCTGTTTGTTGAGAACAAGCATACTGCTTTAAAAAATGGATGAATAACGCTATGTTTGGATTAAACCCATTCACTTTTTAGATGGATTATGCACAAGACTACGCTGGAACAATGGGCGCTGCTGGAGAAAGTTGTCGAGCTGGGTAGCTTCGCGAAGGCGGCGGACGAGACCCACCGCAGCCAGTCGTCGGTGAGCTATAATCTCGCGCTGTTGCAGGAGCGGCTGGGCGTCACGCTGCTGACGCCATCGGGCCGTCGCGCGGTGCTGACCCCGGCAGGCGAGCTGCTGCTCGGCCAGGTTAAGCCGCTGCTGCAGGCCTTCTCTTATGTCGAAACCCATGCCGCCACCCTGCGAGACGGCGCCCGGACCCGGCTGGATCTGGTGGTCGACAGCATTTTCCCACGCCAGCGGCTGTTCGCCATTCTGCGCCAGTTTCAACAGCGCTACCCGCAAACTCAGGTCAGGTTGACCGAAGTGCTGGAAAACGTTGAGGAAGAGCATCCGGCCCGCACCGAGGCGGACGTGATGGTGCTGACCCGCCGTCAGGATATTACCGGCCGCGGCGAATGGCTGATGAACATTGATTTTGTCGCCGTCGCCCATCGCGATCATCCACTCTCCGCGCTGGCGGGGCCGCTGGACGACAGCGCGCTGGCCCCCTGGCCGCTGGTGCGCATCGCCGACCGCAGCAACGACCCGCAATCTTCCCGCGATGCATGGACGTTTTCCACTATTGATGCCGCCATCGATGCGGTGCTGTATCAGGTCGGGTTTGGCTGGCTGCCGGAAGAGCGCATTGGCCCACAGCTTCAACAAGGGGTGCTGAAGGCGCTGCCGCTGGGACACGGCGCGCGGCGGGCAACGCCGCTGCACCTGATCGTTAAGCGTGATTTAACACCTATTGATGAGCAGGTCGCCACGCTGCTGGATCTGTTCAGAGCGCCCTGATGGGCTTGTTTACCCGGCTCGCGCTGCGCTTAGCCGGGCTACAGAATCACTGCGGTCTGCTCCCGGGGGCGGCGCTTATCGCGCCTTGCCCGGGCTACAGGTTCCCTGCCGTCTGTGGTCTGGTAGCCCGGACAGATGCGCAGCATCGCCTCCGGGAAATTCAGCCTCTCTGCGCGCTGCTCCCGGGGGCGGCGCTTATCGCGCCTTGCCCGGGCTACAGGTTCCCTACCGTCTGTGGTCTGGTAGCCCGGACAGATGCGCAGCATCGCCTCCGGGAAATTCAGCCTCTCTGCGGTCTGCTCCCGGGGGCGGCGCTTAACGCGCCTTGCCCGGGCTACGGGTTCCCCGCCGTCTGCGAGCCGGTAGCCCGGACAGATGCGCAGCATCGCCTCCGGGAAATGTGCCGAAGCTGATGCTTCCCGGCTTGCGCTGCGTTTAGCCGGGCTGCAGGCGGGTTCGTAAGCTCATACAGCCAAAAGAGATATACCGTTTTCTTATACTTTCAGGCCCGATATTGATCCAGCTTACGCCGAAAGTATGATGAATCTTTAAAATCGTCATACTTTCCTGTCGCTGAGAAAAAGCCTTGTCTATTATCCGCACCACCCTGCTGGCGCTATTCGCCTGCGCCCCTTTGCTGGCCTGCGCCGCGTCCAATGAAATCACCACCGCCTGGCCGGTCAACGTGGGGCCGCTCAACCCGCACCTCTATACGCCCAACCAGATGTACGCCCAGAGCATGGTCTATGAGCCGCTGGTAAAGTATCAGGCGGATGGCTCGGTAAAACCCTGGCTGGCAAAAAGCTGGACCCACTCGGCGGACGGCAAAGTCTGGACCTTCACCCTGCGCGATGACGTGACATTTTCCAACGGCGAAGCGTTTGACGCCCATGCCGCCGCGGAGAACTTCCGCGTGGTGCTCGATAACCGCCAGCGCCACGCCTGGCTGGAGCTGGTCAATCAGATCGTCGAGGTCAACGCGCTCGACAAAAACCAGCTGCAAATCACCCTGAAAAGCGCCTATTACCCGTTCTTACAGGAGCTGGCGCTGCCGCGCCCTTTCCGCTTTATCGCCCCGTCGCAGTTCAAAGACAATGAGACCCTGCACGGCATTAAAGCGCCGATTGGCACCGGTCCGTGGGTGCTGAAGGAATCAAAACTCAATCAGTACGACGTGCTGGTGCGTAACGAGCGCTACTGGGGCGAAAAGCCGCAGATTGAAAAAATTACCGTCAAGGTGATCCCGGACCCGACGACCCGCGCGGTGGCCTTTGAAACCGGCGATATTGACCTGCTCTACGGCAACGAAGGGCTGCTGCCGCTCGACACCTTCGACCGCTTCAGCCACAACCCGGCCTACCGTACCCAGCTTTCCCGCCCGATAGAGACGGTGATGCTGGCGCTGAACTCCGCCAAAGCCCCCACCAACGAGCTAGCGGTGCGCGAAGCGCTGAACTTTGCGGTGAATAAAAAATCGCTGATTGATAACGCCCTGTACGGCACTCAGCAGGTGGCCGATACGCTGTTCGCCCCCACCGTGCCCTATGCCGATATTGGCCTGACGCCGCGCCGGTACGATCCGCAGCAGGCGAAGGCGCTGCTGGAAAACGCGGGTTGGGTCCTGCCTGCGGGTAAGGATATTCGCGAGAAAAACGGCCTGCCGCTGCGCGTTGAGCTGTCGTTTATCGGTACCGACGCGCTAAGCAAATCGATGGCGGAAATCATTCAGGCCGATATGCGCCAGGTTGGCGTGGACGTGGCGCTGGTCGGCGAGGAAGAGAGCAGTATTTATGCCCGCCAGCGCGATAGTCGCTTCGGCATGATTTTCAACCGTACCTGGGGCGCCCCCTACGATCCGCACGCCTTTATGAGTTCGATGCGCGTACCGTCGCACGCCGATTTTCAGGCGCAGCTGGGATTAGCCGACAAACCGATTATTGATAAAGAAATCGGCGAAGTGCTGAAAACCACCGACGAAACGCAGCGTCAGGCGCTGTACAAAGACCTGCTGACCCGACTGCACAACGATGCGGTCTATCTGCCCATCAGCTACGTCTCGATGATGGTGGTCGCCAGACCGGAGCTGGGGGCGATTCCCTACGCGCCGATCGCGTCTGAAATTCCGTTTGAACAGATTAAGCCGGTGAAACCCTGATGTTACGTTACGCGCTGCGGCGGGTCGCGCTGCTGATACCGATGATCTTCGCCGCCTCGGTGATTATCTTTTTAATGCTGCGCCTGGGCACCGGTGACCCGGCGCTGGACTATTTGCGCCTGTCAAACCTGCCGCCGACGCCGGAGATGGTGGCCTCAACCCGCGCGATGCTGGGGCTGGAGCGGCCGCTTATCGTCCAGTACGGCAGCTGGCTGTGGCAGGCGCTGCATCTGGATTTTGGCGTTTCGTTCGCCACCCAGCGTCCGGTACTGGATGACATGCTGAGCTTTCTGCCCGCCACGCTGCAGCTGGCCGGCGCCGCGCTGGTGCTGATCCTCCTCACTTCCGTACCGCTGGGCATCTGGGCGGCGCGGCACCGCGACCGCCTGCCGGATTTTATTGTGCGGATCATCGCTTTTCTCGGCGTGTCGATGCCCAACTTCTGGCTGGCTTTCCTGCTGGTGATGTTCTTTTCGGTTTATCTGCAATGGCTGCCGGCGATGGGCTATGGCGGCTGGCAGCACATCATTCTGCCGGCGGTGTCGATCGCCTTTATGTCGCTGGCGATCAACGCCCGCCTGCTGCGCGCCAGCATGCTGGAAGTCGCCGGGCAGCGTCACGTAACCTGGGCCAGACTGCGCGGCCTGAACGACAGGCAAACCGAGCGCCGCCATATTCTGCGCAACGCCTCGCTGCCGATGATTACCGCCGTGGGGATGCATATCGGCGAGCTGATTGGCGGCACGATGATTATCGAGAATATCTTTGCCTGGCCCGGCGTGGGCCGCTACGCCGTCTCGGCGATTTTTAATCGCGATTATCCGGTGATTCAGTGTTTCACCCTGATGATGGTGATCGTTTTTGTGGTCTGTAACCTGATGGTTGATCTGCTGAACGCCGCGCTGGACCCGCGCATTCGCCGCCATGAAGGAGCGCGCTCGTGAACTTTTTCCTCTCTTCACGCGGGTCCGTCCGCATTTCTTTGCTTATCATCGCCCTGCTGGCGGTCGTTGCGCTCACCAGCCAGTGGTGGCTGCCGTACGATCCGCAGGCGATCGATCTGCCTTCGCGCCTGCTGCCGCCCGGCAGCCAGCACTGGCTCGGTACCGATCATCTGGGGCGCGATATCTTCTCGCGTCTGCTGGCGGCGACCCGCGTATCGCTCGGCTCGGTGATGGCCTGCCTGCTGCTGGTGCTGGCGCTGGGACTCCTCGTCGGGGGCTGCGCCGGGCTTATCGGCGGCCGCGTCGATCAGGCCACCATGCGCGTCGCGGATCTGTTTATGACCTTCCCGACCTCAATCCTCTCTTTCTTTATGGTGGGGGTACTGGGAACCGGGCTGACCAACGTAATTATCGCCATCGCCCTGTCGCACTGGGCGTGGTATGCGCGGATGGTGCGCAGCCTGACAATCTCCCTGCGCCAGCGCGAATTTGTGCTCGCCGCGCGGCTTTCCGGCGCGGGACACGTGCGGGTATTCGTCGACCATCTGGCCGGCGCGGTCATTCCGTCGCTGCTGGTACTGGCGACCCTGGATATCGGGCATATGATGCTGCACGTCGCCGGAATGTCGTTTCTCGGCCTCGGCGTCACCGCGCCAACCGCCGAGTGGGGGGTGATGATTAACGACGCCCGCCAGTATATCTGGACCCAGCCGCTGCAAATGTTCTGGCCGGGACTGGCGCTGTTTATCACCGTCATGGCCTTTAATATGGTGGGCGACGCGCTGCGCGATCGCCTGGATCCTCATCTGATCGCGGAGCACGCCCACTAATGCCGCAACAAATTACACTGCAAAACATCGTCTTACAGGTCGAACGTCCGCTGGTGCACGGCGTATCATTGACGCTCAAACGCGGGCGCGTGCTGGCGCTGGTTGGCGGCAGCGGCAGCGGAAAATCGCTAACCTGCGCGGCGGCGCTGGGCATTTTGCCTTCCGGCGTACGGCAAACGGCGGGGATGATCCTCGCCGACGGCCAGCCGGTCTCCCCCGGCGAGCTGCGCGGCAGCAAAATCGCCACCATTATGCAGAACCCGCGCAGCGCCTTTAATCCGCTGCACACCATGGCGACCCACGCGCGGGAAACCTGCCGGGCATTGGGTAAACCCGCAGACGACGCCACGCTTACGGCGGTACTGGAAGCCGTTGGGCTGGAGGAGGCGCAGCGCGTCCTGAAGCTTTATCCGTTCGAGATGAGCGGCGGCATGCTGCAGCGGATGATGATTGCCATGGCGCTGCTGTGCGAGGCGCCGTTTATCATTGCCGATGAACCCACCACCGACCTGGACGCCGTGGCCCAGGCGCGCATTCTCGATCTACTGGCAGGTGTTATGCAAAACCGTGGGCCCGGGATGCTGCTGGTCACTCACGATATGGGCGTCGTGGCGCGGCTGGCGGACGATGTGGCGGTGATGGATAGCGGCTGCATTGTGGAACAGGGGGATGTCGAAAGCCTGTTCAACGCTCCGCAGCACAGCATCACCCGCAGCCTGGTGGCGGCGCATCTCGCCCTCTACGGACTGGAGCTGGCCTGATGACATTACTGAGCGTATCCGCGATAACCCATCTATATACCGATTCAACGGTGCTAAAAGAGGTCTCTTTAGCGCTAAAAAGCGGTGAAACCGTTGCCCTGCTGGGACGCAGCGGCTGCGGGAAAAGCACCCTGGCGCGCCTGCTCGTTGGCCTGGAATCCCCCACTCAGGGCAGCGTCTGCTGGCGGGGAGAACCGCTCTCCCGGCTCAATCGCACCAAGCAAAAGGCGTTCCGTCGGGATATTCAGATGGTGTTTCAGGACGCCATCAGCGCGGTGAATCCGCGTAAAACGGTACGCGAGATTTTGCGTGAACCCATGCGACATCTGCTGTCATTGACGAAAGCGGAACAGCTGGCCCGGGCAAGCGACATGCTCAGGGCGGTGGATCTCGATAATAGCGTGCTCGATAAGCGCCCCCCGCAGCTGAGCGGCGGACAGCTACAGCGCGTCTGCCTGGCGCGCGCGCTGTCGGTTGAGCCGCAGTTGCTGATCCTTGATGAGGCGGTGTCTAACCTCGACCTGGTGCTCCAGGCGGGCGTCATTGGTCTGCTCAAAAAGCTTCAGCGACAGTTTGGCACCGCCTGTCTGTTTATCACCCACGACTTACGTCTGGTGGAGCGTTTTTGCCAGCGGGTGATGGTGATGGATGAGGGGCAAATCGTTGAGACGCAGGTCGTGGGCGACAAATTAACGTTTTCTTCCCACGCCGGTCGCGTGTTACAAAATGCGGTACTTCCCGCCTTTCCCGTGCGCCGTAATAAGGTTTAAAACAGATGCAACGTATCACGATTACTCTTGATGACGATTTACTCGACACGCTGGATAGCCTGAGCCAGCGCCGCGGCTATCATAATCGCTCCGAAGCCATCCGCGATATTCTGCGCGGCGCGCTGGCCCAGGAAAGCGCTCAGGAGCACGGCACCCAGGGCTTCGCGGTACTCTCCTATGTTTATGAACATGAGAAGCGCGATTTAGCCAGCCGTTTAGTTTCCACCCAGCATCACCACCACGACCTCTCCGTCGCCACCCTCCACGTACATATCAACCATGACGACTGTCTGGAAATCGCCGTGCTGAAAGGCGATATGGGCGACGTTCAGCATTTTGCCGATGACGTTATCGCCCAGCGCGGCGTGCGCCACGGCCATTTGCAGTGTTTGCCAACGGAGAAGGAGTCACCCCACTCATAGCAGTGGGATGCGATAAATGACTCTTTAACGCGCGATCGGGGCTAACGCCATTATGGCGACTCGTTGGCCCATGCGCCTCGTATCGGTTTTGCCAGCAGTGCAAGAACGGCAATCATGCTGATTTCAATCGAAAACGACCAGCAAATATGTCCGAGGGTTTCGCTCCACAGCTCGTAGCCATTCAGGTTCCACAGCCACCCGGTTTCCCCGTTTAAATAGGCGGGATGCCTGAAGCCCAGCGCGGGAATGAGGAAGCCGTGCATAACGAGAGTAATAATCAGACCATAGGCCGCGCCGTACCAAAGCCGGATTTTCGGCCAGTATGCGGAAATGAAGACATAGAGAAAGGCAAAAGCAAAGCTGAACAGCCAGTGGTAAAGCATGACGGCGCCGGGGATTGTCACCCCCTGATAAACGTAGTCCAGCGAGTGTGAATTAATGCCAAGCCAGCCGAGCCAGGCGTCGATATGCGCCGCCGGGGGCGATATCTCGCCCGCCACGCGGGGCGGCATATTAGCTTCCGTTCCCGACTTCACCAGAGAGCTGATGAACCCTCCAATGAGCGTCGTCCAGATAATAACCTGAAGATTAATCCTGTTTTTCAACATAACAGCGTTCCTCTTAAATATCGCTTATACGATGGGTCACCTCAGTTTTTTCAACCAACAATCTCGCGGGAAATAGCATTTATAACGCATCCATTGCTAAGTATAGTTTGAAAAAATTTTGTTCACCCTAAGAGGGAAAAATCCCCGTATCGCCCTGATCGCAATAAACTTTCGCCTTTTCTCAACAATTAATAAACCACATGAATTATATGCTTGGTTAATCATCTCTCTTCGCGAATAATCAGGCCTCATTTAACGATCTCGTTATGGCGAGGCTCCTGCATAAACATAAGTTACCGCCCTGTTGGTATCGAGAGAGACCACTCAGGGAAATACAGGCTTCCATCGAATCAAGGTGTTGCCAAGGTAACTTCTGACGGCGTTCATGCCGGGCAGATACGTTGTGCAGTGCTAAAACCAGGACGTAGGGATCTGCCTGTGCTCATCCTGTCTTGTTCGCCCCTATGAGTGATTTTTTATAGGGAATTACACCATGTCTTCCATTCAACTGTGCGCCGCACATCAGGCTACCGCAGCGTTCGACGGCGACGCGATCGCCCAGTACATGCGTACCGATTTCATTACCCTGCCGGAACATTTCAGCGTTCATGAAGCGCGTGAGCTGTTCGTTTCTCAGCTGGCCAGCGATGAGATCCCCGGCCAGGTTTTTGTCGTCGCCGGGAAAAAACTGCGCGGCAGTTTATCGATTAAAAAGCTGCTGCAGGAGAGCGATACCGCCCAGTCCATTCGTTATTTAATGGATAGCTGCCTGTTTCGCGTCAGGCCTGACGACCCGCGGCCGCAGGTGGTCGCCGAACTGGCCGAGCGCGGGCTCGACCTCGTGCCGGTGGTCGAAAAAGGCGAGCTGGTCGGCTGCCTGATGGAAAAAGAGATCGCGCATCTGCTGGAAGATGACGTGACCGAGGATGCTCAGCGTCAGGGCGCGACGCTGCCGCTGGAAAAGCCCTACCTGGAAACCAGCCCGTGGGCGCTGTGGAAAAAACGTTCGGTATGGCTGCTGCTGCTGTTTGTCGCCGAAGCCTATACCAGCAGCGTGTTGCAGCATTTTGAGGAAGCGCTGGAGTCGGCGATTGCGCTGGCCTTTTTCATTCCGCTGTTGATTGGTACCGGCGGCAATAGCGGGACGCAGATCACCTCCACCCTCGTGCGTTCCATGGCGCTCGGCGAGGTGCGGCTGCGCGATATGGGACGCGTAATCCGTAAAGAGGTCTCAACCTCGCTGCTGATTGCCATTACGCTCGGCCTGGCGGGCTGCCTGCGCGCCTGGATGATGGGCATCGGCATGGAGATCACCCTGATTGTCAGCCTGACGCTGGTATGCATTACCCTGTGGAGCGCGGTGGTGTCGTCGGTGATCCCCCTGACGCTCAAACGCGTCGGCATCGACCCGGCTGTAGTTTCAGCGCCGTTTATCGCCACCCTTATCGACGGTACCGGACTGATTATCTACTTCAAAATTGCCCAGTATTTCCTGGGGCTGAACTGATTATTTTGCCCGGCGGGAAGGACTTGCCGGGCTGTTTTATTCCCGCCCGAATATCCGCAATCGCATTAAGCAATCTCAGTAACTCTGGAGCAAGCCGATAAAAAGCGTGTCCTTTTTCCGTTAAGATAACTTTTCTGATATTCCTGCCGCGCTTAATCAGGTTGAAACCCAGTTCATTTTCAAGCGCACATACGCTGGTTGTTATCAACGAAGGCGCAATACTCAGCCGCTGCGATACAAAATGAACATTCCCCTCCCGAACCATAAGCATGAATATCTCCACCTGTGATTTATTCATTGCCGAAACCTCTCCCGATTAACCTTTGGCTTACGTTTTAAGTTGTCCACCGGGCAATGTCAATCGCTACAAGAAAATGCTCTCCGTATATAAATAAAATAAAATGTGAAGCTCGCCATTCGCACATTTAATTATGCATTTCAACCATTTCATAATTAAATAACCGGCCTCACTCCGGCGTTCAGGTATGTGAAGAACATCACCACAACTCGTTGACCACAAAAACAAAATACACATATATATCAAAGCATTACAAAAAATACTCATCTTGCATGAATGTATGGCACACGCCATGCAATTACCTCCACGTAATCAACACTGGAGATAGTTAAATGACGTACAAAATTTTACTCCCGCAGGAAATCATGGCAGAAGGGAGAGAATATCTGGAAAGTCGCGGTTATCAACTGATTAACGGCTCAGGGATGGAAGAAGAAGATATCATTCGCGACATCGTCGATTGCGACGGTATTATCGTCCGCCTTTCAAAAATGTCCGACCGCGTATTTGAAGCGGCTAAAAAGCTGAAAGTCGTTGCGCGTCACGGTGCCGGTTACGATACGGTCGATCTGGCGTCGGCTAAACGTCACGGCGTCGTGGTATTAAATGCGCCAATTGCTAACAGCATGTCCGTTGCCGAACTGGCCATATTTTATATGCTGCACTGCTCGCGTAATTTCAAGCTGGTACAGGAAAAGATGCTTGAAGATTATTACTGGGCAAAACTGCGCACGCCAAAAGTGGAGCTGGATGGAAAAACGCTGGGTTTAATTGGCGTCGGGAATATCGGTTCACGCGTGGCAATCAAAGCGCTGCATGGCTTTAATATGAAAGTTATCGCCTATGACCCGTATAAAACCCAGCAGCAGATCCCCGAAGGCGTAGAGCTTACCAACGATTTTGACCGTATTTTCAAAGAGAGCGACTTCGTTTCTCTGCACTGTCCGACGACGGCGGAAACCACCGATTTTGTCGGAGAGAAACAGTTTTCCATGATGAAGCCTACCGCCTATTTCATTAATACCGCGCGCGGAAAGCTGGTTGATGAAAAAGCGCTGTATCACGCCTTGAGCACCCACGCTATCGCCGGGGCGGGCGTGGATGTTTTAAAGAAAGAGCCGTTTGATGCCAACGACCCGATTTTCTCGCTAAGCAATATCGTGATTGCCCCGCATATTGGCGCCGCCACCATTGAAGCGACCGACAGAGCCTCGCTCCATTCCGCGATTGGCATTGATGAAGTCTTATCCGGTAAGAAACCGTCCTGGCCGGTCCCGGGTTTTTAAGGAGAAAAAAATGACTATTGGTAACCGTATTTTTTTAAAGCGTCCGACCAGCAGCGTCGATCTTCTTAAAGAATTTGAACAGCTCCCGGCGGCGAATATTGCTGACACCATGAACCGTATTGCCGTTCTGGGTAACGGCATTAAACGTATCTCTTCGCCGAAAAAGCCGATTATGGCGGGGTTCGCCATCACCGTGAAAGTCCGCGCGGGCGATAACCTGATGCTGCACGCCGCGCTGGATATGGCGGGTGAGAACGATGTGATTGTGGTCTCCAACGAAGGCGACCGTTCGCGGGCATTAATGGGCGAAATCATGGTGGCCTATGCCCACTGCATGAAAAAAATCGCCGGTATCGTGCTGGACGGGCCTATCCGCGATATCGATGCGCTGTCGGTTCTCGATTTTCCGCTGTTCGCTACCGGCTCCAACCCCGCAGGCCCGTTTAAACAAGGTCCAGGGGAGGTGAACACGCCGATCGCCGTTGGCGGCGTCGCGGTTTGTCCGGGCGACCTGATCGTCGGCGACGCGGATGGCGTGATAGTTATTCCCCTCGGCGACGCAGAAGCCGTACTGAATAAAGCCAAAGAGTATGCAAAATTCGATGCCAGCAAAGTAGAGGCCGCCAAAAACGGCACCGCGAATCGCCTTTGGGTCAAAAAATCACTGGATGAGACCGGCGTTGAGTTTATCGACGACGTGTATCGTTAATTTGATTAAATAATATCAGGCCGCGGCGTCCTGACGGGCCGTGGCTTTAAAGCAAAGGTAATAAAAATGCTTTATTTAAAACTCTTGCCCATTATCTTTTTCCCCGTTTTATTTTGGATAATACCGCACCCGGAAGGCGTCTCCGCACCGACCTGGCATATGGTTGGCATCTATCTGGCGATGCTGTGCGGGCTGGTTTTGCGCCCGTTTACCGATGCGGTCATTATGCTGATTATTCTCGGGTTTGCCTCTCTGGTTCTCGACCCCGCTCCCCTGTTTGCCGGTTTTGGCAGCCCTATGGTCTGGTTTATTATCAGCGCCTTTATTATTTGCAAAGCGTTTGTTATTACCGGACTGGGTAAACGTATCGCCTATCTGCTGCTAAAACGCTATGGAAAAAATACCCTCACCCTGGGTTATCTGATGATGGTGACGGATACCGTACTGGCCCCGGCAACGGGTTCAAATATGTCCCGTTCGGGAGGCATTACCTATCCCATCTTCAGGAACATCGCCGAAGCGCTGGGCTCGAAGCCCGACGACGGTAGCCGCAAAATCGGCGCCTATCTGACCATCCTGATGTACGTCGTCTCAATGGGAACCTCCAGCCTGTTTCTGACGGGGATGGCGACCAACTCAATTACCGTCTCGCTGGCCAACGAGATCATGAAGGTGAATCTCGAATGGATGACCTGGTTTAAAGCCGCCGTGGTGCCAGCCGGACTGGTGCTGCTGCTCGCGCCGTGGATACTGTATAAAATCTACGCGCCGGAACTGAAAGTTATCGATAACGTCAATGAAATTGCCGAGAAGGGCCTGCGTGAGCTGGGTCCGGTAAAACGTGAAGAGAAGCTGCTGATCGTGTTCTTTGTCCTGGGCGTGCTCGGCTGGATGACCGGTTCCATCACCGGCATCGCCTTTATTCCCGTCGGCCTGGCGTTCCTCGCCTGTCTGCTGCTTTTCGGCGTGCTGAGCTGGAATGACGTGGTGAGCGAAAAATCGGCCTGGCAGACCTTCGTCTGGTATGGCGCGTTTTATGGCTGTGCGGTTGCCCTATCAAAAGGCGGGTTCTACGTCTTTCTGGTGGACGTTATCAAAAACTATCTCGACCTGTCGCATCTCAATGAAATCAGCGCGATTGCCGTGCTGGTCTTTATCAGCCTTGCCGTCCGCTATTTCTTTGTCTCGAACAGCGCGTTCGTCGTCTCTTTCTATCCGGTACTCTTTACCCTGGGAATGACGACCCAGGCGCACCCGATGTACGTGGCGCTTTCTCTGGCTTTCTCCGCAGGCTATGGCGCACTGCTGACGCACTACGGCAACGGCGCGGGCGTATTTACGTTCTCCAGCGGCTACGTCCCGCAAAAAACGTTCTGGATGCTGGGCACCATCATGGTGGTGGTCAACGTATTAATCTTCTTCCTGATCGGTATTCCCTACTGGAAATTTATCGGCATTTAACGGGAGCATAAAATGAAACTGGATATTCTGATTAAAAACGGTCTGGTCGCCGATCCCGAAGGTCATGATTATATTAATCGTAATATTGGCGTTATCGGCGATCGCATCGTGGACTTAAATACCGTTGACGATTTGCAGGCCGAAACGGTGATTGATGCCGCGGGTTGTATCGTGCTGCCTGGCTTAATCGACTTCCATGGTCATGTTTTTCACGGCGGGACCGCCATCAGCGTCAACCCTGACATCGTATGCTTGCCCAACGGGGTCACCAGCATGGTCGATGCCGGCAGCAGCGGCTGGGTGAATTATCCGCTTTTTCGCAATAGCGTGATTCATCCTGCCATGGTGAAAATCAAAAGCTATTTGAACGTGGTCAACGTCGGGCTTTCCACCCTCGGGGGCGGGCCGACCGGGTATCTGGAAAATACCAATCCGGCGAATTACAACGAGGAGAAAATCGCCCAAACGCTGAATAGCAACAGAGACAATATTCTGGGATTGAAACTACGCTACAGCCAGGATATCGCCAAAGGGAAACAGTACGCCAGCGACCCTCTTCTCTCTACCGTCTCCCTGGCGCGTAAACTGGATACCACGATTTGCGTTCACGTCACGGACTCTCTTCTCTGCGCCGATGAACTGATCCGCTATTTTAATGCCGATGATATTTACGCCCACTGCTTCCACGGTACCGGCCACTCGATTCTCAATGAACAGGGCGAGGTCTATGCGGCAATAAAAGAGGCGCAGACCAGAGGGGTTATCTTCGACTGTTCAAACGGCGTGGCCCACTTTGATTTTCACGTTGCCAGAACCGCCATGGAGCAGGGATTTTATCCCGATATCATCAGCACCGATCTCACCCTGAGAAATAGCTTACGGACGGATAAGGTCTACAGTCTGCTCCACGTCATGTCGAAATATCTCAATATGGGAATGTCCTTCTTCGATATCGTTCGCGCGGTAACCGCCACGCCGGCCCGCTTAATGAAAATGCAGGGGCAAATTGGTACCCTGGCGCCCGGCGCCAGTGCTGATATTTCGATTGTTAAGCTGCGAAAAGAGAACGTCATTTTTGAAGATACCCACGGGGTCAAACTCGAAGGTGACCGTTATATCGATAACTGCGCTACCTTATGCAACGGTCAAATTGTCTACCGCCGCCTGCGTTTCTAATCACTAAAAACTTAGCCTTACGCATTTGCTATGCGTAAGGCTTTTATTCTTAATATCGTATTATATGACCACCCTCATTGATTCTCCCTGTGCTCACCATATAATAAACATTGCAAACCCAGAACACCTGAGCGAATAATATATGAAGAATAATGAAATTGTCATTTTTTCAGTTTCCAAAACAATAACCCAACGCATCATGAATGTTCTTATTGAGAGGAAGCTCGATGTTCCGGTATATGAATTTCGTTATTCTGACGTTCTCGATAAAGCGAATGAGATGATCCAGTCCGGCGCTAAGATAATTATTAGCCGAGGCGGCACCGCCGCCCTCCTGCGTAACAATATTAGTATCCCGGTCATTGAGATCGCCCATGATTTTCACGGCGTTTATCGCATTTTACAACAGGCCAAAATCAAATCACAAAAAATCGCCGCGGTTGGTTTCCCCCAATTTTGTAATGCCTTACGTCATTATCAGAACATGACTAACGAAGAGTTTAAAATTTGCCAGGTATACAACCACAATGATATTGAAAACGTTATAAAAAATCTTTCAGAGAACGATTACCATACGGTCATCGGCGGCCTTACGGTTGCTGAAATGGCTAAAAAATATAACCTCAATGCTATTATGGGAGACACCGATAATATTTCGATTGAGCAGGCCATCAATGAAGCCGATAGCCTATTAAAATATCTCAACCGAGAAAATACCAAGCTCATCATGAGCCACGCCGCGCTGAATCAAGCACGTGAGGGCATCATGTGTATTGATCAGTTGGGTGAGATCATCAATATTAATGCTATCGGCCTGAGCTTATTCCAGTGTCATGTCGGAGATAAAATATTCAAAAAAGAGGCATTTAAAGATATTTACCCCAGCATTATTAACGAATTAGATATTAAAGAACAGGCCATTGATATTAACGGCCAAACTATTTACATTTCCATACGTCATTTTTCCAACCGCCAAACATCTTATAGCATTATTACAGGATTAAACCAGGAAAGTTCGCTTTGGCAAAATAGTATCAGCAAAAAAAGTAAACTCCGCGGTTTTTCCACAACCTGGTCTTTCGACGACATTATTGGCCAGTCTCCGGCGATACGCGATGTAATAAAAAAAGCTAAACTGTGCGCCCGCCACGAACTTCCCATTCATATTTTGGGCGATACCGGCACAGGTAAAGAGCTTTTCGCTCAGAGTATTCATAACCATAGCGCCAGAAGCCACGGCCCTTTTATCGCGATTAACTGCGCGGCCATTCCCGAGAGCATTCTGGAAAGTGAACTCTTTGGCTATGCCGACGGCGCATTTACCAGCGCGCGCAAGGGCGGAAAACCGGGGGTGTTTGAAATGGCGATGAACGGCACGGTGTTTATCGATGAAATCAGCGAAGCGCCGTTATCGGTACAGGTTAAGCTGCTGCGCGTGTTACAAGAGAAGCAATTCTCTCGTCTCGGCGGCGATACGCTGATCACCGCCGATTTTCGCCTGATCACCGCCAGCAATAAAGATCTGCGCCAGCTCGTCGCCAGCGGTGAGTTCAGGCAGGATCTGTACTATAGAATAAATATTCTTGAGTTGAGTCTACCGGCCTTACGCCAACGACCGGGCGATATCATGTTGTTGATTCAGCACCTGCTTTATCAGCAAGGTAGGCAAATCACATTTACCCCCGACGCGGTGGATTTTTTGCATCGCTATAGCTGGCCTGGCAACATTCGTGAACTTCAGGCGGTTATCTACCGGCTCATCGTCCTGCTGGACATCGATCGAGTGAGCAAAGACGTTTTGCTGCAGATCGGTCAAATTTCACCGGATGACGCCAACGAGAGCTCTCACTTCCCGGCCGCGGGCGTGGCATCAGATGAAACCGATTTATTAAAGAAACAAGAGAAACGGCTGATTACCCATGTCATAGAAAAAACCGACGGGGACAGGACCAAAGCATCGGTGATGCTCGGCATCAGCCCCACGACCCTGTGGCGCAAATTAAAGCAGCACAATATCAGCGGATAAGGCGGAGCCGGGTCCGCTGATACAGAGCAGGCGGTTATTTCTGTTCCGCTAAAGCCTGCGCGCATGCCCAGGCTGACGCCCACGCCCACTGGAAGTTATAGCCTCCCAGCCAGCCGGTGACGTCCATCACTTCGCCGATAAAGTACAGACCGGGCACCTTGCGGGCCTCCATGGTGCGCGAAGAGAGTTCGTTGGTGTCGACACCGCCGAGGGTCACTTCCGCCGTGCGATAGCCTTCGGTGCCATTCGGCTGGACGCGCCACGCGGTCAGCGTCTCAACCAGCGCCTGCTGCTCGCGAATGTTAAGCTGTTTCAGGGTGACGTCCGGCAGTTGCCCCAGCTGCTGCAGGCACTCGACCAGCCGCTTTGGCAGCTGCATTGCCAGGGTGTTCTTCAGGCTCTGATTGGGATGCGCCGCGCGCTGCTCGTTGAGGAAGTCATCAAGATGGCAATCCGGCAGCAGATTGATGCTGACGAACTCTCCCGGCTGCCAGTAGCTGGAAATTTGCAGTACCGCCGGCCCGGACAGCCCGCGGTGGGTAAAGAGCAGATTTTCCCGGAAGACGGTCCCGTTTTCCGCCGTGATGGTGGACGGCACCGACACCCCGGAAAGCACCTGCAGCTGTTCGAGCAGCGGCTTATGCAAGGTAAACGGCACCAGGCCCGCGCGGGTCGGCAGCACCTTCAGGCCAAACTGCTCGGCGAGCTTATAGCCAAACGGCGAGGCGCCCAGGCCGGGCATGGATAGCCCGCCGGAGGCAACCACCAGCTTTTTCGCCGCCACCGTCTCGCCGTTAAGCTGTAGCGTATAGCCCTCATCATCCCGCTCTACGCTGATAATTTCGCTACGCAGGCGAATGTGTACGCCGCCTTTTTCGCACTCGGCCAGCAGCAGGTTAACGATTTGCTCGGCGGAATCATCGCAGAAAAGCTGGCCCAGGGTTTTCTCATGCCAGGCGATACCGTGTTTGCTAACCAGATCGATAAAGTCCCACTGGGTGTAGCGCGCCAGCGCAGATTTGCAAAAATGCGGGTTTTGGCTGAGATATGCCGCGGGTTCGATATACATGTTAGTAAAGTTGCAGCGGCCACCGCCAGACATCAGGATCTTCCGCCCGGGCTTTTTGCCGTTATCGAGCAGCAGCACCCGACAGCCTGCCTGCCCCGCCTGCGCTGCACAAAACATTCCCGCCGCTCCGGCGCCGATTACGATGGCATCAAACCTTTCCACACAACATTCCTCATATCCCGATTGTCGGGAATTGTAAATTTTTCATTCTGGTCGCACCAGACTGAAAAAAACAGATTTGCGTACCTCATTGAAAGATATAGGAATACTCCCAACAAGGTAAAACTTAAACAGGAAGAAAATCAAAAAAAGTCTATATTTCACTTTGCCCGCGCCGCGAAAGTCACTGATAATGCGCCGCGTTCATGTCCTCAAAATGGCGTAACGTCCTATGGTACATTTATTTGCCGGTCTGGATTTACATACCGGATTACTGTTATTGCTTGCTCTGGCTTTCGTGCTTTTTTACGAAGCGATCAATGGTTTTCATGATACCGCAAACGCGGTTGCAACGGTGATTTACACTCGCGCAATGCGGTCGCAGCTTGCTGTGGCGATGGCGGCTCTTTTTAACTTCTTCGGCGTTCTGTTGGGCGGTCTCAGCGTAGCCTATGCCATCGTGCATATGTTGCCGACCGACCTGCTGCTTAACATGGGTTCAGCACATGGCCTCGCCATGGTCTTTTCCATGCTGCTGGCGGCAATTATCTGGAACCTCGGCACCTGGTACTTCGGCCTTCCGGCCTCCAGCTCGCACACCCTGATCGGCGCGATCATCGGTATTGGTTTAACCAATGCCCTGATGACCGGTACGTCGGTGGTGGACGCGCTGAACATCCCGAAAGTCATGGGTATTTTTGGCTCGCTGATCGTCTCGCCAATCGTTGGCCTGGTCGTGGCGGGCGGCCTGATTTTCATTCTGCGTCGCTACTGGAGCGGAACCAAAAAACGCGCCCGTATCCACCTGACTCCAGCCGAGCGTGAAAAGAAAGACGGCAAGAAAAAGCCGCCGTTCTGGACGCGTATTGCGCTGATTTTGTCCGCCATTGGGGTCGCGTTCTCCCACGGCGCGAACGATGGTCAGAAAGGCATTGGCCTGGTGATGCTGGTGCTGATCGGCGTGGCTCCGGCTGGCTTCGTGGTCAATATGAACGCTTCCGGCTACGAAATCACCCGTACCCGCGATGCGGTCAACAACGTGGAAACCTTCTTCCAGCAGCGTCCTGAGCTGTTGAAAAAAGCGACCGGCGCCGAGCAGCTCATCCCGTCTCCGGACGCAGGGGCTGCCGCAAACGGCGAGTTCCACTGCCACCCGGCAAACACCATCAACGCGCTTGACCGCGTGAAGACGATGCTGACCGGTACCGAAAGCTACGACACGCTCTCCGTGGAACAGCGTAGCCATCTGCGCCGTATTATGCTCTGCATCTCCGACACCACTGACAAAGTGGCTAAGCTGCCGGAAGTGAATGCTGACGATAAGCGTCTGCTGAAGAAGCTGAAAACCGATATGCTGAGCACCATCGAGTACGCGCCAATCTGGATTATTATGGCGGTTGCGCTGGCGCTGGGTATCGGCACCATGATCGGCTGGCGTCGCGTGGCGACCACCATCGGCGAGAAAATCGGTAAGAAAGGGATGACCTACGCACAAGGTATGTCAGCTCAGATGACCGCCGCCGTATCGATTGGTCTGGCGAGCTATACCGGTATGCCGGTTTCCACCACCCACGTGCTCTCCTCCTCGGTAGCGGGGACGATGCTCGTTGATGGCGGCGGTCTGCAGAAGAAAACCGTCACCAGCATCCTGATGGCCTGGGTACTGACCCTGCCCGCGGCGATTCTGCTGTCCGGCGCGCTGTACTGGCTCTCGCTGCAGATTATCTAAGCGAATATCAGAAACAAGAAAGATAAACGGGTCAGGAAACTGGCCCGTTTTTTTTGTATCGTGAAGCTAGTGCCAGATAGCCAGAGCAATCATGCTGACCACCACCAGGCCGCATAGCGCGCTGGTGAGAATAAACTGCCGACGAACCCGCTCGCAGCGGCGGATAAATTCATCGTCGTGGTGATCGCGGTAGCGCTGGGCGTAGATGTACCACACCAGGCGCACCTGTTTGCCGGGCTGCCCGTGCGACGTAAAAAAACCGCCGCCGTCGACATATTGATAGAGCAAAGGGTCACAACCACGTAGCACAACAAGCAATGCACGCAGCGACGAGAAGTAGCGTGCCATATTCACTACACATACGATACACAGGGCCCAAAACAGCGCAACAGTGCTGATCATACCTCCTCCCCGGCGACCCGTCCTCGGAGGCTCCCTCCGGGACTACCGCTCCCCAATATCAAACCGACTGTACTGTGAAAGAGTGCGATTCCGATCACGTTTATTTATCCGACCGGCTCATTAAATAGTGTAGGAGATCAGTTAATTTTTTTACCACAACGTTAATCATTATCAATGCATAAGTCGGATATATTTGTTTAACTATTCGCTGAACAAGGTGGATTGACGGATCGCGAGGGGCGCTATAAGGTAGAAATATCTTCTACAATTAGGTCCTTAAGGACTCCCCCCCGCGAATGTAGCACGCAGGACGCGGGCGAAGCGGCAGCGCTGGCTGTCAGGTCCAACGGTCATCGACAACTTATGGAAGGAGTAACACCATGGCTTACAAACATATTCTCATTGCAGTAGACCTGTCCCCGGAAAGCAAAGTACTGGTAGAAAAAGCCGTTTCTATGGCCCGCCCCTACAATGCAAAAGTTTCCCTGATCCACGTGGATGTGAATTACTCCGATCTCTACACCGGCCTTATTGACGTCAATCTGGGCGACATGCAGAAACGCATCTCCGAAGAGACTCACCACGCGTTAAGCGAGCTGTCCACCAACGCTGGCTATCCGATCACTGAGACCCTGAGCGGCAGCGGCGATCTCGGCCAGGTGCTGGTTGATGCGATTAAAAAGTATGATATGGACCTCGTGGTTTGCGGTCACCATCAGGACTTCTGGAGCAAACTGATGTCCTCGGCTCGTCAGCTCATCAACACCGTTCACGTGGATATGCTGATTGTCCCGCTGCGCGACGAAGAAGACGAATAACAGGACGTTATTTCATTTCGCTGATGACCAACGCCCGCCAACGCGGGCGTTTTTATTTCCCCCACCCGCCGCAAAAAGCATATAAATCCAAATAATCGCCACAATGCCAGGTTGATCAACCATTTCAAAAGCAATATAGCCATATAATAATTCGCCAAAATAGATAAACATCATATCATTACGCAAAATTAACCTTTTTCAGCGCGTTTTGGCATACGCGTTCATACTTTTCCGGACAGGACTTAAAGGCGAAGAAAGATGAATTCAACCGCACCGACAGGCTTGCTGCAGCAACCTCGCCCATTCTTCATGATCTTCTTTGTGGAACTATGGGAGCGATTTGGCTATTACGGCGTTCAGGGGATCCTGGCCGTTTTCTTTGTTAAACAGCTCGGTTTTTCTCAGGAGCAGGCGTTTATTACCTTTGGCGCGTTTGCCGCGCTGGTATATGGCCTTATCTCCATCGGCGGCTATGTCGGCGATCACCTGCTGGGTACGAAACGTACGCTGGTTCTGGGCGCGATTGTGCTTGCCGCAGGCTACTTTATGACCGGCCTGTCGCTGCTCAAACCCAATCTGATTTTCATCGCGCTGGGGACCATTGCGGTGGGTAACGGCCTGTTTAAAGCTAACCCGGCAAGCCTGCTGTCCAAATGCTATCCGCCAAAAGATGCCCGCCTGGATGGCGCCTTCACGCTGTTTTATATGTCGATCAATATCGGTTCGCTGCTGTCGCTGTCGCTGGCGCCGGTGATTGCCGACAAGTTCGGCTATGCGGTAACCTACAACCTGTGCGGCGCCGGTCTGATCGTCGCCCTGCTGGTTTACTTCGCCTGTCGGGGTATGGTGAAAGATATCGGCTCTGAGCCGGACCACAAACCGCTGAGCCTGCGCAATTTACTGTACGTGCTGGCCGGTACTGTGGTCATGATATTTCTCTGCGCCTGGCTAATGCATAATGTCAAAATCGCCAATCTGGTGCTGATTATCCTCTCAGTGGTGGTGACGATTTTCTTCTTCCGCGAGGCCTTCAAGCTGGATAAAACCGGGCGCAACAAAATGTTCGTCGCCTTTATCCTGATGCTGGAAGCGGTGCTGTTTTATATTCTGTACGCGCAGATGCCCACCTCGCTCAACTTCTTTGCTATCAATAACGTTCACCATGAAATACTTGGTTTCGCGATTAACCCGGTGAGCTTTCAGGCGCTAAACCCGTTCTGGGTGGTGGTGGCCAGCCCGATCCTCGCCGCTATCTACACGCGTTTGGGCAATAAGGGCAAAGACCTGACTATGCCGATGAAGTTTACCCTTGGCATGTTCCTGTGCGCGCTGGGCTTTCTCACGGCAGCCGCGGCGGGAATGTGGTTTGCCGACGCCCAGGGGCTGACCTCGCCGTGGTTTATCGTGCTGGTCTATCTGTTCCAGAGTCTGGGGGAACTGCTGATTAGCGCCCTGGGGCTGGCGATGGTTGCCGCGCTGGTGCCGCAGCATCTGATGGGCTTTATTCTTGGGATGTGGTTTTTAACCCAGGCGGCCGCGTTCCTGCTGGGCGGCTACGTGGCGACCTTCACCGCCGTACCGGATAATATTACCGACCCGCTACAGACGCTGCCGATTTATACCGATGTCTTCAGCAAAATTGGCCTGGTGACCCTGGGCGTAACGGTGGTCATGGCGATCATGGTGCCGTGGCTGAACAGGATGATTAATACAAAAAGCGCGTAAAAACGGAGCGGTCGACGAGGTTTCCCGGATTGCGGCTAACGCCTTATCCGGGCTACAGAACCCCCAGATCGCAAGAACCCGTAGCCCGGGCAAGGCGCATCGCGCCGCCCCCGGGGAAAGGGCCCTGACGCAGGTTGCTTACCCCTGCGGCTCAACCGCCGTTCCGGCATAGATATCAAAACGGTGGCCTTTGGTCACCACCGCGTTAGGCGTCGCGACATCCGCCAGCGGCGGCGCGTAGTCCGGGCGCTTAACCACCACCCGTTTGGTCGCCAGCTGACGCGCCGGCGCCAGCAGACCGTCGGCGTCTAAATCCGGCCCCACCAGCGACTGAAATACCCGCATCTCTTTCTTCACCAGCGCGCTTTTCTGCTTATGCGGAAACATCGGGTCGAGATAGACCACCTGCGGACGCGGGGTGATATCGGTCAGCGCCGTCAGGCTGGAAGCGTGAATCAGCCGCAAACGCTCCTGTAACCAGGGGCCGATTTCAGCGTCGGCGTAGCCGCGCGCCAGGCCATCGTCGAGCAGCGCGGCAACCACCGGGTTACGCTCCAGCATCCGCACGCGACAGCCCACGGAGGCAAGAACAAAGGCATCCCTTCCCAGACCGGCGGTCGCATCGACCACATCCGGCAGATAGTCACCTTTGATTCCCACCGCTTTTGCCACCGCCTCGCCGCGGCCGCCGCCGAACCTGCGCCGGTGGGCCATGGTCCCGCCGACAAAATCAACAAAGATGCCGCCAAGCTTCGGTTCATCGCGCTTGCGCAGCTCAAGATGCGCCGGCGTCATCACCAGCGCCATCGGGTTGTCCTCATCCTGCTCCAGCCCCCAGCGGTCAGCCAGAACAGATAAGGCGCCGTCTCCGGCGCCCGTTTCATCAATTAAACAAATTTTCACAACAGGATTAACTCTTAATGCCGTAATGCTCAAGCATCGCGTCCAGCTGCGGCTCGCGACCGCGGAAGCGTTTGAACAGGACCATTGGCTCTTCCGAACCGCCGCGGCTAAGGATGTTGTCGAGGAACGACTGGCCGGTTTCGCGATTGAAGATACCCTCCTCTTCGAAGCGCGAGAAGGCATCCGCCGCCAGGACGTCGGCCCACAGATAGCTGTAATAACCCGCTGCGTATCCGCCGGCGAAAATATGGCTGAAGGCGTGCGGGAAACGGCCCCACGACGGCCCGGAGATCAGCGCCACCTGCTGCTTAATTTCCGCCAGCGTTTCGAGGATTTTCGCGCCCTGCTGCGGGCTGAACTCCGCATGCAGGCGGAAGTCGAACAGGCCGAACTCCAGCTGGCGCAGAATAAACATCGCCGCCTGGTAGTTTTTCGCCGCCAGCATTTTCTCCAGCAATTCCTGCGGCAGCGGTTCGCCGGTTTCATAGTGGCCGGAGATAAAGGCCAGCGCTTCCGGCTCCCAGCACCAGTTTTCCATAAACTGGCTCGGCAGCTCGACCGCATCCCACGGTACCCCGCTGATGCCGGACACGCCGGCGGTGTCGATACGGGTCAGCATATGGTGCAGACCGTGGCCAAACTCGTGGAACAGGGTGATCACTTCATCGTGGGTGAACAGCGCCGGCTTACCGTTGACGGGACGGTTAAAGTTACAGGTCAGATAAGCGACCGGCTTTTGCAGCGAGCCGTCAAGCTTGCGCATCTGGCCAACGCAGTCATCCATCCACGCCCCGCCGCGTTTATGTTCGCGAGCGTAGAGATCGAGATAGAAGCTACCGCGTAGTTCATTTTTTTCATCGTAAAGCTCGAAGAAGCGCACCTCCGGATGCCAGACGTCCACATCGGTACGCTCTTTCGCGGTAATACCGTAAATACGCTTAACCACCTCGAACAGGCCGTTAACCGCTTTGTTTTCCGGGAAGTAGGGGCGCAGCTGTTCATCGCTTATGCTGTAAAGATGCTGCTTCTGTTTTTCGCTGTAGTAAGCGATATCCCACGGCTGCAGTTCATCCACGCCGAATTCGGCTTTGGCGAAGGCGCGCAGCTGGGCCAGCTCTTTCTCACCCTGCGGACGGGCGCGTTTCGCCAGGTCGGTCAGGAAGTCGAGCACCTGCTGCGGATTTTCGGCCATTTTGGTCGCCAGCGACTTGTCGGCAAAGCTGTCAAAGCCCAGCAGCTGCGCCAGCTCGTGGCGCAGGGCGAGGATTTCGGCCATTACCGGGCTGTTGTCCCATTTTCCGGCGTTCGGCCCCTGGTCGGAGGCGCGGGTGGAATAGGCGCGATACAGCTCTTCACGCAGCGCCTGATTGTCGCAGTAGGTCATTACCGGCAGATAGCTCGGGATATCCAGGGTCAGCAGAAACCCTTCCTGCTCTTTGGCTTCAGCCTGGGCTTTCGCTGCGGCAAGCGCGCTTTCCGGCATGCCGGAGAGCTCAGATTCATCGGTGACCAGCTTGGTCCAGCCCATGGTCGCGTCGAGCACGTTGTTGCTGTACTGATTGCCCAGCTCGGAGAGGCGGGCGGCGATTTCGCCGTAGCGTTTCTGCTGCTCTTTCGCCAGGCCAATACCGGAGAGTTCAAAATCGCGCAGCGCGTTATCCACCGCTTTTTTCTGCGCGGTATTCAGGGTGGCGTAATGGTCGCCGTCGCGCAGGTCGCGGTACGCTTTGTACAGGCCTTCATGCTGCCCAACCCAGGTGCTGTACTCCGAAAGCAGCGGCAGGGTCTGCTCGTAGGCTTCGCGCAGTTCCGGACTGTTTTTGACCGAGTTCAGATGGCTGACCGGGGAAAAAATACGCCCCAGCACGTCGTCTACTTCCGCCAGCGGCTGGCAAAGATTTTCCCAGGTATACGGCGCCCCTTGCGCCACCGCGCGCTCTACCGCCGCCCGGCAATCATCCAGCGCTTTAGTGACCGCGGGGACCACGTGCTCGGGTTTGATGGCAGAGAATGGCGGTAATGAAAAAGGCGTCAGTAATGGATTGGTCATATGCGCAGTCCTGTTGAATTGGGTGAATGAAGCGCGCGTCCGGCGCTATAGCATGAGATCTAGAATGGGGGATAGTTTGCTGAATTTCAATGTCAGGCGCCGCGCGCAGGCGGGTATTACTGCGATAAGTCTGGCCGTTGTGGCCAGAGCGCATAAAAAAGCCGGGTTCGCCTCGCGGCGACCCGGCTCGTTTTAGGCGGACAAGCAGCTTATACCACCATCCCCAGCAGCAGACAGCCTACCAGGCCGCACACTGAGATAATGGTTTCCAGCACCGACCACGACTTAATGGTCTCGCCGATGGTCAGGTTGAAGTATTCCTTAAACAGCCAGAAGCCCGGGTCGTTAACGTGAGAGAAGATAACGCTGCCGGAGCCAACGGCGATCACCATCAGTTCCGGGCTCACGCCGGTGGTGGCGATCAGCGGCGCGGCGATACCGCCCGCGGTGATCGCCGCAACGGTGGCGGAACCCAGCGCAATACGCAGTACCGCAGCAATCGACCATGCCATAAACAGCGGGGACATATTGGATTCATGCATGATAGAAGCAATGTATTTATCCATGCCGCTATCGACCAGCACCTGCTTGAAGGCGCCGCCGCCGCCGATGATAAGCAGCATCATGGCGATAATTTTGATCGAGGAGGTCAGCGTATCGTTAATCTGCTCCATGGAACGACCGCGGTTAAGACCGAAGGTGAACATGGCGATCAGTACCGCGATCAGCGTGGCCATGACCGGGTCGCCGAAGAATTCCGCGATCGGCAGGAAGGCATGACCTTTCGGCAGAACCATTTCGGCCACGGCGCGCATGGCCATCAGAATAACCGGTACCAGAGAGGTCCAGACGCTGACGCCGAAGCCCGGCATCTCTTCCTCAGTGAACGTTTTCGGGTTATGCAGGCCTTCCGGAATCGGCTTATCGATACCTTTCAGGAAGCGTGCGTAAACCGGCCCCGCGAGGATAACCGTCGGGATCGCCAGAATCGTACCGAACAGCAGGGTTTTACCCATGTCGGCATGGAAAATAGTGGCAATGGCCGTCGGGCCCGGGTGCGGAGGCAGGAAACCGTGCGTGACGGAGAGCGCGGCCGCCATCGGGACGCCGATATAGAGCAGCGGGATACCGGCGGATGCGGCGATGGTAAAGACCAGCGGCAGCATCAGTACGAAGCCCACTTCATAGAACAGGGCGAAGCCGACGGTAAAGCCGGTGAGCACAACCGCCCATTGAATATGTTGTTTACCAAATTTGGCAATCAGCGTGGTGGCGATACGCTGCGCGCCGCCGCAGTCCGCCAGCATTTTACCGAGCATCGCGCCGAAGCCCATGATCAGCGCGAGGCTGCCGAGGGTCCCCCCAACGCCGTTTTTGATGGAGACGATAACTTTATCCAGAGGCATACCCTGCATGAGCCCGACGGCAAGTGCCACCAGAACCAGAGCGATAAACCCGTTCAGCTTGAAACGGATCATCAGCAACAATAACAGGGCAACCCCGATAGCAACGATGACTAATGGCATGATTTACCTGGCCTTAATTTGTTATGGGTAACGTCATAGTTTCAACATTGACTTCATCCGTTCCGACCGGAACAAAAAATGTCTGACGCCGTAGAAGCTGGCTTTATCCTTACCCAGAGAAAGGATAGCTGGCTATTTTTTTATCTGTGGCGCCTGAAGTGAATGATACGGGTAACATATGAAGTTTGAGAATCACCTGGGCGGTGAAAATTTCAAATATGAGACTTAAGTCATACTCTTTCCCGGGTTTCTGCCGGGTCGCTTAGCGGGAAATGTTGCGCGGGAACATGAGGGGAGTCGCCCGGCCGCGAAAAGGCTGCCGGGCGGGGAAATCAGTAGTAGGAGTGCTCGCCGCGCTGGTGTTCAGTCAGATCGCGTACGCCTTTCAGTTCCGGGAACTCGTTCAGCATCTGCTTCTCGATCCCCTCTTTCAGCGTCACGTCAACCATCGAACAGCCGTTGCAGCCGCCGCCGAATTGCAGAATCGCCAGGCCATCGTCGGTGATTTCCATCAACGTGACGCGCCCGCCGTGGCCGGCCAGCTGCGGGTTAATCTGCGACTGCAGCAGGTACTCAACGCGCTCCATGAGCGGGGCATCGTCGGACACTTTGCGCATCTTGGCGTTTGGCGCTTTCAGCGTCAGCTGGGAGCCCAGCTGGTCGGTAACAAAATCGATTTCAGCGTCTTCCAGGTACGGCGCGCTAAGCTCATCGACGTAGGCGGTGAGTTGCTCAAACTTCAGCGCGGTATCGGAATCTTCCACCGCATCCGGTGGGCAGTAGGACACGCCGCACTCGGCGTTAGGGGTGCCGGGATTGATCACAAATACGCGAATTTGTGTCCCTTCTTCCTGATTTGCCAGCAGTTTGGCAAAGTGCGCTTGTGCAGCATCGGAAATACGGATCATAGCGTTGGCCTAATAGTTGACTATTTTACTGGGTTATTATACGCCCATCAGCAGGGGTCTACAAGGTACGGCATATACACCATACCTGAACCGTCGCGGCGCCGTTTCGCAAAAGCAGGCGGGATATCTCGGCGACGGTGCTTCCGGTTGTGACGACATCATCCACAATGGCGATATGGTGGCCCTGGAGCGACAATTCAAGCTGGAAGGCGTTTTTCAGGTTCCGTTTGCGCAATCTGGCGCTGAGCTGATGCTGGGTGGCGGTGCGGCGCCGGCGGGTTAGCGCATCGCTGCGCCAGGCGCAGTCCAGCCAGCGGGAGAGCGGTCGGCACAGCAGATCGCTCTGATTAAATCCCCTCTTCCACTGACGACGCTGCCAGAGCGGCACGCTAATTATCCGGTCCGGGCGGGGAAGATCCCGACGCTGGCGAATGCGCAACAGCAGCAGACGCGCCAGCGCCGGGGCCAGCTCGGGCCGCTTATTGAATTTCAGCTGGTGAATCAGGCCGCTCAGCGGCGGTCGATAGTCATTCACCGTCACCAGCCGCTGCCACGGCGGCGGTTTTTGCAGGCAGCGCCCGCAGGGCAGCGTGCTTGATTGGGCCGGCAGGCCGCACTGCGGGCACAACGGTTCAGACGCCAGCAGCGCCGACGCGCATCGCGAGCAGATCCCCCAGCTGGCGATGGCCAGCGGCATTTGGCATAGCCAGCATAAGCTGTGTGCTGTTAGCATATTTCCCCCTCGTATTGGTGGAAAGAGAACAGTAACTGATGAAAACGATCGCGTGGCAAACCACGGGCGAAGGAAATTGTCATCTTGTGCTGCTGCACGGATGGGGGCTGAATGCCAAAGTGTGGGATTGCATCACGCCGCAGCTGGCTTCGCATTTTACGCTGCACCTCGTCGACCTGCCTGGCTATGGCCGCAGCGGCGGCTTTGGCGCGATGTCGCTGGAAGAGATGGCCCAGCGGGTGCTGGAAAACGCGCCGGAGCGAGCTATGTGGCTAGGCTGGAGCCTCGGCGGGCTGGTGGCCAGCCAGGTCGCGTTATCCCATCCCGATCGCGTGCAGGCGCTGGTCACCGTGGCCTCTTCCCCCTGCTTTAGCGCTCACGACAGCTGGCCCGGGATTAAGCCCGACGTGCTGAGCGGATTTCAGCAGCAGCTGAGCGAAGATTTTCAACGCACTGTCGAACGCTTTCTGGCGCTGCAAACCCTGGGTACCGAAAGCGCGCGTCAGGATGCGAGAGCGCTGAAGAGCACGGTGCTGTCGCTACCGATGCCGTCGCCGGACGTTTTAAACGGCGGGCTGGAGATCCTCAAAACCGCCGATTTACGCCAGCCGTTGACCGCCCTCGCCATGCCGTTTTTGCGCCTGTACGGTCGGCTGGACGGTCTGGTACCGCGTAAAATCATTCCGCTTCTCGATGCGCTGTGGCCCAAAAGCACGTCGATTGTCTTCGATAAAGCCGCCCATGCGCCGTTCATTTCACATCCGCAGGCGTTTTGCGCTCCGCTGATTGAGCTGAAGCGTGAGATCGATAAATTTTTTTAGCGGGACGTGGTAAAAACGCAGGGTGCAGCAATACTTAGGTTGTTGCGGGGGTTGACTATTTCACGCTGGCCCCGTGACCTAAAAAAAAACCTAATGGAGAGTAGAGGCTATGAAACTTGTTACAGGAATTGTTGCATCTCTGGTGATTGGCTCCCTGTCCTTCGGCGCGTTCGCCGCCAAGGAAATTCAAAAAGACGAAGTGGCTAAGTTGAACCTGACCAAAATTGGTTCGATTACCACCTCCAGAACAACCTCTCCGATGGATGCAAAGCGCGATCTGTCGAAAAAAGCGGATGAACTGGGCGGCACCTATTTTGTGGTGATTGCAGGCGAGAAGAACGAGAAAACGGTTCACGCTAACGCGGACGTCTACAAGTAAGCCAGAAAGCGGGTCTCAGGACCCGCTTGCGGTATATGCCGCAGTCGGTTCCCGGAAGCGGCGCGTTGCGCCTGTCCGGGCTCCCCCCCCCCAGAACCGTACAAATCTGTGGTCGAATCTCCCGGGTCGCGGCGTAAACGCCTTACCCGGGTTACCAAACCCAAAACCGCACAAACTCGTAGCCCGGATAAGGCGTTAGCCGCAATCCGGGAAACCTGCCTTCACAGTCCAATCAGCGCAGCGACCACCACTCCCGCAGGCAGGCTTTGCCTTCCGGGCAGCTTTTACAGCTGCCGGAGAGGCAGCCATCGGCATCTTCGGTCACTTTCACCGCTTTCCCCATCGCTTGCAGGCGGCCCAGCATGGCGTCAATCAGCGGCTGCGGCGTATTCAGGCGGACGCTGAGCTGCTTTGCCTCCATCCTCCCCTGCAGGGCCAGCATATCGCGGACTTCAATTAATGACGCCATCATCGCTCCTTAGTGGCAATCGCCCGCCGGACTCTGGCAGCAGGTGGACGGCGTTTTGCGCGTCGCCAGCAGCGAGACGTCCACCCGGCTACGCGCTCTGCGCAGCAGGCCAAAGATCACGATATTGAACAGCACCACCGCCAGAATGCACACCAGGCTATAGCGCGGATGCTGGCTAAAGCTGACGGTCTGGTAGTACAGCGTAGAAAGTGAATAGGCGATATTCAGCCCCCACAGGACGGAGAACATCATCCAGCCGCGGCTCGACTCGCGGGCAATCGCCCCCATTACCGAGATGCAGGGAATATAGAGCAGGACAAAAATCAGGTAGCTGTACGCCGCAGCGGCGCTACCGAATTTGCTGCCCATGACGCCCATCGCGCCGGTTGCCATTTCGCCGTCGCCTTTACTGGCTTCGATAGGGTTGGCCAGCACGCTCAGGCTGAACGTATCTTTCAGACTCTGCCAGGTCTCGTCTACCGCGGCCAGCAGCTCATCGCCGAGGCTAAACGTCTGCGGATTAAACGCTTCGTTCTGGATATCTTCAGCGGTGTAGAGGGTGTTCAGCGTCCCCACCACCACTTCCTTGGCCATCGCGCCGGTGAACAGCCCGACGGTCGCCTGCCAGTTATCCTCATGTACGCCAATCGGTTTAAATACCGGGGTGATCACCCGGCTGACCGACGCCAGCGCCGAGTCGTTGATGTTATCGACGATCTTACCGCTCAGCGAGAAGCTGTTCAGCGCGCTGAGGAAGATACTGACGATAACGATCACTTTACCCGCGCGCAGGACGAAGCCTTTCAGACGCTGCCAGGTCTGGATAATCAGACTCTTCACGTGCGGAACGTGATACACCGGCAGCTCCATCACGAACGGCGACGCTTCGCCGCGCATAATGGTATGCTTCAGCATCAGTCCGGTCGCAATCGCCATCACGATCCCCAGTACGTACAGCGAGAAGACCGCCAGCGCGCCGTTCTGGCCGAAAAAGGCGGCGGCGAAGACGGCGAAAATCGCCAGCCGCGCGCCGCAGGACATAAACGGCGCCATCATAATGGTCATCAAACGTTCGCGCGGCGCATCAAGCGTACGCGCGCCCATCACCGACGGAACGTTACAGCCAAAACCGACGATTAACGGCACGAAGGATTTCCCCGGTAGCCCCAGCGCCTGCATCAGGCGGTCCATCACAAACGCCGCCCGCGCCATATAGCCAGAGTCTTCAAGGAAAGAGAGGAACAGGTACATCATGCCGATCTGCGGTACCAGCGGCAGTACGGTATTGATACCGCCGCCAATCCCCTGGGCGAGGAACACCGTCAGCCAGTCCGGGAAATGCAGGGTATAGCCAACCCACTGAATACCGTGGATAAAGATAGCCACGGAACCGGCATCAAAAATGGGCTGCAGCGCGCCGCCGATATTAATCGCCAGCAAGAACATCAGGTACATAACGAACAGGAAGACCGGCAGGCCGAGGAAGCGGTTGAGGATCACTTTATCCATCGCCGCGGTAAAGCGGCTTGGCTCGGCGGTAAGGGTGTTACTGACCGCATCGCAAATGGCGGCAATACTTTGGTAACGGGCATCGGCGATATGCAGCGCGGGGTCATCCATCTCTTCGCTCAGGTGCGCCAGGGACACGTCCAGCTTGTGGGCAGCGTCACCGGCGTAGGCGCGGCTGTAAATATCGCCTTCAAGCATCTGTAAACCCAGCCAGCGACGCTGGCGCTGCGGAATATCCGCGGCCATGGCCTGCGCCAGCTTGTCCGCCTCCCGCAGCAGCGGCTGCGGATAGTGCACCAGTTCAATAGCCTGGTTCTGCTGATGGCGATCGATCGCCATTTTTAAGGCCTCGATACCGCGCCCGCGGGTGGAAACCAGCGGGATCACCGGGCACCCGAGACGCGCGGCCAGCGCGTCGACATCGATGCGGATCTTCTGTTTTTCCGCGATATCGAGCATATTCAGCGCGACCACGCAGGGGATGCCAAGCTCCAGCAGCTGCAGCGTCAGATAGAGGTTACGTTCCAGATTGGACGCATCGACCACGTTAATCAGCATGTCGGCGTCGCCGCTGAGAATATAGTGGCAGGCAATCTGCTCATCCAGCGAGGTTTGCGAGGAGATGGTGGTCAGGGAATACGTGCCCGGAAGGTCTACCAGCGTGACCTGATGATCGGTGGTGTTGAAACCACCCTCTTTGCGTTCAACGGTCACTCCCGCCCAGTTACCGACGCGCTGGCGCGCGCCGGTGAGCTGGTTGAACAGCGTGGTTTTACCGGAATTAGGATTACCAATTAAGCCAAGGGTTAATTTTTTCATATTCATACTCTTAGTGCCGGTCAGGCATTATTGTGCAACCGCTTCCAGCTCAATTAACGCAAGATCCTTTTTACGTAATACCAGGCTAACGCGTCGGGTTTCAATATGAATAGGGTCGCCGAGCGGCGCCACGCGAACCACATTGAAAGAAGAACCCGGCAGCATCCCGAGGGACAGCAGCTTCTGCCGATACGCCGGACTAATATCGCGGGAGAAACCGGTGATTTTCCACGCACTATCAGGTGTAAATTGCATAGGACCTACTTGTTTATCGCCAACTGAAAAGAGAGTTTTCCGTATGCGCCGGAGACGCGGCGCCAGGGACCGTAGCTAACGAAGAAGAAAAAATACTCAATGCAAATAATGATAATGAGAATAGTTTTTATCATCAATACATATAATGCGGCCGTTTCGCTTTTTAAAGAGAAAATTGAGCTTTTGTTGATATTGAGCAAACTCTATTTTGTCGCCGTCGCGGAGGTGATGATTATTCTTAATGACTAAATGTTTAATTAAAGTTTCTATAGTTAACGAAATGAAAATAATAATATCGCCGTCCGTAATTCGCGCTTATTACGACGTTATAAGAAAATACTGATGCTTGTTTGCACAATATGGCGAATGCCGGAAGAAATGCGGCCCCTTAGCAAAAGGGGCCGGAAAGAATTAACGTTTTTTACCCATTGCCGCCGCCAGCGCATCCATCATCGCGCTGTTGCCCGCAGGCTGCGCCTCGCGACCGCGAGGTTTAGCGGCCTTCGCCGCCGGGCGGTTGCCCTGAGGACGATCGTTACCGCCGCCGCGGCGCGCGTTGCTGTCGCCTGGCTGTTCGTCCAGACGCATCGTCAGCGCGATGCGCTTACGCGGCAGGTCGACTTCCATCACTTTCACCTTCACGATATCGCCCGCTTTGACCACCGTGTGCGGGTCTTCAACGAACTTATTCGACAGGGAAGAGATATGCACCAGGCCGTCCTGATGAACGCCGATATCAACGAACGCGCCGAAGTTGGTGACGTTGGTCACCGCGCCTTCGAGGATCATTCCCGGCAGCAGGTCGTTCATCGTCTCTACGCCATCGGCGAACTGGGCGGTTTTAAACTCAGGGCGCGGGTCGCGGCCCGGTTTCTCCAGCTCTTTGATGATGTCGGTCACCGTCGGCACGCCGAATTTCTCATCGGTGAAGTCAGCGGCTTTCAGATGACGCAGCTCGCTGCTGTTGCCCATCAAATCTTTCAGCGCCTGCTGAGTCGCCGCCAGAATGCGCTCCACCACCGGATACGCTTCCGGGTGCACGGTTGAGGCGTCCAGCGGGTTGTCGCCGTGGTTGATACGCAGGAAGCCCGCGCACTGTTCAAAGGCCTTCGGCCCCAGACGGCTGACCTTCAGCAGCTGCTGGCGATTCTGGAACTGGCCGTTCTCATCGCGCCAGGAGACGATATTCTGCGCCATCATGCGGGTCAGACCGGCGACGCGGGTAAGCAGCGGGACGGAAGCGGTATTCAGATCGACGCCAACGGCGTTTACGCAGTCTTCCACCACCGCGTCCAGCTTACGCGCCAGCTGGGTCTGGCTGACATCGTGCTGATACTGGCCGACGCCAATGGATTTCGGATCGATTTTCACCAGCTCGGCCAGCGGGTCCTGGAGACGACGGGCGATAGAGACCGCGCCGCGCAGGGAAACGTCGAGATCCGGGAACTCCAGCGCCGCCAGCTCGGAGGCGGAGTACACGGACGCGCCCGCTTCGCTGACGATGACCTTCTGCGCGGTCACTTTCGGGAACTGCTTCTGCACGTCGAGGAAGAAGCGCTCGGTTTCACGCGAGGCGGTACCGTTGCCAATCGCCACCAGCTCAACGTTGTACTTTTCACACAGCGCGGCAACCGCCACCGCCGCTTTTGCGGCCTGGCCGGTATGCGGGTAGATGGTATCGGTAGCCACCAGCTTGCCGGTACCGTCAACGACGGCGACTTTGACGCCGGTGCGCAGGCCCGGATCGAGGCCCATGGTGGCGCGCAGCCCGGCCGGCGCGGCCATCAGCAGGTCGTGCAGGTTGCGGGCAAAGACGTTAATGGCTTCGTCTTCCGCGCGTTCGCGCACGGTCCCCATCAGCTCGGTTTCGAGGTGCATCAGCACCTTGATACGCCACGTCCAGCTCACCACGCCCTTACGCCAGCCGTCCGCCGGGGCGTTGTTCAGGCGCAGGCCGAGATGGTCGATAATGATTTGCTCGCCATGGCTCTCTTTCGGCGGCTCGTCGAACTGCGGGTCGGCATTTAAAGAGAGCTGCAGCACGCCTTCGTTGCGGCCGCGGAACATCGCCAGCGCGCGGTGCGACGGCACGGTGGCGATCGGTTCGTGATGGTCGAAGTAGTCGCGGAATTTCGCCCCTTCCTCTTCCTTACCGCTGACGACGGTCGCCACCAGGTGGGCGTTTTTCCACAGATAGTCGCGCACTTTTGCCAGCAGGGCGGCGTCTTCCGCAAAGCGCTCCATCAGGATATAGCGCGCGCCGTCGAGAGCGGCTTTTGTGTCCGCTACGCCGTTGTCGGCGTCGATATATTTAGCGGCTTCGGTTTCCGGGTCGTGAGAGGGTTCGTTCCACAGCAGATCGGCCAGCGGTTCCAGCCCGGCCTCAATGGCGATCTGCCCGCGCGTGCGGCGCTTCGGCTTGTACGGCAGATAGAGATCTTCGAGCTCGGTTTTACTCAACGTCCCGTTGATGGCTTTTTCCAGCGCCTCGGTCAGCTTGCCCTGCTCGCCGATGGACTTCAGGATCGCCTGACGACGGTCTTCAAGTTCACGCAGATAGCCCAGGCGGGTTTCCAGATTACGCAGCTGCGTGTCATCCAGACCGCCGGTGACTTCTTTACGATAGCGTGCGATAAACGGCACGGTATTCCCTTCATCAAGCAGGCGAACGGCAGCTTCTACCTGTTCAGCCCTGGCCTGAAGTTCACCCGCAATAATGCGGCAGAGCGAATCATTCATCATCGGTTTAATTCATCTTTAGGATCAAAAATCAGGGGGATAGTTATACGGACTGGCACGCTAAAATGCCAGCCGCGACCCAAGCCTCTCGGAATGTTCCGGACCTATTTGGCTTTGACGTATTCAATTTCGTTCACGTACCAGGCCGCCTCGCCCGCGGGGGTGTTCACGATAGCTAAATCACCGACCTCTTTTTTCAGCAGCGCGCGCGCCATTGGCGAATCAATGGAGATGTAGTCGTTGCGGCCAAAGATTTCATCGTAGCCGACAATCCGGAAGCGCTTCGTCTCGCCCGCATCGTTTTCAATCTCCACCCACGCGCCGAAAAAGACCTTACCCTCCTGCTGCGGCGAATAATCGACGATTTTCAGCTGCTCAAGGCACTTGGTCAGGTAGCGCACCCGGCGGTCGATTTCACGCAGGCGCTTTTTATTGTATTGGTAATCGGCGTTTTCACTGCGGTCGCCGAGGCTCGCCGCCCAGGTCACCTTTTTGGTGACTTCCGGACGTTCTTCGCGCCACAGGGTATCCATCTCTTTCTTCAGTTTTTCATACCCTTCACGGGTGATCAGCGGCGTTTTCATCGAAGGTTCCGGCTCCTGATTACAGATCTTTGTGCAATGCTGCGCACAATTCGTCGCACGTCATCATACCAACAGGATAAATAATGTGTCTTATGCTTAAATGTATACTTAAGCTGCTGTTAAATATGCTTTGTAACAATTTAGCCTGGAATATATACCAGATTTCGCTGGTGGGCGACCCGGGCTTTTTTGAGAATACGTACTGACAATTGCAGTGAACCTTTGGGAGTATAAACAATGCAAGAGAATTATAAGATTCTGGTTGTCGATGACGACATGCGCCTGCGTGCGCTACTCGAACGTTATCTGACCGAGCAGGGCTTCCAGGTTCGTAGCGTGGCGAACGCTGAACAGATGGATCGCCTGCTGACCCGTGAATCCTTCCACCTGATGGTGCTGGATCTGATGCTGCCGGGCGAAGATGGCCTGTCCATTTGCCGCCGCCTGCGCAGCCAGAGCAACCCGATGCCGATCATTATGGTCACGGCGAAAGGGGAAGAAGTTGACCGTATCGTGGGCCTGGAAATCGGCGCCGACGACTACATCCCAAAACCGTTCAACCCGCGCGAGCTGCTGGCCCGTATCCGCGCCGTACTGCGCCGTCAGGCTAACGAACTGCCGGGCGCGCCTTCGCAGGAAGAAGCGGTTATCGCCTTTGGTAAGTTCAAGCTGAACCTCGGCACCCGCGAGATGTTCCGCGAAGATGAGCCTATGCCGCTGACCAGCGGTGAATTCGCGGTACTGAAAGCGCTGGTGAGCCATCCGCGCGAACCATTATCCCGCGATAAGCTGATGAACCTCGCTCGCGGCCGTGAATATTCGGCCATGGAGCGCTCCATCGACGTACAAATCTCCCGCCTGCGCCGCATGGTGGAAGAAGATCCGGCGCATCCGCGCTATATCCAGACCGTTTGGGGCCTGGGCTACGTTTTCGTCCCGGACGGCTCTAAGGCATGAAACGCGTGCGCTTTTCGCCGCGAAGCTCGTTTGCCCGCACCCTGTTACTGATCGTCACCCTGCTGTTCGCCAGCCTGGTGACGACCTATTTAGTGGTGCTGAATTTCGCGATCCTGCCCAGTCTCCAGCAGTTTAATAAGGTTCTGGCCTACGAAGTGCGTATGCTGATGACCGATAAACTCCAGCTGGAAGACGGCACTCAACTGGTGGTGCCGCCGGCGTTTCGCCGCGAGATTTACCGCGAGCTGGGCATTTCGCTCTATTCCAACGAAGCGGCGGAAGACGCAGGCCTGCGCTGGGCGCAGCATTATGAATTCTTAAGTCAGCAGATGGCGCACCAGCTCGGCGGGCCAACCGAAGTGCGGGTCGAGGTAAACAAAAGCTCCCCCGTGGTGTGGCTGAAAACCTGGCTTTCTCCCAATATCTGGGTGCGCGTACCGCTGACCGAAATCCACCAGGGCGATTTCTCGCCGCTGTTCCGCTACACCCTGGCGATCATGCTGCTGGCGATTGGCGGCGCCTGGCTCTTTATTCGTATTCAGAACCGACCGCTGGTCGACCTGGAGCACGCGGCGCTTCAGGTCGGGCGAGGGATTATTCCCCCGCCGCTGCGCGAATACGGCGCGTCGGAAGTGCGATCGGTGACCCGCGCCTTTAACCACATGGCGGCTGGCGTGAAGCAGCTGGCGGATGACCGCACGCTGCTGATGGCCGGGGTGAGCCATGATTTACGCACTCCCCTTACGCGTATCCGCCTGGCGACGGAGATGATGGGCGAAGAGGACGGCTACCTCGCCGAGTCGATTAATAAAGATATTGAAGAGTGTAACGCCATTATCGAGCAGTTTATCGACTACCTGCGCACCGGCCAGGAGATGCCGATGGAGCTGACGGACCTTAATGCGGTGCTGGGGGAAGTGATTGCGGCGGAAAGCGGCTACGAGCGAGAAATCGCCACCGACCTGCAGCCGGGCGAGATCCCGCTGCGCGTGCATCCGCTCTCCATCAAGCGCGCGCTGGCGAATATGGTGGTCAACGCCGCCCGCTACGGCAACGGCTGGATTAAAGTCAGCAGCGGCAGCGAGGGGAACCGGGCCTGGTTCCAGGTGGAAGATGACGGTCCGGGAATTAAACCGGAGCAGCGTGAGCATTTGTTCCAGCCGTTCGTGCGCGGCGATAGCGCCCGTACGATTAGCGGGACCGGCCTCGGCCTGGCTATCGTTCAGCGCATTATCGATAACCATAACGGTAAGCTGGAACTTGGCTCCAGCGAACGCGGCGGATTATTAATTCGCGCCTGGCTGCCGGTGCCGATGCAGCGCGCCCTGCCCGCGATAAAGCCCGCCAAAGAGAGCTAGTACTGCCGGTACGCCCGCATTAAAACGCCCGGCGGCGCCACGCTGTACGCCGCCGCATTGCCCTTGTATCCCGGAGAGGTGCGCCAGCACCGCCTCCGGACTGCACCAGGTTTAATGCGCTTTATTCGCCATCGCATACGCCGCTGGCAAATTCAGCCGCTGCCAGAACTGCTGCGCGTCATTATCACCGGAAAGCGGATACCCTGCGGGCAACGCCGTTTTGACCATCAGCGCCCGACGCTGCGCGGCGGACAGATTCGGCAGCGCAGCCTCCAGCAGCACTTCAGCCCCTTGCGGCACCTTCAGGCTCTGTTTTTCGCCCTTCTGCTGCGGCAGATCGTAGGTCATGGTAAAGCGATAAAACGCGACCATCGCCGGGTCGCGATACGGATCGTCTTTCGCAGGCACTTTCGCGCACTCCGCCAGCGTCGTGCCGCACTCTTTCTCCAGCGCGGTACGCAGCTGGTCGCGGGCCTCATTAAACAGCCCGCGATACTTCGCGTCATTCAGGTAGTGGGCGACATTGCGCTGCGCCACCATCCGCGACCCCATCACGTCCAGCGGATAGTGCACGCCCAGCACGATGCGCGAATAGCCATAGCGTGCGCCGCGCGTCACCAGCGCGTCGAAGCGCTCCGGGATCATCTCCGCCATTAGCAGAGCGTCGGTATAGCCGGTGTTGGTGTGCCCGCTCGGAAACGAGCCGCCGTCGGCGGTATAGGGTTTATTGTCCTTAACGACCACATCGTCCGGCACCAGATGGATGGTATTGCCCTGAATCAGGAACGGGCGCGGGTTGTTAAAGTGCTTTTTCGCCGCCCCGGTACTCACTTCAGAAGCTTTGATCAGCGCCGCCGCCTTACCGAGCTCGCCTTTGTCGTAGGCGGCGAGGAACGCTTTGCCGAGACGCGGCCCCAGCGCATCGCTGAGGAAGTAGAGATAGCTGATGCCCTCGGCATCCGCCAGCGCCTGATGGCGGGAGGTCTGTACGGCATCGCGGTTGATGGCGGTGACCGTCGCCAGGTTTTGCTGTATGACCGCCTTCGGCAGCGCGCTGAACGCTGAGAGCAGCTCGATTCCCGCCTGCTGGTTGGCTTTTGTCTGGAAATCATAACCGCTGGCCTTCAGCCACGCGGTATCCGCCTGTGTTTTATTCTGTCTGGCGTGTTCAAGCTGGTCGCGAGTCAGGGTTGCCGCATCGCCCTTCAGCGCGTTGCGCAGCTGCGACAGGCTTTGGCTCTCCAGAGCGTCAAACGCCGGACTGGCGGCGGCTGGCGTCACGCCGTTGGCGATTGCCGCCGCCTGATTCAAAGGAACCTCTTTCGCCAGAACCGGCAGCGCCAGCACGAGCGCCGATGCGAGAAGCGTGATGTGCAGTTTCATTATTTTCCTTTTATACCCTAAATAATTCGAGTTGCTTAAAGGCGGCAAGGGAGTGAGTCCCCGGGAGCATAGATAACTATGTGACCGGGGTGAGCGAACGTAGCCAACACATAAGCAGCTTGAAGTATGACGGGTAAATTCAAACCATTACCTTGCCTTTACGTGACGCTAGCCCTTCTGTTTGACGCTTTTATGACACGGTTATGTTTTGCAACGCTTTAAGCGGAATGGAAACAGCGCGGCGGTAATCCAGGCCGATCTGCGGTAAACTATCGGTCATCTTGTCTCAATCCCGGAATCACCGTATCCATGCTCAGTTATCGTCATAGCTTTCACGCAGGCAACCACGCCGACGTTCTTAAACACACCGTTCAGAGCCTGATCATTGAATCGCTCAAAGAGAAAGAAAAACCGTTTCTCTATCTGGACACCCACGCCGGCGCAGGCCGCTATCAGCTGAGCAGCGAACACGCCGAGCGTACCGGTGAATATCTCGAAGGCATCGCCCGCATCTGGCAGCAGGATGACCTGCCCGCCGAGCTGGAGCCGTATATCTCCGTCGTTCAGCACTTCAACCGTAGCGGCCAGCTGCGCTACTACCCCGGCTCGCCGTTGATTGCCCGCCAGCTGCTGCGCGAGCAGGACAGCCTGCAGATGACCGAACTGCATCCCAGCGATTTTCCGCTGCTGCGCGCTGAGTTCCAGAAAGACGACCGCGCCCGGGTTGAAAAAACCGATGGCTATCAGCAGCTGAAGTCGAAGCTGCCGCCGGTTTCTCGTCGTGGACTGGTGCTGATCGACCCGCCTTACGAAATCAAAAGCGACTACCAGGCGGTCGTGACCGGTATTTATGAAGGCTACAAACGCTTTGCTACCGGCACCTACGCGCTGTGGTATCCGGTGGTGTTACGGGCGCAGATTAAGCGCATGATCAAAGAGTTAGAGGCCACCGGCATTCGCAAAATTCTGCAAATCGAGCTGGCGGTACGTCCGGACAGCGACCAGCGCGGGATGACCGCCTCCGGGATGATCGTCATCAACCCGCCGTGGAAGCTGGAGCAGCAGATGAACAACGTTCTGCCGTGGCTGCATAAAAAGCTGGTGCCGACCGGCATCGGCCATACCACCGTCAGCTGGATCGTGCCTGAGTAATCGCAGTCATCGGTGGAAACTATTGATTTCAGGTATACAATCGCGCCAATCAGACATTAAGGATAAGACTCATGAGCAAGCATTATGACTATATCGCCATTGGCGGCGGCAGCGGCGGTATCGCCTCCATTAACCGTGCCGCTATGTACGGCCAGAAGTGCGCGCTGATTGAAGCCAAAGACCTGGGCGGTACCTGCGTGAACGTCGGCTGCGTGCCGAAAAAAGTCATGTGGCATGCGGCGCAGATCCGTGAAGCCATCCATCTGTATGGTCCGGATTACGGTTTTGATACCACTATCAATCACTTCGACTGGGACAAACTGATCGCCAGCCGTAGCGCCTATATCGATCGTATCCACACCTCCTACGATAACGTGCTGGGCAAAAATAAGGTCGATGTGATTAAAGGCTTCGCCCGTTTTGTCGATGCGAAAACCATCGAAGTTAATGGCGAGACGATAACCGCCGATCATATTCTGATCGCCACCGGCGGCCGCCCGAGCCATCCGAATATCCCCGGCGTCGAATACGGCATTGATTCCGATGGTTTCTTCGAACTGCCGGCGCTGCCGAAACGCGTTGCGGTTGTCGGCGCGGGCTATATCGCCGTTGAGCTGGCGGGCGTGATTAACGGCCTGGGCGCGGAGACGCACCTGTTCGTGCGTAAACACGCGCCGCTGCGTAGCTTCGATCCGCTGATCGTGGAAACGCTGGTTGAGGTAATGAACGCCGAAGGCCCGCAGCTGCATACCCATGCCATTCCGAAAGCGGTTGTGAAGAACGCCGACGGCAGCCTGACCCTGGAACTGGAAGATGGCCGCAGCCAGACCGTGGACTGCCTGATTTGGGCGATCGGTCGCGAACCGGCAACCGATAACTTCAACCTCGCCGCGACCGGAGTGGAAACCAACGATAAAGGCTATATCGTCGTCGATAAATTCCAGAACACCAACGTTCCGGGTATTTACGCCGTCGGCGATAATACCGGCGCCGTCGAGCTGACCCCGGTCGCCGTTGCCGCAGGCCGTCGTCTCTCCGAGCGTCTGTTTAACAACAAGCCGGACGAACATCTGGACTACCGCAATATCCCGACCGTGGTGTTCAGCCATCCGCCTATCGGCACCGTCGGCTTAACCGAGCCGCAGGCGCGCGAGCAGTACGGCGATGAAGCGGTGAAAGTGTATAAATCCTCTTTCACCGCCATGTATACCGCCGTGACCTCACACCGCCAGCCGTGCCGCATGAAGCTGGTCTGCGTCGGCCCGGAAGAGAAGATTGTCGGTATTCACGGTATCGGCTTCGGGATGGACGAGATGCTGCAGGGCTTCGCGGTGGCGCTGAAGATGGGCGCAACCAAGAAAGACTTCGACAATACCGTGGCGATCCACCCAACCGCCGCGGAAGAGTTTGTGACGATGCGGTAAGACGCGCACCATGCCTGAAAAAGAAGCTCTCCGGAGCTTCTTTTTTTTGCCTCTACGCCACGCCGTTATTCCCGTGACGCTTAAACGCCGGCCGCTGATTCAGCGCCATATACCAGCGCTCCACTTCCGCCATTTCAGGATGGGCGAACGGCGTCATTTTCCAGCGATGCACCGACAGGCCAAGGACAATATCCGCCAGCGTAAACTCGCTACCGGCGACCCATGCCCCGGTTTGCTGCAGCTGCGTATTGACGATCTGCACGCAGCGGGTCCAGGCGGCAATGCTCTCTTTGATAGCCGTCGGATCCTGAAAGCGCGGGTCCTTGCGTACCAGTCCCATAAAGGCATAGCGCCAGGCAGTATTAAATTCCGTCGCCTGCCAGTCCATCCAGTGCTCAACCTCGGCGGCAGCCCGCGGCGCCGTGGGGAGCAGGTCTTCCCGCCCGGCTTTGCGCGCCAGATAGCGGCAGATGCTGTTCGACTCCCATAACACAAAGTCGTCATCCCGCAGCACGGGCACCAGGCTGTTCGGATTAAGGGCGCGAAACTCCGGGGTCTCAATCGACTGGAACCCGCTGCCGTAATCCTCCTGCTGATATTCAAGCCCCGCCTCTTCGCAGGTCCACAGCACTTTGCGCACGTTAATTGATGAGCGTTTGCCCAGTATTTTTAGCATTGTCAGCAATTCCTCAATCAAAAGAGATGGTTGTTTCACAATACTGCATCGGCGGCGCATGTACAGCCGGATAATGTGTATAGTGGATTGCACGATTTTTCTCCAGGACAGGTTACCCGACATGTTGACCTCTTTTAACGTTTTAACACCGGGCAATATCCGCTTTGGACGCGGCCTTGCTCGCAGCGCTGCCCCCTGGCTCGCCGCCCGCTCCGCACAGATACTGCTGATTCACGGCGCCAGCCTGCAGCGCGCGGCGTTCTTATTAAGCGAACTCCACGCTCACCAGCTGAACGTCACCACGCTGTCTATCGCCCATGAACCCGACCTGCAGGATATTGAACGGGGCGTTCGTCTGGCGCGGGAAAAAGGCGTCGGCGCGGTGGTCAGCCTCGGCGGCGGCGCGGTGATAGATGCCGGCAAAGCGATTGCGGCGCTGGTTCCCGCGCAGGGACCCGCGATCGAGTATCTGGAAGTGGTGGGTACCGGGCGCCTGTTAGAAGCCAATCCGCTGCCGTTCGTCGCCATCCCCACCACGGCCGGTACCGGGGCGGAAGTCACAAAGAACGCGGTGATCAACGTCCCCGAGCAGCAGCGCAAGGTCAGCCTGCGCGACGACCGCATGCTGCCGGACCTGGCGATTGTCGACCCGTCGCTCACCGACAACACCCCGCGCGCGGTGACCCTCGCTTCCGGCCTGGATGCCCTCACCCAGGTGATTGAGCCCTGGCTGTGCGCCCGGGCGAATCCTTTTACCGACGCTCTCTGCCGGGAGGCGATCCCGCGCGGCATCAAAGCGCTCAGAACGCTGATGGCCAAAGAGTGTCCGGATAGCCGCGATGAGATGGCATGGGTCAGCCTGTGCGGCGGGCTGGCGTTAGCCAACGCCGGTCTCGGCGTCATTCACGGTCTTGCGGGTCCATTAGGCGGTCTGAGCAACGCCCCCCACGGCGCGCTTTGCGGCAGCCTGCTTCCCTTCGGCCTGGCGCTCAATGAAACGCAAATTAGCGACGAACGCCTCCGCCAGCGTTTTGCCGACGTACGCCAGTGGCTGGCCGCCGGGCTGGACGCCGATCCAAACAGCGCCTGGGAGAGCCTGCGCGAGTGGAGCCAGCGATCCGGTCTGGGCAATCTGCGCGAGCTCGGCGTCCCCCGCGAAGCGCTGGAACCCGCGGCCCTCGCCGCCAGCAGCTCATCCTCCATGAAGGCTAACCCGGTTATGCTCACCAGCGAGCAGCTGCTGGAAATGCTGGAGGCCGCGTGGGAGTAATGGCTTAATCGCTAAAGCGCCCGGAAATTTAGATTTTGTTGCAAAACGAAATCTCCGAATTTTTCGGCACAATACGAAGCGGTTAAAACGGTTTTAACGCGCCAGGTCAACGAGTTAAAGCAGAAACCCCGGGCTGACGGTTTAGAACAAAGCGTGATCTACCGCACACTTCTCTTTTCGTTTCCCGCTGCGAATGTCTAAGCTTAATAGACAGGTCGGGCGCGCCCGGCATCCTCTACTGACGCAATCCGGAGGTCCGTACCACTATGTTCAGCCAGAAATTACGCAACGTTGATGACGATGAGCTCAGGATCGAAATCGATCCGTGCTACGAAGCCGATCCGTATGAGTTAAAGCTGGATGAAATGTTCGACGCCGAACCCGAACCGGAGATCATCGAAGGGCTGCCCGCCTCGGATGCCCTGACCCCTGCCGATCGCTATCTGGAACTGTTCGCTCACGTCCAGAAGTCGCGAATTTTCGCCGATAGCAAAACCTTCCCCGACTGCGCGCCGAAGCAGGACCCGCTGGATATTTTGATTCACTACCGTCGCGTCCGGCGCACCCCCGGATTCGATCTCCGTCAGTTTGTTGAAGACCACTTCTGGCTGCCGGAAAACCGCGCCGAGGATTACGTCTCCGATCCCACGCGATCGTTAAAGGAGCATATTGATAATCTGTGGCCCGTCCTGACCCGCGAGCCGCAGGATCATATTCCCTGGTCGTCGCTGCTGGCGCTGCCGCAGTCTTATATTGTGCCTGGCGGGCGGTTTAGCGAAACCTACTACTGGGATTCCTACTTCACCATGCTGGGGCTGGCGGAAAGCGGCCGCGAAGACCTGCTGAAATGCATGGCCGACAACTTCGCGTGGATGATTGAAATCTACGGCCATATTCCTAACGGCAACCGCACCTACTATCTCAGCCGCTCGCAGCCGCCGGTGTTTGCCCTGATGGTCGAACTGTTTGAAGAGGATGGGGTTCGCGGCGCCAAACGATACCTTGACCATCTGCGGATGGAGTACAGCTTCTGGATGGACGGCGCGGAATCGCTGATCCCCAACCAGGCCTACCGTCACGTGGTGCGGATGCCGGACGGCTCGCTGCTGAACCGCTACTGGGACGATCGCGATACGCCGCGCGATGAGTCATGGCGGGAAGATGTCGAAACGGCGAAGCACTCCGGGCGCCCGCCGAACGAGGTCTATCGCGACCTGCGCGCCGGGGCGGAGTCCGGCTGGGATTACTCCAGCCGCTGGCTGCGGGATATCACCCGGCTGGCGAGCATCCGTACCACCCAGTTTATCCCCATTGATTTGAACGCCTTCCTGTTCAAGCTGGAGAACACCATCGCCAACCTCTCCGGCCTGAAGGGCGACCGGGAAACAGAGGCCGCTTTTCGCCAGAAGGCCAGCGAGCGCAGGGCGGCGGTAACCCGCTATCTGTGGGATGACGAAAGCGGCTGTTTCCGCGATTACGACTGGCGCCGCGAGCAGCTGGCGCTGTTTTCCGCCGCCAGCCTTGTCGCGCTGTATGTCGGCATGGCGACCCATGAACAGGCCGACAGGCTCGCCGACGCGGTACGCGCCCGCCTGCTCACCCCCGGCGGTATTATGGCGACGGAATATCAAAGCGGTGAGCAGTGGGATAAGCCCAACGGCTGGGCGCCGCTGCAGTGGATGGCGGTACAGGGTTTTAAAATGTACGGCCAGGATCCGCTGGGCGATGAGATAGCCCAAAGCTGGCTGCAAACGGTGAATCATTTCTATAAACAGCACTATAAGCTGATTGAAAAGTACCATATCGCCAGCGCCACGCCCCATGAAGGCGGAGGCGGTGAATATCCGCTCCAGGATGGCTTTGGCTGGACGAATGGCGTGGTGCGCCGGCTTATCGGCCTGTACGGCGAACCGTTGTAAAAGCGGACTATTCCCGCGGTCGATGTCCTGCTATGTTCATGGCATCGACTTTCGCCGGAAGCCCAGCTATGCCTGAACTGGTTACCCCACGTCTGCGCTGCTCGCCGCTGCAGCTTGACGACTGGCCCTTTTTTCTCAGCTTACAGCAAGACCCCCAGGTGATGCTTTACGTCGCGGATCCCCGCCCGGTAGCGGACATTCGCGACGCTTTTGATGCCCGGCTTCCCGCGTGGTCGCCGGGCGCGGCCCACTGGCTGTGCCTGGTAGTGCGCGACCGCTACACCCACGCTCCCCTGGGCCTCACCGGCTATCAGCATCACGCTGCCGATAGCGCTGAAGCGGGTTTTCTGTTTGCTCCCCGGGCGCAGGGCAAAGGTTACGGCTATGAGTCTCTGCGCGCGCTGTGCGATTACGCTTTCTCCGCCGGCGGCATCCGGCGGCTGACGGCAACCGTCACCGCGGGCAATCTGGCGTCAAAAAATCTGCTGCAAAAGGTCGGTTTTCACCAGGAGGGCGAGCTGCGCGACTGCTACTGGCTCAACGGTCGCTGGCACAACGATTGGCTGTTTGGACTGCTGCGCCGCGATTACCACCAGCCTGGGCCATCTGGCGAATAGGGCGCGACGCGCTTTTCCTCTACACTGCAGGCCGACAACAGAGGAAGCGATAAATGTCCCCAACCATACCGCCGCTAAGCCTGCACGGGCTGGAGTTTATTAAGCGAATGCAGGGGTTAGCGCTCGCCCCCTATCGGGACGAAAGCGGCCTGCGCGTGATTGGCTACGGCCACGTTCTCAATGATTACGAATCGTTCCCTCACTTCACGCGCGAGATCGCGGAGACTCTGCTTATCGTCGACCTTCTGCAGTGCCAGCGCGAACTTAAGCGCAGGCTCCAGGTCACGCTTAATCAAGCGCAATATGATGCGCTGGTCTCGTTAGCCTTTAGCTGCGGGGCGGCGTCTCCGGCGCTTGATACCGTCCTGACCCATCTTAACCATCAGCGGTTCGCTGACGCGCTGAGCGCATGGGAAAATATTTGCAGCGGCCGCGAACAGCGGCGCGAAGAGTGCGCAAAATTCAAAACCAGAGCTGATTAAGTTTCGCTGACGCGATGAAAAACCATCGCCGCCTGGGTACGATTCTTCACGTCCAGCCGACGGTACAGCGACTCAAGATGGGCCTTTACCGTGCCGGTGCTGATATTTAACGTCCGGCTAATCTGTTTATTAGAGTCACCGGCGGCCAGCAGCTGCAAAATCTCACGCTGGCGCTGGCTCAAATGAACCCGTTTATTATCGCTCACCTCCGCCATTATTAATCCATCGTCCGGCAAGCAGGGCAGCCCCCGCCGGAGACAATTGATAGTCTGAGCGAAAGTGGGCAAACTTTCCTCGCGCTGCACGATGGCCCGCACATTATAAGACAGCGCGCGCTGTAGCCAGCCCTTATTATCGTCAGAAACGATCAGCAGGACCTGAGCGTGCGGAAAGCGACGCTGTTTTTCCTCCAGCAGCCAACAGCAAAACTCACCGTGCATATCCCCGTCCAGCATGAGCAGCGCTTCAGGATGCGCCGTCAGCTTCTGCCAGAGCTGTTCAGCCTGACAGGTGCCAAAAATATCAATCTCTGGAATGTATTGCTGGAGGCCAATTTTCATTCCATGAATAAATATCGACTGCCTGTCAAACATGAGTACCTGCATGGGTTTCGCTCCAATAAATAAATGCCCGACGAAAGGGCAACATCAGCCAAAATAAATAACAACGCGCCGTTTGGCCTGGGGCATTTTACCGATAGGGGAGATGAACGAAATATCATAACAATGAATAGTTACAGGGCTTATTGGCCCCATTACTTATCCACAATATTTATTACATTTGAATTAAGGAAATCCTTAATTATGCGGGCAAGGAAAAATAAAATAATACTAATTTTCTAGTTTAAACGAAGCCGGAAACGCAGGCGATGGCGAAATGAGGAAAGTCTGTTACGAAATAAGAAAGCGCATGAAATACGTTAGCCCCTCCATACTCTATGGAGGGGCGCGGGATTACAAGAACATCCCACCGGAGACTTCTACGCGCTGGGCGTTCATCCAGCGCAACTCATCGCTAAGCAGCGCGGCGATGGCATCGCCAATATCATCCGGCAGCCCCACTCTTCCGAGCGCCGTTTGCGCGGCAATATGCTGATTCACCTGCGCGTTATCCCTGACCACACCGCCGCCAAAATCGGTTTCAATCGCGCCGGGCGCAATAATATTGACCGAAATTCCGCGTTCTCCCAGCTCCTTCGCCTGGTAGCGCGTCAGCACCTCCATCGCGCCTTTCATTGAGGCGTAGGCCGCATAGCCCGGCAGCGCGAAACGCGCCAGTCCGCTGGAAACGTTGAGGATCCGCCCCCCGTCCTGCAATAACGGCAGCAGGCGTTGGGTAAGGAAAAACGGTCCCTTAAACTGGATGTTCATTAATTCATCAAACTGCGCCTCGCTGGTTTCAGCAAAGGGAATATTCAGGCCAATTCCGGCATTGTTCAATAAATAGTCGAAGGTCTCCCGCTGCCAGCGCTGCTGAAGCACTTCTCTTACCTTCTGAGCAAAACTGTCGAAACTGCCAACATCACCGACGTTTAGCGGTAATGCCGCGGCTTTCACGCCTTTTTGCTCAATTTCAGCCACCACGTCCAGCGCCGCCTGCGGGTTACTGTGCCAGGTCAGAATAATATCGGTTCCCTTTGCCGCCAGCTTCAATGCGGCGTTTTTTCCCAGTCCACGGCTACCGCCGGTGACTAAAGCGATACGTTGCGTCATCAGAAAACCCCTTCTTGGTTGCGTTTGCATCGTTGAAGAGCTTATTAGCTGCTATAAAAACAATAAATATGGCAAATTACGTTTTACTGTTTCAGTAAAAACAACAATAGGCCGCCGGCATGGATAAAATTCACGCAATGCAGCTGTTCATCAGAGTCGCGGAGCTGGAAAGTTTTTCCCGCGCCGCGGATACGCTTGGCCTGCCGAAAGGAAGCGTCTCGCGCCAGATTCAGGCGCTGGAGAGCCACCTTGGGGTTCGTCTGCTGCATCGCACAACCCGCCGGGTACAGCTGACGCAGGACGGTATGGTTTATTACGAACGCGCCAGAGACCTGCTCAGCAATCTTGAAGAGCTGGACGGCATGTTTCAGCTTGACCCCTCCAGCATCAGCGGGCGTCTGCGGGTTGATATGCCCGTCGCCGTAGCGAAAAAGCTGGTCATTCCACAGCTGCCGGCATTTCTGCAGAAGTATCCCGGCATCGAACTGGAGCTCAGCAGCAGCGATCGGTTAGTCGACGTGGTTCGCGAGGGCTTTGACTGCGTGGTGCGCGTCGGTACGCTGAAAGATTCCGGGCTCATCGCGCGGCCGCTGGGCAAGCTAACGCAAATCAACTGCGCCAGCCCGCAGTACCTGACGCGCTTCGGCTATCCGCAATCGCTGGACGATCTCGCCGATCATGCGCTGATCCACTACGCAAGCAGCCTCGGGGTGCGCCCGCTGGGATTCGAAGTGGTCAGCGAGGGCGCCGTCCGCTGGATCAAAACCGGCGGCGTCTTGACGGTGAACAGCACCGAGACCTATCAGGCGTCGTGCCTGGCGGGGCTGGGCATTATTCAGGTGCCGCGGGTGGGGGTTCGGGAATGGCTGCGCACCGGCGAGCTGATAGAAATTCTGCCCCACTACCGCGCCGAGCCGCTGCCGGTGTCGCTCATTTATCCGCACCGGCGTAATCTCTCGCGCCGGGTACATCTGTTTATGGAGTGGCTGGGCGGCTTAATGAAAAACTACGTTGATTAGGCCGAATAATGAAAAATCTGTATTTGAGAGCGTGCCGATATTCCCTGCCGGGTGCTGGCTGACGCTTTGCATGGCGTAAAAACCAACAATATCATGCCATTATCAAATTCTCCCAGGCCGATACAAACGCAGCGCAGCCGGGGAATAACACAAGAAAGCGCTTCAGTGATTCGCAGATTCCGACGCCCGATACCCCCGATACGCCCCATCCGTGATTTTGCGTATATAATTTTTGAAGAATATCGCTGTAAAAAAGGAAGAAATAATTTATGACGCCGGAAAACGACGCTCAACGCCCAACCGAGGATCCGGGCCAGCAGCCGGATAAAAACAAAAGCGCGATGGCTGCGATAAACGACTCTACCGTGGCGAAAAAAGCCAACCAGGCGCTGAAAAGCGTCACCGGAACGGCGGAAAAAGTTCAGCGTAACCATATGGTCGCCCATATCATCCGCGCCGCGGAGCGCTTTAACGACAGGCTGGGTAATCAGTTTGGCGCGGCAATCACCTACTTCTCGTTTTTATCGATGATCCCAATCCTGATGGTCTCTTTTGCGGCCGCCGGTTTTGTTCTCGCCTCGCATCCCACGCTGCTACAGGACATCTTCGATAAAATCCTGCTTAACGTTAGCGACCCGACGCTGGCGGCAACGCTGAAAAATACCATCAATACCGCCGTACAGCAGCGTACCGCCGTCGGTATTGTGGGTCTGCTGGTGGCGCTCTACTCCGGCATTAACTGGATGGGCAACCTGCGTGAGGCCATTCGCGCCCAGTCGCGCGACGTCTGGGAACGCACGCCGCAGGATCAGGAGAAAATTTGGGTTAAGTATTTCCGCGACTTTATCTCGCTGATCGGCCTGCTGGTTGCGCTGGTCATTACCTTGTCGATCACCTCTATCGCCGGCTCGGCCCAGCAGATGATTATCTCGGCGCTTTATCTTGATTATATCGAGTGGCTGAAACCGGCGTGGCGGCTGATTGGCCTCGCGATTTCCATCTTCGCCAACTATCTGCTGTTTTTCTGGATTTTCTGGCGGCTCCCGCGCCACCGCCCTCGCCGTAAGGCGCTGATTCGCGGCACCCTGATTGCGGCCGTCGGCTTTGAGATAATCAAAATCATTATGACCTGGACGCTACCGGCGCTGGTGAAATCCCCATCCGGGGCGGCATTCGGTTCGGTGTTGGGGATAATGGCCTTCTTCTATTTTTTCGCCCGCCTGACGCTGTTCTGCGCCGCATGGATTGCCACCGCCGAATATAAAGACGACCGCCGGATGCCGGGCAAAGCCCACGACTAAACCATCACTGGGCTGAATAAAAGACGCAAAATTCAGCCCAACCTGGCATTTCAGCATATAAATCCAACATGTAACTTTTATTTAACCTAAACCTGGTTTTATCGACCATTATTTGAATTTTGTGAAGCATTTCATAGAAGTTATTTTTCTGGCACAGAAATTATTCACTTTTTGCTTCTTTTTTCGCCTCTCTCGCCCCTTGTTACAGATTGAAATGTCCCCAAGGCTGTGGCTATATGGCCTTTCGTTCGCAAAAAATAAGAAAGATCTATGCAAGCCACAGCCACAACACTCGACAACGCGCAGGACACCGTTCCGGTTAACTCACGCAATAAAGTCGTCGTCGCCTCACTCATTGGTACCGCCATCGAGTTCTTCGACTTCTACATCTATGCCACCGCGGCGGTTATCGTATTCCCGCACATTTTCTTCCCGCAGGGCGATCCCGCCGCCGCGACGCTACAATCGCTGGCGACCTTCGCTATCGCCTTTATTGCGCGCCCTATCGGTTCAGCGGTCTTTGGCCACTTCGGCGACCGCGTAGGCCGTAAAGCGACCCTCGTCGCCTCGCTGCTGACGATGGGGATCTCCACCGTGGTTATCGGCCTGCTGCCCGGCTATGAAACCATTGGCATTATGGCACCGGTGCTGCTGGCGCTGGCGCGCTTTGGTCAGGGGCTCGGCCTTGGCGGCGAATGGGGCGGCGCGGCGCTGCTGGCAACGGAAAACGCCCCGCCGCGCAAGCGCGCGCTGTATGGCTCATTTCCGCAGCTGGGCGCGCCTATCGGCTTCTTCTTCGCAAACGGCACCTTCCTGCTGCTCTCCTGGCTGCTGACCGACCAGCAGTTTATGGAATGGGGCTGGCGTATGCCGTTTATCTTCTCCGCCGTGCTGGTCATTATCGGCCTGTACGTCCGCGTTTCGCTGCACGAGTCGCCGGTGTTCGCTAAGGTAGCCGCCGCGAAAAAACAGGTCAAAATCCCGCTGGGCACGCTGCTGACCAAACACGTGCGCGTCACCGTTCTCGGCACCTTTATCATGCTGGCGACCTATACGCTGTTTTACATCATGACCGTCTACTCCATGACCTTCAGCACCGCCGCCGCGCCGATTGGCCTCGGCTTGCCGCGTAACGAAGTGCTGTGGATGCTGATGATGGCGGTTATCGGTTTTGGCGTGATGGTACCGGTGGCGGGCCTGCTGGCGGATGCATTCGGCCGTCGTAAGAGCATGGTCGTGATTACGACCCTGATCATCCTCTTCGCGCTGTTTGCCTTTAAACCGCTGCTCGGCTCCGGCAACCCGCTGCTGGTCTTTGCCTTCCTGCTGATTGGCCTGAGCCTGATGGGGCTGACCTTTGGCCCCATGGGCGCGCTGCTGCCGGAGCTGTTCCCGACGGAAGTTCGCTATACCGGCGCATCGTTCTCCTATAACGTCTCGTCGATCCTCGGGGCGTCCGTGGCGCCGTATATCGCCGCCTGGCTGCAGGGCAACTACGGTCTGCCTGCGGTAGGGCTCTATCTGGCCGCCATGGCGGCGCTGACGATGATCGCGCTGCTGCTGACTCACGAAACGCGTCACCAATCGCTGTAACTCTCCCTCCACGCCCCTGGCCATCCGGCGAGGGGCGTCTCCTTGCCGACTATTTTTTCATCTGCGACAGAATTGCCCGACACTGGTTCGCCTCGCCTTCGGCGGGTGAGATCAGCGCCAGCAGCGCGGCGGCCGGCGTCACCAGGGTCGCCAGCGCTGCCGCTACCGCGCCGCGGGCAATCAGCGGCCCCGCCTTCACGCCCGCATTCGGCGACTTAAAGGTGCCGCGCACGTAGAGCGGTGAACGCAGGGTGATAATGCGAAAGCCCTTACTCTCCGGATCGATAGTGAGGTCCAGCTGCTCTGAGGCAAAGCTGGCGGTACCGGTGACGTTGATCAACGCGTTTTCCGTATCAAAGGCAAACACCTGCGGCCGGGCGACGCCGTTGACCACGTCGATATTGGCCGCCGCGCAGTTCACCCGCACCTCATCATCGCCAAAGATCTGCCCGATGATAAAGTTACCGACGTTCAGGCCGAGGATCTCCATCAGGTTGCGGCTAATTAAACCGTCGTTCATCAGCAGCTTCAGGTTACCGTTACTGTTGCCCAGCAGCGCGGCGACGGAGTTGCCGGTGCCGCGAAGCTGCACATCGCCGTTCATTTCGCCGAGGGTTTTCTGCATCATCTCCACGTTTGGCATCAGCGCTTTCAGCTTCAGGCGGCGCGCCTGCAGGTTCGCCGTCCCCTGCAGCGGTTTTTTATCCCCTTCAAGATGAATGCTGCCGGCAATCGTGCCGTTGGCCAGCCCCAGACGCAGCGGCTGCAGGCGCAGGTCGCCCCGTTCGAGGATCACGTGGGTGGAGAGGTCGCTGATGGGGAGCGTGCCGCCGTGCTCAATGCGCCGTCCTTTAAAGCGCACATCGGCATCCATCACCTGCCACTTATCGGTTTCAAAGCGGTCATATGGCAACACTTTTCCGGCCGGCTGCGGGGAGGTCTCGCCTTTGCGCCGTTCGGTCTGGCTGCCTTTACCGCCGGAGTCGACGCCAATCAGCGGCCCCAGATCCGCCAGCCTTAGCTGTCTGGACTCAAGGTCGCCCTCCAGCTTAGGCCGGGGTTTACCGGTGGTGTAGGTCAGCGAGCCGTGGATATCGCTCTCGCCGATGCGGCCATTAAAATCCTGATAGGCGAAGCGTGAACCGTTTTTCTCCTTGAAGGTGGCCCGCAGATGCCCGTCGGTCGAAAAGGCCGGCGTATCCGGCAGCAGCACGCCGGTCAGGTCATAGAGATCGCCCAGCGAGTCCCCGGAAAACTTCAGCCGCAGATCGACGCCGCCGAGGTTAAGCGGATCGCTGACCGTGCCGGTAAACGCGACCCGGGTATTGCCGGAACGAAAATCCCCCTGCAGGGGGAACGGCGTCCCTTCGCTGCGCAGCGCCAGCATGCCGCCGATTTTGCCGCTACCGGAGAGCGGCTGTCCGTTGTAGCTCCCTTTCGCCTGCAGGCCGAAGACGTAATCGCCCACTTTCTGCGGCTGCCCTTTCCCCTTCTCGCCGGTCACTTCACTGAACGCCAGCGGCTTACCGAGCGGATCAACCACGATCGTCACGTCAGCGCGCGACACTTTGTCATCAACGGCAATCTTGCCGCGATCGAAAAGAATATTGTCGAGGCGGAAAGACCAGCTGGAAGGCGCCGCATCTTTCTCCGACGACCCCGCCGAAGCCAGGTCGAAAGTCCAGTTGTTGGTCTTCTCCGACAGTCGGATCAGCCGCGCGTCAGGCTGTTCAAGCTTAATCCACGGCAGATAGACCGTTTTGCTGAGCAGCACCAGCGGGGCGAGAGTCGCCTCAACGCGCGGCAGGTGGACCATTGTGACCTGCGGGATATCAGGGGGGTTGCCAAGGACGATATCTTCGGCATGAACGTGCGGCCAGGGGATCCAGCTTCGCCAGCCGCTCTCGCCGGGCTGGCGTTCCCAGACGACGCCCAGATCGCCGCGAATCGCGAACGGGCGGTTCAGCTCGGCAGAGACTTTCTGGTTGATCGTCGGCTTCAGGCGGTTCCAGTCAAAGGTCGCCAGCACGATAAAAAACAGAACGATCAGTACGACAATCGTTCCCAGGATAATAGCCACGGTTTTTCGGGTTCTGCTCATCCCTTCTGCACTCCTTTTGCGTCTCGTCACTCCTGAATATAGTTGAGAAACGCCATTTGCTCCGCCGAATGAGGTTTTCGTCACATAATCCGCGTCAGGTCAAAAAAAATAATGGAACGTTGTTTTAATATCATTGACCATCAAAGCGCCCCAGCGCACACTAGGGTTAATATTGATTTAATTTCAGGTCATCACTATGTCGAAGAAAATTGCCGTCATTGGCGAATGCATGATTGAGCTGTCAGAGAAAGGCGCAGCGGTTAATCGCGGCTTTGGCGGCGACACCTTAAACACTTCCGTCTACATCGCTCGCCAGACCGACGCCAGCGCGCTGGGCGTGCACTACGTTACCGCCCTGGGCACGGACACCTTCAGCCAGCAGATGCTCGAATCCTGGCAGAGCGAGAACGTTCAGACTGACCTGATTCAGCGCATGGCCGACCGTTTACCGGGCCTCTACTACATCGAAACCGACGAGAGCGGCGAGCGCACCTTTTACTACTGGCGCAACGAAGCCGCGGCGAAGTTCTGGCTGGAGAGCGAGCAGTCTGCGGCCATCTGCGAAGAGCTGGCGACCTTTGATTATCTGTATCTTAGCGGCATCAGCCTGGCGATCCTCAGCCCGACCAGCCGCGAGAAGCTGCTGACCCTGCTGCGGGAATGCCGGGCGAACGGCGGCAAGGTTATCTTTGATAATAACTATCGTCCGCGTCTGTGGAGCAGCAAAGAGGAGACGCAGCGGGTTTATCAGCAGATGCTGGCCTGCACCGACATCGCGTTCCTGACCCTCGATGACGAAGACGCGCTGTGGGGCGAGAAGCCGGTTGCGGAAGTGATTGCCCGCACCCACGCCGCCGGCGTTGAAGAAGTGGTGGTTAAGCGCGGCGCAGACTCCTGCCTGGTGGCGATTGCCGGCCAGCCGCTGCGGGAAGTCCCGGCCGTTAAGCTGCCGAAAGAGAAAGTGGTTGATACCACGGCGGCGGGCGATTCGTTCAGCGCCGGCTACCTGGCCGTACGCCTGACCGGCGGCGACGCCGAATCTGCGGCAAAACGCGGACACCTGACCGCCAGCACGGTGATCCAGTATCGCGGCGCGATTATCCCGCGCGAGGCGATGCCGCAGTAATTTTCGATTGCGTTACGCCCGCCTGCGAGAATCCCGGTTTGCGCTGCGCGTAGCCGGGCTACTGTCTGGCGCTGGCATTAGACCGGACAAGGCGCGCCAGCGCCGCCTCCGGGAAAATCACCGGGCCAACCCAGCAATACGTAAAACAGATTAGCCATAAACCTCACCGGATAGCCACGCTATCCGGTTTTGCTTTACTGCGCTGGCGGGATATCCGTCGCTTCGTTACGCCCTTCCGCAACATCACCGGCGCCGCTCGACGCCGCTGCGGCCGCTGGCGCGGGCGCCATCAGCTTTTCCCACGTCGCCTGCAGTTCCTTCATGTTGTATTCCGGCTCACCCTGCGGCTGCTGCAACACCAGCGCCATATCCTGCGACAGCTGCTGACGCAGGTACTGATTCAGCATGTCGACCGTCAGCGAATTGAGAAACTCCTGGCGCAGTTTCTGATACTGCTCGGGCGCGATATCCACCACCTGATTTTGCAACGAACGCATCCGCTGGCTAATCAGGATGTACGTATCGGTGCGCGCATAGGTGGCAAACAGCTTCTGCAGTTCGAGGTTTTTCTGCGCGATCAGGGCATCAAACTCCTCCTGCGGCAGGCCGCGATCGCGGACTTTCGCCAGCTCGCGCGCCACGGTCGTTAAGTTGGCGTTCAGGCGCTCGCCCGGCGATTCGATATTGATCGCGCACTGGGCGCGCTGGTAGAGCACGCGGCAGTCAAAGCCAAGGCCGATATCCTTGATATTACTTTTGCTCAGATTCTGCTGTACGTGCCAGAACAGCGCTTCCCGAGCAAGATCGTCGCGCCAGTAGCGCTGCAGCGCGACCGAGTCGCGGATCGGCTGCCACGGCGCATCCCACATCAGCGACAGCTTATCCTGGCGCACCGCATCGGTCATGATGCTGACCGGCGTCGTCGGCAGCGGCGACAGCGTAGGAACCGCCACCGGCGTTTCGCGCTTGCCCTTCAGGCCGCCGAAAGTTTTGTTGATTTGTTCCGCGACGCTGCGGCTATCCACGTTGCCGACCACAATCAGGGTCATGGCATCCGGCGTGTACCACTTGTGGTAATACTCTTTTAGCTGAGCAATATCCACCGGCTGCTTCAGCGGCGCCGCCGGATCGTGCCCCAGCATGGTGGAGCCTTTCAGCCGATAGCGCCACCAGCCTTCTTTGGTATCCGCAGGCCAGGTTGCCACCATGTCTTCGCCCTGCAGCGCGTGGTTGACGGTTTCCGGGGAGATCGGCATTTTACCGCTGGCGCTGGCCAGCCAGCTCAGCGCCTCTTTCAGCAGGTCGTTACGGTTATTCGGTATGCTCAGGTTAAACAAACTGTAGTCATAAGAGACGATGGCGGGCGGCAGAGGACGCTTCGGGTCAATACTCTGCTGCCATAGCGAACGGGCCTGCATGGTCGGGAGGCCACCGTTTTGCGTCAGCGCGAGGCGCGGGATAAAGTGGCTAAAGCCGCTCTGCTGAGTGCTTTCGCTCAGCGAGCCAATATTCACGGACAGGCGAACTTCGATACGATCGCTGGGACGCTGCGGGGTGGCTAAAACCTGCCACTGAAACCCATTCGCCAGTGTCCCCTGTTGCCAGGCCGGGTCCGGCTGGAGCGCTTCTGCCTGCACATAACCGACCGTCGCCATCATCAGCAAACCACCGGTTAAGAGTCGAATTTTTGTGCCCTGCATGTGAACCCCTGATGAACAATCCTGGTTACAACAGCGGCCCACGGGAGGGCCGCCGAAAAAATATGGTGAGTTAAGTACGTCGGTTAGACCACACGGAGATGAAAATGTCGCATGTTGACGTGAAATAAACATAAGGGTCACCGCCGCGCAAGCGACAGTGACCCCTAATTATGCGCAGGAGCCCGTAGTCCAGCAAGGGACAACGGGCCTAACAGATGGATTTATGAGGATAATTCGTGCGATTTGCTTACCGGAGTACGGTTGTTCAGCACATCATCCAGCTGTTTCGCGTCCAGCTCTTTGACCCATTTAGCGACAACGATGGTCGCGACGCCGTTACCCACCAGGTTGGTCAGCGCGCGCGCCTCGGACATAAAGCGGTCGATGCCAAGAATGAGCGCCAGACCGGCGACCGGCAGGTGCCCGACGGCGGAAATCGTCGCCGCAAGGACGATAAAGCCGCTACCCGTCACCCCCGCCGCGCCTTTTGAGGAGAGCAGCAGCACCACCAGCAGGGTGATCTGATGGAAAATATCCATATGGCTGTTCGTCGCCTGGGCGATAAACACCGCCGCCATCGTCAGGTATATTGAGGTGCCATCGAGGTTAAAGGAGTACCCCGTCGGGATCACCAGCCCCACCACCGACTTGCGGCAGCCCAGCTTCTCCATCTTATCGAGCATACGCGGCAGCGCCGACTCGGATGAAGACGTTCCCAGGACAATCAGCAGCTCTTCGCGGATATAGCGGATAAATTTAAAGATGCTGAAGCCGGTGGCTTTGGCGATCGACCCCAGCACTACCACCACAAACAGGATGCAGGTGATGTAGAAGCAGACGATCAGTTGGCCAAGCTGCACCAGCGTACCGACGCCGTATTTCCCAATGGTAAAGGCCATGGCCCCGAACGCGCCAATCGGCGCCAGGCGCATGATCATATTGATGATGCCGAAGATCACCTGCGAGAAGCTTTCGATAACGTTAAAAATCAGCTGGCCTTTGCTGCCGAGGCGATGCAGCGCGAAACCAAACAGCACCGCAAACATCAGCACCTGCAGAATGTTGCCGCTGGCAAAAGCGCCAATTACGCTGCCGGGGATAATATCGAGCAGGAACGCTACGATGCCCTGATCTTTCGCCTGTTCGGCGTAAACCGCCACGGCCTTCGCGTCGAGGGTCGCCGGGTCAACGTTCATTCCCGCGCCGGGCTGCACCACGTTTACAATGATCAGGCCGATGATCAGCGCAATTGTGCTCACGATTTCAAAGTAGAGCAGCGCCACCGCCCCGGTGCGGCCGACGGCTTTCATGCTCTCCATCCCGGCAATCCCCGTCACGACGGTACAGAAGATAACCGGGGCAATAATCATTTTAATCAGCTTAACGAAGGCATCGCCGAGGGGTTTCATCTGCGCACCCAGTTCCGGGTAAAAATGGCCCAGCAGAATACCGATCGCTATGGCCGAGAGAACCTGGACATAGAGGCTTTTAAAGAAAGAGATTTTCATAGGGTGTCCTTTGGAGATAACCACAGACTTTGAGGGGATATTGCGTCCGTGGCTTAAAAATAACACCCATGAAACATTTCAGAAATAACGAGTGATGAAATTGCAATGCAATTGTTAATTTATTTGAACTGACTCGCATAAGCTAACAATGTTGTTACAAACTTGCATCCTCAACATCACCGGGTAAAAAACGGGCCATAAAAACCTCAGGCGGCATGGCGCAGCCAAAAAGATACCCTTGCACCGTCTCGACGCCCGCCTCCTGCAGCCAGCGATACTGGGTATCGGTTTCGACGCCCTCCGCGACAATGTGCAGATTCAACCCCCGCGCCAGCTGGATAATCGCGGGCATCATGCTGATGTCATCGGGCAGCATATCGATAAAGACTTTATCGATTTTCAGGATGTCTACCGGCAGCGATTTAATATGCTGCAGCTGGCGCAGGCCGGCGTAGCCCATACCAAAGTCATCGAGGGCAATCCGCACGCCCGCTTCACGCAGCGGACGCAGCAGGGAAATAATCGCCTGCGGGTCGTCAATCCGACGGCTTTCGGTGACTTCCAGTACCAGCGTGCCCGGCGCGATACGATAGCGCGCGAGCAGCGCCAGCATCTCCTCGCCGCGATCGTGATGCAGCAGCTGCAGCAACGACACGTTGACCGACAGCGGCAACATAATCCCCTGATTTTGCCAGGCGGCAAGCTGCCGGCAGGCCTCTTCCATCACCCAGTAGCCGACCGGCACCATCAGCCCGCAGGCTTCGATACGCTCAATCAGATCGCCCGGCAGCGACCAGCTGCCGTCCGCCTGACGCTGACGCAGCAGCACTTCCGCACCGCACACCTCGCCGCTGTGGGTATCCACCTGCGGCTGCAGCCAGATGGCAAACTGCTGGTTATCAAGCGCCGTCAGAATATCGTGCTCTTCCATTAAGCGGCGCTGCGCCTTTTCCATCTGCTGCGGATCGAAGAACTCAATCTGGTTTTTCCCTTTACGACGCGCGGTTACGGCGGCGGAAAACGCCCGCCGGTAGAGCTGTTCGGCGTTAATTTCGCCGTTAAACATCGCGATACCGACGCTGGCGCAGGGGCGCAGCTGGATGCCGTGCAGCGGCAAACGTTCATTTAAGACAGTGAGTACTTGCTTACTTAACGTCACCGCCTGCCAGGGTTCGTCAATACCGTGGGCCAGAATCGCGAAGTCGTAGCCGCTCACCTGAGCCAGCACCATCTGCGCCGGGATAATCGCCCGCAGCTTTTCAACCAGGGTTAGCAGTAGCATTTCACGCTGCGTCTCTTTCAGTACGCCAGCGGTATCCTGTAGCGTTTCGCAGGCGATAATCAGCAGCGCCGAGGCCTGCGGTCGCGCGACGGTTTGCTCCAGCATGGCCATTAGAAAGGCTTTGTTCGGCAGCTCGGATACCGGAAAACGGGTCGATTGCAAAGAGAGTTCGTCGTGCAGGCGCAGCAGCGTCTGCTGATTACGGTTGTAGCTGCGCACCAGCATGCCGATTTCATCGTCATGATGGAGACGCGGCAGCGTGAGCTGATGGCCCAAACGCTCGTGCTGCGGGACATCGTTTAGCTCACGGGCGATTTTACGCAGCGGTCGTACCATCAGACGGTTGATGCACCAGGTGATCGCCACCGTCAGCATCAGCACCAGAAGCAAGTAAGCGGTCACTAACGTCGCCAGCGCGCTCATGACGAATTTATACATGCGGTATGAGTCGGCCTGGAGCACCAGATAGGCCAGCGGCTGTGGGTTAGCGGGCCGTTCAAGGGAGTAGATAGGCAGCGAAATCTGTACCGGCAGTTCAAACATACGGGTGATGGTTACCGGTACCGGGCGCTCGGGGATAAAGCGCATCCGCAGCGCCTGGAACTGATTGGGCAGGACAACATCCGCCCGGCTGACGATGCCTGCGGGTTGAATACGGCTCAGAATGGCTTCCGCCTCAGGGATATCGGCTTTCAGGATAGCCGCTGACAGCGGTTCGCGAACGGAGCGCGCGATGCTTTCTAACTGCGTGGCCGTGGTAAAGCGACTCTGCTGAACAAAGTGGAACAGCAGAATAGAACAGAAGACCAGTACAAACGCCATGGACACGCTCGCGACCATCGCCATCTGTTTAATTGTAAGTGAACGGCTGACGCGCAACGGGGTTCTCCACTGAAACTGAACGCATATCGGGTATAGGTCCCTCTCACCGATCGTTATCAGGCTGATTATATACTCAAATTGTTCGCTCACGCCCGCAAGGCGCGAAGCAATGCCATCGGGACGCTTTCCCGGAGGCGGCGCAATGCGCCTGTCCGGGCTACAAAATCCGCAGGCAGCACCGACCTGTAGCCCCGGTAAGCATAGCGCGACCGGGGAACATTCCCGGGTGGCGGCTAACGCCTTACCCGGGCTAAGAAATTGCCCGGCCTACACATTCACAGCCGCCATCGGGACGCTTTCCCGGAGGCGGCGCAATGCGCCTGTCCGGGCTACAAAATCCGCAGGCAGCGCGGGCCGGTAGCCCCGGTAAGCACAGCGCGACCGGGGAACATTCCCGGGTGGCGGCTGACGCCTTACCCGGGCTACACGCTCACAACCGCCATCGGGCCGGTAGCCCGGACAAGGCGCCCCTGGCGCCGCCTCCGGGATGCAGCGCGCTACGCTGCTTCCGCACCACCGGAGGGGAAATCGGGCTGCCTGGCCGGAGGCAACGAGTATACGCGAAGAGCGCCGCGGAGTGGCGCCCTGTCGCATAATTCAGCCTAATCCGCTACCAGTCGGCATAAGGAACCAACGGCTGCGGCGGCATATCCATATCGCCCTGCCAGCCGGAAGCCGAATAGCGAACGTACAGCAGCGCATGGCTCGGGGTGTAATCCTTCGCCTGCTGGATATCCACCGCCGCCCCGACAAACCAGTTGCTGGTCACCCGTCGTTCAATCAGCGCCCGCGCGGTATAGCCGACGCCAGAACTGCTGCTGCCTTCTTCCGTGAGCTGGCTGGCATCATGACGATACTGCGAAGGGATCAAATTGAGCAGCGGATAGCGCGCCTCGGTTTTGGTGCGCGAGTGGGACCACGACACCGAGCCCCCCAGCTCCCATGACCAGTTCGCCGTCCGCTGACGCCAGGTAACCGGCACCGAGAAGGAGACATATTCCTGCGGACTGTAGTAACCGCCCTGACCCAGCGTATAGCCGCTGAGATCCTTATCGTAGTGCCAGAGCATATTGTTCAGGCCGACGGTGACCCGGCGGTTATCTTCGTTAATCACTTTATAGTAGTAGCCGGTCATCCAGCGCACGCGCCAGTTGTCGGCGACGTTTTTCCCGGTCAACTGGTCGACGCCCAGCGAAGACCAGACGCCGTTGGCCTCGCCTTTATCGTAGCTCAGACTCAGACCGCCGCCGTCGGCGCGCACCCCGCCCCAGGTCTTGCCGGTATGGCCGTCGTTAGGGTTGTCTTTCTGCCCGCCAAAGGCCAGCAGCGAGCTGGAGATGGGGCGTCGATGGAGGTTCACGGTGTAGCCCAGCGGACCAACGTCGCTGCTGTAGCTCAGGCCGCCCACCACATCAACGACGTTAAAGCCCATCGGCGTGGTGCCGATATCGCCGCTCCAGGTATCGTTCTTCCAGCCCACCGCGACGCTGGCGCCGCTATCGCTCTGATGTTTGCTGCCGCCGCTACAGGCGATTTCACCGCAGGTGCCCCAGCTCGGCGAATAGCTGCCGTCGCTGTTCGTCGAAAAACTCCCGGCATCCATATTAACCAGATCGGTACGGAAGAACATTCGCCCGTCGGCCAGCGGCGCATCCACATGCAGCATCGTGGTATGGGCTTTCAGGTCGGAATAGCCGCCGGTACCGCTGGAGCCCCAGTAATCATGTTCGAGGGTGACGTTAAGATCCTGCTGACGATAAAGATCCGCCGCGTCGCTGCGGATCCCGCGCTTCAGCCAGTCATCGCTGCTGTCGTTACGCGTCAGCCGCGTAAACGTGTCGTTATCCTGCGGGCGCTCGCGGGCGACGCCGGAGGCCACCATTGCATCTTTATAGCCTTCCAGCGCCTGCTGCGGCTCGCCGTTCTGCGCCTGGAAACGCGCGGCGTCGCGCAGCACCAGCGCGCTTTCCATTGACGGCGGCCGCGCTTTCGCCTGCGGAACGATGCGGACGAAGGTTTGCTGCGCCTGAGCGCGATCGCCCAACCCGGCCTGCGCCTGGGCGATACGCCGCTGCATATTGATAGAATCGATGTCGTCGCCCTTGAGCTGCGCCACCTGGGCGCGGGCGGCGTTTTTATCGCCATCGGCAAGATACACTTCCGCCAGGCCCAGACGCGCATCGCCGTTGTCAGGCTGCTGCCCCAGCACCCGCTGATATTCAGCAATCGCCGTCTGGCTGTCGCCGCGCTGCTGCGCCCAGTCCGCCAGCGTGAGCGCGTAGCGCACCGACGTCGGCTGCTGGTTAATCAGCGCGATCGCCCGGGCTTCCTGGCCGCTATCGCGCAGCTGATTCGCCTGGCGCAACACGTTATCGCTTTGCAGGCGCGCCTCCAGCTCGCGAATATTGTCCGTCCACTGCCCGCGCGGCAGGGCGTTAATCTGCGCCAGCGCCATCTCATCCTGATTATTCCCGGATAGATAGAGGCCGTAGGCGTAAACCCGGTCGGCATCGCCGGGCTGGCGGTTGACCATCGCGCGCATAATCGCATCGGCTTCGCTGCGGCTACCCGCGCTGACCAGATCCCGCGACAGGCGGTAGGCGATCCACACGCTATCCGGATCCAGCGCCAGCCGTCTGCGCTGCACTTCCGCCGCCTGCGCCCAGTTGCCCTGGCTCTCCAGCGCTTCGGCCTGTTTCTCCAGCCGATCGTTCGTCAGGCTGCGTTCGATATCATCAATACTGCGCCGCTGGCCCGGCGACAGGCTGGCGATGTACGCGCTGGCTTTTTCCGGCGATTCGGCGCGATACAGATTCGCCAGACCGCGCACCGCCAGGCTGTTGCCGCGATCCATTCGCAGCGCGCGCTGGTAGTAGCGCTCCGCCGCCGCGTTTTCTTTCCACGCCGCCGCCACGTCCCCCAGCCCCAGCACCGCATAGCTGTCGGTATTGTCTATGCGCTGCGCCTGGGCGTAATGATTTTGCGCCTGCGCCAGCTGGCCGCTTTTGAGGGCGCTATCGCCCTGCTTAATCAGCAGCCAGTAGCGGTTAGTCTTGAGCAGGCTGTCCCACTTATCGCGGCTCGGGCTATCCGGGTCCATTTTGATGGCTTTACTCAACTGGGCAACCGCCCGCGCCCGATCGCCGCGCTGGGAGTACGCCTGCCCCAATGCGCCAACCGCGTCGCTGTCTTTGGCATCCGCCCGCACAGCCTGCTGCAAATCGGCCACGGCCACCGAACCTTTCCCGGCCTTCACCGCCGCCAGCCCCTCCGCGCGATCGCGGAACGTCGGGTCTTTTAGCTGCGTCTGCTGCTGAGCGAGCAAGACGCGGGCATTCGCCGAGGTGGAACCGGTGGGAAACTGCATGAGAAAGCGCTGCAGCGCCTGCACGCTGGCCCGGCTGACCGGCATACTTTTCACTTCGTTAAACCAGATGTCCGCCGCGATACCGCGCCCCGCCGCCGAGCGGGACATCTGCTCCAGATAAGCAAATCCCTCTTCCGGCTTATTATCGCCAAACATCTGTTTCGCCAGCGCCGTTTGCAGCGGGACGTTGCCCGGCAAGCGGGCGTTGAGTTTTTTCAGCTGATTGATGCCTTCGTTATGACGGGCGGGCAGCCGCGCCACCAGCGTCCAGTACTCAATCGCCGCGTCATCATCATCAGGAACGCCGTTAAACAGCTTCTCGTAAGCGGCGATGGCCTCATCAACCTTCCCGGCCACGCCCAGCAGACGAGCCTGCTGCAGTTCCTGGCGGCCGTCGCCGGTGCTGCTTTTCATTTCGTCACGCGAGGCTTTCAGCTCGGGCGATTCCGGCGCCAGCTTCGCCAGACGCTCCAGCTGCTGCTTCGCGCCGGCGGTATCGCCCTGGCGGAGAAGATAGCGCATCCGCGCGGCAACAACGTCCGGGTTATTCGGGTCGATCAATTCCAGGCGATAGAGCGACTGGCGCACCAAATCCTCACGTTTGCTGGCCTCGCCGAGGCGGACCTGCTCCAGTAGATGTTCCTGAACAGGCGTAGCCGCGGCGTGCGCCAGCGGCATCAGCGCGACGCCTAAGGAGAGGGTGAATAAGCTTAGTGAGAACTTGTGCATTCCTGGTTCCAGTCAGGCCGTAATTCGCCACCGGCGGTGAAGCGAAAACGGTGTTGATCCCATCCCTGGCCGAAAAGGGTCAGGACCGCGCTGTAGTAAGCATCCGCGCCGGGATAGTTATCGGCGACGCGCTGGCGCTGAATGGCGCGTGCATCTTCCTTCTGCAAGAAAGGCAGTAGCGCAGCGGAGAAGCCAACCGGACCGTTGCCGGTAGTTTTACCGGTCGCGATGTTGGTTTTTTCCGGCGGCACGCCCTGGTCAATCGTCCGGGTCGCCATCGGTTTAAAGCGCGCCAGCAGGCGAGCTTTTTGCTTATCGCCGTCATCGAGCATACCGACCCACAGATAGACGCGAATGGCGTCATAGCTGCCGATAATGGGTTTATCCGCTTTCAGCTGCCAGCCTTTGCTTTTTTCGTAACGCACCCAGTCAGGCGAAAAACCTTTCGGCGCGGTTTCCAGCAGCAGACGCAGATTGCCGTCGCGTATCTTCGGCCAGGGAGCGCCAAACGCGGCAAAGTAGGTCGCCAGCTGCGGCGGCAGATAGCTGGGATTAAAACGCCAGCCGCGGTCATCGACGAAGCCGACTCTCCCCGGCAGAATCATCGGCCCCAGCCCCGGTACGGTGGCGACCTCTTCGTCGGCAATGCGCGCCAGCAGCGCCTTGCCTACCTCGGTGTACTGAGGCGTGTCCCACAGACGTCCGGCCTCCAGCAGTGCCCAGGCTATCCACAAATCGGAGTCCGAGGCTGAATTGTTGTCCAGCACCGTCCATTCGTCATCGCTCTTTTTCCCCCACAGCCAGCCCGGGAGATGCGCGCGCAAATCGCCCTCGGCAAGGTTGTTTTGCGTCCACTCGAACAGCTTGCGGAAGCCATCGCGATCGTTAGCCGCCAGAGCAAAGAACAGCCCGTAGCTTTGCCCTTCCGAGGTGGTGATTTTTCGCGCATCGCTGGGGTCGATAATTCGCCCTTCGGCGCTGATATACTCTTTTTTAAACTGCTCCCAGGCCGGCCACTGGCAGGCGGCGCTCACCTGCGCCGCCGCCAGCATCAATACCGATAACACCACACCGCGCACCGCGTTCATCATCAATTACTCATCATCAAGGTGGAGGCGACGGCGGCTGATAATACGCAGCATGCGCCATAGCACCCATGCCAGCAGAACAATGCTGACCGCCGCCAGAATCGCCAACAGCACCGGATGGCTGGAGAGCGCAAACCAGATACGTTCGAACCACGGAAGGTGCCCGATATAGTAAATATCGCCCACCCTCAGGCTGTTGACGCCCGACTCACGAATCACCGCAACGGAACCAAACATCGCCGCGCGTTTACCGCTGTCGTTAAGCGCCTGGGTCAGCAGTTCGTTGCCGCGCGGGCTGTCGGCCAGCAGCGCCACGACGCTGCGCTGATCGTTGTACGGCGACTGGAAGCCAATAATCGCCGCCATCGGCCCGGTCGACGTGACGTCGGTGCGGGTATTCGGCGTTCTGGCCTCGGTATCAGGATAGATGCTGGCCAGATCGTAGTGGCGCATCGGCGTTTTCACCCAGCTTTTGGTCGCGTCAACCAGCAGGTTGATTTTCGTGTCGTCCTTCAGCGCCTGCGGAATGGAGCCAATCAGCAGCAGGTCGGCGTCTTTGTCCTTAATCTGGCTGCCGTCGTCGGTCATGCGCAGGTTAATGGCCGCCAGGCCGGTTTGCGCGCCAATGCCGCCGGCCGTCTCCAGCAGCGTGGCAACCTGGCCCTCGGTCGGCGATTTGGGCACCACGACCAGGGTATCGGCGAGATCGGCCATCCGGCTGTACGGGAAGCCCGCGTTAGCAAATACGCGCAGATCCGGCATCGCCATAAAGTGATAGTACTTCGAGAAATCGATGGTCGAGTCGTCGCCTATCACCACGTGGTTCTGTACCGGCTGGAAGGTAATACAGTTATCGATAGAACCGCCCGGCATCGGGTTCATATACTGGAAGTCGAAGCGCAGCTGATTCATGGCGCCGAGGCGCAATGCCGGGATCGTCACTTCCGTTTTGCCGTCCAGCAGCCCCTGAAGCACCGGCAGGCGTAGTATCAGCTTATTCACATCCTGCGAGCTGTTGAGGCTGAAGGACTGTAAGAACCGATCGTTAAGGCTAATATCCATGCGCGAGCTGTCCTTGATAGGCGGCATGGTGTAGCGATAGTTCAGGTTCATATCGATGCCGTTGGCGCGCAGCAGGTAGAGGTCCGGCGGCAGGTTCAGCGCCACGTTGATGGAATCCGGCACCAGGCCGCTGGATTGCAGCTGCTGTTCGTAGGTTTTCAGCTCGGCAAAGGTCACCGCCCGATCGGTACGCACCCAGTTCGGCGCATCGTAGGGTTTACGCGCCTGCAGCTGTTTGACATCGTCAACCGTCACGCTGCTGCCGCGGAACAGAATATTGCCCTGGGCTATCCCCTTCGCCGCCTGCAGCAGGTCTTTGTCATCCCGCCCGAAGACCACCAGCAGCTTGACGTACGGATTATCCGGGTGGTCGATCATTTCAATCGTCGGCGCCTTAACCGGCGGATGCTCGCGCAGGAAGTCAGGGCGCTTATCGTTGGTCGCAAACACAATGGCGTTACGGTCCGGCAGTTGGTTGAACTGCACCGGGAACTGCTGGCCGCGCCAGCCCGCCTTGCTGCCGAACCAGGAGGCGACGATGGCCGCCGCCTGCTGCTGCAGGACACCCGGCGCGGAGGCAAAGACCATCGGTAGCGTCAGTTGGCGGTTATCGCGCGAATCGTAGAACGGTACCGGGAAATGCGAAAGATCGTTGCGCACGTTCAGCGACTGGTAGGTTAAATCCAGATAGCTTTCGCGACCGACGTCCAGCCACAAGGTGCTGCTGGCCGGGTTTTCACAGACATCGCGATAGTGGCCGACAAACTCAAGGCGCACGCGGTTAAAGTCGGTGATATAGAGCGGATCGATAGGGATCTGCGCGCTGACTTTTTTACCCAGCTGCTCTTTGGTTACCGGCAGCACGCCCATCAGCTCATCGTTAAGATACACCTTCAGCTGCGACTGCACCGGCAGCAGCGACGGAGAGGGCGTGTAGTCGAGATTCAGCAGCGCTTTTGCCACCACTTCATCGCTGCGCATACCGAACTCTACCGACCCCTCAGGGCGCGCGCCGCGCAGCACCATGCTGCCCGGAGGCGGGGCGATTTTGGCGAAGGTCAGCTTCACGTCGCGGGTCGGAGCGTTATCCAGCACCACCACCGGCGCTGCCGGATCGGCAAGCGTCGCCGTGGGCTGGCTGTCCGCCACCGTACCCGCGATACCGGGGACCATCGTCGTCGGCCCGGCCTGAGTCGCCGCCGCCGTCGGTTCCGCATACGAAGCGAAGGGAGACCATCCGCTAATACCCACCGCTACTGCACAAATCAAAGAGAGTTTTCTGTTCATCAATATGCCCCCAGGATCCCCCCACCTATGGAGGTGAGAGAGGAGTGGAGGCGGTTTTCGTGCATGAATACTGTATATTTGATCACTATCAATAACCCTCGCATAATTGTGCGTATCTTGCGAAACCATGAAACGCGCATATAAATTTCGATTCTATCCAACGCCCGAGCAGGCTGAGCTTCTGGCCCGGACGTTCGGCTGTGTGCGTTTCGTCTACAATTCAATCCTTCGCTGGCGCATTGATGCCTACAACGAACGGAAGGAGAAAATGGGCTACGTCCAGGCCAGCGCCCGGTTAACGGCCCTAAAAAAAGAGCCGGAATTTGCCTGGCTCAATGATGTTTCCTGCGTGCCGCTACAGCAGTCGCTGCGCCACCAACAGACCGCCTTTACTAACTTTTTCGCCGGGCGTGCCGCATACCCGGCATTCAAAAGTAAGCGCCATAAACAAGCCGCTGAATTGACCGCCAGCGCATTCAAATATCGCAATGGCAAGCTGTATATGGCAAAGAGTAAAGCGCCTTTAGACGTGCGCTGGAGCCGTGAATTGCCGTCTACTCCATCTACCGTCACCCTTTCCAGAGACGTCGCCGGGCGATATTTCGTCTCCTGTCTCTGCGAGCTTGAGCCCGTATCACTGCCGATCACCGCTAAAACGGTCGGAATTGATGTGGGTTTAAAAGATTTGTTCGTCACTGATACCGGATTTAAATCCGGCAATCCCCGCCATACTGCTAAATACGCGGCCCGCCTGGCGCAGCTCCAGCGCCGTTTAAGCAAAAAAGCCAGAGGCTCAAAGAACCGTGCCAAAGCCCGCTTAAAGGTGGCCCGACTCCACGCGAAAATAGCCGATTGCCGTCTGGATGCCCTGCACAAAGCATCCCGCAAACTGATAAACGAGAACCAAGTTGTTTGCGTCGAATCTCTGAAGGTGAAGAACATGCTCCGCAACCCGTCGTTGTCCAAAGCGATAGCAGACGCAGGCTGGGGTGAATTCACGCGCCAGCTCCGGTACAAAGGCGAATGGGCCGGGCGTTCAGTGGTCGCAATCGACCGGTTTTTCCCGTCTTCAAAACGCTGTAGCTGTTGCGGTTTCACCATGAAAAAGATGCCTCTGGATGTTCGTAAATGGTCCTGCCCGGAATGCGGGGCAGACCATGATCGCGACATTAACGCGGCCCGTAATATCAAAGCGGCAGGGCTTGCCGTGTTAGCTTGTGGAGTGGCTGTAAATCCTTAACCCCCCTGGGGCTAAGGTCACCACCGTGAAGCAAGAATCCCGCTCCTGAGTCGAGTCAACGCAAAGGTGGGGGAATACGTCAACATTGTTGAGCCATCGCCGGTTCTGCCGAGAGTGTCGCCGCTGCGCGTTCCGGACGGCGCGGAATAAACGAGACAAACCAGGCCACCAGCATGGTGAGCGAGCGGAAAATAACCTTCACCGACGGCGGAGAAAACTCCGCCAGGTGACGATATCCACGGAACCCCAGCTTCAGGATATCCAGCAGGCTTTCCATCGGCTTATCTTCCGGGAAGCTATCCTGCCAAAGCGCCCACGTATCTGCGCGGGCAAACGTACACTGTACAAAATCAATATGCTGTTGATTGCTTAACGGCAGCAGCTGTAGCCCAACCTCGCTGCCGTTGACCCGCGCGACCCGCACCGGGAAGGCGTACTCCTGCTGCCCGCGTTTCAGCAACAGCTTGACGTGCTGGCTTTCCAGCACCTGCGCCTCGCCGTGAATCTTGACCCCAAGGCCCCCGTCTGAGTAATCATGGACGGTACAGGAGAACAGGTGCCCGTCATCGCGGGCAATCGCCGCCGGCATCGACATCTCCACGCGGTGCGATCGCCGCACCTGCTTGCTTTCAACCGAGACCGCCACCGCGCCGCCGAGAATAATCAGGTTATAGAACACCCAGATAATGCTCACCCAGACGGTCAGGATTTCGTTTTCCGGGCCGTACATAAAGCGCCAGATCCCCACCCCGACGCCGACCAGGTTCAGCAGCACGAGGTAGATATAGGGACGAGAGATCACCCAGTCGACATACTCGTCCTCCACCAGTCCGCCTTTTGCCGTCACGTTGAATTTGCCCTTATGCGGGTTAATCAACGCGACAAAGGTCGGCGGCGCGATATACCACGCCAGCACCGTTTCATAGATCTCGCTCCAGAAAGAGTGGCGGTATTTGCCCTGAATCTTCGAGTTGGTCAGGCTGGCGTGAATCATATGCGGTAGCACGAACAGGGCGATCATCAGCGCTGGCGCATAGATGATATAGGCGTGCAGCAGCAGAAACGCCAGCGGCGCGGTCAGGAAGATCAGCCGCGGAATACCGGATAGAAAGTGCAGCATCGCGTTGACGTAGCAGATGCGCTGCGCCAGCTTCAGCCCTTTGCCAAACAAGGGGTTATCAAGGCGGAAAATTTGTACCATCCCGCGGGCCCAGCGGATGCGCTGGCCAATATGCGCCGACAGGCTCTCCGTCGCCAGACCGGCCGCCTGCGGGATACGCATGTAGGCTGAAGTGTGCCCGCGACGGTGCAGGCGCAGAGAAGTGTGGGCATCTTCAGTCACCGTTTCCACGGCAATGCCGCCGATTTCATCCAGCGGGCCGCGGCGGATCACCGCGCAGGAGCCGCAGAAGAAGGTCGCGTCCCACATGTCGTTCCCGTCCTGCACCAGGCCATAAAACAGCGTGCCTTCGTTCGGCGTTTTGCGGAATCGTCCCAGGTTGCGCTCAAACGGGTCCGGGGAGAAGAAGTGGTGCGGCGTCTGCATCATCGCCAACTCTTTCTCTTTCAGGAACCAGCCCATGGTCATCTGCAGGAACGAGCGGGTCGGCACGTGGTCGCAGTCAAAAATCGACACGAACTCGCCCTTGGCGTACTTCAGGGCGTTGTTGATATTCCCGGCTTTCGCGTGTTCATGGGTGGTGCGCGCGATGTAGTGCACCCCGACGTCTTTGGCGAACTGGCGGAACTCTTCGCGCCCGCCGTCGTCGAGGATCCAGATATTGAGCTTGTCCTTCGGCCAGTCGATCCCCTGGGAAGCGTAAATGGTGTTTTTCACCACGTTGAGGTCTTCGTTGTAGGTCGGCACGAAAATATCGACCGTCGGCCACTGCGCCATATCCTCCGGCAGCGGGACCGGCTGACGGTTCAGCGGCCAGACGACCTGGAAATACCCCAGCACCAGCACCACCCAGGCGTAGGTTTCGGCGAACAGCAGAATTATCCCGCACACGAGGCTCACGGGATCATCCCAGTTGAGCGTCGAGGTGTAGCGCCACCAGATGTAGCGGCAGGAGACGGTCAGCGACAGCACGATCAGCATCAGGGCCGAAAAGCGTCCCGGAATGCGGCGCACCAGCAGCGCCACGCCCCACAGCAGCAGCAGGAAAATAAACTGCGAGAGCGGATTAAACGGCTGGGTAATACAGAGCAGCGCGAGGATTAGCGAGAAAAAGGTTATCGTGCCCAGAATAAGCCGCCGCAGCTTTGGCGACAGGTGAGCCAGCTCTTTATGTTTATCCAGGTGACCGGTGCGGGCGTTAACCTTTTCCGGCAGCTTTTCCAGCCACTGGGCATAGCGCCCCTGGACGCCCTCCAGCGCCGCCAGCGAACGCCAGTTGATCTTTTTATCCGGCTCCGGCACCCGCGTCGCCAGCAGCCACACGCACTGCAGCAGGTAGCGAATCGGGTCCAACGGGCGCGGCCGATGCGGATTAATATGCGGGAAAAACTCGCCGTGACGTTCGCGAATAGCCTGCCAGCGAGGCGTTTCCAGCGGCATAAACGCCCATGCCAGAGATGCCCACAGGCAGCCCAGCGCGGCCGACAGCCACGACGCGCCGTGCTGGCGATAGTCGCGATAGCGCTCGTTCAGCCGTTTCCCGACCGGCGGCGCCAGCAGTAGGGTGCTCAGGCGAATCATTCCGCCCCCTTCCCGGCGTAGTGCAGCAGACACCAGTTGGCCAGCGTCAGTATCTCCTCCGCCGCCAGAGAGTCCTGCCGGTACTCGCCGAGCGGCTGCTTCGCCGCCAGACACTCCGCCATCGCCTCATCACGATGGATGGTCACCGGCAGAATGCGGCGCTGGCTCTCCAGCCACAGCTGATACAAATCCTCCTGCAGCTGGCTGCCGACGCGCAGATCGTTAATCAAAATATCGCTATTGACCGGCAGCGCCTGCTGATGCAGGCGAATATGGCTGTTGCCGTCCGGATGCACGATGACCAGCGTGCGGTCGCAGACGTCAATGAGGGAGCGGGTCAGCGGCGAGTAACCGTCCGGCAGGTCAATCAGCAGCCAGCGGTGATCGCCCTGCTGATGGAGCTTCTGCACCATCCCGGCCATCGGCGCCAGCGTCGGCTGAAGCTGGTCAATGTTCGCGCGCTCGCCCGGCGTCAGCTGACCAAAGGGCAAAAGATCGATATGCGAGGTGTAGCGCAAACCGGCGTCGCGCCAGTCGCTGCCGTCGATCGTGGCGCGCGCCCAGCCCGCTTTGTGGCTGAAATCGACGTTGAAAAAAAAGCGCAACATGTTGTCCGGGCTGGCGTCCACCACCAGTACGGTTTCACCGAGTAATTGCAGCGCCCAGGCCAGCGCAGCGGTAATCGACGTGGTGCCGGTACCGCCGCGCACGCCCTGTAATCCCAGAATCGCCATCGACGGCTTCCTTACTTTTTCTCTGCTAATTCAGCCAGTAATGGCCAGCGTTTTAGCGCCGCGGTTAACTGCTCGCGTCGGGAAATATCGTGGTAGTGAATATCAGGCAGGGAAAATGCCCGGCTTAACGCCAGGAAATCATTTTGAAACGTGTAGCCCAAAGTCGCATCGGTGGGTACAGCAGGCTCTTTTGCTGGCATTTCTCTGTCCGTTGGAAAATACAATAAATTAAACCGAGAGGCGTAAGATCATCCTTAAAATATGTTTACATGCTAAAACTGATGTCCTTTAATTTCAATGTTAGGTTTACTCTGACGCTTTCGCTAGTAAACTAATCAAGTGTAAATCAAGTCTCACGAGGGACGCCGTGGATATCGTATATTCTTTGGGTATTTCATCATTATGGGACGAAGTACGTCATATGCCCGTGGGTGGAGTATGGTGGCTGAATGTCGACCGCTATGCCGACGCGGTAAGCCTGCTCAACCATACGCTGGCTGCCCAGGATAAACAGAGCCAGGTTGCGGCGATAGTCATGGGTGATAACCCAAATAAAATCATTGAACTAGAAAAAAATCGCGGGCCAGAAAAGATCGCGTTATTTAGCATGCCGAACCGTGCTGAGGGGCTGCAAGAAATGCACCGCGATTTAGTTTGTTCCCTCGAACCTGGCAATTATTTGTTTATTCTGCTATGCGCTGAAAATGCCTGGCAGAATATAAAAAGCGATGATTTATGCAATTGGGTTGAGAAATCGTATCGATGGACTAATTATCATCGTTGTTCATTACTAGTACTTAATTCCGGGCACGATATCGATAAGCAACTTTCCCCTTTATTACGCGAGTACCGCTCGCTTTCCGGTCTGGCAAGTATTCGTTACCTGGGGGATAACCACCTGTTCGATATCGCCTGGTGGGGGAGTGAAAAAGGCATCAGCGCCCGGCAGCAGCTCATTGTTCTTCAGGATGAAAACGGCTGGCGGCTGGCGCAGGATGAAGAAACGGTGGTGCAACCGCGCAGCGACGAAAGAGTCATTCTTAGCAATCTGCGCGTACTGGAAGGTGCCCCCGCGCTATCCGAATACTGGACGCTGTTCGATACCAACGACGCCGTTTTCAACGCCGGGAGGATGGCGCAGGCGGCAACGCTGATCTTCTCCATTACCCAGAACGAACAGATTGAACAGCTGGGACGCTACATCCATACCCTGCGCCGCCAGCGCGGCAGCGCGTTAAAAATCGTCGTCCGCGAACAAACGCCGAGCCTGCGCGCCACCGATGAACGCCTGCTGCTGAGCAGCGGCGCCAATATGGTTATTCCCAGCGGCGCGCCGTTATCCCGCTGCCTCACGCTTATAGAAAGCGTTCAGAAACAGCAATTTACTCGCCATATTCCGGAAGATTTTAATACTCTGCTGACCTGGAGCCAGCCGCTAAAACTGCGCGGCTATCAGAAATGGGGGGACTTCTGCGAAGCGGTGCACAATATTATGGCCAACACCATGCTGCCCGCCGATGGCAAAGGGGTGATGGTGGCGCTGCGCCCGGCGCCCGGCCTGCGCGTAGAGCAGGCGCTGACGCTGTGTAAGCCCAACCGTATGGGCGACATTATGACCATCGGCAACAATCGCCTGGTGCTGTTTCTGTCATTTTGCCGGGTGAACGACCTGGATACCGCGTTAAACCATATTTTCCCTTTACCAACCGGCGATATTTTTTCTAACCGTATGATTTGGTTTGAAGATAAGCAAATAACGGCTGAAATCATGCAGATGCGCGGGATTCTGCCGGAGAACTGGAACACGCCGCTGCCCATTTCGCTTGGCAAAAATGAAACCATCAACGCCACCCACGACGGGCGAAGCTGGCGGCGCAACCCCGAGGCGCACCGTCTGTCCATTGATGGGGAGCCAACCTTATGATGTCTATCGCCGATATTATTCAGCTGGTCGTCCTGTGCGCCCTGCTGTTCTTCCCGCTGGGATACCTGACGCGCCACTACCAGCGGCGTATTCGCACCACATTAAGACTGATGTTCTTTAAACCCCGTTATGTCAAACCGGCTGGCGTGCTGCGCCGGGAAGCGACATCCAGGCAAGGCAAATCAACGAAATGACCAAACCCAAAACACCCACCGCGTCGCTTCCGCTCTGGCGGTACTGGCGAGGCTTATCTGGCTGGAACTTCTACTTTCTGGTGAAGTTCGCATTGCTATGGGGCGGATACCTCAATTTTCATCCCATGTTAAACCTGGTGTTTCTGGCCTTCCTGCTGGTGCCAATTCCGCAGTATAAGCTGCACCGCATCCGCCACTGGATAGCAATCCCGCTGGGTTTTATGTTGTTCTGGCACGACACTTGGCTGCCCGGCCCGGAAAGCATTGCCAGCCAGGGCTCGCAGATTGCCGGCTTCAGCGCCGACTATATCTGGGATCTGGTGACCCGCTTTATTAACTGGAATATGGTCGGCGCGTTCTTCGTGCTGCTGGTCCTGTGGCTGTTTATCAGCCAGTGGCTACGAGTGACGGTTTTCGTTTCAGCGATCGTGGTCTGGCTGGTTGTCAGCCCGCTGATGCCCTCTTTCACCCTGTGGCCGGCAGGTCAGCCGACGACCGCGGCGGCGAACACCGCCGTTAATACGGGCGGTGGAACGGCCATCGCGACCAATACTGCACCGGCGAATAACTATATTCCGCCGCAAACCGAGCCGCCGACGTCGGCCAATCTGACCAACTGGCTGAATGCCTTTTACGCTTCCGAGCAAAAACGTAAAACCACTTTCCCGGATGCGCTTCCGGCCGATGCCCAGCCGTTTGATGTGCTGATAATCAACATCTGCTCGCTCTCATGGTCGGATATTGAAGCGGCCGGGCTGATGGATCATCCGCTGTGGAAGCATTTCGACCTGCTGTTCAAAAACTTTAACTCGGCGACCTCTTACAGCGGGCCGGCGGCGGCGCGTCTGCTGCGCGCCAGCTGCGGCCAGCTCTCTCATGCGAACCTTTATCAGCCATCGGGCAGCGAATGCTATCTGTTTGAAAACCTGGCGAAGCTGGGCTTCACGCAGCAGTTGATGCTCGGCCACAACGGTATCTTCGGCGACTTCCTGAAGGAGCTTCGCTCGCTGGGCGGGATCCAGAGCCCGCTGATGGATCAAAGCGGCCTGCCGGTGATTTTGCAGGGTTTTGACGGCTCACCGGTCTATGACGACCAGGCAACGCTGAACCGCTGGCTGCAGACGCTGGATAAGCTGAATACGCCGCGCACGGCGACCTTCTACAACACGCTGCCGCTGCATGACGGTAACCACTATCCGGGCCAGAGCAAAACCGCGGACTATAAAGCCCGTGCGCAGAAGTTCTTCGATGAGCTGGATAATTTCTTCACCGAACTGGAGAAATCGGGGCGTAAGGTGCTGGTCATCGTCGTACCGGAACACGGTGCGGCATTGAAAGGCGACAAAATGCAGGTTTCCGGCCTGCGCGATATTCCCAGCCCATCCATTACCAACGTACCGGCGGCGGTGAAATTCTTCGGCATTAAGGCAAGACACCCCGATGCGCCGATTATCATTAACCAGCCAAGCAGCTACCTGGCGATTTCTGAGCTGGTGGTCCGCGCCCTCGACGGCAAGATGTTTGACGAAAACGACATCAACTGGCAGCAGTATATTGCCAACCTGCCGCAGAGCGCGGCGGTGTCGGAAAACTCCAACGCCATCGTCATTCAATACCAGGGGAAACCGTATGTTCAGCTGAACGGCGGCAGCTGGGTCCCTTATCCGCAATAAACGAAAAAGGCCGCAGGATGTTACCCCTGCGGCCCCGTTCGGGCGCATGCTGCCACTAAGGCAGGCAGATACCCACCGGCCGGCTACTTCCGGTTATCCATCCGGCTCACGATAATGCTGACCAGAATGCCAGCAATCACCGGAGCCGCCAGATCGTCCCACAGCAGCAGGCCCAACTGAGCGAGCGTCATACAGCCGCCTTGTTGCAATGGCAACCGTTCGCGGCTATTCTCGAATTGTTGAGGTTCGAGATTAGCCCCCGATACGTTGCCAGGTTGATACCAAACAACGTGCGGGGGATTTCTCTTTCCAGCAACCCATCCATCGATGCCGCCGGGGTTCAAGCCCCCGCAACATTGCGCCTCACCGGGCGAGCCCGGCTTGCTGACGATTCTACTGGCCCGATCGAGTACCCGCACTCCGCCATTACGCGCGGTGCGAGACGCATTCCAGGAAACTTTTTTGTTGCAGCAATACAACGAAAAAGGCCGCAGGTTGTTACCCCTGCGGCCCCGTTCGGGCGCATGCTGCCACTAAGGCAGGCAGATACCCACCGGCCGGCTACTTCCGGTTATCCATCCGGCTCACGATAATGCTGACCAGAATGCCAGCAATCACCGGAGCCGCCAGATCGTCCCACAGCACCAGGCCCAACTGAGCGAGCGTCATACAGCCGCCTTGTTGCAATGGCAACCGTTCGCGGCTATCCTCAAATTGTTCAGGTTTGAGAGTAGCCCCCGATACGTTGCCAGGTTGATACCAAACAACGTGCGGGGGTTTTCTCTTTCCAGCAACCAATTCATCTCTGCCGCCGGGGTTCAAGCCCCCGCAACATTGCGCCTCACCGGGCAAGCCCGGCTTGCCGACGATTCTACGGCGCCCTTCAGATTTCAGCACCCGGCTCGACTGCGTTATTCGAGGCGCATTCCATAGTTTACGCCTGGTCTTTATTTGCCAGCCATACCAGCAGCTTCAGGCTGGCGGAGTAATAGTCGTCCTGCGGCGTAATCTGCGGATCGGCCTGCGCTTCGCCAAGGGTTAAATCGCGTACCGCCAGCAGCCCGCCGGTCATAAACCACGGCGCCACTTCATCGGTATTCACGTTTATCCACGCCGGCGTCTGCAGACGCGGATAGCGCTGGAACCAGTTTTTCCACGGCGTCAGCAGGCTGCTTTTTGGGTCACTCCAGTAGACATACAGTGGAATACGGATCGCATCGAAGCTCATTCGCGTCGGCCACTCTTTTGCCGGCTCCATCTTACCGTCCGCTCTTAAGGCCACCCAGTCGCTGGGAAGCTGCGATTTCCCCCACGCCATGTTTCCCAGCAGCGCCTGGCCATCGCTCTGCAGCTTTCTCCAGGCGGTTAGATGCGTACGCGCGGCGAAGGCCTGCCACGCCGGAAAGATAAAGTAGGAGGGGTTAAGATTCAGGTGGTCGTTGAGATAGAATCCCTTTGCGCCCGGAAGCATCACCTGACGACCGGCAAACGTGACCACCGTAGACTTCAGGAGCGAAGCGGTTATCGCATCCGACGCGCTGCCGTAGGATTTTTCATGCCACTGCTGCTGCGCGCGCAGCAGCGCCCAGGCAATCAGGGTATCACCATCGGTGGCATCGTTTTTGTCCGCCACCGGATTGGGTGCCACCGGGTTATATCGCCAGTAAAACAACCCGTTATCTTTGTTACGTAGGGTTTTATCGGTCCACTGCCATAGCTTGTCAAAGGCGGGGCGATCGTTATTGGCCACCGCTAACAGCATGGCAAAACCTTGCCCTTCGGTATGGGAGACGTTGCCGTTGCCGGTATCAATAATGCGTCCGTCCGGCATCATAAAACGCGATTTATAGCTTTCCCACGCCGTATCGGCCCACGCGTGGGGAAGCATCATCACCGTCGTCACCACGACTGTCGCTAAAGCACGCAAGGACATAAATTCACCCTTCAGGGATGGAAGTAAAGAAACTGAACGTCAGAGACCGAAAACAGCCGCTCGCGCTGTAACACCACGTGCGCCGCGCCGCCCTGTCCCTGTAGCCAGCGGGAATAAAGCCCCTCGAGTATGGCACAAAACGCATTACACCAGCGGACGCGGCGCGCTTCATCGCGGCTCACCGGCAGCGCCTGATGGCGTAACCGCAGGCCGTCATCGCTAACCTCAACGCTCACTACGCCCCACTGAAACCGGCTTAGCTGCGCATTCATATTGGCTTCCAGCTCACCGAGCGTTTCCGACGCCGGTAGTGGATGCTCATCGGCCAGCGCCTCGCCCATTTGCCGCAGAAAGGGCTGGCTCTCCAGCTCGCCCGCGTTATTGACCATACCATCAACCATAATCAGCAGCAGATCGAACCACCCGGCAGGGGTTTGCTGCTGCTGAAACCAGGCCATTACCAGCGCATTATTATTGTCCGTCACGATCAGCGATCTCCCAGCATGTAGCGGATATAGAGGCCGGCGGTGCTCTCGTTGTAATCGCCGAAGGTGTCATAACCCACCTGGCCGCCGAGCGTCATCTGTTTATTGACTTTGTAATCCGCGCCGGCGCGCAGGGTATAGCCGATGCCGCTCTTCGAGGTGGCTGAATAGTAGGCCTCTTTGGCAAAACCGTTGCTCACAGCGGTCTCGAGCGTTTGCTGCCACTCGGCGTTGGTCGGGAAATAGGCGCTCTTATCCTGGCTGTAAGATTGATACCCCACCGAACCGCCAAGCTTCATCGTCCAGTTATCATATTTCTCCGTCAGGCTTACCGGCAGCGACACGCTGACGTAGTTCTGCGGGCTGAAGTAGCCCCCTTGCCCGTAGGTGAAGTAGCTCAGGTTTTTCGAGTAATCCATGTAGCTCATACTCAGCCCGGTCTGCAGCTGACGATACTCATCGTGGTAAGGCCGCAGATAAACTCCGGCGTTGGCGTTGATGCTGGTATTGCTGGCGACGTTTTGTCCCAGGTAGCTATAGCCCCCGCCGCCGACGTAGAAACCGGCATCGCCGTCGTCGTAGCTGAGCTGCAGGGTACCGCCGTTTTTGGTCACCTGACCCCAGGTTTTGCCGGAGTAGGAATCCTTCAACCCCACCCAGGAGAGCAGGCTGTCGGTCAGCGAACGACGCTCGCCGGTAAAAATCAGCGACAGATAGTTAGTCAGCTTCGGCGACCACTTCACGCCGCCCACCACGGTATTCAGATCCTGACCCAGCGGCGTGCTGCCGATATCGACGCGATATTCGTCGCCGCTCAGCGCCAGCGCCAGCGCCACGCCGTTGGCTTTTTGCGAATCGGTTGAGCCGCTGGCCCGATCAACGTTAGGTTTCAGATTTGAGGAAGCCAGATAGCTGGCGACCTGCCCGGAGTCGTAAGCGCCCAGCTTCGCCAGGTTCTCCATGCCGCTGCTGGTGGTGGCGTTAAAGTCTGAAGCATTCAGCGTGCCGAGACCGCTCAAGGTCTCCGCCCCCGGATTGTTGGCAAAGTACGTCGTGCGCTCGGTATCGGTCATCGCCGCAATCGCCGCCTGCTCGCTGGTGGCGGTGGAGATCATATTGGAGACCGCGTTTGATAGCGGATTCGCGCCATAGCGCCGCCAGGCGTCCCCGGTTGCCGTCCCTGCGTTCAACGTAATCGGCGTCACGGTAAAGTCGAAACGCGAATCACCGAACGGCGAGGAGGACCAGGTCAGCGGGGTTTTGATTTCGGTCAGCTTGCTGGTGCCGGATTCGCCATCGCGGCCGCGAACCTCCATGCCCCCCTGCAGCCAGGTGCCGGTTTTTTCCTGCAACGTCTCCATCATGGTATCCACCTGGCGCAGCATCCGGGTCTGCGCGGTTTCGACCGGCAGATCGGTGCGCTGGATCCCCGGCAGCGTGCTGCCATCGCCCGTCGATACCTGTGAAACCTGCCACGGCATATATTGCCCGTAGGTGGAAGCGGTACGCGTCGCCGCCGGCGTGCGCGAGACGCCGACGAACGGATTATCCGCCGCCAGCACGCCGCCCACGGTCGGCGTTTGCGTGCCGTTGCTGCTCTGTAATCCCAGCAGCCTGCCGCGAGCGCTGCGCAGATAGGCCATCGCCTGCTGATGATGGCCCTGCGATTCAGCCACGCGCGCCAGCAGCAGCAAACGCTCCGGCGAATTATCCGGGCGCAGCCCGCCTGCCAGCTGCGCCGCCCGGTCGTTATCGCCCGCCGACAGCGCGACATCAATAGCCCCGCTGCGCGCGTCCTGGGTCGGCGTATCGCGGGTCATCAGGTAGTCATAGACGACCCCGGCCTCTTTATTCATTTTGCCGCTCTGATAGAGACGCGCCATGGCGAACATCAGGTCGGTATTTTGCGGGTCGCTCTGCATGGCGCCCATCAGCTTGTCATACGCCGCCGCGTAGTTACCCTGCTCGCGCAGGCGATCCGCGTCGTTAATCACATAGCCGTTGCGAATGCTGGCCAGCTGCGTCGGCGTACTGCTTGCCTGCAGCTGCGGATTAGTGAGCAGCCTCTGCGCTTCGTTGGTCAGGCCAGCCTGGTTAAGCACCGTCACCTGATCGGCGTAATCCCCGGCGTTGCCGGAGATACCGCCGTTAATATTGTTACGCACCAGCGATACCGCGGTAGTGACATCGCCGCTCTGGGCCAGCAGGCGCGCCAGTTTACCGACATCCGCCGGGGCTTTTGGCGGCGTCGCGGCCATCGCCCTCAGCGTATTGGACGCCGCGACGGAATTACCCTGCGCCAGATACCCCTCGGCCGTCGCCAGCTGCAGGTTGTAGTTCACCCGCTGGTGCAAATCGCGCATCTGGCTGGTCTGGCTGGCGGGGGGAATTCTTGCCAGCAGCGTTTGCGCCTGCTGCCAGCCGCCGTTCTCGCTGGCGAAAAGGGCGGCGGCGTACAGCGAGCTGCTGCTGGCGCCGGGACGATACGCGGCGCCCATCATCGCATTCGCCTCGCCGTCGTTACCGGATTTTTGCAGCAGTCGGGCCAGATCGAGGCGCATCCACGCATCGTCCGGATAGCGAGAAACGCCCTGGCGCAGCGTGGCGATAGCCCCGGACACGTTACCGCCGCTGGCCTGCTCCTGGGCCTGTCGACGCAGGGAGTCTCCCGGCGTCCCGGTGACCACGCGCGGCTGCAGCTTTTGCTGCAGGCTTTCCGGCAGCGTTCGCAGCATCGACTGGGCTTCCGCAGTTTTATTCTGTTCACGCAGAACGTAATAGAGATTCTCCCGGGCGGGGCCATTTTGCGGCTGCTCGTTGAGCAGCGCCCGCAGCGTTTGTTCGGCCTGGGGCAGGTCTTTGTTGTGGCGCAGAACGTCGGCGCGGAACAGCTTCGCCGCCGAGCCCTGCGTCCCGCTCTGCTGCGCCAGCGGCGCGGAGAGCGCCAGCGCCTGGCTAATGTTGCCTTGCTTATAGGCCTGCTGCGCCTGAGCAAGCTGGCCGTAGAACAGCGCATCCCCCGCCTGCTGACGCCGGGTTTCAGAGCCCTCGCCGCCGAGATCCGCCGCCCGGCCCAAATACTGAGAGGCCGCCTGAAAATCGCCGCTGCGCTGGGCGATATAGCCCATCCCGGCAAGCGCGTCAGCATCCTGCGGATTGGTTTGCAGGACCTGTTCAAACTGCTGCTTCGCCGCGGCGGTATTGCCGCTGTTCAGGTCAGCGTAACCCTGACCGCGCGCCTGGCCGCTGCGCCGTTCGCGGAAGTAGTTCTGCACTTCGCTATCCTGCGGGTGGCGCTGCATCCAGGTATCGTAAAACGGCTCATCTCCCGGCTGCGGCCCCATCCACAGCAGCGCCTGACGCAGTCCCGCATCGGCTTCTTTACTGCCGCTGGCCATCGGCTCCAGCATGGCGATCCCTTCCCGGCGGGTCTCTTCGCGCCAGGTCAGCGCCTTGCCGAGGGCCACGCGCGGCCCGTTCTCCTGCGGATGCTGAGCGACATACTGACGCAGTTCGCTCAACGCCTGCGGATAGAGCGATTTGTCGCTGGCCATCGTCATGTAGTATTCCGCCGCCAGTCCGGAAGGCGGAACGCTGCCGTTGAACATACTCCGCCAGGTCGCCAGCGCGGCAGGCACGTTGCCGCTGCGCGCCTGCTGTCTGGCCAGGTTGAGCTGCCCCTGCGGGACCTGCGCCATTTTTTTGGCGCTATCCAGATCCTGCAAGCCGGGACTGTTGGGCGCCGCTTTCTCCAGTCGCGCCCGCCACTGGGCCGCGGCCTGCAGGTTGCCCCCCTGCTGCGCCCACAGCGCCATCAGGTACAGCGCCTGAGCGTTGTTGGCATCCACCGATAACACTTTTTGCAGCGATTCCATCGCCAGCTCGTCGTGCGATTTTTCGTGCCAGTAGTTGGCCTGCGCAAACAGCGCCTGCAGCGCCGCATCGTTACCCGCCGCCTGCGCCTCGCCGAAGGCGCCGAGCGTCAGCGCGCCGGACAGGCACAGCGTGGAAAATTGACGGGCCGCCTTCGTATTCATTTTACTGACTCTTTTCATTGGCTATCTCCCGACTCCAGGCGCTTGCGGGCATGACGTTTGAACATCGCGGTCAGCGCCAGACCCAGAATGGACGTGGCGATTAACCCCAGCACCGCCAGCAGGCCGGAGTGCTGGTTGGCATACCACACCGCCATCATGTACCACGGCATCTGGCCGCTGGGGAACGGCGTACTGACCTGGAAGCTACGCACGCCGTTATCGCTGGTAATCACCGCCGTATCGCCGCGAATACCGGCATTGATGCGCGGTGAATTAAGATCGTCTTCCAGTTTCGCCAGCTGATCGTCGCTGCTGGCCATCGCCACCACGACCACCCGCTGCGGGTTCCACGGCGAGCGATAGCTAATAAACCCGCGCCAGGCGCTGCTGGAAGAGAAATAGCGATCGGCATCCACGCCGTCGGAGGCCCAGTCGCCGCTCAGCCTGCGCTGAATTTTTGTCCATAGCGCCGGTTCACGTACGCTCAGCAGGTTATCGACCGGTTGATAGGGAGAATCGGCCAGCAGGCGCTGATTAAACGCTTTCTGATCGAGGGCGCTCACCGCCAGGACATCTCGATCGCGCAGGAACAGCGCATTCGCGCCGTCGTCAGGAACGCCCAGCATCACGCGGTTATTGGCAAGCGCTTTACCGGTCGAATTACCCGAACGGGCGGCCAGATTCAGCATCGTCGCGACCTGCGTTTCCGAAGGCTGTTCCGGCAGCAGCAGCGTGGTTTGCGAATAATCCGCCAACCGGGAGAACGGGAACGACGCGCCGACAAAATAGGAAAGATTCGGCAGCAGCGAGAAGTGCCGCGTACCGCTCAAATCGATCCACGAGTCGTCGGTGATGCGGCTCTTAATCGTGCTGTTCAGCAGGACCGAACAGGGCGCGCTGTCCTTCGGCACCAGATTGAAATAGAGCGAGAGCTGGTTATCGCCGTAAATCAGATACGGCGCCAGCGGGATAGTGAACCGCTCCTGACGCGCGTCGCCGCCCAGGTGACGCCAGAGCTTCTCCAGCGGACCCTGTTTATTCATCGGCAGGTTGTTGAGGAAGGTGTTGTTGAGCGTCACGCTCAGCAGCGACTTATCCTCGTTAATCCAGCTCTCCGACGGGAAACGGTAGCCGATCTGCAGGGGTATGGTTTCGCCATCCCACAGGTAGAGGTCCGGCGCGGCGCGGAAGGCCACGCGTAGCGGTTCATGCCATACGCCGCTGACGGTCATACTTTGATCCTGGCGGATCAGCTCGCTGATTTTTACCGGCCGATCGGTGGCGATCCAGCGCGGGGCATCGTACGGCTTGCTGACGGCTATCGTCTGCGGATCAACATCCATGCTGGCCGTCTGCGGGGCGAAATCGCCGCGGGTCAGGCGCCAGGCGGCCATCCGCAGCGCCGCGTCGTTCTGGCCGACGATGAGCAGCAGCTTATAGGCCGGATTGCCGGGGTTCTCAACGATCCGCAGCAGCGGCCTGTCGGTTTGCGGCAGCGTCAGGCCGCCCACCCGATCGCCGGGGTGGCCGATGATAATACCGTGCTTCTCGGGCAGGCGATCGCGCAGCGCGTCAAAAGCGATACCGCGATAATCGGCCTGAATACCCAGCCATGACGACACCAGCGCCGCTGCGCTGAAGATATCCGCCGTTGGTTTCTCCGGATACGCGATAGCGATATCCGCCGGCGTCATCTGCATGCTGTCGAAAAACGGGCGCGGGAAATGGCCTAAATCGTTGCTGATATTAAGCTGCTGGCTCTCCCAGCTAAAGTGGGAGGCGGGCAAAATGGTCACCCGCGAGGTGTCGTGAATATCGAGCCGGCACTGCATTGCATCGCCGTCGTTAATCTTAAAGCTCAGGTTGTTGCTGGAGACCATCAGCGCCGCCGGAATATCCAGCTGATAGTGCGAGATCTCCTCGCCGTCCGCGCCCAGCGGTAGCGTGCCGAGCGGCTGGCCGTTGAGCATTAACTGCAGCGTGGCGTTGCGGGACGCCATCTCCGGCGAGACCTTAACATCCAGCATCAGCTGGGCATGGGTGACCACCTGATCGGAGGGCAGCGTAAAGCTGGCGCCGCCCTGGTTTTGTCCACCGCTAAGGATGATGCCGTCCGGCATGCCCATCTGCATGAGGTTCAGGTCTCCGCCGACAATCGGCGTTAGCGGCACCGTATCAGCGACCCCAGAGGCAACCGGCGACGGCATCGCGGGTAGCGAAGCCGGCTGAGGGACATTTGCCGGCGCGGGCTCGGTCGTGGCGGGCGAATTCGCTTCGCTGGCAGGCGCCGACGCGCCGCTGGCTTCCGCATCAGGTAGCGGAAAATTAAGCGGCGGCAATGCGTCAGAGGGCGTTTCCTCGCTATGCAGCGCTGGCGCAGAGAGCATACCGGCCAGCAGCGCAAGCGTCGTTAAACGTTTCATAGGCTGCCATCCTCCTGCGCGGGATTCGCCGCAGGCGGCTGACGACGCTGGCTACGGCGCGTCTTCCACGTCAGCCAGAACAGTTCGAATACGCAGCGCAAAATGGTGGCAAAAGAGCGGAGCGGGTTGTCCTGCGGGCGCGGCGGGTTAATCCACGCATCGGCGCGGGCCAGCACCACGCGCACCAGCTCGCGGCGGCGGGAGAGCTGAATATTTTCATCAAATTGCAGACGAATAAACTGGTCGTCAGCGGTGACCTGGCGCACCGGGATCGAAATCGCGCCGGACTGGAGAATCAGCTCAATCTCTTCGATTTCATCCTGCAGGTGACGCTTATCCGGCGCGCTTACGCGGCAGCCGCCCATGGACAGGTCCGCGGTGTGGCTGCGGGAGACAATGCCGCTGGTGTAGTGGATCAGTACCGGAATATCGACATCAATACGAATCGTTTTTCGCACCTGACGGGTTTCGCGCGCCACGGCAATGGCGGCCAGCAGGAAGATCAGGCTGTAAATCCCCCAGCCGACGTTCAGCGCGATAACGTTCGGGTCTGAGCCAAAGTAGTCGTGACCGATGGCGCGGACGATACCGACCACCACCCCCAGGCCCAGCAGACAGGCGACGACCAGGTGCGGTCTGACGACGGTAAAGTCGAAGTAGCCCACGTCCAGCAGGCCGCCTTTATCGGTCACGTTGAATTTCCCGCGTTTGGGGAAAATCATGGTCACCAGCGTCGGCAGCACCAGGTGGAACGCCAGCACGATATCGTAGATTTCGCCCCAGAAGCTGTAGCGATAGCGGCCGTTCATGCGCGAGCCGACATAGATCGCGAGGAACAGATGCGGCAGCGCGTAGGAGACAATCAGGCTGGCCGAGGAGTAGATGATATTCAGGTTGAACAGCAGGTAGGCCAGCGGTGCGGTGACAAAGACCACCCGCGGCAGGGCGAACTGATAATAGAGCATGGCGCTGAGATAGCACAGGCGCTGCTGGAACGTCAGCCCACGGCCCAGCAGCGGGTTATCCAGACGGAATATTTGCGTCATCCCGCGCGCCCAGCGGGTACGCTGAATCACGTGCACCACCAGACGTTCGGTGGCTAAGCCGGCCGCCAGAGGAATATCCAGGAACGCCGACTTCCAGCCCAGGCGCTGGAACTTCAGCGCGGTATGGGCATCTTCGGTCACGGTCTCTACCGCAAAGCCGCCGATCTGCTCCAGCGCGGCGCGGCGAATGACGGCGCAGGAGCCGCAGAAAAAGGTCGCGTTCCAGTTGTCGTTCCCCTGCTGAATCGGGCCATAAAACAGCATCCCTTCGTTAGGAATATTGCGGCCCACGGAGAGGTTGCGCTCAAAGGGGTCCGGCGAATAGAAGTAGTGCGGCGTCTGCACCAGCGCCAGCATCGGATCGTTGAGGAATCCGCCCACCGTCGCCTGCAAAAAGACGCGGGTTGCCACGTGATCGCAATCAAAAACGCAGATAAGCTCGCCGTTGGTCAACGTCATCGCGTGGTTGAGGTTGCCCGCCTTGGCGTGTTTGTTATCGTTACGGGTGATATACCCAACCCCAACGTCGGCGGCGAATACCGCGAATTCATTGCGCTTACCGTCATCCAGCAAATAGATTTTTAATTTATCTTTTGGATAATCAATACACTGCGCAGCCAGCACCGTATCACGCACCACCTCAAGCGGTTCGTTATAGCTGGGAATATAGATATCTACCGTCGGCCACTTGCTCATATCATCCGGCAGTGGGACAATTTCACGCTTTAGCGGCCAGACCGTTTGCAGGTAGTTAAGCAGCAGCATCACCCAGATATAGACTTCCGCCAGAAACAGCCCCATCCCCAGAATCGCTTCGATTGTGGAGTTAAAATGCAGGGTCTGCGTCAGACGGAAATACATATATCGGGTCGACATCAGCAGCGATGTCACCACCATGATGACGGAAACGCTGCGGTTTTTACTGAACCCCATCACAAAGAGAATACCGATGCTCAGCAGGCCAAAAATATACTGCTTTTGGCTGTCCATCGGCGTGATCACCACCAGCACGGCAATGGGCGAAAGTACCAGTACCAGCAACCAGAAAAGCGTCTTTTTCATTCAGCAGCCCTGCAATTAAATTAAAGCCCTGACCTGCGAGGCTGGCTATGCACCTTGCCGTCACCAATATTGATACCCAACTGCGCAGAGATTTTTTTGGCAATAATTTCAATATCAAAGGCGGCTGCGGAGGAGGAGTTAAAGTCCAGGATAGACTTCTGGGAAGCATTCGCTTCCACCACGCTTTCATCACGATGGATGATTCCCAGCAGACGATCGCCCAGCTTTTCTTCCATTAACGCCGTAACATCGCGGCTGACCTGGCGACGGTTATCGCTCTGGTTGATCACAAAATAGTGTCCGAGTTTATGGTTGAGTTCGCCCCCGGTCAGACGCAGCTTTTCCACGGGCGCCAGCGCGGACATCGAGGCGGTATCCGCCAGCAGCGGTACCAGATGCATATCGGCAAGCGAAGTGAGCGCCTTTAGCGCGGGCGAAGGGCCCGGCGGCAGGTCGGCAATCGTAATCAGTCCCGGATAATTGAGTAATGCCGCCAGGCCGCGGGTCAGGAAATGCTCGTCATGGCTCAGGCGTTCATCGAAGGCCTGTCGCTGCGCGTCGCTCACGTCGCCGTAGGGCAAGACGAAAATATTGCTGCCGGCGCTTAATACGCACTGGCTCCAGTCATGGAGCTCCAGCGCTTTCGCGACATAGCCACGCTCGTCGCTGAGGGGGACGCCAAAATGCAGGCGCAGGGCGTTCTGCACATCAAAATCGAGGGCCAGAACTTTACTGCCTGCACGGGCCAGCGCCCAGGCCAGATTTGCCGCCAGGGTCGTTTTTCCTACGCCGCCTTTCGGTGAACACACGCAGATCAACGGCATGTCGCAATCCTCTCCAGGAGTGATTTCAGTGACTGATCTTTATCTTTTGCTACCGGCTCCGCGGTTTTGGCCGCAAAAAGATGGGCAAAACCCTCCGTCGTCGGCGCGGCCGCCGGACGAGGCCTGACTGCCGGAGCAGGGACGCTGGCCGGTACCGGCTGCGCAGCAGCCTGAGAAACCGCCGGCTGGGGGGCGGGCGCAGCCGCTGCCAGGCTTTGCGGCAGCGCAGGCTCTACGGCCACCGCAGCAGTCATGTCCGTCACGGGGGCGGGCTGCGGCGCGGAGGGCGGGATAATCAGGGACGGTGTAGCCAAAGAGGGCGCCGGTGGAGCATGAACGACCGCAGGCTCCACCTTGTGAAACATATCGGCAGGAACCCGCTGCGGCAGAGGTAAGGAAACTGACCCACCCATGGCCAAAGAAGACGCTTCCTCCGCCGGAATAAGTTGATTGAGAATAACCCAATCCCCTTTTTCACCGGCAGCGGCTTCTGATGAAAGGTCCTTGAATTTTAGACTGTGTGTCCGCGTCTTTTCCTTGAAGCGCTGCAAATCATCATAATGGTTCATAGATAACCTCATGATTTAAATACGTCATATTTAATCTGTTTTAATTGTCATCCCACGCCACTAAAGCGTAGTTTAATTTGTTGTTTTTTGGGCATTTACCCGGCGTTACGGCCGTCACAATACGCTAACTTTAGTCGCGTTTTGATTATTTTGGATAGGTCAGGCTGGTGTAATTCCATAGTGGCAGTGCGGTTACACTAACAGCTATTTTTCAAAATGATAGCCCCATTTTTTGGGCGGCTGCGCCGTCAATCCCCCCGCAGCCTGCCAGGCTATTAGCAGATCGTAGTTTTTTATACTGTCTGCATTTTAAAAAACGGCGTAATACACGCCAGGGGAAGGCTAAAGAGAATACATTTTAATATTTTTTAAGGCGTTTAGAAATCACTCACCGCGCTTAATTAAAATAATAAAATAGTGTTCCCGTCCAAAATAAATAGCTCAGGATGTTAGCCAAAAACCAGGAATATAAAGCGTTGACCGAACAACAAGGAACAGTTTTATGCATCGCTTTTGCTGTTAATTTGCTCCGGCTAAAGAAACAATCAAGATAAAGTAAAATACATTCATGTAGTTATCCCGGACTCCCGGGATAGCAATGGTTGTGGCGTAAAATGCCGGTATTGTTCGTTGTCGGTTGTTCCAACAGTGCTGAGTTATGGTTAAAAAAAAGCCGAAGCACAGGCTTCGGCTTTGATTATCTATTGCCTGAATCAGCTCAGGGGCTTCTCGCCGTTCTGATCCTGGTCGACCGCAAAGCAGGCTACCAGCTGGCCGCCGTAGTCCTTCAGCTGCGGCTGAAGCTGGGTGCACGGGCCGAAACGGCGACGGCAGCGGGCGTTAAACGCGCAGCCCGGCGGCGGATTCAGCGGGCTCGGCAGCTCGCCGGTGAGCTTGATGCGCTCGCGGCGGTCATCCGGATTCAGACGCGGCGTTGCCGACAGCAGCGCCTGCGTGTACGGATGCTGCGGGTTGTTGAAGATTTGATCTTTCGTCCCTTTCTCCACGCAGCGGCCTAAATACATCACCATCACTTCATCAGCGATATGCTCCACAACCGACAGATCGTGGGAGATAAAGACGTAAGAAAGCCCCAGATCCTGCTGTAAATCCATCATCAGGTTCAGCACCTGCGCGCGCACCGAAACGTCCAGCGCGGAAACCGGTTCGTCGGCGATCACCACGTCCGGGTCAAGCATCAGACCGCGGGCAATGGCGATACGCTGACGCTGGCCGCCGGAGAACATATGCGGATAGCGGTCGTAGTGCTCGGTTTTCAGGCCCACTTTGGCCATCATCGCCAGCGCCTTCTCCCGGCGCTGCTCTTTGCTCAAGCTGGTGTTGATCTGCAGCGGCTCTTCCAGAATCTGCCCCACCTTTTTACGCGGGTTCAGCGAACCGTAGGGGTTCTGGAACACAATCTGGATTTTCTGCCGGCGCAGCTTCTGCGCCTGCGGATCGTGCTTAAGCAGGTCCTGTCCCTGGTAATAGAGCTCGCCGCCGGTGGGGATTTCAATCATCGTCAGCAGACGACCGAGCGTGGATTTACCGCAGCCGGACTCCCCCACTACCGCCAGCGTTTTACCGCGTTCAAGGGTAAACGAGACGCCGTCCAGCGCCTTGACCAGGCGTTCCGGCGTGAAGAGCCCCTTCTTCACCGGATAGTATTTTTTCAAATCGGTGGCCAGCAACAGAGGCTGTTGCGTGGTGGCCTCATGCGTACTCATAGCCCAGGCCTCCCGGCATCATCAAGTGGGTAATGACATTTCGACTGGCGACCGCCGTTAAGCAGGTTCAGCTCAGGTTCTTCGCTGCGGCATTTGTCGGTCGCATAGGGGCAGCGCGGGTTGAGCAGACAGCCGCTCGGACGGTCGTATTTGCCCGGCACCACGCCCGGCAGCGAGGCAAGACGCGCTTTATCCTGAGCGAACTCCGGCAGCGCGCGCAGCAGCGCCTGCGTATAGGGGTGGCGAGGCGCGCGGAAGATATCCTCCGCATCGCCGGTTTCCACCACCTGCCCCGCGTACATGACGATAATTTTGTGTGCCGCTTCGGCCACCAGCGCCAGATCGTGGGTAATCAGGATCAGCGCCATATTCTCTTTCTGCTGCAGCTCCAGCAGCAGCTCGATGATCTGCGCCTGGATGGTCACATCCAGCGCCGTCGTGGGCTCATCGGCAATCAGCAGCTTTGGCCGACAGGCGATGGCCATCGCGATCATCACGCGCTGGCTCATACCGCCGGAAAGCTGGTGCGGATAGACGTCAAGACGCGAAGCCGGATCGGGGATCCCCACCAGCGTCAGCAGGTCAATCGCCCGCTGCACGCGGGTTTTCTTGTTGCCGCCCTGGTGCACCTTAATGGCTTCCATAATCTGGTAACCGACGGTATAGCACGGATTCAGGCTGGTCATCGGGTCCTGGAAGATCATCGCCACTTCCGCGCCCACCAGCTGGCGGCGCTCTTTTTCGGAAATGCGCTTCAGGTCGCGACCGTTAAACTCCAGCTTTTCAGCCATCACCCGGCCGGGATAGTCAATCAGCCCCATAATCGCCAGCGAGCTGACCGATTTACCCGAGCCGGACTCGCCGACGATACCGACCACTTCGCCCTGATTTACGCTGTAGCTTACGCGATCTACGGCGCGGAACGGCGTCCCTTCGTCGCCGAAGTGCACCGAGAGTTTATCTACTTTTAATAACGCCATCTCGAACCTCTTACTGCTTCAGTTTGGGATCGAGCGCGTCACGCAGACCGTCACCCATCAGGTTAAATGCCAGCACCGTCAGCAGGATAGCGACACCCGGAAAGGTGACGACCCACCAGGCGCTCTGCGCGAACTGCAGCACGTCGGAGAGCATCGTGCCCCACTCCGGTGTCGGCGGCTGCGCACCCATGCCAAGGAAGCCAAGAGCGGCCATATCGAGAATGGCGTTAGAGAAGCCCAGCGACGCCTGAACAATCAGCGGCGCAAGGCAGTTAGGAAGAATGTTGATGAACATCTGACGCATCGCGCCTGCCCCCGCCACGCGGGAAGCGGTCACGTAGTCGCGGTTTACCTCCACCAGCACCGCGGCGCGGGTCAGACGCACGTAGTGCGGCAGGGCGACAAAGGTCAGCGCTATTGAGGCATTGACGATCGACGGACCGAAGATGGCCACCAGCACCAGCGCCAGCAGCAGGCTCGGCAGCGCCAGCATAATATCGACAACGCGCATAATGACCGAGTCAACCACGCCGCCAAAGTAGCCCGAGACAAGGCCGAGCACCACGCCAAGGATCAGCGACAGTACCACCACCAGACAGCCGACCAGCAGCGACAGGCGCGCGCCGTACATCAGGCGCGACAGGATATCGCGGCCGACGTCATCGGTGCCGAGCAGGTGGCTCACGCTGCCCCCCTCCTGCCAGAACGGCGGAGCCAGCAGCGCATCGCGGAACTGATCCGCCGGATTATAGGGCGCGAGGAAGTTGGCGAAGATGGCGATGATAATCATCACCACGACATAGGCCAGCCCCACGACGGCGCCTTTGTTGCGTTTAAAATAGTGCCAGAACTCCTGCAGAGGGGTCATTGGCACCGGCGCGGCGACAACTTTATTTTCAGTAACTTGTGACATGATGGCCCCTTACTTCTTATGCCGGATACGCGGGTTCACCACGCCGTACAACAGGTCGACCAGCAGGTTGACGAGAATAATCATCGTCGCCACCAGCAGCACCCCGCCCTGCACCACCGGATAGTCGCGGCGCTGCAGCGCGTCAATCAGCCAGCGGCCAAGGCCCGGCCAGGAGAAAATGGTTTCGGTCAGGATGGCCCCCGCCAGCAGCGTACCGACCTGCAGACCGATCACCGTGACCACCGGCAGCATCGCGTTACGCAACGCATGAACGATGATCACCCGCATCCGCGTCAGGCCTTTCGCGCGCGCGGTACGGATATAATCCTCGCCCAGAACTTCCAGCATTGATGAACGGGTCATACGCACGATCACCGCCAGGGGAATCGTCCCCAGCACCACGGCGGGCAGGATCATATGCATTACCGCATCAATAAAGTCGCCCGGCTCGCCCCAAATCGCGGTATCGATCAGCATAAATCCGGTCAGCGGCAGGGTATCGTCAAGGAAGACGGTATCGCTGATGCGCCCGGAAACCGGCGTCAGGTTAAGCTGTACCGACACCAGCATGATCAGCATCATGCCCCACCAGAAGATGGGCATAGAGTAGCCTGTCAGCGCGAGGCCCACGGAGGTGTGGTCGAAGATAGAGCCGCGTTTAACCGCCGCCAGCACGCCCACCGGGATCCCGACGATGACGGCAAAAATCATCGCGCAGACGCCCAGCTCCATCGTGGCCTTAAAGCGCGGCACAAACTCTTGCCAAACGGGAATTCGGCTTTTCAGCGAGATGCCCAAATCGCCGTGCATAACGCCCCAAATATAGTTGACGTACTGCTGCCACATCGGTTTATCGAGGCCCATTTCGGCCAGCAGCTGCGCGTGACGTTCAGGGGAAATACCACGTTCGCCCGCCATAATCATCACCGGGTCGCCGGGGATCATATGAACGAAGGCAAAAGTGAGAAGGGTAATACCGATAAATGTTGGGATGACAAGTCCCAAACGTCGGAGAATGAACTGCAACATAACCCGGATTCTCTCTGGAGACGGCCCGCCTGGTGACAGGACGTCTGTATTGCTCACAAATGTCAATTCCCTCTCCCCAAGGCGGGGAGAGGGGAAACACGCTGTTATTATTCGATAGAGACGTTATCGAAGTGGTGTTTACCTAATGGATCGACCACGTAGCCTTTGACCTCTTTACGCACCGGCTCATAGACGGTGGAGTGGGCGACGATCAGCGCCGGAGCCTGATCGTGCATCACAACCTGAGCCTGCTTATACAGCTCAATGCGTTTGTTGTGGTCATCGGTGGCGCGAGCCGGCTGAATCAGGTCTTCAAACGGCTTGTAGCACCAGCGGGAGTAGTTAGAACCGTCTTTTGCCGCCGCGCAGCTGAACAGGGTGGCGAAGAAGTTATCCGGATCCCCGTTGTCGCCGGTCCAGCCCATCATGACGGTCTGATGCTCGCCCGCTTTCGCGCGCTTGAGGTATTCACCCCACTCGTAGGTCACGATCTTGGCCTGGACGCCGACTTTCGCCCAGTCGGCCTGAATCATCTCAGCCATACGGCGCGCGTTCGGGTTATACGGACGCTGTACCGGCATCGCCCACAGGTCGATGGTGAAGCCTTTTTCCAGGCCTGCTTCTTTCAGCAGCGCTTTCGCTTTCTCTGGATCGTAGGTGTAGTCTTTAACGTCGTCGTTATAGCCCCACATGGTCGGCGGGATCAGGTTCTTCGCGGCCTGGCCTGCGCCCTGGTAAACGGCTTTGATAATCGCTTCTTTGTTTACCGCGTAGGTCAGCGCCTGGCGAACTTTGACATCATCCAGCGGCTTCTTCTCGGTGTTGAAAGAGAGGTAGCCGACGTTCAGGCCCGGCTGTTCCAGCAGCGTGATGTTTTTGTCTTCCTTCATGCGCGCGATATCTGCCGGGTTCGGGTACGGCATAATCTGGCATTCGTTTTTCTGCAGCTTAGCGTAGCGCACGGAAGCATCAGGGGTAATGGAGAAGACCAGGCGATCGATTTTCGGCTTGATGCCCCAGTAGCCCGGGAAGGCTTTATAGAGAATGCGGGAGTCTTTCTGGTACTGCAGCAGCTGGAACGGGCCGGTACCGATTGGGTTGAGGTCCACTTTCTCCGGCGTACCGGCTTTCAGCATGTTGTCGGCATACTCTTTTGACAGAATAGAGGCGAAGTCCATGGCGAGATCGGCAAGGAACGGCGATTCCGGACGGGTCAGCACGAACTGGACGGTGTTATCGTCCACTTTCTTCACTTCGCTAATCAGGTCAGGTAATCCCATCCCTTCAAAGTATTCATAGCTGCCGCCAGACACTTTATGGTACGGGTTATTGGTATTTTTTTGTCTGTCGAAGGAGAAGACAACGTCATCGGCGTTCAGCGTGCGGGTCGGTTTAAAATCTTTATTATCCTGCCACTTCACGTCTTTACGCAGATGGAAGGTATAGGTTTTCCCGTCTTCGCTAACTTCCCATTTTTCAGCCAGGCCCGGAATGACTTCCGTGGTGCCGGTTTTAAATTCCACCAGGCGGTTATAAATCGGCACTGAGCTGGCGTCATAGGTGGTACCAGAGGTGAAGAGCTGCGGGTTAAAGCCTTCCGGCGAACCTTCTGAACAATAAACCAGGGTCTTCGCTTGTACGCTTGCTGCGACGGTCATGGCAACCAGGCTCAGACCAAGCTTCAGCATCCCTGATTTCTTCAAGGAAATACTCATTATTCTGCTCCAAATGTGATGTTGTTTGCATATATCCGCCAGACCTTTATTTATTTTTATTCGTCATATTGCGAACTACGGATGCGTTGGCTGCGCTCGATAACCCCGGTCACATATGCTCCCGGAGATTCTCACGCTTGCCGCCTTCCCGCAGCTCGAACTATTTAGAATATACCCGGTCCGGTCGGTGGTGCCCGAAAGCGTTGAGAGAGATGGGGATTCCTTTCACAAAAACGACTGAGTTGCAGTACGGATTCTCCATGAAATGCCCCTCATGCCCTACAATCTGTCAACAGAATGGGGAAACGTCAATACAGCCAACCTGGTTTTACATCCGGTGTGAGAATTGGCGGGCAAAGATTAAAAAAAGTGCAAAGCGCTATTTCCAGCAGAGAAATTTATGCTAGCGGCCAATAGACAGAATAAACGCCTTAATATTTTCCAGCAGCCAGTGATAAGCAATTATGGTAAATGGTAAAAATTTCTTGCGATGTGACCAATATGTGAGCGATAAATAGCGTGAACGTTAAAACGCACAGCGGAAAATGCTGAAGTTATCCATAAGCTTCGCGAAAAAAGATCGGAGTATATATAAAAAAATACAATGGAAGATGTCACAAAATAGGGAATTGGCGCCAGGAAATGAGGGTGGAGGCGTTTTCTTACACTCTTAGCAAGCAGCGTATTTTCCCGGAGGCGATGCTGGCGCATCTGTCCGGGCTACCGGCCCGCAGACAACGCTGAACCCGTAGCCCGGGCAAGGCGCTTTGCGCCGCCCCCGGGAGCGGTGTGCGGTGCGGCTGAATTTCCCGGAGGCGATGCTGCGCATCTGTCCGGGCTACCGGCCCGCAGACAACGCTGAACCCGTAGCCCGGGCAAGGCGCTTTGCGCCGCCCCCGGGAGCGGTGTGCAGTACGGCTGGATTTCCCGGAAACGATGCTGCATATCAGTAAGGACGACAAAAACAAAAAAGCCTGCTCGTTGAGCAGGCTTTTCGAATTTGGTCGGTGATAGAGGATAACTCGCCACTACGTGGCTCGCCCTGCGGGCCGTTGCTGACGCAACGTTCTCTCGCTCCGCTCGAGTCGAACCTCTACCCCCGGAGGTTCTCATCCTCACAAACCTCAGATGCAAAAAAGCCTGCTCGTTGAGCAGGCTTTTCGAATTTGGTCGGTGATAGAGGATTCGAACCTCCGACCCCTTCGTCCCGAACGAAGTGCGCTACCAGGCTGCGCCAATCACCGAATGCGGGCGCATCTTACTGCTGCGATACACACCCGTCAATGCCTTATTATGAAAAAGTCGCTCAAGCGGCGAGAAACTCGCCACTCTGCTACTCCTTCTTCGCCGCAGCGTCAGGAACGTGGCACCAGTTGTTATATTGGTTAATCCCGCCGTCCGGCGAAGTATAGCCAAGGCAGCCCATAATAGTGTCATACAGCTCTACGTGACGACGCGGCACCTTCATGGCCGCCTGCTGCTTCAGGTGCGCAAAAGAAGCTGCGTGGTCGGGCGACGCCAGATACTTATCCGACATCCACACCAGCATCGGCACGCGGAACTGCTCCGGCGGCGCCATCTTGCGCGGCGTACCGTGCAGGTGTTCGCGCTCGTTGATGGACTCGCCGTGGTCGGCCGCATAGAAAACAATCGCCTTCTTGTCCCGCAGCTGATCCAGCACGCTGACGATAAAGTGATCGACGTAGGTCACGCTGTTATCGTACGAGTTAATCAGCTCAGCCTTCGAGCATTTATTATCGACGCCGACGCACTCCGGCTTCCACTGCGCAAAGCTGCGCGGATAGCGCTGGGTATAGTTAAAGTGCGATCCTTTGGTATGCAGAATAATCAGGTGTTTACCATTGGGATTCTTCGCCAGACCGCGCTTCATCTCATCCACCAGCAGCATATCGTCTACGCTCTTGCCGCGGTTACTCGGCTCAGCGCCAATCTGCTCGCGATAGGCGATATTGTTCGCCATCGTGTTGCTGTAGAACCACATCTCGCTCTGCATGGCGTACAGGTTGCCGCTAAAGCCGAGCTGGTGCAGGACGGCAAAGACGTTCTGTTCTTTCAGCGTCCGCTGCGGGTTATCATCCGCCCCGCCCTGACGAACGAACATACAGCGCAGCGACAGCTTAGTAGCGGTATCGCAGGAGTATCCGCGGAAAGCGACCAGGTTTTTCTCCTGCGCCAGCTTAGGCGTGGTATTGCGGCTATAGCCCAGGATGCCCATATGGTCCCAGCGGGTGGTTTCGCCGATGATAAACACCACGTAAGTATCATCCAGCCCTTGCGGCTCAACGTAGGTGAATTTTTTCGCCGGATTGATCAGGGATTTATTATCGGAAGACTCGTCCACCTGCGCCCACGCGTAAAGCCCCAACGCTGATAGCCAGTTAGACGGCAGATAGGAGTTAGCCACCACCCCGCCATAGCTTGGCAGATCGACTTCGGAACTGCGCTCAAAGTTCTTCTGACGAACCTCCAGCAAGCGAATAGGCCCCCAGACCATCAGGCCAGCCAGCAGCACGATAGTAATATTCTTCATCCGCTGGCCGGGCGTACGAATTTGACGCAGCAGGGTGAAGCGACAGCGGTTGCTCCAGATAAGCACCAGCGGCAGCGCGCTCATCAGCACCAGCCAGAGAATCAGGTGCCAGCCGATAACCTCTCTGGACAAGTCGATGTCAGTGGTCATCACCGAGGCAATAATCCCGTAGCCGATCACCACGTTCAGGAAGGTCATGTAATAGCTGGCGGCGGCGGAGAAGAGTACGACGATGGTCGCGAGAATACGCCAGACCCGGCGGCCAAACAGCGACAAAATACGCAGCAGAAAGAAGGTGACCAGAAAGGTCCCTATCAGCTCAACTGCACCTGAGAGTCCTTTCCAGATGGTAAACTCCTGAGCGTACCCCTCGAAGCGGCGGAAGAATACGGCAGCGTTCATAAACCAGCCGATGTACAGCGCCAGCCAGATACTGAGCTTCAGCTGCGTCATCGTTTTAATGTATTTCATGCAAAAAACCTGGAAAACGAAGAGATAAAACCGCCCGACTTAAGCGATATAAGTAAGCAGGTTAATAAAGTGCGTTTAGCTTGGTTATAAGAAACCTCTACAAAGCGCGATAAGTAGACCACAGCGGAAGGAAAAAGTATCAGGAGGGAATGTGATCCAACCAAACATTTACAAAACATTTGGTTGGATTGGCACTATTAGCTTAGGTAATTAATCATCGGGGCCGGGATAACACCCGGTTTCAGGCGTGAGCCTGGTGGTAAATTTCACTTTTCGGCTGACGAATCGTTGTCGAAAGCGCCAGAGAGAGAATCAGCAGCGCAAAGATGACGCAGAAGGTCACGTAGAAACCGCCGAACAGGGAAGCAATCAGCGAACCGCAGATGCTGCCGATACCAAAGCCGAGATAAATCACGCCGTAGTTTTTCGCCAGGTTATTGAGGCCAAAGAACTCGCTGACCAGCGACGGGAAGACGGTAATCGTACCGCCGAAGTTAAAGGCCACGCAGGCGATAGCGGCGAAGAACGTCATGGCGTTCAGCGGAGCGAACAGCAGCGCCGCCATACCGATAAGCGAGACAACCTGTCCGATGGTAATCACCCGGATGCGGGACATTTTATCGGACAGAATGCCCAGAACCAGGCGCCCGCTCAGGTTAGCGATAGAGATCACCGTCACCGCGTTGGCGGCCGTCGCAACATCGAGATGCACCATCCCCTGGGCGATATCTTTCGCCACGCCAATCACGTACAGGCCGCTCATGCAGGCGGTCAGGAACATCACCGCCAGCATCCAGTACTGAGGTTTACGCATCGATTCGGCGAGGGTGAAGTCATTTTCGACGACGCCGTTGTTGGCGGTAGCGGTGTGGTTCGGCGCGTCTGTCATCAGCGTCGCGCCAAAAACGATCATCACCAGCACGATAGCGCCCCAGATAATAAAGGTTTTTTCCAGGCCGACCGTCGCCAGCAGATGGGAGTCAATAAATTTAAAACCCAGGCTGCCAAGCCCGTAAGCACCGATGGAAAAAGCCGAAATCAGTCCCTTACGTTCCGGGAACCATTTGACGCAGTTCGACAGCGTCAGCAAATAGCCAGCACCGTCGGCCAGCCCAACCAGCAGACCCGCGCTCAGCCACAGCATCATCAGGCTGTTTGAATGCGCGGTAAGGAAAAATCCGAGGCCCAGCAGGACGCCGGAAGCCATGGTGACGCGTTTAACGCCGAAACGTTCCTGTAATTTACCTGCCACGGATGAAGAGAGCGCCAGGCCGAGGCTTAACAGGCCGAATGAAAACGCCACCTGGCTTACCGGTTCGTCCAGCTTGGCGGAAAGCGAACTATTGAACAAACTCCATGTATAAACCGATCCCAGCGCAAATTGCGTAATGATAGTGCCGAGCAGCGTAAGCCAGCGGGTGTATTGACGGTTTGCAGCGTTCATAGCAGTTGTCCTGAATAATTAACTGCCGCCACCATAACGAAGTCCCCTGTAAGTCTGGGGAAAAAAGGCATGAGCTGCCGCTACCGCGGAATGAAATGCATTAAAGGCGGAATGAATGACATTGCAAAACATTCACGCCTTAACGATTTATCGGAAAGTTAGTGCCCGCTACCGCTGGAAGATGCGTCATTACTGTAATGATAAAGTAAATTAAACGTATCAACTATGCTACATATTTAGCCTGAATAACTCGAGTGGCAAATGGCGGCATGCCGCAGCCCCATCCGGGTGAGGCTCAGGGATGAGCCGAATCACAAGCGCCGCCAGCGTATCCGCAATAAATTAAAAATTGGCGCTCACGCCCATTAAATAGAGATAGTTTGCCCCGGTGGGTAAATTGTCCGCCTGGGATAGCGCCGCCCAGGCGGCAAGATGAGAGTTGAGCGACATATCTGCGCCCAGCGTCACGTCACGCCAGGCACCGTCCTGCGCGCGGTTCGCCCCGCCGAAATCCGTCGTCAACTCCTGGTTATAGCTCACCTGAGCCCACGGATGTACGCCCCATAGCTTCTGATAATCGACCCGCCAGCCCAGCGTATTCACGTAGCCGGTTCCGGCCGCATTGCGGGTAAGCGGCGGCGACGTCAGATCGGAATGTAAACTGGCGACCGGGCCGGACGTCATCCCCTCGGTCAGAGAGAAATTCCAGCCGACGCTCATACCGCGTGCGCTATCCACCGGAGAGACCGCCTGATTAAACGCCAGTCCGGAAGGATCGTCGGACGCATTTATCCGCTCCGCGAGAATATCTTCATAGCGCGGTTGGTGATCGCTGTCCCATGTATAGCGTTCCGCAGTATTACTTTTTGTATCGATAGCGATATATTCCTGTTGCCAGGCATTCGCCCCGGCAACACACAACGCCCAGACGGATACGCACGCCGGGACCAGGAATACCCGGAGGCCATTGCATTTCTTTATTATCATTAATGCGACTCCAAAAAGAGCCGAAACGGCAAGGTTGCTGTGTTTTTTTTATGGGTGTCCTATCCCTGCTTGGGGAATAATAACCCTGTATTAACTATTATCTTTATCTTTCAGCCGTCAAGTTGAACGACTGAGTTTTTATCACAAAAGGGAGAGACAGATGCAACGTTGCGGATGGGTCAGTCAGGATCCTTTATACATTGAGTACCACGATAAGGAGTGGGGCGTTGCTGAAAAGAATCCCCGCAAGCTGTTTGAGATGATTTGTCTCGAAGGCCAGCAGGCCGGACTGTCGTGGATCACCGTGCTGAAAAAGCGTGAAAACTACCGCCGCGCTTTTCACCAGTTTGATCCGGTTCGCGTCGCGGCAATGGACGAAGAAGACATTCAACGTCTGGTTCTCGACGCCGGTATTATTCGCCATCGCGGTAAAATTCAGGCCATCATCGGCAACGCCCGCGCCTTCCTGGCGATGGAAAAAAATGGCGAACCTTTCGCAGATTTCGTCTGGTCATTCGTCGATAATCACCCCCAGGTGACGGCCGCCGCCACGCTGGCGGAGATCCCGACAACCACCCCGGCTTCTGACGCATTGTCGAAAGCGCTGAAAAAACGGGGCTTTAAGTTTGTCGGCTCCACTATCTGCTACTCCTTTATGCAGGCCTGCGGTCTGGTCAACGACCACGTCATCGACTGTTTCTGTCGCTCAGGAGGCCAGGATGATTCGTAACTGGGACGCTAACGAAACCGGCCCGCTGCTCGAGCTGTGGCTTGAGAGTACGATCCACGCGCATCCGTTTATCGCCGAAAGCTACTGGCATGACAGCCTGGCGATAGTGCGCGACGTTTACTTGCCCTCCGCGCAAACCTGGGTATGGGAGCAGGACGGCGTGCTGAAGGGTTTTATCAGCGTGATGGAGTCACGCTTCATCGGCGCGCTGTTCGTCGCGCCGGATGCCGCCAGGCAGGGCATCGGCAGCGCGCTGATCGGCGAAGTCAAAAAACACTACGGTTGGCTAACCCTTGAGGTATACCAGAAAAACGTTCAGGCGGTGAATTTCTACCATGCGCAGGGCTTCCGCATTGAAGACTGCGCATGGCAGGATGAAACCCAGCATCCGACCTGGATTATGCATTGGTCGGCGGATCAAATGCCGTCAGCGTAAGCTCGGGCCCGGTATACTTTTCCAGCCAGGCCAGCGCCGTATTTCCGGCGCAGCCGTTACCCAGCCGCGATGTCGGAATATCTTTGGTCAGCACGTTCACCGCACCGTTTTTGCAAATTCCCGCCTGAGGGTCGAGATCGGGCCATGCTCCTTCGTGCAAGCAGATAACCCCGGGACGAATGCCGTCGGTCACTACCGCGCCGGCCAGCACCTGGCCGCGTGAATTCCATACCCGCACCAGATCGCCATCGGCGATATTGCGCGCCTGCGCATCGCGCGGATGAAGGGTTAACGGTTCACGACCCGCCACCGCGTACTGTTCGCGCAGCGGCGTATGGTTGAGCTGGCTGTGGAGGCGGTGCGCCGGATGCGCTGACAGCACCTGGAGCTGGCCTTCCTGCGCATTGCCGTGCCATTCATCCGGCTCCAGCCACATCGGGTGCGGCGGGCAATCCGGATAAGCAAACCCGGCGATGGTCGGCGAGTGTATCTCAATTTTACCGCTGGCGGTTTTCAGCGGATTCGCCTGCGGATCGGCCCTGAAGGCGGCAAAGCGGGCGAAGCGCGCGTTTTCGGGGTTCTCCGGCATTTCAATCAGCTGATTATCCTGCCAGAACCGGGCGAACGGCGGCAGCGTAACCTGCTGCGCCGCCCCGCGCTGGGCGGCAATCTGGTAAAACGTCTCCAGCCACTGCAGATCGTTTTTACCCTCGGTGAAGCGCTCCCGCCCGCCCGCTTCCCAGCGCTCGCTGAGGTCGGCGAAGACCTCGAAATCATCGCGCGCTTCATCGCGCGGCGCGACCACCCGCTTCATCGGCACCAGATGCTGGTTGCTGTAGTCGCCGGTCATGGTCATATCGTTGCGTTCAAATGAGGTCGTCGCGGGCAGCACGATATCGGCATGGCGCGCCGCGGCGGTCCAGAAGCATTCGGAAATGACGATAAGCTCCGGTTTTTGCCAGGCGCGGATCAGCCGGTTGGTATCCTGATGGTGGGTAAAGTTGGCGCCGCCCGCCCACCAGATAAAGCGGATATCCGGGAAGCGGCGTTCCATACCGTTATGTTGATAAGACGCTCCGGGGTTTTCCAGCGCTTCAACGATACGCGCGACCGGGATTTTTTCCACTGCATCGGTCCCGCCCGCCACGCTGCCCTGCATTGAGGCCAGCACCGCCGCGCGGCGCGTAGGGTTGCCGCCGTTGGCAAAGTGATAGGAAAGGCCAAAGCCCCCGCCCTGGGTGCCTATCTGGCCGAGCATGGCGGCAAGGGTCACCAGCATCCAGTGTTTTTGTTCGCCAAACTGCTGGCGCTGCATTCCCCAGCCGGACATCAACATGGTGGTGTTTTCGTGGAAAAGTTGTGCCAGTTCGCGAATTTTCTCCGCGCTAATGCCGCAGATCGCCGCCGCCCATTCCGCCGTTTTTGCCGTTCCGTCGCTCTCCCCGGTCAGATAGCGGGCGAAAACGTCATAGCCGCTGGTGCAGTGGGCCAAAAACGCGTCATCCTGCCAGCCGTTTTCCACCAGCGTATGGGCGATACCGAGCATCAGCGCCACGTCGGTGCCCATATGCGGGGCGATCCACTCCGCCGCGTCGCCAAAGAATTCCGCCGTTTCCGATCGCATGGGATCGATGCAGATCACCCGCTTCCCGCTCTGACGCAGACGATCGAACCACGGGATGCCCTGCTCATCGGAAGCGTTCCAGGCAATTTTTAGCGTATTTAATGGGTTAGCGCTCCACAGCACCACGACATCGCTATGTTCCAACACCATTGGCCAGCTGGTCTGCTGCTGATAAACCTCATTACCGCCAACCACGTACGGCATGATCGCCTGGGCCGCGCCGGTGGAATAATCGCCCAGATGCCCGGTATAGCCGCCCGCCAGGCTCATATAGCGCTGGAGCAGCGTCGCCGCTTTGTGCAGCACGCCATTTGAGCGCCAGCCGTAGGAGCCCGCAAAAATCGACGCCGGGCCGTAGCTTTCGCGAATGCGCCGGTGCTGGGCGTGAATCAGATCCAGCGCCTGCTCCCAGCTCACCCGCACAAACTCATCCTGCCCGCGCACGCCTTGTGGGCTTTCTGGCGAGGCGAGAAATCCCTTACGCACCATCGGATAACGTACGCGGGTTTTGCTATGCACCTGATCGCGCACTGCGGTTTGCAGCGAGTTGGGGAAAGGGGTATCAAGCGCCCCGCGCGAAGAGATGACGTTCTCGCCATCGGTTTCGACCAGCATTGGCCCCCAATGGGCTGCGGTCAGGATAGTTTTGGTAGCAGATGAGGTTGGCAATGCGGGCTCCTGGTCAGCGATAGCAGGTGTGGTGACGGCACGTTATTCAGCCGTTCAATGTTATTTACAAATTGAGATGCTCTCTGCGGAATTTTCTCCGGTTTCGGGCGTCATAATCAACCGTCACGGTCGCTGTGGCAAAGAATAAAAAGGATTAAGGAAATAAGATGAAAAAACGCGTACTCATGATTGCGGCTGTCGTTAGCGGCGCACTGGCCATTTCTGGCTGTACCACCAATCCCTATACCGGGGAGCGCGAAGCGGGTAAATCCGGGATCGGCGCGGGCATTGGTTCGTTAGTCGGCGCAGGCGTTGGGGCGCTCTCCTCTTCCAAACATGACCGCGGCAAAGGCGCGCTGATCGGCGCAGCGGCCGGCGCGGCGCTGGGCGGCGGTATCGGTTACTATATGGACGTGCAGGAAGCGAAGCTGCGCGAGAAAATGCAGGGAACCGGCGTAAGCGTGACGCGAAACGGCGACAATATCGTGCTGAACATGCCGAACAATGTGACTTTCGACAGCAGCAGCGCCAACCTGAAACCCGCGGGCGCCAATACCCTCACCGGCGTGGCGATGGTGCTGAAAGAGTATGAGAAAACCGCCGTTAACGTAGTGGGTTATACCGACAGCACCGGCAGCCAGGATCTGAACATGCGCCTCTCTCAGCAGCGCGCGGAGAGCGTCGCCAGCGCGCTTATTACCCAGGGCGTGGCGGCTAATCGCATCCGCACAACCGGTATGGGCCCGGCAAACCCGATCGCCAGCAACAGCACGGCGGAAGGCAAAGCGCAGAACCGCCGCGTTGAAATTACCCTCAGCCCGCTGCAGTAATGCCCTCTTTGCCCGGCGACTCGCCGGGCAAAATGCTTGATATAGCGAATTTTCGCGCTAAGGTGTGTGCAGATTTCAGCAAAGGAAGCCACCATGGCGAAAGCGGCGCGAGCAACCATTAGCGATGTGGCGAAAGCCGCAAAGACCGGCAAAACCAGCATTTCACGCTATCTGAACGGCGAGAAGCATCTGCTTTCCGACGATCTGCTGGGGCGCATTGAAAAAGCCATTGCCGAGCTCGACTATCGTCCCAGCCTGATGGCCCGCGGCCTGAAGCATGGCCGCACCCGGCTGATCGGCCTGATCATCGCCGATATCACCAACCCCTACTCCGTCAACGTGCTCAGCGGCATTGAAGCCGCCTGTCGCGAAAAAGGATTTACCCTGCTGGTATGTAATACCAACAATGAGCTGGACCAGGAGCTGCACTATCTCGACCTGCTGCGCAGCTATCAGGTGGAGGGGATCGTGGTCAACGCGGTCGGGATGCGCGAGGACGGCCTCAACCGCCTGCAGCAGTCGGCGCTGCCGATGGTGCTTATCGACCGCAAAATTCCGGAATTCGCCTGCGATGTCGTCGGCCTCGATAATACCCAGGCCGCCACCACCGCCACCGAACACCTGGTGGAAAAGGGCTTCGAAGCCCTGCTGTTCCTTAGCGAACCCCTCGGCTCGGTCAATACCCGCCGCGAGCGCCTGAGCGCGTTTCGCCAGACCCTCCTGCGCCATACCGGTATTGTCGCGGAAAACGCCGAAGTACCGTTGAACGATGGCGCGATGCTGGATAACGTCCTGCGTCACTTCCACTCCCACCATCGCGGCATGCGCAAGGCGGTGATTTCCGCCAACGGCGCGCTGACCCTGCAAGTGGCACGCTCCCTTAAACGCGTTGGCCTGATTTGGGGCAGCGATATCGGCCTGCTGGGCTTCGATGAACTGGAGTGGGCCGAGCTGGCGGGCGTGGGGATCACCACGCTCAAACAGCCGACCTGGCAGATTGGCTTCGCCGCCGTCGAGCAGGTGGTGCGTCGGATTGAAGGCAGCAACGACCCGGTCTGCGAACGGGTGTTTTCCGGCGAGCTGATCGTCAGAGGCTCCACCTCCCGCTAACGATCCTTCGTGATGGCGATCATAAATTAGACATCCTGGCCTTTGCTTTGGAACCGATACCATCTAGCGTAATAAACAACGCATCAGATTATCGTCGGGAGTATTGGGATGGCCAGAAAGATTATTGTCGTTACCGCCGCGTACGGGAATGACCATGTTAAAGCGCTGGGCGGGCAGTCCGCCGTCCTGCCGTTTATCGCCGGCTCCGGCGCCGACGGCGTAGAGATCCGCCGGGAACTGTTCAGCGCGGATGAGCTGAACCGCCTGCCGGAACTGGCCGCCGATATTGAGCGCCGCGGCCTGCTGGTTTGCTATTCCGCGCCGGAAGCCCTGTTTACCGCAGACGGCTCGCTCAACCCGCGCCTCGCCGACTTTTTGCAGGAAGCGCAAACCCTTAACGCATTGTGGCTGAAGCTCTCGCTGGGCCGCTTTACCCACCAAAACGATCTGGACACCCTGCGCGATATCCTGCGCGAGAGCGGCATGGCGCTGGTGGTGGAAAACGATCAAACCGACTGCGGCCAGCTGGCGCCGATGCAGCGCTTCAAGGCCGCCTGTCGGGTTAACCAGCTGCCGATCACCCTCACCTTTGATATGGGCAACTGGCTGTGGGTTGGCGACTCGCCGGAAGAGGCCGCGCGCCACCTGGCGCCTGCCGTCAGCTATATTCATGTAAAGGCGGCTGAGCCGCACCATTCGCAGTTTCGCGCCGTACCGCCGGATGAAGCGTCCGGGCGCTGGCTGGCGCTGCTCGACAATCTGCCCGCAGACGCCCCGCGCGGGATCGAATTTCCGCTGACTGGCCATGACCTGACGGCCGTGACCCGCCGCTACGTCAACCTGTTACGCGAGGATTAAGTTATGAAAAAAGCGTTAGATGTCATCACAATAGGCGAAGCCATGGCGATGTTTGTCGCCACCGAAACCGGCGAACTGGCTGAAGTAGAACATTTTATGAAGCGCGTGGCGGGCGCGGAACTGAACGTCGCGACCGGGCTGGCCCGCCTCGGCTTAAGCGTCGGCTGGGTAAGCCGCGTCGGCGCGGACAGCTTTGGCCGCTTCGTCCTCACCGCGCTGACGAAAGAGGGGATCGACGCCCGCGGCGTGAGCACCGATGGCCGCTACGCTACCGGCTTTCAGCTGAAATCTAAAGTCGAAAATGGAACCGATCCCATCGTGGAATATTTTCGCAAAGGCTCCGCCGCCAGCCATCTGTCGCCGGATGATTTTAACGAATCATACTTCGCCAGCGCCCGTCACCTGCACTTAAGCGGCGTGGCCGCCGCGCTGTCGGAAAGCTCATACGCCCTGCTGGACCGCGCGGCGCGTACCATGAAAGCGCAGGGAAAAACGATTTCGTTCGACCCCAACCTGCGGCCCACGCTGTGGAAAAGCGAAGCCGAGATGGTCGAGAAGCTTAACCGCCTTGCGTTTCAGGCCGACTGGGTTCTGCCAGGGTTGAAAGAAGGCATGATTCTGACCGGCCAGCAAACGCCGGAAGCCATTGCGGACTTTTATCTCAGCCACGGCGTTCGCGCGGTCATCATAAAAACCGGCTCCGACGGCGCCTGGTATAAAACCGCCGACGGCGAACAGGGGGCCGTTGCGGCGATAAAAGTGGATAACGTCGTCGATACCGTTGGCGCCGGCGATGGCTTTGCCGTCGGGGTGATTAGCGCCCTGCTGGAAGGAAAACCGCTGCCGCAGGCGGTGAAACGCGGAAACAAAATCGGCTCACTGGCCATTCAGGTCCAGGGCGATAGCGAAGGCTTACCCACGCGTGAGGCGCTGGGCGAGTAAGCAGATTCAGCACAACGTCAGGCCGTTCTGTACCCTACATGCAGCGCGGCGTAACGGATCTTTTCTATGATGAGCGTCACCTCACTCACAGAGGCAAACCTATGAATAGTTCGACGAATGCAACAAAACGCTGGTGGTACATCATGCCTATCGTGTTTATCACGTATAGCCTGGCATATCTCGACCGCGCTAACTTCAGCTTCGCTTCGGCGGCCGGTATTACTGAAGATCTGGGGATCACCAAAGGTATCTCCTCCCTGCTGGGGGCGCTGTTCTTCCTCGGCTACTTCTTCTTTCAGATCCCCGGCGCGATTTACGCCGAACGCCGCAGCGTACGCAAACTCATTTTTATCTGCCTGATCCTGTGGGGCGCCTGCGCCTCGCTGACCGGGATGGTGCACAATATTCCCGCGCTGGCGGCGATTCGCTTTATTCTCGGCGTCGTCGAGGCCGCGGTCATGCCGGCGATGCTGATTTACATCAGCAACTGGTTTACTAAATCTGAACGCTCTCGCGCCAATACCTTCCTGATCCTCGGCAACCCGGTGACGGTGCTGTGGATGTCGGTGGTGTCCGGTTACCTGATTCAGGCCTTCGGCTGGCGGGAAATGTTTATTATCGAAGGCGTTCCGGCGGTGATTTGGGCCTTCTGCTGGTGGGTGCTGGTAAAAGACAAACCTTCGCAGGTCAACTGGCTGGCGGAAAGCGAAAAAGCCGCGTTGCAGGAGCAGCTGGAGCGTGAACAGCAGGGAATCAAACCGGTGCGCAACTACGGCGAAGCCTTCCGCTCGCGCAACGTTGTCCTGCTGTGCATGCAGTATTTCGCCTGGAGCATCGGGGTTTACGGTTTCGTTCTGTGGCTGCCGTCAATTATCCGCAGCGGCGGCGAGAATATGGGCATGGTCGAGGTCGGCTGGCTCTCATCCGTCCCCTATCTGGCGGCGACCATCGCGATGATCGTGGTCTCCTGGGCCTCCGATAAAATGCAGAACCGCAAGCTGTTTGTCTGGCCGCTGCTGCTGATTGCCGCCTTCGCCTTTATTGGTTCCTGGGCCGTTGGCGCCAACCATTTCTGGGTCTCTTATACCCTGCTGGTGATTGCCGGCGCGGCGATGTACGCCCCCTACGGACCGTTCTTCGCCATCATTCCTGAGATGCTGCCGCGCAACGTCGCCGGAGGCGCCATGGCCCTGATTAACAGCATGGGCGCGCTGGGTTCGTTCTTCGGCTCATGGTTTGTCGGTTACCTGAACGGCACCACCGGCAGCCCCGCAGCCTCGTACATTTTCATGGGAGTGGCGCTTTTCGTCTCGGTATGGCTTACTTTGATTGTTAAGCCTGCTAATAATCAAAAACTTCCGCTCGGCGCACGTCACGCCTGAAACCTTAACGCAACGGAGAACCGCATGAAGCCGTCAGTCATTCTCTACAAAACGCTTCCCGACGACCTGCAACAGCGTCTGGAACAACACTTTACCGTCACCCAGGTGAAAAACCTGCGTCCGGAGACCGTTTCACAGCACGCCGACGCGTTCGCTGAAGCGGTAGGTCTGCTGGGTTCCAGCGAAAAAGTCGATACCGCGTTACTGGAGAAAATGCCCAAGCTTCGTGCGACCTCGACCATCTCCGTCGGCTATGACAACTTCGACGTCGATGCGCTGAATGCGCGTAAAGTGCTGCTGATGCACACCCCGACGGTACTGACCGAGACCGTCGCCGATACCGTGATGGCGCTGGTATTGAGCACCGCGCGTCGGGTGGTTGAGGTGGCTAACCGCGTGAAGGCCGGCGAGTGGACCAAAAGCATCGGTCCGGACTGGTTTGGCAACGATGTGCACCATAAAACCCTCGGTATCGTCGGTATGGGGCGTATCGGGATGGCGCTTGCCCAGCGCGCCCACGCGGGCTTTGGTATGCCGATCCTCTACAACGCCCGCCGCCAGCACCCTCAGGCAGAAGAGCGCTTTAACGCCCGCTACTGCGATCTCGATACCCTGCTGGAGGAAGCGGATTTTGTCTGTCTGATCCTGCCGCTGACCGACGAGACTCATCATCTGTTCGGCAAAGCGCAGTTTGCCAAAATGAAGCCCTCGGCCATCTTTATTAACGCCGGGCGCGGCCCGGTGGTGGATGAGAAGGCGCTGATTGCCGCACTGCAGGAAGGTGAAATTCATGCCGCCGGCCTCGACGTTTTCGAACAAGAGCCGCTGGCGAAAGACTCCCCGCTGCTGAATATGCCAAACGTGGTCGCCGTGCCGCATATTGGCTCAGCCACGCATGAAACCCGCTATAACATGGCGGCCTGCGCGGTGGATAATCTGATTGATGCCCTGAACGGCAACGTTGAGAAGAACTGCGTGAATCCGCAGGTGAAGTGAGAAGTGAAAAAAGAAAACCCGGGCTAAGGTGAAGCCTTGCCCGGGCTGTCAGAGCCGTTAACGCGTCGCGTTAACGGCCGCGGTCCACGCCTGATTAAAGGCCTGGTGCTGAGCGGCCAGCGGCCCAATCAGCGTATTGTACTGACTGGCCTGCTGCGAAGTCGGGAACTGAATACCGTTCGCCACAAAGCTGACCTGGGTTTCTTGCTGAGCGATAAAATCACCCACCTGCACCAGCTGTTGGGTAAATACCTGCGCTGCCGGAATTAAGGGCTGTAGCGCATTCGCCGGCGCCGTCACGACTTTGTTATAGACCTGGTCGAAGACCGGCTTGAGATCGTCGCCCTGTTTCAGCGCGCCGTGGGCGGCATCCGCCTGTATTTTTGCGTTCTCCAGCTGCTGGCTCAGTACGCCTAAAGCGCCGTTTGCCTGACGCAGCGGCTCGCGCTGGGTAACATAATCCTGCGGTACGCGGATCGCGTTCACGCTATCAACCACCGGACGCAAACCCGCATCCATCGCCTGGCTTACCTGCTGTGAATAGCCGTAAATCACCGCGTAATCGGAAACGAAAGGTCCGAACTGTTTTTTCTGATCGGCGGTCAGCGTCGGCAGACGTTCGCCGCTACGCATTGCCGTATTTTGCAGGAAGTCGATAAACGCTTTGCGCTGATCGCCTTCTTTATCAAAACACCCACTCAGGCTAACCACCATTAACAGGGCCGCAATAGCCGCAAACCAGCGAGAGCAGGACTTTCCTGTCGCCATTTTTTTACTCCTTTCAGCCAAAAAAAGCGCAAACAGACACACACGTGCCAGACGCTGACAAGGATAGTCCAGGTCGGCCTTGCAGGATACCTTTTCCTGACAATCTTCCTCCCTGAAAGCCGGTTTTTTAGCGTTTTAGCGGCCAGTCGCGTCGGCTGTTAAGTTCATCACAATTACCGCTATCATCCGGTATTCGGCTGAAACGCTTAACAAATTGATTTTGTTATTATTAATCTATTCTCTCTTCTGCGCGGGTCGCAAAGTGGACGATAATCGCACGCTTCCCTTTTCGCCTGCATTGCCTGAACCGCCGTTCGATGATTTTATTAAATGAGCGATTAACGGCTTTTTGTTCGATAATCGCACAAACAACATCAACGACCGCGAGGGAGATAACAATAATCTATCTCTGTCCCCCGCTCTGCCAGCCAGGAATGCCGCATGAAGAAAACAACCATCGATATTCAGGCTTTTATCAATGAACATCCCTTCACGAAATACCAGTGGATGATTCTGGCCTTATGTTTTATCACCGTCGCGATGGACGGATTCGATACCGCGATAATCGGCTTTATCGCCTCTGACCTGGTGCAGGAATGGGGCGTCGAAAAATCGGCGTTAGGCCCGGTTATGAGCGCCGCCTTAGTCGGGCTCGCGGTCGGTGCGCTGACCGCCGGACCGCTCGCCGACCGCGTTGGGCGGAAAAAAGTTCTGATTATGTCCATCGTGGTTTTCGGTGGCTTCAGCCTGCTGACCGCCTTTGCTACCAGCCTTAACCAGCTGACGCTGCTGCGTTTTCTTACCGGCCTTGGGCTGGGCGCCGCCATGCCGAACGCCGCGACGCTGATGAGCGAATACGCCCCAGAGCGGCGTAGGGCGCTGATGGTTAACCTGATGTTCGTCGGCTTTCCGATGGGCTCCTCGCTGGGCGGCTTCCTCTCCGCCTGGATGATCCCCCATTACGGCTGGCAAAGCGTGCTGGTGCTTGGCGGCGTGATGCCGCTGCTGCTGGCGGTAGTGCTGATCTTTCTTCTGCCGGAATCCGCGCGCTATATGGTGGTTAAACGCCAGCCTGCCCAGCGTATCGCCGCGATCCTGCGCCACATCGCGCCTGTTCCCGAGCAGGCGGAATTTGAACTACGCGAAGCGGGCCAGGTAAAGGAGAAATCGTCCATCGGCGTGATTTTCTCACCGCGCTACGCCGTCGGCACCGTCATGCTGTGCCTGACCTACTTTATGGGCCTGCTGATCTTCTATTTGCTGACCAGCTGGCTGCCGCTGCTCATCCGCGAAACCGGTGCGACGATGAGCCAGGCCTCTATTATCACCGCGCTGTTCCCGCTGGGTGGCGGGATTGGCGTACTTATCCTCGGCGCGCTGATGGATAAGTTCAACCCAAACAAAGTGGTGGCCGTGGGCTGGCTGCTGACCGGCGTGTTCGTTTGTCTGGTTGGTTTCTCGACCCATAACCTGCTGCTGATGGGGATAATGGTATTTATCGCCGGCAGCATTATGAACGGCGCGCAATCATCAATGCCTGCGCTGGCCGCCGGTTTCTATCCCACCCAGGGACGCGCGACCGGCGTGGCCTGGATGTTAGGGATTGGTCGCTTTGGCGGCATTCTCGGCGCCTTTAGCGGCGCGTTCCTGATGCAGGCCCAGCTCTCTTTCGAAACGATTTTCTCCTTGCTGGCAATCCCGGCCTTCCTGTCGGCCACCGCGCTGCTGGTCAAATATAAGCTTGGCCAACGGCAACCTCCGGCGGCCCAGGGTGAAGTGGAGAAGCTCCAAAAGGCGTAATACACCGGCCAGCGGGCGCGCGCTGGCCTTTTCCGCTTTTCTTCTTATCTGTTTACAATAATTTGCTTATCGGCTCTCTCTATTACTTTTCAGCATGTTATATCGTCCGACGCGGCGCGAAAGAACCTCGGGTGATAAATAATTATCAGGGTAAGCATTCCTGGCCTTTTTTTCCGACTATTCTTAAGAGGCTCTACATAATTCACCCTCCGCCGTATGAAAGAGAGGAGTTCTCAATGGAATATAAAGATCCTGCATTTGAACTGCTGAGCAACCTTGAACAAATTATTTTTAAAGATCAGGCTCAGGCGGCCTCGCTGACGCGTAAGCCCGCCGCATGCATTGAATTTGACCAGCTACGTAAAGGTACCGGGCTGAAAATAGATGATTTTGCCAACGCCATGGGCGTCAGCGTAGCAATGGTACAAGAGTGGGAATCGAGACGCGTAAGGCCTTCTCCCACAGAGCTTAAGCTGATGCGCCTGATCCAGGCGAATCCGCAGCTTTCAAGACAGCTTATTGATTCATAATTTTAGCGTTTATGGGTTTCGGCTAGCGGTCCTGCCAAAGGACCGTTTTCATGCCAACGAAAAAAAAGTTTGCTATCACAACGTGAACATGCGTTAATGCTCGCAGGTTTGAAGTAAAGACCACAGAGCATTCGAATAGAGCAGTCCTTCAAAGGTTATCCGTTGATACCCCGGTAGTGAACTTTCCCTTTATCGCTTTAAATCTGTAGTCCAGACCGTAACGCCGCAAGGCTCATTTATTTTTTTAAAGGTAATTCACTATGTCCGGTAAAATGACTGGTATCGTAAAATGGTTCAACGCTGACAAAGGCTTTGGCTTCATCACTCCTGACGATGGTTCTAAAGACGTGTTCGTACACTTCTCTGCTATCCAGAACGAAGGCTACAAATCTCTGGACGAAGGTCAGAAAGTTTCCTTCACCATCGAAAGCGGCGCTAAAGGCCCGGCAGCTGGCAACGTAACCAGCCTGTAAGCTTAAAAAGCTCAAAATTATTAAGTCCCTGCCAAACGGCGGGGATTTTTTTATTTGCGCCTTAAGTCACCGCCATCCATCGATGGCGGTTTTTTGCATTTATAGCCTCTCAACGCTCCAGCCCTCTTCCCGCCATGCCAGGCAATGGGTCAGCTTCAGCGCCCGTAAAAAGGCTTCATCATGCGACACCACCAGCATCGCGCCGGGAAACTGTGCCAGCGCTTTTTCAATCGCCAGAGTGGACGCCAGGTCAAGATGGTTAGTGGGCTCATCCAACAGCAGCAGCTGCGTAGCCTCCCGTCGCCAGAGCACGCAGGCCAGCGCCGCTTTTAATCTTTCGCCTCCGCTCAGAACCGATAGCGGTAGATGGACTTTGTCCGCCCCCAGCTGTAGCTGCGCCAGCTGGCTGCGCAGCACACCTTCTTCTAAGGGCGTATCACCGAGATTCAGGTGCGCCATGATGGACAATGACAGGTCCAGCTGGCTCAGATGCTGATCCAGATACGCCGCGTTGACCGATAAGCGGCAGCTTCCTGAGAGCGGCGGCTGCAGGCCCAGCAGCGTTTTAAGCAACGTTGTTTTACCGCAGCCGTTAGGGCCGCGCAGCGCCACGCGCATCGGCCCATCTATACGCCAGTCCAGCGCTGCCATCGGTGAATGGGTCAGCCGCAGCGCGTCCAGCTCCAGCACCTGCTTTCCCGCAGCGACCTGGCTACCGGGCAGAGTAAACATCACCGGGTTGTCTTCCTCTACCCGCTCACGCGCCTGCTCTATCGCATCGTTGAGGATGCTGCTTTGTTCACGATGCTGGCGCTTAAGGGTGCCGGGACGCTCTTTTGCCGCCCCTTTCCAGGCAACACGCTCAAATGAAGCGATATTGAGCGTGTCGATAGTGCGCAACGTCTGCGCCGAGCGGCGCCGGCAGGCATCGTGCTCTTTTTGCATCCGCGCCCGGGTTCGTCGCCTTTCAGTAACCGCATGCTCCAGCGCGGCGCGAGCCGCCTGCTGCTCCAGCTCACGCTGCTGCTGATAATCCGCATAATTGCCGCCGTAGCTGCGCAAAGCCGCGGATGCCAGCTCGAGGATGCGCGGCATTTGGGTCAGTAGCTCCCGATCGTGGCTGGCGATCAACGCCCCTCCGCGCCATTGCTCAAGCTGCTGATATAGCCACGCGCGGCCTTGTCGGTCGAGATGGTTGGTGGGTTCGTCAAGCAGGAGGAAATCCGCGTCGGACAGGAACGCTCCGCACAGCTGCGCCTTCACTCTTTCCCCGCCGCTCAGCGAAGAGGCGAGCCGTCCGGGGGAAAACTCTCCTAAGCCAGCGGCCTGGAATCCTGCATTCAGGCGCTCCGGGAGATCCCAAAAGCCATCAAGACGTTCAAGATCGTCGGCTCGCCCTTCGCCCCGTTCAAGACGAGCCAGAGCAGAAAAAACGAATTCGACACCAAGCCATTCCGCCAGCGTCGTATCAGGAAACATGACATGCTGCTGAGCAACGTAGCTCACCGAAGCCACACGTTCGATATGGCCGCTCGACGGCGAGTCCAGGCCCGCCAGCAAACGCAATAATCGGGTTTTACCGACGCCATTGCGCCCGACAAGCCCGCAGAGGGTGCCTTCCAGCGATAAATTCAGCGGACCAAAAAGCGTATCTCCCGTCGCTAACTGACAGGTGACCTGATGCAAAAGAAAAGAGGGGGACCGGGCACAATGAGCCATAAGCACTCCTGAATGAAATCAATACCTCCCCTGCTCGCAAATAGCGCGAAGCAAGGCGTGAAATTCATCAGTCGTGTTTGTTCATTTGGCGCGTGCTCTCCGGTGAGACGAGGGATTCGTCGGGCCATAGGATAGCCATACCCCGGTATACATTTCAAGCCTGTTTTTTCGACAGGCCATGAATCCGGAAAAAAAGCCTCCTGGTTTCAGGAGGCGAAATAAATGATTTCATGAAAAAAACAGGGTGCTATAAGAATGCTTAACGCCGTAAGAATGGCGGAGATCGCTCTCCGCCACCGTCTCTTACGTTTTAATCCCACAGGCTAAGAACGCCACCAGCTCAATATTCCCCTGCCTGAGCTGTAATTCACACAGCGAATCACGCACCATCCAGGTAAATAATAAAATAGTGAAGCAAATCACTATTAAGCTAAACAACAGATACTTTTGCGGCATTCCTCGCCTCCCGTGTTGATTTTCAACAGGTAAGAGGCTACTCTTATGGTGTTCATGCATAGGGGAGCCTCACTTTGATTTATCATCAGGTGGGGCTTTTCTCTGTTTGTCTCCCGCTGAACGCCTGAGACAAACAGTCTCAAGCACCCGTCAGCATTCTACCGTAAATATCTGACCAGACTACGTTGGCATATTCCTAAAATAATTCCCGGCAATCAATGAAAATAAAGAAAATATCAATCAGCGAATTATTAATGGTTCACTTACTTATATTTTTAGTATAAAAAAACCTGCCCGCAGGCAGGTTTTTTATTATTACCCATTCACTTACTGCAGCAGGGAAATATCCGCTACCTGCAGGAACAGATCGCGCAGCTTGGACAGCAGCGTCAGTCGGTTTACGCGCACATCCTGGTCTTCTGCGTTCACCATCACGTTCTCGAAGAACTCATCCACCGGCTCGCGCAGGGACGCCAGCTCAATCAGCGCATCCTGGTAACGCCCTTCGGCGAAGTACGGCTGCAGCTTATCGCGCAGCACGACTAAATTGCCTGCCAGCTTGATTTCAGCCGCTTCTTTCAGTACGGAGGCGTGAACGATATCGTTCAGCGTCACGTCTGATTTCGCCAGAATGTTGGATACACGCTTGTTCGCCGCCGCCAGGGCAGAGGACTCTTCGAGGGTACGGAAGTGGGAAACCGCCTTCATACGCGCATCGAAGTCTGCCGGACGGGTTGGACGACGCGCCAGTACCGCCTGAATCGTGTCGACGGTATAGCCTTCATCCTGATACCAGGCGCGGAAGCGTCCCAGCATGAAGTCGATAACATCGTCGACCACGTTGCCATTCGTCAGCTTGTCGCCGTACAGACGCACCGCTTCTTCAGTCAGCGTTTGCAGATCCAGATTCAGGTTCTTCTCAACGATGATACGCAGCACGCCCAGCGCGGCACGACGCAGCGCAAACGGGTCTTTATCGCCTTTCGGATGCTGACCGATACCGAAGATACCCGCCAGGGTGTCCATCTTATCGGCAATCGCCACGGCGCAGGCCACCGGGTTAGACGGCAGGTCATCGCCGGCAAAACGCGGCTGATACTGCTCGTTCAGGGCAACGGCAACGTCTTCCGCTTCGCCATCATGGCGCGCGTAGTGCATCCCCATCACGCCCTGCGTGTCGGTGAACTCGAAGACCATGTTGGTCATCAGATCGCACTTGGAGAGCAGGCCCGCGCGGGTAGCGTGATTGACGTCCGCGCCAATCTGCTCAGCGATCCAGCCGGCCAGCGCCTGAATACGATCGGTCTTATCGCGCAGCGTACCCAGCTGCTGCTGGAACAGCACGGTTTGCAGGCGCGGAAGGTTATCTTCCAGACGTTTTTTACGGTCGGTATTGAAGAAGAACTCAGCGTCCGCCAGACGCGGACGCACCACTTTTTCGTTACCGGAAATAATCTGGGTCGGATCTTTCGATTCGATGTTGGCGACGAAGATAAAATTCGGCAGCAGCTTGCCCGCGTTGTCGTAAACCGGGAAGTACTTCTGGTCCCCTTTCATGGTGTAAACCAGCGCTTCGGCAGGCACCGCAAGGAATTTTTCTTCGAACTTCGCGGTGAGGACCACCGGCCATTCAACCAGTGAAGTCACCTCTTCCAGCAGGCTTTCGCTCAGATCGGCGTTGCCGCCAATTTTACGCGCCGCTTCTTCCGCATCGGCTTTAATTTTGGCTTTACGCTGTTCGTAATCGGCGATGACTTTACCGCGCTCCAGCAGGATCTGCGGATACTGATCGGCATTGTCGATAGTGAACTCCGCCTCACCCATAAAGCGGTGGCCGCGAATAACGCGATCGGACTGCACGCCCAGAATGGTGGCCGGGATTACTTTGTCGCCCAGCAGCAGGGTCACGGTATGAACCGGACGCACGAAGTGGACGTCGGACGCGCCCCAGCGCATCAGTTTCGGGATCGGCAGCTTCGCCAGCGAGGTCGCGATCATGTTCGGCAGCAGCGCTTCGGTGCTCTCGCCTTTCACGTGGGCACGATACAGCAGCCATTCGCCTTTATCGGTCGTCAGACGTTCAGCCTGATCGACGGTGATACCGCAGCCGCGCGCCCAGCCTTCGGCCGCTTTGCTCGGGTGGCCGCTGGCGTCAAACGCCTGGGCAATCGCCGGGCCGCGTTTTTCAACTTCACGGTCTGCCTGCGCAGCCGCCAGATTCGCCACTTTCAGCGCCAGACGGCGCGGTGCGGCAAACCATTCAACTTTACCGTGCGCGAGGCCAGCGTTATCCAGCTCTGCGGTCACGTTCGCAGCAAAGGATTCAGCCAGGCTGCGCAGTGCTTTTGGTGGCAGCTCTTCAGTGCCGATTTCCACCAGGAAAGTTTTCTCAGACATGGCCGCCTCTTATTTATTCTTGTTGCACATCGGGAAGCCCAGGGCTTCACGGGAAGCATAGTAAGCTTCAGCCACTGCTTTGGTCAGGGTGCGAATGCGCAGGATATAGCGCTGACGCTCGGTGACGGAGATGGCTTTACGCGCGTCCAGCAGGTTAAAGCTATGGGCGGCTTTCAGAATGCGCTCGTAGGCAGGCAGCGGCAGCGGGTTTTCCAGCGCCAGCAGCTGCTGGGCTTCTTTCTCATACTGCTCGAAGCAGGAGAACAGGAAGTCCACGTCGGCATATTCGAAGTTATAGGTGGATTGCTCCACTTCGTTCTGATGGAACACGTCGCCGTAGGTCGTTTTACCCAGCGGGCCATCGCTCCAGACCAGATCGTAAACGCTGTCGACACCCTGGATATACATCGCCAGACGTTCCAGACCGTAGGTGATCTCGCCGGTGACCGGCTTACACTCCAGACCGCCAACCTGCTGGAAGTAGGTGAACTGCGTGACTTCCATACCGTTCAGCCACACTTCCCAACCCAGACCCCAGGCGCCCAGCGTCGGGTTTTCCCAGTTGTCTTCGACGAAGCGAATGTCGTGGATGGTCGGATCCATACCCAGCTCTTTCAGAGACCCAAGGTACAGCTCCTGGATATTATCCGGAGAGGGTTTTATCACCACCTGGAACTGATAGTAGTGCTGTAAACGGTTCGGGTTTTCACCGTAGCGACCATCGGTCGGACGGCGGGAAGGCTGCACGTAGGCGGTCGCCATCGGCTCGGGACCCAATGCGCGTAAGCAGGTCATCGGGTGAGAGGTGCCTGCGCCGACTTCCATGTCCAGTGGTTGAACAATGGTGCAGCCCTGGCGAGCCCAGTAATCCTGTAAGGTCAGGATCAGGCCCTGGAAGGTCCTGGTATCAAACTTTTGCATATGATTTCGTGCTGGATACGTGTGGATTTAAAGGAAGGAGCCAGTATACCCGCTGGCTGCGAGATATACAGTATGAAACGGGATTGTTTAGGGAAAATTGCGGAAATAAGCGCCGCCGTGGGCGCGTTTAGCGCATGGAAAGATGCAAAAACTGTCCGTCCGGGTCAAAAGAACAGATAAAACGTTCATTCCGCGCAGTCTTGCCCGAAAGCTCGTAGCTACCCTGAAACTGCTCGAAATGGCTGATGTCAACCTGGCGCACGCCTGTACTATAACGAACGGCGGCATTATCCTTGCAAAGCTGCGCCATATTGAGGGTAGCCTGCGGCGTTATCCGTGCTTTCTGCGCCTTCTGCACTGGCGGAGACGGCGTCGCGCTACAGCCCGCCAGCAGGCACAGCAGTAGTCCAGAAAACACATATTTCATCACCATTTTTTCTCGACCGCCTTGTTAGTAAATTGTTATCGTGCAGGTTACGTTAAATAATCGGCACATTGTGCGAATTGGGCCACACCTCGACAAGTCTATGCCGAAAAACTCGGATTATTCCACTGCGATACCAGCGTATAAGGGCGGTCAGACCCTTTCTGAGAAGGAGAAACAGAGGCACTGATGCAGGAAAAAATTCACTGGATTACTCATTTGCGCGGCATTGCCTGCATGATGGTGGTCATGATTCATAGTACCACCTGGTATATCACGCATCCGCACACCATCAGCCTGCTGGAGTGGGATCTCGCCAATATCCTCAACTCTGCATCTCGCGTCAGCGTCCCCCTGTTTTTCATGATTTCAGGCTATCTGTTTTTCGGCGAGCGCAGCGCCCAGCCCCGCCATTTTCTGCGTATCGCGCTGTGCATTCTCTTTTATAGCGCGCTGTCGCTGCTCTATATCACCTTGTTTACCCACATCAACGTTGAACTGTCGCTGAGAAATTTGCTGCAGAAACCGGTGTTCTACCATCTGTGGTTCTTCTTCGCTATCGTAGTCATTTACCTGCTTTCTCCGCTGGTGCAGGTTAAACAGGTGAGCGGCAGGATGCTGCTGGCGCTGATGCTGGTGCTGGGTATTCTGGCAAACCCCAATATGGTCCCGGTGAAAGCCGCAGGCGTTGAATGGCTGCCGGTCAATCTCTATATCAATGGCGATACGTTCTACTACGTGATGTACGGCGTATTAGGGCGGGCAATCGGCACGCTGGATACCGATAAAAAATGGCTGACTGCGCTCTGCGCTGGGCTATTCATCACGGGAGTATGGGTAATATCACGCGGCACGCTGCACGAACTGCGCTGGCGCGGCGATTTTGGTGATACCTGGTATTTATACTGCGGCCCCGCGGTTTTTGTCTGCGCGCTCGCCCTGCTGACGCTGGTAAAAAATACGCTCAATACGCGTCAGTTGCCGTTTATTGCGCTTATTGCGCGCCATTCGTTAGGCATTTACGGATTTCATGCGCTGATTATTCACGCGCTGCGCGCCAGCGGACTGGAGCTGACCCGCTGGCCAATGTTGGATATTGCCTGGATATTCAGCGCTGCGCTGCTGGGTAGCCTGGCGCTATCAATGTTGGTACAGCGAATTGACAGCCGCCGGCTGGTGAGCTGAAAAACGGCGCCTGCGGTTCAACGCCGGCGCCGTCGTTTACTCAGCGGGCTCTTCCGTGACTGCGCCGACCTCTCTTCGCTGTCCGCTGACAGCTTATTCCACTGAGTTATTGCGAGCTTTATCCGTGACTTTAGCGGGATAAGGCGTTGCCGACGCGCCGTACATACAGACAAACCACGCCATCACGTAAATACTTTTTTCACGCCACGGAGCCGGGACAAACCAGGCGCCGACCAGCAGCAATCCCGCCGACAGCAGCACCACCAGCCGGCACAGAGAGATAAAATCGCCGTCTCGCTGTGCTTCTTGCGCCGTTCGCTGATGCGTGAGCACAGCAAACATCCCCATGACCAGAACGCCCAGAAAATAGCCTTTACCGCTAAATAATGGGCAGGTTCGCCAGATTCCCACCAGATAAACCAGTGCGCCAATAGACATCAACAGCCTTGCAATAAGATTGTTTTTCATGGTGCCTCCCTGGCATAAGACAGGCCCCATTGTGGACTGGCAGAACGCGTTTATCCGTACTTTTCGTCCCTGAAACGATAAATTCAGAATATATAAATACACTCGATAACTACATGAATTTAAAATTATTCATGAGATGAATTCGCCCCATCGACAGGGGCGAAAGAATCAGGACATCAGCGGTAAAAGCTGCTGATAAATCTGGCGGAAGGTTTCCCGGCGAGGGGCGTAACGAGCAAAGCGCTCGGCATCAGGACGATGAGCCTGTTCCAGCGGGAGCTGAGGAAGTAGATCGGAAAACGCGATATTTTGATGCAACGCCAGCTGGGCCAGCCGCGCCGCGCCAAGCGCGGGGCCGACGTCACCGCCGGTGCGGAAATCCAGCTGCTGGCCGCTAATATCCGCCAGCATTTGCCGCCAGTAGGCGCTGCGCGCGCCGCCGCCGATAAGCGTGACGCTCTCGGGCTTCACGCCGCAGGCGTGAACCACATCCATACCGTCCGCCAGCGCATAACCGACGCCCTCCAGCACCGCCCGCGCCAGTTCCGCCGGACCATGTTGATGAGTCAGGCCGAAAAAGACGCCTTTGGCCTGCGGATTATTGTGCGGCGTACGTTCACCGGAGAGATAGGGCAGGAACCAGACCGGATCGGCATCGTCGTTCGCCGCTTCCGCCGCCGCAATCAGCGCCGGAACCGTGCCGAGGCCGGTTAATGTCGCCGCCCAATCGAGGCAGGAAGCCGCGCTCAGCATGACCGACATCAGATGCCAGCGCCCGGGCAGCGCGTGGCAGAAACTGTGTACGGCGCTTTCCGGCTTGCTCAGAAAGCCGTCGCTGACGGCAAAGTAGACGCCGGAGGTCCCCAGCGACAGCATCGCCTGGCCCGCATCCGCCATGCCAACACCCACCGCCCCCGCCGCGTTGTCGCCGCCGCCGGCCACCACCAGCGCTTCCGGCATATTCCACGACTGCGCGACGGCCGGGCGCAGCGAACCCGTCACTTCACATCCTTCGAACAGCGCCGGCATGTTATCGCGGCTCAGACCGCAGGCGGCGAGCATCTCATCGCTCCAGTCGCGGCGCGCCACGTCCATCCACATCGTTCCGGCGGCATCGGACATATCGCTGGCGAACTCACCGGTCATGCGCAAACGTAAATAATCTTTTGGCAGCAGGACTTTATCGACCTGTTTGAAGATCTCAGGCTCGTGACGTTGTACCCACAGCAGCTTCGGCGCGGTAAATCCCGGCATCATCAGGTTGCCGGTTATCTGCCGCGAACGGCTGACGTTCTCTTCCAGCAGCGCGCACTCTTCACCGCAGCGGCCATCATTCCATAAAATCGCCGGGCGCAGGACGCGCTGTTGCTTATCCAGCAGCGTCGCGCCGTGCATCTGGCCCGCAATACCTAACGCTTTGACTTCGCGCAGCGAGTGCTGCGCGCCCAGCGCTTTCATCGCGCGGTCCGTCGCCAGCCACCAGTGCTCAGGATCTTGTTCAGACCATAAAGGGTGCGGACGCGACACGTTGAGCTTTTCGGTATGCGAAGCCACGACCTCGCCTTGCTCGTTGAGCAGAATAGCCTTGACGCCCGAGGTGCCCAGATCAATCCCGATATACATACAGCCTCTCCTTACTAACGCGCCACGGCTAAGCGTGGCGCGAATAAAGCATCGGTTATCGCCAATGCCCGGGCTCGCCGGGCATCATCGCCCTCATTAGCGATCAAAGAGGTAACGGTTAACCACGTTTTCCAGCAGTTCCTGATGGCCGCTCTGGTGCTCCGGCGCCAGGTTATGCTGAGTGGCATACTGGGCAATGTCCGCCAGGTTCATCTGGCCTTTCAGGATCTGCTGACCCAGCTCGCCGTTCCAGCCGGCATAGCGCCTGGCGACGCGTTTATCCAGCTCGCCGTCTTCAATCATACGAGCAGCGACTTTTAACGCCAGCGCCATGGTGTCCATCGCGCCAATGTGGCCGTAGAACAGGTCGTATTTGTCGGTGCTCTGACGACGCACTTTAGCATCAAAGTTCAGGCCGCCGGTGGTGAAGCCGCCCGCTTTCAGGATTTCGTACATCACCAGCGCATTCTCTTCAACGCTGTTCGGGAATTGGTCGGTATCCCAGCCCAGCTGCGGGTCGCCGCGGTTAGCATCAACGGAACCAAACAGACCCAGAGCAATGGCGGTCGCAATTTCGTGGTGGAAAGTGTGGCCGGCCAGCGTCGCGTGGTTCGCTTCGATGTTCAGTTTGATCTCTTTTTCCAGGCCGAACTGTTTCAGGAAGCCATAGACGGTAGACGCGTCGTAATCGTACTGATGCTTGGTTGGCTCCTGCGGTTTAGGTTCAATCAGCAGCGTGCCCTGGAAGCCGATTTTATGTTTATGCTCCACGACCAGCTGCATAAAGCGGCCAATCTGCTCGCGCTCCTGGCGCAGGTCGGTATTGAGCAGAGTTTCATAGCCTTCGCGGCCGCCCCACAGGACGTAGTTTTCCCCGCCCAGTTTGTGGGTCGCATCCATCGCGGTCACCACCTGAGTGGCCGCCCAGCTGAACACTTCCGGATCCGGGTTGGTTGCCGCACCGGCACCGTAACGCGGGTTCGTAAAGCAGTTTGCCGTACCCCACAGCAGCTTGACGCCGCTCTGCTGCTGTTTTTCCGCCAGCACATCCACCATCTGCGCGAAGTTATTGGCATACTCTTTCAACGACGCCCCTTCCGGAGAAACGTCAACGTCGTGGAAGCAGTAGTACGGTACGTTCAGTTTGTGGAAAAACTCAAACGCGACATCGGCTTTGCGTTTCGCCATTTCCAGCGCTTCGCCCGGCTGCTGCCACGGGCGGTTAAAGGAGCCCACGCCGAACATATCAGCGCCGTTCCAGCAGAAGGTATGCCAGTAGCAGGCCGCAAAGCGCAGGTGCTCTTCCATCCGTTTGCCCAGGACCAGCTCATCCGGATTGTAATGACGGAAAGCCAGTGGGTTAGCGGATTTCGGGCCTTCATAACGAACGCGATCGAGCTGATCAAAATAGGTCTGCATAATGAACTCCATATTCAGGGATGCGGCGAGTAATAAGTCATAAGCCAATATAGAATTCTCTTTTTAGTTTCCTCAATTACGTTATTTCACACTGTGATTGAGAGAATCCACAAACGTGCGCCAGGTCGCAAAAACAATAGAACAACGCCCTCACTTCGCTGCTTACGCCACGAGAGATCAATGAAATACGATGAGAACTAATTATTAAAGTACGATCGCGGTCATAAATTAACAAATAAACAAAATTTCATAACGGCAAAATAAGCATAGATAATTGCCAGCGCTCCTTTCCGCGTTAAAAATCTGCTACGTATCAGGCCGTTTATTTTTATCGTTCGTCTTATCCTGCACTTTACAAAAAAGGTGTTATTATTATGAAGATAAAGAACCTTTGCCTAACGCTCTGTGCTTCACTCCTCCTCACCAGCCTGTCGGGCATTGCGAAAGAAGTCAAAATTGGCATGGCGATTGACGACCTGCGCCTTGAGCGCTGGCAAAAAGATCGCGATATTTTTGTCAATAAAGCTGAATCATTAGGTGCAAAAGTATTCGTCCAGTCAGCCAATGGCAACGAAGAAACGCAAATGTCGCAAATCGAAAATATGATTAATCGCGGCGTCGACGTTCTGGTTATTATTCCCTATAACGGTCAGGTGCTGAGTAATGTGATAAAAGAGGCTAAACAGGAGGGAATTAAAGTTCTCGCCTACGATCGTCTCATCAATAACGCCGATATTGATTTCTATATTTCTTTTAATAATGAGAAAGTTGGCGAAATGCAGGCGCAAAGCCTGGTCAATAAAGTGCCTCAGGGCAACTATTTCTTAATGGGCGGCTCGCCGGTAGACAATAACGCCAAGCTTTTCCGCGCCGGCCAAATGAAAGTTCTTAAGCCCTATATTGATGAAGGAAAAATTAAAGTCGTCGGCGATCAGTGGGTCGACGGATGGCTGCCAGAAAATGCGTTGAAGATTATGGAAAACGCCCTGACCGCCAACAATAACAAAATTGATGCGGTCGTCGCCTCTAACGATGCCACCGCCGGCGGCGCCATTCAGGCGTTAAGCGCCCAGGGGCTCGCAGGCAAAGTGGCGATTTCCGGGCAGGATGCCGACCTCGCCGGCGTGAAGCGCATTATCGCTGGCACTCAGACGATGACCGTTTACAAACCGATCGCTGACCTTGCCACCACCGCAGCAGAGATCGCCGTCGAACTGGGCAACGATAAGCAGCCGAAGGCCGACGCCACGCTCAACAACGGCCTCAAAGATGTGCCTTCCCGGCTGCTGACGCCCATTGAGGTCAATAAAGACAACATTGACCAGACGGTGATCAAAGACGGTTTCCACAAAAAAAGCGAGCTGTAATCTCTGACGCCCTCTCCCGGGGGCGTTGCCCCATCCAGCCGGATATCGCTTATGTGGAGTCTCTATGTCCTGGTTACTCGAAATGAAAAACATTACTAAAACCTTCGGTACGGTGAAGGCGATTGATAATGTCAGTCTGCGGCTTAACGCCGGAGAAGTGGTCTCGCTGTGCGGCGAAAACGGCTCCGGTAAATCCACGCTCATGAAGGTCCTTTGCGGAATATATCCGCACGGTAGCTATGAGGGAGAGATTATTTTTTCCGGGGAAACGTTGCGGCCGGGCCATATACGCGATACCGAGCGCAAAGGGATTGCCATCATTCATCAGGAGCTGGCGCTGGTAAAACATCTGACCGTTCTGGAGAATATTTTTCTCGGCGCGGAGATCTCCCGCCGCGGTCTGCTGGATTACGAAACCATGACCTTACGCTGCGAAAAGCTGCTGGCCCAGGTCAATTTAGCCATATCACCCGATACCCGCGTCGGCGATTTGGGCCTTGGCCAGCAGCAGCTGGTCGAAATAGCAAAAGCGCTGAATAAACAGGTACGGTTGTTAATTCTCGACGAACCCACCGCCTCGTTAACGGAGCAGGAGACGGCAATTCTGCTGAATATTATTCGCGATCTGCAAAATCACGGTATTGCCTGTATTTACATTTCCCACAAGCTCAATGAAGTCAAAGCCATCTCCGACACCATCTGCGTGATCCGCGATGGGCAGCATATCGGTACCCGTAACGCTGACGGCATGAACGAAGATGACATTATCACCATGATGGTCGGCCGCGAGCTTACCGCCCTCTATCCGAGCGAAGCCCACAGCTGCGGCGAGGAAATCCTGCGGGTGGAAAACCTGACGGCCTGGCACCCGGTGAATCGCCATATTAAGCGGGTCAATGACGTCTCCTTTTCGCTGCGGCGCGGTGAAATACTAGGGATCGCCGGGCTGGTCGGCGCGGGCCGTACCGAAGCGGTCCAGTGCCTGTTCGGCGTCTGGCCGGGCCGCTGGCAGGGAAAAATCTTTATTGATGGCCAGCAGGTGACGATTCACAGCTGCCAGCAGGCTATTGCGCAGGGCATCGCCATGGTACCGGAAGACAGAAAGAAAGACGGTATTGTGCCGGTCATGGCGGTGGGTAAAAACATCACCCTCGCCGCGTTAAACCAGTTTACCGGTCCGCTGAGCAGCCTTGACGATGCCGGAGAGCAGCACTGTATTCAGCAATCCATCCAGCGTTTGAAGATCAAAACCTCATCGCCGGAGCTGGCGATCGGTCGCCTGAGCGGCGGCAATCAGCAAAAGGCGATCCTCGCCCGCTGCCTGCTGCTGAACCCGCGCATTCTGATACTCGATGAGCCCACCCGCGGCATTGACATCGGCGCCAAGTACGAAATCTACAAGCTGATTAATCAGCTGGTGCAGCAGGGGATCGCCGTCATTGTCATTTCATCCGAACTGCCCGAAGTGCTGGGGCTAAGCGACCGGGTGCTGGTGATGCATGAAGGTAAATTGAAGGCTAATTTGATCAACCAGGGTCTGACCCAGGAACAGGTGATGGAAGCCGCACTGAGGAGCGAACGCCATGTCGAAGAACACGTCGTCTGAAATGAAACTCACCCCACCTGCCGCTGGCGCGCTATCGGGGCTGAAGGGGATGAACCTCCAGGTATTCGTGATGATCGCCGCTATCGTGGCCATTATGCTGTTTTTCACCTGGACCACCGAAGGCGCTTATCTGAGCGCGCGTAATATCTCCAACCTGCTGCGCCAGACCGCCATTACCGGCATTCTCGCGGTCGGCATGGTGTTTGTGATTATTTCCGCCGAGATCGATCTCTCCGTCGGCTCAATGATGGGGCTGCTCGGCGGCGCAGCGGCAATATTTGATGTCTGGCTGGGCTGGCCGCTACCGCTGACCATTGTGGTCACCCTGGCGCTTGGCCTGCTGCTGGGGGCCTGGAACGGTTGGTGGGTTGCCTATCGTAAAGTCCCCTCGTTTATCGTGACGCTCGCCGGCATGCTGGCATTTCGCGGTATTTTGATAGGCATTACCAACGGGACCACCGTCTCTCCCACCAGCCCGGCAATGTCGCAAATCGGCCAGAGCTATCTGCCTGATGGCGTTGGCTTTGGTATCGGCGTGGCGGGCATGGCGGCCTTTATCATCTGGCAGTGGCGCGGCCGTATGCGACGTCAGGCTCTCGGCCTCTCCACGCCCGCCTCCGCTTCAGCCGTTGGCCGCCAGACGATTACCGCCGTTATTGTACTGGGCGCCATCTGGCTGTTAAACGACTATCGCGGCGTCCCGACGCCGGTACTGATTCTCGCCGCGCTGCTGCTGGCGGGCATGTTTATGGCCACCCGTACCGCGTTTGGGCGCCGCATCTACGCCATCGGCGGCAACCTGGAGGCCGCGCGTCTATCCGGCATCAGCGTGGAACGCACCAAGCTGGCGGTGTTCGCCATTAATGGCCTGATGGTGGCGATTGCCGGGTTGATTCTCAGCTCGCGTCTTGGCGCCGGTTCCCCTTCCGCCGGCAACATCGCCGAACTGGACGCCATCGCCGCCTGCGTGATCGGCGGTACCAGCCTCGCCGGCGGCGTCGGCAGCGTCGCGGGCGCGGTCATGGGCGCTTTTATCATGTCCGCGCTGGACAACGGCATGAGCATGATGGACGTCGCCACCTTCTGGCAGTACATCGTTAAAGGGGTCATTTTATTGCTCGCGGTATGGATGGATTCCGCCACGAAACGCCGAAGCTGAGGGCTGTGAAAAAAAATGCCCGAATTATTTGCGCTACCGCCAAACTTAGGCACAAGTAGCTTGAAAAAATCCGGGCATTGGCCGGTATTGTATGGCCTGCAAGAGAGACCAGGAACAACACTATGTTTGAAAAGCGTCACCGTATTACGCTGTTATTCAATGCCAACAAAGCCTACGATCGCCAGGTCGTTGAGGGCGTCGGCGAATATTTACAAGCATCGCAACTGGAATGGGATATCTTCATTGAGGAAGATTTTCGGGCACGAATTGAAAACATCAAAGAGTGGTTAGGCGACGGCGTTATTGCCGATTACGACGACCCGGAAATTGAAAACCTGCTGATCGACGTGAATGTTCCGATTGTCGGCGTCGGCGGCTCCTTCCACCGCCCGGAGTGCTATCCGCCGGTTCACTATATCGCCACCGACAACGCCGCGCTGGTTGAGAGCGCCTTCCTGCATCTGAAGGAAAAAGGCATTAACCGCTTCGCCTTTTACGGCCTGCCCGCTTCCAGCTGTAAAGGCTGGGCCGCCGAGCGCGAACACGCGTTTTGCCAGCTGGTCGCCAGAGAGAAATATCGCGGCGTGGTCTATCAGGGTCTCGAGACGGCGCCGGAAAACTGGCAGCATGCGCAAAACCGCCTCGCCGACTGGCTGCAAACCCTGCCGCCGCAAACCGGCATCATCGCCGTTACCGATGCCCGCGCGCGCCACGTATTACAGGCCTGCGAGCGGCTGCATATCCCCGTCCCGGAAAAGCTGTGCGTTATCGGCATAGATAACGAAGAGCTTACCCGCTACCTGTCGCGCGTGGCGCTCTCCTCCGTTGCGCAGGGCACCCGTCAGATGGGCTACCAGGCGGCAAAGCTGCTGCATCGCCTGCTGGAGAATGAAGAGCTGCCGCTTCAGCGTCAGCTTATCCCGCCGATGCGCGTGGTAGAACGCCGCTCCACCGACTACCGTTCGCTCACCGATCCTTCGGTCATTCAGGCGATGCACTATATCCGTAACCACGCCTGTAAAGGGATTAAAGTTGAGCAGGTGCTGGACGCCGTGGGTATTTCCCGCTCGAATCTGGAAAAGCGCTTCAAAGAGGAAGTCGGCGAAACCATTCATACGGTGATCCACAGCGAGAAGCTGGAAAAAGCGCGCAGTCTGCTGGTATCAACCACCCTATCGATTAACGAAATCTCCCAGATGTGCGGCTATCCCTCGCTGCAGTATTTCTATTCAGTGTTTAAGAAAGAGTACGACGTGACGCCGAAGGAGTACCGCGACCGGCACAGCGAAGTCATGATGTAGCGCGCAAAGAAAAATGCCCGGGCTTACGCACCGGGCATCAATGATGACATGTAAGAGCAATTACATGTGCGCGGCTATCAACCGCTGGTTATCCTGATACATCGCGAAGAGATAGTTGTTATAGCTCGACCCTTTGGTCGAATAGCCCTTCAGCTTATGAATCATCGTGCTGGCGGTCACTTCCTGATCGGCTTTACGCAGCTGCGCACGCGATTTACGGAACGACGAATAGGCCGGATGCGTATTCAGATTTCGGACATAGGCCTGAACGGACTCTTCCACCGAATCAAACTGGGAGTAGCCCTTCATCGCACCACGGCAGTTTCCACCGCCACACTTCATACCAAATAAATTGTTGTTCACCCGCGCCAGCTTTGACGTTCCCCAGCCGCTTTCCGCCGCTGCCATGGTAGCGACCATGCTATTCGGGATAATGTCGACGCGCTCAAGCAGCGAATTCCATGGAATATGGCGAGTATTGCCGGACCACTTCACTTTATAGCGAGAGGCGATCTCTTTCAGCCGCGTACGCTCGCTCGGCGACCAACGCGCATCGTACTGCTTGGAAACAAGCCAGTTACGATCGGCGGTAATCACCTGATTCTGTTTCGTAATGTAAGGCATTACCGTCCGGAGAAACGCTTTTTTCCTTGGTGTCCCGGAAGGGTATTTTCGCAAATCAGGAAGTGAACTGCTCTTTACACTATTGCGAGAATACTCTTGTTTACTGCTTACCTTGCTTACTTTAACGGTGCTTTTCTTCTTAACTATTGGGGCTTTATGACTCGTTGTTGCTGTGTGTGTTGTTGCCAGCACACTACCTGAAAATATGCAGGTAAGTAACATGAGTATCGCGGCCCCATATCGTCGAATGGGAGTCGATATCATTAGGTCTCCTGGTCGGATGCAATCATTCCAACGCCTTGTTTTTCACAAAAAATCGATAGTTGAATCGCGAATAGTATCAAAAATACCCAGATGACGCACCCACAGAAATAGTCCAATTCCGAAAAGCTGTCATCTGAAATCGGTTTCCGCCCCATGACAACAGTACAAAAATGCGACAGCCCTCGCATTTTTTGCTTGTTTTTTGAACGCGATCACTCACCCTTTTTCATCCTCCCTGGAAAAGCGCCGGTGGGATGAGTTCATTAGACAGCCAGACGCGCAAACTGAACAAAAAACCGTACACAGGACTCCGGAATGAAACTCGCTGCGCTTGCGTCGCTGCTGTTGCCTGGGATGGCCTTCGCCGCCTGGACTACCGCAGATTTCCCCGCCTTTACCGAAGAAGGCACCGGCAGATTTATCAGTCAAAACGAGGTAGCAAAGGGTACGCGCCCTCTGCGGATTAATTTTGACCAACAGTGCTGGCAGCCTGCCGGCGCGATCAAGCTCAACCAGATGCTGTCTATGGAACCTTGCCGCGATCCGGCGCCGCAGTGGCGCGTATTCCGCGATGGCCGCTATACCCTGGAAGTCGATACCCGTTCAGGTACGCCAACCATGATGGTCTCTCTGGAGGAGAAACAGACCGCCGCCGCCGCGCCGCAGATGAAGCAGTGTCCGAAATGGGATGGCAAGCCGCTTACCATTGACGTCAGCAAATCCTTCGCCGAAGGTAGTAAAGTTCGCGATTTCTATAGCGGTAATATCGCGACCGTCAGCGGCGGTAAAGTTACCCTCCAGCCGGCGTTTAACAGCAATGGTCTGCTGCTGCTTGAACGCGCGGAAACGGAAGCCGCCGCGCCGTTCAACTGGCATAACGCCACCGTCTATTTCGTCCTGACCGATCGCTTTGTCAACGGCAACCCGGCCAACGACAATAGCTATGGCCGCCACAAAGACGGCATGCAGGAAATTGGCACCTTCCACGGCGGCGACCTGCAGGGCCTGACCAGCAAACTGGATTACATCCAGCAGCTCGGGGTTAACGCGCTCTGGATCAGTTCGCCGCTGGAACAAATCCACGGCTGGGTCGGCGGCGGTACGAAAGGCGATTTCCCGCACTACGCCTATCACGGCTATTACACCCAGGACTGGACGAAGCTGGATGCCAATATGGGAACGGAAGACGATCTGCGCCGCCTCGTTGATGAGGCCCACAAGCGCGGGATCCGCATTCTGTTCGACGTGGTGATGAACCATACCGGCTACGCGACCCTGGCCGATATGCAGGAGTTTCAGTTTGGCTCGCTGTACATCCAGGGCGATGAGCTGAAAAAGACCCTCGGAGAGCGCTGGACCGACTGGAAGCCCCGCGCGGGACAAAGCTGGCACAGCTTTAACGACTACATTAACTTCAGCGACAAAGCCGGTTGGGAAAAATGGTGGGGTAAAAAGTGGATCCGCACCGATATTGGCGATTACGACAACCCCGGATTTGATGACCTGACGATGTCGCTGGCCTTCCTGCCGGATCTGAAAACCGAATCCACGGCGCCATCCGGCCTGCCAAACTTCTATCGCCATAAGCCGGATACCGCGGCCAAAGCGATCCCCGGCTATACGCCGCGCGATTATCTGACCCACTGGCTGAGCCAATGGGTGCGCGACTACGGCATCGACGGCTTCCGCGTCGATACCGCCAAGCACGTCGAGCAGGCCGCCTGGCTGCAGTTAAAAACCCAGGCCACTGAAGCGCTGGCGGAATGGAAAAAAGCCAATCCGGATAAAGCGCTGGATAACGCGCCGTTCTGGATGACCGGCGAGGCCTGGGGCCACGGAGTGATGCAGAGCGACTACTATCGCCACGGTTTTGACGCAATGCTGAATTTTGATTATCAGGATCAGGCGGCGAAAGCGACAAGCTGCCTGGCGAATATCGACCTGACCTGGCAACATATGGCAGAGAAGCTTCAGGATTTCAATGTGTTAAGCTATCTCTCCTCGCACGATACCAGCCTGTTCCGCGAAGGCGGCAGCACGGCGGCGGAATTGCTGCTGCTCGCGCCTGGCGCAGTGCAGATCTTCTACGGCGATGAATCCTCGCGACCGTTCGGCCCGACCGGCTCCGATCCGCTTCAGGGGACGCGCTCAGATATGAACTGGCAGGACGTCAGCGGCAAAGCCGCGCGCAGCGTGACCCACTGGGAGAAACTGGGCCAGTTCCGCGCCCGTCATCCGGCGATTGGCATGGGTAAACAAACCACCCTATCGATGGCGAAAGGCTACGGCTTTATTCGCGAGAACGGCGATGACAAAGTGATGGTGGTATGGGCTGGTCAGCAGTAGCCTTCTGACCCAAGGCTCCCCTGACACTCGGGGGAGCCGCTTCAGAACAAAAATCCAAAATCTCTTCCTTTATCAGCATAAAAACAAAATATCTCACTGATACCTCGATTTGCACCCTGTCTGCGCTGGCGTTATGGTTACCCACTTTCCTGGAATACCGACAGACTAATCGCGATGACATTTTCACTTTTTGGCGACAAATTTACCCGTCATTCGGGCATCACCCGCTTGATGGAAGACCTCAATGACGGCCTGCGTACCCCGGGCGCCATCATGCTGGGCGGCGGCAATCCCGCGCAGATTCCGGAAATGAATGATTACTTCCATAGCCTGCTGGCCGACATGCTGAACAGCGGTAAAGCCCTTGATGCGCTTTGTAATTATGACGGTCCGCAGGGTAAAAGCGAGCTGCTGGCCCTGCTGGCGCAGATGCTGCGTGATGAACTGGGTTGGGAGATCGAACCACAGAATATTGCACTAACAAACGGCAGTCAGAGCGCGTTTTTCTACTTGTTTAACCTCTTCGCAGGCCGTCGCGCGGATGGAACCACCCGTAAAGTGCTGTTTCCGTTGACGCCCGAGTACATCGGCTACGCCGATGCCGGCCTTGAAGAAGATCTGTTTGTCGCCACTCGCCCGAACATTGAACTGCTGCCGGAAGGCCAGTTTAAATACCACGTGGATTTCGAACATTTGCAGGTCACGGACGAGACGGGAATGATCTGCGTTTCCCGCCCCACCAACCCAACGGGCAACGTGATCACCGACGATGAGCTGATCAAGCTGGATGCGCTGGCCAACCAGCACGGCATCCCGTTGGTGATTGATAACGCCTACGGCGTTCCGTTCCCGGGGATTATTTTCAGCGACGCCAGGCCGCTGTGGAATCCGAATATCGTCCTGTGCATGAGCCTCTCCAAGCTGGGCCTGCCGGGTAGCCGCTGCGGGATTATCATCGCTAACGAAAAAATCATCACCGCCATCAGCAATATGAACGGCATTATCAGCCTCGCCCCCGGCGGAATGGGGCCGGCCATGATGTGCGAGATGATTAAACGCAACGATCTTCTGCGCCTGTCGGAAACGGTGATTAAGCCGTTCTACTACCAGCGCGTTCAGGAGACTATCGCCATTATTCGTCGCTATTTGCCGGAAGATCGCTGCCTGATTCATAAACCGGAAGGCGCGATTTTTCTCTGGCTATGGTTTAAGGATCTGCCGATTTCTACCGAGCTGCTGTACCAGCGCCTGAAAAAGCGCGGCGTTCTGATGGTGCCGGGCGACTATTTCTTCCCTGGCCTGGATAAGCCGTGGCCGCACACGCATCAGTGCATGCGCATGAACTATGTGCCGGACCCGGAGAAGATTGAAGCAGGCGTGAAGATTCTCGCCGAAGAAGTTGAACGCGCATGGGGTGAACAGGGCGCGTAAACGGGCACCAGAATCCCGAATAATCCAGATATATTCCCGGCTCGCGCTGCGCTCAGCCGGGCTACAGGCTTCCAGCGTTCTGCGGACAGACAGCCCGGACAAGGCGCGCCAGCGCCGCCTCCGGGAACACGCCGTAAGAAGGCATCATCGCTACATCGCCAGCGCCATCCGCTGGCGACGTTCAGCGGCTATTCTCTCCAGCTCCATCGGTTCGATGCAGCGCAGCGCCTGCGTCGGGCATGCCGCCACGCAGGCCGGGCCTTCTTCACGATGGCTGCACAAATCGCACTTCAGCGCCTGTACGCCCTCCTCCACCCGCATCACCGTCATCGCGCCATAGGGGCACGCCACCATGCAGCTTTTGCAGCCGATGCAGCGGCGCTGATCCACGCGCCAGACCGAATTTTCCCGGCGGATAGCGCCCTCGGGGCAGACGTTGGCGCAGGGCGCATCTTCACACTGGCGGCAAAGCGTCGCCGTCGAGAGTTCGTCATTTTTCACCACGCGGATCCGCGGCGCAAAGCGCATGGCGGAAACGCCAGAACAGTCCTGGTCCCGCTGATGGGATACCACGCAGGCGACTTCACAGGTACGGCAGCCGATGCACTTTTGCGCATCCGCGATAATAAACCGGTTCATCCTTGCTCCACTGGGGATAAAAACGCAGAGTGCCAGAAAAAACCGCTTCCGCGCCTTGATCCTGAATGGAGTCAGCGGCGTTTTCTCTCAGATGCCCGGGACAATTTGGTCATCTGCCTTACCCTTCCCGCACGGAAAAGCCCAGTTCGCGGGAAATCGCCTCTGCCGTATCGCGCAGCGGCTTGAGTAAATTCTTCTCTCCTACCTGCTTGAGGCGCGATGTTGATAAGGAGATAGAAATGGCATAAGGCACGCGTCCATGAATATCGAAAACCGGGACCGCCAGGCAGGACACGCCCAACTCGTTCTCTTCCCTGTCCATCGCCATATTACGCTCGCGGATCTGCGCCAGCTCATCATGCATCGCAGGTAAGCCGGTAATGGTATTCCGGGTCAGCGGCTGAATAATATCCTGGTGTGAATTCCAGTAGCTCTCAACGTAGTCAGGATGGCCAAACGCCATATAAATCTTGCCCATTGCCGAGCAGTACAGCGGCATATGCTGGCCAATATAGGCGCGCGTACGCAGCATGCCGGTGGTCGGCTCCAGCTTATAAATCAGGATAGCGTGGTCATCTTCACGGCTGGAGAAGTTCACCGTCTCGCCGGTGGCCAGGTTGAGCGCCTCAAGATGCGGCGCCGCGACGTGGATGATGTTGAGCGACGACAAAGCCTTTTGGCCAACGGCGATAAACTTTGTCGTCAGACGATAGCTCCCCGCCGCCGGGGCTGGCGTCACGTAGCCGCAGGATTGCAGCCCCTGCAATAAGCGATGAACGGTGCTTTTGTTCAGGCCCGCCAGTTCCGACAGATGCGCCAGCGGGCATCCGTTTGGGTAATTACTCAGGATCTCAATCAGCATCAACCCACGAAAAAGGCTCTGGCTTCCGGCAGGCCTCTCCTTGTCTTGCGTTACATCGCTCTCTTTTGTGCCCATCGTTTCCGCTCCCCGTTTTTGTCGCGTTCAGATGGTAGCGCAAAGTGTGTTTCAGTTCACGATCTGAACCGAAAAAACACAACTTTATGATTTTTATGATTTTTAAAAATAACGCTGCCCGTTGATCTGATAAAAATTGATCGCTATATTTGAAATCAGATTTCGCATAGTGAAATTTATAGATAAAAAAGCGATCAACCCTGACCAGGAAAACAGGAATGAAAGTAACGTTTGAGCAGTTAAAAGAGGCATTCAATCGAGTACTGCTGGCACGGGGTATCACCGCAGAAACCGCCGATGCCTGCGCAGAAATGTTTGCCCGCACCACCGAATCCGGCGTCTATTCTCACGGCGTGAACCGCTTTCCTCGCTTCATCCAGCAGCTGGACAACGGCGACATCATCCCCGAGGCTAAACCGCAGCGGGTAACCAGCCTCGGCGCCATCGAGCAGTGGGATGCCCAGCGCTCCATCGGCAACCTGACGGCGAAAAAGATGATGGACCGGGCCATCGAACTGGCTTCCGATCACGGTATCGGCCTGGTGGCGTTACGTAACGCCAACCACTGGATGCGCGGCGGCAGCTATGGCTGGCAGGCGGCGGAAAAAGGCTACATCGGCATCTGCTGGACCAACTCCATCGCCGTTATGCCGCCGTGGGGCGCTAAGGAGTGCCGTATCGGCACCAATCCGCTGATCGTCGCCATTCCGTCAACGCCGATCACCATGGTGGATATGTCGATGTCGATGTTCTCCTACGGCATGCTGGAAGTTAACCGCCTTGCCGGCCGCGAGCTGCCCGTGGACGGCGGATTCGACGATGAAGGTCATTTGACCAAAGAACCGGGGGTTATCGAGAAAAACCGCCGTATTTTGCCGATGGGCTACTGGAAAGGTTCCGGCCTGTCGATTGTGCTGGATATGATTGCCACCCTGCTTTCCAACGGCTCTTCCGTTGCCGAAGTGACTCAGGAAAACAGCGATGAATATGGCGTTTCGCAGATCTTCATCGCCATAGAAGTGGATAAGCTGATCGATGGCGCAACCCGCGACGCCAAACTGCAGCGAATTATGGATTTCATCACCACCGCCGAACGCGCCGATGAAAATGTGGCGGTCCGCCTGCCCGGCCATGAATTTACCCGACTGCTGGATGAAAACCGCCGCAACGGTATCACCGTCGATGACAGCGTATGGGCCAAAATTCAGGCGCTGTAAGGAGCTCACCCATGATTTTTGGCCATATTGCTCAACCGAATCCGTGTCGTCTGCCCGCGGCCATTGAACAGGCGCTTGATTTCCTGCGCACGACGGATTTTCACGCGCTGGAACCCGGCGTCGTGGAAATCGACGGCAAGAACATCTTCGCGCAGATTATTGACTTAACCACCCGCGATGCCGCTGACAATCGTCCGGAGGTTCACCGTCGCTATCTGGATATCCAGTTTCTGGCGTGGGGTGAAGAAAAAATCGGTATCGCCATTGATACCGGCAATAATCAAATCAGCGAATCGTTGTTAGAACAGCGCGATATTATTTTCTATCACGACAGCGAACATGAATCGTTCTTTGAAATGACGCCAGGCAACTATGCGATATTTTTCCCGCAAGATGTGCATCGTCCTGGATGTAATAAAACTGTAGCCACCCCGATCCGCAAAATAGTCGTTAAGGTCGCTATTTCAGTTTTATAATAAGGAGCACAAAATGAATTCGAATAATACCGGTTACATTATCGGTGCGTACCCCTGTGCACCCTCATTTCACCAAAAGAGTGAAGAGGAAGAGACGGAATTCTGGCGGCAGCTCTCCGACACCCCGGATATTCGCGGGCTGGAGCAACCCTGCCTTGAACATCTTCATCCGCTCGGCGACGAGTGGTTATTGCGCCATACCCCGGGACACTGGCAGATTGTCGTTACCGCCATCATGGAAACCATGCGCCGCCGCGGTGAAAACGGCGGCTTTGGGCTGGCATCCAGCGACGAAGAGCAGCGCAAAGCCTGCGTGGAGTACTATCGTCACCTGCAGCAGAAGATCGCTAAAATCAATGGTAAGACCGCCGGAAAGGTCATTGCCCTTGAGCTTCACGCCGCCCCGCTGGCGGGCAATGCCAACGTGGAGCAGGCTACCGACGCCTTTGCTCGTTCATTAAAAGAGATTACCCGCTGGGACTGGTCCTGCGAGCTGGTTCTGGAGCACTGCGACGCGATGACCGGCACCGCGCCGCGCAAAGGATTTTTGCCGTTAGAAAATGTGCTGGAAGCCATTGCCGACTACGACATCAGCATCTGTATCAACTGGGCGCGCTCTGCTATTGAAGGGCGGAATACCGTTCTACCGCTCACCCATACGCAGCAGGCAAAACGGGCAGGGAAGCTCGGCGCGCTGATGTTTTCCGGCACGACGCAAACCGGCGAGTACGGCGAATGGCAGGATTTACACGCGCCGTTCGCGCCTTTCTGCCCGCAGAGCCTGATGACCACCGACCACGCTCGTGAATTATTTGCCTGCGCAGGAGCCGATCCCCTGCAATTCTCAGGTATCAAATTACTGGAAATCACTGCCAGCGCAAACGTTGACCATCGCATCGCGATATTACGCGACGGCATCTCAGCACTAAAACAAGCACAATAATAATAACCACCTTCATCGCCAGAATATTTTTTAATATTACGAGACTATAAAGATGAATATAACCTCTAACTCTACACCCAAAGATATACCGCGCCAGCGCTGGTTAAGAATTATTCCCCCAATACTGATCACCTGTATTATTTCTTATATGGACCGGGTCAATATTGCCTTTGCCATGCCCGGCGGCATGGACGCCGACTTAGGTATTTCCGCCACTATGGCGGGGCTGGCGGGCGGTATTTTCTTTATCGGTTATCTATTTTTACAGGTTCCCGGCGGGAAAATTGCCGTTCACGGCAGCGGTAAGAAATTTATCGGCTGGTCGCTGGTCGCCTGGGCGGTTATCTCCGTGCTGACGGGGTTAATTACCAATCAGTACCAGCTGCTGGCCCTGCGCTTCTTACTAGGCGTGGCGGAAGGCGGCATGCTGCCGGTTGTTCTCACCATGATCAGTAACTGGTTCCCTGATGCGGAACGCGGTCGCGCCAACGCGATTGTCATTATGTTCGTGCCGATTGCCGGGATTATCACCGCCCCGCTTTCAGGCTGGATCATCACGGTACTCGACTGGCGCTGGCTGTTTATTATCGAAGGTTTGCTCTCGCTGGTTGTTTTGGTTCTGTGGGCCTACACCATCTATGACCGTCCGCAGGAAGCGCGCTGGATCTCTAAAGCAGAGCAGAACTATCTGGTCGAGACGCTGGCCGCAGAGCAACGGGCCATTGCCGGCACCGAAGTGAAAAACGCCTCTCTGAGCGCCGTTCTCTCCGACAAAACCATGTGGCAGCTTATCGCCCTGAACTTCTTCTACCAGACCGGCATTTACGGCTACACCCTGTGGCTGCCCACCATTCTGAAAGAATTAACCCACAGCAGCATGGGGCAGGTCGGGATGCTCGCCATTCTGCCGTACGTCGGCGCCATTGCCGGGATGTTCCTGTTCTCTTCTCTTTCAGACCGAACCGGTAAACGCAAGCTGTTCGTCTGCCTGCCGCTGATTGGCTTCGCTCTGTGCATGTTCCTGTCGGTGGCGCTGAAAAATCAAATATGGCTCTCCTATGCCGCGCTGGTCGGCTGCGGATTCTTCCTGCAATCGGCGGCTGGCGTGTTCTGGACCATCCCGGCACGTCTGTTCAGCGCTGAAATGGCGGGCGGCGCGCGCGGGGTTATCAACGCGCTTGGCAACCTCGGCGGATTTTGTGGTCCTTATGCGGTCGGGGTTCTGATCACGCTGTACAGCAAAGACGCCGGCGTTTATTGCCTGGCGATCTCCCTGGCGCTGGCCGCGCTGATGGCGCTGCTGCTGCCGGCGAAATGCGATGCCGGTGCTGCGCCGGTAAAGACGATAAACCCACATAAACGCACTGCGTAAAATCGAGCCCGGCGGCGCTGCGCCTGCCGGGCCTGCGAAATATGCCGGGTCCTCCCGGCAAGAATGAGATGCGAAAGATGAGCAAGAAACAGGCCTTCTGGCTGGGTATTGATTGTGGCGGCACGTATCTGAAAGCCGGTTTATATGATGCCGAAGGTCATGAACATGGCATTGTGCGGCAAGCGCTACAGACGATGTCGCCCCTGCCGGGTTACGCCGAACGCGACATGCATCAGCTCTGGCAACACTGCGCGGCAACCATTGCCGGACTATTACAACGGGCAGGGGTATCCGGTGAACAAATTAAAGGCGTGGGCATCTCCGCTCAGGGTAAGGGTCTCTTTCTCCTCGATAAGCAGGATCGGCCGCTGGGTAACGCCATCCTCTCGTCCGATCGTCGGGCGCTGAATATCGTTCAGCGCTGGCAGCGGGACCGTATTCCCGAACGGCTCTATCCCGTTACCCGCCAGACGCTATGGACCGGGCATCCGGCTTCTCTGCTGCGCTGGGTCAAAGAGAATGACCCCCAGCGCTACGCGCAAATTGGCTGCGTGATGATGGGGCATGACTATCTGCGCTGGTGCCTAACCGGCGTGAAAGGCTGCGAGGAGAGCAACATCTCCGAGTCCAACCTCTACAACATGTCCACGGGCCAGTACGACCCGTGTCTGACCCAATGGCTGGGGATCGGCGAAGTGGATAGCGCGCTGCCCCCCGTTGTAGGGTCAGCCGAAATATGCGGGGAGATCACCGCTCAGGCAGCCGCTTTAACCGGTCTGGCGGCGGGTACTCCCGTCGTTGGCGGCCTGTTTGACGTGGTCTCCACCGCCCTTTGCGCCGGGATTGAGGATGAGTCGACCCTCAATGCGGTGATGGGAACCTGGGCCGTCACCAGCGGTATCGCTCACGGTCTGCGCGAACATGAGGCTCACCCTTACGTCTATGGCCGCTACGTCAATGACGGCCAGTATATCGTTCACGAAGCCAGCCCGACCTCATCCGGCAACCTCGAATGGTTTACCGCCCAGTGGGGCGATCTCTCGTTTGATGAGATCAATCAGGCCGTAGCCAGTTTGCCGAAAGCCGGGAGCGAGCTGTTTTTTCTGCCGTTTCTCTACGGCAGCAACGCCGGGCTGGAGATGACCTGCGGCTTTTACGGCATGCAGGCGCTGCATACCCGCGCGCACCTGCTGCAGGCGGTTTATGAAGGCGTGGTATTCAGCCATATGACCCATCTCAACCGTATGCGCGAACGCTTTACAAGCGTTCAGGCCCTGCGCGTCACCGGCGGCCCGGCGCACTCCGACGTCTGGATGCAAATGCTGGCGGACGTCAGCGGCTTACGCGTTGAACTGCCGCAGGTGGAAGAGACCGGCTGCTTTGGCGCTGCCCTCGCGGCGCGCGTCGGCACCGGCGTATACCGCAGCTTTAGCGAAGCCCGGCGCGCCCTGCTGCACCCGGTACGCACGCTGCTGCCCGATATGACCGCCCACGCGCGCTATCAGCGCAAATACCGCCACTACCAGGATTTGATTGAAGCACTACAGGGCTATCACGCCCGTATTAAGGAGCACGCATTATGAGCCGACCATTACTGCAGCTGGCGCTCGACCACACCAGCCTTCAGGCTGCGCAGCGCGATGTCGCCCTGCTACAGGATCACGTTGATATCGTGGAGGCGGGGACCATCCTCTGTTTGACCGAGGGGCTTAACGCAGTTACAGCCCTGCGCGCCCAGTGTCCGCAGAAGATCATCGTCGCCGACTGGAAAGTCGCCGACGCCGGTGAAACCCTGGCGCAGCAGGCCTTTGGCGCTGGCGCCAACTGGATGACCATCATCTGCGCCGCGCCGCTCGCTACGGTCGAGAAAAGCCACGCCGTGGCCCAGGCCTGCGGCGGTGAAATTCAGATGGAGCTGTTCGGCAACTGGACGCTGGATGACGCCCGCGCCTGGTACCGTACCGGCGTCCATCAGGCAATTTACCATCGCGGGCGCGATGCCCAGGCCAGCGGGCAGCAGTGGGGGGAGGCGGATCTGGCGCGCATGAAAGCGCTCTCCGACATTGGCCTTGAGCTATCGATCACCGGCGGGATTACCCCGGCCGATCTGCCGCTGTTCAAGGATATCAACGTCAAAGCGTTTATTGCCGGGCGCGCGCTGGCAGGCGCTGCCCATCCGGCACGGGTTGCCGCCGAATTCCACGCGCAAATCGACGCTATCTGGGGAGAACAGCATGCGTAACCACCCGTTAGGTATTTATGAAAAAGCGCTGGCGAAGGATCTCAGCTGGCCTGAGCGGCTGGTGCTGGCCAAAAGCTGCGGTTTTGATTTTGTCGAAATGTCGGTGGACGAGACCGACGAACGCCTTTCGCGCCTGGAGTGGACATCGGCCCAGCGGGCATCGCTGGTGAGCGCGATGCTGGAAACCGGCGTCGCTATTCCCTCAATGTGCCTGTCCGCCCATCGCCGTTTCCCCTTTGGCAGCCGCGACGAGGCGGTACGCGAGCGGGCGCGGGAGATTATGACCAAAGCCATCCGCCTGGCGCGCGATCTGGGGATTCGTACTATTCAGCTGGCGGGTTACGACGTCTATTACGAAGAGCACGATGAAGGCACCCGGCAGCGTTTTGCCGAAGGGCTGGCCTGGGCGGTAGAACAGGCCGCCGCCGCGCAGGTGATGCTGGCGGTGGAGATCATGGACACCGACTTTATGAACTCCATCAGCAAATGGAAAAAGTGGGACGAGAGGCTTTCGTCACCGTGGTTTACCGTCTATCCGGACGTCGGCAACCTCAGCGCCTGGGGGAACGACGTCACCGCCGAGCTGAAACTGGGTATCGATCGTATCGCCGCCATCCACCTGAAGGACACGCTGCCCGTGACCGACGATAGCCCGGGCCAGTTCCGCGACGTGCCGTTCGGTGAAGGATGCGTTGATTTTGTCGGCATCTTTAAGACGCTGCATGAGCTGAACTACCGCGGTTCGTTTCTGATTGAGATGTGGACGGAGAAGGCCAGCGAACCGGTGCTGGAGATTATCCAGGCCCGGCGCTGGATTGAATCACGGATGCAGGAAGGAGGTTTCACATGTTAGAGCAACTGAAAGCCGAGGTGCTGGCGGCAAACCTGGCGCTCCCGGCGCACCGGCTGGTCACCTTTACCTGGGGCAACGTCAGCGCGGTGGATGAAACGCGCCGTCTGATGGTCATTAAGCCCTCCGGCGTCGAATATGAGGTGATGACCGCCGACGATATGGTGGTCGTAGAGATCGCCAGCGGTAAGATCGTTGAAGGCGCTAAAAAACCCTCTTCGGATACGCCAACGCATCTGGCCCTTTATCGTCGCTATCCGCAGATCGGCGGGATCGTGCATACCCACTCCCGCCATGCGACGATCTGGTCGCAGGCCGGTCTCGATCTCCCTGCCTGGGGCACCACCCACGCCGACTATTTTTATGGCGCCATTCCCTGCACCCGGCCGATGACCGTTGAGGAGATTAACGGGGAGTATGAGTATCAGACCGGCGAAGTGATTATCAAAACCTTTGAACAGCGCGGTCTGGATCCGGCGCAAATCCCGGCGGTATTAGTCCATTCGCACGGCCCGTTTGCCTGGGGTAAAGATGCGGCCGACGCCGTACATAACGCCGTGGTACTTGAAGAGTGCGCCTATATGGGCCTGTTCTCGCGCCAGCTGGCGCCACAGCTGCCGGATATGCAGTCTGAACTGCTCGATAAACACTACCTGCGTAAACACGGCGCGAATGCCTATTACGGGCAAAACTAACACCGCGGGACTCCCGGATGGCGGCTAACGCCTTATCCGGGCTACCGGCGGTCTGCGGTCCCGTAGCCCGGGCAGGCGCTTTGCGCCGCCCCCGGGGGAAGCGTGCAGGATGTTGCAGAATTTTCCCGGAGGCGATGCTGCGCATCTGTCCGGGCTACGCATCCCCGGCGGTCTGCGGTCCCGTAGCCCGGGCAGGCGCTTTGCGCCGCCCCCGGGGAAAGCGTGCAGGATGTTGCAGAATTCTCCCGGAGGCGATGCTGCGCATCTGTCCGGGCTGCCCGTCCCCGGCGGTCTGCGGTCCCGTAGCCCGGGCAGGCGCTTTGCGCCGCCCCCGGGGGAAACGTGCAGGATGTTGCAGAATTTTCCCGGAGGCGATGCTGCGCATCTGTCCGGGCTACGCGTCCCCGGCGGTCTGCGGTCCCGTAGCCCGGGCAGGCGCTTTGCGCCGCCCCCGGGGGAAACGTGCAGGATGTTGCAGAATTTTCCCGGAGGCGATGCTGCGCATCTGTCCGGGCTGCTCTTCCCCGGCGGGAAAACCCATCAACCCTACGCCGAATTAATATGTTCCTTGCAGTAACGACGCTTCCACGCCGCGGGCGTCAGGCTGGTATGCTTACGGAAAATCTTGCGAAAATAGCCGACATCGTTAAATCCGCATTTCATCGCCACCTCGGTGAGCGACAGGGAATCGCTGATAAGCAGCTTTTCCGCCGCCCTCACCCGCTGACGGTGCAGCGCTTCGGTTAAGGTCAGCCGGAAAACATGGCGATAAATCCGCCCCAGATAATCGGCGTTGCAGTGCAGCTCCTGCGCCAGCGTGGATGCGGAAAGGGGCAAATGAAACCGGGTACGAATGATTTGCTGCGCTCTCCACGCCAGCGCGTTGCCGGGGCTGTCGGCGGGCTGTTCGCCCGCTGCCGCCGAAACTTGCTGCAGAATCAGCAGCAGGATCAGCTCCAGCGCCACGCTACGATGAATATTTTCCTGCTCGCGTAAGAATTGGCGGAACAACGAAATAATATACTGCGGCTCGCTGACGCGCGTGTGCTGCGGAATCGACAGCAGCGCCTCAGGCAGCGAAACGTTTTCACCTGAGGTCACTTCAAAATGCAGCCAGTAGAATTTTAAATCTGCCGGAAATTGCCCGATTCCGACGTGTAAACGCCGCGGCCAGAGCAATAAACTTTCCCCGGCGTTGACGCTAAAAATCTCGTTGTTTTCGCGGATCGTTAATGTTCCTTTTTCCACAAAGATTATTTCCCAGGAGTGAAGCTGACGAGCCGGATGGCTGCCGATGCCTCGGGAAATAAACAATCCACCATTTTGCACCTTAATCGGAAGTGACATGGACAATTCAAGCATAGACATTCAATATTCCGCTTTTAATAGCATTAATAACCCCTGTTACCTTTGATTATTCACGATAAAATAGCCGTCTGCTGGATCAAAATCACATTTTTACCATCAGGTCGGAATCGTCCTCTTTTTATACTTTTTCCTTCCCTTGTTGCCCCCAACATTTAGTGCAGAATAAATAACGTAATTTGCAAATAACACAATTAAAGCCCGCACTTCAGCGGGATATTATTCGCACATCATCTCCGGGAGTTATTTATGACTTCGGCTCCGATTACCACAACTGATTTGGCACAGCGTGCCCAGGACGACAAATTATCCCTTCGGGAAAAAATAGGCTACGGATTGGGCGACGCGGGCGGGACGGTGATTACCTGCCTGATCATGAACTTTTTAACTTTTTTCTATACCGATGTCTTCGGCCTGACGCCCGCGCTGGTCGGGACCCTGTTTCTGGCCCTGCGCGTTTTCGACGCCGTTTCCGACCCGATTATGGGCGTGCTGGCCGACCGTACCCAAAGCCGCTGGGGACGCTTTCGTCCCTGGCAGCTGTGGATTGCCGTGCCGATCGGCGTTATCGGCGTCCTGACGTTTACCGTGCCCGACGCCAGCATGGGGGTAAAAATCGCCTGGGCGTTCGGCACCTATCTGCTGCTGTCGGTGAGCTACACCGCGATAAACGTCCCCTACTGCGCGCTGATCAACACGATGACCACGCGTCATAGCGAGGTTATCTCGTGCCAGGCATGGCGCTTTGTCCTGTGCGGCGTGGCGGGATTCTTAGTCTCCGTTGGGCTGCCGTGGATGGTAAAAGCGCTCGGCCAGGGCGATACCGCACAGGGGTATCAGTACGGCGTCGGCGTACTCTGCGCCATCGCGGTGGCGATGTTCCTGTGCTGCTTCTTCTGGGTTCGCGAACGCGTCTCGCTGGATGTCATGGGGAAATTTACCCTGCGCGAGCACATCGCCGGGCTGCGTAAAAACGACCAGCTGCTGCTGATGCTGGTGATGTCATTTCTGCTTATCAACGTCTTCAATATCCGCGGCGGCGGCTACATGTACTTCATCACCTACGTGCTGGGCGGCTCCACCGGCTACACCTCGCTATTCTTCACTATGGTAACCTTCGCCTCGATTACGGGCTCCGTCATCATCAACCTGCTCTCGCGCCGCTTTGATACCGTCAAACTCTACTACTACACCAACCTGGTGCTGGCCGCTCTGGCCGTGGCGATGTGGTTTTTGCCAACCGGGCAGGCGTACCAGACCCTGTGGCTGGTCGTCATCCTCGGCAACGGCATTATTCTCGGCTTTACCCTGCCGCTGCACTTTTCGCTGATGGCCTTCTCCGACGACTACGGCGAATGGAAAACCGGCGTGCGTTCTTCCGGGATGAACTTCGCCTTTAACCTGTTCTTTATCAAGCTGGCGTGGGCCTCCAGCGCCGGCATTATCAGCCTCGTGTTTATCTACGTGGCCTATCAGCCGGGCGTGGAAAACCAAACGGCATCATCACTGGCGGGTATCGCCTCCATGGAGACCCTGCTGCCCGCCCTGTTCCATCTGCTGCTGGCCTTCACTATTCGCGCCTGCAAGCTCAACAATTCTATGATGGCGCGCATTGCCAGCGACCTGCGCACGCGTCACGTTCAGCCTTAAGGAGTCCGCCATGTCTGTTATGGAAGTCGATCTGCACAAACTGAAAATCAACGACCCGTTCCTCGGCCAGTACCAGCAGCTGGTGCGCGATGTGGTGATCCCTTATCAGTGGGATGCGCTTAACGACCGTATCGAGGAGGCGGACCCGAGCCATGCGATAGAGAACTTCCGCATCGCCGCCGGGCGACAGGAGGGCGAATTCTACGGCATGGTCTTTCAGGACAGCGACGTGGCGAAATGGCTGGAGGCGGTGGCCTGGTCGCTGTGTCAGAAGCCGGACCCCGGGCTGGAAAAAACCGCCGATGAGGTGATTGAACTGGTCGCGGCCGCCCAGTGTGAAGATGGCTATCTGAATACATATTTCACGGTCAAAGCGCCAGAGGAGCGCTGGACCAACCTCGCCGAATGCCACGAACTGTACTGCGCCGGGCACATGATTGAAGCGGGTGTCGCCTTCTTCCAGGCCACCGGCAAACGTCGTCTGCTGGATGTCGTCTGCCGCCTCGCTGACCACATCGATAGCGTGTTTGGCCCCGGAGATAACCAGCTGCACGGCTACCCTGGCCATCCGGAAATCGAGCTGGCGTTAATGCGCCTGTATGACGTCACTCAGGAGCCGCGCTATATCGCGCTGGTGAAGTACTTCGTTGAGGCGCGCGGAACGCAGCCGCATTTTTACGATATCGAATACGAGAAGCGCGGCAAAACCTCCTACTGGAACACCTACGGTCCGGCGTGGATGGTGATGGATAAACCCTACAGCCAGGCGCATCAGCCGATTTCCGAACAGCCGGTCGCCATCGGCCACGCGGTGCGTTTCGTCTATCTGATGACCGGCGTTGCCCACCTCGCCCGTTTAAGTCAGGACGAGGGCAAGCGCCGGGATTGCCTGCGCCTGTGGAAAAATATGGCCCGGCGTCAGCTGTATATCACCGGCGGAATCGGTTCGCAGAGCAGCGGGGAGGCCTTCAGCAGCGACTATGACCTGCCAAACGACACGGTCTATGCCGAAAGCTGTGCTTCCATTGGCCTGATGATGTTTGCCCGCCGGATGCTGGAGATGGAAACCGACAGCCAATATGCCGACGTGATGGAGCGCGCGCTGTATAACACCGTGCTGGGTGGAATGGCGCTCGACGGCAAGCACTTCTTCTACGTCAATCCGCTGGAAGTGCATCCAAAATCCTTAAAATTCAACCATATTTACGATCACGTTAAGCCCGTCCGTCAGCGCTGGTTCGGCTGCGCCTGCTGTCCACCGAATATCGCACGGGTGCTGACCTCGCTGGGGCACTATATCTACACGCCGCACGACGACGTCCTGTACATCAACCTGTATGTCGGCAACAGCGTGGAGATCCCGGTGGGCAATGAGGCGCTACGCCTGCGCATCAGCGGCAACTATCCGTGGCAGGAACAGGTGAAGATAGTCATCGATTCATCTTCACCTGTTAATCATACCCTGGCGCTGCGTCTGCCGGACTGGTGCGATAAGCCGCAGGTCACGCTCAACGGCGCGCCGGTTACGCAGGACGTGCGCAAAGGGTATCTGCACATCAGCCAGCTCTGGCAGGAGGGCGACACGCTACAGTTAACCCTGCCGATGCCGGTGCGCCGCATTTACGGTAACCCGCTGGTGCGCCACCAGGCAGGCCAGGTCGCCGTCCAGCGCGGTCCGCTGGTTTACTGCCTGGAGCAGGCGGATAACGGCGAGCAATTGCATAACCTGCAGCTGCCGCGCGACGCCCGGTTTAGCGCTGTCGAAGGCAAAGGGATTTTTGCCCGCAAGATACTTCTCCAGGCGCCGGGCTATAAGCAAACGGCGAAGGATGCCGAAAACCAGGCCCTATGGCACTATGACCGCGCGCCGTCCTCCCGCCAGCCGCAAGTATTAACCTTTATTCCGTGGTTTAGCTGGGCCAACCGCGGCGAAGGCGAGATGCGCATCTGGGTGAACGAAGCGGAAGCGTAAATGTGAGTGTGAGCATTCCCCGGTGGCGCTGCGCTTACCGGGGCGACAAGGTTTGTGCGTTATCGTAGCCCGGGTAAGGCGTTCACGCCGCGACCCGGGACTACCTGCTTATGCTAAAGGAACAATGCCTTATCGCGCAGAATATGATCGTTGCCGCGACGGCGGGTAAAACCGATGCGGTCGAAATATTCGAGGATCTGAATCGCCAGCTTGCGACCGACGTTCAGCGTATCGCGGAAATCCGCCGCGCAGGTTGAGCCCCTTTCCAGATCCAAATCGCGGATCATTTTGGCAAACGCCACAATCCGATCGTTGCGATAGTAGCGATCTTTCACGATCGCGGTAATCATCCCCTGCTGCGCCGCCTGGCGTAATACCGCCCGCATTAACGACTCTTCTACGTTGGCTTCACGCGCCAGATCGCGCACCCACCATGGCTCATCGGCAAACAGCCCGGCAACCCGCTGCCAGATGGCCTGCTGCTCGTCGGTAAAGCCCGCTTTATGCTCCGGCAGATGCAGCCAGCCGTGGTGGCTGTGAACAATGCCGCTTTCGCGCATCTGCTCAATCAACAGCAGCACCAGCGCTTCATCTTCCATCGGCAGCGCAATACGCCGCAGGCGTTCGCGGCCCGGTCCTGGCTCATCGCGATGCTGATCGTGATAGCGCGCCAGGGCATCGAGCAGCTTCCGCTGCCAGCGCGCGGCGAGCGGGGCGCTCAGCAGGCTATTTCCCGCCTGCAGATAGTCAGGGCGGTGAATCAGCGCGTTGAGGCCATCGCGGCTGAGCTGACGCGCCCAGGCGAAATCATCGAGGCGCACCGCATCGCGCTGAAGGTGAATATCCAGCGCCTGGACGTCATCGCCCTGCGCGGCGGCCAGCGCGTGCAGCCACTGTAAATACTCCGGCTTACGCTTGCCCCGGCGCGGCGGATTGAGGGTCACCACTCGCGCACCGGCCAGCGTCAGGCGCGCGGAAATATCGCGCAGCACCAGACGGTCGTTATCCGCCAGCCGCAGCGGCGTATCGAGAACCAGCTCCGCCAGCGCGCCTTCGAGCAGCGACACGCGGCCGGTAATATGGCTGGCGGCGTGGTGGATATGCAGCGGCTGCCACTGGCTAAGCGGCGTATGGCACTGCAGTTCAACGATGACCCGCTCAGAGGCTTCCGGCGGCGGTACCGCCAGCAGCCAGTCGCCGCGGTTGAGCTCCTCTTTTTGCGCATCGCCGGCAATATTCAGGGCAATGCGCTGGCCGGCCCAGGCCTGCTCAACCGGCTGATTCTGCGCGTGCAAACCGCGCACGCGCATCGGTTTATCCACGCCGGTCAGCCACAGCGTATCGCCAACGTTGACCTCGCCGGATAACGCGGTCCCGGTAACCACCAGCCCCGCGCCTTTGACGGTAAATGCCCGGTCGATGGCCAGGCGAAAGCGCTGATGCTGCGGGTGCGCGCGCGCGGAGAGCTGCAGGAGATGCTCGCGCAGCTCGGCGATGCCCCGTCCTTCCGTCGCCGCGACGGCAAACAGGGTCGCGCCGGTAAAGCCGAACTCCGCCAGCACCGCGTCGATTTCCGCCTCCACCTCCTCAATCCGCGCCGCTTCTACGCGGTCCGCTTTGGTCAGCGCCACGGTTAGCGTTGGCTGCCCGGTAAGCTGGAGGATCGCCAGATGTTCGCGGGTTTGCGCCATCACGCCATCATCGCAGGCCACCACCAGCAGCGCGTGATCGATACCGCCGACGCCGGCCAGCATATTGGACAAAAACTTTTCGTGGCCGGGAACGTCGATAAAACCCAGCACCCGCCCATCGGGCTGCGGCCAGTAGGCGTAGCCGAGGTCGATAGTCATCCCGCGCGCTTTCTCTTCCGGCAGGCGATCGGCGTTGATACCGGTAATCGCCTGCAGCAGCGTGGTTTTGCCGTGGTCAACGTGTCCGGCGGTGGCAATAATCATCTCAATAACATCTCCATAAACCGGGATTCATCCTCAAGACAGCGCAGGTCCAGCCACAGGCGGCCATCGTAGATCCTGCCAATAACCGGCACGGGCAACTGACGCCAGCGTGCCGCCAGAGCTTCCAGCCGACTGCCGCGCCCATCGCGCGGAGTCAACGTCAACGCCGCGCTGGGCAAGCGGTCCACCGGCAGCGAGCCGCTGCCGATCTGCGACAGGCATGGCTCGACCCGCAGGTCAAAATCAGCATAATGTGCAGCCAGCGCGGCCCGCATGCGCTCGCCCTGCAGGCGGATCTCGTCCGCCTGGCGAGTCAGCAGACGCAGGGTCGGCAGTTCAGCGGCCAGCTTTTCCGGATGCAGATAGAGGCGCAGCGTGGCCTCCAGCGCCGCGAGGGTCATTTTATCCGCCCGCAGGGCGCGCTTAAGCGGATGGCTCTGCAAACGCGCGATCAGCGCTTTTTTACCGACGATAATTCCCGCCTGCGGGCCGCCCAGCAGTTTATCGCCGGAGAAGCTTACCAGGCTGACGCCGGCGGCAATCATCTCCTGCGGCATCGGCTCTTTCGGCAGGCCGTACTGGCTTAAATCCACCAGCGAGCCGCTGCCGAGATCGGCCACCACCGGGATATTGAGTTCGCGGCCAATCTCCGCCAGCGCCGCTTCATCGACCGCTTTAGTAAAGCCCTCAATACTGTAGTTGCTGGTGTGCACCTTCATCAGCAGGCCGGTATTGTCATTCACCGCCTGACGATAATCTTTCGCGTGGGTGCGGTTAGTGGTCCCGACTTCATGCAGAACGCAGCCCGCCTGGCGCATCACGTCGGGAATACGAAACGCGCCGCCGATCTCCACCAGCTCGCCGCGCGACACCACCACCTCACGGCCGCCGGCGGTTGCCGCCAGCATCAGCAGCACCGCCGCCGCGTTATTGTTGACGATACAGGCGTCTTCCGCGCCGGTGATCTGGCAAAGCAGGTCGGCCAGCGCGCGATCGCGGTGGCCGCGTCCGGCATCGTCAAGATCGTATTCCAGCGTCACCGGCGCGCGCATCGCCTGGGTCACCGCCTCTACCGCCGCTTCCGCCTGAATCGCCCGCCCAAGGTTGGTGTGCAGCACGGTACCGGTCAGGTTGAACACCGGGCGCAGCGCGCTCTGCTGTCGCTGCGTCAAACGACGCGAGGTCTCCATTAGCCACGCTTCGCACCAGTCCGGCAGCGTCTGGTTCAGGCGGATGTATTCCCGCGCCTCGTCCAGCATCTGACGCAGCTGCGCCACCGTCTGGGCGTGACCGTATTGCATCAACAGCGGTGAAAATGCGGGGTCGCGGAGTAAACGGTCGATGGCCGGAAGCCGGGTATAAAGCGCACGAATTTCGCTAGTCATGAATGAACCTATTTTCCCCCCTCCCGACGGGAGAGGGAGTCAACAAATGAGCAGCAATTGTAATGCCTCCGCGCAAAAACTGTTACCTGTCTGGGTCAACTCACCGGCGGTTCAGTGCGCGCAAAGCTGGCGCGCTGAAAGAGAGAATCCACCAGGCGCACCAGCTTCGGTCGGGTGGCGCACCAGCCCGGCGCGACGCGGCGGAAATTGAGATAAGCAATGGCGCAGGCTGCGGAAATGGTTGCCAGATTGACCTCATCAGGACGTAATGTCCCGTCACTGGCATACCCTTCCAGCGCATCAAGCCCGCGCGCAATTTTTTCACGCTGGCGCAGCAGTTCGCTTTCCGACTGCTGGGCCGCCGGGCGCGTTTTCTCCCGTACCAGCGTTTGCGCAGCCTCCATCACGCCATCAGCCAGCGCTTCAATTTGACGCAATTTCAGCGCAGCCTTCGGCGCCGCAGGCAGCATATCCGGCGCGATGCCGAGCAGCTCCAGATATTGCGCAATAATGGGCGAGTCGTACCAGCATTCACCGTCGTCGGTGACCAGCGCGGGGACTTTTCCCAGCGGATTGTACTGCGCCACGCCGTTGGTCTCGTGGTACGGGAATTCGTTGACGAACTCGAAGGGAATCGCTTTTTCCAGCAGTATGACGGAAATTTTGCGCACAAAGGGACTGGTGTAGCTGCCGATCAGTTTCATTGCCTGCTCCTTTCGCCAACAAAGTAGTAAGTATGGCGCAGGCGCAGGCAAATAGCAGAGAGAGAAATCACCTCATGCCGGACCGACCCCGCTAATGGTCCAGATAGAGATAATGCATCCAGCTGGTCATCCGCAGCAGCACCTTGCGCATCACCGAAACGTGGGTGAAATGATCGGAGTAGACCGCCACCTGGGCGTAAATGCCGTCAGGCAGGGCGTCTACGGCGGCATCGGGCTCCAGCTCAATGGTCGCCAGCACGCCGTCGGTGCCCGGCGTCACCGTCAGCGCCTGCAGCGTGCCCTGCGCCTGGTATGTTCCCCCCGGTACGACTGGCAGGATGCTCACCAGCTTGCCGCGAAAGACCTGTCCCGGCAGCGCGTTGAACACCGCTTCAGCATCGTCGCCCTTCTCCAGCCTGAGCAGCGAATTTTGCCGGAACTGCGCCACAATCAGCCGTTTTTGCTGGGGGATAAAGACCATCACCGGACGCAGCGGCAGCGAGGCGGCATAGGTCCCAGGACGAATTAACACCTGGGTGATATAGCCATCGCTGGGCGCGCGCACGGTCGTCTGCTCGAGGTTATATTTCGCCTCCGCCAGCTGCGCGCGCAGGCTTACCACCTGCGACTGTTCGCCGTTTATCATGCTGTCGAGCTGGCTCTGAATTTGCGCCTGCTCCGCCACCGATCCTTTCACCATCGCATCCTGGGCGAGGTAGTTTTGCCGGGCATTATCGATATCGCTTTCCGAAAACGGATTGACCCGCGCCTGGCTTCCTTTCAGGTAGCGCTGATAATCCTTATACAGACGGTCGCGCTCCGCCGAAACGCGCGTGGTGTTGGCCTGAGCCTCAGAAAGCTGGGCTTTAAGGGTATTGATACTGTGCAGCGCGGTAACAAGGTCGGCCTGTAGCCGGTCCACCCGAGCCTGATAACGCACCGGATCGATGGTAAACAGCACCTCGCCCTTTTTAACCCGTTGATTGGCTTTATCCGTGACGCTGCTGACCACCCCGGTAACCTGCGGCGTAATAGGAATAGAAATAACCGCTTTTTGTGCGGTAAAGGTATACGGGTGGTTGTAGTTCATTAATAAGATAAGCGCGCTAACAATAAATACGCCGCCCAGCGCCGCGGTGGGAACCGTCCATTTATTTACCGGGATCTTAAATATTTTAAATATCGACCAGGCAATCGCCACATAGGTCAAAATAATCAGCAGATCCATGAGTTATTTCTCCACCGAAGGAGGTTGAGCTGACGGTCTGAGACCGGTTATTTGCTGCTCGAGCGCGATAACCCGCTGGCGCAGTTCGCTGATGTCGTCCCCCTCTTCCGCCGCCTCAGACGGCCTCTCGTCCCGCCGATGCTGCATGCCCCAGCCGCGTTCTGGCCGGTAAAGCGTGGCCCAGATCCATAAAAACGGCCAAATGACGTGCAGCGTAAAAAGGCTCACCCAGCCCGCGACGTGAATCGCATCGGCATGCGGGTGATTACGTTTCTTCGCGATCAGGTAAGGAATATCATGGAGAATGATGATTCCATAAAAAATCACCAGAAATACAAAGATCAGAACGCCGAGCGCAAAATAATTGAGAAACATAATTTCCTCGGATTTACGCTAATTATTTTCAGGATGTGTGCCGGGCCGGATGAAAAAAGGCCGACAAAATGAGCATAATTCACCCGTATCATTTTCGCCATTGACGACTAAAATGTTCTTTAAGCGATTGCGTTACTGAGTGACGTATCAGCAAGCGGAACGCGGCATAACCTGCGCGAGATCACACCGGGCTAAATCCTGGTGAAAATATTTTGTGATGAACATCACAAACAAATAACAAAACGTCAAAGTAAATTTGTGATTTTCATCACATAAAAATGCATTATCCCCCCTTAAAACCCGGTCTGTTGTTTTTTTACACATCCATTTTGTGATGGAGATCACTACAAAAGACCATCACCGCCCTATATTCATGTGATCCAAATCACATAAAAATCCACCGACTGGACAGCTTAACGATTCAGTGCCAGATTTCGCACTATCACTCAGGGCCCGGCTACCTCTGCCGCCTTATTAACAACAAGCCTCGGGCTTTCAGCCTGCCGATAGCAAAAACAGAAGAAGGGGTGTTTTATGTCATCCGATATCAAGATCAAAGTGCAAAGCTTTGGTCGTTTCCTCAGCAATATGGTGATGCCAAATATCGGCGCGTTTATCGCGTGGGGTATTATCACCGCACTATTCATTCCGACAGGATGGTTACCGAACGAAACGCTGGCGAAGCTGGTCGGTCCGATGATCACCTATCTGCTGCCGCTGCTGATCGGTTATACCGGCGGTAAGCTGGTTGGCGGCGAGCGCGGCGGCGTGGTCGGCGCGATTACCACCATGGGCGTTATCGTCGGCGCGGATATGCCGATGTTCCTCGGCTCCATGATCGCCGGTCCGCTGGGCGGCTGGGCAATTAAAAAATTCGACGTCTGGGTAGACGGTAAGATCAAATCCGGTTTTGAGATGCTGGTGAATAACTTCTCCGCGGGCATCATCGGTATGATCCTCGCCATTCTGGCGTTCCTCGGCATTGGCCCGGCGGTTGAAGTCCTGTCGAAAATTCTGGCCGCAGGCGTTAACTTCATGGTGGCGCACGAGATGCTGCCGCTGGCCTCTATCTTTGTTGAACCGGCGAAAATCCTGTTCCTCAACAACGCCATTAACCACGGTATTTTCTCGCCGCTGGGTATTCAGCAATCCCACGAGCTGGGCAAATCCATCTTCTTCCTGATTGAAGCTAACCCGGGTCCGGGGATGGGCGTCCTGCTGGCGTATATGTTCTTCGGCCGCGGCAGCGCGAAACAGTCTGCAGGCGGTGCGGCAATCATCCACTTCCTCGGCGGTATTCACGAGATTTACTTCCCGTACGTGCTGATGAACCCGCGTCTGATTCTGGCCGTTATCCTCGGCGGGATGACCGGCGTATTCACCCTGACTATCCTCAACGGCGGGCTGGTCTCTCCGGCTTCTCCGGGTTCTATCCTCGCCGTGCTGGCGATGACGCCGAAAGGCGCTTACTTTGCTAACATCGCGGCGATTATTGCGGCGATGGCCGTCTCCTTCGTGGTCGCAGCCGTGCTGCTGAAAACCAGCAAAGTTAAAGAAGAAGATGATATCGAAGCCGCGACCCGTCGCATGCAGGATATGAAAGCGCAGTCCAAAGGCGGCGCCACGCCGCTGGCCGCTGGCGATGTCGCGAACGACCTGAGCCACGTGCGTAAAATCATCGTCGCCTGCGACGCCGGTATGGGCTCCAGCGCGATGGGCGCAGGCGTGCTGCGTAAAAAAGTGCAGGATGCCGGGCTGAGCAACATCTCCGTGACTAACAGTGCGATCAACAACCTGCCGCCGGATGTTGACCTGGTCATCACCCACCGCGACCTGACCGAGCGTGCGATGCGTCAGGTGCCGCAGGCGCAGCATATTTCGCTGACCAACTTCCTCGACAGCGGCCTGTACACCAGCCTGACCGAACGTCTGGTTTCGGCGCAGCGCCACACGGATAACGAAGAGAAAGTCCGCGACAGCCTGAAAGACAGCTTCGATGCGTCTGACACCAATCTGTTCAAACTCGGCGCGGAAAACATCTTCCTCGGTCGTAAAGCGGCGACCAAAGAAGAAGCGATTCTGTTTGCCGGCGAGCAGCTGGTGAAAGGCGGCTACGTTGAGCCGGAATACGTCCAGGCGATGCTGGACCGTGAAAAGCTGACCTCCACCTATCTGGGTGAGTCCATCGCGGTCCCGCACGGCACTATCGAAGCCAAAGATCGCGTTCTGAAAACCGGCATCGTCTTCTGCCAGTACCCGGAAGGCGTACGCTTCGGCGAAGAAGAGGACGAGGTGGCTCGCCTGGTTATCGGTATTGCCGCGCGTAATAACGAGCATATCCAGGTGATTACCAGCCTGACCAACGCCCTGGACGATGAATCGGTCATTGAGCGTCTGGCAAAAACCACCAGCGTTGAAGAAGTTCTGACGCTGCTGAAAGCGTAATCCGTCACCCGGCGGTGCGCCGGGCAACGCCCCCCTCTCTCCTTACGCGTGGGGAGAGAGGGCTGGGGTGAGGGAAACGCCTGACCCCAGCCCTCTCAGGTAAAAACATTAATTGAAGGTTAATACTATGAAAGCATTACATTTTGGCGCAGGTAATATCGGTCGTGGCTTTATCGGCAAACTGCTGGCGGACGCGGGGATACAGCTGACGTTTGCGGATGTAAATCAGGTCGTGCTCGATGCCCTGAATGCCCGTCATAGCTACCAGGTTCAAGTGGTCGGCGAGAATGAGCAGGTCGATACCGTTTCCGGCGTTGACGCCGTCAGCAGCATCGGCGACGAAGTTGTAGAGCTGATTGCCAGCGTGGATCTGGTGACCACCGCCGTCGGCCCGGTCGTGCTGGAACGCATCGCCCCGGCGATTGCCAAAGGCCTGGCCAAACGTAAGGCGCAGGGGATTACCGCCCCGCTGAATATCATCGCCTGCGAGAACATGGTCCGCGGCACCACCCAGCTGAAGGGTCACGTTTTTAACGCCCTCGCCGAAGAAGACAAAGCCTGGGTTGAAGCCAACGTCGGCTTCGTTGATTCCGCCGTTGACCGCATCGTTCCGCCATCTGCTTCCGCCACTCACGATCCGCTGGAAGTCACCGTGGAAACCTTCAGCGAGTGGATTGTCGATAAGACCCAGTTCAAAGGCGAACTGCTAAACATCCCAGGTATGGAATTAACCGATAACCTGATGGCATTTGTCGAACGTAAGCTATTCACCTTAAACACCGGACATGCTATAACCGCCTACCTCGGAAAACTGGCGGGTCATCAGACGATTCGCGACGCGATTCTTGATGAGCACATTCGCGCCGTGGTCAAAGGCGCCATGGAAGAGAGCGGCGCGGTGCTGATCAAACGCTATGCCTTTGATGCGCAAAAGCACGCCGCTTACATCCAGAAAATTATCGGTCGTTTTGAGAACCCGTATCTGAAGGATGACGTTGAGCGCGTTGGCCGCCAGCCGCTGCGCAAACTGAGCGCGGGCGACCGCTTAATTAAGCCGCTGCTCGGTACGCTGGAATACGGCCTGCCGCACCGCAATCTGGTGAAAGGGATCGCCGCTGCCATGCACTTCCGCAGCGAAGAAGACCCGCAGGCGCAGGAACTGGCGGCGCTGATTGCCGAGAAAGGCCCACAGGCCGCGCTGGCGCAGATTTCGGGTCTGGACGCAGCAAGCGAGGTGGTGGCGGAAGCCGTTAACGACTATAACGCCACCAAATGAGGCAAGACCTGGCGCGGTCCGAACCGCGCCCATTACTCATGTCAGATATGCAGGCAATAATGGAAGAAACACAGGCATTTGAAAACCGTGTGCTTGAACGTCTGAATGCTGGCAAAACCGTAAGAAGCTTCCTGATCGCCACCGTTGAACTGCTGACGGAAGCGGTCAATATTCTGGTGCTTCAGGTATTCCGTAAAGACGACTACGCGGTGAAATACGCAGTGGAGCCGTTGCTGGACGGCGACGGGCCGCTTGGCGACCTTTCTGTACGCCTGAAGCTGATTTACGGCCTTGGGGTGATTAGCCGCGCCGAATATGAAGACGCTGAACTGCTGATGGCCCTGCGCGAAGAGCTGAATCACGACGGTAATGAGTATAGCTTTACCGACGATGAGATCCTCGGACCGTTCGGCGAGCTGCACTGCGTCGCCGCCCTGCCGCCCACGCCGCAATTTGATGAGAGCGATGCTGAACTGCTGGCAATGCAAAAGCTGCGCTACCAGCAGGTCGTACGTTCCACAATGATGCTATCTCTGACCGAGCTGATTTCTAAAATCAGCTTAAAAAAAGCCTTTCAAAAATCAACGCTCTGATTCTGGCTCTTGCTGGTCGCACGTCGGCCGATAAAGCTGACGATAATACTCAAGACGCCGCAGAAATAGCGCTTCTTTATCTGCCGGGATATCCGGCGGTATATGCTGCAAACGCGGAGATTTTTTTAGATATTCCATAAAAGCCTGACTTGAAGCCATAAAATCTACGGCTTTATCAATAATGCGCGGTACGCTGTCGCCTATTTTTGCCATCACGCTCTCCTCTTTTGGGGGAATGATCCTATTAAGGATTAGCCAAAAACAGGGTTTCAGATGAGGAAAACGTGCTGAATGGCCGTCAGGCTTCACAGAAATGAATATTCGCCGACTCTGGGTTAAAATGCTTTTTATATTCAATAAGTTATAATATGCCGCTGCGGTTGTTATGAGCAAAAAACGGCGACGTTTTGATAAATAACTACCCACAACCCAAGCGACAGCACATACTATAGTCTGATAACGCCCCTTTCTTAATAGATTAAGCCACCATGAAAGAAGTCGAAAAAAACGAAATTAAACGTCTGAGCGATCGTCTTGACGCTATCCATCACCAGCAGGCCGACCTGTCCCTGGTCGACGCCGCAGAAAAATACGCCGAGCTGGAAAAAGAGAAAGCCACCATTGAGACGGAACTCGTTCGCCTGCGTGAGGTTCAGGGCCAGAAGCTGAGCAAAGAAGCGCAAAAGCTGATGAGCATGCCGCATCGCCGCGCCATCACCAAAAAAGAGCAGGCCGATATGGGTAAGCTCAAGAAAAGCGTACGCGGTCTGGTTGTTGTCCACCCGATGACCGCGCTGGGCCGCGAAATGGGCCTCAAAGAGATGACCGGCTTCTCAAAAACCGCGTTCTGATATCTTCATCCCGTGAATCTCCCGGCTCGCGCTACGCTTAGCCGGGCTACGGGTTCACTGCCCTCTGCAGACCGGTAGCCCGGATAGATGCGCAGCGCCTCCGGGAAATTCAGCTACTCTGCGCTCTGCTCCCCGGTCGCGGCTAACGCCTTACCGGGGCTACGGGTTCACCGCCGTCTGCGGACCGGTAGATACTGTTATGCCATGCAAGCATTTTTCGAATGCAGTGTGGCATCGAACGGGCGTCCTGATTTCAGGACGCCGTATGCGACCTGCGCCAGCTTCCTCATCATCGCCCCGATTATCAGCTTTGCATTTTTTCCGTTCTTCTCCAGCCGTTCCCTGAACTCCCTGCCCCATTCTGTTTTATACAGCGTCACCATCGCCGGCATATACAACGCCCGACGCAGCGATACATGGCCCATTTTACTCATCCTGCTTACCCGCCTGATACTGCTGCCTGATTCATGTTGCCGGGGCGTCAGACCCGCATACGCCGCGAACTGCCTCGCCTCCCTGAACCTCTCTTTCAGCCCCACATAAGCCAGCAGCACCGCTGAAGTTTTCGGGCCAATGCCCGGGATACTGTCCAGCAGTTTGCGCCGGTGTTTCATATCCGGGTCATCATCCGTCAGGTCTTTTATCTGCTTTTCAAGACGTTTCAGTTCCGTATCCAGCCACAGCAGATGCATGTCTATGCTCGGCAACTGAACATCACGCGCGCTTTCACGCCGGTTCTGCTCCTGAACATGCATCTCTGTCAGCGCCTGATGCCGCAGAACCAGCGCCCGCAGGGCACGTTCAACCGGATGTGGCGCTTCCCATATCGCCGGGCGTTTCTCCCGGCAAAAATACGCCAGCTGGCGGGCATCCACCGTATCAGTTTTGCTGCGTATTCCCTGACTCTGGACGAACGCTTTGCTGAGCATCGGATTGATAACAGAGACCTGATACCCTGCGTCAGAGAGATGAGCGGCGACATCTTCCATATACGTCCCGGTCGCTTCCATGCAGATATGGGCATGGATGACCTGATGTCCCCGCAACCAGTTGACGAGCTCGTCATGACCTCCGGGGGTGTTGGCAAATTTCTTGCTGCGGTGACGGCCATCAGGCCGCAACATATTGACATCGAGTTTAGCTTTGGCAACATCAATGCCAATAAAGTGAATTTCGTTTTCCATGGTGTAACCATCCTTGCAAATACGGGGTACCGGGTGAACCGGTCCATGATACTGTTCGGTTTATCACTTGTGGATAACGGTGGTCTGGTGCGGGATCTACCAAACAGACTAAAAGTCTGAGCCCGGACACGGCATCCGGACCACCACCAGAGGGAACTGGCCGGTTCTCTCTGGATTTTTTAATAATACAAGCCCGGACAGATGCGCAGCATCGCCTCCGGGAAATTCAGCTACTCTGCGCTCTGCTCCCCGGTCGCGGCTAACGCCTTACCGGGGCTACGGGTTCACCGCCGTCTGCGGGCCGGTAGCCCGGACAGATGCGCAGCATCGCCTCCGGGACAGGCTCTGTTTCAAACGTCATTCCCCACTAATTGGCCCTACCAATGTTTTCTTAAATCGTCCAATGGTTCACATATCCATCATTTTTCGTCACAGACATATTGCTCATCAATAACATTTGATTAACTATTCGTTGTCGTTAATCCTACAATCGCAATTTGGCTGGGCCAGTTTTACAAATGATGTGACCTGCTAAGAGCGCAAGACTCAGCACGGCATCATAACGGCCCGATGGAGACCTGCATGAACCTCTGGCAACAAAATTACGATCCGGCCGGCAACATCTGGCTATCGAGTCTTATCGCATCGCTACCGATTCTGTTTTTCTTTTTTGCCCTGATAAAGCTCAAGCTGAAAGGGTACGTTGCCGCGACCTGGACCGTGCTCATTGCGCTCTCCGTCGCCCTGCTGTTCTACAAAATGCCGGTTGACCACGCGCTGGCCTCCGTCATCTACGGCTTCTTCTACGGCCTGTGGCCAATCGCGTGGATTATTATCGCCGCGGTCTTCGTCTATAAAATCTCGGTGAAAACCGGGCAGTTCGACATTATCCGCTCATCGATTTTGTCGATCACCCCGGACCAGCGTCTGCAAATGCTGATTGTCGGTTTCTCCTTCGGCGCGTTCCTCGAAGGGGCCGCCGGTTTTGGCGCGCCGGTCGCCATCACCGCAGCGCTGCTGGTGGGGCTCGGCTTTAACCCGCTGTATGCGGCGGGCCTGTGTCTGATCGTTAACACCGCGCCGGTCGCGTTTGGCGCGATGGGCATTCCGATTCTGGTCGCCGGACAGGTGACGGGCCTCGACAGCTTCGAAATCGGCCAGATGGTTGGCCGTCAGCTGCCGTTCCTGACCATCATCGTCCTGTTCTGGATCATGGCGATTATGGACGGCTGGCGCGGCATTAAAGAGACCTGGCCTGCGGTCATGGTCGCCGGCGGCTCCTTTGCTATCGCTCAGTACCTCAGCTCTAACTTCCTCGGCCCGGAGCTGCCGGACATTATCTCTTCGCTGGTATCGCTGGTCTGTCTGACGCTGTTCCTCAAACGCTGGCAGCCGGTACGCATCTTCCGCTTCGGCGATATGGGCGCATCGCAGGTCGATATGAACCTGGCCCGCACGCATTACACGCCGGGACAGGTGATTCGCGCCTGGTCGCCGTTCCTGTTTCTGACCGCGACGGTGACCCTGTGGAGCGTGCCGCCGTTCAAAGCGCTCTTCGCCCCCGGCGGCGCGATGTACGATTTTGTGATTAATATTTCCGTGCCGTTCCTCGACAAAATGGTGGCCCGCATGCCGCCGGTGGTTAGCGAAGCCACGCCGTACGCCGCGGTCTATAAGTTTGACTGGCTCTCCGCCACCGGCACCGCCATCCTGTTCGCCGCGCTGCTTTCCATCGTCTGGCTGCGCATGAAGCCAAAAGACGCGATCTCGACCTTTGGCAGCACGCTGAAAGAGCTGGCGCTGCCGATTTACTCCATCGGCATGGTGCTGGCGTTCGCCTTTATTTCCAACTATTCCGGTCTATCCTCAACGCTGGCGCTTGCGCTGGCGCACACCGGTCATGCATTTACCTTCTTCTCGCCGTTCCTCGGCTGGCTGGGGGTATTTCTGACCGGTTCGGATACCTCGTCTAACGCGCTGTTTGCCGCGCTGCAGGCCACGGCGGCCCAGCAGATTGGCGTCTCCGATATCCTGCTGGTCGCAGCGAACACCACCGGCGGCGTGACCGGGAAAATGATCTCTCCGCAGTCTATCGCCATCGCCTGTGCGGCGGTCGGTCTGGTAGGTAAGGAGTCCGATCTGTTCCGCTTTACCGTCAAACACAGCCTGATTTTCACCTGTATGGTCGGCGTTATCACCACGCTGCAGGCGTATGTCTTAACCTGGATGATCCCGTGATAGTGATGCCAAAACGCCTTGCCGACGACGTCGCCCGTCGCGTGCGGGCGCTGATTGAAGAACAAAAGCTGGAGGCGGGCATGCGATTGCCCGCCGAACGTCAGCTGGCGGCGCAACTGGGCGTATCGCGCAATTCGCTGCGCGAAGCGCTGGCGATGCTGGTCAACGAAGGGGTGCTGCTCAGCCGTCGCGGCGGCGGCACCTTCGTGCGCTGGCAGCACGAAGCGTGGTCGGAGCAAAACATCGTTCAACCGCTGAAGACGCTGCTCTCCGACGACCCCGATTACAGCTTTGATATTCTCGAAGCCCGTCACGCCATCGAAGCCAGTACCGCCTGGCATGCGGCGATGCGGGCAACCGATGCCGAAAAAGAGAAAATCCGCCTCTGCTTTGAAGCCACCCAAAGCGAAGACCCTGACCTGGCCTCGCAGGCCGATGTCCGCTTCCATCTGGCGATCGCCGAAGCGTCGCACAACGTGGTGCTGCTGCAAACCATGCGCGGTTTTTTTGACCTTTTACAGTCCTCAGTCAAGGAGAGCCGCCAGCGGATGTATCTCGTCCCGCCGGTCTTCGCTCGCCTGACCGAACAGCACCAGGCGGTCATGGAGGCGATTATCGCCGGTGACCCGGAAGGTGCCAGACAGGCGATGATGGCCCATTTGGGCTTTGTTCACGCCACCATCAAACGCTTTGATGAAGACCAGGCCCGCCAGGCGCGAATTACCCGCCTGCCCGGTGACCATAACGAAAATTCCAGGGAGAACTTGTGATGATTATTTCCGCCGCCAGCGACTACCGCGCCGCCGCACAGCGTATCCTGCCACCGTTCCTGTTCCACTATATCGACGGCGGCGCTTACGCCGAGCACACCCTGCGCCGCAACGTTGAGGACCTGTCCGACGTCGCGCTCCGCCAGCGCATTCTGCGCAATATGTCGGACCTGAGCCTGGAAACCACCTTATTCAACGAAAAGCTGGCGATGCCAACGGCGCTGGCGCCGGTGGGGCTGTGCGGGATGTACGCTCGCCGCGGTGAAGTGCAGGCCGCCGGCGCGGCGGATGAAAAAGGTATTCCGTTTACCCTCTCTACCGTTTCCGTCTGCCCGATTGAAGAGGTCGCCCCGACCATTAAGCGCCCGATGTGGTTCCAGCTGTACGTCCTGCGCGACCGCGGTTTTATGCGCAATGCGCTGGAGCGGGCGAAGGCGGCGGGCTGTTCAACGCTGGTCTTTACCGTCGATATGCCGACCCCCGGCGCGCGCTATCGCGATGCTCACTCCGGGATGAGCGGCCCGAACGCGGCAATGCGCCGCTACTGGCAGGCGGTGACCCATCCGCAGTGGGCATGGGACGTCGGGTTAAACGGCCGTCCGCACGATTTGGGCAACATCTCCGCCTACCTCGGCAAGCCGACCGGTCTGGAGGATTATATCGGCTGGCTGGCGAATAACTTCGATCCTTCGATTTCCTGGAAAGACCTTGAGTGGATCCGCGACTTTTGGGACGGTCCGATGGTGATCAAGGGGATCCTCGATCCGGAAGACGCCCGCGATGCGGTGCGCTTCGGCGCTGACGGGATCGTGGTTTCCAACCACGGCGGCCGCCAGCTCGACGGCGTGCTCTCTTCCGCTCGCGCTCTGCCCGCGATTGCCGACGCGGTTAAAGGCGATATTACAATTCTTGCCGACAGCGGTATTCGCAACGGCCTTGATGTGGTGCGGATGATTGCCCTCGGCGCCGATAGCGTGCTGCTGGGCCGGGCTTATCTGTATGCGCTGGCCACCCACGGCAAACAGGGCGTCGCCAATCTGCTGAACCTGATCGAGAAAGAGATGAAGGTGGCGATGACGCTGACCGGCGCGAAAACCATCGGCGAAATCAGCCGTGAATCTTTAGTCCAGAACGCCGATGCGCTGCGGACCTTTGATGCGATCAAAGCGGGAAACGCGGCGGTTATCCCTGACCCTCTCCCACAGGGAGAGGGAACCGTCCGGCAGGCGGGTTAACGTCCTCATCAGGCCATCCGGCTCACAGGCCGGCGCCGGTTTTCTCCCGCTCTCTTTCCGGGAGAGGAGCAGGGTGAGGGTTAGCCGAATATCTGCTATTCTGCCCCCCGCAATTAAGGGGGCAGCATGCTTAACATCGTCTTATTCGAACCAGAAATCCCGCCAAATACCGGGAATATCATCCGCCTGTGCGCCAACACCGGCTTCAATCTGCATATTATCGAACCCATGGGTTTTGCCTGGGACGATAAGCGTCTTCGCCGCGCAGGTCTGGATTACCACGAGTTTGCTGCCGTCCAGCGCCATGGTGATTACGCCGCCTTTATTGAAAGCGCAAAGCCGCAGCGCCTGTTCGCCCTGACGACCAAAGGGACGCCGGCGCACAGCGCGGTAAGCTATCAGGACGGCGATTTTCTGCTGTTTGGCCCGGAAACCCGCGGACTGCCGGGCAGCATTCTTGATGCTCTGCCGGCAGAACAAAAAATCCGTATTCCGATGATGCCGGACAGCCGCAGCATGAACCTGTCAAATGCGGTGTCGGTGGTGGTCTATGAAGCCTGGCGCCAGCTGGGCTATCCCGGCGCGGTGCTGCGCAGCTGAGCTCGCTTTCTCCCGGAGGCGGCGCGTAGCGCCTGTCCGGGCTACCAGACAGCGCTCGGTTTTGTAGCCCGGACAGATGCGCAGCATCGCCTCCGGGAAATCAATCAAATACCGTCGCCGTACTCGAAGGTATGGTGTATGCCGTTAAAGTGCTGATCCATATCCATCGCGGGCTTATCGCTCTCCGGCTTGCCCACAATGCGGGCGGGAACGCCTGCGGCGGTAGTATGCGGCGGCACCGGCTGTAGCACCACCGAACCCGCGCCGATTTTTGCCCCGCGTCCGACTTCGATATTGCCGAGGATTTTCGCCCCGGCGCCAATCATCACCCCTTCGCGAATTTTCGGATGACGATCGCCGCTGGTTTTACCGGTACCGCCCAGGGTCACGGATTGCAGAATCGATACGTCGTCTTCAATCACCGCCGTTTCGCCGACGACGATGCCGGTGGCGTGGTCCAGCATGATCCCGCGACCAATCTTCGCCGCCGGGTGGATATCCACCTGGAACGATACGGAAACCTGATTTTGCAGGAAGATCGCCAGCGCCCGACGCCCCTGATTCCACAGCCAGTGGCCGATACGATAGGCCTGCAGCGCGTGGAATCCTTTCAGATAGAGCAGCGGGGTGGAGTATTTATCCACCGCCGGGTCGCGCGTTCGCACCGCCTGAATATCGCAGGCGGCGGAGGCGATCATTTCCGGGTCGGCGGCGTAGGCCTCTTCCACCACTTCACGAATCGCGATGGCGGGCATGATCGGAGAAGCCAGTTTATTCGCCAGCATATAGCTCAGGGCGCTGCCGAGATTTTCGTGCTTGAGTAGCGTGGCGTGGTAAAAACTGGCGAGCATTGGCTCACAGTCAGCTAAAGCCCGAGCTTCGGCTTTAATATTATTCCAGACGATATCCAGTTCTTCACACGGCATTGCTGACTCCAGACGATATAATAATGACCGGCCAGTTCTTTGCTGGCCGGGTCATTCAGGTGATCCAGGTTCCATCGCAGTTAGTTGCTACGCTCGTCCTTGCGTGCACGACCTAATAAGGTCAATGCTGCCTCGCGCGCAATTTTTCCGCAATACAATACCTGATAAATTTCCTCGGTTATTGGCATTTCGACGCCTAAACGCTGCGCCAGAACGCGAACCTCTTTGGTATTGCGATAGCCTTCAACCACCTGGCCAATCTTCTCCTGCGCGCTTTGCACATCCATGCCCTGACCGAGCATCATGCCGAAGCGGCGGTTACGCGACTGGTTATCGGTGCAGGTGAGCACCAGATCGCCTAAGCCCGCCATCCCCATAAAGGTCTCCGGATCGGCGCCCAGGGCCTCCCCGAGGCGCGACATCTCAACCAGCCCGCGGGTAATCAGCGCGGTACGCGCGTTGGCGCCAAAGCCGATGCCGTCAGACATGCCGGCGCCGATAGCGATGACGTTTTTCACCGCCCCGCCGAGCTGTACGCCGATAAAGTCCGGGTTGATATAGACGCGGAAGCTCTTGCCGCAGTGCAGCAGGCTTTGCAAATCGTCAGCGAACTGCGGATCCGTCGACGCCAGCGAGATCGCCGTCGGCAGGCCTGCCGCCAGCTCTTTCGCGAAGGTCGGGCCGGAAATCACCGCCAGGGGGATCGCGTCGCCCAGCGCTTCACGGGCCACGTCCTGCAGCAGGCGCCCGGTTTCCGCTTCCAGACCTTTCGTCGCCCATACCAGGCGAGCGTCGGGGCGCATCAGCGGTTTAATCTGCCGCAGCACCTGGCCGAAAACGTGGCTCGGCACGACGACGAGGATATCGCGGCTGGCCGCCAGCGCGGTCGCCAGATCGCTTTCCAGATGCAGCGTGTCGGGGAAAGGAACGTCAGGAAGAAATGCGGCGTTGCAGCGGTCGTGCTGCAGCGTCGCAATATGTTTCGGGTCATGGCCCCACAGCACAACGTGGTGGCCATTTCTTGCCAGGGTGATGGCAAGAGCGGTGCCGTAAGAGCCGGCACCGATCACAGTCATTGCAGCGTTAAGCGCGTTCATCAGGCATCCTGATGTTGTTCAGCACCTTCGCCAGCCTGCTGCTGCAGATAGTTCATAAACAGCGCATCGAAGTTCACTGGCGCAAGGTTCAGTTGCGGGAAGGTGCCGCGGGAAACCAGGCTGGTGATGCACTCACGCGCGTACGGGAACAGAATGTTCGGGCAGTATGCGCCGAGGCAGTGCGCCATCTGGGTGCCGTCGATGCCTTCGATGGAGAAAATACCGCCCTGCTGTACTTCGCACAGGAATGCGGTTTCTTCGCCCAGAGAGGCGGTTACGGTCACGCGCAGCACCACTTCATACACGCCTTCAGCCAGCTGGCTGGAAGCGGTGTCCAGATCAAGTTTAACTTCCGGCTGCCAATCTTTCTGGAAAACTTGCGGCGCGTTCGGCGCTTCAAAAGAAATATCTTTGGTGTAGATGCGCTGAATCTGGAAAGTCATTTCGGTGCTGTTTTGTTCTGACATAGTAAAACCCTTTCGTGTTGTCCTTAAGTACGCCCGTCCAATGGGGATGAGCGCAAAAATTAGCGCAGGAGGGGATCGAGTCCACCACGTGAATCAAGCGCGTACAAGTCGTCACAGCCGCCAATGTGCTGCGCATCAATAAAAATCTGCGGAACCGTCGTTCGACCGCTGCGCTGAATCATCTCTTCACGCTTCGCAGCATCGCCATCGATAGGCAACTCGTTGAACGTCACGCCCTTGCTGTTCAGCAGCGCTTTTGCACGTACGCAGAACGGGCAGGTCGCTTTGGTATAGATATCAATATTGGCCATGACTTCACTCCTGTTTTTACCCCCGAGAGTTTTACGCCGCAGGCGTTGTTTTCCCGCTGACGAATAGCCGCCGCAGGGAAAACCGCGCTACGCCATAAAGACGCGGGTAAATTATTTACCGCGTACCAGCGGAAGGTTCTCGCCGCTCCAGCCAGCGATGCCTTCTTTCAGTACGAAGACCTTTTCAAAACCGGCTTTGTTCAGCGCGCTGGCGGGTTCTTGCGCCTGCATACCTGAGCCGTCTACCACTATAATGGGTTGTGCTTTGTGCTTTTCCAACTCGCCGACGTTATTTGCTTTGATATCGCTCGGCAGCAGGTTAATAGAACCCGCAATGTGGCCTTTACGGAAATCGTCACGCTGACGCAGGTCGACAACCACGGCATCTTCTTTGTTGATCAGGCGCGTCGCTTCACCGCGGGTGATGACTTTAACTTTCGACATCAGCCCTTTAAAGGTGGAGAACAGCACCGCCACCAGCAGCGCGACCCACGCGATGCTCAGGACGGGGTGACGGCTGATGAATTGCATAATTTCTTGCATGGGGGGTTACAACTCCCGACTAAGTGATAAAAAAACCAGGGAAGGAGTATACCTGTGCATTGCGGCAAATACAGCCAGTGAGCGCGATGTAATGTATTTTCTGCGGCCCGTCACGAAAAAAAACCGCTCTCGCCGCGGCAATGCGCTCTGGCCGCCCTCTTTCTTTGATCTTTTACGGTGATTTGATCGATTCAGCTGTAGTAAAATTACGCAAATTTTCTGTCTTTGAGCATGAGGTTGTCGCAATGTCGGTTTCTAAAAAACCTATGGTACTGGTGATTCTGGATGGCTATGGCTACCGTGAAGACCAGCAGGATAACGCTATTTACAGCGCCAAAACCCCTGTTATGGACGCACTGTGGGCGAAACGTCCGCATACCCTGATTGATGCTTCAGGCCTGGAAGTCGGTCTGCCGGATCGTCAAATGGGCAACTCCGAAGTGGGCCACGTCAACCTCGGCGCGGGCCGTATCGTGTATCAGGATCTCACCCGCCTGGACGTTGAAATCAAAGAACGCACCTTCTTCGCCAACCCGGTACTGACCGGCGCGGTCGATAAAGCCGTTGCCGCAGGCAAAGCCGTGCATATCATGGGCCTGATGTCTCCGGGCGGCGTCCACAGCCACGAAGACCACATCATGGCGATGGTTGAGCTGGCAGCCGAACGCGGCGCGGATAAAATCTATCTGCACGCCTTCCTCGACGGCCGCGATACTCCGCCGCGCAGCGCTGAAAAGACGCTGGCGAAATTCGAAGACAAATTTGCCGCGCTGGGCAAAGGCCGCGTCGCCTCGATCGTTGGCCGCTACTACGCCATGGACCGCGACAACCGTTGGGACCGCGTTGAGCAGGCTTACGATCTGATGACCCTGGCAAAAGGCGAGTTCCAGGCCGATACCGCCGTTGCGGGCCTGCAGGCCGCTTATGCGCGCGATGAAAACGATGAGTTCGTGAAAGCGACCGTTATTCGCGCTGAAGGCCAGGCCGATGCGGCGATGGAAGACGGCGATGCGCTGATTTTCATGAACTTCCGCGCCGACCGCGCGCGCGAAATTACCCGCGCCTTCGTTAACGCCGATTTCGACGGCTTCGCCCGTAAGAAAGTGGTGAACCTCGATTTCGTCATGCTGACCGAGTACGCCGCGGACATTAAAGTCGCCTGCGCTTATCCGCCGGCATCTCTGGTGAACACCTTCGGCGAATGGATGGCGAAGAACGACAAAACCCAGCTGCGCATCTCCGAAACTGAAAAATACGCTCACGTGACCTTCTTCTTCAACGGCGGCGTTGAAGAGCCGTTCAAAGGCGAAGAGCGCATTCTGATCAATTCACCGAAGGTCGCCACCTACGATCTGCAGCCGGAAATGAGCTCCGCTGAGCTGACCGAAAAACTGGTTGCCGCCATCAAGGGTGGTCAGTTCGACACCATCATCTGTAACTACCCGAATGGCGATATGGTTGGCCACACCGGCGTAATGGAAGCCGCCGTTAAAGCGGTCGAAGCGCTGGATGACTGCATCGACCAGGTGAGCAAAGCCGTTGAATCCGTTGGCGGACAGCTGCTGATCACCGCAGACCACGGCAACGCCGAGCAGATGCGCGATCCGGCCACCGGCCAGGCGCACACCGCGCACACCAACCTGCCGGTTCCGCTGATTTACGTTGGCGATAAAAACGTCAAAGCGGTCAACGGCGGCAAACTTTCCGACATCGCGCCGACCATGCTGACGCTGATGGGAATGGAAATCCCGCAAGAGATGACTGGCAAGCCGCTGTTCATCGTGGAATAATCCTTCCCCATGAGGGGAAAGGCGACGTATTCAACTACATGGATCGCAACGGCAGTTCGATCCGTCTTTTACGCCAGCGCGCTTAGCGCTGGCGTATTGCTGTGCGCCGCATCTGCTCACGCCGACGATCGCGACCAGCTTAAATCCATTCAGGCCGATATCGCCGCTAAACAGCGGGCGATTAAGCAGCAGCAGCAGCAGCGCGCTTCCCTGGTCGCCCAGCTTAAAGCGCAGGAGGAGGCCATCTCCGCCGCCGCGCGCAAGCTGCGCGAAACCCAGGAAACGCTGAACCAGCTGAATAAGCAGATCGACGAAATGAACGCCGCGCTGGCCAAGCTGGAGCGTCAGCGCGCCTCGCAGGAGCGTAACCTTTCCGCGCAGCTCGACGCCGCGTTTCGTCAGGGGCCGCATACCGGCATCCAGATGATCCTCAGCGGCGAAGAGGGGCAGCGTAATCAGCGCCTGCAGGCCTACTTTGGCTATCTGAACCAGGCGCGCCAGGAAACCATCGCCCAGCTGAAGAAAACCCGCGAAGACGTGGCGGTGCAAAAATCGATGCTGGAAGAGAAACAGAGCCAGCAGCAAACCCTGGTGTACGAACAGCGCGCCCAGCAGAGCAAGCTGGAGCAGGCGCGCAACGAACGTAAAAAGACCCTCGCCAGCCTGGAATCCTCCATTCAGCAAGGCCAGCAGCAGCTCAGCGAGATGCGGGCTAACGAATCACGCCTGCGCGGCCGTATCGCCCAGGCGGCGGCGGCGGCCAAAGCGCGGGCGGATCGCGAAGCCCGCGAAGCGCAGGATGTGCGCGATCGCCAGCAGGAAGCCTCGCGTAAAGGCACCACCTACAAACCTACCGAAAGCGAACGCTCGCTGATGTCCCGCACCGGCGGACTTGGCTCACCGCGCGGCCAGGCATTCTGGCCGGTTCGCGGCTCAATTCTCCATCGCTATGGCGAACAGCTGCAAGGTGAACTACGTTGGAAGGGGATGGTTATCGCTGCGTCTGAAGGCACCGAGGTCAAAGCCGTTGCCGATGGTCGGGTTATTCTCGCCGACTGGCTGCAGGGCTATGGCCTGGTGGTGGTCGTTGAACACGGCAAAGGCGACATGAGTCTTTACGGCTATAACCAAAGCGCGCTGGTCAGCGTCGGCACTCAGGTCCGGGCGGGCCAGCCGATCGCTCTCGTAGGCAGCAGCGGCGGTCAGGGCCGTCCGTCGCTCTATTTCGAAATTCGCCGCCAGGGTCAGGCGGTCAATCCACAGCCGTGGTTGGGAAGATAAGTTTTGCTTCAATTTCGCAGAATTGCACTCGCGGTAACCGGTACGCTGGTTATGGCGTCGCCGGTTTTTGCCGGCAAACTCTCCATTGTTATCGACGACTTTGGCTATCGTCCACAAACGGAAAACCAGGTGCTGGCGCTGCCAGCGACGATCTCCGTTGCCGTCCTTCCTAATGCGCCCCACGCCCGAGAAATGGCGACCAGAGCGCATAATCTCGGCCACGAGGTGCTCATCCACCTGCCAATGGCGCCGCTCAGCAAACAGCCGCTGGAAAAAGACACCCTCCGCCCGGATATGAACAGCAGCGAGATAGAGCGCATTATCCGCGAAGCCTACGGTAAGGTTCCGTACGCCGTGGGGCTGAATAACCATATGGGCAGCGCCATGACGTCGAATCTCTTCGGTATGCAGAAGGTGATGCAGGCGCTCGAGCGCTACAATCTCTACTTCCTCGATAGCGTCACCATCGGCAATACCCAGGCCATGCGCGCGGCGCAGGGCACCGGCGTAAAGGTGATTAAGCGTAAGGTTTTCCTCGACGATACCCAAAACGAAGCGGATATCCGCTATCAGTTCAACCGCGCTATCGCTTTGGCGCGGCGCAACGGCTCCGCCATTGCTATCGGCCACCCGCACCCGACGACGGTGCGCGTGCTGCAGCAGATGGTGTATAACCTGCCGCCGGATATCACTCTGGTTCGCCCGAGCAGCCTGCTCAACGAGCCGCAGGTGGATACCTCAACGCCGAACACAGCGCCGCCGTCCGTTCAGCCGCCGCGCAATCCGTTCCGCGGCGTGAAACAGTGCAAATCTAAGCGCCCGCCGGAGCCGGTCAACGCCAGCCGCTTCTTTACCATTCTTAGCGAAAGCATCACTCAGAGCACGCTGGTGCAGTATTACCAGCTAAAGTGGCAGGGCTGGGATAAGCCCACAAACTAAATCATCCGGGAATCCGTGTGCTTATCCGCCGCGGATTCCGGCTTGTCCTGATGGGCATACCAGGCTTTAAAGTATTTAAGAAAGCTGTAACAGGTCGCGTAAAGCCCGGTGACCACGCCAACCTTGCCCTTTCGCCACGCTCCGCTGAACAGATACCACTTAAAGAAAGCGCCAATCGCGCTGATCGCTCCGCGCGCAAGAGACGGCCTGATTTTCTGGTGTTTAACCAGCCGCGTGGTGTAGCTATTGAGCTTACTAAACACTTCATGCAGGGAGTAGAAGGTATCGTGGCGCACGAATCCCGGTAGCCGGGCAGAGTGCGTAAAGCCAACCAACTGATCGTCTACCGGCCGATCGTTGAACCTGGCGACGGAGCGGTTAAACAAGCGAACCGGGAAATCCGGCGATGATACCGGATAAATGGTGCGCACCTCTTCACCCAGCACGAACCAGTAGCGCGGCAGACGCCATGCGCAGGCGGGGTCCGGCTCATCGCCGGCCTTGAGCGCCAGAATTGCCGCCACCACCTCGTCGTCAAGGATCTCATCGCTGTCCACACACAGCACCCAGTCGTGGCGGGCCAGAGAGGTCGCATAATTCATCTGCGTACCGTGAGCGGTATAAGGATGATGGTGAACGGAGAGACCGAACTGTTGGCAAATCTGCAGCGTAGCATCCGTACTGCCTGAATCGACGACGATAAATTCATCAGCCACCCTGAGCAGCGGTGGTAACACCTCCCGTAATAAGCGGGATGAATTACAGGTCAATAAGCATACAGAAAGTTTAAGCATAATCTTTATAGGGTTAAACCATGGTTAAACTGACTGTATAAACGAATAGGCGAGAAAGCGATTTAGAAAAAGTGCGGAGTGGATTAAGTATCACAAAATTGTAGGATAACTCTCAAAAAAGCGCCCGTGGGCGCTTTTTTACCATCCTGACCGGGGCGGAATTAATCCCAGCTGAGAATGACTTTGCCAGACTGGCCGGAGCGCATCGCGTCAAAGCCCTGCTGGAAATCATCAATGCCAAAGCGGTGGGTGATGATCGGCGACAGATCGAGCCCGGACTGAATGAGCGCGGCCATCTTGTACCAGGTTTCGAACATTTCGCGACCATAAATCCCTTTGATAAACAGCCCCTTGAAAATCACCTTGGTCCAGTCGATAGACATATCCGACGGCGGAATACCCAGCATGGCAATACGCCCGCCGTGGTTCATGGTATCGAGCATGGTGCGGAACGCCGGCGGCGCGCCGGACATCTCCAGACCCACGTCGAAACCCTCGGTCATGCCCAGCTCGGCCATCACATCGTTAAGGTTCTCTTTCGCCACGTTCACCGCCCGGGTGACGCCCATTTTGCGCGCCAGCTCCAGGCGATATTCGTTAACGTCGGTAATCACGACGTTGCGCGCGCCAACGTGTTTCGCCACCGCGGCGGCCATCACGCCGATCGGGCCGGCGCCGGAAACCAGCACATCTTCACCGACGAGGTCGAATGAAAGCGCGGTATGCACGGCGTTGCCAAACGGATCGAAAATCGACGCCAGATCGTCAGAGATATTGTCGGGGATTTTAAAGGCGTTAAACGCCGGGATCACCAGATATTCGGCAAAACAGCCCGGACGGTTGACGCCGACGCCCGTCGTATTGCGGCACAGATGCGTACGCCCGGCGCGGCAGTTACGGCAGTGGCCGCAGGTGATATGCCCTTCGCCGGAAACGCGGTCGCCCAGCTTAAAGCCGCGAACTTCCTGACCGATACCCACCACTTCGCCGACGTATTCATGCCCCACCACCATCGGAACCGGAATGGTCTTTTGCGACCACTCGTCCCAGTTGTAGATATGCACGTCGGTACCGCAAATCGCGGTCTTGCGAATTTTAATCAGCAGATCGTTGTGGCCGACTTCCGGTTCCGGTACGTCGGTCATCCAGATGCCTTCTTCCGCCTTCAGTTTGGATAACGCTTTCATCTCACACCCTCAGGCAACGACGCCCAGTTGTTTACCGATGCGGGTAAAGGCTTCCACCGCACGTTCAATTTGTTCAGGGGTATGCGCCGCAGACATCTGGGTACGGATACGCGCCTGGCCTTTTGGTACCACCGGGTAGAAGAATCCGGTGACGTAAATACCTTCTTTTTGCAGCTCGCGCGCGAACTGCTGCGCCACGGTGGCTTCACCGAGCATCACCGGGATAATGGCGTGATCGGCGCCCGCAAGGGTAAACCCTGCCGCGGTCATTTTTTCACGGAACAGGCGCGCATTAGCCCACAGACGATCGCGCAGCTCGCTGCCCGCTTCCACCATCTCCAGCACTTTGATGGAGGCGGCGACAATCGCCGGCGCCAGCGAGTTGGAGAACAGATACGGACGCGAGCGCTGGCGCAGCCACTCGACGACTTCTTTGCGCGCGGCGGTATAGCCGCCGGACGCGCCGCCCAGCGCTTTACCCAGCGTACCGGTGATAATGTCGACGCGGCCCATCACGTCGCAGTACTCATGGGAGCCGCGGCCGTTTTCACCCACAAAACCCACGGCGTGCGAATCATCGACCATCACCAGCGCGTCGTATTTATCCGCCAGATCGCAGACGCCCTTCAGGTTGGCGATCACCCCGTCCATGGAGAACACGCCGTCGGTGGCGATCAGCACATGGCGCGCGCCGGCTTCACGCGCCTCTTTCAGACGGGCTTCCAGCTCCTGCATATCGTTGTTGGCATAGCGGAAGCGCTTCGCTTTACACAGGCGCACGCCGTCGATGATCGACGCGTGGTTCAGGGCATCGGAGATAATCGCGTCCTCTGCGCCGAGCAGGGTTTCAAACAGGCCGCCGTTGGCGTCGAAGCAGGAGGAGTACAGAATCGCATCTTCCATACCGAGAAAATCGGCCAGCTTCTTCTCAAGCGCTTTGTGGCTGTCCTGGGTACCGCAGATAAAGCGCACGGAGGCCATGCCGAAGCCGTGGCTGTCCATCCCGCTTTTCGCGGCGGCAATCAGTTCCGGGTGGTTCGCGAGGCCGAGATAGTTATTGGCGCAGAAGTTAATGACCTGGCTGCCGCCGACGGTGATATCCGCCTGCTGCGCCGAAGTGATAATCCGTTCTTCTTTAAACAACCCTTCCGCGCGCGCGGTATCCAGGTCATTGGTTAACTGTTTGTAGAAATCCCCACGCATTGCAACTCTCCAGATTCGGCAAAATTTGGCACATATTACCCTAAATAATTCGAGTTTCAGGAAGGCGGTGACGCAGCGAATCCCCAGGAGCTTACTCTGGTAAGTGACTGGGGTGAGCGAGGAAAACCAACGTACCTGTAACTTGAAGTATGACGGGTATATTACCTAAAGATATACGCTGATACGAGATGATGCATTACTGCATGAATTATTTGCAGCATAAATCACGAGTCCCTCTCTACCTTATCGGCGAATGGCTGAAGCCTTTCCGATGTAGTGATATGATAGGAGTATTCATGTCCGGATTGTCTCTGGACTACCAACTTCAAAGGTTACAGTTATGATCATCGTTACCGGCGGCGCAGGCTTTATCGGCAGCAATATCGTTAAGGCGCTGAATGACCAGGGTATTACCGACATTCTGGTCGTAGATAATCTGAAAGACGGGACCAAATTCATCAATCTGGTGGATTTGAACATTGCCGACTACATGGATAAAGAAGACTTTCTGATCCAGATTATGGCGGGCGAAGAGTTCGGCGATATCGACGCTATTTTCCATGAAGGCGCCTGCTCTTCCACCACGGAGTGGGACGGCAAGTACATGATGGATAACAACTATCAGTATTCCAAAGAGGTACTGCACTACTGTCTGGAGCGTGAAATCCCGTTCCTGTACGCCTCTTCCGCAGCGACCTACGGCGGCCGCACCAGCGACTTTATTGAATCCCGCGAATACGAGCAGCCGCTCAACGTTTACGGCTACTCCAAGTTTCTGTTTGATGAATACGTCCGTCAGATCCTGCCGGAAGCGAACTCGCAGATTGTCGGCTTCCGCTATTTCAACGTCTACGGGCCGCGCGAAGGCCATAAAGGCAGCATGGCCAGCGTCGCTTTCCATCTGAACACCCAGTTGAATAATGGCGAAAGTCCGAAACTGTTCGAAGGCAGCGACGGCTTCAAGCGCGACTTCGTCTACGTCGGCGACGTCGCGGCGGTGAACCTGTGGTTCTGGGAAAACGGCGTTTCCGGCATCTTCAACCTCGGCACCGGGCGCGCGGAGTCTTTCCAGGCCGTTGCAGACGCAACGCTGGCTTATCACCAGAAAGGCAGCATCGAGTACATTCCGTTCCCGGATAAACTCAAAGGCCGCTATCAGGCGTTTACCCAGGCGGATCTGACTAACCTGCGCGCAGCGGGCTACGATAAACCGTTTAAGACCGTTGCCGAAGGCGTAACGGAATATATGGCCTGGCTCAATCGCGACAATCATGCGAATTCATAAAATCATTCGAGCGGTATCAAGGCGGCAACTCAGTGATTCTCCGGGAGCTGACTAAAGTCAGTGACCGGAGGGAACGCAGGCAGCCAACGCAGAGACAGCTTGAAGGATGGAATGAATGAAAATATTGGTGGTTGGCCCGTCATGGGTGGGCGACATGATGATGTCGCAAAGTCTTTACCGTACGCTCAGGGCGCGCTATCCCCAGGCGATAATCGACGTGATGGCGCCCGCATGGTGCCGTCCGCTGCTATCGCGCATGCCGGAAGTCAACGAAGCGATCCCGATGCCGCTCGGCCACGGCGCACTGGAAATCGGTGAACGGCGTAAGCTTGGGCACAGCCTGCGCGAACGTCGCTACGATCGCGCTTTCGTGCTGCCCAACTCGTTTAAATCGGCCCTCGTGCCGTTCTTTGCGGGAATACCGCATCGCACAGGCTGGCTCGGCGAGATGCGCTACGGCCTGCTGAACGACGCCCGTAAGCTGGATAAAGACGCCTGGCCGCTGATGGTCGAACGCTACGTCGGTCTGGCCTACGACAAAGGCGTGATGCGCTGCGCGAAAGATCTGCCGCAGCCGCTGCTCTGGCCGCAGCTGCAGGTGCATGAAGGCGAAAAATCGCAGGCCTGCAGCGCGTTTAATCTCTCAGCCGAGCGCCCGATTATCGGCTTCTGCCCCGGCGCAGAGTTCGGCCCGGCAAAACGCTGGCCGCACTATCACTACGCCGAGCTGGCGAAACAGCTGATCGACGAAGGCTTTCAGATCGTACTGTTTGGCTCCGCGAAAGACCACGAAGCGGGCAATGAAATCCTCGCCGCGCTCACGACCGAACAGCAGGCATGGTGCCGCAATCTGGCCGGCGAAACCCAGCTTGAGCAGGCCGTTATTCTGATCGCCGCCTGTAAAGCGGTGGTCAGCAACGATTCCGGCCTGATGCACGTCGCCGCGGCGCTGGACCGTCCGCTGGTGGCGCTCTACGGGCCCAGCAGCCCGGACTTCACTCCACCGCTGTCGCACAAAGCGCGCGTGATCCGCCTGATCAGCGGCTACCACAAAGTGCGTAAAGGCGACGCCGCCGAAGGCTATCATCAGAGTTTGATCGACATTACGCCGCAGCGCGTACTGGAAGAATTAAACGACCTGCTGCTGGAAAAAACGGAACAAGAGGAAGCCTGACGGATGCGGGTACTGATCGTAAAAACCTCGTCCATGGGCGACGTGCTGCACACGCTGCCCGCGCTGAGCGACGCCGCGCTGGCCTTTCCCGGCATTCGTTTCGACTGGGTGGTTGAAGAAGGCTTCGCGCAGATCCCTTCCTGGCATGAGAGCGTCGACCGGGTCATCCCGGTGGCGATTCGCCGCTGGCGCAAGGCGTGGTTTTCCGCGCCGATCAAAGCCGAGCGCAAGGCGTTCCGCGAGGCCGTGCGCGCGGAAAAGTACGACGCTATCATCGATGCCCAGGGGCTGGTGAAGAGCGCCGCTCTGGTCACCCGACTGGCCCGCGGCGTGAAGCACGGTATGGACTGGCAGACCGCCCGCGAGCCGCTGGCGAGCCTGTTTTACAACCGTCGTCACCATATCGCTAAACAGCAGCACGCCGTTGAGCGCACCCGCGAGCTGTTCGCGAAAAGCCTCGGCTACGCGAAGCCGGAAACCCAGGGCGACTACGCGATCGCCCGCCATTTTTTGCGTCAGGCTGACCCGTCCGCTGCGCCGTATCTGGTGTTCCTCCACGCCACGACGCGCGATGATAAACACTGGCCGGAAGAGAACTGGCGGGCGCTTATCGCCCTGCTTGCCGACAGCGGCATACGCATCAAACTGCCGTGGGGCGCCCCCCATGAAGAGGCGCGGGCCGGACGCCTGGCGGAAGGGCACGATTTTGTCGACGTCCTGCCGCGCATGAGCCTGGAGCAGGTAGCCCAGGTGCTGGCCGGCGCGCGCGGGGTCGTTTCCGTCGACACGGGGCTGAGCCATCTCACCGCCGCGCTCGATAAACCGAACTTCACGCTGTACGGCCCGACCGATCCGGGGCTGATTGGCGGCTACGGTAAAAATCAGCACGTGGTGCGCCCGGAAAGCGGCAGCAGCACGGGCGATATTCCCGCGTCCCGGGTTCGGCAACTGTTGAAATCTCAGGAACTGGCTTAATGGGTTCATTATTTAAGCAGATCTATCGCTACACGCATCGACGCGCCTTTCGCCATAACGAAAATCTCTGGCCGTTTACCCATATCACGCGCGCGGCGAGCGGCGAAATCCGCACCCTGAAATACAAAGGGAAAGCGGTTCCGCTGGTCAATCTCAGCGAACTGAAGGATAGCGCTCAGGGCGAGGTGCTGCTGACCGCCACCGGACCCTCTACGCGCCGCATCGATTTTACGCTGCTGCCGAAAAGTATTCCGGTGATGGGGGTGAACGGTGCCTGGCATCTCTCTGATAAAATTAAATTTTCGCTCTATACCATCGTGGATATGGAGTTTTACGATAAAAAACCGGACGTGATCCGTTCGGTGATTAGCCAGGCTGACATTGTGCTCTTCACCACCATGCACGGTATCGCCAAAATCCTCGACCGCCACGGCGCAGAGCTTCGCTGTCGTTTGGCATTAATTGAAGACGCCTGTTATAAAATTTATCAGCCTAAAGTCGCCAAAAACGCGATACAGCAGGCCTGGCGCGGCGTCCCCGCGCTACGCTTTCATCCGCAAAGGCAGGATATTTGCTTTAGCACCGACATTCGTCACGGCATTTTCGATGCCGGAACCGTGGTCTACTGGGCACTGCAAATTCTGATGTGGCTGGGATTTAAAACCATTCTGATAAGCGGGCTGGATATGAGTAATTTCAACCAGCCGCGATTCTACGAAACGGAACAGGATAAACTCCCCTCCTGGCTGGCAAATAAGGTGGATGACCTGGTCATGCCGTCCTTTTCGCACGCTGCCAACGTGCTGCAACAAAACCATATTCGGGTCGTCAACTTCTCGTTAGAAAGCGCGGTTCCGGAAACGATTTTCGAAAAGGTTTCTTTTGATGAGTACTTTAAAAATAAGTAATTACGCCAGACAGGGCTACACCGTTTTCTTCACTTTGTTTCTGTTTTTTAGCGCTATTTTCTGCGTATCAACCCGGACAAATAACCTCCTTCATTTATCTATTTTGCTCTTTTTGCTTTCACTGCTTAACAAAGACAATCGTCAGGCAATAGCGGAAAGCATCCGCCAGCGGTGGCCGGTTTATAGCCTGCTGGTGGTATTCTGCGTGTACTATGCGCTGAGCAATATTTGGGGGCAGACGCCGCAGCATATCGATTCCCCTCTGACCCACGGCACCTATTTAATTTTCTATCTTCTGCTGCTGACAACGCTACTTGGCCATCCCCGGACCCGACATCTGGCGCTGCTGAGCGTCGTGGCCGGGATCACAGTGCTCTCCGTCTGGACGATGGCGATCGACTTCACGCTGGTCCTCAAGGAACGCCTGGTTTCGCCGGAGAATCCCGGCCCGACCAACGTGATCGACCTGGCGGGCTATTGCGGTATCGGTATCCTTATTTGCGCGATGCTGCTGAAGGAGAAAGGCAGCCACCTGCTGTATGTGCCGATGGCCATCATGCTGGTGATGCTGTTTCTGACCCAAAGCCGCGGCCCGATTATCGCGCTGCTGGTGGCGTTTGTTTGCACCCTGCACCTGCACGTCTTTACCCGCCGCAACCTTCTGATTGTCGCCGCGTTAGCGTTGGTTCTGGGCGCGCTTTTCTTCTTTACGCCAACGGGAGACCTGCTGCTGGCGCGCTTTGAAGAGCTGGGCACCCAAAGCGGATTGCGCTTGAGTATCTGGCACCATACGCTCCAGGAAGTGGCCAGCCAGCCGTGGCTGGGTCGGGGTTTTGACTACGAGCTGAACTTTACCAACTACAGCGGCGAGCATATCACTACCACCCACAGCGTCTATCTTGGCGCACTGTTGAAAGGCGGCATAATCGGCCTGGCGCTGCTGCTGGCGGTCATTGCCGGAGGGTTATGGCAGGCATGGCGTAAACAGCAGGATGGCCGCTACGGGCTGGCGATTTTTATCTATGCGCTGATTTTTATGGCCTCGCAGGGCATGTTTATCATCAGCAACCCTCGCGAAAGCTGGCCGCTGTTTTGGCTGCCGCTGGGCATCGCGCTGAGCGGCAGCCTGAAGGCGAAACGCTAAGAGAAGGGCCCGCAGCGGGCCCTTTTTTATGCCTGCTGGCGAGCGGCGATCAGGGCATCCGCCTGCGCTTTGATCGCCGGCCAGACCGCGTCAATGGTCATGTCGGCGACGTTAGTCTCTTCGCAGACAATTTGTCTGGCCTTGTCATAACCAGGCGCCCAAATGGTATAGCCCGGCAAACCGGTATCTTTGAGTTTACGTTTGTTGTAAACCGCCACCATGGGCTTGTCGAACGCGCGAGCAATATGCACGATGGCGGTATCCGCCGTAATCACCAGATCGCAGTGGCGAACAATCTCAACCGCTGAATTAATATTGCTATCTGGCAGATGCAGCGCCGTTTCCAGATTAAGCTGACGAATTTTCTCGCTATGCCCGACCATCACGACGCTAATTTTATAAGGGAGCGTATATAAGCGTTCAATCAGAGCAGAAACCTGATGACGGCAAAAGTCTTTATCCGTTGAGGCGGTAAACGGGTTTATGGCAATACAGAGCTGACTCCCCTTGTGCTGAGCCAGCAGTGTTTTGACTCTTTCCCGCTCAAAAGCATCGCCGGGCAGATGATAGTGGTAATGAGGGTGTTCTATGCCAAATAGCCTGGCGACGGCTTTATAGCGCGCGGAAATATGGCTGCTGCTATCCAGAAAAGGGATAGAGTGATCGTAAAGCTTATATTCTTGTTTATTAAAACCGATAACGCAGCCAGGGCGTAAATCAGCCAGCAGTTTAAAACGCTCGTAGGTTTTCACGTCATCAAAATCAACGACCGCGTCAAATCCTGCCGCACGCAGTGCGTTTAACGGCATCCGCGGCTGATATAAATAAACCTGCTCAAGAAAATCCGCACCGGCAAGCATCTGCTTACAAACCGGCCCGGTAAGAACCGAAACCTTATAGCCCCGGTCAGCTAAAAGCTTTGCGCAGCCGGTCGTTACGACCATATCCCCAACTTTGTCATCCAGGCGCAATAATAAAACATGCTGAATCTTCGCGGAATTAAAGGGCTGGCGTGCGCTTTTATTTCTGTAACGATAGTTAATTAAATTAAACTTAATTTCGCGGAAGAAGGCATTTTTCTTCCGCGTAAACTGCTTCACGATACGCATACGGTACCTGGTTGTGATCTTTTATCGCTGTGTGAGTTTCTGTTGGTAGTACTCCGCCAACGTCATTCCCTTCACCTGCGGCGCCAGCCAGCTGAAAAAAGCGTCCAGATCGGCATATAAGCGCTCGATATCCTGCTCGTTTTTAAACGTTGGGCTGCCGCCGGGCATGTACTCTGAAGAGTGGAGCATATATTCGACGTAGTCATTACCCTGAGTCAACGTTTGTTCGACCACTTTTTTCATCGTCTCAACGTTGCCGCCCATCGGACGCAGCCAGTGTACCGACGGCGAGCGTACTTTGCCGCGCAGGCGATCGTAGCCCTGCTTCAGGCTATTCATCCACGCGGAATGCTTGTACTGAATGCTCATCGGCACTTCCAGCAGCGATGATTGCCCTTCACGACGGATATCATTCTCGTCAAGAAAATAGGCGTGCTGCGGGAAATCACGGTAATCGGTACCGCCGTCGCCCTGCGGCGCGCCTTTCGCCGTCTTCCAGTTCACCCTCGGGGTAACCGAGCAATCCACCAGATAGCCATACTCCACCAGCAGACGCGCGTAGCGCTCGTCAAACGCCCAGCGCCCGGCGCGATGGCTGACCATTTTGGTCTGGAAGGTATCCTCCAGCAGACGGGTCATATAGTCGACTTTTGCCCGCATCGCCGCATCGCTGTACTCGATCAAATACGGTTTATGTCGCCAGTCGTCATCGGTGAGCGGATCGGTCGGCGGGCTGTTCCACGCGTGGAGATGCATACCGATTTCCGCGGTTCCCCGGGCGATCGCATCTTTGGCAAATTCGATATAAACCGGGTCGATGGCCATTTCATAGTTGGTCAACCAGACCGGTTTAAAACCATACTTTTCGCAAAGCTGCTGAAAACGCGGTAGATAGCGCGCATTCTCGGTGGTGATGCTGTCATGTTTTTGCCAAAGGTTATCACCCTCTGTATCAATCGTGATGAGAAATGCGGGTTTGTGCACGAAAACGTCCTCAGGCCATACGTATCGGGTCATGGTAGAGCAAGACAAGGCTTCTCTCAATCTATCTGATCCCCTAGAATCGGAGCCCTGCCCCTGAATGAAGAATAGAGAATGACGCCTGAAACCCGCACTTTCGGCCGCGTGAACCCGGCGCGAATCCTGGTTATTAAGCTTCGCCATCATGGCGATATGTTATTGATAACGCCGCTTATTCACGCGCTTAAGCAGCAATATCCCGCCGCCAGCGTGGATGTGCTGCTTTATGAAGAAACCCGGGATATGCTCGCAGCGAATACGGATATCCGCCACATTTACGGCATTGACCGGCGCTGGAAAAAACAGGGCGCCGGCCATCAGCTGAAGATGGAGTGGCAGCTGATTCGCACGCTCCGCCAGCAGCGCTACGATATGGTGCTCAATCTTGCCGATCAGTGGCCCAGCGCGATCATCACCAAACTGACCGGGGCGGCCATCCGTATCGGCTTTGACTTTCCGAAGCGTCGCCACCCGGCCTGGCGTTTTTGCCATACCGCCCTCGCCTCAACCGAGCAGCATAACCAGCTGCATACCGTGCAGCAGAATCTGTCGATTCTGGCGCCGCTTGGGCTGGATATTGCTGACGCGCCGGCGACGATGGGCTACAGCGAGCAGGACTGGCGCGCCAGCCGCGCGCTGCTGCCGGCAGGATTTCAGGATAACTATATCGTCATTCAGCCAACCTCCCGCTGGTTCTTTAAGTGCTGGCGCGAAGGGCGGATGAGCGCCCTGATAAACGCGCTTTCTGAAGCAGGCTACCCGGTCGTGCTGACCTCCGGCCCTGACGCCAGAGAGAAGCAGATGATCGACACCATTATGGCGGGCTGTCCCAATGCTCGCCTGCACTCCCTCGCCGGGCTGCTCACCCTGCGCCAGCTGGCGTCCGTCATCGACCATGCCCGCCTGTTTATCGGCGTTGACTCCGTGCCGATGCATATGGCCGCCGCGCTCGGTACGCCGCTGGTGGCGCTATTCGGCCCCTCCAAGCTCACCTTCTGGCGTCCATGGCAGGCGCAGGGCGAGGTGATTTGGGCGGGTGATTTCGGAGCGATTCCCGATCCTGACGACATTGATACCAACACCAACGAACGCTTTCTCGATTTAATCCCCACCGACGCGGTTATCGCGGCGGCGAAAAAGGTACTGGCATGAGTAAATTCAGGCTGGCTCTGGTACGCCAGAAGTATCGCCCGGACGGCGGCGCGGAGCGCTTTGTCTCCCGCGCGCTGGAAGCCCTCGACGACAGCGATCTTGAACTGAACGTCATCACCCGCGAATGGCAGGGGCCGGTGAAGCCCGAGTGGAACATCCACATCTGCAATCCGCGCAAATGGGGGCGGATCAGCCGCGAGCGAGGATTTGCCGACGCCGCCCGCCAGCTGTGGCAGCGCGAAGCCTTCGATCTGGTGCAAAGCCACGAGCGTATCCCCGGCTGCGACCTGTACCGCGCCGGAGACGGCGTGCACCGCCGCTGGCTGCAGCAGCGCTCGCGCATTTTGCCCGGCTGGAAAAGCCGCCTGCTGTTTGCCGACCGCTACCATCGCTATGTGATGCAGGCCGAGCGCGACATGTACCAGGACGCGCACCTGCGCGGCGTTATCTGCAACGCGGAGATGATTAAACGCGAGATTATTGAAGACTTCGGCCTGCCGGCGGAAAAAATCCACGTTATCTATAACGCTATCGATAACCAGCGTTTTCTGCCGCCGACGGAAGAAGCCTTTGTCGCGCTGCGCGCCAAATGGAATCTGCCGCGCCAGGCGACCTGCCTGATCTACGTCGGCTCCGGCTTTGAGCGCAAGGGGCTGGATGCGGCGATCCGCGCCATCGCGCCGACCAACCGCTACCTGCTGGTGGTGGGCAAAGATAAAGAGCAGGGCCGCTATCAGCAGCTGGCGAAAACGCTGAACTGCGAGGAGCGGGTGCGCTTCTTCGGCATGCAGTCGGAAACCCTGCCGTTCTATCAGATGGCCGACGGCCTGCTGCTGCCGACGCTGTACGATCCGTTTCCCAACGTCATTCTCGAAGCGATGGCCTGCGGCCTGCCGGTGATTACGACTACCGGCTGCGGCGGCGCGGAGTTTATTGTTCAGGGCAGCAATGGCTACGTTTGCGATGCGCTGGATATCCCGGCCCTGCAGGAGTCGGTTAGCGCCCTTCCCGCCCGGGCGTTAGGCTCTGCGCAAGGCGAACGCGCCCGCGAGCGCATCATGACCTGCACCAGAGAACATCTCTCGGCGCAGCTGCTCTCCCTCTATCAGGATTTGGTGAAATAACGATGCGCATACTGTTTGTTATCGACGGCCTGCCCGGCGGCGGCGCGGAAAAAGTCGTGCTGACGCTGGCAGCGCATTTTCTCAGCCAGGGTGAACAGGTATCGCTTTTTTCCCTGCGCGACGTCTGCGATTATCCGCTGCCGGAAGGGCTGGATTATCAGGTCATCGCCGATCGCTGCCGCAAGCCGTGGCGCAAGCTGACGGAGCTGTCCCGGCGCGCGCGCCAGCTTGATGCGGCAATTGAGAAAGCAGAACGGCAGGGCCGTTTCGATCTGGTGCTCTCGAATCTGCATAAAACCGACCGCATTGTCTCCCGCAGCCGCCTGCTGAACGGACGCAACGTCTGGTTTTGCCTGCACGGCGTGTTCTCCGCGTCCTATCTCGGACACCGCAGCGGTTTTGACCGCTGGCTGAAACAGCAGAAAATCGGGCGCGTTTACCAGGGACGTAACGTCGTCGCCGTCTCCGATGCGGTAGGTCAAGACCTGGTCGAGCAGTTCGCTATTCGCCCGGCCCAGCTTAAAACCATCTATAACCCGTTTGATATCCCCGCGCTGCGCGCCGCGGCCGAAGAGCCCAGCCAGCGCCCCGACGGCGACTATATTATCCACGTGGGCCGCTTTCATCCCGGTAAACGCCACGACCGCCTGATTGAGGCGTATGCGCAAAGCGGTATTGATGCGCCGCTGGTGCTGCTGGGGCAGGGAAAACCGGAACAAGAGCAGCGCCTGCGCCAGCTGGCGCAGCAGCTACAGGTTGCCGATCGCGTCCTGTTTAAGGGCTTCCAGAAAAACCCGCTGCCGTGGATTAAAGGCGCGCGGATGCTGGTCCTCAGCTCCGATAGCGAAGGCTTTGGCAACGTGGTGGTTGAGGCGCTGCTGCTGGATACGCCGGTCGCCAGCACCCGCTGCCCGGGCGGCGTGACCGAGATCCTCACCGGCGAGCTGTCGCGTGGCCTGGCGGATCTCAACAGCCCGGCGCTGGCTCAGACGATGCAAAGCATTTACCATAGCCCGCCGGCCATCGACGCAGCGGCGCTGGAGAAGTTCAGCGTGGCATCGATTTGTCAGCAGTATCGTCAGCTGCGCAGCGCCTGACGCCGTTATTCAACCAGGATCGAATGAGTTATGAGTCAAACGCCTTTACTAAGCATCGTAGCCGCCGTCTATAACGGCGAAAAATTCCTTGCGCAATTCTTTGAGTGCCTTGAGCAACAGCAGCTGGAAAGCTATGAACTGATCCTGGTGAACGACGGGTCGACGGACGGTAGCCTTGCGGTTATCGACCAGTGGAAAGAGCGCCTGCAAAACGTGCTCGTGCTGGAGCAGGAAAACCAGGGCGTGTCGGTGGCGCGCAATACCGGCCTCGCCGCGGCGACGGGTAAGTACCTGACCTTCCCGGATATCGACGATAAGCTTTACCCGGGCATGTACCGTACGCTTCTGGAGATGGCGGAAAAGGGCAATCTAGACGTCGCCACCTGCAACGGCCGCTACGTCTACGAGACGAAAAAAGATATCCATCCTATTTTCCCGCTGGACCGGCTGCAGTCGACCGGCGTTTTGCCCGGCCACGTCTGGTTAAAGCAGGCGCTGGATTCTCGTAAGTTCCTGCATGTCACCTGGCTGAATATCTACCGCCGGGAGTTTATCGCCAGCCACCGCTTCCACTTTGAGCCTGGCCTGCGCCATCAGGATATTCCCTGGACCACCGAAGTGCTGCTGGCGGCAGAACGCGTGCAGTACACCAGCGAGCAGTTCTACGATTACTATATTCACTCGGAATCGGTGTCGCATAAGCCGGACAACGACGACACGCTGATGCGTTCAGCGCGCCACTATATGAAGATTCTTGAGATGCTGGACGCCATCAACCAGCGTTATCCGGACAAGGTTCGCGATATTTCCGCCTGCCGCTGGCAGATCGCCAAAGAGGGGCTGGGAATTATTCATACCTTCGATAGCATGAAAGATGAGTCAAAAAAGCATATTATCATTAAAGAGTTCTTTGACCGCGGTATCTGGCGCCTGATCTGGAAAAACGCCCGTACGTTCCGTCTACGCTGGCGTCTTGGACGCCGCTATCTGCGCATCAAGCGCTATCGCGACGCGGCTTAATACTGAATCCCTTAGTTTCCGCCAAAGAGATAGCTTTACGCGGGTTAAATGCTTAGAATTTGCCCGCAAAAACATAAATACGGATAAATCGCTTGGAATTGCTTTATACCGCCCTACTTTACCTCATTCAGCCGCTGGTGTGGCTGCGACTGCTGTTACGCAGCCGTAAGGCCCCTGCCTATCGTAAACGCTGGAAGGAACGTTATGGCTTCTGCCAGAACAAGGTAGAACCGGGTGGCATCCTGCTGCATTCCGTTTCCGTAGGTGAAACGCTGGCGGCGATTCCGCTGGTGCGCGCGCTACGCCACCGTTACCCCTATCTGCCGATCACCGTCACCACCATGACGCCAACCGGCTCTGAACGCGCCATGTCCGCTTTCGGCAAAGACGTGCATCACGTCTATCTGCCTTACGATCTGCCCGGCGCGATGAACCGTTTCTTCAATACCGTTCAGCCGAAGCTGGTTATCGTCATGGAAACCGAACTGTGGCCGAACATGGTCGCCACGCTGCACAAGCGTAAAATCCCGCTGGTAATCGCCAACGCTCGCCTCTCCGAACGCTCGGCGAAAGGCTATGCCAAACTGGGGAAATTTATGCGTCGGCTGCTGAGCCGCATTACCCTTATCGCCGCGCAGAATGAAGAAGACGCCAGCCGCTTTATCGCTCTTGGCCTGAAACGCAATCAGCTGGCGGTCACCGGCAGCCTGAAGTTTGATATTTCGGTCACGCCGGAGCTGGCGGCTCGCGCCATCACCCTGCGCCGCCAGTGGGCGCCGCACCGCCAGGTATGGATTGCCACCAGCACCCACGACGGCGAAGAACAAATTATTCTTCAGGCGCATAAGCAGCTGCTGGAGCGTTTCCCCAACCTGCTGCTGATCCTTGTCCCTCGCCATCCGGAGCGCTTCGGCGACGCCCGCGAGATGGTGCAGAAAGCGGGAATGAGCTACACCCTGCGCAGCACCGGCGAAATCCCGTCTAACAGTACCCAGGTGGTGATTGGCGATACCATGGGCGAGCTGATGCTGCTGTACGGTATTGCCGACCTCGCGTTTGTCGGCGGTAGCCTGGTGGAGCGCGGCGGCCATAACCCGCTGGAGCCCGCCGCCCATGCGATACCGGTACTGATGGGTCCGCACACGTTCAACTTCAAAGATATCTGCGCCAAGCTGCAGCAGGACGATGGACTGATTACCGTCACCGACGCCGACTCGCTGGTAACGCAGGTGTCTAACCTGCTGACCGATGAAGATTACCGTCTGTGGTACGGTCGCCATGCGGTGGAAGTTCTGCACCAAAACCAGGGCGCGCTCTCCCGTCTGCTACAGTTATTGCAACCCTATCTGCCGCAGCGGAGCCACTAATGTCGCCTCGACTCTCGGTCGTGATGATCGCCAAAAACGCGGCGGATCTGCTGCCTGATTGTCTGGCGTCGGTAAGCTGGGCCGATGAGATAGTGCTGCTGGATTCCGGCAGCAGCGACAACACCGTCGAACTCGCCCGCAGCCAGGGCGTTCAGGTGCATGTCAATCGCGACTGGCAGGGCTACGGTATTCAGCGCCAGCGCGCTCAGGCCTACGCCACCGGCGACTACGTGCTGATGATCGATACCGACGAGCGCGTCACTCCGGAGCTTGCGCAGTCTATCCGCAGCGTGCTGGCCGCACCGCAAACCGGCGCGATATACAGCATCGCCCGGCGCAACTATTTCCTTGGCCGCTTTATGCGCCACAGCGGCTGGTACCCCGACCGCGTGATGCGCCTGTACGAACGCGACCGTTACCGCTATAACGATAATCTGGTCCACGAATCTCTCGATGCCCAGGGTGCGCGGGTTATCGAACTCGCGGGCGACCTGCTGCATCTGACCTGCCGTGATTTCTCCGGCTTTCAGCAAAAGCAGCTGGCCTACGCCGCCGCCTGGGCGCAGGAGCGCCATCAGAGAGGCAAAAAGACCTCGCTGGCCGCTATCTTCGGCCATACGCTGGGCGCCTTTGTGAAAACGCTGCTGCTGCGCGGGGGCATTCTGGATGGGAAACAAGGTTGGCTGCTGGCGGTGGTCAACGCGCAATACACGTTTAATAAATACACCGAGCTGTGGGCCCTGAGCCGCGGCTACTCGGAGAAAGTGTGATTATGAGCACAAAAGCGATCTATCCGGGAACCTTCGACCCTATCACCAACGGCCATATCGATATCGTCACCCGCGCGGCCAGCATGTTCGATAAGGTGCTGCTGGCTATCGCCGCCAGCCCGAGCAAAAAGCCGATGTTCACTCTCGACGAGCGCATCGCGCTGGCCACCCAGGCAACGGCGCATCTGGTCAACGTTGAGGTTATTGGCTTCAGCGATTTAATGGCCAATTTTGCCCGCGCGCAGCAGGCGAACATTTTAATTCGCGGCCTGCGGGCGGTGGCGGATTTTGAATATGAGATGCAGCTGGCGCATATGAACCGTCATTTGATGCCGACGCTGGAGAGCGTGTTTCTGATGCCGTGCAAAGAGTGGTCGTTTATCTCCTCTTCGCTGGTGAAAGAAGTGGCGCGCCACCAGGGCGACGTATCTCACTTTCTGCCGGCAAACGTTCACCAGGCGCTGCTGAAGAAGCTGTAATCCTGCGCCATCGGGGCTCTTCCCGGAGGCGATGCTGCGCATCTGTCCGGGCTACCGGACCAAGCGCAGCCCTGTAGCCCGGCTAAGCGCAGCGCAAGCCGGGTTCACGGCAACCACCGCATATTACTTCTGGCACTGGCGACAATAAAACGTCGCCCGCTGGGCGTGTTTACTGCCGATAACCGGCGTCCCGCAAATGCGGCACGGCTCGCCCTTGCGGCCATACACCTGCAGCTCCTGGGCAAAGTAGCCCGGTTTACCGTCGCTTTGCAGGAAATCTTTCAGCGTCGTCCCGCCCTGTTCGATGGATCGCAGCAGGACCAGCTTAATCACTTTCACCAGCTGCTCGCACTCCTCGCGCGACAGCGAAGAAGCCAGCCTGTCGGGGTGAATACCCGCCGAAAAGAGCGATTCGCTGGCGTAGATATTGCCCACCCCGACCACCAGCTTATTATCCATTAGCCAGGGCTTAATCGCGGTTTTTTTCTTCGCGCACTTCGCCTGCAGATAATCGGCGTTGAACTCATCGCTCAGCGGCTCCGGCCCCAGATGCGCCAGCACCGGATGCCCTTCCAGCGCTTTGGTCCACAGCCAGGCGCCAAAACGACGCGGGTCGGTATAGCGCAGCACCTTGCCGTTACTCATCACCAGGTCCACGTGATCGTGTTTTTCCGCGGGCAGCTCTTCGCTCAGGATACGCAGGCTTCCCGACATCCCAAGGTGGACGATAATCCAGCCGTCGGGCAGTTCCAGCAGCAGATATTTAGCGCGGCGGCGTACGCTGAGCACCGGAACGTCGCTCAGACGATAGATCTCTTCAGAAACGGGCCAGCGCAGGCGCCCGTTGCGCACAACGGCGTGCAGGATGGTGGCTCCCACCAGGTGCGGCTCAATGCCGCGGCGGCTGGTTTCTACTTCAGGTAATTCAGGCATTCTTTTCTCGAACAAAAACGGCAGGATGCACTATCTTACCGCGTTCAGCGACGAGGTTCAGGGCAATTATTGTTCAGCATGCTCTTCCGCCTGGCGCAGGGGGTAAACGTTCGCCAGCGCCAACGGTGTAGACGGTAGCGTAGTCTTGATAACAAAAAACCCCGCCGAGGCGGGGTTTTTCTTTACAAGGAATCTAAAATTATTTGATTTTAGCTTCTTTGTATAAAACGTGCTGACGGACAACTGGATCGAACTTTTTCAGTTCCAGTTTTTCCGGCTTAGTACGTTTGTTCTTCGTAGTGGTATAGAAGTGACCAGTACCAGCAGAAGAAACCAGCTTGATTTTCTCACGAATACCTTTAGCCATGACTTATTTCCTCTAAGTACTTAGTACTTTTCGCCACGGGCACGCAGTTCGGACAGAACTGTATCGATGCCTTTCTTATCAATAACACGCATACCTTTAGCAGATACGCGCAGGGTGACAAAACGCTTCTCGCTCTCAACCCAGAAACGGTGAGAGTGCAGGTTCGGCAGGAAACGGCGTTTAGTCGCGTTCAGTGCGTGGGAACGGTTGTTACCGGTCACCGGACGCTTGCCAGTAACTTGGCAGACTCGGGACATGTCTATTCTCCAAAAATCAAATTAGCTCGAGCTTCGTATGGGGTATTGGCGCCTCGTCAGGCTTTACAGCCCGGTCATCGCAGTTCTAAGCGAACTCTCGATTGCCAGGCCCAAATGCCAAACCCGAGATTCTCAAAGGTGGCGTAGTATACGCTGACTCGGCGATGTGCTCAAGTCCCGAACAGACAAAGATCCCGATGGATCGCGCGATCGGGGCTAAATCCAGCCGCGTTCAGCAAAAGATACGTACGCTCCGCGGCCAATAACAAGGTGATCCAGCACACGTATATCCATGAATCGACAACATTTTATCACTCTTTCGGTAATCAACCTGTCGGCCTTGCTCGGCTCAGGACTACCGGATGGATGATTATGTGCCAGGATCACCGCGGCGGCGTTCACTTTGATGGCTTCGCGTACGATTTCTCGCGGATGCACCTCAACGTGGCTAAGAGTACCAGAAAAAAGGCGGCTATGTTTCAATACCCGGTTCTGATTATCTAAAAAGATCACCATGAAGATCTCACGCTCTTCGTCGGCCAGCTGGCTTTGCAGAAATTCCCGCGTCATCGACGGGGTAACCAGAGAGGGTTCTTCCGTCATTCGCAGGCTAAAATAGCGTCGCGCCAGTTCAGCAATCCCTTTTAGCTGTGCATATTTCGCCAGACCAATGCCTTCCACCTCAGCAAACTGCGACTCCTCCGCCGATAGCAGGCCGTACAGCGAGCCAAAACGCTGTAGCAGCTCCCGCGAAAATGTCATCACGTCCTGCGTGCGGGTACCGGTACGTAAAAATAGCGCCAACAGCTCAATATCCGACAAAACTTCGATACCGTAGCGCTGCATCTTTTCCCTCGGCATCAGGGATTCTTGTATTTCCATCGCGGCATCTCCTTCCCACTGCGCGCTATCCTGGCACAGCCTTTTTGCGCCGCCGAGACGCAAGTTTTATCCCTGCGTAGCGCCTCGCAAAGTGTATCTGCGCGAGGCACACGATGCCGTCAGGATTGTGATAAGATGCGCGAATTCTGGTGTACCGCAACAGGAAAAAATCATGATGAGTCTGGCTGGTAAAAAGATCGTTCTTGGCGTGAGCGGCGGCATTGCTGCCTATAAAACGCCGGAACTGGTGCGCCGCCTGCGTGACCGCGGCGCGGATGTCCGCGTCGCCATGACGGAAGCCGCAAAAGCCTTCATTACGCCATTAAGTCTGCAGGCGGTATCCGGTTATCCGGTTTCCGACAGCCTGCTTGACCCGGCCGCCGAAGCGGCGATGGGCCATATTGAGCTGGGGAAATGGGCCGACCTGGTCATTCTTGCCCCCGCCACCGCCGACCTAATCGCTCGCGTCGCGGCAGGGATGGCCAACGATCTCGTTTCGACGATTTGTCTCGCTACGCCGTCGCCGGTCGCCGTCGTGCCCGCCATGAATCAGCAGATGTATCGCGCCGCCGCCACTCAGCATAATCTGGACGTCATTGCCGCCCGCGGTCTGCTGGTCTGGGGCCCGGACAGCGGCAGCCAGGCCTGCGGCGATGTTGGCCCGGGGCGGATGCTGGACCCGCTGACCATTGTGGATATGGCCGCGCAGCATTTCTCGCCTGTCAAAGATTTGCAACATCTGAACATCATGATTACCGCGGGCCCCACCCGCGAGCCGCTGGATCCGGTGCGTTATATCACCAATCACAGTTCTGGTAAGATGGGCTTCGCGATTGCCGCCGCCGCCGCGCGCCGCGGGGCGAACGTCACGCTGGTGAGCGGCCCGGTTTCGCTGCCTACGCCGCCGTTTGTACACAGAATTGATGTCACCACCGCGCTGGAAATGGAAGCCGCGGTGCAAAACAGCGCGCCTCAGCAGCATATTTTTATTGGTTGTGCGGCGGTCGCTGACTACCGTGCGGTCGCCATCGCCGAAGAAAAAATCAAAAAACAAGGTGATGAATTAACCCTGAAAATGGTTAAAAATCCGGATATCGTCGCAGGGGTCGCCGCGCTTAAGGCCAACCGCCCTTACGTCGTTGGGTTTGCCGCCGAAACAAATAATGTGGAAGAATACGCACGGCAAAAGCGAGCCCGCAAAAATCTTGATCTGATTTGCGCCAATGATGTTTCTCAGCCAAATCAGGGATTTAACAGCGACAGCAATGCATTACACCTTTTCTGGCAGGAGGGAGATAAGCGCTTACCACTTGAGCGCAAGGAACTCCTGGGCCAATTATTACTCGACGAGATCGTTACCCGTTATGATGAAAAAAATCGACGTTAAGATTCTGGACCCGCGTGTTGGTCAGCAATTTCTGCTGCCGACCTATGCCACCTCCGGCTCCGCCGGACTTGACCTGCGAGCCTGTCTCGATGACGCCGTAGAGCTGGCTCCTGGCGCAACGACCCTCGTGCCAACCGGCCTGGCGATTCATATTGCCGATCCCTCTCTGGCGGCGGTGATTCTGCCGCGCTCCGGACTGGGCCATAAGCACGGCGTCGTACTGGGTAACCTGGTCGGTCTGATTGATTCTGACTATCAGGGCCAGCTGATGGTTTCCGTCTGGAACCGCAGCCAGCAGAGCTTCAGCATCGAACCCGGCGAGCGTATCGCGCAAATGGTGTTTGTGCCCGTTGTGCAGGCAGAATTTAACCTGGTGGAAGATTTTGACGCCACCGATCGCGGCGAAGGCGGCTTCGGTCACTCAGGGCGTCAATAAGCCCGGCGATAGACAAAACTCTTTCGGGGCGCTGCCGGCAAAAGGGCTGCCTGAAGGATGAAGTGGAACCAGCATCGCAAAGCGCACTAATGCAATAACATCACCGCAGGCAACAGCTTGCGGTCGCTTTGTGGGTGCCTGCCTGACAAGTGCTTTTTTTCAGGGGTATTTTAAAACATGGCAGAAAAACAAACTGCGAAAAGGAATCGTCGCGAAGAAATACTTCAATCTCTGGCGCTAATGCTTGAATCCAGCGATGGAAGTCAGCGCATTACCACAGCGAAACTGGCGGCGTCCGTTGGCGTATCCGAAGCGGCTCTGTATCGGCACTTCCCGAGCAAGACCCGCATGTTTGACAGCCTGATTGAATTTATCGAAGACAGCCTGATTACGCGCATCAATTTGATTTTAAAAGATGAAAAAGACACCTCAGCGCGCCTGCGTCTGATTGTGCTGTTGATTCTTGGGTTTGGCGAGCGTAATCCTGGGCTGACAAGAATTCTGACCGGCCATGCGCTGATGTTTGAACAGGACCGGCTTCAGGACCGCATCAATCAGCTGTTCGAGCGCATTGAAGTTCAGCTGCGTCAGGTGTTGCGTGAAAAGAAAATGCGCGAAGGCGAAGGCTATACCGTCGATGAAGCCCTGCTGGCCAGCCAGCTGTTGGCATTCTGCGAAGGGATGCTATCGCGCTTTGTGCGCAGCGAGTTTAAATATCGCCCGACGGACGATTTTGACGCCCGCTGGCCGCTGGTCGCCGCCCAGCTGAAATAATTCTCGCCGGTCTCTGTGCAGCCCGAAGGGCTGCATCTCTTCCCGCAGGAATGCCCGGCATTATCCGCATTGATACCCAGGCGCTCTTCTCGCCGCGGCTGGCCGTTTTGCCAGCAATCGACCCGACAGACCGTTGCCCGCCGGGCAGATGTTTATACGCCGTACGCTTCGCGATAGGCGCGAACGGCAGTCAGGTGTTCAGCCATTTCCGGCTTCTCTTCCAGATAGCTAATCAGGTCTTTCAGCGTCACGATGGAAATTACTTTACAGCCGTAGTCGCGCTCAACTTCCTGAATCGCGGAGATTTCGCCGCGTCCGCGTTCCTGACGATCCAGAGAGATCAGTACGCCGGCCAGCTCAGCGCCGTTGGCCTGAATAATTTCCATCGATTCCCGAATCGCGGTGCCTGCGGTAATAACATCATCCACCAGCATGACGCGGCCCTGCAGCGCGCTCCCCACGAGATTTCCGCCCTCGCCGTGGGTCTTTGCCTCTTTGCGGTTAAAGCAGTAAGGCAGATCGCGGTCATGATGTTCCGCCAGCGCGACCGCCGTGGTCGTGGCGATAGGGATGCCTTTATAGGCCGGGCCGAACAGCAGGTCAAAATCAATCCCGGAATCCACCAGCGCTTCGGCGTAAAAACGGCCTAACAGAGCCAGATCGCGCCCGGTATTAAACAGGCCGGCGTTGAAGAAATAGGGGCTCTTGCGCCCGGATTTCAGCGTAAACTCGCCAAACTTAAGTACCTGCTTGTTAAGCGCAAACTCAATAAACTGGCGCTGATACGGTTTCATGGATTCGCTCCTCATCTTACTTTTCTACGGACAAAAAAAAGGCGACTTCTCAGTCGCCTTAAAAACTAGTTTTGCAACGCCGCTTTCTGCGTCGTGACAATGGATTCGATACCCCCCCGGGCCAATGCCAGCAGGGTGAGGAGTTCTTCATGGGTGAACGGCTCGCCTTCCGCCGTACCCTGCACCTCAATGATGCGGCCATCTTCGGTCATCACCACGTTCATATCGGTTTCCGCCGCGGAATCTTCAACGTATTCCAGATCGCAAATCGCTTCGCCATTCACGATGCCTACGGAGACCGCCGCCACCATTCCTTTCATCGGGTTGGTTTTCAGCTTACCGGCCGCGACCAGCTTATTCAGCGCATCGGCCAGCGCCACGCAGGCTCCGGTGATAGACGCGGTACGGGTGCCGCCGTCTGCCTGCAGCACATCGCAGTCCAGAGTGATGGTGAACTCACCCAGCGCTTTCAGGTCAACCGCCGCGCGCAGCGCACGCGCGATCAGGCGCTGGATTTCCATGGTGCGTCCGCCCTGCTTACCTTTTGCGGCTTCACGCGCGTTACGCGTATGGGTAGAACGCGGCAGCATGCCGTATTCGGCGGTGATCCACCCCTGGCCCTGGCCTTTCAGAAAGCGCGGCACGCCTTCATCAATAGAAGCGGTGCACAATACTTTCGTGTCACCAAATTCGACCAGCACGGAGCCTTCTGCGTGTTTTGTGTAGTTACGGGTCAGGGTTACTGGGCGCACTTGATTAGCGCTACGGCCTGCTGGACGCATGATGTTCTCCGGCTTGAAACGAATGTGGCTGCGCATTATACGGATAATGCGCGCTTATTCCTATCCTGATAAGGCCTCGAAAGCTATAATCCACCCCACTCTCCTTTAAAAACAGGAACGTCTATGATCCGCAGTATGACCGCCTACGCCCGGCGTGAAATCAAGGGTGAATGGGGTAGCGCCGCGTGGGAACTGCGCTCGGTAAACCAACGATATCTGGAAACCTACTTCCGCCTGCCGGAGCAGTTCCGTAGCCTGGAGCCCGTGGTGCGTGAACGTATTCGCTCCCGTCTGACCCGCGGTAAAGTCGAATGTACCCTGCGTTTTGAGCAGGACCCGAGCGCGCAGGGTGAGCTGATCCTTAACGAAAAACTGGCAAAGCAGCTGGTTAACGCCGCCAACTGGGTCAAAATGCAGAGCGACGAAGGCGAAATCAATCCGGTAGATATTCTGCGCTGGCCTGGCGTGATGTCGGCCCATGAACAGGATCTGGACGCCATTGCCGCCGAAATTCTGGGCGCGTTGAACGGTGCGCTGGATGACTTTATCGTCGCCCGCGAAACCGAAGGCCAGGCGCTGAAAGCGCTGATCGAACAGCGTCTCGACGGCGTGACGGCCGAGGTGGCTAAAGTACGTGCCCATATGCCGGAAATTTTGCAGTGGCAGCGCGAGCGTCTGGTTGCCAAGCTGGAAGATGCGGAAGTGCAGCTGGAAAACAACCGCCTCGAGCAGGAGCTGGTGCTGATGGCGCAGCGTATAGACGTCGCCGAAGAGCTGGATCGTCTGGAAGCGCACGTGAAAGAGACGTGGAATATCCTGAAGAAGAAAGAAGCGGTCGGTCGCCGCCTCGACTTTATGATGCAGGAGTTCAACCGCGAGTCGAACACCCTGGCGTCTAAATCAATCAATGCCGAAGTGACGAACTCCGCCATTGAGCTGAAGGTGCTGATCGAACAAATGCGCGAGCAGATTCAGAACATCGAGTAACGGTTTTTCGCTCGCCAACCCACGCACGGACAAAAGGCCATGGTAAATCATGGCCTTTTATTTTCGCTGCGTTTCAGAAGGCGTAGTTCTTATCCAATATCCGGCAGGTTAAAAATGCCCCTGCGGCGCACAGCAGCGTGGGGGCCAGATAGCTGTGATCCATGTGGGTGAACTCCATCACCAGCGCGACCGCCGTTAGCGGCATCTGCATGGATGCGGCGAGAAACGCCGCCGCGCCGACGAGAGCAAAACTGCCGTAATCTCCGCCGGGAAGCAGCTGTTGCCAGAGCATACACAGCAGCAGGCTGGTCAGGCCGCCGACCGCCAGCCCCGGCGTCAGCAGGCCGCCCTCCGCGCCGCCGCGCAGCACCGCCAGAATCACCACCATTTTTAGCGCCAGCAGCATCGCCGCCCCGGGGAAACCCAGTTCATCGCTGAGAGCCAGCTGCATAGGCCCTTTACCGTTTCCCGGAAGCTGGGGGAAATAGAGGCTGAGGACGGCAAGCAGGGAAAACGCCAGCAGACAGAAAACCGGCATCTGCCAGTTGCTTCGAACGCGCGAGCGCGCCGTGCTGGTCGCTTTGCGAAAGAGCCAGGCCCCGGCGCCAAGAATGGGGCCGGCGATAATCGCCCACCAGAGAAATGAATGCGGCAGGATGCCGGAAGTAAAATGGTATTGCGATTCCTCGCCTAACCCGAGCGTTGCCGTCCACGCGGCAATCGCCGAGGTGATAATCGCCGCCAGCGTTTTTTCCCAGCTAAACGACAGCAGCATTACCTCAAGGCTGAATAACGCACCGGCCAGCGGAACGTTATACACCGCCGCCAGGCCCGCACCGGCGCCGCAGGCAACCAGCGTTCGGGTTTCATCCGCCAGCAGTCCCAGCTTACGCGCCACCATCCCTGCCCCCAGCGCGCCCATTTCCCGCGGAGCCACTTCGCGGCCAAGCGGAGAGCCCAGCGCCACGGTGACGATCTGCAGCAGGGCATGAATCGTTGTGGTACCCGCAGGCATTGGCACCGAAGGATTTGCCACCGCTGACGCTATGGAGACTCGCTTCTGCCCATAGCGCCCAAGGAGCCACCAGCCAAATCCTGCGATGACTCCCCCCGCGACGATTGCCGAGAGGCGACGAGGCCAGGATGAATCCGTGACGCCCTGTAGAAATGACTCCGCGCTCACGATCTGCCCGGGGCTGTAGCCAAAGGCCAGGTGCTGAATCGCGTGTAAAATCAGCGCCAGAACCATGCCTGAGAGGCCGGCAAGTAGCCCCGTCAGCACAACGGCAATCAGGCGGGTGAGATAGTTTTTATTGCCAGCTTCTGCAGTCATTTTCTCAGGCCCTGAAGGAGGAAAATAAAAGGATAAAGGTCGAGAGTTAAACAACAGGTATTCATCGCGTTTTCAATATCGATACGCATCGACGGCTTTCACATTACTTTTTATAATCACTAGAAATGAATAAATGACAAATGAACCGTTAAATTCAGCCGATTTAAACCGATCGTGCATTAGTTTAATCAGGTTAAATTCATTCACTTTAGAAAATCTCAATCGTGATCTTGCGCACAAATCGTTAACCTTCCGCCATCACCGTGGGGGATTTATGCTGCTTCATATTCTTTATCTGATTGGGATTACGGCGGAAGCCATGACCGGCGCGCTGGCTGCCGGGCGCCGCCGTATGGATACGTTTGGCGTCATTATCATTGCCACCGCGACGGCCCTCGGAGGCGGTTCAGTGCGCGATATTCTGCTCGGCCACTATCCTCTGGGCTGGGTGCAGCACCCCGAGTACGTCATTATTGTCGCCATTGCTGCGGTCCTGACTACGATTGCCGCGCCGGTGATGCCGCATCTGCGCCGTCTGTTTCTGGTGCTTGATGCGCTCGGCCTGATCGTGTTCTCTATCATTGGCGCCCAGATCGCGCTGGATATGGGCCAGGGCCCGGTCATCGCCTCCATTGCCGCCGTCATCACCGGCGTTTTTGGCGGCGTGCTGCGCGATATGTTCTGCAAGCGTATCCCGCTGGTGTTCCAGAAAGAGCTTTACGCCGGGGTGTCATTCGCCGCCGCGATTTTATACATCGCGCTTCAGCATTACGTCAGCAACCACGATGTGGTGGTGATCTCCACCCTGTTGTTCGGCTTTACCGCCCGCATGCTGGCGCTGCGCTGGAAGCTGGGCCTGCCGGTATTTAACTACAACCATAGCGCACATTAATGCTTTCAGAATCCCGGAACGCGTTGCCCGCTTAGCCACTTCGCCAGTGCGGCAACATCCGGGTGATGTAAGAACGTCACCAGCTGCCGCGCTCTTTCCGCCCCGATCCCCGGCAGGTGCCGCCACTGCTCTTCGTTTCGCTCCTGCATCCGTTGCCAGTCATCCTCCTTCAGCCGGGCAAACGCCGTCTTCGGTATGGGGACTCCCATCGCCTGGATCCAGCGCAGAAAAGGCCGTTCGCGCGCAAGATTGAACTGGTGCCACAGCCTCTGCCCGCGCAGCGTCGAGACCCCCGGTATGGCTTGCAGCCGCTCCGGCGTAAACGCCAGCCATGAAAAGAGATGCTCCATGCTGCGCGCGTCATGCAGGGACCGCCATAGCGCTTCTCCCACGCCGTCAATATCGAGAACCGATCGGGATGAGAGCCAGACCAGCCGCGAAAGAAACTGTTCCGCACACTCGGGCGTGGCAAAATAGCAGGTTAAAGAATTGAAACGCGCCGCCGGTGGCTGGGGTTTATTACGCTGAGCCGTGCGCCAGACGACCGAATCGATGCGCGGTATCCCCTGCCCGGCAAGGCTGATTTGCAGCTGGTCGCCAATACCAATATCCAGATTGTACCAGCGGGATACCGAACCGACGCTCACCCGCTGCACGCGCTTATCGTCCAGCATCTGCGGCTCCAGATGCGCCACCACGGCTATTTTACCGCTGCGCCCGATGCTAAAGCTGATACGGCGAACCTCCATGACGCGCGAGGCGGGCGGGTATTTCCAGGCGATGACCCAATCGCCCTGACCCGGAACCCAGAAGCGCCCGGGAGATGCTTTTTCCCGCCGCACTACGACGCCATCGCTGGCAAAAGGCAGCGGTGAAGTGAACCAGCGCTGGCGCCACTGTTCAACCTGCTGCGCATCCGCGACAGGGTGCGAAAAAAGCGCGCTGTAAAGAAAGCCGCCCTGCCGCAGCAGCGCCAGCCGCTGTTTCATATCCTGCGGCCCATCGGGCCATGCCCAGATAAAGAGACCCAGCTGATTAAGATCCACCGCAGCCTGCTGGCGCATCATCATGCCGGCAACTTTTGCCCGCGCGTTCATGCCGCCCATCTGCTTTTGCACGTGCCCCGCGCGGAGCAGGAACAGCTCACCCTGTAGAACGCTATTCGCCAGTACGCCGTCAGAGACTTTAGGCACAGAGGGGATCTGCAAGACCCTGGCCGTCCAGTCTTCCCCGGCCAGGCCATTACCCCGGCTTATCGCCTGGGTCAGACGCCCCTGCCGATACACGAGCGTGACCGCGACGCCATCGACTTTAGGCTGTACCCACAGGCCGGATTGACCGCGCATCCAGCGCGCCACGTCGGCTTGATTTGCCAGTTTACGCACGCCGGTGTGCGCCACCGGATGTCTGGCCTCCCCTTTTAGGGGAGGAGACGCATCGTGAGCGGGAGCCTCGCCGGTGAAGCAGCGCCGCCAGTAAGCCAGCCGCTCCGCAAGCTGATCATAGACCTCATCGCTTACCGTACTGCTCCCCTGCTGCCAGTAGGCGTTTTTCCATTCCGTTATCTGCTGGCTGAGACGTTCAATCTCCCGATCGGCCCTGGCCTGCGGCCATTCGGGGCAGGCTGCCTGCCCGTATCCCACCAGCATCCACAGCACCAGCGCCCAGACTCCTTTTTGCATCGCGATGCCCTCCTGTTTTCTCGTCGGCAATTGTGCCGCAGGCTTATTTTCATCGGCGAGAGGGGATTTTTAACGCTGCGAGCATGCTTCCGGCTTTTCTGCGTTGTTTCTGCAACGCACGGAGAAATCAGGAAAACAGCAAGCAAAATGAAAGAAAGAACGCAAAAAGTGTGACAGGGACTGCGTCACGCTGCGCCGCCGTGTATAATAGGCTCGTATGTAAGCTCTATTTCGACCACCACATACAAAAGACACTCATGGCTCAAGGCACGCTTTATATTGTTTCCGCCCCTAGCGGCGCGGGTAAATCCAGCCTGATTCAGGCTTTATTAAAAACCCAACCGTTGTACGACTCTCAGGTTTCTGTTTCGCATACCACGCGCGCTCCGCGCCCGGGTGAAGTGCACGGTGAACACTATTTCTTTGTGAATCACGACGAATTCAGGACGATGATTGGCAGAGACGCTTTTCTTGAACATGCAGAAGTCTTTGGCAACTATTACGGCACCTCGCGCGAAGCTATCGAGCAGGTACTGGCGACCGGCGTCGACGTCTTCCTCGATATCGACTGGCAGGGCGCGCAGCAAATCCGCAACAGAATGCCCGGCGCGCGCAGCATTTTTATCCTGCCGCCGTCAAAAGATGAGCTTGATCGTCGCCTGCGCGGCCGCGGTCAGGACAGCGAAGAGGTTATCGCAAAACGTATGGCGCAGGCAGTTGCAGAAATGAGCCATTACGCGGAGTATGATTACCTGATTGTGAATGATGATTTTGATACCGCGCTGAGCGATCTGAAAATTATTATTCGCGCCGAACGTCTGCGCATGAGCCGCCAAAAGCAGCGACATGGCGCTTTAATCACCAAACTGTTGGCAGACTGAACCCACATTCAGTATCATGCCCAGTCATTTCTTCACCTGTGGAGCATTTTAAGTATGGCACGCGTAACTGTTCAGGACGCTGTAGAGAAAATTGGTAACCGTTTTGACCTGGTACTGGTCGCCGCGCGTCGCGCTCGTCAGATGCAGGTAGGCGGAAAGGATCCGCTGGTACCGGAAGAAAACGATAAAACTACCGTTATCGCACTGCGCGAAATCGAAGAAGGTCTGATCAACAACAAGATCCTCGACGTTCGTGAGCGCCAGGAACAGCAAGAGCAGGAAGCCGCTGAATTACAAGCCGTTACCGCTATTGCTGAAGGTCGTCGTTAATCACACTGCGGGTCGCCCTTGTATCTGTTTGAAAGCCTGAATCAGCTGATTCAAAACTACCTGCCCGAAGAGCAAATTAAACGTCTTCGGCAGGCTTATCTCGTTGCACGTGACGCTCACGAGGGCCAGACACGTTCAAGCGGTGAACCCTATATCACGCACCCGGTAGCGGTAGCCTGTATCCTGGCCGAGATGAAACTCGACCATGAAACGCTGATGGCCGCTCTGCTGCACGACGTGATAGAAGATACCCCCGCCACCTACCAGGACATGGAGCAGCTTTTCGGTAAAAGCGTTGCTGAACTGGTAGAGGGGGTGTCAAAACTTGATAAGCTTAAGTTTCGCGACAAGAAAGAGGCCCAGGCTGAAAACTTTCGCAAAATGATTATGGCGATGGTGCAGGATATCCGCGTCATCCTTATCAAGCTCGCTGACCGCACCCATAACATGCGCACGCTGGGCTCATTGCGCCCGGACAAGCGCCGCCGCATCGCCCGCGAAACGCTGGAGATCTACAGCCCTCTGGCGCACCGTTTAGGTATCCATCACATCAAAACCGAGCTCGAAGAATTGGGCTTTGAGGCGCTGTATCCTAACCGCTACCGCGTCATTAAAGAGGTGGTTAAAGCGGCGCGCGGCAACCGTAAGGAGATGATTCAAAAGATCCTCTCCGAAATCGAAGGGCGTTTGCAGGAAGCGGGAATTCCCTGTCGCGTTAGCGGTCGCGAAAAGCATTTGTACTCCATCTACTGCAAGATGGTGCTCAAAGAGCAGCGCTTTCACTCGATTATGGATATCTACGCTTTCCGCGTGATTGTCCATGATTCCGACACCTGCTACCGCGTGCTTGGCCAGATGCACAGCCTTTACAAGCCGCGTCCGGGTCGCGTCAAAGACTATATTGCCATTCCAAAGGCGAACGGCTATCAATCTTTGCACACCTCGATGATCGGCCCGCACGGCGTCCCGGTTGAGGTACAAATTCGTACCGAAGACATGGACCAGATGGCGGAAATGGGGGTGGCGGCGCACTGGGCTTATAAAGAGCACGGCGGCGAGAGCAGCACCACGGCGCAAATCCGCGCCCAGCGCTGGATGCAGAGCCTGCTGGAGCTCCAGCAGAGCGCCGGTAGTTCATTTGAATTTATTGAGAGCGTGAAATCCGATCTGTTCCCGGATGAGATTTACGTTTTCACCCCGGAAGGGCGCATTGTCGAACTGCCCGCCGGCGCGACGCCGGTGGATTTCGCCTACGCGGTGCATACCGACATCGGCCATGCCTGCGTCGGCGCCCGCGTCGACCGCCAGCCGTATCCGCTGTCGCAGTCGCTCTCCAGCGGCCAGACGGTGGAAATCATCACCGCGCCGGGCGCACGTCCGAACGCCGCATGGCTGAACTTTGTCGTCAGCTCGAAAGCGCGCGCCAAAATTCGCCAGCTGCTGAAAAATCTTAAGCGCGACGACTCCGTAAGCCTCGGGCGCCGCCTGCTCAATCACGCCCTCGGCGGTAGCCGCAAGCTGGCCGAGATCCCGCCAGAGAACATTCAGCGTGAACTTGAGCGCATGAAGCTGACCACGCTTGACGATCTGCTGGCCGAAATCGGCCTCGGCAACGCCATGAGCGTCGTGGTAGCAAAAAACCTGCAGCAGGGTGAAACCACCGCCGTGCCTGTACAGCCAGCGCCTGTCGGCCATAATCATCTGCCGATTAAAGGCGCGGATGGCGTGCTGATCACCTTCGCCAAATGCTGCCGCCCGATCCCCGGCGACCCGATTATCGCGCACGTCAGCCCGGGCAAAGGCCTGGTTATTCACCATGAGTCCTGTCGTAACATTCGCGGCTATCAGAAAGAGCCGGAGAAATTTATGGCGGTCGAGTGGGACAAAGAGACAGCGCAGGAATTTATCACCGAAATCAAGGTGGATATGTTCAACCATCAGGGTGCCCTGGCAAATCTTACCGCGGCGATCAACACCGCTTCTTCCAATATTCAAAGCCTGAATACGGAAGAGAAAGATGGCCGCGTTTACAGCGCCTTTATTCGCCTTACCGCGCGCGACCGCGTGCATCTGGCGAATATCATGCGCAAAATTCGCGTCATGCCGGATGTAATAAAAGTCACCCGTAACCGAAACTAGCTCTTCCACAAAATCATTCGAATTGCGTCAAGGCGGCAAGCGAATGACAAATCTGCCGGGAGCAGATTTGAACGCTGCTTACAGCGGCCCCGTAAAGGGCAAGGCCCAGGAATGGGCCGCGTAATCCGCAGCGATTAAAGAGTCATTCGAAGGATGGAAGTATCATGAATTTACAGCGTTATGCGCGTATCTGCGAGATGCTCGCCAGGCGCCAGCCTGACCTGACAGTCTGCATGGAGCAGGTCCATAAGCCTCATAACGTCTCTGCGGTCATTCGTACCGCAGACGCCGTTGGCGTGCATGAAGTGCACGCCATCTGGCCAGGTAGCCGTATGCGTACCATGGCCTCCGCGGCCGCCGGCAGCAATAGCTGGGTGCAGGTCAAAACCCACCGTACTATTGGCGAGGCTGTCACGCATTTAAAAGGCCAGGGCATGCAGATCCTGGCGACCCATCTCTCTGATAACGCCGTCGATTTCCGTGAAATCGACTATACCCGTCCCACCTGTATCCTGATGGGGCAGGAGAAAACCGGCATTACGCAGGAAGCGTTAGACCTGGCGGACCAGGACATCATCATTCCGATGATTGGCATGGTGCAGTCGCTGAACGTTTCCGTCGCCTCAGCGCTTATCCTCTACGAAGCCCAGCGCCAGCGGCAGAACGCCGGCATGTACCGGCGCGAGAACAGTATGCTGCCGGAAGAAGACCAGCAGCGCCTGCTGTTTGAAGGCGGCTATCCGGTGCTGGCGAAGGTCGCTAAACGCAAGGGACTTCCCTACCCCCACGTCAACGAGCAGGGCGAAGTCGAAGCCGATGCCGCGTGGTGGGCCACCATGCAGGCGGCGAAGTAATCATGCAGGGCCGTCTGCTGGATGCGGTGCCGCTCAATTCCCTGACGGGCGTTGGCGCGGCCCAGAGCAGTAAGCTGGCAAAAATCGGCCTGCATACGGTACAGGATCTGCTTCTGCACCTGCCGCTACGCTACGAAGACCGCACCCATCTGTATCACATCGGCGAACTGCTGCCCGGCGTTTACGCCACCGTTGAAGGCGAAGTCCTCAACTGCAACATCACTTTCGGCGGCCGCCGGATGATGACCTGCCAGATAAGCGATGGCTCCGGCATCCTCACCATGCGCTTTTTTAACTTCAGCGCGGCGATGAAAAATAGCCTGGCAACCGGGCGTCGCGTGCTGGCCTACGGAGAGGCGAAGCGCGGTAAGCACGGGGCGGAGATGATCCATCCGGAATATCGGGTTCAGGGCGACATGAGTACCCCTGATTTACAGGAAACGCTGACCCCGGTATATCCCACCACCGAAGGCATCAAGCAGGCTACGCTGCGTAAGCTCACCGACCAGGCGCTGGAGCTGCTTGAAACCTGCGCGATCGCCGAACTGCTGCCGCCTGAGCTGGCGCAAGGGATGATGAGCCTGCCGGACGCCTTGCGCACGCTGCATCGCCCGCCGCCCTCTTTACAGCTTAGCGAGCTGGAAAGCGGCAAACATCCGGCTCAGCGGCGCTTAATCCTGGAAGAGCTGCTGGCGCATAACCTCAGCATGCTGGCGCTGCGGGCAGGCGCCCAGCGCTACCACGCCCTCGCGCTCAGCGCTAACGACACGCTAAAAGATAAGCTGCTGGCCTCCCTCCCCTTTACGCCGACCGGCGCGCAGGCGCGCGTCACGGCTGAAATCGAGCGCGATATGGCGCTGGACGTGCCGATGATGCGTCTGGTGCAGGGGGACGTGGGCTCCGGTAAAACCCTGGTCGCCGCGCTTGCCGCCCTGCGCGCCATCGCTCACGGCAAACAGGTAGCGCTGATGGCGCCGACCGAGCTGCTGGCTGAACAGCACGCCAATAACTTCCGCAGCTGGTTCGAACCGCTGGGCGTTGAGGTGGGCTGGCTGGCGGGCAAACAAAAAGGCAAAGCGCGCCTGGCGCAGCAGGAGGCTATCGCCAGCGGACAGGTGCAGATGATTGTCGGCACCCACGCCATCTTTCAGGAGCAGGTCCAGTTTAACGGCCTCGCGTTGGTGATTATCGACGAGCAGCACCGTTTTGGCGTCCATCAGCGGCTGGCGCTGTGGGAGAAAGGGCAACAGCAGGGATTTCATCCGCACCAGCTGATTATGACCGCCACGCCGATTCCGCGCACCCTGGCGATGACCGCGTATGCCGACCTCGACACCTCGGTCATCGATGAACTGCCGCCGGGCCGAACGCCGGTTACGACGGTGGCCATTCCGGATACGCGACGCAGCGATATTATTGACCGCGTACGTAACGCCTGCACTCACGAAGGCCGCCAGGCCTACTGGGTTTGTACGCTGATTGAAGAGTCGGATCTGCTGGAAGCTCAGGCGGCGGAAGCCACCTGGGAAGAGCTGAAGCTCGCCCTGCCGGAGCTGAATATCGGCCTGGTGCACGGGCGTATGAAATCCGCCGAGAAGCAGGCGGTAATGAGAGCGTTCAAGCAGGGCGAGCTGCATCTGCTGGTCGCCACCACGGTGATTGAAGTCGGCGTGGACGTGCCCAACTCCAGCCTGATGATCATCGAAAACCCGGAGCGTCTGGGGCTGGCGCAGCTGCACCAGCTCCGAGGGCGCGTCGGGCGCGGTGCGGTAGCCTCCCACTGCGTGCTGCTCTATAAATCGCCGCTGTCAAAAACCGCCCAGAAGCGCCTGCAGGTTCTGCGCGATAGCAATGACGGTTTCGTCATCGCCCAAAAAGACCTGGAAATTCGCGGTCCCGGCGAGCTGCTCGGCACCCGTCAGACCGGCAACGCTGAATTTAAAGTCGCGGACTTATTGCGCGATCAGGCCATGATCCCGGAAGTTCAGCGCATCGCCCGCCATATTCACGAACGCTATCCCCAGCAGGCACAGGCGCTGATAGAGCGCTGGATGCCGGAAACCGAACGCTATTCCAACGCGTAGCGCGAACGTCATCTCGCCACGCTGCGCATAATTTTTATTCAGATGAGTGGATTATGAAACGAGAACTGGCCATCGAATTTTCGCGCGTAACCGAAGCCGCCGCGCTGGCAGGCTACAAATGGTTAGGCCGCGGTGATAAAAATACCGCCGACGGCGCCGCCGTCAACGCCATGCGCATTATGCTCAACCTGATCAACATCGACGGCACTATCGTGATTGGCGAAGGCGAAATCGACGAAGCGCCGATGCTGTACATTGGCGAGCGCGTCGGTACCGGCCACGGCGATGCGGTAGATATCGCCGTCGATCCCATCGAAGGCACCCGCATGACGGCGATGGGCCAGGCGAACGCGCTGGCGGTGATGGCGGTAGGCGATAAGGGCTGTTTCCTGAATGCGCCGGATATGTACATGGAAAAGCTGATTGTCGGCCCGGGAGCGAAGGGCACCATCGATCTGAAACTGCCGCTGGCGGAGAACCTGCATAATATCGCCCGCGCGCTGAATAAGCCGCTGAGTGAATTAACGGTCACCATCTTAGCCAAGCCACGCCATGACGACGTCATTGTTGAGCTGCAAAAGCTGGGCGTGCGCGTGTTCGCCATCCCCGACGGCGACGTTGCCGCCTCTATTCTGACCTGCATGCCGGACAGCGAAGTTGACGTCATGTACGGTATCGGCGGCGCGCCGGAAGGCGTCGTTTCCGCTGCGGTGATCCGCGCGCTGGACGGCGATATGAACGGCCGACTGCTGGCGCGTCACCACGTGAAGGGCGACAGCGAAGAGAACCGCCGTATCGGCGAAAACGAGCTGGCACGCTGTCAGGCGATGGGCATTGAAGCAGGCAAAGTGCTGCGCCTGGACGATATGGCGCGCAGCGACAACGTGGTTTTCTCGGCAACCGGCATCACCAAGGGCGATCTGCTGGACGGTATCACCCGTAAAGGCAATATGGCCACCACCGAAACCCTGCTGATCCGCGGTAAATCCCGCACTATCCGCCGTATTCAATCGATTCATTATCTCGATCGCAAAGACCCGGATATTCAGCTGCACATCCTGTAAAAACATTTGATCAATAGAGCTTTCCAGCCTTTTCGGGCTGGAAATCTGCTCTCGTCGCGGTGAAGATACGTTAACAGGATTGAGAGGAGAGTCGCTATGGCAAACTGGGTTACGGGCAAAGTGGTAAAAGTACAGAACTGGACTGATGCACTGTTTAGCCTCACCGTTCACGCGCCGGTTGCGCCCTTCACCGCTGGGCAGTTTGCCAAACTGGGGCTGGACGTAGACGGAGAACGCGTGCAGCGCGCCTATTCCTACGTCAACGCCCCCAGCAACCCCGATCTTGAGTTCTATCTGGTGACGGTTCCGGAGGGCAAGCTCAGCCCGCGGCTGGCGGCACTGAAGCCGGGCGATGAAGTCCAGGTGGTCAGCGAAGCCGCCGGTTTCTTCGTTCTGGAAGAGGTGCCGGATTGCGACACCCTATGGATGCTCGCCACCGGCACGGCGATTGGCCCGTACCTGTCAATTCTGGAAGAAGGGAAGGACCTGGATCGCTTTAAAAACCTGGTACTGGTGCACGCCGCGCGCTATGCCGCCGACCTCAGCTATCTGCCGCAGATGCAGGCGCTGGAAGCGCGCTATGCGGGAAAACTGCGCATCCAGTCGGTCGTGAGCCGGGAAACCGCGCCGGGCATGCTCACGGGACGTATCCCGTTCCTGATTGAAACCGGCGCGCTGGAAGAGGCCGTCGGCCTGCCGATGAACGCCGAGAGCAGCCACGTCATGCTGTGCGGTAACCCGCAGATGGTGCGCGACACCCAGCAGCTGCTGAAAGAGACCCGGCAGATGAGCAAGCACCTGCGTCGCCGGCCGGGTCATATGACCGCCGAACACTACTGGTAATCAGGATTCCGCTTTCCAGCGCACGCCCAGCGTCTCTTTACCAAACTTATTCGCGCCCTGGGTACCGACAAACGCGCCCAGGTCGATCAGCATCATGACGATAATCAGCGTCGGTATAAACCGCCCGACGCCCCACTGCCAGACCCCAGGCAGCATCGACCAGTTGCCCGCCAGCAGCATCCACGCCAGAATCATCAGCAGCGCCCAGAGCCCGGATTTACCCCGATCGTGCAGGCGTTTAATGGTCACCGCCGCCGTCGGCCACAGCAGGCACACCAGAATAAAAGCCGCCGTCTGTAAATTGAGAAGGTTACTACCGGCCAGCGTGAACAGCGCGCTCATGGTCATTATCCAGATAGCGATCCAGATCCAGAAGTCGCGACGTCCAATCCGCCCTTTAATTGAGAATAGCCACTGCTGTAGGGTCATGTTTTATTCCTTATCATCATCACCGACGTAGTTTACCCTGAAGGCGTGACTTTTTGACAAGCGTGACGGTTCTCGTTTTAATCGTCAGCAGATAAAAAAAGGGAAGATGGGCATGAAGAAGTGGGCAACCTTATGTTTAATTGGGCTGGCGGCATTATCCGTCGGCCAAAAAGCGTTGTCCGCCGAGTCAGACGCCAGCGCTACGGCGCCCTATCTTCTCTCCGGCGCGCCGGCCTTTGATATTTCCATCAGCGAGTTTCGGGAAAAATTCAACAACGATAACCCGAAGCTATCGCTCAATGAATTTCGCGCCGTCGCCGCCAGCAAAGACCAGGCAAACCTGACCCGCGCCGCCACGAAGATCAATGAGAACCTTTACGCGTCGACCGCGCTTGAACGCGGCACGCTCAAAATTAAATCGATGCAGATCACCTGGCTACCGATTCAGGGGCCGCAGCAGAAAGCGGCGAAAGCGAGAGCCCAGGAGTATATGAGCGCCGTGATGCGCGCGTTCGTACCCACGCTCAGCCTGACGCAAAGCCAGCAGAAGCTGCAGAAACTGCTGACCGCCGGAAAAGGCAAACGTTACTTCTCCGAAACGGAAGGTGCTGTGCGCTATGTGGTGGCGGACAACGGCGAAAAGGGGCTGACCTTCGCTGTTGAACCGATTAAGCTGGCGCTATCTGAAACGCTGGAAAACAACAATAAATGACAAAAAGCAAAGCCTTTCCAGTGATGAATCTCTATACTGTTTCACAGACCATGCTGCCCGCGGGGGCGGCTATATTCCTTAATTCGCTTTAAAGCGTGGAGAATAAAAATGCGACATCCTTTAGTGATGGGTAACTGGAAACTGAACGGCAGCCGCCACATGGTAAACGAACTGGTCGCGAACCTGCGTACCGAACTGGCTGGCGTAACCGGCTGTGCAGTTGCCATTGCTCCGCCTGAGATGTACATCGACCTGGCTAAACAAGCCGCTGCGGGCAGCCACATTCACCTGGGCGCGCAGAACGTTGACCTGAACCTGTCCGGCGCGTTCACTGGCGAAACCTCTGCCGAAATGCTGAAAGACATCGGCGCTGAATACATCATCATCGGCCACTCCGAGCGCCGTACCTACCACAAAGAGTCCGACGAGTTTATCGCCAGGAAATTCGCGGTACTGAAAGAGCAGGGTCTGATCCCGGTTCTGTGCATCGGTGAAACCGAAGCGGAAAACGAAGCGGGCAAAACGGAAGAAGTGTGCGCGCGTCAGATCGACGCCGTTCTGAAAACCCAGGGCGCGGCGGCGTTCGAAGGCGCAGTTATCGCTTATGAGCCCGTATGGGCGATCGGTACCGGCAAATCCGCTACCCCGGCTCAGGCTCAGGCTGTACACAAATTCATTCGCGACCACATCGCTAAAGCTGATGCGAAAGTGGCTGAACAAGTGATCATCCAGTACGGCGGTTCCGTTAACGCGGGCAACGCAGCAGAGCTGTTCACCCAGCCGGACATCGACGGCGCGCTGGTTGGCGGCGCATCCCTGAAAGCTGACGCTTTCGCGGTGATCGTTAAAGCAGCAGAAGCCGCGAAAAAAGCGTAATTCGCTTTAAGGCCTTTCCCCGGTCGCGCTTTGCAACCGGGGTTATCGCCCGGTTGCCCGGCCAGGTTCCGGGAAAATCCCCGAGCGGTGCAGCCTACAGTTTCCCCAACGCCTGATACCACAGGTAGTCCAGCGGCAGCAGAATCAAATAGCTTACCGCCGCCAGCGCAATACACAGCAGCATTCCCGCCCTTGCAGGCACTTTCCCCAGCCCCATTGCCACCACAATCGGTGATGCCTGATACGGCAGCAGCGGCGTGGAGTATCCCAGCACCTGAATCATAATCACGCTCAGCAGCGGGAAACCGGTCGCATCGGAGAAGCTCTGCGCGAAGGTGGTATACAGCGCCGGTACGCCGTTAGCGGTCATGATAAAGTTCAGCGCGCTGGTAATGCCGGTCAATGCGAGAAAGCTGGTGAACGGACTCTCTTTATCCAGCGGCATAATCTGCAGCAGGGCATTCCCCACCACGCCGCCGATACCGGTTTGCGTCACGGTGATAGCCAGCCCCAAAATCCCGGCGACGTAAATACAGGTGCGGATATTCACGCCGCTGGAAAACTCCTCGCCGCTGATAAAACCGACCCGCGGCAGCAGAGTTATCACCGCCGCCGCCAGCCCCGTCCAGGCCGGCCCCACGCCGTGCCAGCTCTCCGTCACCCAGAGCGTCAGCACTACCACCAGCAGCCACGCCAGGCGCTTCTCATCGCGGCTCATCGGCGGCAGCGGCGTCATGTCGCGCGGCGGGTGCGGTTTTCCGGGAAACAGCCAGCATATCAGGGCGATCAGCACAGCCCCTTTGAGCCAGCCGAGCACCGGCGTATGCAGCAGTAAATAGGGAAGATAATTCAAATGGATACCATACGATCCCTCCGCCGCGCCGCTCATCACCAGATTCGGGACGTTGGCGGGCAGGATGGTGGCAGACAGCTGGAAGGTCCCGAACCCCACCGCCAGCGCCAGGCCAAACCACGGGCGCGTCCCCTCTTCAATGCCGGCACGCCTGGCCATTGCCGCCACAATCGGCATCAGCAGCGCGATACGCCCCATATTGGACGGCATCACAAACGCCAGCGCATAGCTGAGCAGCACCACGCTGCCGACCATCAGCGGCCAGGAGTCGGTCAGCCGCGACGAGAGCGACCGGGCCGCTCTGTCCGCCAGCCCGGTTTTGCGTATGGCGATCCCCAGCACAAATCCGCTGAACACCAGCCAGAACGCCGATGAGGCAAAGCCGCCGAAAATGACCTCCGGCGGCGCGATTTTGGCGATCATCGCTGCGGCAAAAAACAGCAGCGCGGTCATAAACTCCGGCAGTAGCGAAGTCGCCCAGAGGAGAATAGTGATGCCGACGATGATAGAAGGAAGGAACAGAGGGTGGGACAACCAGAGCGACATACCTGTCTCCTGTCGATTTTTTCAGCAAGAATACGACGGACGATAAGACAGGTAAACGCCAGATATGGTGGGGTTATTGCAGGATTGCGCAGCTGTGATCCTGAATCTCTTCCGCCGATGCGCGATTAAGCGTTAGCAGGTTACGCTCGGTCGCCAGCAGCACCAGCGAGCCATCGCTCTGCTTTGCCATCGCCAGCGCAAAACGGCCCATATGTTCACGCGCTTCCGGCACCTCTTCGGCCAGCATCAGGAACGGGCTGCGCTGCGCCAGCTCCGTTTCGGTGACCCGACGCGCCAGATATTCGTGGCCCAGTAGTCCACCGGGCAGCGGCAACCAGCGGCTGCTGATAGCGGGCGCGTCCTTGTCCAGCTGAGTACGGACATCGGGACGCAGGCAGGAGATATGGATATGGAAATGATTTTGCGTCCGTCCGCTGCGCGAGTTGATGGTCAAGGAGACCGCGTCATCCGATACGGCGGAACCACGATGCTGGCTCATGATTTCGCGCCCCTGCCAGGCCTGCCAGAAGAAGTTCGGCGTCAGGGGATTAAGCAGCAGCGGACTTTCGGTGCCGTTAATACGGTAAGTCGGCATCAGCAGATACTGCAGCGGGCCATTGCGGTCTTTAAACAGCACATAGCCGCCCTTGAGGTTCACTTCCGCACAGGGCGCGGGATTCTGGTGCTGCTGTTGATTGGGGACGCACTGTTGCAGAACAATTTTGCGCAACGCATCAGGGTTGCCGGAATGAAGCCAGTAGTAGCCGCCGGCCATCGCCGCCACAACGACCACCAGCAGCGCTAATAAAAGGTATCGTACTCTTCGCATTATTTTTTCCTGTCTCAGCCAGAAACGGAAGAGTAACGCAGTTTGATGACCAAATGAAAACAGGAAGAGGTTCGGTGTGTTTTCCCGGAGGCGGCGCTACCAGACTTCTCAGCCCCGGGTCGCGGCTTACGCCTGTCCGGGCGACAAGAGTTGTATCCCCGCTAAGCGCAGCGCAAGCGGGGATAAGGAGAGGCTATTTAACGCTGGTTGATCTGGTCGAAGGTGCCGCCGTTGGAAAAGTGCTCTTTCTGCGCTTTCGTCCAGCCGCCAAACACGTCATCGATGGTGAACAGCTTCAGTTTCGGGAACTCATTCGCGTATTTTTTCGCTATCTCAGGATCGCGCGGACGATAGAAGTTCTTCGCCGCAATCTCCTGGCCTTCCGGCGAGTAGAGGTACTTCAGATACGCTTCCGCCACCTGGCGAGTGCCCTTCTTGTCGACCACTTTATCCACCACGGAAACCGTCGGCTCGGCGAGAATCGATTCGCTCGGGGTCACGATCTCAAATTTGTCTTTACCCAGTTCGTTGGTCGCCAGCAGGGCTTCGTTTTCCCAGGCAATCAGCACATCGCCGATCCCACGTTCCACGAAGGTGTTGGTCGCACCACGGGCGCCGGAATCCAGCACCTCGACGTTCTTAAACAGCGCTTTTACGAACTCTTGCGCCTTCGCCTGGTCGCCATTGTTCTGGTGCAGGGCATAGCCCCATGCCGCCAGATAGTTCCAGCGCGCGCCGCCGGAGCTTTTCGGGTTCGGGGTAATCACCGACACGCCCGGTTTAATCAGGTCGTTCCAGTCGTGAATCTGCTTCGGGTTGCCTTTGCGTACGAGGAACACGATGGTGGAGGTGTACGGCGCGGAGTTATCCGGCAGACGCTTCAGCCAGTTTTTGTCGATTCGGCCACGTTCGGCAATCGCATCGACGTCATAGGCCAGCGCAAGGGTCACCACGTCGGCTTCAATGCCGTTGATCACCGAGGTCGCCTGTTTGCCGGAGCCGCCGTGGGACTGACGAATCACCACGTTGTCGCCGGTTTCTTGTTTCCAGTGCGCGCTAAAGGCTTTGTTGTACTGTTCGTACAGCTCGCGCGTTGGATCGTAAGAAACGTTTAATAGTTGAATGTCTTTTGCCAGAACGCTGGCGGATGCCAGCAACAGAGTTAACCCCACGCCCCACTTATTCATCGCACCGCTCTCTTTATGTAGTGTTGTGATGGATTAAGCGTGCCAGAAAGCGGACTGATGATTAAAGAATAAAAAAAGATTGGCTATAACTTGTGAGTATATAGAGCGGGGGAGAGTTTACCCCCTCCCGAGCGGGAGGGGGCGGGAAGCATCAGACTTCTTCCATGCGGCCCAGCAGCGCCTGCAGACGATCCTGCCAGCCCTGCTGCTGTTCTTTCAGCTGACCGTTTTCACGCTCAAGCTCTTCACGGCTGTGCTGCGCGCTCTGTACTTCCTGCGCCAGCGTGTTGTTCTTCTCTTTCAGCTCTTCGATTTCCATCTGTAACAGAGTGATGGTATCAATCGCCTGCTGAACTTTAGATTCTAATTTCTCAAACACTTCTAATGACATCGTCATACCTCTCCTGAACTTGCAAGGCGTTGATAGAAACCGTCCGTTTCGTATACGCGTTGACGCCTTAACGAAAATTAGCGCACTACAGTGGTGATGTAGTCGATTGTATGAAGCCCCGCCTCCCCTGTCCAGCGACAACCCGCGTAGATTGCGGTTTGCAACACTTTTCAGCCTTTACCTGGTCCGTTCGCCGCTTTTACCCGGTACTTTTTCGTAATTGTTAATCAACACGTAAAAAAATGTGCGGTGAAACGCTCCCGCAAAAGGCCGAACACGCGTTTATGGCGCGAAAACGCTCATTTTCTTGACGTGGTACACACATTTGAATTTCGATATTTCTCGTTTTTGTTCGTTAACGATAAATTAACACTATGCCTACATGGCAGCGTGGTCGCCTGCGACCTTCACACATACAATAATCATCACTACGCTTCAGGATTCGATTATGAGCCAAACATCAACACTAAAAGGCCAGTGCATCGCAGAGTTCCTCGGTACCGGGTTGTTGATCTTTTTCGGCGTTGGGTGCGTCGCTGCGCTTAAGGTCGCGGGAGCCAGCTTCGGTCAGTGGGAAATCAGCATCATCTGGGGTCTGGGCGTCGCCATGGCGATTTACCTGACCGCAGGGGTTTCCGGTGCGCACCTTAACCCGGCGGTCACCATCGCGCTGTGGCTGTTCGCCTGCTTTGACGGTCGTAAAGTTGTTCCTTTTATCGTTGCGCAATTCGCTGGCGCCTTTTGCGCTGCGGCTTTAGTTTACGGGCTTTATTACAATCTTTTCTTCGATTTCGAACATACCCACAATATGGTGCGCGGTAGCGTCGAAAGTCTCGAGCTGGCAGGCATTTTCTCCACCTATCCGAATCCGCATATCAATTTTGTGCAGGCCTTCGCGGTAGAAATGGTGATTACCGCTATCCTGATGGGCGTCATTCTGGCGCTGACCGACGATGGTAACGGCGTGCCGCGTGGCCCGCTGGCGCCGCTGCTGATTGGTCTGCTGATCGCCGTCATCGGCGCATCCATGGGCCCGCTGACCGGCTTCGCCATGAACCCGGCGCGTGATATCGGACCGAAAGCCTTCGCCTGGCTGGCAGGCTGGGGCAACGTCGCCTTCACCGGCGGCAAAGATATTCCTTATTTCCTGGTGCCGCTGTGTGCGCCAATCGTCGGTGCTGCGCTGGGCGCATTCTGCTACCGCAAGCTGATTGGCCGCCACCTGCCTTGCGACACCTGCGTCGTCGAAGAGAAAGAAGCCGCATCCCCCTCTACGACGCAACACAAAGCTTCGCTGTAATCTGACTACGGGACTCATATTATGACCGACAAAAAATATATCGTAGCGCTCGACCAGGGCACCACCAGCTCCCGCGCCGTGGTAATGGATCACGATGCCAATATCGTCAGCGTTTCTCAGCGAGAATTCGAACAAATTTATCCGCGTCCAGGCTGGGTTGAACACGACCCGATGGAGATCTGGGCATCGCAAAGCTCTACGCTGGTTGAAGTGCTGGCAAAAGCCGATATCAGCTCCGATGAAATCGCGGCGATCGGCATCACCAACCAGCGTGAAACCGCCATCGTGTGGGAGCGCGAAACCGGAAAGCCGATTTATAACGCCATCGTCTGGCAGTGCCGCCGTACCGCCGAGATCTGCGAACAGCTCAAGCGCGACGGCATGGAAGAGTACATCCGCAAGGCCACCGGCCTGGTGGTTGACCCCTACTTCTCCGGCACCAAAGTGAAGTGGATCCTCGACCACGTCGAAGGCGCGCGCGAACGCGCTAAACGCGGCGAGCTGCTGTTCGGTACCGTAGACACCTGGCTTATCTGGAAAATGACCCAGGGACGCGTTCACGTAACCGACTACACTAACGCCTCGCGTACCATGCTGTTTAATATCCACGAACTGGACTGGGATGACAAAATGCTCGACGCGCTGGATATCCCGCGCGCCATGCTGCCGGAAGTGCGCAAATCTTCCGAAGTGTACGGCCAGACCAACATCGGCGGTAAGGGTGGGACGCGTATTCCGATCGCCGGCATCGCGGGCGACCAGCAGGCGGCGCTGTTCGGCCAGCTGTGCGTGAAAGAGGGGATGGCGAAAAACACCTACGGTACCGGCTGCTTTATGCTGATGAATACCGGCGAGAAAGCGGTGACGTCAACGCACGGCCTGCTGACGACTATCGCCTGCGGCCCGCGCGGTGAGGTGAACTATGCGCTGGAAGGCGCGGTGTTTATGGCGGGCGCCTCTATTCAGTGGCTGCGCGATGAGATGAAGCTGATTAGCGACGCGTTCGATTCCGAATATTTCGCCACCAAAGTGAAGGATACCAACGGCGTGTACGTGGTTCCGGCTTTTACCGGACTCGGCGCCCCGTACTGGGACCCGTATGCCCGCGGCGCGATCTTCGGCCTGACCCGCGGCGTGAACTCCAACCATATTATTCGCGCCACCCTGGAGTCGATTGCCTATCAGACCCGCGACGTGCTGGAAGCGATGCAGGCTGACTCCGGGATCCGTCTCCACGCCCTGCGCGTTGACGGCGGCGCGGTCGCCAACAACTTCCTGATGCAGTTCCAGTCCGATATTCTCGGCACCCGCGTGGAACGCCCGGAAGTCCGCGAAGTCACCGCGCTGGGCGCAGCCTATCTGGCCGGTCTGGCGGTCGGTTTCTGGCAAAACCTGGATGAACTGCAAGAGAAAGCGGTCATCGAACGCGAGTTCCGTCCGGGGATTGAAACCACCGAGCGTAACTATCGCTACAGCGGCTGGAAGAAGGCGGTAAAACGCGCACTGGCGTGGGAAGAGCACGACGAAGCGTAAGATGGGAGGTATTCCCGGCTGGCGGCGTAAACGCCTTAGCCGGGCTACAGCCCACAGACCGCACAACCCCGTAGCCCGGCTAAGCGCAGCGCGAGCCGGGGAGAAGCCGCGTCGAGTCATGAATCCCTGAGTATCCCCGGCTGGCGGCGTAAACGCCTTAGCCGGGCTACCGCCCGCAGACCGCACAACCCCGTAGCCCGGCTAAGCGCGGCGCGAGCCGGGGAGAAGCCGCGTCGACGCATAAATCCCGGGGTATCCCCGGGTTGCGGCGTAAACGCCTTACCCGGGCTACAGCCCGCAGACCGCACACCCCGTAGCCCGGCTAAGCGCAGCGCGAGCCGGGGAGAAGCCGCGCCGATGTATGAATCCCGGAGTATCCCCGGGTTGCGGCGTAAACGCCTTACCCGGGCTACAGCCCACAGACCGCACAACCCCGTAGCCCGGCTAAGCGCAGCGCGAGCCGGGGGGAAACCGCGTCGATGTATAAATCCCGGAGTATCCCCGGGTTGCGGCGTAAACGCCTTACCCGGGCTATCGCCCGCAGACCGCACAACCCCGTAGCGCACCGCCTCCGGGTTTTTATCAGCCAAATACCGGCAGCAGCAGATAGAGCTTAATCACCAGCGCGTTAACGATATCGATAAAGAACGCGCCCACCATCGGCACCACCAGAAACGCCATGTGCGACGGACCGAAACGGTCGGTAATCGCCTGCATGTTGGCAATCGCCGTCGGCGTCGCGCCGAGGCCGAAACCACAGTGGCCGGCTGCCAGCACCGCGGCATCGTAGTTTTTTCCCATCATCCGGTAGGTTACAAACACCGCATACAGCGCCATAGCCACTGCCTGAACCGCCAGAATAATAATCATCGGCAGCGCCAGCGACGCCAGCTCCCACAGCTTCAGGCTCATCAGGGCCATCGCCAGGAACAGCGACAGGCTGACGTTACCCAGCACCGACACCGCGCGGTCGAACACGCGGTACAGGCCCAGCGCCGACAGGCTATTGCTCAGGATCACGCCGATAAACAGCACGCAAACGAAGGTGGGCAGTTCAAATACGGTTCCCGCCAGCAGTTGCGCAACGATCTTCCCTACCGTTAAACAGATGGCGATCAGCGCGATGCTCTCAATCAGCACCAGCGACGTGATCATGCGCCCCATATCCGGCTTTTCAAACGCGGTCGGCGCGAGCTGATCGTCCGGCGTACCGTCCGGGGAGGAAGAGTGCTTAACCAGATAGCGCGCCACCGGTCCGCCGATCAGGCCGCCCAGGACGAGGCCGAAGGTTGCGCAAGCCATGGCCACTTCGGTGGCGTTGGCAAAGCCATAGCGTTCAACAAACAATTTACTCCACGCCGCGCCGGTACCGTGGCCGCCGGAAAGGGTAATCGAACCGGCCAGCAGCCCCATCAGCGGGTCGAGGCCAAGCAGCTTCGCCATGCCGATTCCGAGCGCGTTTTGCAGCAGCAGCAGCCCCACCACCACAATCAGGAACGTCCCCAGCACTTTGCCGCCGGAGCGCAGGCTGGCGAGGTTGGCGTTCAGGCCGATAGTGGCAAAGAAAGCCAGCATCAGCGGATCTTTGAGGCTCATATCGAAATCGATTTCGATATCCATGCTTTTCTTTAATACCAGCAGCGCCAGCGCGACCAGCAGGCCGCCCGCAACGGGTTCAGGAATGGTGTATTTCTTCAGGAAAGGGACGGTTTGAACGAGTTTTCTACCCAGTAGCAACACGAGTGTTGCGGCAACGAGCGTCGATAAGGTATCGAGATGAAACATAAAAAAGAGCTCCTTATAGGCGCATGATCCATTCACACGCGACGGTATTCCCGGTGTCGATTGCTTCTCATCATGAGTAATCGGGAAGGGATTTTAAGCAGAAGTACGGAAAAAAGGACAGGAAAAGATATTTTGTAGGGATAATGATGCGATCAAGCATACAAAATGTTAATAAATTTTTGACACTTATTCCCTGCTTAAATATTTGCCGCTAAAGAGTGGCAAACGTTTGCTTTTGGTCTACAGTCCGATAAAATCCCCGCTTTGCCACCTTTGGGATTGTTGTGATGTCCGTTAACACCGCAGAATCAGAAAATGCGCAACCGGTTGCGCATAAGCAAACCAGCGAATTAATCTACCGCCTTGAAGACCGCCCGCCGCTACCGCAAACCCTGTTCGCCGCCTTCCAGCACCTGCTGGCGATGTTTGTCGCGGTCATCACTCCGGCGCTGTTAATTTGTCAGGCTCTGGGCCTTCCGGCTCAGGATACGCAACACATCATCAGCATGTCCCTGTTCGCCTCCGGCGTGGCCTCCATCATTCAAATTAAAGCCTGGGGCCCGGTGGGGTCTGGTCTGCTCTCGATTCAGGGCACCAGTTTTAACTTCGTCGCGCCGCTGATTATGGGCGGGACCGCCTTGAAAACCGGCGGCGCCGATGTTCCGACCATGATGGCCGCGCTGTTCGGCACCCTGATGCTGGCCAGCTGCACAGAGATGGTTCTCTCCCGCGTTCTGCATCTCGCCCGCCGCATTATTACCCCGCTGGTTTCCGGCGTGGTGGTGATGATTATCGGCCTGTCGCTGATTCAGGTTGGCCTGACCTCCATCGGCGGCGGCTATGCCGCCATGGCCGACCACACCTTCGGCGCGCCAAAAAACCTGCTGCTGGCAGGGATCGTGCTGGCGCTGATTATTATCCTTAACCGCCAGCGCAACCCGTACCTGCGCATCGCTTCGCTGGTTATCGCGATGGCGGCCGGCTACCTGGCGGCATGGCTACTCGATATGCTGCCGGCCAATACCGCGCCGACGGAAAGCAGCCTGATTATGGTACCCACGCCGCTGTACTACGGGCTGGGCATCGACTGGAATCTGCTGCTGCCGCTGATGCTGGTGTTTATGATTACCTCGCTGGAAACCATCGGCGATATTACCGCCACCTCTGACGTCTCCGAGCAGCCGGTTTCCGGCCCGCTATATATGAAGCGTCTGAAGGGCGGCGTGCTGGCCAACGGTCTGAACTCGTTTGTTTCGGCGGTATTCAACACCTTTCCGAACTCCTGCTTTGGCCAGAACAACGGCGTGATACAGCTGACCGGCGTCGCCAGCCGCTATGTCGGTTTCGTGGTCGCGCTGATGCTGATCGTGCTCGGCCTGTTCCCGGCGGTAAGCGGCTTCGTGCAGCATATTCCTGAGCCGGTGCTCGGCGGCGCGACGCTGGTGATGTTCGGCACCATTGCCGCCTCCGGCGTGCGTATCGTCTCCCGCGAGCCGCTGAACCGCCGCGCGATCCTGATTATCGCCCTGTCGCTGGCCGTCGGCCTCGGCGTTTCCCAGCAGCCGCTGATCCTGCAGTTCGCCCCTGACTGGCTGAAGAATCTGCTCTCCTCCGGTATCGCTGCTGGCGGCATCACGGCGATTATTCTGAATCTGATTTTCCCGCCAGAGAAAAACTGATCCTCTCTGACGCTCCGGCCACGCGATGCTGGCCGGAGCGTCAGCATCATCAACCTCACATCATCTCATTACACAATTCCTGTCTTGAGGATTGCGCATAATTCGGGCATAACAGCCTTATGTGCCTCGCTCAGGATCGAAGACCATGAAATTTCTCAGAAAGCTGATTCTCTGGCTGCTGATTGCCCTGCTGGTGGTGATTATTGCCGCTTACTTCCTGCTGCAAACCCAGTGGGGCGGGCGCCAGGCCAGCGCCTGGCTAAGCGACGGTACCGGCTGGAAGGTCTCTTTCAACAAGATGGACCATAATTTCTCCTCGCCACTGCACCTGCAGCTGCAAAACGTCACCCTCGGACGCGACGGCAAACCCGCCACGCTGGTGGCGCAAACGGTGGATATCGGGTTTAGCAGCCGCCAGTTTAGCGACCCGCTGCATGCTGACGAAATCGTCCTCAGCGACGGCACGCTGAACTTCTCCCCTTCTTCCGCGGCGCTGCCATTCGCCGCCGACCGTCTCCAGTTGCGCAATATGGCGTTCAACAGCCCGGAGAGCGACTGGGATCTGAGCGCGCAGCGCGTCACCGGCGGCGTCAGCCCGTGGGCGCCGGAAGCGGGCAACGTGCTCGGCAAGAAAACGCAGATTCAGATGAGCGCCGGGTCGATGACGCTCAACGGTATTGAAGCCAGCAACGTGCTGATTCAGGGGAATATTGATAACGGCGAAGTGTCCCTCTCGACCATTGGCGCGGACGTCGCCCGCGGTACGCTCACCGGCACGGCGAAACGCAGCGCCGACGGCGGCTGGCAGGTCGATAATTTGCGGCTCAACGAGATTCGCCTGCAAAGCGATAAATCACTCGCCGACTTTTTCGCGCCGCTGACCACCCTGCCGTCACTACAGATTGGCCGCCTTGATGTGACCGACGCCAGCCTGCAGGGGCCTGACTGGGCGATCGCCGGCCTCGATCTTAACCTGCGCAACCTCACCCTGAGCCGCGGCGACTGGCAAAGCCAGGAGGGTACGCTGTCGATGAACGCCAACGAGTTTATTTACGGCTCGCTGCACTTCCTCGACCCGATCCTTAACGCCGGATTCTCGCCGCAGGGCATCGCGCTGCGCCAGTTCACCTCACGCTGGGAGGGCGGCATGGTGCGCACGTCCGGCAACTGGCTGCGCGCCGGCCATGCGCTGGTGCTGGATGACGCGGCGTTCGCCGGGCTGGAATATACGCTGCCAACCAACTGGAAGCAGCTGTGGATGGCGCCGCTGCCCGACTGGCTGCAAAGCCTGACGCTGAGAAAGTTCAGCGCCAGCCGCAACCTGATTATCGATATTGAACCGGCGTTCCCGTGGCAAATCACCGCGCTCGACGGCTACGGCGGCGAGCTGCAGCTGGTGAAAAACCGCAGCTGGGGCGTGTGGAGCGGTAGCGCGACGCTGAACGCCGCCGCCGCGACCTTTAATCGTATTGATGTCCGCCGCCCGTCGCTGAAGCTGAGCGCCAATGCCTCAACGGTAAACGTTAACGAGCTCAGCGCCTTTACCGAGCGAGGGATCCTGCAAGCCACCGCGGCGGTGTCGCAGCTCCCGCAGCGCCTGGTCAACCTGAGCCTCAACGGTCGCGGCGTGCCGCTGAATATTTTGCAGGCCTGGGGATGGCCCGCGCTGCCGGTTTCCGGCGACGGTAACCTTCAGCTGACGGCGACCGGCAGCGTGCTGGCGGATGCGCCGCTGAAGCCGACCGTCAACGGCCAGCTGAGCGCGATAAATATGGAGAAACAGCAGGTGGCGCAGGTGATGCGCAACGGGGAGGTCACCAGCACCCAGCCCCCTTCAGCGCCGGCGACAACGACTCCCTGACTTCTCCTCTCCCTCTCCCCCCACGGGAGAGGGGCCTGTTCCATTCGCGAAACCTGTTGCCATTAAGCGGCTGTTTGTACCTATTTCCCGCAACCTGTTCCTTTCAAATAGCGGACTTGCTATAACAAAAATACTGGAAGTTAAAAAAATAATTAAAGTCCCTGAACCTATACCCAAAATAATTCGAGTTGCTTAAAGGCGGCAAGGGAGTGAGTCCCCAGGAGCATAGATAACTATGTGACTGGGGTGAGCGACAAATCTGCCGGGAGCAGATTTGAACGTCGCTTGCGACGGCCCGTGAGGGCGAGGCCCTTGGATGGGCCGAGTAATCCGTAGCTAACACATAAGCAACTTGAAGTATGACGGGTATACAAAAATAAAGGAACGACCATGTCTGTAATACGTCAACGTATTCTGGAGAATATGCAAAAATTCTCCAGAGCAATGATCGGTGCAGTATTGTTCTTGCCGGTCATCGGCTTAATTTTGGCACTCAGTTCAGTCTTAACCAACCCAACATTAATTTCGGAGACCAGCTTTTTACACCAGCTCGGCCAGCTGCTCGGCGATACTTTCTGGCCTTTATTCGGCAATCTGGGATTACTTTTTTGCGTCGGCATCAGCTATGGCCTGGCAAAAGATAAAAAAACCGAAGTGGCGCTGGTGTCGGTGATGTGTTTTATCATGTTTCTTGGCGCCAACCACTCGTGGCTGGAGCATACCCACGGACTCGCGGAAAAAATTAACGGCGAATATTACGGTACCGGGCAGACTCAGCTGCTGGGGTTTGTGGTAGTCGATATGGGGGTCTTCCTCGGGATTATTCTCGGCTGCACCATCGCCTGGGTGCATAACAAAGTGTCGACGATTGAACTACCCGGCGCGCTCTCCATGTACGGCGGAGCCAAGCTGACGCTGGTGGCGATGACCCCGGTCGTCATTTTCTACGCCATCGCCTTTACCTGGATCTGGCCGTTTATGACCCACGGCATCGCGGCGCTGACCGGCTTTATGAAAAACGCCGGCGTGGCGGGGGTCTTCGTCTACGGCTTCTTTGAAAAATTCCTCATCCCCACCGGCCTGCACCACTTCGTCTGGTCGCCGTTCCAGCTCACGCAAATCGGCGGTACGCTGAACGTCGACGGCCAGGTCGTCTCCGGCACCCAGGCGATTTTCCTCGCCTATATGCGCCACCCGGATTTAACCCCGGTGATGAACGAGGCGCTGCGTTTCTCGCAGCAGGGGATGACCACCATCTTTGGCCTGGCTGGCGCCTCGCTGGCGTTCTACCACACGGCGAAACCGGAGAAAAAAATGATGGCCAAAGCGATTCTGCTACCGGCCATTATCACCTCTATGCTCACCGGCATCACCGAGCCGATTGAGTTTACCTTCCTGTTCGTTTCGCCGCTGCTGTGGGTGATCCACGCCACGTTAACCGCGGCCTCGCAGGCGATTTGCGACATCTTTACCGTGCGTCCCTGGGGCGCTTCCGGGCTGATTGAGTTCCTGATTTACAACCTGCCGCTGCCGGTCTCCCTGACCCGCTGGCCCGGCTACGTGCTTATCGGGATTGGTCAATTCGCCGTTTACTACGTTATCTTCCGCACGCTGGTCGTTAAGTTGAATCTTAAAACGCCGGGTCGTGAAGACGATGAAAACGTGAAGTTATATAGCAAAGCTGATTACCGAAAAAAAATGGGCGAACCGCAGTCGGTGACCAACGAGATTATTAATGGTCTGGGTGGTAAAGAGAACATTATTTCCGTCGACAACTGTTTTACCCGCCTGCGCGTCGCTATTCATAATATGGGTCTGGTTGACGATACGATATTAAAAAGCACCGGCGCAAACGGCGTAGTACGAAATCGAAATGAAGTTCAGGTTATTTACGGCGTCAAAGTGGGACAGGTTCGTTCCCGGGTTGATAGCTGGCTAGCAGAAAATTAATTGGGAGTGATTTATGAAATTAACCGTATTAGGCGGGGGCGGCGTTCGCTCTGCGTTTCTGGCGAAATCTCTGGCATATAACGCGCATCGCATTGGTTTAACGGAAGTGGTCTTTCTCGACAACTCCGCGGAGAATCTGACAATATTCGGCGAGATCGCCCGCTATGTGTTTAATGCCATTCGCCCGGATATTCATTTCAGCGTAACCAGCGACCCGGTGCCGGCGCTAAAAAATAGCCACTATGTGATAACCACCCTGCGGGTGGGCGGCGATGAGAGCCGGATCCGCGACGAGCGTATCGCCCTGGCGCACAACACGCTGGGCCAGGAGACCACCGGCGCGGGCGGTTTCGCCATGGCGATGCGTTCCATTCCGGCGATTCTTCACTACTGCCGCCTGATTGAAGAGCACGCCGCCGAAGATGCCATTCTGTTTAACTTCACCAACCCGTCAGGGCTGGTCACCGAGGCGATTATCAAATCCGGCTTTAAGCGTCGGGTGTACGGCATCTGCGATGCCCCGTCGGAGCTGATTCGCGAGCTGCCCGAGATCCTCGGCTGCGACGAGCGCGATCTCGGCGTCGAGTGCTACGGGCTGAACCACTTCTCCTGGTTTACCCATTTCACCGTGCGCGGCGAGGATGTCACCGAGCGCCTGATCGCCAGCCCGGACCTGTATCGCAAGACGGCGATGCAGTACTTTTCGCCGGAGCTGGTTCAGCTATGCGATAAGCAGCTGCTTAATGAATATCTTTACTACTACTACTATCGCGAAGTGGCTTTGAAAGCGATTCAGAACGCGCCGGAAACCCGCGGCGAGCAGATTGCGCGCATCAATCACGATATGCGCGAAGCGCTGCTGACCGTTGATGTCAAAGCCAACCCGGAAGCGGCGTTTACCATCTGGATGAAGCACTATCTGCGCCGGGAAAATAGCTATATGCAGAACGAGTCGCAGCAGGAAAAATTCCATACCCGCGAGCCGTTGACCTTAAAGCAGTTTATCGAGGAGCCGGATACCGGCGGCTACGCGGGCGTGGCGCTGGATATTCTGGAGGCGGTGAACAGCACCACCACCAAGCGCATCGTGGTATCGATGCCCAACAACGGCACGCTGGACTTCCTGCGCCCGGACGATGTGATTGAGATCAGCTGCGACCTGAGCAAAGAGGGCCTGAAGCCGGTGACGCCGAAGCATGTGCCGACGGCGCAGAAGAATATGATCGCCAGCGTGAAAGAGTATGAGCGGCTGGCGGTGGCGGCCATTCTGCAGCGCGATAAATCGCTGGCGGTACGGGCGCTGATGGCGCATCCGCTGGTCGGCTCTTATTCGCTGGCAAAAACGCTGGTTGAAGCCTATCTCGACGATAAGCAGTTCGCCGACTGGCAATAAACGCCCGGTGAAATCCCCCGGATGGCGGCTAACGCCTTATCCGGGGAATGTGCCGGGCCTGAGACATCTACTCTGTTGCATCCCGGTGGCGCTGCGCTGACCGGGCTACGGATTCACCGCCGTCTGCGGATCGGTAGAACGGACAGGCGCGTCGCGCCGCCTCCGGGGAAGGTACCGGGCTGAGATATCTGCGCCGTTTCATCCCGGTGGCGCTGCGCTGACCGGGCTACGGGTTCATCGCCGACTGAGGGCCGATAGCCCGGACAGGCGCCTCAGGCGCCGCCTCCGGGGATCCCCGTCTGCATAAACCACATCTTCAGCAGCCGCTCAAAGCCGAGTATGCAGTAGCCAAAAAAGGGGTTACTCCAGTAAATATCATCATCGAATTTCTGCGGATCATGGATGATAAACGCCGTATCCGCCGCCTGCGCCAGCGGGCTTTGATAATCGCCGGTAAAGCAGACCAGGTTAATCTCCTTTCCTTCCAGCGCCTTCACCCAGTTCAGCGCCGAACTGCTGCGTCCGGATTTGGAAATAATCCAGATCGAATCAAATTTGGCGGCGTTCTTCTGCTCGAGGATTTCGTAATCCGGCCACAGCGCGAGGCTGGCATTCACCCCGGTCACCAAAAATTTATTATAAATATACTGGGCGATCAGCTGCGAAAACCCACTGCCGTGAATCAAAATGCGGTGATGTTGCAGGCTTTCCAGCAATGGCGTTATCCGCTCCATCGGCTGAATGCTCATATAATCGATGTCGTTGGTCACATCGAGTTTGGGCATAGTGATATTGAATTTAATAAAATAGACCAGCTCCAGCCAGCCGCTGAATTTCAGCTTCTTCGCGAGGCGTACCAGCGAAGACGGATTGCTATAACAGTGCTCCGCCACGGCGCGGATCCCTTCGCGAACGCATTGCTCAGGATCGTTCTGAATAAAACGCAGCACGGTCATTTCCGTTTTGCTTAGCTTAACGTCACGAAAGATGTTTTCTAAATCCATACCGGGCTCCTCTCAGCGCTAAACTACGCTATCACCCGGCGGCTCTGGCGTCTGTGGCATCAATCACCAGAATGAAATGAACGTTACTTTTTTAGACAAAATGGAATAAAAAAACCCTCCGGTAAGGAGGGTTGTGGATTCGACAACGTCTATCTCTTTTCAGCGCCCGTATTCACTGCACAATAACCATTTTTTCGGTTCATCTTCCTGAATCATCGGGAAGCGGCCGCTATCTTCCAGAAAACGGTTGTCGCGCTTATCATCGTTCACCATCGAAATTTCCCAGCCCATCACCAGCGCGTTTTCAGCCCAAAAACGGTGGTACAGCGTGGGCGGCAGGCAAACGCCCTGCCCGGGGTTAAGAACCAGGGTGTCTCCCGGTTTCAGCGTGCGCTGGCGGCCATCAACCGCGACGCTCACGCTGCGCTGCATATCCAGCCGTTCATCTTCTGTCGCCCATGCCAGCTGCAGACAGAGCCGGCCGCCGCCGCGGTTCAGAATATCTTCCATTTTGTGATAATGAAAATGCCAGGGAGTTTGCTGATCCTGCTGAATCTGCAACATCTTCTCGGCGTAGGGCTTGGGATAGCGCGAATCGCCCGGCGCGCCGTTACGCAGGGTCAACAGCGTCAGTCCGGTTTCCTGAAAACGGCCGCTGCCAAAATCGGTAATATCCCAGCCAAGCTGTAGATCCCAAACTTCTCGCCACTCTTCAAACCGCTTTTTCGCCCAGATATCGGCGGTAAAGCAGGCAAACTCGGGTAAGCAAATGCGAAAGGACTCGGCGATAGCATGCGCTTTATCAATCGCGTAGTTAATCTGTGAACGTTTCATTTTCGACTCCGCTGCGGACGGCCAGCCAGGCTGCGCCGCGCATGCCGCTACTGTCACCATGTCGGGCAGGCACGATGGGGGTGGTGAAATGGTCGGTAAACACCAGCGGGGCGACATCCGCCTCCAGGTCGTTCACCAGCAGCGCCACGTTAGACAGACCGCCGCCGAGAACAATCACGCCGGGATCGATAAGATTCACCACCGTCGCCAGCGTCCGCGCCAGCTGCTGGCGAAAGCGCAGCACCTGCTCGCAGGCGGCATGCTCGCCCTCCAGCGCCCGGGCGATAATAGCCTGACTGCTGAGCGCCTGCCGGGTCATCAAACGATAGCGCGCGCTCAGCCCGGTGCCGGAAATAAAGGACTCGACGCAGTTATATTTTCCGCAGTAGCAGCGCTCGGGCGGCCCATCGTTGACCTCCTGATATCCCGGCAGCGTGATATGCCCGCACTCCGCCGCAATCCCTGACGCGCCGGGGAAAATCTGGCGATTAAGCGCAATACCACCCCCGCATCCGGTCCCCAGCGTCATGCCAAATACCAGCGAATAATCGGCACCTGCGCCATCGCAGGCTTCTGATAACGCGAAACAGTTGCCATCGTTCGCCAGCACAACCGGCTGGCCCAGGCGCTGCTCAAGCTCATCCTGTAAGCGGCAGCCGTTGATGACCTGAATATTGGCATTGCGGATCTTGCCGGTCTGCGGGGAGATACTCCCCGGCAGGGCAATACCGATAGCCAAAGGCTGGGCCAGCTCATCCCCAATCGCGGTGATTAACGCCACCAGCGTCGCGATAAACTGCTGCCGGGTCTGTTTTCGCGTTTCAACGCGAAAGCGCCTCCATTCATGGCCTTGTTCATCCATCACTACGGCGGCGATTTTGCTCCCGCCGATATCCAGCCCCAAATACTTCATACCGGCCTCCTTATTCATAGCGAGGCAGGTTTCCCCGCCCCGCCGGGGGATTAGTACAGGCTGGCCTTGCCGGTAGAGCCAAAGAGCTTCATTTTGTGGCGAATCACCTTCCGCGCGGCGTTAATCGGTTCCGGATAAATGACATTCGGATCCCACCATGTCTCTTTTGTCAGAATTTCGCGCACTTTCTGGAAATAGGCATATTTCATATCGCTGGAAATATTGATTTTGCCGACGCCAAGCGTAACGGATTCCGCAATTTCCGCATCCGGATTAGCCGAGCCGCCGTGCAGCACCAGCGGAATCGACAGACGCCCGGCGATATCGCGCAGAATGTGCATCTGCAGCTCCGGCTGCATCCCCTTCGGATAGATACCGTGCGCGGTGCCAATCGCTACCGCCAGCGTATCCACGCCGGTACGGGCGACGAAATCTTCCGCCTGCGCCGGGTCGGTATAGGTGACTTCTGACACGCCGCCTTCTACAGAGGTTCCGGTCTGGCCGATGGTCCCCAGCTCGCCTTCGACCGACACGCCCACCGCGTGCGCCAGCCGCACCACTTCGCGGGTCAGGGCCACGTTTTCTTCATAAGGCAGCAGCGAACCATCGATCATGACCGAGGTGAAGCCACACTGAATGGCGCGCAGGACATGTTCCACCGAGGCGCCATGATCCAGATGCAGGGTGAAAGGCACGCGGCTGCGCTGGGTGATATCCCGCACGTAGCTAAAAAACGCGTCGCCAACAAAATCGTGCTCGCTGGGGTGAATGGAAATAATCGCCGGCGTATTTGTCGCTTCCGCCTCTTCCACCACGGCGCGAATAAAACAGCTATCCGCCACGTTAAATGCGCCGATAGCAAAACCATGTTCACGGGTGGGTTTAAGTAATTCGTGCATTGAAACTAACATCGTTATTCTCCAGTTTCAGGGTGTAGTAAGCCCTGCCAGGGCATACAGGCGCCGGCATGGAAGGCCTTACTGAGATTTAATCAGGCTTTGTTGATTGAGCCGGATGCGTGTAAATAGGGAACGATGGCGTCAGCGCTGGCCTGCTCCATCACCGATAGCGCATCGGCCAGCTCAATGGTGCTGTCGTGGCACAGGGTGTGCAGCAGCGCCGCTTTCCCCGCTTCAAATACCGCCGCCCCAACGTTGATTTTTGCGACCCCGAATTCCGGGCAACGTTGCAGCTGCTCGAACGGCGTACCGCTCCCGCCGTGCAGCGCCAGCGGCACGGATGACGCGCGCTGTATCTGCGCCAGGCGGTCGAAATCGAGCATCGGTTTTACGCCGGGGGCGTACATACCGTGGGCGGTTCCCACGGAGACCGCCAGCAGGTCAATCCCGGTCTGTTCGATAAAGGGGGGGACGTCCTGCGGCTGGGTCATTAAATCGGCATTGCTGGCCTGGTCGTAGCGCGGCGCATCCGCCAGGTGCCCCAGTTCGCCCTCCACGCACAGCCCAACGCTGGCGGCCAGTTCAGCGACCTCTCGGGTCTGGCGGATGTTCTCCGCCAGCGCGAACGCCGAAGCATCGATCATTAACCCGCTAAATCCGGCGCGGAAAGCCTGACGTATTTTTATCGGATCTTTGCCGTGATCGAGACTTAACGTCACGGGTACGCTCGCCTCCTCCGCCAGAACCCTGACTACCGCCGCCGCCGTCGTCGCCAGAAAGTGCGACAGATGCCCCTGATACAGGTTGAGAATAATCGGCGCGCGATGTTTTTCCGCCACGCGCACCGCCGCGCGTGCGCTTTCCAGGTTCATGCAGTTAATCGCCAGCAGGGCATACCGTTCACGCCAGGCTTTGATCACCATACTTTTCATATCGGCAAACATAGGGCCTCCGTTTATTCGAGGGTAAAGGTGATTTCGTCGTCTTTGACCTTTTGGTCGTTCAGCTCATCAAACTCTTCATCGCGCTCGGTTACCGGCTTTTTCCACAGCGAGAGCATCACACCGCAAATCACGGTGCCAATCGCCAGAGAGAGGCAGAACAGCAGGGGATGCGTAAAGAGCGGCACCACAAACATCCCACCGTGCGGCACCGGACTCTCCACGCCCCATGTCATGATCAGGCCACCGGCCACCGCTGACGCCACCACGCAGGATCCCACGACGCGCAGCAGATCGCGGGCGGCGATGGGGATCACCCCTTCGGTGATCATGCAGATCCCCATCGGGAACGCGGCCTTCAGGGCTTCGCGTTCGGCACGGGTGTATTTATGGCGGGTCAGCAGAAACGAGAGGGTGATGCCGAACGGCGGGATTATCGAACCCACAAACTTCACCGCTTCCGGGCCGTAAACGCCGCTGACCAGCAGACCATCGGCAAACAGCGACATGGTTTTATTCACCGGACCGCCGAAGTCGAAGGTCGCCATGGCGCCAAGGATGGCGCCCAGCAGGAAACGCGAGCCGCCCTGCATCGACTCCAGCATGTGAATCAGCGCGTCCTGCAGCCAGGCAATGGGCTTGCCGATCAGGGTCATCATCAGCAAACCGCTAATGATGGTGCTTAATACCGGCAGCACCATAATCGGCATCAGCCCCTGCATCGATTTCGGCAGCCGAATATAGTGTTTTAGCGCCAGTACCGTGTAGCCCACGAGGAAGCCGCCCAGCATGCCGCCAATAAAACCGGTATGAATTTGCCCGCAGACAAAACCCACGATCAAACCCGGAGCGAATCCAGGACGATCGGCAATGGAGTAAGCGATAGCGGCGCAGATCAAGGGCACAATCAGCCCCATTCCCCAGCCGCCGATTTGGTTTAACATCCACGGAATGGTGCCGGTTTTCTCGCCAACGTTCGTCCCGCCAAGGACTTGTCCCAGCGCGATACAGATCCCGGCGGCGACGATCAGCGGTATCATCCATGAAATACCGGTTAATAAATGCTTCTTAATTTCCTGTGAGACGGGAATTTTATTCTCACTCATGGTAGATCCCTCCAGATTAAGGATCAGGCATTCGCTAAGGATTTTTCGACCTTTTCGATAAACTGAATCGGCGACTTAATCACGACTTCCGTTTTTACTCTGACAATCCGTTTATTTTTAAAACGCTCTTCGCCTTTAATTTTCACATCAATGGCAAGAATAACGACATCCGCAGCGTCAATATCTTCCGCCGCCAGTTCATTTTCAGTACCAATGGTTCCCTGGGTTTCGACTTTGACATTGTGGCCCAGCGCTTTCGCACCTTTAATCAGCTTCTCACGTGCAATATAAGTATGAGCAATACCTGCGGTACAGGCAGCAACACAGACAATATTCATCTCGGACTCCGCTAGTTATTGTTAGTAAATGTCCGACTCGGCATATTGGTTAAACAGATCAATAATCCTCTGCGGACTGGTTTCTTTGAGCAGTTGTTCAATAATGTCATCATCCGCCAGCGCTCCGGCGACCTGGGACAACAGGCGAATATGGGTGGTATTTTGATCTTCCAGACGAACGGCAAATAAAATAATGCAGCGTACCTGGCTGCCGTCCAGCGTTTCCCAGGCGATATCCTGCCGGGTGCGACCAATGGCAAGGGTGGTATTAACAACGGCGGACGACTTTCCATGCGGGATCGCAATATGATTTTCAAACCCCGTTGAGCCTTCCGACTCACGCTGCCAGACATCCTGAATAAAGGTTTCTCGACAGCTTATCGCCCCGTCTTTTTGTAATAAATCGGTTAACTCCTCGATGGCTTCCGCTTTATTCGTAGCGTGCATATCTAACAAAACGCGTTTGGTGTTTAAAATCCTGGTTATGTCCATATTCTTTACCTCATGGATATAAAACTTCATTATCTACAGCAGATATTGCCGCGCGATGTAATTTGTCGGTAACGATTTTTTCCGTAACCCGCCGGATATCGGCATCATTAAAAAATGCGCTAACATAGACTACCGGCAGAGCTATTTCCGGCAGATTGATCGTCGAAATAACCAGTTCAATCTTGTCCTGCGGCTGAAGGGTATGCAGGCTGCTTGCCGAAACCACGCCGACGATGGTCCAGTCAGGAAACGCTCTCAACACTCTACTTTTCAACAGGTGAGATGTGCCGATTCCGGTAGAACAAACCAGCAGAACGCGCTTGCTGGCGACCTGTCTTTCCATCGCCGCCTGGAAATGAACGGTGAGATAGCCAATCTCGTCGTCGGAAACCGCACGCTCGCCCCAGCGGCTAAAAACCTGATTGACCGCCCGCTGGGTGAGCGGCCACACGTCCGTCAGCTCGCCCTTGATATCCTCAAGCAGAGGGTTACGAATATAAATCCGAAAATTAAGGCGGTTAATGAGCGGCTTGATATGAATGAGCAGACCATCGTATAACGCGCGATCGGCGGTTAAATCGAGATCAATCATGGTGGAAAAAGCGCTAATCAGGCGATCGGTAATTTGTCGGGCCTCATCGCTAGAATGCATATAGCGCACCATGCTGACATCATCTCGCTCTTCCACCACAACGCCAGAGGAGATGATGTACTGATAAATAAACCAGACTTCATCTTCCGGCAGCGAATGGTCAATACGGTGTTCAATTTTTCGCAGCATATTCTGGGCAACGCTAAATATCGTCTCATCAAAAAATCTGCTGCCCCTGTTCACGCCGCGGTAAGGCATTCCCACGGGTAATGCGATACATCATAATGAGGATATGGGTAAAAATATTCACATAATACGGTTCGCCTAATGACCAGCACAGCTTGCGCTCCATTTCCTGTAATAATGACTGAACAAATAAAACGTCATCCTCACCAAAATAATGCACCAGCGCTTTATAGCTTCCTGAGTCCAGCCGGGAATGGATAATACAGCCGGGCTCATTATGATTAATCACCCCATTAATTAACGACGCCATCGCCTGGCGGACGCTGTTTTCGCTGCCTTCAATATGCGTCCCGCTCTGGCTACGAATCAGCGTTAAGCCGAGCGGAGCAATCCATGACTCAATAATTTTCAGATCATTAACGATAGATGCACTACTGATAAAATAACGCTCAGAGAGCTTATTAATTGATGTCTCCCGCGGAGTCTCACTTAAGAGCTGCGAAGCAATTTTCACACGCCGGGAGTTATTCATCATGACATCGCTGTCCTCCCCCTCGTTACCGAGTAATTGGTCTAATTGCAGCAGATCCGTGACATTATCAGCGATCAGCATCACGCCGGCGCCTGAGCGTTTGTCGATAGTCATTTTCCACTCAGATAACCACTGTTCTAAAAAGCGTAAATCACGCTGAACCGTTTTTTCTGAAACATTTAAATATTCAGCAATTTTCATCAGCGTAACGTATTCTCTGCGGGGCAGGAGAAATTTCAATAATCTGTTCTGTCGTGAGGTAATCATTTGCATTATTTACCCTTATTGCATACCAGATTAATGTCTGGAGGCCAGCGCGATACCACGCGAGCGCTACATAAATCATTGAGGATAAATATAAGTAGCAGAGGCGTAAACAACAATACTAAATTTTGTCCAGACATCCGGACAGAAATAAAACGAGGAGAGGGATTAAGGAATAATTATAATTCAGATCACATTTCAGGAAGAAATATACGTGATAGCGATCTCAATTCACCATAAGAATATACCCGGGAATGGTTAACCGCCTTTAGCCTGACAGCATTCCCGGAGGCGGCGCTTGACGCGCCTTGTCCGGGCTACGGCGTGCAGACGGCTGGAAACCTGTAGCCCGACTAAGCGCAGCGCGAGCCGGGAAGCAGCTGCGCTGATGCATCAGGTTTGGCACCTTCCCCGGAGGCGGCGCCTGATGCGCCTTGTCCGGGCTACGGCGTGCAGACGGCTGGAAACCTGTAGCCCGACTAAGCGCAGCGCGAGCCGGGAAGCAGCTGCGCTGATGCATCAGGTTTGGCACCTTTCCCGGAGGCGGCGCTTGACGCGCCTTGTCCGGGCTACAAAGCGCTTACAGCGTAATCGTCAACGCATTGCTCTGCGCGGTCACCACCACGCCCAGCTCGCTACCCCCCTGAGCGCCGCCCTGCACGCCCGCCACCTGCTGGATGTTGCGCAGGCACAGCGTCCAGCCGCTGGCCTCACCGTCACCGCTGACGGTGATGACGTTGCCCTGGCGTTTCGCCGTCAGGGTAAAGACCACCGACCCGTCCGCGGCCGGCACCTGGCAGACGGCTTCGCGACCATCGTCGAGGCTAAACAGCTGGAAGGCGGTACCTTCGTTCCACGCGTAGTCCGGCTTCTGGTCATTATTTCCCAGCGCCAGCAGAGTGTTGTCACGCACGTACACCGGCAGGCTCAGCACATCATGATTCTGCTTATGCCAGCGGCTACCCTGCGCTTCATCGTTGTGCCACAGATGAGTCCAGCGGCCTTCCGGCAGCCAGAACTGGACGTCTCCCGCTTCGCTAAACACCGGCGCCACCAGCACGGAATCTCCCAGCATGTACTGCCGATCCAGATAGTCGCAGGCCGGGTCGTGCGGGAACTCCAGCATCATCGAACGCAGCATCGGCGTACCGAACTCATTGGCCAGCGCCGCCTGACGGTACAGATACGGCATCATGCGGCATTTCAGCTGCGTGAAGTGGCGCACCACGTCGCAGGACTCGTCATCGTAGGCCCACGGCACGCGATAGGATTTGCTGCCGTGCAGACGGCTGTGGCTCGACAGCAGGCCGAAGGCGCACCAGCGCTTGTAGACGTGAGCGGGCGCGGTGTTTTCGAAGCCGCCGATATCGTGGCTCCAGAACCCAAAGCCGGACATGCCGATCGACAGGCCGCCGCGCAGGCTTTCCGCCATCGATTCATAGTTGGCGTAGCAGTCGCCGCCCCAGTGCACCGGGAACTGCTGCGCGCCCACCGAGGCGGAGCGCGCGAACAGCACCGCTTCTTTCTCGCCGACGGTCTCTTTCAGTACGTTCCACACCAGCTCGTTATAGATGAAGGCGTAGTGGTTGTGCATTTTCTGCGGATCGGAACCATCAAACCACTGCACGTCGGTCGGGATACGCTCGCCGAAGTCGGTCTTGAAGCAGTCAACGCCCATCGCTACCAGGCCTTTCAGCTTGTCGGCATACCACTGGCAGGCTTGCGGATTAGTGAAGTCATAAATCGCCAGGCCCGGCTGCCATTTATCCCACTGCCACAGCGAACCGTCCGGGCGTTTCAGCAGATAGCCTTTCTCCTGCAGCTCTTTAAACACCGGCGAACGCTGGCCGATATAGGGGTTAATCCACACGCAGACCTTCAGCCCTTTCTCTTTCAGACGCTTAATCATGCCTTCCGGGTCAGGGAAGGTCACCGGATCCCATTCAAAATCGCACCACTGGAAGGCCTTCATCCAGAAGCAGTCAAAGTGGAACACGTGCAGCGGCAGGTTGCGCTCCGCCATGCCGTCGATAAAGCTGTTAACCGTCGCTTCATCGTAGTTGGTAGTGAACGAGGTGGTCAGCCACAGGCCGAAAGACCAGGCCGGCGGCAGCGCCGGACGCCCGGTAAACCGGGTATAGCGGTTCAGCACCTCTTTCGGGGTCGGGCCGTCGATAACGAAGTACTCCAGGTATTCACCTTCGACGCTGAACTGCACCTTAGAGACTTTTTCGGAGCCGATTTCGAAAGAGACGCGCTCAGGATGATTCACCAGCACGCCGTAGCCGCGGTTGGTCAGATAGAACGGGATATTTTTGTACGACTGTTCGGTGCTGGTGCCGCCGTCTTCGTTCCAGGTGTCGACCGTCTGGCCGTTGCGCACCAGCGCGGTAAAGCGCTCGCCGAGGCCGTAAACGGTGTCGCCGACGCCGAGATCCAGGCGCTCAAACATATAGTTACGATTCGTTTTCGTATCCTGCACGTAGCCGTCGTTTTTCAGCTGGCTACCGGTAATCCGCACGCCGTCGCGCAGGAAATCCAGCGACCAGAAGTCGCCTTTCGTGACGCGCGCGGTCAAATTGCCGCTCTTCAGCTCGGCATACTCAGCGCCGTTGTTAATCTCCACCTTGACGTCTTTCAGCACGTTCAGCGGGTAATGCGGGCCGTTGTTCAGCGCGCCCTGGAAGTGCTCCATACGTACGCCAATCACCCCTTCCTGCGGAGAGAAGAAGCGCACGGTAAATAGCGGAACATCGAGCTGGGCGGCACGCTCGCGCACTTCGCGCGACGCGACGTAGACCACCATGTCGTTGCCCTGTTGCTCAATCTCGTACACCTGTACAGGTTGGATCAGATTGAGCCCTGGTTGAATAAGCCAGTTTCCATCACTGATTTTCATGAATAGCTTCCTCTTAGTTTTGCAATTCTTTGCCGTTCGGCGCTGAAATGAATTCCTGTTCGTTGCGGCGCGCGCCCTGAGCCAGCTCCGCCATCATCTTTTTCAGGAACGGGGTTTTCAGGGTGTAGTAGCGTTTCGCGATAACCGCGCTCAGCAGATAACAGACCGCCGGAGCGAGGGTGAACAATGAGATGATGATGGTGATAGTGGCGCTGTTCTGGGTTTTGGCCGCGGCATCGTAACCGCCGCCCGCCAGCATCCAGCCAATCAGCGCGCCGCCCAGCGCCAGGCCCAGCTTGAGCACGAACAGGGTGCCCGCAAAGCTGATGCCGGTCAGGCGTTTGCCGTTACACCATTCGCCGTAGTCGACGGTGTCGGACATCATCACCCACTGAATCGGCGTCACCAGCTGGTGCAGCACGCCAATCACGAAGATAAAGGCGAACATGGTGATTTCGGCGTCCATCGGCACGAAGAACATCGCCACGCTCAGCGCCGCCAGCAGGGCGTTAGTCCACCAGAAGACGCTGACTTTGCATTTCCAGTCGGTGAGCGGCTTCGCCAGCGCCGAGCCAATCAGGTTGCCGACGCAGTAGGTGGTGAGGAAGGCGGTGAACAGACCAGCGGACCCCATAATCCAGGTGGTGTAGTACATCATCGCGCCGCCGCGAACGCAGACCGCGAGGATGTTGAGGATGGTCAGCAGACCAACGACACGCCACTGATCGTTGCGCCAGATATCGCGCAGGTCTTCCCGCATTGAGGTAGAGCTCGGCGGCGCTTCGACGCGCTCTTTGGTGGTGAAGAAACAAAACGCCAGCATCAGGAAAGCGATCGCCGACAGCACCGCGATGCCGCCCTGAAAGCCAAAGGCTTTGTCTTCGCCGCCGATAAAGTTCACCAGCGGCATCATCAGCACGGTGGAGAGCATGCCGCCCGCCGTCGCCAGCACAAAGCGCCAGGACTGCAGGGAGATGCGCTGCGTTGGGTTGTCGGTGATGACCCCGCCCAGCGCGCAGTACGGGATGTTAACCACGGTGTAGAGCAGGGTCAGCAGCGTGTAGGTGACCGCAGCGTATATCAGCTTGCCGTTATGACTCAGGTCCGGCGAGCTGTAGGCCAGCACGCAGACGAGGCCGAACGGAATCGCACCGAACAGGATCCACGGGCGGAATTTTCCCCAGCGGCTGCGGGTACGGTCGGCCAGCAGCCCCATGCAGGGGTCGGATATCGCATCCAGCGCGCGGGCCAGCAGGAACATGGTGCCGACATAGCCGGCAGGAATACCAAAGATATCGGTATAAAAAAACATCATATACAACATGACGTTATCAAAAATGATGTGGCTTGCGGCATCGCCCATGCCGTAGCCAATCTTCTCTTTGACGGACAAAATATGATCTTTCATCGCACACTCTTCTCTCAGCGCTGCCGCGGGTTGGTACCGGTTACATGCTTTGTAAACCATCCGCGCAGTAAGATGAATTGCGATATCTCATATTCAAATTACGTTTCTTGTTTTATGTGATCCCGGTAGCCTGAAAGAGTGTGTAAAAGTGTAAGCCACGGATTTTGCAAGGAATTGTTTAAGAAGGTTCTGTAAAGTCCAGTTTTAACAGTAAAAAAGTGCGTTGGGGGATGTGGTTAATGCAGGAAAGTAGCTATAATGCGCCCCGCCTCCATGTAGCAATCGAGGCGCGGAAGATCGTCATCTCCGGTGAGGTGGCTGGACTTCAAATCCAGTTGGGGCCGCCAGCGGTCCCGGGCAGGTTCAACTCCTGTGATCTTCCGCCAAAATTTTATTTAGTCACTTCTTCAATGATTTTACTTAACTCGACTGACCATTCTTTATCTTTTACTGTTCTCGATCTTCTTAAGATTTCTTTGTGAAGGTTCAGTTGGGATTTAATTGTATTAATCCACTGTAGATCGTTTTTTTGTGTATCTAATATTTGTTCAAAAGAAAAAAGCATAGAAGAAACGAACCACCTATATTGTCCATATTCCGTTGTTCTATCTTCCGGCTTACTCATTCCGTCTGAAAAAAGGGGGTTATTAATACAGAGAGATAGATATTGCTGATAGATTCCATAAGCTGTGTTTTTTCGACCTTCATCTCTCCCTGACTTTAATTGATGATATGCAACAAAAACAGCTATAACAGCAAAAATTGCAGCAATGCATGTTGCAGCATTGGATAAAATACCTAGCCATTTTATCCAAAGAGAAGCATCTAATAATAATGACCAACCCGTTTCAAAACAATGAATTTTACTCATTTCCATCCTCTGATTTATCAATTTTATTAGCAGATCTATAATGACTATATTTAAAACCTATTGGTAATGGCTTAAACTCAGCGTTCTGATCTGTCATATCTCCATATAGCTGATAACTTCTAAGAGGGAGATAATCTATTTCAGCAATAACATAATAATCATCAATACCACCTTTTAAGCGAACCAAATCTCTTTTATAGTTTTTTCTATAGGGGCTTCGAAGTCTACTATCTCCATAAAGCCTATTATTAACTTGCACGATGAACGCATGAATATCATGAGCAGCTCCCTCAACCAAATAGCCGAATGTATTGACATCTGAATTCCATTCCAAAACAAACAAAGTATCCACTTTGCCTTGAAAATAGACGCGACTCCTAGGATTGGTCAAATCACTACAGATTAAAACACCAAAGAAAAAATCTCCGTGCCTATATATTGACGGGTTAGCCCCCACGTTAGGAATATATAACTCTTTCGAAAACTCTCTTAGCCTCTTAGTTTCATCATATGATGGATTCAATTTGGGTTGTGTTAGCATTAGATTAATTGGGTAGCCCGGCCACCGAGTCGTTAACGATATTAGAGAATCATTTCTATATCTTTTATCTCCATTTTTCCTGTAGTATTCCAACCCTGCCAAAAAAGAAATCCCTTGTAGGGCAAGTTTATTAGCAATATCAATTGCCCACTTTCGTGGAATTGAGCACTCAGGAAAAATTATATAATCTATTGTCTCCTTTGATTTCAGGACTCTATTAATTAGTGAGTTTAATTTCTCATAGCGTTTAAGGCCTCTATCTGGGGTTCCCTGTAATACCATGTTGTATGTCTCAGAGCTTGTCTCAAAACTTGTAAGCGCAACATTAATTCTTTTTTTACTATAGTATGGAATCGTATATATATTATCCTCCTCTTTTGAATTGAAAAACTTATGATGTTTAGTTATCTTGGCACCGCGTAAAGCCATAATACTGTCTTTAAAGAAATAAAAATCCTGTAAAATATTCGGATAAATTAAAACCATTTCTTGAATGCTTAACGGTCTTGTTGAAAATGCTACCGCTGGCCAATATGGTTTTTTTAGGTTAACTCGTTTTCTAAACGCTTCTATACTTGGTAAACGAAGTAATATATTAATTTTTTTCGAGTCTGGCTCCGGAATGCACTCGGCATCATATTTTTGTTCATAATACCAATAGTCCTTATATGGTCTAAAGCCCAAATCAGAAACCAACATTTTTTTGCTTAGTTTTTTGCAGTTAAAACTAATTTGAGTATTACAGCACGCCCCGAAACGTTGAAGCTCTAAAATAACAGAATCCAACTCTACCCAGCCATCAAAATATTTTACTGTAGATGCTTTCATAGCGGTTTCTACTAATAAATCAGTGAAATATCTTAAACATAGTTCCTGCTGTGTTTTCGTACTCAGCTTAGTCGTTTCCCTAATAATAGACATGGTATTACTGAGGCCCTTAATGAATTTTTGAGCCTCATTAAAATCATGATTAGCTATCATAATTAAAAAAATTTTCGAATAATAGTTTGAATATTCAAAAAAACCCTTCGGGGTTAACAAGTATCTTCCCGAAAGTTCATAAAATTCTTTTCGTACATCAGTCCATTCATCTTTGTTGAGATTTTGTGAATATTTTTCTATATCTCTTATTAACAATGAAATACCTAAACGACGAATAGAAAGAGCATCAGCCTTACGTAGGGCATCCGCAACTAAAGAAGCGTCTGAAGATGCTAATAAAGTCTTTTCAGCCATTGCATTAGAATTTTGGGGGACTGATGGCAGCATTCTATACTCACTTGACTGCTCTCTGATTTGGCTAGATATTTTATTGATTAGGTCAATTCCATATTGAGATGATAAACTAAATATCCTTTGCTTATCGGCCTTAAACTCAAGATCACTATCTTCGGCATATTGAAACCTTATTTTTAGGTTTGGAGGTGAATCTTTTTTCCTGTCAATTCTTATACATTCTACTCGTTGGGATATATAATTAACAATTTCATTTCCATTTATAAGATCTTTAGGGGTTTCAAAAACAATAAATAGATCGTCAACATATCGACCATAATAAGTCGTTGCTATGCTTTCCGAAATCTGAATATCTAACTCATAAAGTAATATATTTGAAATAACTTTTGATGCAGTTAATCCCACAGGTAAACAACCTTCAGGCCTATTCTTCACGTCAGGAGTCTCTGCATACCATGCATCAAAAGATTCAATGAGCATTTTTGTAAATGTTTTCTCATTGATATCCAGAGTAACGTGTATTGATTTAAGAAAAGCTGGTCTTAAAATAAACTTTGCGCTTACTCTATGGTAGAAACGTGTTATATCCATCGTTACTGCTGTAACGTTTTTACCTTCAGATAACATTTCCTTCATAGTTTCCAGACCTTTATTCCTCCATTTTTTGTATGGACTAAAATATGGAACAAAAAGCCCTGTAGCATTAATATTCAAAGCACGATTACTCTTTTTATTTTGTCTACCATATCTTCTTAATCTATTTCCATATGAATACTCATCAATCAAATGTTCTTCAAATTTAGTTCCAACCTTAATTATCCATAGCGCTGAGACTATCTGATATGCCACGGTAGGATTGATTATCAGCCTATACTCTGGAGTTAATTTTTTATTTTTATTTTCCTTATACCTTTGTATCCAATCTATATTTGGATCAACTGAGCGATAATGAATAGAACTATTTTTAACCCACTCATCATCATTTATTTTTTAGGAACATAGAGATGACCTCCAATAAAATCTGTATCTAAATACCATCGCTGATCAGCAGTAGTTAATAATTCATAGAGTGTTTTAATATTATTATGCAAATCCTCCTCAAACTTAGTATATTTAATTGAGCTGGTATAGAAACCATCTAAAAAAGCCTCTTGCTTCGCCTTTCTATACGCAAGATATACATCATCGATTGTTATGTAATCGTTAGCTAAATTCACACGACATTCCCCCTTGCTTTAGTAAAAGATGAAGTAAAATTATTTTTTCATATTTTCTAGTCTATTTATCTCATTCTTACCTAGGGTTTTAAACCAATTTCCCAAACTCATCCCCGCGTCAGCCGCTGCAGCCTCAAACTGCGCTTTCAACTCAGGCGTTATTCGCATCTGAAAAGTGGGAGCTTTCCCGCATTTTGACTGATTAACATCGCGTTTGGCAGTTGACATATACGTACCCAAGAGAGCAAAGTATAACCAATCAGGTACGTACCTAAAAAAAGTCCGTCCTGAACTCTAATCGCTCTCATCAGGTACTCGCAATACCTGACAAGAGCTAACCACACCAACTATCAAGGAGTTGATTATGGCTGATTCGCATTCTACCCCAGACTTTGTCGTTTCCGGAACCGAGCGTCACCTGATTGTGGGATATCGCCCGCAAGGTCGGGACACCAGTACACCAAGTCTTACCCTTTCCGGCAAGTGGTTACGCGCAGCGGGGTTCGATACCGGAAAGCGCTTCACGGTTAAGGTAATGGATGGCTGTATTGTGCTGCTGCCGCAGAGCGATAAGGAAGAAATGCTTAAAGCGGAGCTACTGCAAATTCAGCAATCCTTTAAAAGCGTCAACAATACGCTTCATCTCGTCTGACGCCCGGAAATCTTCACCTTCTGGATAGCCGCTCCCAAATGACGCCGGGTTAATCGTCCGTCTAATGAAATTTATGCTCTTCTGACATACTATGCGAGCCAAAGCAGGTTCACCCGGAGGCTATATGGCAAATGAACACTTAACGTCGTCCCCCATAGGCGAGTTCGTTATGTTTGCCAGCGGTGATGGGAAAGTACGTGTTGAATGCCGCTTTGAAAGCGATACGCTTTGGCTCTCGCAGGCAATGATCTGCAAACTCTATGGTAAAGCGAAAGCCACCATCAGCGAGCATATAAAGCATATATTTGAAGAAGGCGAACTTGAGGAAAATTCAGTTGTTCGGTTTTACCGAACAACTGCCAGTGATGGAAAAAATTATCAGGTTCAACACTTTAGTTTGCCTCTGATACTTGCCGTTGGCTATCGCGTTCGCTCCCCTCGCGGCACTCAGTTCCGCCAGTGGGCAACCCAGACGCTCCAGGAGTATCTGATCAAAGGCTTTGTGATGGACGATGAGCGGCTGAAAAATCCGCCTGTTGGTACATCGGCTGTACCCGATTATTTCGATGAGATGCTGGAGCGCATCCGAGATATTCGCGCCAGCGAACGCCGGGTTTATTTGCGAGTGCGGGAGATTTTTGCATTAGCGGCTGACTATCAACCATCGCTAAAAGAAACCACGCAGTTTTTTCAAACCATCCAGAACAAGTTGCATTTTGCCTGTACCGGACATACCGCGGCTGAACTCATTCATCAGCGTGCTGACGCCAGCCAACCGCATATGGGACTGTCCAGCTATAAAGGTGAAGAGGTGCATAAGGGTGACGTGACGGTGGCAAAAAATTATCTGACTCAGGATGAGGTCAGCGAACTTAATCGCGTGGTTAACATGTGGCTGGATTTTGCTGAGGATCAGGCCCGTCGTCGTCGTCAGGTCTTTTTACGCGACTGGCAGGATAAGCTGGATCAGTTTCTGCAATTTAACGAGCGCGAGGTTCTGCAAGGTGCAGGTAAAGTGAGTAAGCAAATGGCAGATGAAAAAGCACAGGCGGAATATAGTCAGTTTTCCGAGCAACAGCGGCGTTTAAAGGAAGCCGAGGGTGAGAAGGATATTGCTGCTTTGCTACAGTGGAAAACAGAGCCTAAAAAGTAGCACTGAGGATTCCGATTCTCACGAATAAAATCATTTGGCTAAACCTGTTTTATCTGCTGTGCTCACCTTTCTGCCGGGCGGCGCCTTGCCCGGCCTACGCGATCCGGGATTATCTTTGGGCCTGTGTATTCCCACCGAGCTGCGCTGCATGGCGTTTAGTTAGACAATCCCAGCTTCTGTGACAGCTCGCTCAGTTCACGCATCGCCGCCAGGCTTTTTTGTTTCCGCTGTTCCGCAGCCACCTTCTCCCGCACCAGCTCCGCCACCCTCTCCGGCTCCTCAGACGAAACCACCCGGCAATCGTCTAATGCACAATATTCCCTAAAGCGCTGGCGGAACTTCATCTCTTCTTTTTCTCTGACCAGACCTAAGCCGCGTGTCAGCTGGCGCGCGACCACTATGCGCGTAGCGATATCAATATCCTCTGAAGGCAGTAGCAGGATGGAGTACCCGGACTGCCGCACAAGCTGTCGATTCCCGGCGACAATCTCCGGGCAGACATCGGTGGCAAGAAATCCCGAGGAGAGCACCACCACTCGTTTTTCATGCGGATTCTCCGCCAGCAGGCGAGAGCATAGTGCGGCGTTCTCACGCACATAGCGCTCGTATCCATTGCGCTGAATATATTGGCGAATATTTAAAATCTGCTCGCAAAATTCGCTATCGAGATCGATAAACCGGTAGCTCATCGCCTGCGCGAGCAGCGCTCCAACCGTGCTTTTTCCCACCCCGCCGGGGCCAATCAGAAATAGCGTATTCATCTTTATTCCTCGCGTCCGTGTGAAAGCATTATGTCAGCAGAATACGCCAAATAATTCCGCGGTCGCGGCCGTTTTTTGTTCACTTCCATCTCCCCAGCCAATCATTTCCATCCAATGTTTGCGTTATTCCCTTCACCTTTAAATCCTTACACTAACGGGATAACGTGGCTTAGAAAGGAGACCAATGATGACACCCGAACTCGAACACAGCTTCTCTATCACCATTCAGGTAGACAAACCGGTCATCGTCTCCCGCAGCCCGCAGAGCGGGAAACGTCAGCTGATCCCAATCCTCAGCGGAACCGTACGCGGTGAGCTTAACGGCCACGTCTTACCCGGCGGCGTCGACAGCCAGATCGTCGAACCTGACGGCACCTGCCGCCTCTCCGCCCGCTATGCATTACACGTGGAAGAAGGCACCGTATACATCGAAAACAACGGCATTCGCCGCCTACCCGAAGAGTATAAAGAACGGCTGTTCGGCGACGATATGCGCTTTTTTAGCGATATTCCGCCGGAAGCTATCTATTTTCGTACCGTACCGACTTTTGAAGTGGATGCGCCGGCGCTGCGCTGGCTGACCACCTCGCTGTTTATCTGTTCCGGCGGCCGCACGCAGGACGGCGTGATGCTCGATTTTTATCGCGTCCGCTGATTTTCACGTTTTCAATATAACTGTTATCGCCGTCGGGCCATTTTTCCCCCGCGTGCCGCGGTCTATCCTCAATACATTCAAACGATGAACCTTATTCAAAACCGGAGAGTGTATGAAAGCGATCGCCATTACCCGCGCGGCGGCAGAAGGCAGCAATATTCCTTTTTTAACCGACATCGAGCTGCCGCAGCCGGTTGCCGAGGGGCATGACCTGCTGGTTGAAGTGAAGGCTATTTCCGTCAACCCGGTGGATACCAAAGTCCGCGCCGGGTTTAACGCCGATACCCCGCGCGTGCTGGGCTGGGACGCGGTGGGCGTGGTGAAAGCCGTCGGCAGCGCGGTGACGCTGTTCGCCGCGGGAGATGAAGTGTGGTACGCCGGCGCGCTGGGCCGTCCGGGCAGCAACAGCGAGTTTCAGTTAGTGGATGAGCGCATCGTCGCCCGCAAACCGCGTTCGCTGGATAATGCCGCCGCCGCCGCGCTGCCGCTCACCGCCATTACCGCCTGGGAGCTGCTGTTCCACCGTCTTGGCGTAGAGGAAGGCGGCAACGCGGGCGACACGCTGCTGATCGTCGGCGCGGCGGGCGGCGTCGGTTCGATACTGACCCAGCTCGCCAGCAAGCTGACCGGTATGACGGTCATTGGCACCGCCTCGCGCCCGGAAAGCCAGAAATGGGTACGGGAAGCGGGCGCGCATCATGTTATCGATCACAGCAAACCGCTCGCCGAAGAGCTGGCGCGGATTGGCGTCAAAGCGGTGACCCACGTCGCCAGCCTGACCAATACCGACCAGCACTATCCGCAGCTGATCGCCGCTCTCGCACCGCAGGGCAAGCTGGCGCTCATCGACGATCCGCAAACCCTCGACGTGGTGCCGCTGAAGGCGAAAAGCATCTCCCTGCACTGGGAATTTATGTTTACCCGCTCGATGTTCGCAACGCCGGACATGATCGCCCAGCATCAGCTGCTGACCCGCGTGGCGGCGCTGATTGACGACAACACCATTAAGACCACCCTCGGCGAGCACTACGGCGCCATCACCGCCGCCAACCTGCAAAAAGCGCACGCGCAGCTGGAAACCGGGCGTTCGGTGGGCAAAATCGTGCTGGAGGGCTTTTAAGATGAGCGGCGAGGCGATTTCACTTCTCGCGGTGCTGACGGCAAAACCGGGCCACAGCGACGCGCTGCGTCAGGCCCTGCAGGCGCTGCTGCTGCCGACGCGTCAGGAGCCAGGCAACCTCGATTACGCCCTGTTTCAGCTGCGCGATGCGCCGGATACGTTCTATATGCGCGAATCCTGGCGCAATCAGGAAGCGCTGGACGCGCATATCGCCCTGCCGCACTTCCAGGATTTTATTGCGCAGATGGATAGCCTGCTTGCCGGGCCGCTGCGGCTGGATTATCTGACGCCCGTCGCGCCCTGATATTTTCTGCACTCCGTTTGCGGGGGGTGAGCCTATCTTTAACCCTTTGAGCTCTCCCCCCACCCATCGCGCCTCAACCAGGCTACGCTTGATCCTGCCGCTCAAAAAACGCTCTCCCCCTCCTTTTTATTCAACGCCGTTATGTAGAAGAGGTTTTGCTATGCAGATCAACGCTATTGGAACGAACTCGGCCAGCCAGCCGTTGGGGTCTATGGCCATCACCCGCCGCGAACCGGGGCCGGACGATGTGCAGATCGCCATTGATTATTGCGGCGTCTGCCACTCGGATGTACACCAGGCCCGCTCCGAGTGGGCAGGGACGCTCTATCCCTGCGTGCCGGGCCATGAAATCGTCGGCCGGGTGACCGCCGTAGGCAGCCGGGTCTCCGGCCACGCCGTTGGCGATCTGGTGGGCGTCGGCTGTATGGTCGACAGCTGTAAAGAGTGCGAGGAGTGCCGGGACGGGCTGGAAAACTATTGCGATCGTATGGTGCTCACCTATAACGGCCCGACGCAGGACGCGCCCGGCCACACGCTCGGCGGTTACTCCCAGCAGATCGTTGTGCATCAGCGCTACGTGCTGCGCGTCCGCCATCCCAAAGAGCAGCTGGCCGCCGTCGCGCCGCTGCTGTGCGCGGGCATCACAACTTACTCGCCGCTACGCCACTGGAACGTCGGACCGGGCAAAAAAGTCGGCATCGTGGGCATTGGCGGGCTGGGGCATATGGGCATCAAGTTGGCCCACGCCATGGGCGCCCACGTGGTGGCCTTTACCACCTCGGAGTCCAAGCGTGACGCGGCGCGGGAGCTGGGCGCGGACGAAGTGGTGGTCTCGCGCAACGAAAACGAAATGGCCGCCCACCTGAAGAGCTTCGACTTCATACTCAACACCGTGGCGGCGCCGCATAACCTCGATGCCTTCACCACCCTGCTCAAACGCGACGGCACCATGACGCTGGTGGGCGCGCCCGCCACGCCGCATCCCTCGCCGGAAGTGTTTAATCTGATCTTCCGCCGCCGGTCAATTGCCGGGTCGATGATCGGCGGCATCCCGGAAACCCAGGAGATGCTCGATTTCTGCGCCGAGCACGGTATCGTCGCCGATATAGAGCTGATACGCGGCGACCAGATTAACGAGGCCTGGGAGCGGATGATTAAAGGCGACGTGAAATACCGCTTCGTCATCGACAGCGCCACGCTCGGCGGCTAAGCCCCGCGACGAAAAGTGCGCCGCCACTCCGCCGGGCTGACGCCAAAGCGCGCTTTAAACTGCTGGCGCCAGGTTACGGCGGAGCGATAGCCCACTTCCTCCGCCACCTGCCCGACCGGTAAATCCCCGGCCTCCAGCAGGATCTGGCTGCGCCGCAGGCGCTCGGCGGCCAACCAGTCGGCGATGCCCATGCCGGTCGCTTTGGCGAAATGGCGGGTCAGGGTCCGGCGGCTCATCGCCGCGACCTGCGCCAGCGAGTCGAGATTATGCGGTTCGCGGATGTGCTGCTGGAGATACTCAAGCAGGCCGTTTATCCGCGCGTCGCGGGTGTTTTTGGGTACCGGCTGGGCGATAAACTGCGCCTGGCCGCCCTCACGGTGCGGCGGGACGATCATCCGCCGGGCGATCTGATTGGCGACAAGGCTGCCAAAACGCTGGCGAATGAGATACAGGCAGCAGTCGAGCGCCGCCGCGGTGCCCGCCGAGGTAATGATCCCTTCATCGTCAACGTACAGCGCGTTGATATCCAGCCGCACCTGCGGAAACTGGCGCTGAAAATCCTGCTCGAACTCCCAGTGGGTCGCCGCGCGCCTGTCGTCCAGCAGCCCGGCGTAGCCGAGTACAAACGCCCCGAGGCACAGGCCGACGATCTGCGCGCCGTTATTGCGCGCGCGAACCAGGCCGTCAAGCAGCGGCTGCGATGGGCGCTGATTCACCGCCCCCCAGTAAGGCACCACCACGATATCCGCCTGCGCCAGGAGGGAAAAATCGCCGCTGGCGTTCAGCGCGAAGCCGTCGCGGGCGCTGAGCAGCCCCGGCCGTTCGGCGCAAATATGCAGGTTAAAGCGTTTGGTTTCCGAGACCGTATCGCCAAACAGCATACAGGGCACCGAGTAGTGAAACGGGCTAAACCCGTCCACCGCCACAATCGCCACTTCCGTGAGTTTCATCGCCCGCTCCGCTTCTAAAAGACCATGCTTTCCCCATCCTGCGGGATGCTGACCGCTTCGGCAATCTGATTGTCAGCCACGTACTGGCGCAGCTCATCGCGGCTCAGCAGACAGTGGTTCACCGCTTCCATATGGCTGGCGACGATTTTGGCTTCCGGCAGGACGAAGTGCGCCTTCAGCACATCCTCTTTGCCCATGATGATCGGCCCAAAACCGATGACGTGCGCATACCCCGCATTCAGCACCACCACGTCAGGGCGCAGCCTGAGCATGTCGGCTTCCACTTCATCGCGCCAGATAGTGTCCCCCACCAGCCACAGGGTTTTCTCCTGCGGATGGCGCAGCACCACGCCGCAGGCTTCGCCCAGGCGCTCGGCCATTGCCGGCACCGCATAGGTGCGGTCGCTGCCGTGCTGGCCCGAGGTGGTTTTCACCAGCGCAACGTCAGCAAACGCGCTGTCCTCAGAGAGCAGACGAATATCGCGAAAGCCCTGGCCGCGCAGCAGCTGAGCGTCGGCGTCATGCTGGACATAAACCGGCAGGGTTTTGGGGATCGCGGCGATCGCCGCCTCGTCCCAGTGATCCTGATGAGTGTGAGTGACGATAACGGCATCCACGTCAACGATCGTTTCGATGGAAAAAGGCAGTTCCACCAGCGGGTTACGCAACTCGCTGCGCGCGGTACCGGCAAAGCCCGCCCAGGCGCCCTTGGCTGAAAGCATCGGGTCAATGAGAAACTTTTTACCCGCATATTCAATAAGCTGGGTAGCATTACGCACATGGGTGATTTTCATGATGTTCATTCCTCTTCGCGGTTATCTGCTGAACATCGTACGTCCCACAAGCCTGGCGCAATATGGGCGTTTGGGCAATGAACGATGAAATCGGGCCAATCTGCGACGGTTGCCATCGGCTCCCGGCTATGGTGTGCTGAATGCTCAACTTTGAGGAACAGTGGCTACGATGAAAAAGAAACTCACCTCCGCCGATATGCACGATGTCGAGGTTCTGGCAGACACCCCATGGTTCAGCATGCGCAAGGTCGGAATTGATATGGCCCCCGGCGATCGGCGGGATTTTTTCTCCATTCACTATCCTCGCCCGGCGGTGGGAATTGTGGCGATGCAGGATGACAAAGTGCTGCTGATTCGCCACTACCGTTACCTGATCGATCGGGTGGTGTGGGCGATTCCTTCCGGCGGCGTCGATGAAGGCGAAGACCCGCGCGAGGCGGCCCTGCGCGAGCTGCGGGAAGAGACCGGCTGGCAGGCGCAGCGCGCCGACGAAATTATCCGCTATAACCCCTCCTACGGCAGCAGCGACCAGCTGTTTATTACCTGGCTGGCCCACGATTTGACCTGGGTGGGAATGGATGAAGATCAGGACGAAGTGATGGAAACGGACTGGTTTACCCTCGAAGAGATAGGCCAGCTGATCGCCCGCGGCGAGATGCCGGACGGGCTATCGCTGGTGCCGCTGCTGCATCTGATGGCGCAGCGGCGCACCGGTTTAGCGTAGCGGCTTCAGCATCCGCCAGCGGAACCACAGCTGAGCGACGAGGATCAGCAGGCCGCCGATAATTTTCTGCAGCGGTAGCTGTTCGCCGTACCACAGCGCGGCGGCAATCACCGTCAGCAGCGGTTCCAGCACCATAATAATCGCCGCGCTGGCGACCGCCGCGTACTTCTGCCCCTTCATTTGCAGGCCGAAGCGCAGGCTGGTGGCGATAACGATGCTGGCGAGCAGCCAGCCGAAGGTCGGCAGGGTAAACGGCTGAGTCCAGCTTTCAACGGCGGAGGAGATCCCCAGTCCGACAATGCCGGTAATGCCGAGCTGCACGGTGGTCAGCGGGATCAGCGGCACCTCGCGGGCGCTTTTGCTGGTGTAGCAAAACCAGATCGATTGCACCAGCGCGGTCAACAGGAACCAGCCCTGGCTGGGGTGAAACGCAATCGGCATATGCAGGCTGAGTAAGCCGAGACCGACAACCGCAATCGGCAGGCACTCCCAGTAGGCCCGCGCCGGCCGCGCCTTCATCATCACCCATGCGGTAAGCGGCACGAACAGCATCGACAGGCTCATGATAAACGCCCCTTCGCCCAGCGATGGGGTCGTTGATACCGAGTAGATCCACAGGCACAGGTTTAGCGCAAACCACAGGCCGCTGATAATCATGCGCGGCCACTGCTGCCTCTCGACGCGAAGGCCGCGGCAGAAAGGCAGCAGCAGCAGCGCGGCGAAGAAAAAGCGCAGGCCGAGGAAAGCGAAAACCGGCATGCCGGCAATCGCTTCCCGGGAAAAAATCCATCCGCAGGCGGCGATAACCGTCGCGGCTATGAGCAGCAAATCAGCCTGGCGTTGCCGGGTCATCGCCACGTCTCCTTGTGTGAGTGATTACCAGCCGGGCACCGCGCCGCCGTTGAAGATCGTCTCCGCCGCCTTCGCCACCTCAGGCGACTGGTAGGAGTGGATAAACGCTTTGACGTTTTCCGCGTCTTTGTTGTCTTCGCGGGTCACGATGATGTTCACATAGGGCGAGTTTTTATCTTCAATAAAGATGCCGTCGCGTACCGGGGAGAGGCCGGTCTGCTGCAGGTAGGTAGTGCTGATGATCGCCACGTCGACCTTCGGGTCGTCGATGACGCGCGGCAGCTGTGCTCCTTCCAGCTCCATAATTTTCAGGTGATGCGGGTTGTCAATGATATCAACCGCCGTCGGCAGCAGGCCGGTGCCCGCTTTGAGGGTAATCAGCTTTTCCTGCTGGAGCAGAAGCAGCGCGCGGCCCAGGTTGGTCGGGTCGTTCGGAATGGCGATGGTCGCGCCGTCTTTCAGCTCGGCGACGGATTTTATTTTGCGCGAGTAGCCCGCCATCGGGAAGACGAAGGTGTTGCCCACCGCTACCAGGCGATAGTTGTGGGCTTTATTATCCTGTTCGAGGAACGGGCGATGCTGAAAGACGTTGGCGTCCAGATCGCCGGCGTTGGTGGACTCATTCGGCAGCAGCGAGCCGCTAAAACCCACCAGCTCCACGTCGAGGCCATATTTCTCTTTAGCCACTTTCTTCGCCACTTCCGCCACATCCTGTTCCGCGCCGTTAATGACGCCGACTTTAATGTGTTTCGCATCGCTGCCCTTCTGGTCGCAGCCCGCCAGCAGCAGGCCCGCCAGCACCACGGCGGCGGCTGTCCGTAAACGCAATTTCATTGTTATCACCCCGTCAGTCCATAGAAATCGTTATTATTTTTTCGTCTGAAACTATAACGACTTTGTGCTGGGGTTTTAAACGCAAAAACCGCAACCGGAAATAAAATCATCTTCCCCCTTTCTCCCGGGGGCGGCGCGATGCGCCTGCCCGGGCTACGGGTTCACCGCCGGCTGCAATCGAGTAGCCCGGACAGGTGCGCAGCGCCGCCTCCGGGGATCTCTTCAACGGTGAGGCTCGTTCCGCAGAACGGCGCCTTACAGCCCCAGCTCACTCAGCCCCGGGTGATCGTCCGGGCGACGGCCCTGGGGCCAGTGAAACAGACGCTCGCTCTCCGTAATGGGCAGATCGTTGATGCAGGCGTAGCGCGTCTGCATCAGTCCGTGCTCGTCGAATTCCCAGTTCTCGTTGCCGTATGAACGAAACCAGTTGCCGCTGTCGTCGTGCCACTCATAGGCAAAGCGTACCGCAATACGGTTATCGCTCCACGCCCACAGTTCCTTAATCAACCGGTACTCCTGCTCTTTACGCCATTTGCGCTGCAGGAAGTCGATAATCTGCGTTCTGCCGTGAACAAATTCGCTGCGGTTACGCCATTCGCTCTCGACGGTATAGGCCAGCGCGACCTTAGCGGCATCGCGGCTGTTCCAGCCATCTTCAGCGGCACGGACTTTTTGCGCGGCGCTCTCGCGGGTGAACGGCGGCAGAGGCGGACGTTGTTCGGTCATCATGAATCTCCTGTATGAATACCCTTCATACTTCAAGTTGCTTATGTGTTGGCTACACTCGTTCACCCCAGTCACATAGTTATCTATGCTCCTGGGGACTCACTCCCTTGCCGCCTTTAAGCAACTCGAATTATTTTGGGTATATAAGCTGCTGCAGGCGCTGATTTTCCCGCTCCAGTTCGTCAATACGCTGTTGCAGCGTCTGGCTATACTCCGCCACCTGCCGGGCGGTGTAGCGGGGGGTAATATGCTGCGGGCAGTTCCAGTCAAAAGCCTGTAAGTGGAAACGGTAGATGCGCTCAATCCGGGCCCGATAGTTCTCCGGCGCGACCTGCGCCAGCAGCTGCGGGTCGGCATCCACCGCCACAACCTCTACGGTGGCGTAGATTTTCAGCCTGGCACGGCGCGGGTAATCCATCAAAAACAGACAGGCCCGATCGCTGCCGCGCAGATTTCCGGTGGTGATGTACTGGCGATTACCGGAAAAATCCGCCATCCCAAGGGTGGTTTCATCCAGCAGATGCAGAAAGCCCACCGGGCCGCCGCGATGCTGAATATAGGGCCAGCCGGTTTGCGAAAGGGTGGCCAGATAGAAGCTGTCGCGGGTGGCAATCATCGCCTCCTCGCTGGCGCCGAAGCGCTCACCCCGGCGCTGGCGATGCGGCGACTGCCACAGCTCATCGCTGCCCATTTCATGCTGGACATCCATCACGTCTGGCGTCATGGCGATATCAAGAAATTCTGCTGGCATAGGTCCTCCCGATGCGTTGCGGCGTAACTCATCATGGACTGTGCTGGCAGAAAAGATAATAGTGGCAATATGACAATCATCTTTCCGTAAAACGGGATAATTATGGACCGACTCAGCGCGATGGCGCTGCTGGTGAAAGTGGCCGAACTCGGCAGCATGTCGGCGGCGGCGCGGGCGCTGAATATGCCCCTGACCACCGTTAGCCGCCAGATTGGCGAACTGGAAAATACCCTCGGCGTGCGCCTGATGATCCGTACCACCCGCAGGCTAACGCTGACCGATGCCGGCGTCGATTATGTCGCCGCCGCGCGGCGCATTCTCGAAGAGGTGGAGAACGCCGAGCGCCGGGCGGCGGGCGAATATCAGGAGCCAAAAGGCGAACTGGTTCTCTCAGCCCCAACCATGTTCGGTCGTCAGCATGTTTTGCCGGTGGTGACGGATTTTCTCGCCCGCTACCCGCAGATTCGCGTCCGTTTACTGCTTAGCGACCGCAACGCCGATCTGGTGGGCGACCATATTGATTTAGCGGTGCGTATCGGCACGCTGCCGGACAGCGGGATGGTGGCCACCCGGCTGGGCGAGATGCGCATTGTGACCTGCGCGCACCCGGCTTTGCTGGAAAAACACGGCATACCCGAACGCCCGCGCGAGCTGGCCGCGCTACCGATCATTCGTATTGAATCGCCGATGCCTTATCGCGGCTGGCGCTTTAACGCCGAAGAGGCGGAGGACCGGCTGGTGGCGCTGCAGCCGGTGCTGTCGCTGACCACGCCGGAGAGCGCCGCCGACGCCGCCCGTCTGGGGGCCGGCGTGGCGCGCCTGCTGCATTACCAGGCGATCGACGGCCTGGCCCGCGGCGAGCTGAAGCTGCTCCTGCAGGCGATGGAACCAGAGCCTGCACCGGTGCACCTGATGTACACCTCGCGGGATCTGGCTCCGCTTAAGCTGCGTAAATTTATCGATTTCGCCGCGCCGGCTCTGCGTCGGGCGCTGTTGCGTATTGCCGCCGCCGTCTAGCGTGTGCCGGTTTTCAGCGGCGCTTCTTTCAGTAGCCAGGAGAGGGCAAATGCCACCGCCATAATGCAGGCCGCCATCAGAAACGCCGCATGGATAGCGGACCCGAAGGCGTCCAGATAATCGAGGCGGATCTCCGCCGGGAGATTCTGCACCGCCGCCGGGTTCAGCGCCCTCGGCAGCTGCGCCCCTTCCGGCAGCAGGCGCTGGAGATTGCTTTGCAGCACGTGAGTAAACACCGCCCCAAACAGCGCCACGCCGATGGAACCGCCAATCGATCGAAACAGCGTGACCCCGGAGGTCGCCACGCCGTACATCTGCGCGGGCATCGCGTTCTGTACCGCCAGCACCAGCACCTGCATCACCAGCCCCAGGCCCGCCCCCAGCACGCCGGTAAACAGGTACAGCTGCCACATCGCGGAGTGGATGGTGATGCGCGTCAGCAGCACCATGCCGACGACCCCCAGCAGGGTGCCGATAATCGGAAATACGCGATACTTGCCGGTGCGGCTGATAATGCGCCCGCTGACGATCGAGGTTAGCAGCAGGCCGCCCATCAGCGGGATCAGCTGCAGGCCCGCCTCGGTCGGCGTCGCCTCTTTGACCACCTGCAAATAGAGCGGCAGGAAGGTCACCGAGCCGAACAGCGCCATGCCGATAACAAAGCCAATCAGGCTGCACAGCAAAAAGCTGCGGTTGCGGAATAAGGAGAGCGGAATAATCGGCTCGCTGGCCAGCCGCTCTTCATGAATAAAGCCGACGATCCCGACCAGGCCAAACGCCAGGATGCACCAGAGCTGCGGGTCGCTCCATGCGCGGACGCTGCCGCCCTCGGAGGTAAACAGGATGATGCACAGCAGCGCCATGCTGAGGTAAATCGCCCCCAGCCAGTCGATCTGGTGCTGGCTGCGCTTGTTGCTGCTGTGAAAAACCGCACCGATCACCAGCAGCGCAAACAGCCCCAGCGGCAGGTTGATGTAAAAAATCCAGCGCCAGGAGGCGTGCTGCACCAGGAAGCCGCCGATTAACGGCCCGATTACCGTCGCCAGGCCAAAGACGCCGCCGAACAGGCCCTGATAGCGGCCGCGATTCGCCGGCGGGATGACGTCAGCCACCGCCGCCATGCTGATCACCATCAGGCCGCCGCCGCCCAGCCCCTGCAGGCCGCGCATCAGCACCAGCTGGGTCATATTTTGCGCCAGCCCGCAGAGGGCGGAACCGGCAAGAAACAGCACAATCGCCACCTGCAGAACGATTTTGCGCCCGAACAGATCGCCGAATTTGCCGTACAGCGGCACCGCGATGGTGGAACTGAGGATGTAGGCGGTGACCACCCAGGAGAGCTTATCCAGCCCGCCGAGCTCGCCGACGATGGTCGGCAGTGCGGTGGAAACGATAGTCTGATCCAGCGCCGAGAGCAGCATCACCAGCAGCAGGGCGCTGAAGAGCAGGCGGATCGAGGGCACCGCCGGTTGGCTGGCGATTTCAGATGTCATAGCATCACTCGCTTGAAATTAATTAAATGCATAATTAATATTTAGGGAAATGATGAATCTGGTCAAGGGATCGCCACAGGATGTCAGCACAAAAAGACAACGAAGCCCCGCGTCGTCCCGGTCGCCCGCGCGGGCAGAAATCCGGCTCCGCCAACCGCGAACAGCTGATGGATATTGCCCTGGCGCTGTTTGCCCGCCACGGGATCGCCCGCATTTCGCTGAACGCCATCGCCAAAGAGGCGGGGGTAACGCCCGCGATGCTGCACTACTACTTCAGCTCGCGCGAAGCGCTGGTGGAAAAGCTGGTCGAAGAGCGCTTTATGCCGCTACGCAGCGAGATCGGACAAATTTTTGTCGCGCACGGCGACGATCCGGTCACCGCTTTTACGCTGCTTATTGAAACCCTGGCGGCCATGGCGGAGAAAAACGCGTGGTTCGCGCCGCTGTGGATGCAGGAGATCATCGGCGAGATGCCGGTGCTGCGCCAGCATATGCACGCGCGTTTTGGCGATGAGAAGTACCACAAGATGCTGGAGACGGTGCGCCGCTGGCAGCGGGAGGGCAAGCTTAATCCGGCGCTCTCCCCGGAGCTGCTGTTTACCACCCTGATAAGCCTGGTGCTGGTGCCGTTTTCCCGCACCCACACCGATCCGCGGTTGCAATCGGTAGACCGGAAGATGATTGTCAGCCACGCCCTGGCGCTGACAGGCCGGGGGATCGGCGGCTAATTCCCCCGGCTCGCGCTGCGCTTAGCCGGGCTACAGGTTCACAGCCGTCTGCAATCCGGTTCACAACCGCCTGCGATCGGGTAGCCCGGATAAGGCGACAGCCGCCATCCGGGGGATTCAATCCGCTTCACAGCCGCCTGCGTTCGGGTAGCCCGGACAGGCGCACAGCGCCGCCTCCGGGAGGGTCTCCTGAGGCCAGGTTTACAATGCTTTCGATAAATAGTGGCGCTGCATGCCCACGTGCGGAAAACCCGGCAGCGACATCTGCAGCTGATAGCCCAGCTTCTGATAAAACGGCAGCGCCTGAAAGCTGAACGTATCCACCAGCACGTGGCTGCAGCCGCGCGCCCGCGCCTGGTTTTCCGCTTCATGCATTAGCTCGCTGCCAAGGCCGCTGCCGCGCGAGGCTTCGCTGACCCACAGATATTCAATACACAGCCAGCTGCCCTTGCGTTTACCGATCAATCCGCCGCGCATCGCGCCAGCGTCATCGCGTGAATAAACGCCCAGCTCGCCGAACTGAGCCGGGTCCAGAAAGCGCAGATTGTATTCCCGCAGTCCCGCCAGCAGCTCTTCTTGATCGGCGGGATTAATGTTCTCTGTTATTATTAATGTCATTGATTATCTCCATCTTTTATTTTTCACAGACCATTCACCACCCTACTTTCACAAAATATCCTTTTTTTCTCCATTATTTCCTGACTAAATTCCCTGCACTAAATTTTGTGTAAAAAACCTTCCCATCATTCGGTACAGACGTATAATGGGGAAAAATGAGAACGATCATTCTCAAAACCAAAAACCATGGAGAACCCCACAAGTAATGCCCTGTAGCAGGCGTTATCGCTCGGTTCAGAGCCTGTAACCGCCGTCTGATGCCGTATTCGCCGCACGGGAAAATCTCGAAAAAACCGCTTAATCAATAGCGGTATTCACCGAGTTATTTACTGCAAACAGGAATATTTATTTCCCATTGGGTTATTTGTGCTTGCCCGGAGATGCATCATCGCCCGGCCCATCACCCCGCCACTGAATTTGCGGGGCGGACGTCGTTCATCCTGAGAAAATATAATGAAATATACTTTAGCCCCCATCGCAGCAGCATTATTTCTCCTTAGCGGGTGCGATAATGCGCAAAACGCTTCCCCGCAGCAGATGACGCAGGAAGTGGGTGTCGTTACCCTGCACGGCCAGCCTGTCCCGGTGGTGAGCAGCCTGACCGGACGCACCACCGCCTCGCTTAGCGCCGAAGTGCGCCCGCAGGTCGGCGGGATCGTGCAAAAACGCCTGTTTACCGAGGGCGATATGGTCAAAGCCGGACAGGCGCTGTACCAAATCGACCCATCAAGCTATCGCGCGACGTTTAACGAAGCCGCCGCATCGCTGAAACAGGCCCAGGCGCTGGTCATCGCCGATTGCCAAAAAGCCCAGCGCTACGCGGTGCTGGTCAAAGATAACGGCGTCTCCCGTCAGGACGCCGATGACGCGATATCGACCTGTAACCAGGATAAGGCCAGCGTCGAGTCGAAAAAAGCGGCGCTGGAAAGCGCGCGCATCAACCTGAATTGGACCACCGTGACCGCACCGATTGCCGGGCGCATCGGGATCTCTTCCGTCACGCCGGGCGCGCTGGTGTCCGCCGATCAGGATACCGCGCTGGCGACGATCCGCGGCCTGGATACGATGTACGTCGATCTCACCCGATCCAGCGTCGATCTGCTGCGCCTGCGTAAGCAAAGCCTGGCGAGCAACAGCGATACCCTTAACGTCACCCTGACTCTTGAAGATGGCAGCACCTACAGCGAAAAAGGTCGCCTGGCGCTGACCGAAGTGGCGGTGGATGAATCGACCGGCTCGGTCACGCTGCGCGCGGTCTTTCCCAATCCGCAGCACGTGCTGCTGCCGGGGATGTTCGTTCGCGCCCGTATAGACGAAGGCATCATGAACGATGCGATCCTCGCCCCGCAGCAGGGCATCACCCGCGATGCCAAAGGCGATGCCACCGCGCTGGTGGTTGACGCTAATAACAAGGTTGAACAGCGCAGCGTGGAAACCGGCGAAACCTACGGCGACAAATGGCTTATCGTCAACGGCCTGAAGAGCGGCGACAGGTTGATTGTCGAAGGGACCGGCAAAGTGGCGCCGGGCCAGCAGGTCAAAGCCGCCGAAGTCAAAAATGACGGAGGCAACGCCTGATGTTCTCCCGTTTCTTCGTGCGACGCCCGGTCTTCGCCTGGGTTATCGCCATTCTGATTATGCTCGCCGGGATTCTGGCTATCCGCACCCTGCCGGTCGCCCAGTATCCTGACGTCGCCCCGCCGGCGATAAAAATCTCCGCCACCTACACCGGGGCCTCTGCGGAAACCCTGGAAAACAGCGTCACCCAGGTTATTGAGCAGCAGCTCACCGGGCTGGACAACCTGCTCTACTTTACATCAACCAGCAGCTCCGACGGCTCGGTCAGCATTACCGTCACCTTTGAGCAGGGTACCGATCCGGATACCGCCCAGGTTCAGGTACAGAACAAAGTGCAGCAGGCGGAATCTCGTCTGCCGAGCGAAGTTCAGCAGTCCGGCGTAACGGTGGAGAAATCGCAGAGCAGCTTCCTGCTGATCCTCGCGGTGTATGACAAAAACAACAAAGCCACCAGCTCCGACATCTCCGACTGGCTGGTCAGCAACATGCAGGATCCGATGGCGCGTATTGAAGGCGTCGGCAGCCTGCAGGTGTTCGGCGCCGAATACGCCATGCGCATCTGGATGGACCCGACCAAACTGGCCTCCTATTCGCTGATGCCATCCGATGTGCAATCGGCCATTGAGGCGCAGAACGTGCAGGTGTCCGCCGGTAAAATCGGCGCACTACCCGCCTCCAACGCGCAGCAGCTGACCGCCACCGTGCGTGCCCAGTCGCGGCTGCAAACCGTCGCCCAGTTCAAAGAGATTATCGTCAAGAGCAAGAGCGACGGTTCGGTGGTGCGCCTGAGCGACGTCGCCCGCGTTGAGATGGGCAGCGAAGATTACACCGCCTCCGCCAATCTCAACGGCCATCCGGCTGCCGGGATCGCGGTGATGATGGCGCCGGGCGCTAACGCCCTGAATACCGCGACGCTGGTGAAAAATAAGATTGCCGAGTTCCAGCGTCAGATGCCGCAGGGTTACGATATCGCCTATCCGAAAGACAGCACCGAATTCATCAAAATCTCGGTGGAGGATGTGATTCAGACGCTGTTCGAGGCGATTATCCTCGTAGTCTGCGTGATGTATCTGTTCCTGCAAAACTTCCGCGCCACGCTGATCCCGGCGGTGGCGGTTCCGGTCGTGCTGCTGGGCACCTTCGGCGTGCTGGCGCTGTTCGGCTACTCCATCAACACCCTGACGCTGTTTGCGATGGTGCTGGCGATAGGCCTGCTGGTGGATGACGCCATCGTGGTGGTGGAAAACGTCGAGCGTATCATGCGCGACGAGGGGCTGCCCGCCCGCGAAGCCACCGAAAAATCGATGGGCGAAATCTCCGGCGCGCTGATCGCCATTGCCCTGGTGCTCTCGGCAGTGTTCCTGCCGATGGCCTTCTTCGGCGGCTCAACCGGGGTGATTTATCGCCAGTTCTCGGTGACCATTATCTCGGCGATGATGCTCTCCGTGGTGGTCGCCTTAACCTTAACCCCGGCGCTGTGCGGCGCGCTGCTGAGCCATTCTAAACCGCATACCAAAGGCTTCTTCGGCGCCTTTAACCGCCTGTGGGGACGCACCGAGCAGGGCTATCAGCATCGTGTTGTTGGCGGCCTGCGCCGCTCGGCGATGATGATGGGCGCTTTTGTCCTGATTTGCGGCGGCATGGCGCTGGCGATGTGGAAACTGCCGGGCAGCTTCCTGCCGACGGAGGATCAGGGCGAAATCATGGTCCAGTACACGCTGCCCGCCGGGGCGACGGCGGTACGTACCGCCGAAGTTCGCCGCCAGGTCACCGACTGGTTCCTGACGAAAGAGAAAGCCAATACCGACGTGATCTTTACCGTCGACGGCTTTAGCTTTAGCGGCAGCGGACAAAACGCCGGGATGGCCTTCGTGTCGCTGAAAAACTGGTCCGAACGTAAAGGCGAAGAAAATACCGCTCAGGCCATCGCCCTGCGCGCCACCAAAGAGCTCGGCAGTATTCGCGACGCCACCCTGTTCGCCATGACCCCGCCGTCGGTAGATGGCCTGGGGCAGAGCAACGGCTTCACCTTCGAACTGTTGGCCAGCGGCGGCACCGATCGCGATAGCCTGATGAAAATGCGCAGCCAGCTGCTGGCCGCGGCGAATCAAAGTACCGAGCTGCAGTCGGTACGCGCCAACGATCTGCCGCAAATGCCGCAGCTGCAGGTGGATATCGATAATAACAAAGCCGTGTCGCTCGGGCTGTCGTTAAGCGATGTCACCGATACCCTTTCCAGCGCCTGGGGGGGGACCTACGTTAACGACTTTATCGATCGCGGTCGCGTGAAGAAGGTCTATATCCAGGGCGAAAGCGACGCGCGCGCCGTGCCGTCCGACCTCGGTAAATGGTTCGTACGCGGCAGCGACGACAGCATGACGCCGTTCTCCGCCTTCGCCACCACCCGCTGGCAATACGGTCCGGAAAGCCTGGTGCGCTACAACGGTTCCGCCGCCTTTGAAATCCAGGGTGAGAACGCCAGTGGCTTCAGCTCCGGCGCGGCAATGGACAAGATGGAGGCCTTAGCCAATAACCTGCCCGCCGGTACCACCTGGGCGTGGAGCGGCATGTCGCTGCAGGAAAAACTCGCCAGCGGCCAGGCGATGAGCCTCTACGCTATCTCGATTCTGGTGGTCTTCCTGTGCCTCGCGGCGCTGTATGAGAGCTGGTCGGTACCGTTCTCGGTGATCATGGTGATCCCGCTTGGGCTGCTCGGCGCGGCGCTGGCGGCGTGGATGCGCGGTCTGAGCAATGACGTTTACTTCCAGGTGGCGCTATTAACCACCATCGGCCTGTCGTCGAAGAACGCCATTCTGATCGTCGAATTCGCTGAATCGGCGGTGGAAGAGGGCTACTCCCTGTCGCGTGCCGCCATGCGCGCCGCGCAGACCCGTCTACGCCCTATTGTGATGACCTCGCTGGCGTTTATAGCCGGGGTGCTGCCGCTGGCGATCGCCACCGGAGCCGGGGCCAACAGCCGCGTGGCGATCGGTACCGGGATTATCGGCGGCACCCTGACGGCGACGCTGCTGGCGGTGTTCTTCGTGCCGCTGTTCTTTGTGCTGGTGAAACGTTTCTTCACCCGCCATCGTTCTTCTCAGGAGTAAGTTATGTTTCGTTTTACCTTAGTTTTTGTTGCGCTCCTGACGGCGGGCTGCGTCTCTCTCGACCCGCACTATGAACGTCCGGCCGCGCCTGTCCCGGCGACCCTGCCGGGTAGCCACGGCGAGGCAACCGCGGTAGTCAGCGACTGGCAGCAGGTAGTGAATGACGCTCGCCTCAAAAAAGTGGTGAACATCGCCTTGACCAGCAACCGCGACGTGCAGAAAGCGCTGGCCGATATCGAAGCCGCGCGCGCCCAGTTTGGCGAAACCCGCGCCTCGCTGTTTCCGACCCTCGACGCCGAGCTGAGCCATACCCGCAGTAAAACGGTGGCCAGCGGCCTCACCTCGTCAGCGGAAGCCGACGGCGCGGTTTCCAGCTTCGAGCTGGATCTGTTTGGCAAGAACCAAAGCCTGACGCGCGCAGCGCGGGAAACCTGGCTTGCCAGCGAATTCACCGCCCAGAATACGCGTCTGACGATGATCGCCGATCTGACCACCGCGTGGATAACGCTCGCCGCGGACAACAGCAATCTGGCGCTGGCGCAGGACACCATGGCCAGCGCGGAGAACTCGCGCCGCATCGTCACCCGCCAGATGGAAGTCGGCACCGCCTCGGCAGGCGACCTGAGCGATGCCGAAAGCGTTTATCAGCAGGCGCGCGCCAGCGTCGCCAGCTACCGCACGCTGGTGGCGCAGGATAAAAACGCGCTCAACCTGCTGGCCGGAGAAACCGTGCCGGATAGCCTGCTGCCCGGCACGCTGGAAAGCCTTGGCGATCGGAGTATCACCCTGGTGCCGGCGGGCGTCTCTTCATCGGTACTACTGCGCCGCCCGGATATCCAGGAAGCGGAGCATAATCTGAAGAGCGCTAACGCCGATATCGGCGCGGCGCGGGCCAATTTCTTCCCGTCCATCTCGCTGACCGCCAGCGCCGGGGTCGGCAGCGACTCGCTCTCGTCGCTGTTCAGCCACGGCATGCAGGTGTGGTCATTCGCGCCGTCCATCAGCCTGCCGCTGTTTACCGGCGGCAGCAACCTGGCGCAGCTGCGCTATGCTGAAGCGGAGAAAAAGGGGCTGATCGCCACCTATGAGAAGATGATTCAGAGCGCCTTTAAGGATGTCGCCGACGCGCTGGCGCGCCGGGAAACGCTCAGCGAACAGCTGGACGCGCAGAATAAATACGTCGCGGCGGAGCAGAAATCGTTGAATATCGCGATGAAGAGCTATCAGGCCGGGGTCGGAGATTATCTGTCGGTGCTGACCGCCCAGCGAACGCTGTGGTCGGCGCAGGCCACGCTTATCTCCCTCCAGCAAACGGATCTGGAAAACCGCATTACCCTCTGGCAGTCGCTGGGAGGCGGCGCCAGCTAACGCTTTTGCCGGGCGGCAACGCCCGGTTTGATGACAAGGAGCCCGTTGATATGTCCCGAATTTCCCTCTCCTGGGTCGTGGTTCTCGGTTTGCTCAGCGCCATTGGGCCGCTGTGTACCGACTTCTATCTGCCCGCGCTGCCGGAAATCACCCAGCAGCTCAGCGCCACCGGCACGCAGACTCAGCTTTCGCTGACCGCGGCGCTGATTGGCCTCGGCCTTGGACAGCTGTTTTTTGGCCCGCTGAGCGACCGCATTGGCCGTAAAAAGCCGCTGGCGCTCTCCCTGCTGCTGTTTATCTTCTCCTCGGCGATGTGCGCGATAACCTACGATATCCATATGCTGATCGCCTGGCGCTTTCTGCAGGGCTTCGCCGGCGCGGGCGGCTCGGTGCTGTCGCGCTCCATCGCCCGCGACAGGTATCAGGGTACGCTGCTGACCCAGTTTTTCGCCCTGCTGATGACCGTTAACGGCATTGCGCCGGTGCTTTCACCGGTACTCGGCGGCTGGATCATCACCGCCTTCGACTGGCGTATCCTCTTCTGGGCGATGGCGGCGATCGGCGTTGTCTTGCTGCTGCTCAGCCTGACGGTGCTGCACGAAACGCTGCCGGCCAAAAGCGCCGCCTCGGCTACGCGGCAACAGGCTGATGCGCCGGTGCTGAAAAACCGCCGCTTTATGCGCTACTGCCTGATTCAGGCCTTTATGATGGCCGGGCTGTTTTCGTATATCGGCTCGTCTTCGTTCGTTATCCAGAGCGAATATGCCATGAGCGCGATGCAGTTCAGCCTGCTGTTCGGCCTTAACGGTATCGGGCTGATTATCGCGGCGCTGATCTTTTCCCGCCTGGCGCGCCGCTTCAGCGCCGAAGCCCTGCTGCGCGGCGGCCAGCTGCTGGCGGTGGCGTTTGCCGCTATCACCCTGCTCTTCGCCTGGCTACCGCAGCCGACGCTGGCGCTGGTCGGCCTGTTCTTTACCGTTTCCATGATGAGCGGTATCAGTACCGTTGCCGGCTCGGAAGCGATGAACGCCATTCACGCCCGCCAGTCCGGCACCGCTTCCGCCCTGATGGGCACGCTGATGTTTGTGTTCGGCGGTATTGCCGCGCCGCTGGCCGGACTCGGCGGCGAAACGATGCTCAAAATGAGCTTCGCGATGACCCTTTGCTATCTGGCCGCGCTGCTGATTGGCCTGAAAAAGCCGCGCCCCATCGCATAACCTCCTCCGGGGTAATAAAATATTCCAATTATATTACCCCTATTTTTCCCGTCAGTACTGTAATCTCCTATTATTCCTTCAACACCAATCGTGATAACCTTCACAGGAAAGGAATAATTAATTCCTTATACTGCCCGCCACCGTGAATAAAGAGGTTCCTATGAGTATCGACCTGAGCAAACTGCTGACCGAGCGCCGCAACGCCAATAGCGCCAACATTGATATCCTCACCACCGAAGAGATGCTGACGGTGATTAACCAGGAAGACCAGCAGGTGGCTCACGCCATCACCCCCTATCTGCCGCAAATTGCCCAGGTGGTGGATAAGGTCGCGGCGGCGCTGCAGGCGGGTGGTCGACTGATTTACATTGGCGCGGGCACTTCCGGGCGTCTGGGGATCCTTGATGCCAGCGAGTGTCCGCCGACCTTCGGCACCCGCCCGGAGCAGGTGGTGGGCATTATCGCGGGCGGCCATAAAGCCATACTGAGCGCCGTAGAGAACGTCGAAGACAACAAAGCGCAAGGGGCGATGGACCTGCAGAACCTGAACTTTAGCAGCCGCGACGTGCTGGTTGGCTTGGCCGCCAGCGGACGCACGCCGTACGTCATCGGCGCGATGGAGTATGCCCACAGCCAGAACGCTTTTGTCGCCATCGTCAGCTGTAACCCGCACGGCGAAATGGCCCAGCTGGCGGACGTCGCCATTACGCCGGTCGTGGGTCCGGAAGTGGTGACCGGCTCAACGCGCCTGAAGGCGGGCACCGCGCAGAAGCTGGTGCTGAATATGATTTCTACCGGGGCGATGATCCGCATCGGCAAGGTCTACAGCAACCTGATGGTGGACGTGGAAGCGACCAACGCCAAGCTTATCGAGCGCCAGGTGTCCATCGTCATGGAAGCGACCGAATGCGATCGCGCAACCGCCCAGAGCGCGCTGGAAGCCTGCGATCGCCACTGCAAAACGGCGATTGTGATGGTGCTGGCTGATTTAAGCGCCGCGGATGCCCAGGCGCTGCTGGCAAAAAATAACGGCTATATCCGCAAGGCGCTGAGCCACTCCTGACCGCTGACTCACGGGTAATCTGCAATGGCAAAAATAAATAAAGAGATGATAGCGCGGATCCTGCAGCACGTTGGCGGAGCCGGGAACGTCGCGCTGGCGGGCAACTGTATGACCCGGCTGCGCCTGACCCTGCGCGATGAATCACGGGCCGATAGCGCCGCCATCCGCCAGATTGACGGCGTAATGGGGGTGATCGTTAGCGATGAACAGTTCCAGGTCGTCCTTGGGCCCGGCAAGGCGCAAAGCGCGGCGGAAATGATGAATGCGTTACTGGAAGAAGCCCCGGCGGATGCGCCATCGCTGGCCGATGTCGCCGCCGAAAAGAAACAGGCGCTGAAGAGCAAGCAAACCAGCGGTATTCAAAAATTCCTCGCGAAATTCGCCACCATCTTCACCCCGCTTATTCCCGGCTTTATCGCCGTCGGCCTGCTGTTGGGGTTCGCGACCCTGGCGGAGCAGATATTTGTCCTCGAAAACGCGCATCCGAACGCGACATTGATGGCGCTGATCGGCTACATGAAGGTGTTCAGCAAAGGGATGTTTACCTTCCTGAGCATCCTGATCGGCTATAACGCCCAGAAAGCCTTCGGCGGCTCCGGGGTCAACGGGGCCATCATCGCTGCGCTGTTTGTTCTCGGCTATAACCCGGAAGCCACCAGCGGCTTCTATTCCGGGATTTCCACCTTCTTCGGCCACGGTATCGACCCGCGCGGCAATATTATCGGCGTGCTTATCGCCGCGATTATCGGCGCGTGGGTGGAACGACAGGTACGCCGCATCATGCCTGCCAACCTCGATATGATCCTCACCTCGGCGGTGACGCTGCTGATCATGGGCGCGATCACCTTTACCGTCATTATGCCTATCGGCGGCTGGCTGTTCACCGGGATGTCATGGCTGTTTCTGCACCTTAACGGTAACCCGTTCGGCTCTGCGGTACTGGCCGGCCTGTTCCTGCTGGCGGTGATGTTCGGCGTCCATCAGGGCTTCGTGCCGGTCTATTTCGCGCTGGTGGATGCCCAGGGGTTTAACTCGCTGTTTCCGATTCTGGCCATGGCCGGTGCCGGACAGGTTGGTGCGGCGCTGGCGCTGTTCTGGCGGGCGAAGCACGGTTCTCTGCTGCGCACGCAGATTAAAGGGGCGATTATTCCCGGCTTTCTCGGCATCGGCGAACCGCTGATTTACGGCGTGACGCTACCGCGCATGAAGCCCTTTATCACCGCCTGCCTCGGCGGCGCCTGCGGCGGTTTTTTCCTCGGGCTCATCGCCTGGCTGGGGCTACCGGTCGGCCTGAATACGGTATTTGGCCCGTCCGGGCTGGTGGCGCTGCCGCTGATGACCTCCGGCAGCGGCATCTACGCCGGAATGGCGGTGTATGCCGCCGGACTGGCGGTCTCTTACCTGTGCGGCTTTGCCCTGACCTGGCTGTTCGGCAGTAAAAACGTTGATTTGAGCTAAGAGGCGCGTCCGGCGCATAAAAATTGAATCTTTTTTAACCCGCCGAATGGCGGGTTTATTTATTTCTGTGTAATCTACACGTGTAGATTACACAGGAGATGCCCTATGCCAGCCGCAAAACGCAATAAGCAGAACGTCAGCGTGACACTGGACCCAGGCCTGGTCAAACAGGCTCGTGAGGTCGGCATCAATCTGTCTCTAACGTTGACTAACGCTCTAAAAAGCGAAATCCACAGCCTCGAAATAGCCCGCTGGCAAAAAGAAAATGCCCAGGCAATCGACTACCTCAATAATTTAACTGAGGAAAATGGACTTCTCTCTGATGAATACAGGACGTTCTAAATATGCAGTATTACGTTTATAAGAATACAGGTCGAATTGCTGCGTATCCTTACCTCCTTGATGTACAGAGTGACATTATCGGCAAGCGCAATACTCGGGTCGTGATTCCACTGTTTCCACTGAAAAACTATAAAGGTCCACGCGCCGATCGTTTAACACCGCTTGTCACCGTAGAAGGGGAAGAATACGTCGTGATGACTCACGAACTCGCCAGCATCCCACATCGTGTTCTGGGTGAAGAAGTTTGTAATCTGAATCACCAGCGCGAAGTCGTTAAAGCTTCAATGGATTTTCTTTTCGACGGGATCTAACTCGCTACAAGCTTACGCGTCAGATCGCCAAACCCAACGATCTTCCGCTGCAAGGGGCACGCAAATACTCCGACTACCCTTTCCTGCCCCGCTTCCCGCGCGTACTCATGCTATGATACTGCTTTCGCATTATTTTCACCTGAGGGAAAGATGGGCTCCAGCAAAAAAGGGATGCTGAACGTACTGATCGCCGCCGTGCTGTGGGGCAGCTCGGGCGTCTGCGCGCAATATATTATGCAGCAAAGCCAGATGTCATCGCCGTTTCTGACCATGACGCGCCTGCTGTTCGCCGGCCTGATCCTTCTGATGCTCTCGTTCTTCCACGGCGATAAGATTTTCCGCGTCCTGCAAAACCGCAAAGACGCCGCCAGCCTGCTGATCTTTTCGCTGTTCGGCGCGCTCACCGTGCAGTACACCTTTCTGATGACTATCGAGCAATCCAACGCCGCCACCGCGACGGTGCTGCAGTTTCTGTCGCCGACGATTATCGTCGCCTGGTTTGCCATCGCCCGCAAAACGCGCCCCAGCCCGCTGGTGCTCGCGGCCATCGCCACCTCGCTGGCGGGCACTTTCCTGCTGGTGACCCACGGCAACCCGACGACGCTGTCGATTTCCCCCACGGCGCTGTTCTGGGGGATTGCTTCGGCGTTTGCCGCCGCTTTTTATACAACTTATCCTTCGACGCTGATTGCCCGCTACGGCACGCTGCCGATTGTCGGCTGGAGCATGCTGCTCGGCGGCGCCATGCTGCTGCCGTTCTACGCCGGACAGGGCAACCATTTTGTGGTGACCGGCGGCCTGCTGCTGGCCTTTTTCTACCTGGTGGTAATCGGCACCTCGCTGACCTTCAGCCTCTACCTGAACGGCGCGCAGAAGATTGGCGGCGCGAAGGCGGGGATCCTCAGCTGCGCGGAGCCGCTGAGTAGCGCCCTGCTCTCCCTGCTGCTGCTCGGCATCACTTTTACTCTCCCGGACTGGCTGGGCACGCTGCTGATTCTCTCATCGGTGGTGCTGATCGCCATGGATTCGCGGCGGCGGGTTAAAACGGCCTGACGATTATCGGCCAGGAGGGGCTGCGACCGGCGTTTGCAGCATCTTCAGGTCGTCATCCGACAGCTCACAAACCACCTGCACCAGCTCGCGCTCAAATCCCTGTTCCAGACATGAACGAGCAATACGCAACGCCTCTTCTCGTTTACCTTCCTGAAATCATTCATAAAACTCCAGGTATAATTCCAACAGATATCCCAGTAAATACTCAGGTTGTAACTCCTGTGGTATCTCTTCCAGCGGTAGCCTCTCTACAATCTTCATTAATTTTCCCCCATCTTGAGGGATGCATCCTGGAATGCATTCAGATCGTCATCAGAGAGCCCAATAGTCATCCGTACCAGCTCGCGCTCAAACCCCTGCTCCAGAAGTGAACGGGCAATACGCAACGCTTCTTCTTGTCTACCCTCTTGTTTACCTTCTAACTTGCCCTCTAACTTGCCCTCCAACTTGCCTTCTTGTCTCCCTTCCTGCCGTAGCCTTTCCGCAATCGTCATGAGTACCTCCTTATGTTGAGGAACGCGCCGCTCGACCTCGTGAAGAAATTCACCAAAGTGAGGCGCATCGCCGCACTGCAGCATGTAATTAAACAGCGCTTTCAGCTGGCTGTCATTAGCGCAACCTTTAACCAACAGCTCGGCTAATCGCTCCACCAGGCCAAGTAAATCGCGCTGGCGAATATGCTTTTGAATCAGCTCCAGCAGCGCCACGCGCCGGTGCTGCATAATGTCGTCATCCGGCACCACCGTAATATCCACCAGCGGGAAAGCGGCGGCATAAAGTCTTCGCGCCGTCTGCGTATCAGTAAACTCATCCAGCCAGCAAAGCGAGAAGGGATAGGGACTTTTCGCGCCGTGATAGAACAGCATCGGCACCACCAGCGGCAGCGTTTTATGCCCGGCATCCAGGTGACGCTGCATCGCCGCCAGCGCGTAGCGCATCAGCCTGAAGGCCATATGCGCATCCGGCGTGCTCTGGTGTTCAATCACCACGTAAATATAGCCGTCGCCGTCGCGGGTTTTCAGCGACCACAGCACGTCGGAGTAGCTGGCACGCAAATCTGCCTCAATAAAGCTGCCGGACTCCAGCCTGAGCGTTTGCAGATTACACAGCTGACGTAGCGAAGCGGGCAGATGAATCTCGATAAAATCCCTGGCGCACTCGGGATGCGATAAAAACTGTTTAAATACCGCATCGTGCGGCGTCGAGGGGGTTCCTTTTTGCGTCATGATCCGCCATCACTGAAACGTAATGGCTGGAATATATCCGTCCCAAAAAGCGCAAACACCTGCGCATCAACGGCTTTGCTTGCCGGTACGAAAGATAAATTTCAGCGGCTGAAACAGACTCATTCTTATGGAAACCAGCGCGCAAAATGTTGGTTCAGGAATGCGTCTATAGTTAGAGGAACCCTTTAATAAAAATAAGGATATCCGTGATGAAGAGAATGAGTTTTGCGCTTTCGCTGGCAGCCAGCCTGATGTTCTCCAGCGTGGCGACAGCCGCACCGCTCTCCGGGCTGAAGTTTGAACAGCAAAAGCAGCAGATAGTGAAGGATGTGAGGAAAAATTGCCCTGCCAGCAGCGCGCTGGATGATACGCAGTTTGCTAACCGCGTGCTGGAATCAGCGGAAAATAAGACCGCCGTACAAAGCGCGACGCGGGCGCTGGATAAAAACAACAGCGCCGCTTATCAGAAGGCCATTAGCGGCATTCAGTGCCCTACGCCCTAGTACCGGGCGCGGAGACGTCACCATTAGCGGTTCGGAATAATCAAATCTCCGCGCAGCGGGCTGCTGGCGAGCATTTGCGTCTTCTCGGTCAGCCAGTTGACTATCTGGCTGGCCATCGCGTCCATGGAATATTCAATCGCCGGAATCGTCGGAATACCGGGCAGCTGTAACGAGCCCGCCAGGCTGAACACCATGACTTTTTCCGGTACCGCGCGATTAAACGCCTGGAGCTGCGGCACCACCAGCTGCGCCTGCTGCTCGTTGGCAACCAATAACGCATTAAAATTCAGGGTGGTTGCGTTGTTCACCAGTTCCTGAACCGCCACGGACGGCGAATGGCTGTCGAGAAAAACCAGGTTGCGATTGAACGGCAGAAAATTCTTTTCCAGCGCGTGCTTATAGCCCAGCAGAACCTGGTCAGCAAATCCGCTGGCCTGAGGATGAATCAGCGCAATCTGCCGCCGCCCCTGGCTTATCAGATAGTTGCAGGCCGTTTCCGCCGCAAAGGCGTGGTCAAACTGAATGCTATTCGTTGCGTCGCTTTCCAGGCAGTCAATCAGCACTACGTCGGGCCGGTCGATATTGAGCGGAAACCGCGCGCCGATGATTAACACATTATCGCAGAGGCCGCAGGTCAACTCTTCCAGCGAATGGAGCACTCTGCCGCGGCTGTTGGCAAAACGCAGCAGCAGGTGCATCTGGTGCTGGCTGAGCTGTTTTTCCAGCGCGTAGAGATAGCTGGTGGTTTGATTAATGTTGTCCTGGGCGCAAATGACGCCGATGCAGCCGGTGGTCTGACTCAGCAAAGATTGCGCGATCATATTCGGCCGGTAGTTAAGCGCTTCCGCCGCCTGCAATACCGCCTGTCGGCTGGCTTCCTTTACGCCGCGCGAACCACTCAACACCCGAGAGACTGTGGCTTTAGATACCCCAGCTAACCGTGATACATCGTTGATTGTAGACATTATTTTCCCCTGACAGGGCCAGTCCGATCCCTGTAAATCCTTGAACCTGAATCGCTTCAATAATAACCAGCGGCAGTATATCCGTTTCCCTTTTTATTTGGAAACCGATTTTCCGTTTCATGGAAAATCGTAGCAAAAACCAGGAAAATTTGTGAGCCAAATCTAATTAACACGCCCTTTGACTGACAGATCTTGACGGTTATCACAGTTCTGTTTTTTATAAATGGAAACCGGTTTCCGTCTGATATCAAATCATCCACGCAATAACTTTTTACATTTTGAGGACAATCGTCGATGTACAAGATTATGCTGTGCTGCTCTGCCGGAATGTCCACCAGCCTGTTGGTCAGAAAGATGGTTGATGCCGCGAAGGAACGTAACCTGCCGGTGCAGATTGACGCCTACGGAGTTTCCGAATTTGACATGCAGTTTCCGCAATACCAGGTGGTGCTTCTTGGGCCACAGGTGAAATACATGCTGAAAAACTTAGCTGAGAAAGCCGCTCCCCTGAATATTCCGGTCCAGCCGATTAACGCCATGGATTACGGAATGCAGCGGGGAGACAACGTCCTGGATTATGCCCTGTCGCTGATTGAAGCGCATTAAGAGGTGTGCAAATGAGTTCTCTGTATCAGTCCATGATTGCCGCGATCGAGCAATCAATTACCCCGCTGGCAGGACGCCTTGGGCAGCAGAAATACGTTATCGCGATTCGCGATGGTTTCACTGCCGCATTGCCGTTTATGATCATCGGCTCATTCATGCTGGTATTTATCTTTCCGCCTTTTTCCCCGGATACCACTAACGGTTTCGCCCGCGGCTGGCTGGACTTCTCCCAGCAGTATCGCGAACAGCTGATGCTGCCGTTTAACCTCAGCATGGGCGTGATGACGTTCTTTATTTCGGTGGGGATCGGCGCCAGCCTGGGACGCCAGTTCCAGCTCGACCCGGTGATGTCCGGTCTGCTGGCGTTTATGGCTTTCTTACTGGTTGCCGCGCCGTACGCCGATGGCAAAATCTCCACCCAGTACCTCTCTGGTCAGGGTATTTTTACCGCCTTGATCACCGCCATCTATTCCACCCGCGTTTACGCCTGGCTAAAGCAGAACAACATTACGATTCGCCTGCCGAAAGAAGTGCCGACCGGCGTTGCGCGTTCGTTTGAAATCCTTATCCCGGTGCTGGTGGTGATCGCGACCCTGCATCCGCTGAATCTGTTTATCGAAGCGCAGACCGGTATGATCCTGCCGCAGGCGATTATGCATCTGCTGGAGCCTCTGGTTTCCGCCTCTGACTCCCTGCCGGCGATTCTGCTTTCCGTCCTGATGTGCCAGATCTTCTGGTTCGCCGGGATCCACGGCTCGCTGATCGTGACCGGCATTATGAACCCCTTCTGGATGGCCAACCTGTCGGCGAACCAGGCAGCGCTGGCGGCCGGTGCGGCTCTGCCGCATGTCTATCTGCAGGGTTTCTGGGACCACTACCTGCTGATTGGCGGCGTCGGCTCCACGCTTCCGCTGGCGTTCCTGCTGCTGCGTAGCCGCGTCACCCACCTGCGCACCATTGGCAAAATGGGTATCGTACCGAGCTTCTTTAATATCAATGAACCGATTCTGTTCGGCGCGCCGATTATCATGAACCCGATGATGTTTATCCCGTTCGTCTTTGTGCCGATGATTAACGCCGTTCTGGCTTACGGGGCGACGCGCCTCGGCTGGCTCAGCCAGGTCGTTTCGCTGACGCCGTGGACGACGCCGGCGCCTATCGGCGCATCATGGGCTGCAAACTGGACGCTAAGCCCGGTGGTGATGTGTTTAATTTGCATGGTGATGTCGGCGGTAATCTACCTGCCCTTCCTGCGCGCCTATGAACGCTCGTTAATGAAAACTGAAGTTGAAAAAGCAAAAGCCGCAGTGCCGGTTGCCGAAACGGTCAGCCAATAATTAATCTCTATATTTAATATTATATTTAAAATGACGGCATAAATAATGCGGAAAAGGGACTTTCACTGCATTATTTAAAGAATAAAATTAATGACCTCAGGATCTATCATGATTGAATTAGAAGATGCGGTAATGGAAATTATCGTTAATGCGGGCCAGTCACGCTCATTATGTTTTGAAGCGCTCCATTGCGCCCGCAACGGTAATATAGATGAAGCGCGCTTGCTTCTGAATGAAGCCGATGGCTATGCCCGCCGGGCGCACCAGATGCAGACCCGGCTTATCGAGCAGGACGCTGGCGAAGCGCGCCAGCCGATGACGTTAATTATGGTCCATGCTCAGGATCACTTAATGAATTCACTGCTCGCCCGTGAATTTTCGGAAGAGTTAATTCATTTATACCAGCGTTAATTTATATCAATATTTAGCAACTGTACCCGAACTAAATATACCAGCTTATCCTGGCGGGATAGCTATTATCTAAATATATCCGTCATATTTCAAGCTGCATGTACGTTGGCTGCGCTCGCTTACCCGAATCACTTACCAAAGTAAGCTCATCGGGATTCACTCCCTTGCCGCCTTCCTGCAACTCGAACTATTTAGGATATATATAAATTATTAAAAGCGAGATAATGATGAAAACTGTAAAAATGCTGCCATTAACCATGGCGGTCGTCGCCGCGCTGTGCCCAATTTCCGTATTCGCACAAGAATTTACTCAGGAACAGATCGACGCCATTGTGGCGAAAGCCGTCGATAAAGCCCTGGCCGAACGCCAGGCGAAAATCGACGCCGCGGCTGATAAAAAAGTGGATGTTATCACCAACCCGCAGACCACCGCGGCCACGCCGGATATGGCGATCCCCTTCGGCCTGAAGTTCAGCGGCTACGCCCGCTACGGCGCGCAGTTCCAGACCGGCGATCAGAAGTTTGTCGGCGTGGATGGCTCCTATAACGGCGCCTCGGCGATCGGCCGTTTAGGCAACGAAGGCAACGGCGGCGAATTCCAGATAACCAAAGCCTTCAGGAGCAGTAAAGGCGCTATCTGGGATATCAACGTCATGTTTGACCACTGGAGCGATGAAGTTAACCTGAAAAAAGCCTACGTCGGCGTCACCAACGTGCTCGAGTCTAACCCCAACGCCTATATCTGGGCCGGCCGCGACTTCCATCAGCGCCCGCAGCAGGGGATCAACGACTACTTCTGGATGAACCACGACGGCCAGGGCGCCGGGGTGAAGAACTTTGATATCAGCGGCGTGCAGTTTGACGTGGCGGGAGTGTCGCAGGTGGAGTCCTGTAGCCCGGAAGTGATGGCGGACGAGGCCAACCCGTCGCGCATCACCTGTACCGGCGGCTCCGGTACCGGCGATAACGGCCACTACGCCCTGACCACCAAAACCCACAACATCAAGGCCGGGCCGATCGACGTTGAGGTGTACGCCAACTACGGTTTCGATTCGAAAGCGGTGGACAGCGACGAACGTCTCGACGCCTGGCAGGGCGGGCTGGTGCTGAGCCACACCAACGACAGCGGCGTCAATAAAGTGATCCTGCGCTACTCCGATAACTCGGATAACAGCGTCTACAACAAAACCGATGACCTGACCGCGATTTACGCCAGCTTTGAAGGGCTGCATAAATTTACCCGGCAGGCGCAGATCGAATATCTGCTGGCCTTCCACGACTATGACAACGGCAAGGACAACACCGATAACCGTAAAAACTACGGCGCCATTGTCCGTCCGATGTACTTCTGGAACGATGTGCACTCCACCTGGCTGGAAGCGGGCTACCAGCGCGTCGATTACGACCAGGGCGGCGATAACCACGGCTGGAAGCTGACGCTGTCGCAGAACATCGCCATCGGTATGGGGCCGGAGTTCCGCCCGATGCTGCGCTTCTACGTGACCGGCGGCCAGGTGGATAACAAGCGCACCGCGAAGGTTAACGGCACCAAAGACGAACAGCTGGATTCGCTGAACGTCGGCGGCATGTTTGAGGCGTGGTTCTAAGAGAGTGAAACCGCCCCGGGTCGTGGCGTCAGAGCCCGATCCGGGCTATCAGATCGTAACCTGTAGCCCGGCTAAGCGCAGCGCGAGCCGGGAAGAAGCCGCATCGATATATTTATCCCGGCGCATTCCCCGGGTGGCGGCGTAACGCCTTACCCCGGCTACCACTGGCTTAGGTGGTTTGCAAAAGGAGCCGGAGATCACCTCTGGCTCATCCGGCGAGCGATGCGTTCAAGCTTAATCATCAGCAGCAGCGTGACGCCCACCAGCACGATGGTCAGCGCCGAACCATCGGCAATATTGCCGCGATCGGTCAGGCTGAAAATCGTCACCGGCAGCGTTGTCCAGCCCGGCGGGTAAATCATCACCGTCGCGCCCAGCTCCCCCATCGACAGCGACAGGCTTAACGCCAGTGCTGAAATCATCCACGGCGTCATCAGCGGCAGCGTAACGTGGCGCAGGCGATACCACGGCGATGCCCCGAGGCTGGAGGCGACGTTTTCAATATCGGCGGAAATCCGCGCCAGACCGGTGGAAACGTTGCTGAAGGTAAACGCGGAAATCAGCACGAAGTGCGCCGCCAGAACGATCCAAAAGGTGCCGTTCATCTGCAGCGGTCCCTGGCTGAAGGCCACCAGAATGCCAAGACCCACAGAAACGGATGGGATGGCGCTTGGCAGATAGAACATCAGCCCAAGGTATTTTTGCAGCTTCGCACCGTACTGCCGCAGGGACAGCGCAGCCCACATGCCGCACAGCAGAGCGAACAGGCTGGCGCAAAACCCGACCATCAGGCTGGAAAAGAGCGCATCCCACGCGGCGCCGCGAAACGCGTTAACAAAGTGTCCGAAGGTAAAGCCGGACGGTAGCAGGCCGTTCCACTGCTGGCTCAGGCTGGACATCAAAATCACCGCCAGCGGCAGGAAGAAAATCCCGGCAAACAGCGTCACCGCCAGCGCTCCTGCCGCCGTACGGCCTTTACGCGACCAAATCAACATCGTTAGCTCCTCACGCCGGTACGCGCGGCGGCCAGCCGATAGAGCATAAACAGCCCCAGCGACAGCAGAATATTAATCAGCGCAATCATGCAGGCGACGCTGTAGTCCGACTCGAGAATAGCCTTGCTGTAGACCATCATCGGTAGAGTATTTACCCCTTTGGCGCCGATAAACAGCACGATGCCGAACTCGTTGGTGGTCAACAGCAGACACAGGCTGCCGCCCGCCATTAGCGCCGGCAGCACCGCCGGAAAAATCACCTGGCCGATGACCCGCAGCGGATGCGCGCCGAGGATGCTCGCCGCTTCAAGCTGGCTTTTATCAATCTGCCGCAGCCCGGCCATCAGCGGGCGCATCACCAGAGGGGTGAAGACGGTCATTTCCGCCAGTATGACCCCCTGAATCGAATAGAGAAAATCCACCGGCGGCAGTTCAAAAGCAAACAGCGACATCAGCGTTCCGTTCAGCAGACCGGCGGAGCCGTAAATAAAGGTGAAAGCCAGGGTGATGAGAAAGGTCGGCAGCGCAATAAAGGTATCAATTATCCGGCTAATCAGCTGGCTACCGGGAAACGGGATAAACACCAGAATCAGCGCCAGCACGCTGCCGAGCAGCAGACAGCCTGATGTCGCGATAACCGCGATTTGCAAGGTATTGAGCAATGCGCTGAGAAAGCGCCGGGACTCCACCACCTGCCAGAAGGTTTCGAGGCCCAGATGACCCTCGGTATCGCGCAGCGCCTGTTCGCCGATGAGCAGCAGCGGGTAGAAAAACAGGGTCGCCAGCACCAGCAGCGGCGGCAGCAGCCACAGTAAGGGCCGCAGATGAACAGAGCGACGCGGGAGCGTTAAGATCTGCGACATTATGACACCTCAATCAGGACCGCATCGTTGGGTTCAAAATAGAGCGCCAGCCTGTCGCCCGCACGCGGCAGCGGATTCACGTGGGTCATCACGATACGCACCGCCTCCCCCGCCACGTCGCATAGCAGATGGGTCAAATCGCCCTGCCAGTGCACGGAGGTCAGGATGGCGTTCAGACGGTTGCTGGTGGCCGATCGCGGCGCGAGACTCATATGCTGCGGGCGAATACACAGCAGCTTATTGTTGCCATGCTGGCCGCCGCGGCTGAACGCGGCGATCAATCCGCCGCCGCAGCTGACGCTGACCAGGCCAGGTCCCGCGGTATCTGTCAGCGCCGTCGCCTGCAGGATATTGGCACGTCCGAGAAACTCAGCGCTAAAACGATTAGGCGGATAGTGGTAAAGCTGATGGGTTTCGCCGTGGGCAATGAGCGAGCCGTCTTTCATGATGCCAATCTTGTCCGCCAGGGTCAGGGCTTCGGTCTGATCGTGGGTGACGTAGAGAATGGTCAGCTCCGGCAGTTCACGGTGCAGACGGGCAATTTCCTCCACCATGTTGTGACGGATTTGCGCATCCAGCGCCGAGAGCGGCTCATCAAGCAGCAATACCCGCGGACGCACGGCGATGGCGCGGGCAATCGCGACTCGCTGCTGCTGGCCGCCGGAAAGCTGGTGCGGATAGCGGCTGGCGTAATCCGCCATGCCGACGATTTTCAGGGCTTCCTGAACCCGTTCAGCGATCTGCGCTTTGGGCTGCTTCTGCGCCCGCAGGCCGAAGGCGACGTTATCTTCTACCTTCATGTGCGGAAACAGGGCGTAGTTTTGAACCACCATACCAAGGCCGCGTTGATACGGCGGCAGGTGGGTAATATCCGTGTCGCCAAGCAAAATTCGACCACCGGCAGGCTGCACAAAACCGGCTATCGCCCGCAGCACCGTGGTTTTCCCGGATCCCGAAGGGCCGATCAGCGCCAGCACCTCACCGGGCTCAATGGTTAATGTCAGCGGCTTCAGCACCACGTTGCCGTGATAAGAAACGCGCAGCGCGTCGAGAGTAATTCCGGACGTCCCCGCCAGCGACGGGGTTGGGGCAACGGTCGTTTTCATTAACATCACGCTTACTCGCTGTCCGTCACTTTATGCCAGCGGGCAATATCCGCCGACAGCGAAACCGCAACGTCGTCCCAGTTGGGTTCCCAGCTTTTCACGCCGTTAAGCGCCGCTTTCGCCGCTTTAAAGTTAGCGTCTTCCGGCGTCACGTCGCTGCGCACCGGCAGACCCCAGGAGAGCGCGCTGACGCTGGACTGAGCGGATTTATCGAGCAGGAAGTTAATCAGCTTTTTACCGTTTTCGCCGTTCGGACCGTTCTGCACCAGGCCGATGGTATAGGGCAGCGCCAGCGCGCTGCGTTCGCCTTGCGCGTCCGCTGGCCAGAAGATTTGCACATTCGGGTTACGCGCCATCTGCGACAGGTTCATTTGCAGATCGCCGTTAGCGATGTACAGCTCACCTTTATTGACCAGCGCGGTCAACTTACCGGTGGAAGCAGACGGACCAACGTTATTGGCCTGGAGCTTACCGAGATAATCGAACCCCGCCTCTTTGCTCCCCATGCTGTGAAACGCCTGTAGCATGACCGCCGTACCGTCACCCGCCTGCCCCGGCGTCGAGTACTGCAGTTTGTTCCTGAAGCGGCTATCGAGCAAATCCTGCCAGCTGGCCGGCGCGGTTTTCAGCAGCTTACTGTTATAGATAAAGGTCAGATAGTTATTCACCAGCGGCGAGTAGCGGTCGTGTACGCCCGGGATCCGAGCGCTGTCCTGCGGCTGAAATTCGGCCAACAGCTGTTCTTTCGCGGCACGCTGGATAAACGGCGGCACCGTCACCAGCACATCGGCCTGAGGGTTGGTGCGCTCTTTTGCCAGGCGTTCAACAATCGCCCCGGAACCGCCTTCCACGTACTGCACCTTGATGCCCGTTGCTTTGGTGAAAGCGGCGAACTGGTGCTGGTACCAGCTGTTATCACCATCGTGCAGGCCGTCAGCGGAGTAAACCGTGACGATGCCATCTGCCCATACCGGAGAGCTGGTCAGCGCGAACAGGGACAGCAGGGCAAGTCGGGAGAGTTTCATCGTATATGCCTCATCGGGTAGTTAGTCATTCTGGTGTAGACCAGATTGTTTTTCACGCTACCGGGGGTTTATGACAAAACGATGAATGAAGTGTGGCGAAAGGATGACGCCGGAGCAGAAGACCCCCCTCCCGGAGGCGGCGCTTGACGCGCCTGTCCGGGCTACCCGTCCGCAAACGGCGGTAAACCCGTAGCCCGGGTAAGGCGCCAGCCGCAACCCGGGAAAACGCTCGGGCTGGACCAATAAAATCAATGGGTATCGACTTCAATACGCAGGCTGTCGTGGCGCCAGTACTCAATATCGTAATCGAGAATTCGCCCGTGCTGATCGTAGTTGAGGCGGCGCAAGAGCAGCGCCGGCCGCCCTTCCATCACCCCCAGGGCTTCCGCGGCCTGGGGCGGCATTGAGGTGGGCCAGAACGACAGATGCATACTGGTATATATCAGGTCATAGCGGGTCTGATAAATCTCGGTCAGGCTGCCGTTTAAATCGTGGCGCAGCAGCTCCGGAACCCTGGCGGGCAGACAGTGGTTTTCACAGTAGCAAATCGCCCGCCCGTCGGCATAACGCAGACGGGTGAGCAGGTAAACCTGATCGAATGGCTGCAGCGCCAGCGGCGCCATAACGTCCAGCGGAACGGCGGCCAGACGCCCATCGAGCAGTACCGTTTTCGGCTCTCGTCCCTGTTCCAGGCACAGCTTGTGGAAGTTGGTATTCTGCGTCGGATCCAACCACAAGCGCTCCGGCGTAACAAACCAGCCGCGGCGGTCGGCGCGATAAATCACGCCGCTGGACTCAAGCTGCGCCAGGCTCTCGCGCACCGTAATACGCGTGGTATTGAACAGCGCGCACAGCTCGCGCTCGGACGGCAGCTTATCGCCGCTCTTCAACGCGCCGTTTTGAATACGCGCCTGAAGCTGCGCCTTGATCAGCAGATACTGTGGCGTCTCGCCAGAGGGTGATTTCATGTTCGCTCGCGGCCAAATTTGATGCGCTCATTATACATAACCAGATGAATTTTTTGTTGCAGCGCTACTTTCCCTTTGACCTTTTCGGGGCTCGATCGTCATTATAAAAAACATCTGGTATAGACCAAATGGTGAAAACAATGACTTCGCGTAATTATCTGCTGCTGACGCCCGGACCGCTAACCACTTCCCGTACGGTAAAAGAGGCGATGCTGTTCGATAGCTGTACCTGGGACGACGACTACAATCTCGGCGTCGTTCAGGTCATTCGCCAACGGCTGGTGGAACTGGCGACGCCCGCTAACGGCTACACCTCAGTGCTGCTGCAAGGCAGCGGCAGCTACGCGGTTGAAGCGGTACTCGGTAGCGCGATCGGCGCGCAGGGGAAAGTGCTGATTATCAGCAACGGCGCCTACGGCGCGCGCATGATCGAGATGGCGAAACTGATGTGCATTGCGCACCATCCCTACGACTGCGGCGAAGTGGCGCGGCCGGACGCGGCGGCGATCGAACGGATCCTGCAAACCGACCCGGCGATCACCCATATCGCCATGGTGCATAGCGAAACCACAACCGGCATGCTCAACCCGATCGAAGAGGTCGCCGCGCTGGCGAAACGGTACGACAAACGCTACATCGTCGATGCCATGAGCAGCTTCGGCGGCATTCCCATGGACGTCGCCGCCCTGAATATCGATTATCTGATCAGCTCCGCCAACAAATGCATTCAGGGTGTGCCGGGCTTTGCCTTCGTCATTGCCCGGGAGGCGGAACTGGCAAACTGCCAGGGCCGCTCGCGCTCGCTGTCGCTGGATCTGTACGCCCAGTGGCGCTGCATGGAGGATAACCACGGCAAGTGGCGCTTCACCTCACCGACCCATACCGTGCTGGCCTTTGCCCAGGCGCTGAAGGAGCTGGCGGAGGAAGGCGGCGTGCGCGCACGTCATCAGCGTTACAGCACGAACCAGCAGCGTCTGGTGGCGGGAATGCGTGCGCTAGGCTTTCAGCCGCTGCTCGACGATAGCCTGCACTCGCCGATCATCACCGCGTTTTACTCCCCGGATGCGCCGCAGTATCGCTTTAAGGATTTCTATCAGCGGCTTAAAGAGCAGGGTTTCGTGATCTATCCGGGCAAGGTGTCGCAAAGCGACTGCTTCCGTATCGGCAACATCGGAGAAGTGTACGACGCCGACATCACCGCCCTGCTGGCGGCCATCAAAAACGCCATGTACTGGCAATGCTAAGGAACCGTCATGAACCGTATTAACGCCGTTATTCTTGATTGGGCAGGCACCACCGTCGACTTTGGCTCCTTCGCGCCGACGCAGATTTTCGTTGAGGCCTTCCGTCAGGCTTTTGCCGTGGAGATTACGCTCGAAGAAGCCAGGGTGCCGATGGGTCTCGGCAAATGGCAGCATATTGAAGCGCTGGGGAAACTGCCCGCCGTGGACGCCCGCTGGCAAGCGAAGTTTGGCCGGGCGATGAACGCTGCCGATATCGACGCGATCTATGCTGCTTTTATGCCGCTGCAGATTGCCAAAGTTGTCGATTTTTCTGCGCCGATCGCCGGGGTTGTCGACACCATTGCCGCGCTGCGCGCCGAAGGCATAAAAATTGGCTCCTGTTCCGGCTATCCGCGTCCGGTGATGGAAAAGCTGGCGCCGGCCGCCGCCGCGCAGGGCTATGCGCCTGACCACTGGGTGGCGACGGACGACCTCGCCGTCGGGGGGCGGCCAGGCCCGTGGATGGCGTTACAGAACGTCATTGTCCTCGGCATCGACTCGGTAGCCCACTGCGTCAAGGTTGATGATTCCGCTCCCGGCATTACCGAAGGATTAAACGCCGGGATGTGGAGCGTGGGTCTGGCGGTTTCCGGTAACGAATTCGGCGCCAGCTGGGAGGAATATCAGCAGATGAGCGCCGAAGAGATCGCCGCCCGCCGCGAGCACGCTGCCGGGAAGCTGTACGCCGCCGGTGCGCACTATGTGGTGGATACGCTGGCGGATTTGCCGGGCGTGATTGCCGACATCAACCGTCGTCTGGCGCAGGGCGAACGCCCGTAGTTTTATTGACGATTCGCCTGACTGCGGCCCCATTACACTCGTACTTTCGTCGCCACCAGCAGGCCGGTCAGCAGCATCAACGTACCGGAGAGGACCAGCGGCGAGAGCAGACCAAGGTGATCCAGCGCCACGCCGCCAACCGCGGCGCCGCAGGTGTTGGCCAGCTGGATCACCGCCACCTGAATCGACCCGGCTTTCTCCGCCTGATCGGACAGGGAGCGGGTGATCCACGTTGACCAGCCAACCGGTATCAACGCGAAGGCAAAGCCCCAGATAACGGCAACCGTCGACGCCACGATTTTACTCTCCCCCCACAGTACCAGCACCGCCGCGCTGATGGCCAGCACCACCGGGGCAACCGCCAGCGCCGCTTTCACCGAACGTTTGAGCAGCATCGAAGAGAGCGAGGTGCCGACGAAGCTGGCGATGCCGAAGCTCAACAGCACCAGCGTCAGGCCGTCAACGTCAAAGCCTGCCAGCGTCATATACACCGGGCGAATATAGGTAAAGAAGGCGAACTGGCCGGCGAAGGCCATAAAAATGGCACACATCCCGGCCATCACGCCGGGGCGCTTTAGCAGGCCGAACATATTTTGCTGCGCCGAGGTCGACTCGCCCGGCAGAGACGGCAGCGCCTTCAGCACCCAAATCGTACAGACCACCCCCATCACCGCGGCGCCGTTAAAGACGTTACGCCAGCCGATAATCCCACCGAGGAAGCTGCCCAGCGGCGCGGCGATCACCAGCGCTATTGATACCGCGCCAAAAATAACCGACAGGGCTTTGGGCACCACGCGCATCGGCACCAGCCGCATGGTGAGCGACGCCGACATCGCCCAAAAGCCGCCCAGCGCCAGCCCGAGGCAGGCGCGGCCGAGCAGCAATAACGCAAAGCTGTTGGCAAAAGAGACCAGCAGGCAGGAAAGGGTCAGCAGAACCGAAAACAGAATCACCACGTAGCGGCGATCGGTACTGCGGATGATCGAGGTGATAAACAGGCTGGCGAACATCGCCACGAACGCCGTGGTGGTGACCGACTGTCCGGCAACCCCTTCGGAGATGCCTAAATCCTGCGCCATCGGCGTGAGCAGGCTTACCGGCAGGAACTCAACGGTAATCAGGCAGGCGACGCAGAAGGCCACCGCAAAAACCGCCGACCAGTTGGGTCGCGCCGCCTGATGAGCCTGTGGCGTAGAGGCATTCGAAGGAGTCATAAGTTACCTGCATGGTTGAACACGGGGAAGCCGCGCAGTGTAACATTTTAAATGTGACGAATTTAACGTTTTGACAACTTTCTCACCAGCATCGCCAACGGACACAAGGTTCGCAGGATTAAAGATGGAATGCGATTCGCTTACCGGTTGGCAGCTTAACATCAATACTGAGTTCCCCCCCGAGCGCTGCAACATAGCGCTTCAGCGTTGACAAACGCGGGTCGTTATCAGCCTGTTCCATTTTTGCTATGGTGGGTTGTTTAACGCCCATTGCCTTAGCCAGCTCTGCCTGAGACATATTGAGTTCTTCCCTTAACATACTTAAAGCGATAGCCTGGCGCATCTCCTCGACTTTTTCAGCAATACGCGCCTGGCTTTCCGGGCTCTGTTTGGCCATTAATTCTTTAAGGGTCGCCATATTTTTTCCTTACTGATTAAGGTGCTTACGGTACTCAGCATCTGCAAGCTTGATCATATCTTTATAGAATCTCTTTTCATTTAACCCTGTTTTATCTCCGGCGCATAACACGATGCCACAACGAGAAGGGTCAAATACAAAGAAAGCTCGGATGGGTCTACCTTGATGCTGAATGCGCAGCTCTTTCATATTCGAAAAGGCAGAATCGTTTACTGTATCCGCAAACGGCCTTCCCAACCGGGGGCCATACTCGGATAAGATCACCATTGCGGCGAGCATATCCTCTTTGAGCGCTTCGGTCTGCGCCTCAAACCACTTGTCAAAAACCTCCGTTGTTTCAACATCCCACATTAGCGATCCCTCATAGCCAATAAGCTATAAGTAAATTATAGCCTACTAGCTATAAAAGCAACCCCTCTTTATAAAATGACTTACGCATTGGCTAATCTGCTGTCACGTGCCGCCGTCGCCAGCCCAGCCCGCTAATGAGGATTTCATTGGAAGGACGGCCAGATGATGGCCCTTTGTTACGATGACTTATGCACCGGTGGCCTCATCGGCGTGACGTTTAACGAAGCCAACAGTGCACCGGGAAGTGATATCAGTGCAGCCAGTGGACGCCATCCTCCGGCAAAAACAGCGCGTTATAGCGCTCCTGCAAAGCGTGCAGGTCGCTCACTTCCGGCTCCAGCTCGCGAAGAAAACCTTGTGCCAGGCGGATTTGCGCTTCGGTAATCGGCGCCGCGAGGCGGGACTTTTTCATCAACCGATACCAGTAGTGCAGGTTCTGCTCGCTGCCGTCGACGATAGCGACCTGCCAGATCAGCAGCACCTGCGCAGCATTTTGCAAATGCGCTTCATTCGGCCGCTCCAGGTAGCGCAGATACTCGTTGCCGGCGGTTTTTCCCAGCTGATCGATCATCGATTCCAGCGGTACCGGCGTAATGCCTAACCGTTCGCTCAGACGGCGAATCGCACGGCGTGAATCAGAGGTAAGTACCCGAAATCCCACAACAAATACCACTATCAGCGTGGCCAGTCCTAACCAGATCATGCATCCTCTCATTCAATCGCAGCCCCACTATCATAATGGGAAATTGCCCGCTGTCGACTGCCGGAGGTACCAGAATGTGACTTATCGCGACACCGTCTCGCTATCATCAAACCGCCCGGCAAGAGGCATAAAAAAGCCCGGCGCAGGGGCCGGGCAACGTGACTCACACTCAATGACTCAGGCAGTCTGCAACGTTTGCGTCTTTTTCTGACGGCGGATTTTACGTTCCTCAAACACCGCGACGATGGCCATCAGGCAGATGCAGCCAATCGCCGCCGCATCCAGCGCCGCAAAGGTGCCCGCCCAGCCGGTGAGGCCGAAAATCGGCGTACCGTCGGCAATCATCCCGAGGCCCAGCTTGGCGAAGCTGTCGCCGATCAGATAGGCGAAGGTGCCCTTGATCCCGTCGGCAGCGCCAATCGCCTTTTTCGGCACGAAACCTACCGCGGCAACGCCGATCAGCAGCTGGGGGCCAAACACCAGGAAGCCCAGCGCAAACAGCGAGGCGAGATAAACGTACTGGTTGCTGGCGTGCTGATAAACCCCCAGGGTGGCGATAATCAGCGCCAGCGCAACGCAGGCCACCAGCGCGCGACGACCGTTTGCCAGATCCGACAGCCATCCCCACAGCAGCGTGCCGACCAGCGCGCCCACTTCAAACAGGGTAAAGCCCTGAATCGCCACCTCTTTGGAGAGCTTCAGCTCCTGGAAAGCGTAAACGGTGGACCACTGGTCGATACCGATGCGCACCACGTACAGGAAGATGTTGGAGAAGCACAGCAGCCAGATGACTTTGTTCTTCAGTACGTACTCGACGAAGATCTGCCATTTGGTCATGGCGTTCTCTTCCGTCTCTTTATCCTCTTCGCTGATCTCTTCGCCAAACAGCTCTTCGGCGTTACCGAGACCGTAGGATTCCGGGGAGTCGCTGCCGAAGCGCAGGCCGATAAAACCGACGATCAGCGCGATAATCGACGGGAAGATAAACATCCCGATCACGTGGCCGTCGAACAGGTAGTTGGCGCCAAACAGCGCCACGCCCGCCGCGCCGGCGCCGCCGAGGTTGTGAGAGATATTCCAGAAGCCGAGGAAGGTGCCGCGTTTACGGCGGGGCGTCCACTTGGTAATGGTCGAATAGCTGCACGACCCGCCGGTGCTCTGGAAAAAGCCGCTCAGGGCGTAGAAGGCGATCATCAGGAACAGGCTGGTCGACCCCGCGCCCATGCTGGCGCTGAAGCCAAGCATACAGATGGCCGAGAGGATCAGCATAAACGGCAGAAACTGCTTGGTGTTCTTACCGTCTGCGTAGTAAGAAACCAGCGTTTTACCGACGCCGTAGGTGATTGAGAATCCGAGACCGATCATCCCCAGCTGCGTCATGCTCAGCCCGTAGGTGGAGATCATGTCGTTCTGCGCGATGTTAAAGTTTTTGCGGATCAGGTACATGGTCAGATAGCCGATGAAAACCACCAGATACGACTGCATGAACGGTTTGAACCACATTTTGCGCCGCGCTTCGAGCGGCAGGTCCAGGGTTGGCTTACGCACCTGGTTTAAGAAGGCCAGCATGATTGGGTGACTCCTGAGCTGATTTAGTACCTGCGAATGGCAGGCATTGTAAAAATCAGCCGGGAGACTCGCCTGAGACAGCGTCCAGGCGAAACCGGGAAAATTTCTTAGTTTTACGCCATTCGGCGAAGAAAGGTGAAGTGGGTCACGCTTCTCGCGGCGCCTGGGCGTTTAAAAACGGCAGCAGCAGCAGGGCGGAAATGCCGGCGGCAATGGCGATAACCACGAAAAAGCCGCTCCAGTGCCAGATTTCCATCACCTGCGCCAGCGGCCAGCCGGAGAGCGATGCGCCAAGATAGGCAAACAGGCCAACAAAGCCGGTTGCCGCCCCCGCCGCCTCTTTGTGCGAGCATTCCGCCGCCGCCATGCCGATCAGCATCTGTGGGCCAAAAACGAAAAAGCCGGTCGTGAAGAAGCAGGCCGCCTGCATCACGTAGCTGGCGAACGGCATCAGCCAGAGGCCGCCCACCGACAGCAAAATACCGGCGGCGAAAATCAGGTTCATCGGCCCGCGGTTGCCGTTAAACAGTTTATCCGAGCCCCAGCCCGCCACCAGCGCGCCGATAAAGCCGCCCACCTCGAACATGGTAACCGCCGAATTCGCCGTGACCAGATCGACGCCGAGCGTTTCCGACATATACAGGTTGCCCCAGTCGTTAATCGCCGCGCGCACCACGTACACCAGCACGTAGCACAGCGAGAGCAGCCAGATATAGGGATTCAGCAGCACGTATTTGGTGAGGATCTCTTTACGGGTCAGGCCAGCGCCCTCCTGCTGCTGGGCAATCTCCAGCTCATCGTGCCGCCAGTCGCCCACGGCGGGCAGTCCTACCGCCTGCGGCCGGTCGCGCAGCCGCCAGCAGAGAAACAGTCCGGCGAGGATCGCCAGCATGCCGGCAATCATCATCCCCGTTCGCCAACCGTAGTGCAGCGCCGCCGCGCCAACCACCATCGGGATCAGCGCCCCGCCGACGTTATGCGCCGTATTCCACAGCGCCCACCAGCCGCCGCGTTCGGTGCGCGAATACCAGGTCGTCAGCAGACGGGCGCACACCGGCGAGCCCCAGCCCTGGAAGAAGGCGTTCAGCGCCCACAGCAGCGCGAAGGCCCACAGCGAAGTGGAAAAGCCAAACAGAATATTCACCACGCCGGTAGCGACCAGACCGATGCCCATAAAATAGCGGGCGTTAGAGCGGTCGCTGACGATACCGGAGAAAAATTTCGACAGCCCGTAGGTGATGTAGAACAGCGTTGCCAGCAGGCCGATATCGCTGCGCGTCAGCACGTTGCTGGCGAGGATTTCCGGCACGGCGGCGTTAAAGCTTTTACGCGTAAAATAAAACAGCGCATAGCCCAGCCAGATGGTCAGCAGAATATGCCGACGCCAGTAGCGGTAGCACGCGTCCAGCGCCGGTTTGTCGGTAATCGGCGGAGCATCGGGCGGGGATTTCAAAAAGGCAAACATCGTCGCTCCTCAGGCGTAGCGCAGCGGCAGGCTGACGCAAACGCGGGTGCCGTGGGTGCAGGAGATGGTTAAGGTGCCGCCCAGCGCGCTGACGCGCTCGCGCATGCCGGTCAGGCCGAAGCCCTGCTGACCTGAGCCCGGCGGCAGGCCGCAGCCGTCGTCCTCCAGCACCAGCATCAGCCGCTGCTCCTGCTGCCAGCCCTGCAGCGTGACGGCGCTGGCGCTGGCGTGTTTGACGATATTATTCAGCCCTTCCTGGCAGACGCGGAACAGGGTGACGCGCTGGTTTTCGCTCAGCAGCGACTCATCAATGCGCCACGCCAGATGGCTGACCATACCGCGGTCCTCCAGCTCCATTTCGCGCATCAGCGAACGCACCGCCTGTTCAAGCGTCAGGTCGTCCAGCTGGCGCGGGCGCAGGCGGCCCAGCAGGCGGCGCACCGAATCATAGACGCCGAGCGAAAGCTGCTCAATCAGCTGGCCGCTCTGCCTGACGCTGGCGCTGTTAGGCGCCAGACGCTGGACGATCCCCGCCTGAGTACGGATGGCGGTGATGGTCTGCCCGATATCATCGTGCAGCTCGCGGGCCACCTCGCGGCGCACGCTCTCTTCGGTTTCCAGCAGGCGTTCCGCCAGCCGCTGGTTACGCACCAGCTCGTTTTGCAGCGACTGATTCAGCTCGCGCAGCCGCTGAATGCCTGCGCCCAGCAGCAGGCCCGTCAGGCTTTGCGCCAGCAGCGAAAGCAGCAAATCCACCGGATGATCGTGCCAGTTCTGGCTGGCAATCAGCGCGATGGCGTTCATCAGGGTCGCGATCAGCGCGCCCTGCCAGCCGTAGTGCCAGGCCAGGGCGATAATCGGCAGCGCCAGGCAGAAAGGCGTAAATCGCGAGAGCTCGGCGGGCAGCCCCAGCTGGAGCCAGAGACTGACGCTGAACAGCAGCAGGTACCAGATAAGATGCCGCCCGCGCCAGTTTACCGGCTGCGAGACCAGCGATGGCCCCAGCGGCCGCCAGACGGTACTGGTAAGGTAGTGCCAGATAACCAGGCAGGTAGGCGCCAGCGTCAGGCCGCCGGTCAGGGTCAGCAGCAGCGCGTTCAGCCCCTCCTTGCCTTCCGGCAGCCACGGCAGCGACTGGAGCAGCGCAGCGGCGATCAGCGCCCCTCCCTGACGCAGCAGGGTGAGCCAGTCACGCTGCTGGCGATAGCGTGAGATCAGCGCCACCGGCAGCAGGGTCAACAGACTTCCGGTCATCAATATTATCGGGTGCGCCAGCGCCACTTCCTGCGCCAGCCAGAAGATCAGCAGCCACTCAGCGCCCAGCAGAACCGGCCAGTAGCCGCGCGGACACTGCAGCATCAGGCCAAGACGCAGGCCAAAGGGGAAAAGCAGCACCGCAAGATCGGCACGCTCCACCAGGTGCAGGCTGATGCTCCACAGGCAAAACCACGCGGCGGAAAAGATAAAGCAACAACCGATAACCGAGAGCAGCCGGGAGAGAAAGGTGTTCATTGCCAGCTATCGAACATGCGGCGCGCCAGCTCGACGTCGTTGCTGACGCCCAGCTTTTCCAGCAGATTGGCGCGATGAACGTGCACGGTTTTTGGCGACAGGCCCAGCTCGGCGGCAATCTCTTTTACCGCCATCCCCTGCGCCAGCTTTTCCGCCACCTCGCGTTCGCGTTTGGTGAGCGGGTCCCGTCGCCCGGCCGCCAGCTTCATGGCGATATCCGGCGTCAGGTAGCAGCCGCCAGCCGCCACGGTGCGGACGGCGGCGATCAGCTCATCCGGGCTGCAGCGCTTGGAGAGAAAGCCGCGCGCGCCGGCGTTCAGCGCCTGCTCCACCAGCGCCGGGCTGTCGTGCACCGACAGCATCACGATCGCCATCCCTTTCGGCAACTGGCTTAACAGCTCAAGCCCGGAGATATCCGGCATCGAGATATCGCAGATACAGACCTGCACGCCGCGGCCGGGCAGCCCCGCCAGCGCTTCGCGCCCGGAACCGAATTCGGCGACGACCTGAAAATCGGCTTCCAGCCCCAGCAGTTGGGCAAAGCCGGAGCGGACGATAAGATGATCGTCAATAAGGGCGATTGTGGTCATGGCGATTCCTGGGGAGGATAAAAAACGCGCTTACCTTAACGGTATAAACGCCATCCTTCAAGCTGCCTCTGTTCCCCCCAGTCACTGACTTCAGTCAGCTCCCGGGGGATTCTCAGAGTTGCCGCCCTGATGCGGCTTGAGTGATTTTGTTTATCGCGCGCAGCGGATCAAGCCGCGAGCGATTATTCGAAGAACACCGCGATTTTGCTGAACATGGAGGGATCGGACTGATTGCGCACCACCTTCTCAACGTCTTCCAGCTTTTCGATCTGGCTAATCATCTGCCCGAGGCGCTGATCGTCGTTGACCAGTAGCCAGATGCGGCTCTGGTTGCTGTCCGGGATCGGCAGACAAAGAATGCCTTCCACGTTAAATGCGCGGCGGGCAAACAGGCCGCAAACGTGGGTCATCACGCCAGGGTGGTTGCGCACGGTGAGCTGTAGAATAACGTTTTCATGAGTCGCTTGTTGCATGGCTTATTCCCCCACCATTTCAGTATTGGCCGCACCCGGCGGTACCATCGGATACACTTTTTCTTCGGCATCGATACGCACGTGGATCAGTGCCGGACCCGGGCGGTCGATAATCGCCTGCAGCGCCGCCTGCGGATCGGCTTCGTTATTTAAATCACAGGTTTGCAGACCAAAACCGGCGGCGATCTGCATAAAGTTGACCATGCCAGGATAGGTCGCGGCGAACACGCCCTGCTTGTAGAACAGGCTCTGCTGCTGGTGAACCAGCCCCAGCGCTTCGTTATTCATCAGGATAATTTTCACGTCCAGCTGATTTTCCGCCGCGGTAGCCATTTCCTGAATGTTCATCATCAGGCTGCCGTCGCCGGAGAAACAGATGACCTTGCGCTGCGGGTTAGCCAGCGCCGCGCCTACTGCGGCAGGCAGGCCAAAGCCCATGGTGCCGAGGCCGCCGGAGGTCAGCCACTGGCGCGGGCGGTTGAGCGGATACGCCTGCGCGACCCACATCTGGTGCTGGCCGACGTCGGTGGTCACGATTGCCTCATCGTCAACGCAGGCGGCAACGGCGTTAATCAGGCCATAGTGGGTAAGCGGGTCTTGCTCCTGCGGAATGGTGCAGGGGAACTCCCGCTGCAGATCGGCCACCAGCTGCAGCCATTCGCTGCGCGGCTGCGCCTCGACCTGCGGGATCAGCTGCGCCAGCACTTCGCCAACGTCGCCCTGAATCGCCACGTGCGGCTGTTTGATTTTACCCAGCTCAGAGCGGTCGATATCAACGTGGATAATTTTCGCGTTCGGGCAGAACTGCTCGGTTTTACCAATCGCCCGGTCATCAAAACGCGCGCCTAAAACAACTAATAAATCAGCCTCTTGCAAAATAAAATTGGTGCTGCGCGCGCCGTGCATCCCCAGCATGCCCAGCGACAGCGGATGCGCTTTCGGCAGCATCCCCAGCGCCATCAGGGTCTGGGTGGTTGGCAGGTTGGCTTTTTCCGCCAGCTGGCGAATGGGCTCAGGCGCGTTGATCACCCCACCGCCCAGATAGAGCACCGGACGCTGCGCGGCGTTAATCATCGCCGCCGCTTCACGCACGCTGGCGCTATCGAACGTCGGAGGCGCCGTACGGGCGCCGGGTTCCGGCAGGGCGTCAAGCTCAATGGTCGCGGCCTGAACATCCTTAGGAATATCTATCCACACCGGCCCTGGTCGCCCGGACTGCGCGATGCGAAACGCGTCGCTTATCACCTGCGGCAGCTCAGCAATGTTGCGTACCAGATAGTTATGTTTCGTGATGGGGATAGAGATACCGTAGGTGTCGACTTCCTGGAAAGCGTCGGTGCCGATCATTGAGGCCGGAACCTGGCCGGTAATGCACACCAGCGGAATCGAATCCAGACGGGCGTCAGCGATAGCGGTGATCAGGTTAGTGGCTCCCGGGCCGCTACAGGCCATACACACCGCCGGTTTGCCCTCGGTGCGCGCCATGCCCTGGGCGATAAACCCCGCGCCCTGCTCGTGACGCGCCAGAATATGGCGGATCTGCGTGCTTTGGCTTAACGCATCGTAAATGGGAAGGATGGAGCCGCCCGGAATGCCGCTGACCGTGGTGATCCCCTGACGCTCCAGTAAATGAACGACTAACTGTGCGCCAGTGAAGCGCATTTTTTGTGATGTTGTGCCCGAACTTGCCATGCTCCAGTCCTTTTATTCTGGGCCGACTTACCGGGGGGCATGAAACGAAAAACCCCGCTCGGTTTGCGCCGGCGGGGTTTGGAATTCGTGTTGTTCCGGACCCTACGGCGCGTTGCCGACGACGACCACCACAGACACGACGACCACCGCGGCAGGCGCGGTTAGTAGTAGGGTCGAAGTCAGCGTGGTAGCGTTCATGAGGGACCTGTTGTCTCAAAAAAGGGAATGAATTTATACAAACACAGCTTTTGTCATTTCACAATGGATTTATTTTCAACCAGGAGAAACTGCGCGGAAGATCACATTAATTTGCGGCGGGATAAAAACAAAAAACCCCGCCGCGGCGAGGTTTTCTGTTCGGTGTTTTTACGGTTGGTAGCCGCAAGCACACTGTATTACGTCAACGAAAAAAGTATACGCGATCGGGGAAGAAGGCGCAATTTTCACGATGGTTTTTGCTGATTTAGAGTATGGATCGCGTATACAAATTTGTCCAAAAAATACTGTTCATATATACAGTATTCATTCTATACTGAGGGGGTACGCAGGGGGAATCTGGGGCCGCACTTTTACCGGCGCAAAAAAGTCCTGGCTGAAACGGGTGGTGCCGTCAGCGCCTTAACCCCAGAAGAGCACACTGTGTTACGTCAACAAATACCCCGAATTATTGAGTCCGCCACCGGCAGGTGGCGCCTGAATATGACGGGTATACCCTGGCTGGCAACAGGCGGCGGAAAGGTACGCCAGCCGGTTGTGCTCCTGAACCAGAGGAGACGCGTATGGGCGGAGTGGATATCGTTGTTCTGATCCTGAAACTCATGGTTGCCGTGTTGCAACTACTTGATGCAGTCCTGAAGCAGTTCCGCTGATTCAGGTTCAAGTCGCACCTGAGAGGGGCGGGAAACCGCCCCTCTACAGGCTAACCTGACGGAGAAAAATTATGGCACCGTTGTTGATCGCCGCTATCACCCCGGACGAACCTGGTTTTTCGGCACTCCGCGCCGAAAGCCTGGCGCAAAACCTGAACATGCTGCGTCGCCTGGCGGAGAACTGGCAGAACGGGGAAAACCGTTTTAACGCGCCGGGAGAAAAGCTGCTGGGGGCTTTTGCGCACGGGCAGCTGGTCGGCGTGTGCGGGCTTAACATCGACCCTTTTAGCCAGCAGCCGCGGGCCGGTCGCATCCGCCATTTGTATATCGCCGAGCGCCATCGTCGGCAGGGGATCGGGCATCAGCTGCTGGTCTCGGTTATCACCCACTCCGGCAGCAGCTTTGATTTTCTCAACACCCATGCGCCGTCAACGGCCTGGTCGTTTTATGAAAATCTGGGATTTCGCCCGATATATGATGAACCCCGGGTCACCCATCGTCTGTTCTGTTCGCTCTAGCCGCCGCTGGCTGCTGAAGAGTGCGCATGTTACAGTCCGTTGACGATTTATTCCCCAGCGCCAGGCCGCAATGACCATTACCGTATTCTGTATTTTGCTGTTCGCCGCCCTGCTTCACGCCAGCTGGAACGCTATCGTTAAAGCCAGCGGCGATAAAATGTACGCAGCGGTAGGCGTTAGCGGCTCTGCCTCGCTCATCGCCCTGGTTCTGCTCCCTTTTGCCCCCCAACCCACGCTCGCCAGCGTGCCGTTTCTTGCCGTCTCCTGCGCGCTACAGGTGGTGTATACGGTGCTGGTGGCAAAAACCTATCAGGTCTCGGATATGAGCCAGACCTATCCGCTGATGCGTGGGACCGCCCCGCTACTGGTGGCGATAATCAGCGTCGCCTTTCTTGGCGACACTCTCTCCCCGCTGGCGTGGCTGGGCATCGGCGTCATCTGCCTGGCGATTCTGGCGATGGCCTTTAACGGGCGCGCCAGTTCGAGCCAGGGTATCGTACTGGCGCTGATCAACGCCTGCTTCATTGCGGGCTACACGCTGGTTGACGGAACCGGTGTGCGGCTTTCAGAAACCGCGCTGGGCTATACCCTGTGGACCTTTTTTATGAACGGCTTCTGTCTGCTGGGCTGGGCGATGATTGCCCGACGCCCGCAGGCCAGCCGCTATCTGCGCCAGCACTGGAAGAAAGGCATGGTCGGCGGCGTCGGTACCATGGGCTCCTATGGCCTGGCGCTGTGGGCCATGACCCAGGCGCCGCTGGCGGTGGTAGCCGCCCTGCGCGAAACCTCGATTCTTTTTGGCGCGGTTATCGCGTTTATCCTGTTGAAAGAGAAGGTAGTTCCATTGCGCATCGCCGCCGCCTGCGGCATTGCCGCCGGGGCGATTCTGCTGCGGCTGTCTTAATCCACACATGGCAACATTAGTTGCCGACTTTCGTTTACAAAACCTGCCTGAACATCCCCGACAATCCCCCCTTACAGGGTTGTTCTGTCATTTTTATGTGGTAGATTCCTCCATCGTTTAGCGGGTGTGCCAGTCACATATTCTTCATCTCCAACTTTATACAAAGTATTCATCGACATGAAACGGCATAAGAACTTCAATTTGTTGTTGATGCTGGTGCTGCTAGTGGCCGTAGGCCAGATGGCGCAGACCATTTATATTCCGGCGATTGCCGATATGGCGATATCGCTCAACGTTCGCGAAGGCGCGGTGCAGAGCGTAATGGCCGCTTATCTGCTGACCTACGGCGTCTCGCAGCTTTTCTACGGCCCGCTCTCCGATCGCGTTGGCCGCCGCCCGGTGATACTGGTGGGAATGTCCATTTTTATGCTGGCGACGCTGGTTGCCATTACCACCCATAGCCTGCCGGTGCTGATTGCCGCCAGCGCAATGCAGGGGATGGGTACCGGCGTCGGCGGCGTGATGGCGCGAACCCTGCCGCGCGATCTGTATGAAGGGGCGCAGCTCAGGCACGCCAATAGCCTGCTGAATATGGGGATTCTGGTTAGCCCGCTGCTCGCGCCGCTGATTGGCGGCATTCTCGATACCTTATGGAACTGGCGGGCCTGCTTCGTATTTCTGCTGGTACTTTGCGCCGGCGTCACCTTCAGCATGGCGCGCTGGATGCCGGAAACCCGGCCCACCGGCGCGCCGCGTACCCGGCTCATCACCAACTATAAAACGCTGTTCGGTACCGGCGCGTTCAACTGCTATCTGCTGATGCTGATCGGCGGCCTGGCGGGCATTGCCGTATTCGAAGCCTGTTCCGGCGTGCTGATGGGCGCGGTACTGGGTCTGAGCAGTATGTCGGTCAGCATTCTGTTTATTCTGCCGATCCCGGCGGCGTTCTTTGGCGCCTGGTTTGCCGGCCGCCCGAACAAACGCTTCCCGACGCTGATGTGGCAGTCGGTGATTTGCTGCCTGCTGGCGGGGGTGCTGATGTGGATCCCTGGCCTGCTGGGCGTGATGACCGTCTGGACCCTGCTGGTTCCCGCCGCGCTGTTCTTTTTTGGCGCGGGGATGCTGTTTCCGCTGGCGACCAGCGGCGCGATGGAGCCCTTCCCGTTCCTCGCCGGCACCGCCGGGGCGCTGGTGGGCGGGCTGCAGAATATCGGTTCCGGCGTGCTGGCGTGGCTGTCGGCGATGATGCCGCAAACCGGTCAGGGCAGCCTCGGCCTGCTAATGATGCTGATGGGATTGCTGATTCTGCTGTGCTGGCTGCCGCTGGCGTCGCGCTTTCATCAACACCAGCAGCCGGTTTAAGGCTTCTTTGCGGGTTCCCCGGGTCGCGACGCGGCGCGTCTTACCCGGGCTACAAATGACGGACGCCGATAAACCCGTAGCCCGGCTAAGCGCAGCGCAAGCCGGGAAGCAGTGGCGAATTATCAGCCCCGGCATATTTCCCGGAGGCGGCGCCTGACGCGCCTGTCCGGGCTACCGGCCCGCAGACGGAGGTAAACCCGTAGCCCGGTCAGCGCAGCGCCACCGGGATGAAACTAAGCCGGTCATCATAATTGCGCCTGACTCTGCAGCCAGTGGATAAAGGCGTCAATTTTCGGCCACTGACGGCCCGGCAGGGTCGTCACGTAGTAGTGCTGATGGCACTTCAGGGTCATCTCGCCGAACGGTGCGATCAGCTCGCCGCTCTCCAGGCGCTTTTGCACCAGCCGCTTACGCCCCATCGCCACGCCAACGTGATTCATCGCGGCAATCACCGCTAAATCCGAACGATCGAAGCCAATACCCGACGATTGCGGCAAATCGACGGAAAATGTCTGCGCCCAGCTGAACCACTCATCGGTGCCGGAATCGTTGCTCCACGCCTGACGATCGTGCAGCAGCGTACAGTGGCGAAGATTGCCGGGGTTCTGCTGTAGCTGATGCTGGCGCGCGTAATCCGCCGTGCAGACCGGTACGATGGCCTCATCCATCAGAAAATGGTGGCTCAGCTGCGAGGAAGGCGCATCATCGAAGTAGATTGCCAGATCGATGCCCGCGCGCTGCATATTGACGTTATCGTTGCCGGTCAGCACGGTAAGCGAGATCGACGGATAGCGGCGGGTAAAGTCGCCGAGCGCGGGAACCAGCCAGCACTGGGCGATGGACGGGCGCGAATAGACCGTTAACGTCCCCGACAGCTCCTGGTTTTTAATATCCAGAATTTCCTGGTTCAGGCTATCCAGCGAGGACTTCAGCGCCCAGAACACCCGCTTACCTTCATGCGTCAGCTCTACTTTGCGGTGCGAGCGCACAAACAGCTGGATCCCCAGCTCTTCTTCCAGCTGATTGATACGGTGGCTCACCGCGCTGGGCGTCAGCGACAGCTCCTCCGCCGCCAGCGCAAACGACTCATGCCGGGCGGCGACTTCAAAGGTATACAGCTTCGATAGCTGCCAGCCGTTAAGCAGGCGAGTGCCTAACTCTTTTAGCGTCTCCATCTCTTACTCCTTCACAATTCCCCGCCGAGTGTAAGAAATTTTTCGCGCCAGCTGCGCATTAAAGATGAATAAAAGTGATGCATAGCACACATAACAGACAATTTTAGAGCAAAATCACCTTTTTGATTCAATCTGATTCACCTGAAGGGCCGTTTATATCGTTTGTCAGCGCGTGCCGTTTTTCTGTTCAATACCCATAGATTATTCACAGGCGAGGTGGGGTATGGAATCTCAGATCTGGGTTGTGAGCACGCTGCTGGTCAGCATCGTGTTGATTGTATTAACTATCGTCAAACTGAAGTTTCACCCGTTTCTGGCGCTACTGCTGGCAAGCTTTTTCGTCGGCGCCATGATGGGCATGAGCCCGCTGGATATGGTTAACGCCATTGAGAGCGGGATTGGCGGCACGCTGGGCTTCCTTGCGGCGGTGATTGGGCTGGGGACGATTCTCGGCAAAATGATGGAGGTCTCCGGCGCAGCGGAACGTATCGGCCTGACGCTCCAGCGCTGCCGCTGGCTGTCCGCTGACGTTATTATGGTGCTGGTGGGCCTGATTTGCGGGATCACCCTGTTCGTTGAAGTGGGCGTGGTGCTGCTGATTCCGCTGGCGTTTTCCATTGCCAAAAAGACCAACACGTCGCTGCTGAAGCTGGCCATCCCGCTGTGTACGGCGCTGATGGCGGTGCACTGCGTGGTGCCGCCGCATCCGGCTGCGCTGTTCGTCGCCAACAAGCTGGGCGCGGATATCGGAACGGTGATCGTTTACGGTCTGCTGGTGGGCCTGCAGGCCTCGCTGGTCGGCGGCCCGCTGTTCCTGCGGTTCCTCGGCAACCGCCTGCCGTTTAAAGCGGTGCCGGCTGAGTTTGCCAACCTCGAAGTGCGCAAAGAAGAGACCCTGCCGTCGCTGGGCGCCACGCTGTTTACGGTGCTGCTGCCGATCGGCCTGATGCTGGTAAAAACCATCGCCGAACTGAATATGACCAAAGGCGGCACGCTGTATATGCTGCTGGAGTTTATCGGCAACCCGATCACCGCCATGTTTATCGCCGTCTTTGTGGCCTACTACGTGCTGGGTATCCGCCAGAATATGGGCATGAGCACCCTGCTGACGCATACGGAAAACTGTTTCGGTTCTATCGCCAATATCCTGCTGATTATCGGCGCAGGCGGGGCCTTTAACGCCATTCTGAAAACCAGCGGCCTGGCCGATACGCTGGCGGTGATTCTGTCGAACCTCGATATGCACCCGATTCTGCTGGCCTGGCTGGTGGCGCTGATTCTGCATGCCGCCGTCGGTTCCGCCACCGTCGCCATGATGGGCGCAACCGCCATCGTCGCGCCGATGCTGCCGCTCTATCCCGGCGTGAGCCCGGAAATCATCGCTATCGCCATCGGCTCCGGCGCGATTGGCTGCACTATCGTGACGGATTCCCTGTTCTGGCTGGTTAAGCAGTACTGCGGGGCAAGCCTTAACGAAACGTTCAAATACTATACCACGGCGACCTTTATCGCTTCGCTGCTTGCACTGGCCGGTACATTCCTGCTTTCTTTCATCATCTGAGCGCAAAGAGACGTAATATGAAAAACGCTGACATGACCACTTTACTCGCCCAGTTTCCTCTACTGGAGGAGCTGATAGCCCTGAAAGAAACCACCTGGTTTAACCCGTCAACGACGTCGCTGGCGGAGGGGTTACCCTACGTTGGCCTGACGACAGAAGACGTTCAGGAAGCCCACGCCCGCCTCGATCGTTTTGCGCCCTATCTGGCGGAAGCCTTTCCGGAAACCGCCGCCACTGGCGGTATTATCGAATCCGAGCTGGTGGCCATCCCGGCAATGAAGGCCCGGCTGGAAAAAACCTTTCGTCAGCCCATTGCTGGCGATCTGCTGCTGAAGAAAGACAGCCACCTGCCGATTTCCGGCTCGATTAAGGCCCGCGGCGGCATTTATGAAGTCCTGACCCACGCGGAAAAACTGGCGATCGACGCGGGATTGTTAAACACAGCCGACGACTACCGCAAGCTGCTGACCCCCGAGTTCAGGACGTTCTTCAGCCAGTACAGCATCGCCGTTGGCTCCACCGGTAACCTGGGGATGTCGATTGGCATAATGAGCGCGCGCATCGGCTTCAAGGTGACGGTCCATATGTCCGCCGACGCCAGAGCGTGGAAAAAGGCCAAACTGCGCAGCCACGGCGTGACGGTGGTGGAGTATGCAGAGGATTACGGCGTGGCGGTTGAGCAGGGGCGTAAAGCCGCCGAGTCCGACCCGAACTGCTTCTTTATCGATGATGAGAACTCGCGCACCCTGTTCCTCGGCTACTCCGTGGCCGGCGAGCGGCTAAAAGCGCAGTTTGCCCGCGAAGGGCGCGTGGTGGACGCCAGTCATCCGCTGTTTGTTTATCTGCCGTGCGGCGTTGGCGGCGGCCCCGGCGGGGTGGCGTTTGGCCTGAAGCTGGCGTTTGGCGATAACGTCCACTGCTTCTTCGCCGAACCGACCCACTCCCCTTGCATGCTGCTGGGGGTGTATACCGGCCTGCATGACCAGATTTCGGTTCAGGATCTGGGAATTGATAATCTGACCGCCGCGGACGGTCTGGCGGTAGGCCGCGCTTCCGGTTTCGTTGGCAGGGCAATGGAGCGCCTGCTGGATGGGTTCTACTCTCTCGATGACCAGACAATGTACGACATGCTGGGTTGGTTAGCCGAGGAAGAAGGTATTCGCCTGGAGCCGTCCGCGCTGGCCGGCATGGCCGGTCCACAGCGGGTCTGCGCCAGCCAGGCGTATCAGCAGATGCACGGCTTCACCGCCGGGCAGATGCGCAATGCGACCCACCTTGTGTGGGCAACCGGCGGCGGCATGGTGCCGGAAGAGGAGATGGCGCAGTATCTGGCAAAAGGACGGTAAACCTCCCGTCAGGTCAACGCGATGGCGACGAAGCCTCTTTCGTCGCCATTTTTTAGCGCAGCAGATGCATAAGCTCAACCGGCGAACGATGCTGATTGAGTAGATCGCGCAGAACGCGCATATAGGGGGCGCTCCAGCTATAAAACTGCCGGTAACCCTCGCATAGCGCATTGGAGCCATCCTCCAGACGCAGCTGCGGGCAGCCCCCACCGCATAATCTTAGCCAGGCGCAGCCCGCGCAGGCTGGCCCCGGCGGATTGTTGGCATACAGCACCGACTCGCCGCGCCAGGCGCGCAGCGTGGCCTCAAACAGCGGCACGACGATGCGGTTAGCATCTTCTTTAACCCAAATCGCAAACACCGCGCAGAGGAAATCCCCCCACAGCCGGGCGTCGGAAGGTTGCAGATGGGGAATAAACTTGATGGCCACGGCTCCCTGAGCGCTCAGCTGATGGTAGACACGCTCGGGGCGTTGGCACGCCTGACGATCGATAATGACTTCCTGTACCGGAAAATCGCTCGCCAGCGATTTGCAGTTCCCGCAGTGCCGATCGTCACCGTAATCGGCCTGACATCCTGTCATGTCATATCCTTAATAAACAAAATCACCTGTCGTATATGGGTTACAGCAAACAACAATGACAGGGAAAGTACTGCGAATGCGATCAAAAATTTGTCACGAACCGCCTGCGGCTGAGCAAAATCGCTTTGCTCAACGTTCATCAGATTGCGGCTGCGGGTATAGCGCCAGAGGATGAGGGCGGCGAACGGCAATATGCACAGCGAAATCCAGAATGCGATCCCCGCCTGATGCCAGTGGTGCTTAATCGCCAGCGCCAGCAGCGCGCCATAGCCTAAAAGGGTGCGAAACCAGGCCAGCGACGTACGCTCCGGCTGCAGGCCCGGATCGCTCTCGCGACGCGCCCGGCGATTATCCGGCATAGAGCACCAGCGCCATCACCACCACGATGACGAGGGTCAGCAGAATACTGATCAGCAGCAGCGTGCGGGTATAGGGAAGATCCTGTTTCAGCCGCATCGCCTTTTCGTTGCTCAGCCAGCGTATATAGCCGTAAATCGCCAGACCGCCGGCAAACAGGCACAGCAGCAGCGCCAGAATTTCGCGAATCAGCGGCGTAGCGAAATCCGGCGCCAGCTGGTCCAGGCCGACGCCACCGGCTAAAAAGCCAAGCGAAGTGCGGATCCACGCCAGAAAGGTACGTTCATTCGCCAGCGAGAAGCGGTAATCCGGCGCTTCACCAAGGCGGGATATTTTCATCATGACTCCTTGATGGATTCCCGGTTGCGTAAAATACCGCCGATTCTACCTGACTGCCAAAGCGGAGGGCATTAATAATCGCCCCGTTTCAGAGGAAGCTCAGGCCTGATAACCGTATAAAGTCGGGCTATCAGGCCGATAAATGAATAACCGGCACCCTGTGGCTGCCGGTCAGCAGGATTAATGCAGTTCCGGCCAGTACGCTTTATTGGCCGCAATCAGGTCATCAAGAATCGCTTTCGCAACGGATGCGCTCGGCACGGTTTTCGACAGCGCAATGGCCTGCCACAGCTTGTGATAAGAGCGCTGTTCCCAGGCATCCACCACCAGTTTTTCCACCGCAACCTGCTGGCTCATCATCCCTTTCTGGAAGTGGGGAATGTCGCCTACCGTCAGCGGCTCCGGTCCGTTGTGGCCAACCAGGCACGGAATTTCCACCATCGCATCGGCGTCAAAGTTATGAATCGCCCCGTTGTTTGGCACAATCAGCAGCATGCGTTCCTGAGTATTAAAGGCAATCGCCGCCGCCAGATCGACGATATAGGACGCGTGTTCGTCAATTTCCAGATCGCCTGCGGACGAGTGGCCCGCGGCAATAATGGCCCGGCAGGCGCTAAAGACGTTTTTCTCACGGTGGTCCATCACCTCGTTGGCGCGGGTGCGTTCCGGATTGGAGTGCGCCACGACGTAGTCCGGGAACAGATAATACTTAAGGTAAGTATTCGGCATCGTATCCGGATCCAGCGCCTGCACGTCCTTCGCCTTGGCGAAGGTGTCGTTCCAGCTCGCCTCGGTATGGGGATCGTTTGATGGCGGAACATAGCCGAATTTCGCCACATGTTCGCGCAGTTTCGGCATCAGATCGTTACCCTGCAGATCTTCAATCGAGGTCCACCAGCCGAAGTGGTTCAGCCCATAGTAGCGCACGCGCATCTGCTTGCGGTCCTTGAGGCCGACGATTTGCGCCATCCGCCCTTCGATACCGATCGGCATATCGCAAATGTTGAGAATTCTGGCGTTCGGACGCAGGCGACGGGTCGCTTCCGCCACAATGGCCGCCGGGTTGGAGTAGTTCAGCATCCAGGCGTTCGGCGAATATTTTTCCATATAGTCCACCAGCTCCAGGACGCCGCCGATGGAGCGCATACCGTAGGCGATACCGCCAGGGCCGCAGGTTTCCTGCCCCAGCACGCCGTGGCGCAGCGGAATTTTTTCATCTTTTTCACGCATCGGATATTTGCCCACGCGGATATGCGCCATCACGAAATCAACGTCGGTAAAAGCCGCCTGCGGGTCGGTGGTATAGCTGAATTCAATCTCCGGCGCCTGCTCTTTGAGGATCACTTTGCACGCCTCGGCGATGGTCTCCTGACGCGCGCCGTCGTTGTCGTAAAATTTCAGCGACCGCAGCGGGAAGCGATCCTGGTTCGCTAACAGCATCAGCACGATGCCCGGGGTGAAGGTACTGCCGCCGCCTGCGATAACAACTGAGAATTTTTTCATGATACTGCCTCCGTCATGGTGGTTTGTTCGGTCTGTAGAGAATCTTTGATGAGGGTTTCCAGCTGGTCACGGACCTGAGGGACGTGCAGGCCGACGATGACCTGAATTCCGTTGCCGCGGCGGACTACGCCGTGGGCGCCCAGCGCTTTAAAGACGTCGTCGCTTTGCGTCTTCGCCATATCGACCAGCGCGATGCGCAGTCGGGTGGCGCAGTTATTAATGCTTTCGATATTGCCCGCTCCGCCCAGCGCCTGCAGGAAGCCGGCGGCCTGGCCCAGTTTGGTGTCCGCGGCCCCCGCGGCGCTGGTTTTGCCGCGCGCGGCCTGATAATCCGCTTTGCTATAGAGCTTAATTTCACTCTCTTCGCGGCCCGGCGTTTTCAGGTTCAGGCGCAGAATCAACGTGCGGAAGATGACGAAGTAGAGTGCGGTGAAGCACACGCCAACGCCTATCTGGATAAACATCATTGAGGCATGGTTGTGGAACATGGGGATCCAGTTTTGCGGCAGGAACTGGTCGAGCAGGCCGCCGCCAAAGTTGCCTACCACGCCGCAGATATACATCACCGTCGCCATAGTGGCCGCCAGCACCGCATGGACGGCAAACAGCAGCGGCGAGATAAACAGGAAGGTGAACTCTAACGGCTCGGTTATTCCCACCAGTACGGCGGTCAAGGTGGCGGGAATCAGCAGACCGGCGACTTTCACGCGATTTTCCGGCGCGGCGGTGTAGTAGAGCGCCAGCGCGATACCCACGGAACCAAAGACCTTCGAGTTACCGTGCAGCGCGAATCCGCCTTCCGGGAAGAGGGTTTTCAGCGCCTCGGTACTCTGGCTGAACTCATGTAAATGCTGCGCCCAGTAAACCTGAATACCGCTTTCCACTACCGCCGGGCCGAAAATAAACGGTCCGTAGACAAAGTGATGTAAACCGGTCGGGATCAGAATGCGCTCAAGGAAAATATAGACCCAGACCCCCAGCGCCCCGGCCGAGCGTAAGAAGGCCTGCAGCGATTCAATGCCCATCTGCACTTTTGGCCAGCCAAGCAGGGTCAGCCAGGCGCAGGGGATCATCGCCAGGAAGGCGACAATCACCACAAACGAGGAGCCCTGGAAAATCCCCAGAAACACCGGCAGCGGTTTATCGAAGTAGCGGTTATGCAGGGCGGTCACCAGCCCGGAGATAACAATCGCGCCGATAATGCTGGTATCGAGCGTTTTAATCCCGGCCATCATCGTCAGGCCGCTGCCTGGCGTCGGCTCCACGGAAAAATCGACGCCGAAGAAGTGGCCCCAGGTCATTCCCATGGCGTTGATGAAGTAGTTCCAGGTGAGGAAGCTGACCAGTACCGCCAGGCAGGCCCGGCCCTGGGCCTGTTTCGCCAGGCCGATCGGCAGACCGACGGCGAAAATCAGCGGCATATTACGAAAGACGGTCCAGCCGCCCTCTTCAACAATGTGAACGATCTGAGCAAATAAACTATCGGGTGCTGTGAGCGCTTCCCCGACGAACATCGGGTTGCGCAGCATAATGGCGATACCCACCACGATCCCGGCGAAAGGAAAGAGTAAAACCGGGGTAAACATGGCGCCGCCAAAGCGTTGTATTTGACTGAGCATTTGAAAATCCTCATATAACAACTCATAGGGTGAGTGGCCTTATCCATACCCGGCATGCTTCACGTACCGCGGTGAATGATTCAGGGTAATTATTTGTACTGGCCTGAAACGAGAATAGAAATTTGCCCGGTCGACAACATGCGGCGCCGTTACGATTCGTGATCGCTTTCATGGTTTTAATTGCGCCAATGTTGTCTACTTTTTAAGTAAAAATTAGACATTCTGAATTGCGCTGATTACGCCTCTGTAACGAAGCGTATTTATCCATATGTATTAACTCTATTTTTAAAGCTAATAATCCGTGCATCATCGTTTTCAACTGAGTGAATAGAGGTCTACTGGTGATCTACAAATCCATCGCCGACAGATTACGTTTGCGCCTCAACTCCTCCGATTTCGAAGTCGGCAGCCCGCTTCCCGGGGAAAAAAAGCTGGCGGAAGAGTTCGGCGTCGCGCGCATGACTATCCGCAAAGCCATCGATCTGCTGGTCACCTGGGGACTGGTGGTGCGTCGGCACGGCTCCGGCACCTACGTCGCCCGCAAAGACCTGCATCATGAAACCAGCAATCTGACCGGGCTGGCCGAGGTGCTGCGCAAGCAGGGTAAAGAGGTGGTCAGCCGGGTATTGGTTTTTGAGGTGATGCCCGCCCCCCCGGCTATCGCCAGCCTGCTGCGGATACAAATTGATGAACGGATCTACTTCTCGCGCCGGGTGCGCTATGTCGATGGCAAGCCGCTAATGCTGGAGGACAGCTATATGCCGGTGAAGCTGTTTCGCAATCTGTCGCTGGTGCATCTGGAAGGGTCGAAGTTCGATTACATCGAGAAGGAGTGTGGCATAACCATTAGCGGCAACTATGAAACGCAGTCGCCGGTGCTGGCGGACAGGCAGCTGGCGCAGTCGATGAACGTGCCGGAGCAGACGCCGCTGCTGCGTATAACCTCCCTGTCCTACAGCGACAGCGGCGAGTTTCTTAACTATTCGGTGATGTTCCGTAACGCCAGCGAGTATCAGGTGGACTACCACCTGCGGCGCGTCCAGGCGGAGAATCCGTTAACCTATCCCCCAGAACAGCACCGCCAGTAGCTGCGGCGTGATAATACGTAAGAACATGACCAGCGGATAAACAGTCGCGTAAGAGAGCGCCGCCGCGCCGCTGGTGGCATGCAGGTTGTTGGCAAAGGCCAGCGCGGGCGGGTCGGTCATTGAACCGGCCAGCATCCCGCACAGGGTCAGGTAGTTCATCTTCGCCAGCATCCGCGCCAGAATACCAACAGCCAGCAGTGGGATAGCGGTGATAAAGATGCCGTAGACAATCCAGCTCATGCCATCACCGTCAATCAGCGTCGCCACAAAATCGCCGCCGGATTTCAGGCCAACCACCGCGAGAAACAGCACAATGCCCAGCTCGCGCAGCGCAAGGTTAGCGCTGGGCGGCATAAACCAGTAGAGCTTACCGATGCTGCCGATACGCCCGAGGATCAGCGCCATAATCAGCGGCCCCCCAGCCAGGCCCAGCTTCAGCGCCGCCGGGAACCCCGGAATAAACAGCGGAATGGAGCCCAGCAGCACGCCCAGGCCAATACCGATAAATACCGGCAGCATCTGCACCTGCTGCAGTTTTTGCTGGGCGTTGCCCAGCTCGGCGGCCACCGCGTCAATCGCCTCCGGACGGCCGACGAGGTTAAGAATATCGCCGAACTGCAGGCTGGCATGGCTGCTGGCGACCAGCTCAACCCCGGCGCGATTGAGTCGCGAGATCACCACGTCATATCGCTGTTTAAAGTGCAGATCGCGTATGCGTTTACCCAATACTTTTTCGTTAGTGACCACCACGCGCTCGACTTTCAGATCGGTACCGCGCGTGGAGAGCGAAGTGGAAACCTCCTTGCCAATCACCAGCTGGGCATTGTGTAAATCCTCCGGTCGCCCGACCAGGTGCAGCAGGTCCCCGAGCTGAATCAGGGTATTCGGCGCGGGCACCATTAGCATCTCCTCGCGCTTGAGGCGCGAGCAGATCAGCTTGTCGCTGTTAAGCATCGGCACATCCTGAATCGCCATATTGTTCAGGTTGGGGTTTTCGACCCGCACGTTGATGGTCTGAAGATGCGCGTGGCCGTTGCCGCTGATCTCGTCAAACTGCTGGGCTTCTTTCTCGACGTTAATGCGGAAAAACAGTCGCACCAGCCACATGGTCAGCAAAATGCCGCAGATGCCAAACGGATAGGCCATGGCGTAGCTCATCCCCATCTGATCGACGGTATCAAGCGGCACGCCAAGGTCGCGCAGGATCTGCTGCCCGGCCCCCAGCGCAGGCGTGTTGGTTACCGCGCCGGAGAAGATGCCGAGCACCACGGGAAGAGGGATATCGAACAGTTTATGCAGGACCGCGGTGACCAGGCCGCCGAGAATGACGATCAGAATAGCGAAGAGGTTCAGCCGCAGGCCGGAGACGCGCAGCGAGGCGAAGAAGCCCGGCCCCACCTGGATACCGATGGTATACACGAAGAGAATCAGGCCAAATTCCTGAATAAAGTGCAGCATTGGGCTGCTGAGCGTAATGCCCGCCTGGTCCACAAAGTGGCCGACGATAATACCGCCAAACAGCACGCCTCCGATACCGAAGCCGACACCGCGCACTTTTACATTGCCGATCCACAATCCGACGACCGCCACCAGCGCCAATACGCTAACGGTCAATGCTATATCACTCATCGTCTCTTCCCTGTGTATAACATTACTCACAATGAGGATTATGACCGGTACTCACCAGGCTGTATGCCGCCTGGCGCACAATAATCACGGGATCAGCCAACGACCATTTTGTTGAACACAGCAAGAAAGGACAAAGTAATGCGTATCACGCACAAAAAAGCCCCGAACATCGGGGCTTTATAGGTGGTTAGCTTAATTAGCTATCTAACGCGGGGCGCTCGCTGATGGCGATGCGCTGCGGTGCGATCTGTTCCGGCTCGTTGCGGGTCAAATCGATATGCAGCAGGCCGTTGGTAAAGGTTGCCCCGGAGACTTCCATATTTTCGGCGAGCGTGAAGCTCAGGCTAAACGCCTGGTTAACCAGCCCCTGATGCAGCCATTTGGTCTCTTTTTCCGGCTGCTGCGGCACGCCTTTTACCGTCAGGCGCGTGCCTTCAAGCTGGATATCCAAATCTTCCTGACGGAAACCGGCCAGCGCAAGGGTAATGCGATAATGGTTGTCGTCGCTTTTTTCGATGTTATAGGGCGGGAAGCTCTGGCTTTCACCGGCGGTTTGTAGCGCGTTGGCCAGTTTGTCAAAACCGATCCATTGACGCAGCAGCGGGGATAAATCGTAGTTACGCATAGTCTTTCTCCTTCTAAGAAGCGAGTGGATATCTGCAAATCCTGTGGATTCGCCTTTGCCCCCTGACGGCGGGCAGTTTTTTTGAATGAATACCGGGCCGCCTTCGCGGCCCAACAAATTAGTTGATCTCGATACGGCGCGGCTTATTCGCTTCAGGAATAACTCGCTCAAGGTCGATATACAGCAGACCGTTTACCAGGTTGGCGCCGCGAATATGAATATTTTCCGCAAGCTGGAATTTACGCTCAAAATTGCGTTCAGCGATGCCCTGATACAGGTAAGTGCGCTCTTTCTGCTCGGCGGCATGGGCGCCTTTTACGATAAGCAGATTATCCTGCGCGGTAATTTCCAGTTCGCTCTCGGCAAAACCGGCAACGGCAATCGCGATGCGGTAGTTGTTCTCGTCTACTAACTCAACGTTGTACGGAGGATAGCCGCCATTACTCTGGCTTTGATTATTTTCTAACAGATTGAAAAGGCGGTCGAAACCAATAGCAGAACGATACAGCGGGGAGAGATCGAAATTACGCATAATACATAGCTCCTGAAATCAGCGAGAATTATCTGACCTTCCATCATGGACAGGCCGTTATTACCCGGAATACCCATTCGGCGTATTCTCCGGGAGACACATTCCTAAAATGGGTATATCCATGACCTTTTCAAGGGGAAATGGGCAATTTTTTTTGCAGTTTGCGGTCTATTGCTTAGACTGGAGGGACAGCACAAAAGGCAAAGTGCGACGCCTGCCACAGTGCGGCGCAATGGCACTATGCATCCATGGAATGGCCCGATATAACCGATATGTACGCCATTCTTCGGGCCGCGGCTCTGTTGGCTGCGCCCTGCATGATTTTGTACATAGAAGGTTCTATCAACGCCCGTAACGATGACGGAAAAATGATGAAAAACGGTCTGTTAAAGCTGGTCCTGTTTAGCGGGATGATAAGTTTAGGCGGTTGCTCCAGCGTGATGTCACATACCGGCGGTAAGGAAGGAACCTATCCGGGAACGCGCGCCAGCGCGCAAATGCTGGGAGATAGCGATGCCAACTGGGGTACGAAATCCCTGGTGGCGCTGGATATGCCGCTCACGGCCGTTATGGACACGCTGCTGCTACCGTGGGATATGTTCCGCACCGATAGCTCGGTTAAATCGCGCGTGGAAAAGAGCGAGAAAGAGACGCTGGCGACCAACGCAGTGATCCCGCCAGCGCCAATGCCGACCCCCTGATTTAGCGCGCCGTTGCGGTTACCCACAGCTGGCGGTAACCGTCCACCTCCTCCATCCAGGCAAGCCGTTTGCCGTCTGGCGAAAAGACGACCGCGTCGGCCGAAGGCGGATTGGCATGCCCATCAGTCAAAAAGTCGATTTCCCCGCTTCGCGCATCACAAAGCGCGATGCGGTTTTCCAGCACAAAGCCCAGCCATTTTCCTGACGGATGCCAGTTAAACGCCGACTGGATATCGGATCGGCTGTTGGTCAGCTGCCGCAGCTTGTCTCCCTGCGCCGAGATAAGCCACATTTGCACCACGCCGGCCTCGTCGCGCATCAGAAAAGCGATGTCCGTTGCCGACGGATTAGCGCGCACCCAATGACGCGGCGTATTCACCAGTCCCGGGTAACGGCGTTGGTGGGTAAACGTTAAGCGACGCTGAACAACGCCGGCAGGGGGAGCCGGCATCGTGGTTTCCGTTCCTGCCAATGGCGCATCGCCAGACTGCTTCCAGCCCTGCTCGCTCTCCGGCAGCTCGACAATAAATAGCTCCGGCACTTTGTCGCCATTTACCGCCAGCGTATCGCCAATAAACGCCAGCGCCCGGTTGCCCACCCAGCCCTCTTCATAGGCGCGATTAATCTCGTCGCTGCCCGGCGCGGGGGTTGGCGTTGTGCGGCTGACCAGCACGCACCAGTGGCTGCCGCCGTATTCTCGTGGATGATCCCCACGCGGTACTACCGGGCCATAGGGAACCGCCACGCCAACGTTGCGCAAATCCAGCGCCGGATCGCGTTCATGCAGCACGTGGTCGTTATAGGTAAAGCTGACAAATTCGCCGCTCGGGCTGAAGACATGCACATGGCTGCCGCCGCGCAGCGCGCCGGGTGTATAGGGGGCGGAAATATCCATCGCATCGAGGTTATGCGTATCTCCCTGCCAGGACACCACGCCGCGACGATGGTGGAAATCGTAATGCCAGCGCTCGTCAGGGTTTTCCGGGCCGTGGATAAAGACATATTTATCTATCGATGGATGAACGGTCACCACGCCAACGTACGCGCCCTGTCCGGCACGGTAGAGGATCTCAACCTCTCCCGTCTCGACATTCACCCGCTCGATGGTTTCGCCGGTAAAAGAGGCGCCAGAGGGACGAACGTCAAAGACCAGCCACCGGCTGTCCGCCGTCCAGGCGCGCGTGTTGGTAAGCTGATGATGACGGGGAGCAAAGGTGACTTGTTTCATAAACATACCCTGATGCGAGACTTTCGCATCAGGGTATCGTATCGGAAAGAATTAGCCTACTCGTTTGACATCCCCCACCAGCAGGATGTAAGAGAGCGCGCCTACCAGCGCAATAACGGAAATATAAACCAGCGCAGGGGCAAAACCATAATCCTGGGCCAGATAGCCCACCACCAGCGGAACGGTGATACCGCCCAGCCCGCCGACGAAATTAAACATCCCACCGGTCAACCCGATAAGCCGCATCGGCGCAAGCGAAGAGACCAGCGACCAGGTAATGGAAGCGAAGCCGTTACCGAAGAAGGCCAGCGCCATCAGGACCATAATCCACACCGGATCGTTGGTATAGTTTGCGCCCATGATGCAGGTCGAGATCAGCAGGCCGCAGATAATCGGGGTTTTACGCGCGGCGCCTAATGAGAAACCTTTTCTCACCAGCCTGTCCGCCAGCCAGCCGGAGAGCAGCACGCCAACAAAGGCGGCAAGGAACGGAACCGTGGTCATAAAGCCCGCTTTCAGCGCCGTAATCCCCTTTTCCTGGGTCAGATAGTTGGGGAACCAGGTCAGGAAGAACCACAGCGTCGAGGTCACGGCAAACTGTCCAAGGTAAACGCCAATCAGTTTGCGATGGAATACCAGCTTCCAGTCGGCTTTGGTCAGCGGCTGCCGCGCCTCTTTTTTAACGGGCGCATCGCCGTCCACCAGACCACCGCCGTCGCGAATATAATCCAGCTCGGCTTTGCTGATGCTTTTCGTCAGACGCGGCGGCTGATAAACCTTAATCCAAATCAGTGACCATACGATCCCGATAGCGCCGGTAACGATAAATACCCAGTGCCAGCTCAGCATTTCCTGAATCCAGATTAATAGCGGGGTCAGGAATGCCAGCCCGACAAACTGGCCTGAGGTGTAAAAACCGACGGCTGATGCGCGCTCGTGCTCCGGAAACCAGCTGGTCACCATGCGATTATTGGTGGGAAACGCCGGCGCTTCAAATATCCCGGTAATCGCGCGCAGGCCAATCAACGACATTAGCCCCGTGGCAAATCCCTGCAGTAGCGTCGCCACCGACCAGCCAAAAATAGCGATAAAGTAGGTCAGCCTTGAGCCCACGCGGTCAAGGAACCAACCGCCGGGAATCTGGCAAAGCGTATACAGCCACGCGAAGGCGGAAAATACATATCCCATTTCCGCTTTGGTAATACCAAACTCTTCCTGAATATGCGCCGATGCCACCGCAAGGTTGGCGCGATCAACATAACAAATCACCACGGTAATAAAGATCATAATCAGCGTCAAATAACGACGACGCCCGGGTTTTGCAGCTGTAACTGAAATATCCATCGCAATCTGTCTCCAGATTTTGGGCATAGCGAGGCCGCTCACCATGCCCGGTAATTTACAGAGGGTTTATTTAAATTTTTTATTAATAACTTAACCGTAATGCGCTAAATAATTTGTGCTGGGGAAAGGCGGCAAATTTTCGCATTCCCGGGAGCATACATTAGTATGTGACTGGGATAAGAAAATGCAGCCAACGCATCAGCAGCGCAAAGTATGACGCGCATTTACCATTCGGCGACGCTACCATCCTCATGCCGCCACAACGGATTACGCCAGTCCGGCGCATTCTGACTTAATTCAATGACCCGCGCTTCATCGATTTCTACGCCAAGCCCGGGCTTCATTAATGGTTTAAAGAAACCGCCTTCCATATTGAAGTCGTCTTTATTTTTCACAAAGTCGAGTAATTCCGCGCCCTTGTTATAGTGAATGCCCATACTTTGCTCCTGGAAGACGGCGTTATAGGAGACAAAATCGACGTGCAGGCAGGCGGCAAGCGCAACAGGCCCCAGCGGGCAGTGCGGCGCCAGCGCCACGTCGTAGGCTTCGGCCATTCCGGCGATTTTATAGCACTCGGTAATACCGCCCGCGTGCGACAGATCGGGTTGGAGAATGGCCAGCCCACCGGCTTCCAGCACGCGTTTAAACTCGAAGCGCGAGAACATGCGTTCGCCCGCCGCGATAGGAATCGAGGTTTGCGCCGCCAGCCGCGGATAATATTCCGCCTGCTCGGCAAGAACCGGCTCTTCAATAAACAGCGGGCGATATTGCTCCAGCTCTTTAATCAGCACTTTCGCCATTGGCGCGCTAACGCGGCCGTGAAAATCGAGACCGAACTCAATTTCATTGCCGAACGCTTCGCGAATTTGCGCGACGGTATTCACCGCCGCATCCACCGCGCGAGAATTATCGATCAGCCCCAGCTCTTCGCAGCCGTTTAATTTGAAGGTATCAAAACCAATACCGCGCAGCTTCTTGATGCCATCAATCACCTCTGCCGGACGGTCGCCGCCAACCCAGCTGTAGGCTTTGATTTTGTCACGCACCAGGCCGCCCATTAGCTGCCAGACCGGCGCGTTCAGCACTTTGCCTTTAATATCCCACAGCGCCTGGTCGATACCGGCGATGGCGCTCATTAAAATCGGGCCGCCGCGGTAAAAGCCCGCGCGGTACATCACCTGCCACAGGTCGTTAATCCGCGCCGGATCCTGGCCTATGAGATAATCGCCGAGCTCATGCACCGCCGCCTCTACGGTGCGCGCGCGCCCTTCAATCACGGGCTCGCCCCAGCCAACCACGCCTTCGTCGGTTTCAATTTTTAGAAACATCCAGCGCGGGGGTAAACGATACGTGGTGAGTTTGGTTATTTTCATTGCACTGCCTCTCGATACGCTTTAACAAATGCTGCCGCCTGCCGTTGGGTACGCTCTACGGATTGGCCAGCGCGATAGAGATCGCTGCCCAGCCCGGCACCGGTACAGCCTGCTTTTATCCACTGCGCCAGATTTTCCGGCGTCACGCCGCCCACCGCAAAAACGGGCACCTCCGGCGGCAAAACGGCCTTTAGCGCTTTGATGTAGTCAGGGCCAAAAGCCGAAGATGGGAAGACTTTCAACGCCTGAGCCCCGGCGTCCAGCGCGGCGAACGCTTCCGTCGCCGTCGCGCATCCGGGACAAACCGTCATGCCGTAGCTCACCGCACGGCGAATGACCTCGGGCTGAATATTGGGCGTGACGATAAGCCTGCAGCCCATTCGGGCAAGCTGGTCCACCCGCTCTGCATTAAGCACGGTGCCCGCGCCAATCAGCGCCTTATCACCATAAGCCTCAACAACGGCGGGAATACTCTTTTCCCACTGCGGTGAGTTGAGCGGAATTTCAACGGCGTCGAAGCCGGCGTCGATCGCCGCCCCCACGTGCGCCAGCGCCTCTTCCGGCGTAATCCCGCGCAGGATAGCGATAAGCAGTAAGTTAGTTTGCCACTGCATGGATGATGCTCCTTATTCCTGTCTGAAATGCGTTGTCGCCCGACACCACGATGGTCTGACGGCCAATGGCGCTCAGTGCCTGCTGATAGCGGTTCGCCAGCGTCTCGCCGGCGACAATGGTGACCTGCTGGTCGCGAAAGCGTTGGCTCAGGGTGGCGACTTCCGCGCCAATCAGCAGTCCCGACAGAAACTCGCCGACATGCGCGCGCGGCAGCGAACCCAGCACGTGTGAAGCGCGAACCTCAAAAAGCTGCGGCAGGATGTCTGGCGAATGCAGGCCGCGCTCAAGCCCGGCGTTAAACGCGTCAGGAGCGGAGACCTGCTCCGGTAACCCGGCGCCGACCAGCGAGTGGCGCAGCAGCAGGTGGTGAAGTTCGCCGGTCATCACCGTGCGAAAGTCGTTAATTTGTTGGCGGTCTGCCTGCACCCATTTGCAGTGGGTGCCGGGCATCACGTAGACGGAAGAAGGGGCTATCGCCCGCGCGCCGAGGAGCTGAGTCTCTTCGCCGCGCATCACATTATGGTTATCGTCGCGAGAGACGCTGAGTCCGGGAATAATCCAGACGTTGTCGCTAACGGCAGTTAATTGTTCACCAATGGCGGAGAAATGAACGGGAACCGGCAAGTAGGGTACCGCCTGCCAGCCGACGTTACTGCCGACCATTCCTGCCATCACCGCCGGGGTCGCGCCGTCGAGCCAGCCCCGGGTTATTTCGCTAAACACCGCGGCGGGGGAGTGTCCGTTCAGACGCGTGACGCCTGCTTCCGATTGCCTGCTCTCCAGGCACCGTTCGCCCTGATAGAGCCAGGCGCGCAGGTTGGTCGATCCCCAGTCAATTGCGATGTAGCGAGATGTCATGTGATTTCCTTTAACCTTCGTGTCGAGCTGGCGATCATGGTGAGCGCCGCCTGCTCCGCCGCTTCGCTGTCCTGATGCCGGATGGCGTCAAACAGCGCCTTATGTTCCTGGAGCGTTTTCGGCATGTTGGCCTCATCGCCCATCCACGTTCTTTCAAATACCGCCCGCTGTAGCGAGCTGATCGCCACGTTGAGCTGCTGCAGAACCGGGTTATGCACCGACTGCAGCACCGCCTCGTGATAGCGAATATCCGCTTCGTTAAACGCTTCCCTGTCCTGGTTATTGGCGATCATGTCGTTGAGCGCGTCTTCTATTTGCGCCAGGTCGCTCGACGTCGCGCGCTCTGCCGCCCAGCGGGCGATCGCGGGTTCAACCAGGTTACGTACCTCGCTCATCGCGCTAATCAGCCGCGGGTCGTAATCACTCTCCAGCACCCACTGTAAAACGTCGGTGTCGAGATAATTCCACTGGTTGCGCGGGGTAACGAACGCGCCGCGATAGCGCTTCATTTCAATCAGCCGTTTAGCCATCAACGAACGGAACACTTCGCGAATGATATTGCGCGAGGTGGCAAACTCCTCACACAGGTCGGCTTCAGCGGGCAGCGCAGAGCCGGGAACGTATTTGCCGCTGACAATCTGCTTGCCCAGCGTGATGAAGATGCGATCGGTTTTATTGAGAGTCATGGAAAGTCCTTGTGCTCTGGATGTCTCTCTACTTTACCGCGACAGGCGGTTTTAACCGCAACTTTGTAGTACTAACGTGATGTCACTCGTCATTGCTATGGACACAATGTAGTACAACACAAACATGTTGTACTACAATTTAGATCACAAAAACGACAATTCGGTTTGGTGATTTTGCGGCGGGGTAAACTCAAGGCATAAAAAAACCCGCGATTAACGCGGGTTTTTCAGAAAGAGATTTTTAGTTTAAGACATATTTTTCAATAGCATATGCCACACCGTCTTCCAGGTTGGATTTGGTGATAAAGTTTGCCGCTTCTTTGACGGCCGGAATCGCGTTATCCATCGCCACGCCGACGCCAGCGTATTCAATCATCGCGATGTCGTTTTCCTGATCGCCAATCGCCATCACCTCTTCCGGCTGGATGCCCAGCGCATCGGCCAGCGATTTCACGCCGGTACCTTTGGTGACGCGTTTATCAAGAATTTCAAGGAAGTACGGCGCGCTTTTCAGCACGGTGTACTTCTCTTTCACTTCAGCCGGAATGCGGGCGATAGCCTTGTCCAGAATCGCCGGCTCATCGATCATCATCACTTTCAGCAGCTGGATATTCGGATCCATCTTTTCGGCTTCGCAGAAGACCAGCGGGATCGTCGCCACGTAGGATTCATGTACCGTGTAATAGCTCACATCGCGGTTCGCGGTATACAGGGTGTTACGATCGAGCGCGTGGAAGTGGGAGCCGACATCGCGGGCCAGCTGTTCCAGATAGCGGTAGTCGTCGTAGCCCAGCGCGGTTTGCGCAACGGTACTACCGTCGCTCGCCTTCTGCACTAAAGCACCGTTATAGGTGATGCAGTAATCTCCAGGCTGCTCCATATGCAGTTCTTTCAGATAGCTGTGCACGCCAGCGTAAGGACGGCCGGTGGTCAGCACCACGTTGACGCCGCGTTCACGGGCTGCGGCAATCGCGGTTTTCACCGCAGGAGAGATAGTATGGTCAGGCAGCAGCAGCGTGCCGTCCATATCGATTGCAATCAGTTTAATAGCCATGAAATCCCCGGGTAAGATGAGTCCTTACTCATGCTAACGCGATTAAGCCCACAAAAATAGAGCTACATTGCGCAGCAGAACCCCCCCTTTTAGGCAAGATCCGGGGAACGGGGTCTTACTCGCGGGTGAGCACGATTTTGCCAAACGCACCGCGATCGAGGTGTTCAAGCGCCTGTGCAAGCTGGTTAAAGCGGTAACGGTGCTCAATCACCGGTTTCAGCCTGGTCACGTCAACGGCGCGGACAAAATCTTCCAGTGCGCGGCGGTGACCCACGCCAATACCTTGAATCACCGGGGATTTCAGCAAAAGCTCGCCTGCCGGTAGCGAGATTTCACTGCCGGCCAGCACGCCGATGACCGAAATACGCCCATGAACAGCCACGGCGCGCAGGGAATGCCTCAGGTTCTCCCCGCCAACGGTTTCAATGATGTGGTCGATGCCGCGATCGTTCGTCAGTTCGTATATCCCTTCAGCCCAGTCGCCTTTAAGCCGGTTGATGCCATAATCGGCGCCGAGTTGTTTGGCCCGCGCCAGTTTTTCATCGCTCCCGGACGTGACAAAAACCTCTGCCCCCTGCGCTTTGGCAATTTGCAAAGCGAATATCGCCACACCGCCCGTGCCCTGCACCAGTACCGATTGCCCGGCGCGTAAATGACCGCGCTCCACCAGCGCGAACCATGCGGTAAGCCCGGCGCACGGTAACGTGCTGGCCTCGGCGTCATCCAGGGTTTCCGGGGCGGCCACCAGCCCGTTTTCATTCACAATCACGTACTCAGACAGCATGCCCTGGAAGTAACCGCCGGTCGTTTTATAGGGCAAAGTGCGGGCGTCCGCTGTTGGCCTACCGTCGATCCACTCCGGGAAAAAGGTCGAGATGACGCGAGCGCCGGGTGTGAAACGCGTGACGCCCTCACCCGTACTTTCCACCACGCCCGCCATATCGGACGCCGGCGTAAACGGGAAGGAAAGCGCAATCGGCATGGTGCCTTCAATGACCATTTTATCGCGATAGTTGAGCGCAACGGCATTCACCCGTACGCGGACTTCACCCGGCCCTGGCTGCGGAACAGGCGCCTGGATGAGTTTGAGGTTGTCGCGCCCGAGGGCGTCCATGGACCAGCGTTGCATTGTCTCAGTCATTTTTTCTCTCCTGCCATTAAATAAGCTTCAGGAGCGACAGTCTACCGTTGACTCAGGGTCGCCAGTGGCGATAAGTTTTCCCATTATTGATGAAAGAAAAGATACAATCCATGACCGATACGCTGAAGGATATTCCGGTTTTTGTGGCCGCCGTTGAGGCGGGGAGTTTTGCTCAGGCCGCAATCCGTTTGCATTTGTCGCGTTCGGCGGTGGGAAAGAGCATCGCTCGCCTTGAGGAGCGACTGGGGGTACGTCTGTTTCAACGTACCACCCGCAGCCAGAGCCTGACCGACAACGGCGCCCTTTTTTATGAACACTGCCTGCGCGCGCTGGAGGAAATTCGGGGCGCAGAATCGCTGCTGGAAACGGGGAAACAGCAGGTCAGTGGCCGCCTGCGCGTGGCCATGCCGGTGCTGTTTGGCCGCCAGTGCGTCGCCCCGCTGCTGATCGCGCTGGCGCAGGAACATCCAGGCCTTGAGCTGGAGATGTCATTCAGCGATCGCGTGGTGGATCTCGTCGAGGAAGGGTTTGATATGGCGGTGCGTAACGGCACGCTTCAGGACAGCAGCGTTCTGGTCGCCCGAAGGCTGGGAGAACACCGCATGGTGCTGTGCGCCGCGCCGGATTATCTGCTGAAGAAGGGCACGCCGCAAAGCGTTGATGATTTACCCCATCATGCGGCCATTAACTATCTGCAGGCCGGCAGAGTGCTCTCCTGGCAACTGATGGATAGCGAAGGTGCCTCGCACACCTTCACTCCCCGTTCATCGCTCAATATGGATGATTTGCAGGCGATCTGCGACGCTGCACTGGCCGGACACGGCATTGCATGGCTGCCCTGCTGGATGGTCAGCAAAGAAATTCATCAGGGAAAACTCGTTCCGCTGTTAAAGCAGGCGCCGGATGTGCGCTTCGACGTTCACGCGGTCTGGCAACAGACGCCGCATCTACCGCTGAGGGTGAGAATTGCCGTCGATACGCTCGCCAGCCGCTTACCGTCCGTGATGTCGCTGGATATGCCTGCGCCCACAAAAAAGCCGCGCTAAACGCGCGGCCTGAGTATGGCGGTGTACGACGATTAAATATCGATGTTTGCCGCTTTGAGGGCGTTCTCTTCGATAAAGGCGCGACGCGGTTCAACGGCGTCCCCCATCAGGGTCGTGAACAGCTGGTCAGCGGCAATCGCGTCCTTGACGGTCACGCGCAGCATGCGGCGGCTGTCCGGATCCATGGTAGTTTCCCACAGCTGATCCGGGTTCATCTCACCAAGACCTTTATAGCGCTGGATAGAGAGGCCGCGACGGGACTCCTTCACCAGCCAGTCCAGCGCCTGCTCGAAGCTGGCAACCGGCTGACGACGTTCGCCGCGCTCGATAAAGGCATCGTCTTCAATCAGACCGCGCAGCGTTTCGCCCAGCGCGCAGATACGGTGGTATTCCGGCCCGGTGACAAACTCGTGATCCAGCGGGTAGTCGGTATCCACGCCGTGGGTACGCACGCGAACGATTGGCTCAAACTGCTGCAGCTCGGCGTTCTCGCGGACATCAAATTTCCACTGGCTGCCGTGCTGCTCTTTCTCGTTCAGCTCGCTCACCAGAGCGTTGATCCAGCGCGTTACGGTCTGCTCGTTCGCCAGGTCGGCCTCCGCCAGCGTCGGCTGATAGATAAGCTCTTTCAGCAGGGCTTTAGGATAACGACGTTCCATACGCGTAATCATTTTCTGCGTGGCGTTATACTCGGCAACCAGTCTCTCCAGCGGCTCGCCGGCTAAGGCCGGCGCGTTGGCGTTGGTATGCAAAGTGGCGCCATCCAGCGCGATGGAGATTTGGTACTGATCCATCGCTTCGTCGTCTTTAATGTACTGTTCCTGCTTGCCTTTCTTCACTTTGTACAGCGGCGGCTGGGCAATGTAGACGTGTCCGCGCTCAACGATTTCCGGCATCTGGCGATAGAAGAAGGTCAGCAGCAGCGTACGAATGTGCGAGCCGTCGACGTCCGCATCGGTCATGATGATGATGCTGTGGTAGCGCAGTTTGTCCGGGTTGTACTCATCGCGGCCAATGCCGCAGCCCAGCGCGGTAATCAGCGTCGCCACTTCCTGAGACGCGAGCATTTTGTCAAAGCGCGCTTTCTCAACGTTAAGGATTTTACCTTTCAGCGGAAGAATCGCCTGGTTCTTACGGTTACGCCCCTGTTTCGCAGAGCCGCCCGCAGAGTCCCCTTCCACTAAGTACAGTTCAGAGTGCGCGGGGTCGCGTTCCTGACAGTCCGCCAGCTTGCCCGGCAGGCCAGCCAGATCCAGCGCGCCTTTACGGCGAGTCATTTCACGCGCACGACGTGCGGCTTCGCGCGCGCGCGCCGCGTCGATGATTTTACCGACCACGATTTTGGCGTCAGACGGGTTTTCCAGCAGGTATTCGTTCAGCAGTTCGTTCATCTGCTGTTCGACCGCCGATTTCACCTCGGAAGAGACTAGCTTGTCTTTGGTCTGCGAGGAGAATTTCGGATCCGGCACCTTCACGGAGACCACGGCAATCAGGCCTTCACGGGCATCGTCGCCGGTGGCGCTGACTTTCGCTTTTTTGCTATAGCCTTCTTTATCCATGTAGGCGTTCAGGGTACGGGTCATTGCCGCACGGAAGCCTGCAAGGTGGGTACCGCCGTCGCGCTGCGGAATGTTGTTGGTAAAGCAGTAGATGTTTTCCTGGAAACCATCGTTCCACTGCAGCGCAACTTCAACGCCGATGCCGTCTTTTTCGGTGGAGAAATAGAAGATATTCGGGTGGATCGGCGTTTTGTTTTTGTTCAGATATTCGACGAACGCTTTGATACCGCCTTCGTAGTGGAAATGATCTTCTTTACCGTCGCGCTTGTCGCGCAGGCGAATCGACACCCCGGAGTTCAGGAACGACAGCTCGCGCAGGCGTTTTGCCAGAATCTCGTATTCGAATTCGACCACGTTGGTAAAGGTTTCGTAGCTCGGCCAGAAGCGAACCATGGTGCCGGTTTTTTCAGTTTCGCCGGTAACCGCCAGCGGCGCCTGCGGCACGCCGTGGGCATAAATCTGACGGTGAATTTTGTTATCGCGCTGAATGACCAGCTCCAGCTTCTGCGACAGGGCGTTAACAACGGAAACGCCTACGCCATGCAGACCGCCGGAAACTTTATACGAGTTATCATCGAATTTACCGCCCGCGTGCAGAACGGTCATGATCACTTCCGCCGCCGACACGCCCTCTTCCGGGTGAATACCGGTAGGAATACCGCGGCCGTCATCCTGTACGGAGACGGAGTTGTCGCTGTGGATAGTAACAACGATGTCTTTACAGTAACCTGCGAGCGCTTCGTCGATAGCGTTATCCACAACCTCGAATACCATGTGGTGCAGACCGGTGCCGTCATCCGTGTCGCCGATATACATACCCGGGCGCTTACGCACCGCATCCAGCCCTTTCAGGACTTTGATACTGGAGGAGTCATAAGAATTCGACATCAACGTTTCTCGCTCATTTCATCTTAGGTTAATCCGCTATTTTACCCTTTTCCACGGTAAACATCTTCGAATTTTCGTCCGACATGTCCATAACGTGTTCAGCGCTAATGGCGCTGACGAAAACCTGCGACTGCGTGGCTTTTAAGCGGCTGGCCAGCAGCCCGCGCCGCGCGTCGTCAAGTTCCGAGGCAAAATCATCTATCAGGTACAGGCAGCGCCGCCCGCTTTCACGGGTCAGAAACTCGCCTTGCGCCAGTCGTAGGGCGCACATCAGCAGCTTAAGCTGCCCGCGTGACAATGTATCCTCTACCGGCGCGCCGTCGGCACGAATGCGGAAATCCGCTTTGTGCGGGCCGTGGGCGGTATAGGTTAGCATGCGGTCGCGTTCGAAATTTCGCTCCAGCACCTCGGCATAATCCGTTTCTTTCTCCCAGCCGCGCTGGAAAGAGAAGGTGAGAGCAAACTCCGGTAAAAACTGCCGACAGGTATCCGCCATGTCTTCGACGATAGCGGCACTGTATTCGGCCCGCCAGCGGCTGATTTGCTCCGCCAGCGGTATCAGCTCCAGATCCCAGGGCCGCAGCTGTGCATAGCGGCTGACCTGACGCAGCGCGGCGTTGCGCTGCTTCACCAGGCGCTTCAGGTTGCTCCAGGCGGTAAAGAATCCGGCTTCGTTGTGGAAGCATCCCCAGTCAAGGAACGCTCTTCTGTATTTGGGGCCGCCGTTGAGTAAAGTAAACCCCTCGGGCGTAATCAGCTGCATCGGCATCAGGTGCGCCAGCTCCGCCACTTTATGCCCGTCAGTGCCGTCGATACGAACCTTGCTGTCGCCCTGCTTATCTTTCGTCAGGCCGATGGCGACTTCTCGCTCTTCGCCCTGCAGGCGACCGTGCAGGACAAAGGACTCCTGCTCGTGACGAATCACGCGGCCAATCTGCAAACTACGAAACGCCCGACCATGGCCAAGCGTGTAGATAGCTTCAAGTACGCTGGTTTTGCCGCTGCCGTTGGCGCCAACCAGGAAGTTAAAGCCGGGGGATAGGGCGAGATCCGCATTTTCAATATTGCGGAAGTCTTTGATTAGAAGTCGGGATAGCGACATATCAGCTCGTCATCATTCAAGGGGCGTAGGTGTCGCAGCCAGTTCGTCTACCGCCAGCGCGCAGAAAGCGGAGCGTACACGAAGTACGTGAGCATTTCGAGCACTGCCGGAAGGCGAAATGGCAAGTAAACCAGCCCCTTTGCAGATTCTACAATCGCATGGGCATGACGACATAGGCTGCGGATTGGGAAGCCGCATCCTCAATCTGCACGCTCGACACGGAATCGGTCAGCAGAATACGCACATTCTCGCACTTCAGCGCGTTAAGCACATCCAGTACATAGCTGACGTTAAAGCCGATTTCCATCTCAGTCCCGGCATAGGTGACGTCCAGAATCTCTTCCGCTTCTTCCTGTTCCGGGTTATTGGCGGTGATTTTCAGCTGATTTTCACTGACGTAAAGGCGCACGCCGCGGAATTTTTCGTTAGAAAGAATAGCCGCGCGGGCAAAGGCCTGCTTGAGAATATCGCAGCCGGCGTCCAGGTGCTTATCCGGATTTTTCGGTAGTACGCGGCGATAGTCAGGGAAACGACCATCCACCAGCTTTGAAGTGAAGATAAAGTCGCCAACGTGAGCGCGGATATTGTTGCTGCCGATCTGCACGCGCAGCGGGGTATCGCCGCCGTCGAGCATACGCATCAGCTCAATCACGCCTTTACGCGGTACGATCACCGAATGATTGGGCAGGGACTCTTCCAGCGGCATCGAGCAAACCGCCAGGCGGTGGCCGTCGGTCGCCACGGTGCGCAGTTCGCTGCCTTCGGTTTCAAACAGCATGCCGTTCAAGTAATAGCGAACGTCCTGGTGAGCCATCGAAAACTGCGTCGCCTCGATCAGGCGCTTCATGGTCGCCTGCGGCAGGGTAAATTCAACTTCGCTCTGCCAGTCATCAAGGTTGGGGAAATCCGCTGCTGGCAGCGTAGAGAGCGAGAAGCGGCTGCGACCGGAACGCACCAGCATACGTTCGCCTTCCAGCTGTACCGCAATCTCTGCGCCTTCAGGCAGGCCGCGGCAGATATCAAAAAATTTACGCGCCGGAACGGTTGTTGCTCCCGCTTCGTGCGGCTGAATCAGCGCAACGCGCGCGACCATTTCCATTTCCAGATCGGTACCGGTCAGCGACAGAGCGCCATCGGTAACCTGAAGGAGCAGGTTGCCAAGAATCGGTAGCGTCGGACGACCACCTAAAGGACCGCTCACCTGTTGCAGCGGTTTTAATAAATGTTCACGTTCTACGGTAAATTTCATAGCGTCACGAGGATAATGTTCTGATTAAATTGGAAAAATCTTCTTTGATATCGTGGCTTTCTTCACGCAGTTGCTCAATCTTACGGCAAGCGTGCAGGACGGTGGTATGGTCGCGGCCGCCAAACGCATCGCCGATTTCCGGCAGACTGTGGTTGGTCAGCTCTTTTGCCAGCGCCATCGCCATCTGGCGGGGGCGCGCCACCGAACGGGAGCGGCGTTTAGACAGCAGGTCCGCTACCTTAATTTTGTAATACTCCGCCACCGTCTTTTGAATATTGTCGATGGTGACCAGTTTTTCCTGCAAAGCCAACAGATCGCGCAGCGCTTCGCGTACGAAATCGATGGTGATCGCCCGGCCGGTAAAGTTGGCGTTGGCGATAACGCGGTTCAGCGCCCCTTCCAGCTCACGTACGTTAGAGCGCAGGCGCTTGGCAATGAAGAACGCCACTTCGCCCGGCAGGCGGATGTCGTTTTCATCGGCTTTTTTCATCAGGATCGCCACGCGGGTTTCCAGCTCAGGCGGCTCGATCGCAACCGTCAGCCCCCAGCCGAAGCGTGATTTCAGACGATCTTCAACCCCGTTGATCTCCTTCGGATAGCGATCCGACGTCAGGATGATCTGCTGATTGCCTTCCAGCAGGGCGTTAAAGGTGTGGAAAAACTCTTCCTGCGAGCGCTCTTTATTAGCAAAAAACTGAATGTCATCGATCAGCAGTGCGTCAACGGAGCGGTAATAGCGCTTAAATTCTTCAATGGCGTTGTTTTGCAGGGCTTTTACCATGTCCTGTACAAAACGCTCGGAGTGCATGTAAACCACTTTCGCATTGGGTTTACGCGCCACAATTCCGTTACCTACCGCATGTAAAAGGTGCGTTTTACCCAGGCCGGTGCCGCCATAAAGAAACAGCGGGTTGTACGCGCCGCCGGGATTATCCGCAACCTGACGCGCCGCCGCGCGAGCCAGCTGGTTGGATTTACCTTCGACGAAGTTATCAAACGTATGTTTGACGTTGACGTTAGAGCGGTAGGTCGGTTCTGCCGGCGCCGGAACGTTATCCCAGCCCGGACGCACGATAGTGGGCGCAACGCGCGCCGTCTGGATCTGCTGCGCAGGCGCTGCGGCCGCAACGCTTACCGTACCTCTCTGCATCTGAACGGCAGGCTTAGCGCCCACCTCAAACCGCAGCTGTGGGGCATCCGCACCGCAAAAATCATTGAGGAGTCCATTGATATTATTGAGGTATTTATCCCTTACCCAATCGAGCACAAAACGGTTTGGCGCATACAGTGCCAGCGTGTTATCGCTCAATTCCGCCTGCAAAGGGCGTATCCACATGCTGAATTCTGTGGCTGGTAACTCATCCTGCAATCGGGCAAGACACTGCTGCCAAAGCGAAAGTGACACGGCGGACTCCACTCGAACAAAAATCGATATATAAAGAGAAACTGAAACAATCGTGATTGTTGGCACACGTCGACAAGACCCTGCATAGCCGAAAAGCCCCTGCACAAAAGGGGTGACGTGCGAACCGCTATCTGCGGTTATTACCCGATGCGGATCTCTGGATCCCGATCGGGACCGGGGATCATAGCCTAAACTGAGAAAGAGATCTTGTGTTTCTCAACAGATTCTTCCCGATTTATCCACAGGAAGGATCGAAGCTGGGTAAGTGTAATCGATCCTGGCTGGAGTGGGGCACGATTTCAGCCGCATATTGGAAAAATTAATGAACTATCCTGGTTTTGGGCTTAATCGATCTAACAAAGATCCTTTGCGATCCTTGCGCTTTATCCACCAGGTCGTATAATCCACCACCCGGCGCGTAAAGCCCGTTTTCCGCAGCGTGCCATCGCCTGTTTTTTGTGCGGCAAGGTGCGAGAAATAAGGAAAGAGAATTGACTCCGGAGTGTACAATTATTACAATCCGGCCTCTTTAATCACCCACGCTGAGGCGTAGGCCGTTCGAAATTCGTTCGGATTTACGCGAAAGTCAGTGAAATTATTCAAGTTTAGGTAGAAATCGCCATGAAACGCACTTTTCAACCGTCTGTACTGAAGCGCAACCGTTCTCACGGCTTCCGTGCTCGTATGGCTACTAAAAATGGTCGTCAGGTTCTGGCACGTCGTCGTGCTAAAAGCCGCGCTCGTCTGACCGTTTCCAAGTAATAAAGCTAACCCTGAGTGGTTAAGCTCGCATTTCCCAGGGAGTTACGCTTGTTAACTCCCAGTCATTTCACTTTCGTCTTCCAGCAGCCATTACGGGCTGGCACGCCGCAAATCACCATCCTCGGCCGCCAAAATTCGCTGGGGCATCCCCGCATCGGTCTTACCGTCGCCAAGAAAAACGTCAAGCGCGCGCATGAACGCAATCGGATTAAACGTCTGACGCGTGAAAGCTTCCGTTTACGTCAACATGAACTCCCGCCAATGGATTTCGTGGTGGTGGCGAAGAAAGGGGTTGCCGACCTCGATAACCGTGCTCTCTCGGAAGCGTTGGAAAAATTATGGCGCCGCCACTGTCGCCTGGCTCGCGGGTCCTGATAGGCCTGATTCGGGTCTATCAGCGCCTGATTAGTCCGCTACTCGGGCCGCACTGTCGTTTCACGCCGACCTGTTCTCAATACGGAATTGAGGCATTGCGCAGGTTTGGATTGATAAAAGGCAGTTGGTTGACGGTGAAACGCGTATTAAAATGCCACCCTTTACACCCTGGTGGTGACGATCCCGTCCCGCCTGGACCATTTGATACCAGAGAACACTAACGATGGATTCGCAACGCAATCTTCTTATCATCGCTTTGTTGTTCGTGTCTTTCATGATCTGGCAAGCCTGGGAGCAGGATAACAATCCTCAACCCCAGCAGCAGACCACGCAGACAACGACCACAGCAACGGGTAGCGCCGCCGACCAGGGCGTACCGGCCAGTGGCCAGGGGAAACTGATTACGGTAAAAACCGATGTGCTTGACCTGACCATCAACACCCGCGGTGGTGATGTTGAGCAAGCGCTGCTTCTGGATTATCCGAAAGAGCTGAAGTCAACTGAGCCGTTCCAGCTTCTGGAAACCACGCCGCAGTTTACCTATCAGGCGCAGAGCGGCCTGACCGGTCGTGATGGCCCGGACAACCCGGCTAACGGACCGCGTCCGTTGTATAACGTCGATAAAGATGCGTTTGTGATGGCTGATGGCCAGAACGAAATCGTCATTCCTCTGACGTACACCGATAAAGCAGGCAACGTATTCAACAAAACTTTCACCCTGAAGCGCGGTGAATATGCGGTGAACGTCGGCTATAGCGTGCAGAACGCCAGCGAAAAACCGCTGGAACTGTCGACCTTTGGCCAGCTGAAGCAAACCGCCAACCTGCCGACGCATCGCGACACGCAGACCGGCGGTCTGACGACAATGCACACCTTCCGTGGCGCGGCGTACTCAACGTCTGAAACGAAGTACGAAAAATACAAATTCGATACTATCGTCGATAACGAAAACCTGAACGTCAGCACCAAAAACGGCTGGGTTGCCATGCTGCAGCAGTACTTTACTACCGCATGGGTTCCGCAGAACACCGGTACTAACAACTTCTACACCGCGAATCTCGGCAACGGTATTGTGGCAATCGGCTACAAATCTCAGCCGGTTCTGGTGCAGCCGGGTCAAACCGATAAGCTGGAAAGCACCCTGTGGGTCGGCCCGGCTATTCAGGACAAAATGGCCGCCGTTGCGCCGCATCTTGACCTGACCGTCGACTACGGCTGGCTGTGGTTTATCTCTCAGCCGCTGTTCAAACTGCTGAAATGGATCCATAGCTTCCTGGGCAACTGGGGCTTCTCCATCATCGTCATCACCTTTATCGTTCGTGGCATCATGTACCCGCTGACTAAAGCGCAGTACACCTCCATGGCGAAGATGCGTATGCTGCAGCCGAAGATTCAGGCAATGCGCGAGCGTCTGGGCGACGACAAGCAGCGTCAAAGCCAGGAAATGATGGCCCTGTATAAAGCTGAGAAGGTTAACCCGCTGGGTGGCTGCTTCCCGCTGATTATCCAGATGCCAATCTTCCTTGCGCTGTACTACATGCTGAGCGCCTCGGTTGAACTGCGTCATGCGCCGTTTATCCTGTGGATCCACGACCTGTCTGCGCAAGACCCGTACTACATCCTGCCGATCATCATGGGCGCGACGATGTTCTTCATCCAGAAGATGTCTCCGACCACCGTGACCGACCCGATGCAGCAGAAGATCATGACCTTTATGCCGGTCATCTTCACGGTGTTCTTCCTGTGGTTCCCGTCCGGTCTGGTGGTTTACTATATCGTCAGCAACCTGGTCACCATTATTCAGCAGCAGCTGATTTACCGTGGTCTGGAGAAACGTGGCCTGCATAGCCGCGAGAAGAAAAAATCCTGATACTCTTGAATTATTTTGAGTATTTACGGTAACGTTAATGCCAGAGAAGGCGGTCATTAGACCGCCTTTTTTACATCTACATAGAGAGTCACCATGAGCCATAACGACACTATCGTCGCCCAGGCAACCCCACCGGGACGCGGTGGTGTGGGCATTCTGCGCATCTCTGGCCTGAAGGCGCGCGACGTTGCGCAGGCGGTGCTGGGCAAGCTGCCGAAGCCGCGCTATGCCGACTACCTGCCGTTTAAAGACAGCGACGGCAGCGCGCTGGATCAGGGGATTGCGCTGTGGTTCCCCGGCCCGAACTCCTTTACCGGCGAAGACGTGCTGGAGCTTCAGGGCCACGGCGGCCCCGTTATCCTCGACCTGCTTCTGAAACGCATTCTGACGCTGCCGGGCGTGCGCATCGCCAGGCCCGGCGAGTTCTCCGAGCGCGCGTTTTTAAACGACAAGCTCGACCTGGCACAGGCAGAAGCCATTGCCGACCTGATCGACGCCAGCTCCGAGCAGGCGGCGCGTTCTGCGCTGAATTCGCTGCAGGGCGCATTCTCCACTCGCGTAAACCATCTTGTGGAAGCGCTGACGCACCTGCGCATCTACGTGGAAGCGGCCATTGATTTCCCGGACGAGGAGATCGACTTCCTCTCCGATGGCAAAATCGAAGCCCAGCTAAACGACGTTATCGCCGATCTTGACGCCGTGCGCGCCGAAGCGCGCCAGGGCAGCCTGCTGCGCGAAGGGATGAAGGTCGTCATTGCCGGGCGGCCGAACGCCGGGAAATCAAGCCTGCTGAACGCGCTGGCGGGCCGGGAGGCGGCTATCGTCACCGATATTGCCGGTACCACCCGCGACGTGCTGCGCGAGCATATCCATATCGACGGTATGCCGCTGCACATCATTGATACCGCCGGCCTGCGCGATGCGAACGATGAGGTCGAACGTATCGGCATCGAACGCGCCTGGCAGGAGATTGAACAAGCCGATCGCGTGCTGTTTATGGTCGATGGTACCACCACCGATGCGACCGATCCGGCAGATATCTGGCCAGATTTTATCGCCCGTCTACCGAAAAACCTGCCGATTACCGTGGTGCGCAACAAGGCGGATATCACCGGCGAAACGCTGGGGATGAGCGAAGTGAATGACCACTCACTTGTTCGCCTTTCGGCGCGTACCGGCGAGGGCGTAGACGTGCTGCGTAATCATCTCAAGCAGAGCATGGGCTTTGAAACCAATATGGAAGGCGGCTTTCTGGCGCGCCGCCGCCATCTGCAGGCGCTGTCCGACGCCGCAGAGCATCTTCAGCAGGGTAAAGCGCAGCTGCTGGGCGCCTGGGCTGGCGAGCTGCTGGCGGAAGAGCTGCGCCTGGCCCAGCAGAGCCTGAGCGAAATCACCGGCGAGTTTACCTCCGACGACCTGCTGGGACGCATTTTCTCAAGTTTCTGTATCGGTAAATAAGCTCAGTATGTGAGCATTGACTAACCCGCCTTAACGTCCTGTTAAAGCGGGTTAATTATTTTCTTTTAGCGTCTTCACGGCGTATCGCTTTGTCTATTACCCTTATCGGTACCCCCACTTACCGGATACGACAATGATGGCTGATTACACCTTTATTGATACCGTCCCTTCGGCGGAAGATTTTTGTCGCCTGCGCGTCATATCAGGTATGTCGCCGCGCCCGCTGGAAGGCGCCCGAGCGGGTCTGCCGCGTAGCTGCTACGGCGTGCATGTCCTCTATGCGGGCGTGCCCGTTGGTATGGGACGCATCGTCGGCGACGGCGCGCTGAACTTTGAAATCGTCGACGTCGCCGTGGACCCGGCCCATCAGGGAAAAGGTCTCGGTCGCCAGATCATGCAGAAAATCGTCGCCTGGCTGGATGAAAACGCGGTTAAAGGGGCATACGTCTCGCTGGTGGCGGATGTTCCCGAACTGTACGCCAAATTTGGGTTTTCCAGCGTCAGGCCAGAAAGTGAAGGTATGGCCAAGATCTGGAAATAATGCGGGACGCGATCGCTTGATTGGAAATATCAAAAAGCGATATAAAAACAAATAATTAAATTATCTCCGCACATCTTTCAACCGTTTTTCCTCCCGGGAAATCGTTGTTGTCCAAATGGCAACTCGTACTCCCGCACGAACCCCACTATTCTGTACGGCATTCTTATGCGAGGGGTTCTATGGCACGCTTTCTTATCTGCAGTTTTGCGCTGGTTCTGCTTTATCCATCCGGCATCGATATGTATCTGGTCGGTCTGCCGCGCATTGCGCAGGATCTGGGGGCCAGTGAAGCGCAGCTGCATATCGCCTTTTCGGTTTATCTGGCGGGAATGGCCGCGGCGATGCTGTTTGCGGGTCGTATCGCCGATAAATCAGGGCGCAAGCCGGTGGCGATTTTCGGTGCCGTGGTCTTCATACTGGCCTCCCTTCTCTGCTCGCAGGCGCAGGTCAGCGCCCACTTCCTGGCTGGGCGTTTTATTCAGGGGATTGGCGCGGGCAGCTGCTACGTCGTCGCCTTTGCGGTGCTGCGCGATACCCTCGACGATCGCCGCCGGGCGAAGGTACTTTCCCTCCTTAACGGTATCACCTGCATTATTCCGGTTCTGGCGCCGGTACTCGGCCACCTGATTATGCTGAAATACCCGTGGCAGAGCCTGTTCTATACCATGACAGGCATGGGCGTTCTGGTGGGACTGCTCTCGGTCTTTATCTTGCGGGAAACGCGCCCCACAGCCGCGCCACATGCGGCGATGCAGCAAAATAATGTCCCCGAGTCGCTGCTTAACCGCTTTTTTCTCAGCCGAATAATCATAACCACCCTGAGCGTGACGGCTATCCTGACTTACGTTAACGTCTCCCCGGTGCTCATGATGGAAGTGATGGGCTTCGATCGCGGCACCTATTCCATGGCGATGGCGCTAATGGCGCTTGTTAGCATGGTGGTGTCGTTCTCAACGCCGTTCGCTTTGACGCTATTTAAGCCCCGCACCCTGATGCTGACCTCGCAGGTGCTGTTCTTTATCGCCGGCGTGCTGCTGAGCCTCTCCACCAGCCAGACGATGACGATGCTGGGTCTGGGGCTGATTTGCGCCGGGTTCTCCGCCGGCTTTGGCGTAGCAATGAGTCAGGCCCTTGGGCCATTCACCCTGCGCGCCGGCGTGGCGAGTTCTGTTTTGGGAATTGCTCAGGTCTGCGGCTCTTCACTGTGGATTTGGCTGGCGGCTATCATCGGACTCAGCGCGATGAATATGCTGATCGGGATACTTATTGCCTGTAGCATAGTGAGCATTGTTCTGATTATGGTCACCTCTCCGGCGCGGGCCGCGCAACGCTATGAAGAAACCCCTGTCGAGTCTCGATCTTAACCTGCTGCTGTGCCTGCAGCTCTTAACCCAGGAGCTCAGCGTCACCCGCACGGCGAAGCGGATGAACGTTTCGCCGTCGGCGGTGAGTAAATCGCTGGCTAAACTGCGCGTCTGGTTTGACGATCCGCTGTTTGTCAAAACGCCTCTGGGACTGTCACCCACGCCGCTGATGAGCAGTATGGAGCAGGATCTGGCGGACTGGATGCAGATGGGTAATCAGATCCTCGATAAGCCTCATCACACCATGCCGAGCGGGTTAAAGTTTGAGCTGGCGGCAGAGTCGCCGCTGCTGATGATCCTGCTGAATACGCTTTCGCAGCGGATCTACCAGCGCTATCCGCAGGCGCTGATCCGCCTGCGTAACTGGGATTATGATTCGCTGGATGCGATTATTCGCGGTGAAGTCGACATCGGTTTTTGCGGCCGGGAAACCCATCCTCGCTCCCGTGAACAGCTCAGCCTGCTGCCCTGGTATATCGATTTTGAAATCCTGTTTACCGATCTCCCGCAGGTATGGCTGCGCGCCGATCATCCCGCGCTGAACGAAGAGTGGGATCTGGACACTTTCCTGCGTTATCCGCATATCAATATCTGTTGGGAACAAAGCGATACCTGGGCGCTGGATGATGTTCTGCACGATCTGGGGCATAAACGCACCGTGGCGTTGACCGTTCCGGGTTTTGAGCAGTCGCTGTTTATGGCGGCCCAGCCTCATCATACGATGTTGGCCACCGCCCCGCGCTATTGCCAGCGTTACAATCAACAGCACCATCTGCCGCTGGTTTCACTCCCGTTGCCGCTGGAGCCGTCCCAGCTGGAGAAAATACGCGTTCCCTTCACCCTCCTGTGGCATAAGCGCAACAGCTACAATCCGAAGATCGTCTGGCTGCGAGAAACGCTCAGGCAGCTCTATGTTGAACCGCTCTAGCGTTGGATTAGCCCGTCTTGCGCAATAAATTGTAAAATTTATGCAATTTATTGCGCAAGGAGTGATTTCCGCATAAAAACCTGGCAATTCTGAGCGATAATATAATTCGCAATTTTTATCATTGACCATTAATCACGGAGCGACGAATGGCAACGCATTTTGCAAGAGGGATACTCAACACCCGGGAACCGCTATCAACACGCCTGTCAGCGGCCTGTCATCAATCCGCCAGCCGCCTGCCTGAGTACCGACAAAGCCGCTATCGCGCATCACGGTCACTCCTCGCAGAACTCCTCTTTATGCTGTACGGCATCAGCGAACTTCCTGAAATTATTGACGAAGAGAATGGAAAACCCGCTTTCCGCGACGAAAATCTCCCGCGTTTTTCCATCTCCTATGCCGGGAATATTGTCGGCGTCGCGTTATCCACCGAAGGTGATTGCGGCCTGGATATGGAATTACCGCACGCCTCCCGCAGTTTACATGCCTCGCCCGACGCCGACCGCTACGTCTTTAACAGTAATGAGCGGGTATGGATTAGCAACCAGCACGATCCTGATGAAGCGCGCGCTCAGCTTGACGCACTCCGCAAAAGCGTCATGAAACTGACCGGTGAAAACGCCGTTAACCTCCAGCTTCTTCCGGGCTCCGGACGATTACGGACAAGCGGGACGCAGTCAATCGAAGCGGTGTGCGATGCCGAAACGGTGCTGGTCTGGTCCATCGCCGCCAGTCCGGATATCGGCCAGCTGAAAGTCTGGGAATATAATGGTAAAGAGGGCTGGCGCAGCCTGCCCGACGCGCAGGCTCGCGCCAAAGAGCCGTCCGCCCGGCTGATGCGTTTCACTCATTTACCGGTAGAAAAAGCCTTCTCCCTCAACTGACCGGATAACCCGGCCATCATGATGCAAAGGAGCAATCATGTCTGATACGTTGAAAGTTGTTACGTTACTCGGAAGTCTGCGCAAAGGCTCTTTTAATGCCATGGTCGCGCATACCCTCCCCGGCATCGCACCCGCAGGAATGGCGGTTTCCGCGTTACCGTCCATTGGCGATATTCCTCTCTATGATGCCGACGTCCAGCAGGAAGAGGGATTTCCACAAAGCGTTCAGGATATCGCTCAGCAAATTCGCGAGGCTGATGGTGTGGTTATCGTTACGCCGGAATATAACTACTCGGTTCCCGGCGGTCTGAAAAACGCCATTGACTGGCTGTCTCGCCTGCCGGAACAGCCGCTGGCCGGTAAGCCGGTACTGATTCAAACCAGTTCAATGGGGGCTATTGGCGGTGCGCGCTGTCAGTATCATCTGCGTCAGATTCTGGTATTCCTCGACGCCATGGTGATGAATAAGCCCGAATTTATGGGCGGCGTGATTCAGAACAAAGTGGATCCGCAGGAGGGGAAAGTCGTCGATCAGAGTACACTCGACCATCTGTCCGGACAGCTTAGCGCTTTTGCCGAATATATTCAGCGGGTTAAAGCCTGATAGACGCCGTCACTCTCGCCAGAACGGCTGAGTGTGACGGCGCGGGTATTAATGCGCGTCAATAAATACAATTTTCAGCACAAACAGCAGCGAAACCACAATCACGCATGGGCTGAGGTCGCGCAGTCGACCGGTACCGATCTTCATTACGCAGTAAGAGATAAAGCCTAAGGCAATACCTTCCGTAATGGAGAAGCTAAACGGCATCATCACGGCGGTAATAAACGCCGGCACTGATTCGGTTAAATCATCCCACTTCACGCGCGCCAGGCTGGAGGTCATCAGGACGCCAACGTAAATCAGCGCGCCGGCTGCGGCATAGGCCGGGACCATACCCGCCAGCGGTGACAGGAAGATCACCAGCAGGAACAAGAGACCAACGACCACGGCGGTTAAGCCGGTACGTCCGCCTACGGAAACGCCCGAGGAAGATTCAATATAGGCGGTTACGGAAGAGGTGCCGATAAAGGAGCCCGCAACGGACGAGACGCTATCGACAAACAGCGCCTGCTTCATCCGCGGGAACTTGCCCTGCGCATCGGCCAGACCGGCTTTATCGGTCACGCCGATCAGGGTGCCGGAGGAGTCGAACAGGTTCACCAGCATAAACGAGAAGATCACGCCCGCCAGGCCGAGATTCAGCGAGCCTGCCAGGTCAACATGCCCAATGACCGTCGTGACGCTCGGCGGCATGGATACGATGCCGGTGTAGTGAACGTCGCCCAGCAGCCAGCCCAGCAGCGTGGTAACCACGATAGAAACCAGCACCGCGGCGTGGATGTTGCGGGAAGCCAGAATCGCAATAATAAAGAAGCCAAGAATGCCCAGCAGTACGCTGTGGGACGTCAGGTTGCCGATGCTCACCAGGGTTTCCGGGTTGGCGACGATCACGCCGGCGTTCTTCAGGCCCATCATACCGATGAACAGGCCAATACCGCTGGTGATACCGATACGCAGGCTAACCGGGATATTGGCGATCATCCAGTAGCGTACGCGGAAAATCGTCAACAGTAGCAGGCCAACCGCCCCCCAGAAAATCGCGCCCATCCCGACCTGCCACGGCAGGCCCATTGCCTGTACCACGACAAACGCAAAGAAGGCGTTCAGTCCCATCGCCGGCGCCAGGGCCACCGGAAGGTTAGCGAACAGGCCCATCATGATGCTGCCGAACGCGGCGATCAGACAGGTTGTGACGAACACGGCGCTGGTATCCATACCCGCCACGCCGAGGATCTGTGGGTTAACAAAAACGATGTACACCATTGTCAGAAAAGTGGTGAAACCTGCAATCGCTTCGGTGCGTGCCGTCGTGCCGTGTTCACGTAGTTTGAACACGCGCTCCAGCAGACCCGGGCCAGATGACTGGCTGGTTTGTTGTTGACTCATTATCGGTTTCCGAACAAAGGAGGGAAAATTCGTCGCTATCCTATACCAAAATGCGACAATAAGGGCGGTTGTGAGATACTTTTTTTCATCGATTTTGCTTATACGGCAACGATTGCGTCTCACTAATCAGCAAGACGAAAACGTTAACTTATTAAAATGGAAACGACATGACCCAACCAGAAGCAGTATTTTTCGACTGTGACGGCACGCTGGTCGACAGCGAGGTGATCTGCTCCCGCGCCTACGTTCACATGTTCAGGGAATTCGGCATTACGCTGGATTTAGACGAGATTTTTAAGCGCTTCAAAGGCGTCAAGCTGTACGAGATTATCGACACCATTAACGCGGAGTACGGCGTTAATCTGGACAAGGCGACCCTTGAGCCGGTGTACCGCGATGAAGTCGCGCGCCTGTTTGATACTGAACTGGAAGTCATTTCTGGCGCACAGGCGCTGCTGGACGCGGTCAACGTGCCGATGTGCGTGGTCTCCAACGGCCCGGTGAGCAAAATGCAGCACTCTCTCGGTAAAACCGCAATGCTGCACCATTTCCCGGAGCGTCTGTACAGCGGCTACGATATCCAGCGCTGGAAGCCCGATCCGGCCCTGATGCTGCATGCCGCAAAAGCGATGAACGTTAACGTCGAGAACTGCATTCTTGTCGACGACTCCAGCGCAGGCGCGCAGTCGGGGATCGCCGCCGGCATGGAAGTGTTCTACTTCTGCGCCGATCCGCATAATAAGCCGATCGAACATCCGAAAGTGACGACGTTTACCCGCCTCGAAGAGCTACCTGAGTTATGGCAGGCGCGCGGCTGGAATATAACGCGATAAACCTGGAGCGTAGCGCTATCAGGGCGCGTCCCGCCTGCGCTACGCTGAAAGTGGATTACGGTTGACTCAATTCCGCAGCCGCCGCTTTATCAGCCACAATCACCAGGGAAGGATGTAATTTCAACACCGAAGCCGGAACCCGCTCGCTGACTTCGCCTTCAATCACCTGCCTTAGCGCCTGCGCTTTTGCCGCGCCGCTGACGATAAGCAGCAGGTTTTTCGCCGCCATGACGCTTTTTGGCCCCATCGTGACGTAGCTATCCGGCACCGCAGAGAAGTCGCCGCCCATCTCGCCGTGAGCGACAAGATCCACCATATCGCCGACGATAGGGACTTCCACCGTCGCATCGTGGAAGCGCGTGGTATTCGGCAAATTACCGCAAAAATGGCCGTCAGCGCCGAGGCCCATCACTATCAGATCGAGGCCCCCTTCGTCCTGTAACCGCTGGTCGTGATGCCTGAAGTTTTCATGGCTGAGCGGGTGGATATTCTCTTCAGGGATTTGCGCGGGGGTGAAAAACAGGCTGCGCAGATTAGAAATGGTCACGCCTTCACGATCCTGTCCGCGGAACGGAATCTCGTCAAAGTTGTAATAATGGACCTGAGAATAGAACGATTTACCTTTAACCGCGTCCGTCAGATGTTCATACATTTTCTTCGGCGTACTTCCTGCCGTTACCGCCAGGTTCACCCTGCGCGGCGCGGTGATGTAGCCCAGAACGTGATGGCTGGCGACCAGGCTCATCTCGGCATAATCTTCCGTCACGATTAATTTCATATTGTCTCCCTCAAGGTATTGAAGATAAGGAGCCAGCGAACTGGCTCCTTCATGTTATTTGAACAACTTCTGTACAAATTCGGCGTAGGCGGGACGCCAGACGTCCATTTCATGGTTCAGGCCCGGATACTCATGGTAATCAAAGTTGATTTTCTGCTTCTCCAGCTCCGCTTTCAGCCCGGCGATATCCTTGCCGGTAACCACGTCTTTCTCGCCCACGACGACGGTAAAGTTACGCAGCTGCTTGTTGATCGCCTGTGGGTTGTGTAGCTGCGCCTCGACGCCGGCATCCGGTACCGTGGTTGTCGTTACGCCGCTGAACGTCGCCAGCCAGCCGAAGCTCTCCAGATGGTTCATTCCGGAGACCAGCGCCTGATAACCGCCCTGCGACAGCCCGGCAAGCGCCCGGCCGTCCGCGTCTTTACGCACGTTAAAGCGCGCATCAATCAGCGGAATAATATCGTTCATCAGCTCTTTATCAGCCGCTTTCGCATTCAGCGGATAGAAGGTTTTACGCCGCTCCTGCGGCGGGAAGTTTTCCGCAACCGCGTCAGGAATATCGGTTTCGGTATCCGGCACCACCACCAGCATGGGCTTGATTTTGCCTTCCGCCAGCAGGTTATCCATGATTTGCGGAATACGGCCCTGGTCGATGGCCGACAGTCCGCTGTCGCCAAAACCGTGATAGAAATAGAGCACCGGCAGCGGTTCGCCGGTACCGGTATAGCCTGGCGGCGTCCACACGTAGACGCGACGCTCAGCGTTCAGCGCCTTTGAATGATAGGTCAGGGTTCGTAGCTCGCCGTGAGCGACCGCGCGATCGTCAAGGATGCTGCCGGGGACCAGGATCAGGCTGGTATTCACCTGACGCTGTGGCTTCTGATAGCGGCTACCGGTATCGACGGAACGGAATCCGTCGACATCAAAATAGTATTCGTAGAGATTGGGAGCCAGCGCATCGCTTTTCCATGTCCAGACCCCCTGCTCATCTTTACTCATATCATGCGAGACAAAGGTATCCGGCGTTGCCCCCGTTACCACGGACACCCGTTTTGCATCCGGGGCAAACAGGCGGAAGGTGATACTCTTATCGGCGTTAACCTGGGTAATATACTGGCTGACCGGGATCGCCGCGCTCGGCGTGGCCGGAAACGGCGCGGCATGAGCGGTAAACGCCGCGCCCGCCAGCGCCAGAGCGAAGTAAATAGCATGTCGTTTCATCGTTAATCCTCTTTAGAATTTTGTCCTGACCGTTGCCAGCCTTACCACCAGATTTCAGCCTGAGCGCCAACGGCAAACTGATCGTTCTTACCATCTTCAAAAATGCTGCTGGTATTGCTGTTAGCCGCCTTATCCAGGTCGATATCCTTCGCTTTAATATAAGTCGCATAGAAACGAATTTCCGGGCGGGAGGTCAGCATACTGGTATTCACTTTAAAGGTATGGAACAGGGTAGTTTTGTAGCCGGATTCGTTATATTTCTTGCCGGTACTATCTTTGTTCTGCTGCTTGAAATAGCCCAATTCAACGCCGGTCTGATTATATTTATCCCAGATCCAGGCCGGGCGCACGACGGCGCGAAGAGACTCAAAATCGGAGTGCGCGCCGGTCTCGTAGCTGTAGACATCATTACCAAAGGAGTAAACGATGGCGTTCGCCATAATGATGTCATCACTCAAATAGGTTTCCCCCTGCGAGGTCAAGCGAACGGCGGTGCCGTTGGTATGATCGCCATAGTATCTGCCGTTGAATGTGGTATACGGGCTGGATCCCGCGTAGCGCGAGAAGCTGCTGGCGATGGAGTTATTTGCCAGCAGGAAGGAAAATTCGTTAAATCCGCCGTTATCAAATTTCTGCGTTAACGACGTCCCCGCCATCCAGGTATCTTTCCATTCATAATATCCATTATTACATTCATTATATTTCTCGGATGAGCTCTGATTTGCCGCGACATACCGGCCGCTGACCATCAATGACGCCTTATCCCAAAGCGGGATCTCTTTATAACGAATATCAATAGTATTGGTGTTAATTTGCTGGCTTTTGGTCAACGTACGGTTGTAGTCATCAACATCCTCGCGCACCAGCGCGATATCAAATTTACCCGCGCCCACTTTCCAGTTTTCAAGGCCAACGCCGGCTGCGGCATCGGTTCTTTGCGTTTTCCAGTCCAGCATCTGGATTTCAATTTTCGGCGCACCGTGCTTACCCACCCAGAAATCCGCTTCCGGCGCGAATGGCAGGAAACCTTTGGTGTTGACGTACATATCAGAGAACTGCATATAGTTCTCGCCGCCAGCGTTATCGCCAAACCAGCCGGAGGAATACTGCTGCCCGACGTTGCCGTCAAGCATCACGATCGCATCAACCCGCTTATTGCCTTCCTGATAGACCCGCTGCTTAAGTTGTAAATCAAACCAGCCCGAATATTCATTACCAAAGCGACCCAGCGAGCCAATCGCCCAGGACTTAGGTGAACCATGGGATGCGGTCCCCCAGCCGGAACGGTAATAGCCGTTATAGCTGAAGCCAATTTCATCCTTCACAAACTTGCTGAAATCCTTCATTGTCATCGAACTATAAATGGACTCGCCGTTAGCCGCGGGCTGTTCGTTTTTCACCAGAACCGCTGCCGGTTTTGCAGCGCCGCCGGCCGGTGCGGGTGCGCTGACAACCTGCGCGGACGCACTCTGCTCAGGTGCGCCAGGCTGCGTACTGGCAACCCAGAGTCGATTTCTGGCCTTCTCTTCATCTTGATATTTTTTTAGTTCGCTCTGCGTATCCTTAAGCGCCTTCTCCAGAAGCTCAAGACGCTGTTCAACGGTTAGCGATTCCGCCATAGCATGGGTTGTATAAGCGAGCGGCGCCATAATAAGTATGGCCGAGGTAATCAGATTTCTTTTAAACATAAGTTCCCTTTATATAAAAACAGGTGCAACTGAATATCGCGATAAAATGTCAACTAACGCGAAGGCGTATTTTTATTTTTCTATCGAATAAAGCTTGTTACCGAAAAGGTGCTTCCCCTTAAGGAAAAAAGAACGTTATTAAAACCAGCACTATTATTTATTCGGTTAATACCATCCTGGTTTACCCACAAACAGCCTTGCATCAAATCAAAAAAAAACCTGAAGCAATCCCCCTGCAGAAAACAGAGGAGGCTTGCTTCAGGTTTTGCCCGCGCAGCGGTAACAATCCCTTTCATCGGCTAATGGCGGATTATCTGGCAAAAAAAAACCTGACATCACCAGGTTAACGGTGATGTCAGGTTTTGCCTGCTTGCGCAGTAACAATCCAGAGTTTTATTCGAGCCTTGCCGCAACAAGTCACCCGATTAATGTACCGCATTGTTACGCTATTAAAATCAAACCACAATTGATGAAATTATTATTTGTGACGACAATCGCACCAATTTTGTTAATTAAAAACAGGAGTAACATTAATCATAACTAATTCTGATAAATCCTTTATCAGAATTAGTCTCTGTGATTTATTACTCTTTAGGATCTTTCCCGGCCAGCAGTTTATCCAGCTCGTCGCCGCCAACGTGACGGAAATCCTGACCTTTGACGAAGTAGAAAATATATTCGCAGATGTTCTGACAACGGTCGCCGATACGCTCAATCGAGCGGGCGCAGAACAGGGCGGTCAGGACGCTTGGAATGGTGCGCGAATCTTCCATCATATAGGTCATCAGCTGGCGCACGATGCCTTCATATTCCTGGTCGACTTTCTTATCTTCGCGATAAATACGCACCGCTTCATCAAGGTCCATACGCGCAAAGGCGTCCAGCACATCATGCAGCATCTGCACGGTGTGGCGCCCCAGCGATTCCAGGCTCACCAGCAGCGGCTGATGCTGCTGGGAGAATTTTTCCAGCGCGGTGCGGCAGATTTTATCCGCGACGTCGCCGATGCGTTCCAGCTCGGCGATGGTTTTAATAATCGCCATCACCAGACGCAGGTCGCTGGCGGTCGGCTGACGCTTGGCGATAATGCGCACGCAGGCCTCATCGATCGCCACTTCCATCATATTGACCTGCTTGTCGCCGTCAATAACGCGCTTTGCCAGTTCGCTGTCCTGGTTATGCATCGCGGTGATCGCATCAGAAAGCTGCTGCTCCACCAGCCCACCCATGGTCATGACCTGGGTGCGGATGTACTCCAGTTCAGCATTGAACTGGCCGGAAATATGTTTGTTAAGATTTAGGTTATCCATAGTATCTCCTGATTGCCCAATAGGTTAGAGCCTGGTAGCAGAAGGGCAATCAACCGTAGCGGCCAGTAATATAATCTTCAGTTTGCTTCTTAGCGGGCTTGGTAAACAGATCGTCCGTGTTGCTGAATTCAATCAGCTCGCCAAGATACATAAATGCCGTATGGTCGGAGCAACGCGCGGCCTGCTGCATGTTGTGGGTCACGATAACGACGGTATAATCCTGTTTCAGTTCAGTGATCAGCTCTTCAATACGCCCGGTAGAGATCGGGTCCAGCGCCGAGCAGGGCTCATCCAGCAGCAGAACTTCCGGACGAATAGCGATACCGCGCGCGATGCACAGACGCTGCTGCTGGCCACCGGAGAGAGAATATCCGCTCTGATGCAGTTTATCTTTGGTTTCATTCCACAATGCGGCTTTGGTCAATGCCCACTGCACGCGCTCATCCATATCCGTGCGGGAAAGCTTCTCAAACAGGCGCACGCCAAAGGCGATGTTGTCATAAATCGACATCGGGAACGGCGTCGGCTTCTGGAACACCATCCCCACTTTGGCGCGCAGCAGGGCGATATCCTGGGTGTTGGTCAGAATATTATCGCCATCGAGCAGAATTTCGCCTTCCGCACGCTGCTCCGGGTACAGCTCAAACATTTTGTTGAACGTACGCAGCAGCGTGGATTTACCGCAGCCTGACGGTCCGATAAACGCCGTAACCTGGTTTTTGGTAATATCCAGGTTGATGTTTTTCAGGGCATGGAATTTTCCGTAGTAGAAATTCAGGTTACGAACTGAAAGTTTACCCGGGGTCGCATTCACCATACTCATCTCGTTCTTTTCCTCATTCGGCGCCGCGTTTCGCCGCGCCGCAAAAATTAACCGTGTTTATTCTTCGCGAAAACAACGCGCGCCAGAACGTTCAGCAGCAATACGCACAGGGTGATAATCAAGACCCCGGCCCATGCCAGTTGCTGCCACTCCGCAAAGGGACTCATGGCAAATTTGAAAATCGTCACCGGCAGGTTCGCAATCGGCTGCATCATGTCGGTGCTCCAGAACTGGTTGGAGAGCGCGGTAAACAGCAGCGGCGCCGTTTCCCCGGCGATACGGGCGATGGCCAGCAGAATACCGGTCATAATGCCCGATACCGATGCTTTCAGGGTGATCGCAGAGATCATGCGCCACTTCGGCGTACCCAACGCATATGCCGCCTCACGCAGGCTGTCCGGAACCAGCTTCAGCATGTTTTCAGTGGTACGAATAACGATAGGCACCTGCAGCAGCGCCAGCGCTATCACGCCCGCCCAGCCGGAAAAGTGCTGCATCTGCGCAACGACGATGGTGTAAACAAACAGACCGACGACAATCGACGGCGCGGAAAGCAGGATATCGTTAATAAAACGAATCACTTCGGCCAGCAAGGATTTACGGCCATATTCCGCCAGATAAATCCCCGCCAGAATCCCCAGCGGGGTACCGATAACCGTCGACCAGAGGATCAGCAATCCGCTGCCCGCCAGGGCGTTTGCCAGACCACCGCCCGCCGTATTTGGCGGCGGCGTCATTTCAGTAAACAGCGCCAGGCTCATGCCGTCGATGCCGCGGGTGACGGTGGACATCAGGATCCAGATCAGCCAGAACAGACCAAACGCCATGGTCGCCATCGATAGCGTCAGGGCGAGACGGTTTTTCATGCGGCGTTTTGCCTGCATTTTGCGACGGGATTCCGCCAGCTCCGCGGTGGTTTGTAATTCAATCGTCGCCATTAGCGAGCCCCCTCATTCTTAGCCAGGCGCATGATCATAAACTTCGATGCGGCCAGAACAATAAAGGTGATAACGAACAGAATCAGGCCCAGCTCCATCAATGCGGCAACGTGCAGTCCGGTTTCCGCTTCGGCAAACTCATTCGCCAGCGCGGAGGTGATGCTGTTGCCCGGCATATATAACGAAGCGCTATCAAGCTGGTAGGTGTTGCCGATAATAAAGGTCACCGCCATGGTTTCCCCCAGCGCGCGCCCCAGACCGAGCATTACCCCGCCGATCACGCCGTTTTTGGTGAAAGGCAGAACGATACGCCAGATAACTTCCCACGTTGTGCAGCCGATACCGTAGGCGGACTCTTTCATCATCACCGGCGTCTGTTCAAAGACGTCACGCATAACGGCCGCGATGTAAGGAATGATCATGATGGCCAGAATCACGCCCGCCGCCAGAATACCGATACCAAATGCCGGGCCCGCAAAGAGCGCGCCAACGAACGGAATGGTCGACAGAACGTTGCCAACCGGCTCCTGAAAATAGGTCGCAAACAGCGGGGCGAAAATAAACAGGCCCCACATGCCGTAAACGATACTGGGGATCGCGGCCAGCAGCTCAATAGCGATACCCAGCGGACGCTTCAGCCAGGCGGGTGACAGTTCCGTCAGGAACAGCGCGATACCGAAGCTCACCGGTACGGCGATCAGCAGCGCGATAAATGAGGTGACCAGCGTCCCGTAAATGGGTACCAGGGCGCCGAAAATCTGGTTCGGTGCATCCCACTCTTTGGTCCACAGAAAGGCAAAGCCAAATTTCTCAATGCTTGGCCAGGACGAGATGATAAGGGAGACGATGATGCCGCCAAGCATCAATAGCACAATCAGCGCCGCCAGTTTTACCAGCACGCTGAAAATTATGTCACCCTTTTTCCCCGGAGGGTTAAATGCCGGCTTGGTTGCAGCCATAAGTTACTCTTCAGTTTCGGGCCAGAAAAAATCGTAGTTTACTGATCTTTCTGGCAAAGGTAATGCCATACCCTAAATAATTCGAGCTGCAGGCAGGCAGCTGGCTTGTGGATCCCCGGGAACATAGATGGGCTATGTGACCGGGGTGAACAAGCGCTGCCAACGCACCTGTAGCTCGAAGGCTGACGGGTATTAGTACAGCGCTTTACCGCTGCTGTCCTTTACGTTGGTCTTCCATGCCGCGCGAACTTGCTCAACCACGCTTTCCGGCAGGGTGGCATAATCCAGCGCGTTGGCTTCTTTACCGCCGTTTTTATACGCCCAGTCGAAGAACTTCAGCACTTCGGCGGTCTGCTCTGGCTTGTTGGAAGCCTTGTGAACCAGAATGAACGTGGTTGAAGTGATCGGCCATGCGTTGTCGCCTTTCTGATTCGTCAGATCCTGTGCAAAGGATTTGCTCCAGTCGATTTCTTTCGCCGCGTTAGCGAAGTTATCTTCAGTCGGGCTCACCGGCTTGCCATCGGCGGACAGCAGTTTGGTGTAAGCGAGGTTGTTCTGTTTTGCATAGGCATATTCTACGTAGCCGATAGAGCCCGGCAGACGCTGAACGAACGCGGCGATGCCGTCGTTGCCTTTACCGCCCAGACCGGTCGGCCAGTTAACGGTTGAGCCCGCGCCGATTTTAGATTTCCACTCTTCGTTCACCTTCGCCAGATAGCTGGTGAAAACGAAGGAAGTACCGGAACCATCGGCACGACGAACCACCGCGATGTTCTGAGAAGGCAGCTTCATGCCCGGGTTGAGCTTAGCAATCGCCGCGTCATCCCATTTTTTGATTTTGCCCAGGTAGATATCACCCAGCGTTTTACCGTCAAGCACCAGCTCACCGGATTTCACGCCAGGCAGGTTAATTGCCAGCACTACGCCGCCGATAACGGTCGGGAACTGGAACAGACCTTCCTGAGCCAGCTTGTCATCAGCAAGAGGGGCATCAGAAGCACCGAAGTCTACGGTGTTGGCCGTAATTTGTTTTACGCCGCCAGAGGAGCCGATACCCTGGTAATTGACTTTATTACCCGTTTCCTTGTTATAGGTATCTGCCCATTTGGCATACACCGGCGCGGGGAAAGTTGCACCTGCGCCAGTCAGGCTTGCTGCTGCAAAAACAGAGAAAGCGCTCATCGATAAGGTCGCGGCGACAACTGTTGCGACGGTGGTACGCATAACGTTCATAATGTCTCCTGCTGGATTCGTAAACCATTGTTTCGAAGCTATGGTGAGCAAAATAGGACAAACAGGTGACAGTAAAATGTACGAATTATTACAGTTTTATGACAAGCAAAAAGACGGGAATTTACGTTAAATAAAAACAATACAAATCATATTGTTACTATGGTTAATGATAGAAAGATTAGCGGAAAATTTTATTTTTATGACAGCGAAAAAGCGTCTCAAAAATGACAGGCTGTCATAAAGCGGGTGGGATCTCGCCGTTCACCGCAAATAAAAAGGGCCGCCGGACGGCAGCCCTTTCAACGCTGTAAAATCGTTATTCCACGGTAACGGATTTCGCCAGGTTACGCGGCTGGTCAACGTCAGTCCCTTTGATCAGCGCGACGTGATACGCCAGCAGCTGCAGCGGTACGGTATAGAAGATTGGCGCGATCGCCTCTTCAACATGCGGCATCTCAATGATGTGCATATTGTCGCTGCCGGTGAAACCCGCATCGCCGTCAGCAAAAACGTACAGCTGGCCGCCGCGAGCGCGAACCTCTTCAATGTTGGATTTCAATTTTTCCAGCAGTTCGTTGTTCGGCGCGACCACCACCACCGGCATTTCAGCGTCAATCAGCGCCAGCGGACCATGCTTCAGCTCGCCGGCAGCATAGGCTTCCGCATGAATATAGGAGATCTCTTTCAGCTTCAGCGCCCCTTCCAGGGCAATGGGATACTGATCGCCGCGGCCAAGGAATAGAGCGTGGTGTTTGTCAGAGAAGTTCTCAGCCAGCGCCTCAATACGCTTGTCCTGCGAAAGCACCTGCTCAATGCGGCTCGGCAGCGCCTGCAGGCCATGCACGATATCATGTTCAATCGACGCATCCTGGCCTTTGAGTCGCGCCAGTTTCGCCACCAGCATTAGCAGAACGGTCAGCTGCGTCGTGAAGGCTTTAGTCGAGGCGACGCCGATTTCCGTCCCGGCGTTGGTCATCATAGCCAGATCGGACTCACGCACCAGGGATGATCCAGGCACGTTACAAATCGCCAGCGACCCCAGATAGCCCAGCTCTTTCGACAGGCGCAGGCCGGCGAGGGTGTCCGCCGTCTCGCCGGATTGAGAGAGGGTGATCATCAGGCTGTTGCGACGCACGGCCGATTTGCGATAGCGGAACTCGGAGGCGATTTCAACATCGCACGGCACCCCTGCCAGCGACTCAAACCAGTAGCGGGACACCATACCTGAATTGTAGGAGGTGCCGCAGGCGATGATCTGAATATGCTCGACCTTAGACAGCAGCTCGTTAGCCTGCGGGCCCAGCTCGCTTAAATCAACCTCGCCGTGGCTAATGCGCCCGGAGAGGGTATTTTTGATGGCGTTCGGCTGCTCGTAGATCTCTTTCTGCATATAGTGACGATAGATACCTTTATCGCCCGCGTCGTACTGCAGACTGGATTCAATATCCGGGCGCTGCACTTCAGCGCCGGATTTGTCAAAGAGAGTCACGGAACGGCGGGTGACTTCCGCAATATCGCCCTCTTCGAGGAAGATAAAGCGGCGGGTAACCGGCAGCAGCGCCAGCTGATCGGAGGCAATGAAGTTTTCCCCCATCCCCAGGCCAATCACCAGCGGGCTTCCTGAACGAGCGGCCAGCAGCGTACCCGGATCGCGGGAATCCATGATCACGGTACCGTAAGCGCCGCGCAGCTGCGGGATAGTCCGCAGAACCGCATCACGCAGAGTACCGCCCTGTTCCAGCTCCCAGTGCACCAGGTGCGCAATAACCTCCGTGTCAGTCTCGGAGGCGAAAACGTAGCCCCTCGACTGCAACAGCTCGCGCAGCGGCTCATGGTTTTCGATAATCCCGTTATGCACCACCACAATATGGTCAGAAACATGCGGATGCGCGTTACCTTCAGACGGTTCGCCGTGCGTCGCCCAGCGGGTATGGGCAATCCCGGTACCGCCGTGCAACGGATGTTCTTCCAGCGCCTGGGCCAGCATCTGTACTTTCCCGAGACGGCGAACGCGGTTCATATGACCTTCGTTATCGACGACGGCCAGACCGGCGGAGTCATAACCGCGGTATTCCAGACGACGTAAACCTTCGAGAAGGATTTCAGCAATATCACGCTGCGCGACTGCGCCAACAATTCCACACATAGTTTTTAATTCCGATTTTGGCTGTATGCCATACGTTGTCGGTCAACCTGTTTACCCGTATTTTCGGGCGCCCCGAGCCTTGTAGAGAGTGGGGTTATTTTTATGGGTACTGCCGTGGGGGGAGGATTATTTTATCCCCTCACCCCGCTCTTTCCCCCGAAAAGGGCGAAAGAGAAATAGCGTTACTTTTTCTTCACCGGGCGCTGCCAGCCCTGTTTATGAACCTGCGGCACGCGGCTTAACACTAATTCATTATCGGCAACGTTACGCGTTACCGTTGTTCCTGCGGCAATGGTGACCCCCTTGCCGACGGTCACCGGAGCGACCAGCTGGCTGTCTGAGCCAACAAACACGTCATCACCGATCACTGTTTTATGCTTATTTGCACCATCATAGTTACAGGTGATGGTGCCCGCGCCGATATTCACGTTATCGCCTATCTCGGCGTCTCCGAGATAGGAGAGATGCCCGGCTTTCGTGCCTTTACCCAGACGCGCCTTTTTAATTTCGACAAAGTTGCCGACGTGCGCGCCTTCCAGGAGCTCCGCGCCAGGGCGCAACCGTGCGAACGGCCCAATGGTACAGGCGGCTGCCAGATGAGCATCCTCTACCACGGTATAGGGGCTGATCTCGCAATCATCACCAATGGTGCTGTTCTTGATGACACAGCCGGTGCCAATCTTTACCCGATCCCCCAGCACCACGTCACCTTCGAAGATAACGTTAGTATCAATTTCGACATCGCGCCCGTGTTTCAGCACGCCGCGCAGATCAAAACGCGCCGGATCGCGCAGCATAACGCCCGCGAGCAGCAGTTCTTCAGCCTTTTCAGACTGCCAGACGCGCTCAAGACGAGAGAGCTGCAGGCGGTTATTCACGCCTTCCACTTCGCTTAGACGCTGAGGATGAACAGCGGCAATTTCACGACCTTCTTCATAGGCCATGGCGATAATATCGGTGATGTAGTATTCACCCTGAACGTTGTTGTTGGTGAGCTTAGCCAGCCAGCGTTTAAGATCCGCGCCATTGGCGACCAGAATCCCGGTATTAATTTCCTGAATCCGGCGCTGCTCGTCGCTGGCGTCTTTATGCTCGACAATGCCCGTCACCGCTCCGTTATCGCGCGTAATGCGGCCGTAGCCGGTCGGATCGTCAAGCTTCACCGTCAACAGACCGATGCCGCCCTGCGGTTTCGCTTCCCGCAGACGCTTCAATGTTTCGACGGAAATGAGCGGCACGTCGCCGTACAGCATCAGGATATCTTCATCATCGCTGAAGAACGGCGCCGCCTGCTGCATGGCGTGGCCGGTACCTAGCTGTTCGGCCTGCAGGACCCAGTTGAGGTTGTCTTCGTGCAGCGTCTGGCGAAGCAGATCGCCGCCGTGTCCGTACACCAGATGTACGGCGGAAGCGCCTAATTCTTTAGCTGCATCAATAACATGCTGCACCATTGGCTTCCCGGCCAGCGAATGCAACACCTTAGGAAGATCGGAATACATGCGGGTACCTTTGCCAGCGGCAAGAATAACCACGCTCATCGGACTGTTTGACATACGCATCCTGACTGCTGTTGGAACGAAAAGTAAAAGCCTTTCACGTTGAAATATCTACATATTTTTCATCATGAAACGAGACGAAGATAAAACGCACAAGCGTAACGCTATACACCATTTTAGGTGGGTATTTTTAGTCAGCGCAAACCCGTTTAGCGCAAAAAAAGCATTTTAATGAGTGGCAATGCCGGCTATCCCTCTGCTTTTGCTGTTTTTTTGGCGGGTAAATAAAGAAAAGCCATAAAATAAAACACAGTTTTAATATTCATTAATTGTGACGTGATAAATAGAAACGCCATTTCATTTTCCTGATAATGCCGGTTAATAATTACCCAGGAGAAAAGAATGAATAACAAAATACCTTTGGCATTAACCCTTTGCAGTACGATGATCGCGCTACCGCTGCAGGCCAACGAAGGTCATCAGTGGCGGGCAATCGCCTTTGGGCAATCTACCGACAGCAATTTTTCCTCGAATGTTCTGCCGGAAAAAATTGGCGTCAACGATGTCACCATCGCCGGAAAAAAACTGACGCCGCAGGACGTCGCCGACCTCAGCCAGCCCATTACCATCGAGAGCCGGGGAGGTAAAATAGCCAATTCTCACGACGGACTGACCTTCTTTTACACCCGGCTACCGACCAGCCAGAATTTTATCCTGCAGGCTACGGTGACCGTCAATCAGTTTGGCCCGGAAAATGGCGCGCGTCCTGCGGCACAGGAAGGTGCGGGACTGCTGGTCCGCGATGTAATAGGAGTTCCGCGTCAACAGCCGCTGAAGGTCGGCTACGAAGAGTTTCCGGCGGCATCCAATATGGTGATGAACGCCATTATGACGCAGGATAAAAAAGATGGCTCACATATCAAATTGCAGGCTATCAGCCGGGAAGGGATAACCCAACCGTGGGGCAATGCGGGCGCATCAATAAAGCGTCAGAGCTATAAAGAGAAAATCGATATCCAGCAAACGCCGACGTTCCAGCTCAGACTGGAACGCACCAACGACGGGTTTATTACCTCATGGGCAGCAACGGGCAGCGAGGAATGGGTGAGCCAGCAGGTTCCGCACGCCGATCTGGTTGCCCGGCAGGATAAAGAACATTACTACGTCGGCTTCTTCGCCTCACGTAATGCAAAAATCACCGTCAGCAACGCCTCGCTCACCACCTCAGCGGCACATACGGTTCCCTCCGCGCCGTATGTCGCTAAAGGCTGGCCGCCGGTTATGCAAATTGCTTCGGGAACAGTAAGCCAGAGCAAAGCTTACATCCTACAGGCGCGCACCAACAGCGATGGGCGCATCACCGTTCGTCAGGATGAAGTGGTGATCGGGCAGGATAAAACCGTGAAGGCCGGGGAAATGTTTACCCAGCCTGCCGTACTGAAAGATAAAAGCACGTTCGAAATCCGCTTCACTCCGGCCACCGGCGCGGAAACGCTGACCCAGACGCTGACGGTTGAACAGAGTCCCCAAGTGACAGGCAATACGCTCTACGCCGCGCCAGAGGGACAACCTCAGGCAAAAGGGACGGCGGACTCGCCGCTGGATTTCGCCTCCGCTATCAAACTCGTCCCGCCCGGCGGGCAAATTGTATTAGCCGCCGGAGATTACCCGCAAACGACCATTCCTGTCAGCGCCAGCGGCCTGAAGGACAAAATCAAAACGCTAAAAGCCGACGGAAAAGCGGTGATTCACGGGCTGCTGCTGGATGCCAGCTACTGGCATATCGATGGGATTGAGATTACGGACAAGAGCCTGCGCGTACAGGGCAGCCATAACCTGATCGAGAACGTCACCGCGTATCGTAACGATGATACCGGCATTCAAATTTCCTCTCCGGCGGATGTTGGACGCCCGCTGTGGGCCAGCTTTAACCGGGTAGTGAATTCTGAATCCTTTAGTAACGAGGATCCGGGCAAAATTAACGCCGACGGCTTCGCGGTGAAAATGCGCGTAGGAGAGGGTAACCGGCTGGAGGGCTGTTACTCGCACGATAATATCGACGACGGTTTCGACCTGTTTAATAAAATTGAGGACGGTGCAAACGGCGTTGTGGCGATCGAGAACTCTATTGCCCGCAATAATACCAGTAACGGGTTTAAGCTCGGTGGGGAAGGGCAGCCGGTCGCCCACGAGGTACGTAACAGCATCGCCATCGATAACCATCTGGACGGTTTTACCGACAACTTTAACCCCGGCAAGCTGGTGGTGGTTAACAACGTCGCGGTAGATAACCAGCGCTTTAACTACCTGTTCCGCCCGAGTCCGTACGGTGCGCCGGAAACGCAGGGCACCTTCAGCGAGAACCTTTCCCTGCGCAGCCAGCCTGGGAAATATGACGATGCCGTTGTCGGGAATATTGACGATAGCAACTATTTTATCCACGGCGGCAGAAGCATCAACGCTCAGGGCAAGCGCATTAACAGCGCCGATTATCAGACGCTGGCGCTGCCGGACCCGCTGACGCGTGAGGCCGACGGCAGCTTCAACACCGGTAACTTCCTCAGCCGCAACTAACCCGCTATACGTGAAAAACATAAAGGTCGCCCTGGGGCGACCTTTTCACTTTCTGTCTGTTTCACACCGCATGTGTTGTCGTTTTAGTTAGCGGTACAGCGCAAAAACAGTCTGGAAAGTTGACTTCTTAGTGGTTGAACGTACCGAAGGTTACGTTCATAGCACTGAAGAAAGCGACGATTTTATTAAGCAGTTTCATGATCTCTTCCTGGATAGCGATTACGTTTTTGATGAATTTTTTTGTGACTCACATCACAAAAACAAGTCTACGCTTCATCTTTTAAACGATCAACAAAAATGAGACATGCATCACAAAATTTTTAAACCCGCTTTTTAGTTTTGCTTTTTCTGAAACGAAGCCATAAAAAAAGCCAGCCTGGAAACCAGACTGGCTTTTAGCGTTCAAGCCGGTGTTACATCGCTTTTTTGGTCAACTCGATAACGCGCAGTTTAGCGATCGCTTTGGCCAGTTCCGCAGACGCCTGAGCGTAGTCCACGTCACCATGAGAGCTCTTAATGTGCTCTTCAGCCTTACGTTTCGCTTCCAGGGCTCGCGCTTCGTCGAGATCCTGGCCACGAATTGCCGTATCAGCCAGAACGGTCGTGCTACCCGGCTGCACTTCAAGAATGCCGCCTGACAGGTAGATAAATTCTTCGTGACCGTGCTGCTTAACGATGCGAATCATACCAGGCTTAATGGCGGTGAGCAGCGGCGCGTGCCCCGGGTAAATACCCAGTTCACCTTCGCTACCCGTTACCTGGATTTTCTCGACCAGACCAGAGAACATTTGTTTCTCTGCGCTGACGACGTCCAGGTGGTAAGTCATTGCCATATCACCCTCCGATTAAGGCGTTAAAGTTTTTTGGCTTTTTCCACGGCTTCGTCGATAGAACCGACCATGTAGAACGCCTGCTCCGGCAGGTGATCGTATTCGCCTTCCATGATGCCTTTAAAGCCACGGATGGTGTCTTTCAGGGAGACGTATTTGCCCGGAGAACCGGTAAATACTTCTGCCACGAAGAACGGCTGGGACAGGAAGCGCTGAATCTTACGCGCGCGAGCTACCACCAGTTTATCTTCTTCAGACAGTTCATCCATACCCAGGATGGCGATGATGTCTTTCAGTTCCTGATAACGCTGCAGGATGGACTGAACGCCACGAGCGGTGTCGTAGTGCTCCTGACCAACAACCAGCGGATCCAGCTGACGGCTGGTGGAGTCCAGCGGGTCAACTGCCGGATAGATACCCAGCGAAGCGATCTGACGGCTCAGTACCACGGTTGCGTCAAGGTGCGCAAAGGTGGTGGCTGGAGACGGGTCAGTCAAGTCATCCGCAGGTACGTATACCGCCTGTACGGAAGTGATAGAGCCGGTTTTGGTGGAGGTGATACGTTCCTGCAGAACGCCCATCTCTTCCGCCAGAGTCGGCTGGTAACCTACCGCTGAAGGCATACGGCCCAGCAGTGCGGATACTTCAGTACCGGCCAGGGTGTAACGATAGATGTTATCGACGAACAGCAGAACGTCACGACCTTCGTCACGGAACTTCTCAGCCATGGTCAGGCCGGTCAGCGCAACGCGCAGACGGTTTCCCGGCGGCTCGTTCATCTGGCCATACACCAGGGATACTTTATCGATAACGTTGGAGTCGGTCATTTCGTGGTAGAAGTCGTTACCCTCACGAGTACGTTCACCTACGCCCGCAAACACGGAGTAACCGGAGTGCTCGATCGCGATGTTACGGATCAGCTCCATCATGTTTACGGTTTTACCTACACCCGCACCACCGAACAGACCAACTTTACCGCCCTTCGCAAACGGACACATCAGGTCGATAACTTTGATGCCGGTTTCCAGCAGTTCCTGAGAGTTTGACAACTCTTCGTAGGAAGGTGCTGCGCGGTGGATAGCCCAACGCTCTTCTTCACCGATGTCGCCTTTCATGTCTACCGGTTGGCCCAGTACGTTCATGATACGACCCAGCGTTGCTTTACCTACCGGGACTTCGATCGGATGCTCGAGGTCTTTTACTTCCAGACCGCGACGCAGACCGTCGGAAGAACCCATGGCGATGGTACGAACAATACCGCCGCCGAGCTGCTGCTGAACTTCCAGCACCAGATTCTCACTACCATTTTGTACCTCAAGAGCCTCGTACACGCGCGGTACGGCATCCTGAGGGAATTCGACGTCGACCACGGCGCCGATTACCTGGACAATTTTTCCAGTAGCCATCTTGAATCCTCTACGAATTAACCTGGTTATACCGCGGATGCTCCACCGACGATCTCGGTGAGTTCCTGAGTAATGCTGGCCTGACGAGCTTTGTTGTATACCAACTGCAGCTCTTTAATCAGGCTGCCGCCATTGTCGGTCGCGGCTTTCATCGCCACCATACGTGCGGCCTGCTCGCTGGCCAGGTTTTCTACCACGCCCTGATAAACCTGAGATTCCACATAACGGCGCAGCAGGGTATCCAGCAGCGCTTTCGGATCGGGTTCATACAGGTAATCCCAGGATTTACGCTTCAACTCACCATCTTCTGAAGCCGGTAACGGCAGCAGCTGAGTGATGGTTGGAACCTGAGACATGGTGTTAATAAATTTGTTGCTGACAATATACAGCTTGTCCAGACGGCCTTCATCGTAGGCCTGCAACATCACTTTTACCGGACCAATCAGTTCGGACAGGGATGGGTTATCCCCCATACCCGTCACCTGGGCGACAACATTACCGCTAACGGAATTAAAGAACGACACGCCCTTGGAGCCGATCATTGCGAGTTCGCACTGAACGCCTTTATCGGACCATGCTTTCATTTCCGCCAGCAGCTTTTTGAACAGGTTAATGTTCAAGCCACCGCACAGACCACGGTCGGTAGACACCACCAGGTAGCCCACGCGTTTAACGTCGCGTTCTTCCAGGTAAGGGTGCTTATATTCCAGATTACCGTTCGCAAGGTGACCGATCACTTTGCGCATCGTATCTGCATAAGGACGGCTGGCCGCCATACGCTCCTGCGATTTACGCATTTTGGAAGCGGCGACCATTTCCATCGCTTTAGTGATCTTTTGCGTGTTCTGGACGCTTGCGATCTTACTACGTATCTCTTTTGCGCCGGCCATGAGCTTCTCCTCAATGCCTTGCGGCCTGCCCTAGAGCAAGCCGCCAGACTTTACCAGGATTGGGTTGCTTTGAAGGAATCGAGGATGCCTTTCAGCTTGCCTTCGATTTCGTCGTTATAGCCACCGGACTGGTTGATCTCTTGCATCAACGGAGCGTGATCACGGTCGACGTAAGCCAGCAGAGCGGCTTCAAAGCTACCGATTTTCGACAGCTCGACATCCGCCAGATAACCACGTTCTGCCGCGAACAGAACCAGAGACTGCTGCGCAACGGACATCGGCGCATACTGTTTCTGTTTCAGCAGTTCGGTCACTTTCTGACCGTGGTCCAGCTGCTTACGGGTTGCATCATCAAGGTCAGAGGCAAACTGGGAGAACGCCGCCAGTTCGCGATACTGTGCCAGAGCGGTACGAATACCACCGGACAGTTTCTTCATGATCTTGGTCTGAGCTGCACCACCAACACGGGATACGGAGATACCCGGGTTAACCGCAGGACGAATACCGGAGTTAAACAGGTTGGTTTCCAGGAAGATCTGACCATCGGTAATGGAAATTACGTTGGTCGGAACGAACGCAGAAACGTCACCCGCCTGGGTTTCGATAATCGGCAGCGCAGTCAGAGAACCGGTTTTACCCTTCACTTCACCTTTGGTGAAAGCTTCAACGTATTCGACGTTAACACGTGCAGCACGCTCCAGCAGACGAGAGTGGAGGTAGAATACGTCGCCCGGGAATGCTTCACGTCCAGGCGGACGGCGGAGCAGCAGGGAGATCTGACGATAAGCAACGGCCTGTTTAGACAGGTCATCATAAATGATCAGCGCATCTTCACCGCGGTCGCGGAAGTATTCACCCATTGCACAACCGGCATACGGCGCCAGGTATTGCAGTGCGGCAGATTCAGATGCGGTTGCAACCACAACGATGGTGTTAGCCAGCGCGCCGTGTTCTTCCAGTTTACGTACCACGTTAGAAATCGTGGACGCTTTCTGGCCGATAGCTACGTAGACGCACTTGATGCCGGAATCACGTTGGTTGATGATGGCGTCGATAGCCAGCGCGGTTTTACCGGTCTGACGGTCGCCGATGATCAGTTCACGCTGTCCACGACCGATTGGGATCATGGCATCAACGGATTTATAACCGGTCTGCACCGGCTGATCGACGGACTGACGTTCGATTACGCCCGGCGCGATAGCTTCAACGGCGGAGAAGCCGTCGTGCTCCAGCGGACCTTTACCATCAATCGGTGCACCCAGGGTGTTAACCACACGTCCCAGCAGGCCGCGGCCAACCGGAACTTCAAGGATACGGCCAGTACATTTAACCTTCATACCTTCGGCGAGGTCAGCGTACGGACCCATCACAACTGCACCTACGGAGTCGCGCTCCAGGTTCAGTGCAATAGCGTAACGGTTACCCGGCAGAGCGATCATCTCACCCTGCATACAATCGGCCAGGCCGTGAATGCGGATAACACCGTCACTTACAGAAACGATAGTACCTTCGTTATGAGCCTCGCTCACAACATTGAACTGAGCAATGCGCTGCTTGATCAGTTCGCTGATTTCGGTGGAATTCAGTTGCATGCTCCAGTCCCCTTAAGACTGCAAGACGTCTGCAAGGCGTTCAAGACGGCCGCGTACGCTACCATCAATGACCATATCACCCGAACGGATGATTACGCCTGCCATTACAGACTTATCGATTTTGCAATTCAGCTTAACTTTGCGTGACAGACGTTTTTCCATCGCGGCGGTAATTTTCGCAAGCTGTTCGTCACTCATTTGAGCGGCAGAAATAACTTCTACCTCTGCGGTTGCCTCACTGGCAGCGCGCAGGTGAATGAACTGCTCGAGAACATCAGGGAGCGCTTTCAGACGACCATTTTCAGCCATCACCCGGATCAGGTTTTGACCATTTTCGTCCAGTTGCTCACCACAAACCGCGATAAACACATCAGAGAGCGTTTCCGGCGCCAGTGCGCCAGAGAGTAGCTCTGCCATTTCTTCGTTTTTAGTCACTTCAGCAACAAACGCCAGCATATCCTGCCAGCGTTCAACGCTGTTGTGTTCGACGGCAAAGTCAAAAGCTGCTTTGGCGTAGGGGCGAGCTACCGTTACAAATTCAGACATCAGCCCCTCCCTCCTTACAGTTCAGCGACAAGTTTATCCACGATGTCGCTGTTAGCAGCTTCATCCACGGAACGTTCGATGATCTTCTCGGCGCCAGCAACAGCCAGGATAGCAACCTGCTTACGCAGCTCCTCACGGGCACGTTTACGTTCGGCATCGATTTCAGCCTGCGCCTGTGCGACGATTTTGGTGCGTTCCTGTTCTGCTTCCGCTTTTGCTTCATCCAGGATCTGAGAGCGACGCTTGTTCGCCTGCTCGATGATTACCTGGGCTTCCGCTTTCGCTTTTTTCAGCTGGTCGGTCGCGTTGGCCTGTGCAAGGTCCAAATCTTTCTTAGCGCGTTCTGCAGAAGCTAAACCGTCAGAAATTTCTTTCTGGCGCTTTTCGATGGCAGCCATTAAAGGCGGCCATACATACTTCATGCAGAACCATACGAAGATAACAAACGCGATGGCCTGGCCGAGGATTGTTGCGTTCATGTTCACAGCACAATACCTCTTAAAAAATAACTCTGTGGCTTAGGTTTCTTTCGAACAACTTACTACGCGACGGCGAACATCACGTACAGACCCAGACCTACAGCGATCATCGGGATAGCATCCACCAGACCCATAACGATAAAGAACTGAGTACGCAGCAGAGGAATCAGATCCGGTTGACGCGCTGCGCCTTCCAGGAATTTACCCCCGAGGATGCCGATACCGATCGCAGCACCGATTGCCGCCAGACCCATCATCACAGCGGCAGCCATGTACAGCAGATCCATATTCAGGTTTTCCATGACAGTCTCCAGTTTGTTTCAGTTAAAACGTAGTATGTTGGTAAAAATCAATGCTCTTCAGATGCCATCGACAGATAGACGATCGTCAGAACCATGAAGATGAAGGCTTGCAGCGTAATAATCAGGATGTGGAAAATGGCCCATGGCACATTCAGAATCCACTGTGACCACCACGGCAACAGGCCAGCAATCAGAATGAAAATCAGCTCACCGGCATACATGTTGCCGAACAGTCGCAGACCCAGTGATACAGGTTTTGACAGCAGGCTTACCCCTTCAAGGATTAAGTTGACAGGAATGAACGCCCAGTGATTGAACGGCTGCAGGGTCAGTTCTTTAACGAACCCGCCCACGCCTTTCATTTTGATGCTGTAGAAAAGAATCAGGATAAATACGCCAAGCGCCATCGACAGGGTGATGTTAACGTCAGCTGACGGCACCACGCGCAGAGCAGGCAGACCGAGAACGTGTTCGCCGATCCAAGGGATAAAGTCGATAGGCAGCAGATCCATCAGGTTCATCAGGAATACCCAGACGAACACGGTGAGGGCCAGCGGAGCAATGACCTTGCTCTTGCCGTGATACATATCTTTGACGCTGCCATGGACGAAGCCGATGATCATCTCAATGAAGGTCTGGAATTTACCAGGTACGCCGGTTGTCGCCTTTTTAGCCACGCTGCGGAACATAAACAGGAATAACAGACCGAGCACCACTGAGAAAAACATGGAGTCAATGTTGAGCGTCCAGAAGGTGGCCGGGGGGTTGTGCGGATCCACCAGCGAGAATGTACGCAGGTCCAGCTGAAGGTTGTTCAGATGGTGGCCTATGTAATCCTGCGGCGTCATATTTTCTGAAGCCATGATGCCTTTTACCCTTTGTTGTTAATTACAGCTGGCGCCAGAACTTGTACCACCAGCACCAAAACCCACGTCACTATCAGCGGCAAAAATACCACTTTCAAAACCGCCAGCGCCACCGCCAGAAAGGCGAAGGTCAGCAACACCTTGAAGGCTTCACCAATGGCGAAGGACCAGGCCACTCGGCCTTTAGCTGGTGTATGCGCCTGATGACGCCAGGCAAAAATCATAAATATCATGTTTGGCAAAAGAACCGCCAAACCTCCACTCACCGCGGAGATGCCCCAGAAAGGGTCTTTGAGGCTGAACAGCAGTCCACTTGCTATTACTGCCAGTAACTGAATAAACAGAAGCTTACGAGCAACGTTTCGACTCAAGAGCGACACTGACATCACGTTTTTACTCCTGCTCCCTTCGAGGTATGTCGCGTGTCGTATAAAACGTCCTTTAAGACGAAGAGTCAAGCATCAAAAAGCGGACAAATTATACGGTGACGCCTCGTGATTTCAAACAATAAGTAGCAAAATAGTGAATAAATGTTTAATTATTTTCCGACAGACAACTTTTCATGCATTTCACCGATCTGTGAGCCGTCATGCAAAACTGCAAATACCGCGAAAAATCGGCAATTAAAGCGTGCATCAGATCACATAATAAACATTTTTCGCGAAATCGAATTAATTCTGTACATAAAACTCAATTTTTTATCCGTTTGATATTCAACATAAAAACCAGGTATTCTTTCTAAAACAATCCCATATACAATAAAAACCTTTTATTGACATTCATAATAAAAATTTAACATCAGTATGAAGTGCAAGCAGCGAGATTTTTAGCGTACTGATATTTTCAATGTTGACTATTCTGTTGGTAAAGCAACAGGGCCAAGTTAACGGAAAGAAAACCCCTGGTAACCCCAGGGTTAAAGACAGTCCGATAATACCCTGCCGTGACTTTTATTTTTGTAACATCCACGGACCGTGTTTTTTTCACATTTTTTGATAAAAATTAAATCATTTTTGGCTGAAGCACCACAAGGTGACGCTCCCCTTCCAGCTGAGGCACATGCAGTTCGACAACTTCCTTAATGACGACCCCTTCCGGCAGATTTGCCATTTCATCTTCCTGCGCTAAGCCCTTGAGCGCATAAAAGTGACCGTTCTCTGCAGGTAAATGATGGCACCAGCTCACCATGTCATTCAGCGACGCAAATGCGCGGCTAATCACGCCGTCAAACGGCGGCTCTGCCGGGAACTCTTCCACACGGCTTTGTACCGGGGTGACGTTATCCAGTTTGAGCTCATGCTGGACTTGCCGAAGGAAACGTACTCGCTTGCCCAGACTGTCCAGCAGGGTGAAGTGGGATTCAGGACGCACGATAGCCAGCGGGATCCCCGGCAGCCCAGGCCCCGTACCGACATCAATAAAACGCGTTCCTTTAAGGTATGGCGCAACAACAATGCTGTCGAGGATGTGGCGTACCAGCATCTCGTCAGGATCGCGAACCGAGGTCAGGTTATAGGCCTTATTCCACTTATCCAGCATGCCAACGTAGGCGACAAGCTGGTTTTTCTGGTGATCGGTAAGTGAAATACCTGCTTCATCAAGCAGACGAGAAAGTTTGTTGAGCACGATCGTTACCTGTTTAAAAACAATGAGCCCGGAGGCGATACGCTTACCGGGCTGAGAAATTGACCTGACGGATATCTGATGCGCTATTCGCCCATGTATCGTTCAGTGGAATATCAGGCGCTACGGCGCAGCATTCCCTGCTTTTTTAACCACACCAGCAAAATCGAGATTGCCGCAGGTGTAATGCCGGAAATACGCGATGCCTGCCCTATCGAAGACGGCTTATGGTCGTTCAACTTGGCAATGACCTCGTTCGACAGCCCATTCACCTGCCGATAATCAAGCGTAGCAGGCAGCAACGTGTTCTCGTTGCGCTGTTGTTTCTCGATTTCATCCTGCTGGCGCGCGATGTAGCCTTCGTATTTTACCTGAATTTCGACCTGTTCAGCCGCTTGCTTGTCCTCAAGACCCGGCGAGAACGGCGTCATCTGCACCAGCTGTTCGTAGGTCATTTCCGGACGACGGAGCAAATCTTCACCGTTAGCTTCACGGGACAAAGGCGCCGTCAGTCGAGCATTCACTTCCGCAGCGCTTTCCGCCAGCGGATTAACCCAGCTGGTTTTCAGGCGCTGACGTTCACGTTCAATGCTCTCAAGCTTCTCGTTGAAACGCGCCCAGCGTTCGTCATCCACCAGACCCAGTTCACGACCTTGCTCGGTCAGGCGCAGATCGGCGTTGTCTTCACGCAGCATCAGGCGGTATTCCGCACGAGAGGTAAACATGCGGTACGGTTCTTTGGTACCGAGAGTACACAGATCGTCCACCAGGACGCCAAGGTAGGCCTGAGAGCGGCCAGGCGCCCACCCCTCTTTCTCGGCGGAGAAACGAGCGGCGTTCAGGCCTGCCAGCAGGCCCTGAGCGGCGGCTTCTTCATAACCGGTGGTGCCGTTAATCTGGCCGGCAAAGAACAGGCCATGGATAAATTTGCTTTCCAGCGTCGGTTTCAGGTCGCGCGGGTCAAAGAAATCGTACTCAATAGCGTAGCCAGGGCGAACGATTTTTGCATTTTCCATCCCCTGCATTGAGCGGACGATTTGCATCTGGACATCGAACGGCAGGCTGGTGGAGATGCCATTTGGATAAATTTCGTTGGACGTCAGGCCTTCCGGCTCGAGGAAAATTTGATGCTGGTTACGATCGGCAAAGCGCATGACCTTGTCTTCGATCGAAGGACAGTAGCGGGGACCGATCCCTTCAATCACGCCGGCATACATCGGGCTGCGATCGAGGTTATTACGGATCACGTCATGCGTTTTCTCGTTGGTATGCGTGACGTAGCACGGCACCTGACGCGGATGCTGCGAAGCATCTCCCATAAACGAGAAGACCGGCATCGGATTATCGCCGTGTTGCTGTGCCAGAACGCTGAAATCAATCGTCCTCGCGTCGATACGCGGCGGGGTACCGGTTTTCAGGCGGCTGACGCGCAGCGGCAGTTCACGCAAGCGGCGGGACAGCGGGATCGACGGAGGATCGCCTGCACGACCGCCGCTGTAGTTATCCAGGCCGATATGGATCTTACCGTCGAGAAAGGTTCCGACGGTCAGTACCACCGCTTTGGCGCGGAATTTAAGCCCCATCTGGGTGACGGCGCCAACAACACGATCGTTTTCGACAATCAGATCTTCCACCGCCTGCTGGAAGATCATTAAATTAGGCTGGTTTTCCAGCGCGGTACGTATGGCCTGCCGGTACAGCACACGGTCTGCCTGAGCGCGAGTCGCCCGTACGGCAGGGCCTTTGCTGGCGTTTAGTATCCTAAACTGGATGCCGGCGTGGTCAATTGCCTTCGCCATCAGGCCGCCAAGCGCATCCACTTCTTTTACCAGGTGTCCTTTCCCAATGCCGCCAATCGCCGGGTTGCAGCTCATCTGCCCCAGCGTGTCGATATTGTGTGTCAAAAGCAGAGTCTGTTGACCCATTCGCGCTGCGGCCATCGCGGCCTCAGTGCCTGCATGACCCCCGCCAATGATGATGACGTCAAAAGGATCCTGATAAAACATGGTGGTATGCCTCGCATAAAGCGGTTTGAAAATAGAGTGAAGCCCGGGCCGTGGATTCTACTCAACTTTAGCCTTTCGAGAAAGCGCCGGGATCCTGAGTATTAAAAAGAAGATCTTTTATTTAGAGATCTGTTTTATTGTGATCTCTTATTAGGATCGGCTTGTCTTGTGGATAAGTCAGATCCGCGATTTAAGATCAAACACTTAAGAAGGATCGCTTTCTGTGAATGATCGGTGATCCTGGTCCGTATAAGCTGGGATCAAAATGAAGGGTTATACACAGCACAAAAATCAGTCAAGGGTTGTACTTTGGATAACTACCGGTTGATCCAAGCTTTTAAGCATAGTTATCCACAGAAGAAAGTATGATCTTTACAATTCTCAGAGCAAGTTTTTCCAGGATCCCAGCCAAATCTCGGCCGGATCTTCCGGAATTTCATGTTCGAGAACGTTAATTTTTAGCGTTTCACCGATCTGTTTTGCCCCGCAGGCGTTGAGCGCCGTCTCGAGCTTATCAATTGCTCCGCAGAAGGTATCGTATTCACGGCTACCGATGCCGACTGCGCCAAAACGGACCGCAGAGAGGTCGACCTGCTTCTCCTGAAGCGCTTCATAGAAAGGCAGAAGATTATCGGGAATGTCCCCGGCGCCATGCGTCGAAGAGATAACCAGCCAGATCCCTTCCGCCTGCAGATCGTCGATCAGCGGGCCGTGCTGAATAGTCGTGCTGTGCCCAGCCTCTTCCAGCTTTTCCGCCAGATGTTCTGATACATATTCTGCGCTACCCAGCGTACTGCCGCTGATAAGAGTTATCTCTGCCATGATCGCCCGCTCCACTATTCAGAGTGGCGTATTGTACGCTGTGAGCGAGCTGGGATCTACCTGTGGAAAAATGTGGGATTAAAAAGCTCGATCACGGGCGGATGGTACGCATAATCGGGTTTTGCAGGACGATCAGCGTTTCAGTGGACTGAATTTCATCAATTGTTTGGATCTTGTTGATAAGTACATGCTGGAGCGCATCAATCGATCGGCACATCACCTTTATAAAGATGCTGTAGTGTCCGGTGGTGTAATAGGCTTCAGTAACCTCATCCAGGCTGTTTAGCCTGGCCAGCGCGGAGGGATAGTCTTTCGCGCTCTTCAGAATGATGCCGATAAAACATCCCACATCGTAACCCAGCTGCTTGGGGCTGACGTCGATGCGTGCGCCGGTAATAATTCCGGCCTGCTTCATTTTCTCTACCCGCACGTGAATGGTCCCCGGGCTGACGCCAAACTGTTTTGCCAGTTCAGCATAGGCGGTGCGCGCGTTGGCCATTAAGGCCTCAAGAATGCCGCGGTCCAGATTGTCGATCTGATAATTTTCCATAGGTTTTTCTTATGAAGTTTGACGAATATTTCTATTTTAGCCTCAAATTTTAATGAATCAAAATCGATGCAGGCTTTTTGTTGTTGGATTATTGAATTGCAGCGCTGTTTTGTTGCTTAATCAATGGCAACAGGACGCAGGAGTTATAAAAAATGAAAACCGCATACATCGCAAAACAACGCCAGATTAGTTTCGTTAAGTCACATTTTTCCCGCCAGCTTGAAGAGAAGCTCGGCCTGATCGAAGTCCAGGCGCCGATCTTAAGCCGCGTGGGCGATGGGACCCAGGATAACCTCTCTGGTTGCGAAAAAGCGGTTCAGGTTAAAGTGAAAACACTGCCAGACGCCCAGTTCGAAGTGGTTCATTCACTGGCGAAGTGGAAGCGTCAAACCCTGGGACAACACGACTTCAGCGCGGGCGAAGGGCTGTACACGCACATGAAGGCCCTTCGCCCCGATGAAGACCGATTAACTCCCATCCATTCCGTTTACGTTGACCAGTGGGACTGGGAGCGCGTAATGGGTGACGGAGAGCGCCACTGCGGCACGCTGAAAGCAACCGTTGAAGCGATCTATGCCGGGATCAAAGCGACCGAAGACGCCGTCAGTAAAGAATTTGGCCTCACGCCTTTCTTGCCGGAGACGATCCAGTTTGTTCACAGCCAGGAGCTTTTAAGCCGCTATCCGGATCTTGATGCCAAGGGCCGCGAGCGGGCGATCGCGAAAGAGCTGGGCGCGGTATTCCTGATCGGTATCGGCGGCAAGCTTTCCGATGGCCAGCGTCACGACGTTCGCGCGCCGGATTACGATGACTGGAGCACGCCTGCCGCTGAAGGCTATGCCGGTCTGAACGGTGATATTCTGGTGTGGAACCCGGTGCTTGAAGATGCATTCGAGCTCTCTTCAATGGGGATCCGCGTCGATGCCGAAGCGCTGAAGCGTCAGCTCGCGATGACCGGCGACGAAGATCGCCTGCAGCTGGAATGGCACCAGGCGCTGCTGCGCGGAGAGATGCCGCAGACGATTGGCGGCGGCATTGGCCAGTCTCGCCTGACGATGCTGCTGCTGCAGCTTGAGCATATCGGCCAGGTGCAGTGCGGCGTGTGGCCAACCCAGGTTCGTCAAAGCGTTGCTGCGCTTCTTTAATCAGTGATTAACGCCGCCAGCGTCTCAGCAGGCGGCTACGCAACCCGGTATCAAAGCGCCAGATATGATCGAATACGCGCATAATGCCGGGCTTGCCGTGTACCGACATCGCCACCGCATGAAAACGATGTTGATGTTTATGCTGTAGCTCTCCCACCTTATTGATCACCTCATCCGGCAAGCGCTGGGCGATAAAATCAGAAATCACCACCGCATCAGCATCGACCCACTGCGGATTCTGCATACGCTCAATCACCGCCCGGAAGCAGCTGGCCAGATCGGTGCCGCCGCGAAAGCGCTGGCTCAAGAAACGAATCGCCTGTTCCAGCCCCTGCGGGCCGGTGAGTTCGTAGTGCACCACTTCGCTGGAAAACAGCATAATGAAGCAGCGGCGGTTATCCGCCAGAGCGACCCGCATCAGCGCCAGACAAAACGCCTTGGCGCACTGTTCATTGAAACCGCCCATTGAGCCGGAAGTATCGACGCAGACAATAAACGGCCCGCGCGGCTGTTCATCAACGTCCTGGCGCGTTACCGGCCGTTCGGTGATCTTTTCCTTCCACGCATCGCCATGTAGTCGATAGGTCAGCAGCTGCTTTTCAACCAGCTTGCGGTAGAACTCAAACTCCAGCTCGGTGATGCCGAGGGTGGCCAGCTCAGGCGGCAGCAGACGTAGAATATCGTCGCTCTGCTGAAGACCGTCGACCTGCTCCGGTACGGTAGCCGGTTCGCGCACCAGGCTGCGGAAGGTCTCCATCGGCGCATCTTTTTTCGGCACCGCTTTCGCTTCACGCGAGCGCCCCAGCTGTTCGGCGAGCTGCATGAGTTCAGGTTGTTGGCTTAAAAAGTCCCCGTAGCGAACGATCAGCTGGTAATCGCCTCGCTTCAGCTCTCCGGCGCTCATGTCCCACAGGTGTCCCGCCGCATTATCATTCTCCACCAGCACGGGCTCGAGCTGGCCGCTGAGGGTCATGCGCTCCTGAACTTCGCTCAGCAGCTGATCGCGCTCTTCATCCAGCAGCTGCTGATTAAGAGAGGTTGCCTGCACCACCAGGCTCAGACGCCAGCGCTGAAGGAATAACGTGTGCAGCGCCGGCGTAAAGGTGCTGTTGTTGTCCACCAGCTGCTGCGCCTGGCTGGCAAAAGGGGAGTGCAGCTTATGCAGCTGGCTCAGAATTTGCGGCAGCTGGACGATAAACTGCGAGGTGGAAAGCCGCTGTGATTGCTGATAGCACTGAACTTCCGCATCCAGCTCGGGCGGGACGTTGGTCTCTTTTAGTCGCGATCTGACCGCTTCCCGCCAGCGAGGAATGTCGGCGGCGATAATATTTTTGAGCCGCGGAAATTTTTCAAAGAATACCGCGAGTTGAGGCGCTGCCAGCAGGGCCAGCAGCATCTCATCGATCATGCCCTCTTCGCCGACTGCCAGCATGACATTCAGCATGTCCAGCGTCATGACTGGCGGGCCTGTTTAATCTGCGTTCCCACGTCCTGCAGGCTGGCTTCAATGCGCCCCAGCCACTCGCCGGGAATAAACAGACATTTTTGCTGTTCGCTGAAGCGGTTATGTTGCTGATGCCATTCGTCGTCCAGCGCCTCCAGCTGTTGCCTGATTTCTGCCGGCATATTTTCCCGTGATTCGCTACCGGGCAGGGAGAGTCGCGACCCCTGCAGGCTCACATCGCGCACGACCAGATGCTGGCTGGTATCGACATCCATATTCAGCTGCTGGGCAAAACCAATGCCGTTGAGCTTGCCGCGGATCTCACCCCCTTTCTCCAGCCAGTGAGCAAGCTCTTCACGAACAAACGTAATATGAATCACTTCCAGGTCGTGCAGTTTTAGCGGCTGCTGGAGAAGCAGCGTTAGCGTGGGGTCCTGCACTTCAGCAGGCAGTTCATAATGAGGTTTACGGCTGAACATCCCGCCGAGACGGGTGACTTTTAGCGCGGTCTTATCGCTTTGCTGCTGTTGAAGCTGAATGCGCCGTTGGATAATCGACCCGAGGCGGGTGAGCATCGCCTGCTGCTGCCAGGCGTGGCTGGTCATTAAGGTGTCAATCTGCACGGACATCAGATTCATCGTCTCAATATTGTGCCACAGGCAATCCTTCAGCAGGATCAGGTCTATTGGCGCAATGGTGTCGCGGCCGCTGAAAAAGGCGCTGGCCTGCAGCAGACGAATGGCTTTTTTCCAGCGACGATCTGAGACGTAAGGCGCGTTTGGCAACGTATCCAGCTGCTGGCGCAGCTGGAAAATCAGTTCAAATACGCTGTCCGGTAGCTTCACGCTGCCGATATCCTGCTGCCATTGCAGAAATTCCTCGTCGCTGACCTGCAAACTCGCCGGGACAGGATTACTGTTCTCGTCCTGCTGGCTTATCAGCATTGAGCGGAAGTTCGTTTTATCCTGTACCTTATCCAGCCATAGGCGGATAAGCATACGATCGTATAAGGCTTCCAGACTGTTGTCTGCCTCCGGGAGCTCGTTCGACGCCGCCACCAGCAGGCGCATGGGGATCTTCTCTTCGGTCGCCCCGTTGCGGAAATGGCGTTCGTTTATCGCCGTCAGCAGCGTATTGAGAATCGCCGGGCCCGCTTTCCAGATCTCATCGAGAAAAACAATTTCAGCTTCCGGAAGATAGCCGGCGGTCAAACGTTCGTAGCGCCCTTCATCTTTCAGCGCCTGAATGGAGAGTGGGCCAAAGACCTCTTCCGGCGTGGAGAAACGAGTCATCAGGTATTCAAATGCGCGAGCCTGCTGGAAGGCGAACTTGAGGCGACGGGCAATCAGGCTTTTGGCGATCCCCGGCGGGCCCAGCAGAAAAACGCTCTCGCCGCTGAGGGCGGCAAGCAGGCAAAGGCGTATTGCGTGGCTGCGTTCGAAGAGTCCTTTTTCCAGCGCGGCGCTGAGCCGGGAAATTCTTTCTGCCAGTAAATGTGATTGAGCCATAATAGAGTTGCGTGCTTTTTAGAATGTCGTTGTTAGGTCGAGTATAGATGTTTGATTAGGGGTGGTAATAGCCTGAAGAATCGATTTATTTTCTTTGAGTCAGGTTAAGATGATGTCAGTTAGGGGTACGATTCAGCAAATAATCGTGCATACTGTGCGCTTTTTGTGGGCCAAGGGACTAGGCACACATTTGTTTTATAAACGAAAAGACTAGTCTA